>NZ_ABVL01000027.1 GCF_000173075.1 Chthoniobacter flavus Ellin428
CTGCGTCGCGGAGCGACGCCCTCAAAGAGAGGCGCTGCGCGCATCGGGTTTTCGGTCAGCGACTAGGAAGTCGCCGCTCCCAGTGGCGCCATCTCCTTCGACGTCTAAACACCGGGCAAAGATGTGGGTAATGCTTAGAGTCCTCTACCGCTTTCGAGAATTCGCCCCAAAGCGGTAGAAGACTACCGCATCTCCAAAACGCAAGCGAAGCTTCCCACGGAGCTTGCTTCGGACGTGTATTCTCTTCCCCCAAAAAAGCGAAAGGGGCGGCTTTCGCCGCCCCTTTGGTAATGGGTTGATGATTTGTTAGCGTCTCGCGGATTACCCGAGCGCGGGCTCGAGTTCCGTCGGATCGGGCTCGGTGTATACAAGATGGTCGCCCAGGTTCACGATCTTGATGTCGCGGTGCGCCGGGAAGCCGGTGCCCGCGGGGATCAGGTGACCCATGATGACGTTTTCCTTGAAGCCGCGCAGGTGGTCGATACGGCCGAGGGTGGCCGCTTCGGTGAGCACGCGCGTGGTGTCCTGGAACGACGCCGCGGAGATGAACGAGTCGGTCTCCAACGAAGCCTTGGTGATACCGAGCAGCACCGGCACCGCTTCCGCGGGCTTGCCACCCTTTTCTTCGACAGCAGCGTTTTCCTTCTCGAAGGTGAGACGGTCGACCTGGTCGCCCCAGAGGAGGCCGGTGTCGCCCGGTTCGGTAATCTTCACCTTGCGGAGCATCTGGCGCACGATGATTTCGATGTGCTTGTCGGCGATTTCCACGCCCTGGAGGCGGTAAACCTCCTGCACTTCGTTGACCATGTGTTCCTGCAGAGCCTGCGGACCGCAGACGTCGAGGATGTCGTGCGGAGGCACGGGACCATCGGTGAGCTGCTGGCCTTTCTTCACGAAATCGCCCTTGGTGACGATGATGTGCTTGGCCAGCGGCACGAGATGCTCTTCCTCGGCGCCGGTTTCCGGATCAGTGACGATGATCTTGCGCTTGGCGCGGACCGCACCACCGATCTCGACGATGCCGTCGATCTTGGCGATTTCGGCGGCGTCCTTCGGACGGCGCGCTTCGAACAACTCGGCCACACGCGGGAGACCACCGGTGATGTCCTTCGTCTTCGCCTGCTTACGCGGCGTCTTGGCGAGGAGCTGACCGGCCAGCACTTTCTTGCCCTCGACGACGGCGACGTGCGCCCCGGCGGGAATCGAGTAGCTGGAGATGATCTCCTTGGTCTTCTCGTCGACGACGACGATCTGCGGGTGCAAGTCTTCCTTGTGCTCGATGACGACGGTGCCTTTGACGCCCGTCTCAGGATCGATCTCCTGCTTGACGGTCACACCAGCGATCATGTCGCGGAATTCCACCTTGCCCGATTTCTCGGTGAGAATCGGGACGTTGTGCGGATCCCACTGCACGAAGGTTTCGCCCTTCTTGACGTGGCCACCGTCGGCGATGGAGATCGTCGAACCAACGACGATCTGGTAACGCTCGAGTTCGCGGCCATCCTTCGCGTGGATGGTCACCGAGCCGTTCTTGTTCAGAACGACCCACTGGCTCTCGGTGTTCTGCACCGCCTTGAGGTCATTGAAACGGATTTCACCGTCGTTCTTGGCCTTGACGACCGGCACCTTGAACGTGCCCGAGGCGACACCACCGATGTGGAAGGTACGCATGGTGAGCTGCGTGCCGGGCTCGCCGATGGACTGGGCGGCGATGATGCCGACCGCTTCGCCGAGCTTGACCATCTGGCCAGTGGCCAGGTTGCGGCCGTAGCACTTGGCGCAAACGCCACGCTTGGATTCGCAGGTCAGCACCGAACGGATCTTGAGCTGCTCGACACCGACCTTCTCCACCGCTTGCGAGGTGGCTTCGTCGATCAGATGGTTGCGCTTGAGCACGGTGGAACTCGTCACCGGGTCCTTCACCGTCTCACAACTCACGCGGCCGATGATACGGGTGGCGAGGTCGACGACTTCTTCGTCGCCTTCGTAGATCGGGCGAACGACGATGCCTTGGGTGGTGCCGCAATCGTCCTCGTTGATGATGACGTCCTGCGACGCGTCAACGAGCTTACGGGTGAGGTAACCGGAGTCCGCGGTCTTGAGCGCGGTATCGGCCAGACCCTTGCGGGCGCCGTGCGTGGAGATGAAGTATTCCATCACGTTCAGGCCTTCGCGGAAGTTCGACGTAATCGGGCGCTCGATAATTTCACCGGACGGCTTGGCCATGAGGCCGCGCATACCGGCGAGCTGCTTGACCTGCTGGCGGTTACCGCGCGCGCCGGAGTCGACCATGAGGTAGACCGGGTTCAGTTCCTTGCGGCCCTCGTTGTGCTCGAGGGTGCGGAACATGACGTTCGAGATTTCGTCGCCGGCATGGGTCCAGATATCGATGATCTTGTTGTAGCGCTCGCCGTCGGTGATGATGCCGGAGCGATACTGCTTCTCGACCACTGCGATCTGCTTGTAGGCGTTCTCGAGCTCGACGTGCTTTTCCTTCGGAATGATCATGTCGATGATCCCGATGGACACGCCGGCTTTGGTCGCCCAGGTGAAACCCATTTCCTTCAGGCGATCGAGCATCTCGACGGTGGCCTGGTGGCCCGCCTTCTGGTAGGTGCGGAAGATAATGTCGGAGATCTGCTTCTTGCCGCAGGCCTTGTTGAAGAAGCCCACGCCTTCCGGCCAGATCTGGTTGAAGATCACGCGACCGGCGGTGGTCTCGATGACCTTGGCGGTCTTGTCGCCGTAAACCGTGTCCTTGCCGATGTCGGGGTTCTTGTAACGAATGCGGTCGTGCGCCCGCACGCTGCCTTCGGCCATGGCGAATTCCACTTCCGTGGGATTGGCGAAGAGCGGGAGACGGTCCGGCTCTTTCTGGCCCTGCAGCTTGCGCGGGTTCTGGCTCAGGTAGTAGCAGCCGAGCACGATGTCTTGCGACGGCGTGGTGACCGGCTTGCCGCTCGAGGGCGAGAAGATGTTGTTCGAGGCCAGCATGAGCATGCGGGACTCCATCTGCGCTTCCACCGAGAGGGGCACGTGCACGGCCATCTGGTCACCGTCGAAGTCCGCGTTGTAAGCGGTGCAGACGAGCGGGTGAATACGGATGGCTTCGCCTTCGATGAGCTGCGGCTCGAAAGCCTGGATCGACAGACGGTGCAGCGTGGGCGCGCGGTTCAGGAGAACCGGGTGGCCCTTGGTCACCTCTTCGAGGATGTCCCACACTTCGGGCGTCTGGCGCTCGATCATCTTCTTGGCGCTGCGCACGGTGTGCACATAGCCGAGTTCCTTGAGGCGGCGGATGATGAACGGCTCAAAGAGCACGAGCGCCATCTTCTTCGGCAAGCCGCACTGGTGGAGCTTCAGCTCCGGACCGATGACGATGACCGAACGACCGGAGTAGTCGACGCGCTTGCCGAGCAGGTTCTGCCGGAAACGGCCACCCTTGCCCTTGAGCATGTCGGAGAGCGACTTGAGCGGACGGTTGCCGGCGCCGGTGACGGCGCGGCCGTGACGGCCGTTGTCGAACAACGCGTCGACCGCTTCCTGCAACATCCGCTTTTCGTTGCGGATGATGACGTCCGGCGTCTTGAGCTGGAGCAGGTTCTTGAGACGGTTGTTGCGGTTGATGACGCGACGATAGAGATCGTTCAGGTCGGAGGTCGCGAAGCGGCCGCCTTCCAGCGGAACGAGCGGGCGCAGGTCCGGCGGAATGACCGGGAGCACGTCGAGGATCATCCACTCGGGACGGGTATGCGAGTTGGCAAAGCCCTGCACGAGCTTGAGGCGCTTGGCCAATTTCTTGCGGATCTGCTTGGAGCGCGTGGTGCCCATCGCTTCGTCCAGTTCCTTCTGGAGCGTGGCGAGTTCGCAGCCGGAGAGCAGGGCCTTGATGGCCTCGGCGCCCATCCCGGCGTTGAAGGTCTCACCGTACTGGTCGAGGGCTTCCCGATATTCGACCTCGGTCAGGAGCTGGCATTTCTGCAGCGGGGTCTGGCCGGGATCGATGACGAGGTAATCCTCGTAATAGATGACGCGCTCGAGCTGGCGGCTGCTCATGTCGAGCATGAGACCAATGCGCGAGGGCATGCACTTGTAGAACCAGATGTGGCTGACCGGCACGGCCAGCTCGATGTGGCCCATGCGCTCGCGGCGCACGCGGGCGAGAGTCACTTCGACGCCGCAACGGTCGCAGATGACGCCCTTGTGCTTGATGCGCTTGTATTTGCCGCAGGAGCATTCCCAGTCCCGGGTCGGACCGAAGATACGTTCGCAGAACAGGCCGCCTTTTTCGGGCTTGAACGTGCGGTAGTTGATCGTTTCCGGATTCTTGACTTCGCCGTTGCTCCAGCTGCGGATGCTTTCGGCCGAGGCGACGGTAATGCCGACTTGATCAAAGCCGACCGCGCGCTCTTCACCCATCAATTCACGAAAGGAAGGTTCGCTCATAAGTATTGCTTAGCTGTTAGCTAGTTTGGTTGTGGGTTGTAAGTTGGTTAGATTAGCTGCGAGGTCGTGGTGACCGGCGCCTTGCCGCCGACCTTCACATCGAGGCCGAGCGACTGCATTTCCTTGATCAAAACGTTGAAGGATTCCGGCGTGCCGGCTTCCAGCGAGTTGTCGCCCTTGACGATCGACTCGTAGATGCGCGTGCGGCCCTGGACGTCGTCGGACTTGACGGTGAGGAGTTCCTGCAGCGTGTAAGCCGCACCGTAGGCTTCGAGAGCCCACACCTCCATTTCGCCGAAGCGCTGGCCGCCGTATTGGGCCTTGCCACCCAGCGGTTGCTGGGTCACGAGGGAGTACGGGCCGACCGCACGGGCGTGAATCTTGTCCGCGACCAAGTGGCCGAGCTTGAGCATGTAAATGTAACCGACGACGATCGGCTGCTCGAAAGCATCACCGGTGCGGCCATCGAAGACCTGCGCCTTGCCGGTCTCGGTAACCCAGGTGAAGCCTTCGACCTTCTTCGCGTCCTTGAGGTACTGGAAGATCTGCGACTCGTGAATGCCGTCGAAGACGGGCGTGGCGACCTTGAACCCGAGCGCCTTGGCGGCAACGCCGAGGTGCGTCTCGAGAACCTGGCCGACGTTCATACGCGAAGGCACGCCGAGCGGATTGAGGCAGATTTCGACGGGCGTCCCGTCCGCGAGGAACGGCATGTCTTCTTCCGGCACGATCCGGGCGACAACGCCCTTGTTGCCGTGACGGCCCGCCATCTTGTCACCGACCGAAAGCTTGCGCTTCGAGGCGATGTAAACCTTGACCTGCTTGATGATGCCGGGATCGACGTCATCGCCGCTCTCGACCTTGTCCATCGAGCGCTCGTGCTCGAGCTCCAGCTCGGCAAACTTGTGCTCAAACTGGCCGATGATCTCGCGGATCTTGTTGCGGATCGGCGACGGATCGATGTCCACGTGATCGTAGACGCCGGCCAGCTTGCGCAGCAGGGTCTTGGTGATCTTGCGGTTGGCCGGGATGATGATTTCGCCGGTCTGGGCGTTGACCACGTCGAGCGGGATCTTCTCGCCAAGGAGTATATTGGAGAGCGCCTCGGTGAGTTGCTCGTGCAGTTCGTCCTTCCGCTTGGTGTAATCTTCCTCGATGACCTTCGCCTGCTTCTTCGACTCAGTCGGCGAGAGCTTCACGCGGGTGATTTCCTTGCGGCTGGAAACCTTGACATCCATGACGATGCCGTAGGTACCAGAGGGCACGGTCAGCGAAGTATCCTTCACGTCCGCGGCTTTCTCACCGAAGATGGCGCGGAGGAGGCGCTCTTCCGGGGCCAGTTCGGTCTCGGACTTCGGCGTGATCTTGCCGACGAGAATGTCACCGGGCTTCACTTCCGCGCCGACGCGGATGACGCCATCCGGGCCGAGGTTGCGGAGCGCTTCTTCCGAGACGTTCGGAATATCACGGGTGATTTCTTCCGGCCCGAGCTTGGTGTCGCGGGCGCCGATTTCGAACTCATCGATGTGGATGGAGGTGTAGATGTCCTCCTTGACCACCTTCTCGGAGATCGTGATGGCGTCTTCGAAGTTGTAGCCGTTCCAGGGCATGAACGCGACGAGCACGTTGCGGCCGAGGGCGAGTTCGCCGTTCTCGGTGTTCGGGCCGTCGGCAATGACGTCACCCTTCTTCACGTGCTGGCCTTTCTTGACGATCGGCTTCTGGTTCACGCAGGTGCCGGCGTTCGAGCGCATGAACTTGCGGAGGTCGTAGAGGTAAATCCCCTCCTCCGGGTCGTGCTTGAGCTTCTTCTTGCCTTCGGGCATTTCGCCGTCCTTGGTGACGATGATCAGGTCGGCGCTGACGCTGGCCACCTTGCCGTTCGCCTCGGAGACGATCACGGCCTTGGAGTCACGGGCGACCTTGCCTTCCATGCCGGTGCCAACGAGCGGAGATTCGCTGACGAGCAGCGGCACGCCCTGGCGTTGCATGTTCGAGCCCATCAGCGCGCGGTTGGCGTCGTCGTGCTCGAGGAACGGAATGAGGCCTGCGGCCACGGAGACGAGCTGCTTCGGCGAAACGTCCATGTAGTGGACCTTCGACGGCTCGACTTCGAGGAAGTCGCCGCGATAGCGGACGGAGACCTTCTCGGCGGTGAAGTGGCCCTTCTCATCGATGGGCGAGTTGGCCTGGGCGACGAGGTAGTTTTCCTCGCGGTCGCCGGTGAGGTAATCGATATGCTCGAGAACCTTGCCATTCACGACCTTGCGATACGGCGTCTCGATGAAGCCGAAGTCGTTGATCTTGGCGAAGGTGGACATCGAGGAGATAAGACCGATGTTCGGACCTTCCGGGGTCTCAATGGGGCAGATACGGCCGTAGTGCGACGGATGAACGTCACGCACTTCGAAGCCGGCACGATCACGCGAGAGACCGCCTGGCCCAAGGGCCGAAAGACGGCGCTTGTGGGTGAGCTCGGCGAGCGGGTTCGTCTGATCCATGAACTGCGACAACTGGCTGCGGCCGAAGAAGTCGCGGATGACCGCGGACAGCGCCTTCGGGTTGATCAGCTTCTGCGGGGTCATGCCCTCGATGTTCACGTCGAACAGGGTCATGCGCTCCTTGACGAGACGCTCCGTCCGGGCCAGACCGACGCGGCACTGATTGGCGAGGAGTTCGCCAACGGTGCGGACGCGACGGGAACCGAGGTGATCGATGTCATCGAGCGTGCCTTCGCCACGGCGGAGGCCAGTGAGATACTTCATCGCGGCAATGAAGTCTTCCTTGGTCATCACGCGCTCGTCACCCTTCACGTCGACGCCATTATCCTGAAGCTTCTGGTTGATCTTGTAACGACCGACGCGGCCGAGATCGTACTTCTTCGGATCGAAGAAGAGACGCTTGAGCAGGCCACGGGCGTTCGGCACGGTGGGCGGGTCGCCAGGGCGGAGGCGGCGGTAGATGTCCTTCAACGCTTCTTCTTCGTCGTGCGCCGGATCCTTCTTCAGCGCCTTGATGATCGTGTCGTCGGCCTTGGTGTCGACGACCTGCACGTCCTTCACCCCGAGGGTGAGGATCTGACGGATGGTCGCCTTGGTCAGCGGCTCAAAAGCGCGCGCCACCGTGATCTCGCCGTCGCGGACGTCGGAGATGAGCACCTTGGTGGCGATTTCTTCTTCCTCGAGGCCCTCACTGAGCTTCAGCTTCTCGATGGTGTAGAAGAGCTTGATAATCTCTTCATCCGAGCCGTAACCGAGGGCGCGGAGGAAAGTCGTCGCCAGGAACTTCCGGCGGCGCTTGCGGCGATCGAGGTAGACGTAGAGCAGATCATTCGTGTCAAACTGCACTTCCACCCAGGAACCGCGGTCGGGAATGATGCGGAAGCTGAAGAGGACCTTGCCATTGAGGTGCAGGGAGCTCTCGAAGCAGATGCCCGGCGAACGGTGCAACTGGGACACCACGACGCGCTCGGCGCCGTTGATGACGAACGTGCCCTGCGGGGTCATGAGCGGGATTTCGCCCATATACACCTTCTCTTCCTTGGTGCCGTGCTCTTCCTTCAGGAGGAAGGTGACGTGCAGCGGGGCGCTGAAGGTCTGGCCTTCGCGCATCGCCTCGCGGATGCTCAGCTTCGGCTCGCCGATTTCATAGCTGGCAAAGTCGAGGGTGACCTTTTCGTCGTAGCTCGTGATGGGGAAGACTTCCTTGAATACGGCTTGGAGACCCGTCTCCTTGCGCTTGGAAAGCGACACATCCGTCTGGAGAAACTCAACATAAGAGTCGAGCTGGATTTCAATGAGGTTCGGGGGCTCGGCGCCTTCCCGGAGTTTACCGAAGTATTTGCGTTCAGACATGAGTGGTGCTCGGTGGACTGGCTGTGGTGCAGGTCGCCTTCACTCCGCCGCCAGTGAGGCAGAGCGCGCGTGGGAAAATGGGTTGATTTAGCGTGTCGCCAAACCCGGGGACGCAAAAATGCAGAGGCACAGAAACGCAGGGGACGGCGTGCATCCTCTGCGTTTCGGGGTCTCTGCTAAAATTATCTGCGTTCGGCGGGCGGCGACGGTGGTCAAGACAAAAAGCCGCGAGGTTGTAAATCTCGCGGTATAAAGGGACGGGGAACTTGGTGCGATTCCATGCCCTCTGCAAGAAAATTTTCAAAAAAGTTGAGCTTTTCTTGCCACTCACCGCCGAAAGGTTGGGAGGCTCGCTCAACCGATGGGGAAATCAAGGGTAAGCTTTAGAAAAAACACAACTCCACAGCGCGCAGCGCCGACGAGCGGTGAGGCTCGTGAAGCCCCACCCTTTCTGCCATACGGGAAGCCCTGCACAGAGAGGGCTCCTTTCGGCCCTACTATCGGGCCCAAGCCGTCTATTTCGGGGCGGCCAGATGTCCGCCCTTTTGATTCACCGCCAGGTGCAGCGAGTGCAGGACGTTGCTTCCATCGGCCGCTTTCGTATACGAGCCCCCGATCCACTGCCCCACTTTCACCTCGGAAGCCTTGGCCGGTTCCTTGTGCGCCTTGTCCTTGGTGATCTTGGTATCGGCATTGATGACGAACTTCAGATCCGGCCCGGTTCCTTTCACGGTGAGCTCGGTGTCGGTGATGGAATCCACCTGCGCGTAGAGCGGGATATACCTGGCTTTTTCCTTGGCCGGCGTGGCTTCCGTCGCCGGTTTATCCGCCGCCCAGACGATGCCCGGTGCGACTGCAGCGAGGAGAAGAATGCAACCAACGGTTCGGAGAGAGCATTTCATAACGGAGAAGTGTCGATGAATGATTTCGATTCCAGCCCAAGGCGGTCTACACGCCGCCGTCCCTAATCAGCACCCAATAGAACCCAATGCTCCCCTCCCCGCAAGTGCCACCGGGAACAAAGCCACCCTCATCCGCCTGCGCGATCAAGACGATGTTCCATCGCCCTCCAGCGCTGAGACTGGATGTACCGGGGGGGAATTTCGGGTAAGCAACCCCGCCACCCAGCGTGACAGCGGCGGCCCGAACGCCCCGATCACTCGCTACGCCGGGCAGATCGACACGCTCTTCGCCGAGATCAATCGCCAGGCCGATCCCACCTCTCCGGAAAAAACGCCGATACCCTGCTCCGCCTTCTCGTCGACGTGCAAAAGGAAACCGCCGCCATCGCCACCCTGCTCGAAGGACGCTCCGATTCGGCCGCCAGGCGCAACGCGTTTCGCCGAAGCGTCCTGCGACACATCGCCGGCACCCTCCGCGTCCTCGCCCTGCCCTACCCTCCCCGCTCGCCGAAGACATCGCCATTGTCCTGCTCAACAACATGAAGACCTTGAAAGGCACGTCCGGCCTCAAACCTCAGCTCAACGCCCCCACCAGCCCCGGCGCCATGGAAGAGCGGCGCCACATGAACCGCCTTTACCTCGCCGATTGCTTAGGGGGCCTTTCAAAGGCGTAAAATTTGACATCAAAATGATGGGGATATATATATAGTGATGACAAAACACAAATTCAGGTTCCGGAAGAACTGCTTCAGGAATTCGTGCTTTTGCTCCGCCGCCGTGAATGGTCCTTAGCTGAGACCTTTCGCCGCGGCGCTGAACTGCTCCTCCAAGTTTATCCTCAAGAAACCCATGCGCCTTCCGTGACATGGGCTCCGCCCGTCTCGAGTAGCGTCGGCTGGAAAGGATTGACCGCAGAGCAACTTCGGGAAGTTGCCTTCGCGGAGATGGATCCTCAGCTGGGCTGACCCCAACCAGCCTTTCACGATGCTTTCCATCGACGCGAATCTGCTGCTCTATAGCTTCAGTACTGCCGCCCCAGAACACGAAGCCGCCCGTCGATTCATCGAATCGATTTCTTCCCGCGAAGACGTGGCTCTCAGCGAATTCATTTTCACCGAGTTCTATCTACTTTTGCGCAACCCCGTAGTCCTCGCGCAACCTCTCACCGCGCCGGAGGCGGCGGAGGTGATTCAACACTATCGACAGCATCCTCGCTGGAAAATCACAGGTTTTCCGCCGACCAGTCGCGAATTACACGCCGACCTCTGGCATCGCGCCGCCGCTCCGACCTTTGCTCGCCGCCGCATTTACGACGCCCGCACCGCTCTTTCTCTTCGCGCTTTTGGCATCACCGAATTTGCCACCGCCAACGAGAAGGACTTCCAGGACTTCGGATTCTCCAGAATTTGGAACCCTCTGATCTCACCGCAATAGGTCGCCAGCCGGCCTAGTGCTCGCCTGTTTCGCCGGCGTGCTTCACCGCGGCGATGGCCTCGTCGATTTTATGGGTGGCCTTTTCGAGGTCGCCTTTGCGCAGGTATTCCGTGGCCTGCTCAGTGAGTTGGCGGGCAATCGGCTGATAAGTCCCCTTTTTCTTGATCGCGTGCGAGAGGGAATCGTGAGCCTGTTCCAGCTCCGACAACGCCGTGCTCGCGTCAGTGGATGCCTTTTCCTTGGCCGCAGTGAGATGCTTCAGCGCGCTGTTGATCGATGGCTGTCCCGGAAAAGCTGGTTCGGCCTGGGCAGATAAACCGACGAAGATGAGGGGCACAGCAAGGAATACCGGGAGGATCGAGGAGAGTTTCATGGTGACGTGATTTGGGACAATGTGGGGCAGTACGATGCGACGGCGAACCGCATCCCGGGCGCCGAAAGCGCCAAAGGATCCAACCAGGAAGCAACACCACGCATCGCAATCGTTGTCGCACCCCCGCCCTCCTCTGGCGAGCGGAATCCGCCAACGCCCATGCTATCGGGCGGATCAGCTCCACGAATCGCTCACTCCGCCAAGCGCACCACCACCCGCATCAAGTCGAGCTCGATGAAATTTTCCGGCTTGGCCAACTTGTGCACCGCGATCAACTGACGCTCGCCATTGTTGACCGTGAAGTTCAGATCGCTCTTGTTGTGGGTGATCAGCGGCTGCCGGACGGTGATCAGCGTGTTGTGCGTGGTCAAAACCTGATTTTCCCCCTCCATTTTCAGCAGTTCCTCATGCTGCGGCGTCAGGCGCAAATAGACCCGCTGGCCATTCTCCAGAACGGTCGGCTCCACTTCCAGCGTCGTTCCTAAATTCCGCGTTTCGTAGGCCAGGGGAAGGCCTTGCACCGTCGCCTTATTCACGGGCTCCGGTTTTTTCGGAGGTGGATTATCCCCCGGCGCCTGCGGTGGCTCAAATTCGGTCGCATAGCGCTTTTCCAGAAGGGTTTCCGAGACAGCTCGAGCTTGATCCACCGTGCGCACTATCGGCCACGCAAGGAGCACGGCTTCCTTGCTTTTCAGCATCGCCTGCAATCTTTCCCACGCCGCCTGCACGGTCTTTTTCTCTCCCGATCGGAACGCCGAAATTAACTCGAACGCTTTCGTCTCGTCCATCGCCACCATTTGGAGATCGATGGAAACATTCCACCGCGTGTGGATTCGGGCTTGCGCCTCGTCTGCCTCCTTCTGCCACATCTTCACGGTTTCGGGAGAAGGCGGCGGCGTCTTCTCCGGCGGCACCGAAAGCGCCTGACCAAAAGTAGCGGCCGACCACATTGCCGCAGCCGTCAAAAAAAGTGCGATCCGGTTCATGGCAACTCGTTGTTTTCCAGGCACGGATTATTTTGCCACCGCCCACCGCACGCGGACGAGGTGCAGTTCGATCCAACCTTCCGGCTTTGTCAGCACATGGACGCCCACCAATTGATACTTGTCGCTGGCCACGGTCAGAGACTCCGTCACCGAGGAAACACCGAAGAGCGGCTGCATTTCCCGCACGACTGTCCTCCCTTCATTCATCCGACTGTCGCTCTTTTCCATTTCCAATAATTCCACCCGCTTGGGCGCGAGTTCGACATGCACCCGCTTTCCGTCGTCCAGCACGGTGGGATCCACCTCCAGAGTCACCCCCACATTCCGAGTCTCGAAGCCAGCCGGCAAGGCATCCTCCACCAATGGCTTTTCGGCGGTAGCCGCGGCCAGGTCCTCCACTTTCGGCGGCAATGGCTCTTCATATTCGGTGGCATACCGCTTCTCCGTGATCGATTCCGAGACGGCCCGGCTGCCATCGACCGTGCGCACCATGGGCCAGGCCAGCAGCATCGCTTCTTTCGTTTTGATCATCGCCTGGACCCGGCCCCAGGCCATGTCCACCTTCTCCTGCTCACCCGACTCCAAATCGGGAATCAGATCCAACGCCTTCCCCTGCTCCACCGCCACCATCACCAAATCCACACAGATATCCCACTTGGAGCGCTTGGCTCCTTCCCGTCGCGCTTCCCACATTTTCTCCAAGGGATTCGGCGTCTCCGATCCGGGGGCGACCGGCGCGGCCAACGCCGTCGCCGCGTCACTACTCTGACCTCGACTACTCACGGACAGTGCACCTGCAGCCAACAAGACAAATGCCAGGATCTTCATAGGGAAACTTTTCGACGAACTGCGTCGAGGATCATTCAAACGCACTCGGCAGGCAATCCTCGTTGTAGCCGCTCAGTGGGCCCGGCGGGTTCACCGAACCCGGCTACAGCTTCACCGGCCGGACGATCGCCCGAATCAATTGCAGCTCGAAGTAATTCACCGGCTTGGTCAACGGATGACGACCAGCAATTGCCGCCGCCCGTCGGACGAACGCCGGTCACCAGGCTGTCCGCCTCGAAAGGCTGCGGCTTGGGTGCCGGAATGAGGATGTTGCGCTCGATTTGGACGTGTCCGTGATCGCCCACCTTAATCATCATCGTTAACCCTCCTCAGCCAGCCCGTGATTAAGGATTAGGATCAAGGATCAAAGACTACGCCTGAGAGATCGACGCCATCTCGCCCCAAAAAAGCGAAATCGCCACCCGGTTGCCCGGATGGCGATTTGCTAAAGTCTTTCGTGGTATCGAAGCACACCATTCCCTTTGGGAATCGCGGCTGCTTCGGCCCGAGAGAGTCGACTTACTTGATTTCGATCGTTCCGCCAGCGGCTTCGATCTTCTTCTTGATGTCTTCGGCTTCTTCCTTGGTGACGCCTTCCTTGAGCGACTTCGGAGCGCCTTCGACGAGGGCCTTGGCTTCGGCGAGGCCGAGGCCAGGAACCGCCGCGCGGACTTCCTTGATGATCGCGATCTTCTTGGCGGCATCGGCAGCCTTGAGGATGACGTCGAAGGAGGTCTTCTCTTCGGCGGCAGCCGCCGGAGCAGCGGCACCACCACCGACTGCCGCGACGGCAACCGGAGCAGCGGCGCTGACGCCCCACTTCTCTTCGAGCTGTTTGACGAGGTCAGCGACTTCCAGGACGGTGAGTCCGCTGAGCTGTTCCACTAACGTATTGGTATCGGCCATATTATTTTTCGGTATCGTCGCCACTCGAGGCTTCGGGCGATTTCAAAGCGGCAGCCGCCGCTCCGACGAGGAACCATTGGTTGTTTGTTTAAAGTGCGGGCGCCAATTGCGGCGCTCGCGGAATTCCACCTGGCTGGCACCAAGCGGAAAAGGGGTTTGGTTCCTTAATCCTTAATCTTGTTCCTTAATTTTTAATCCTTTCCCCTCAGCAGAGGGATTAAGGATTAACGATCAAGGATTAAGGATTAAAGAAAGTGAAATCAGGCAGCGGCGGCGCCGTCCTTCTCGGCCTTGGCCTTGAGCAGGCGGGCCAGCGACGAGGCCGGCTCGTTGAGCACGCGGACGAGCTTGCTCGCCGGGGCATTGAGGACCCCGAGGAAGGTGGCCAGCAGGACTTCACGCGACGGCAGGTCGGCGATGGCTTTGATCTGATCGGTCGAGACGACCATCTTGTCCACGATGCCGGTCTTGACTTCCGGCTTCTTGAACTCGGCACTGAAGGTCTTCAGGACCTTGGCCGCGGCGGCGACGTCTTTGTCACCGACGATGATCGCGGTCTGGCCCTTGAACTCCGCGAGTTCGGGCAGGCCGGCTTCCTTCGCCGCGCGGCGCAAGAAGGTATTTTTCACGACGTGGCAACGGGCGCCGGTGTTGTGCAGGCGGTTCCGGAGCTCGGCAAATTGACCGACCTTCAGGCCGGTATAGTCGGCCACAAAAAGGAACGGCGAAGCGTTCAGCTTCTGCTGGAGATCGTCGACGATGGTTGCTTTCGCAGGATGGGGCATGGCTAGGGTCTCCGGTTAGAATTTGAGGAAGCTGGACGCATCGACCTTGAGACCGGGAGTCATGGAGGCAGCCAGCGTGACGTTCTCGACAAACACGCCCTTGGCCGTAGCCGGGCGGGCCTTGACGATCGCTTCGATGACGGTCTTGCCGTTCTCGACGAGCGCTTCGGGCGCGAAAGAAAATTTGCCGACCGGGACGGCAATGTTGCCGTTCTTGTCGAGCTTGAACTCAACACGGCCCGCTTTCACTTCCTTCACAGCCTTCGCCGTGTCGTCGGTGACGGTGCCGGTCTTCGGGTTGGGCATCAAGCCCCGCGGGCCGAGCACCTTGCCGAGCTTACGGACTTCGGCCATCGCAGCCGGAGTGGCGATCGCCACGTCGAAGTCCTGGAAACCACCGGTGACTTTTTCGATGATATCCTTGTATCCGACGAACTCAGCGCCGGCTTCGCGAGCCTGGGTCGCCGCCGAACCTTCGGCGAAGACGAGCACGCGCACTTGCTTGCCCGAACCGTGCGGGAGCGGGGTGGTGCCGCGGACCATCTGGTCGCTCTGCTTGGGATCCACGCCGAGGCGGAAGCTCAGGGTGACCGTCTGGTCGAACTTCGTGGGCGGCAGGGTCTTGAGGACCGAAACGGCCTCGGAGAGCGCATAGCTCTTTTTTGCGTCGACCTTCTCGGCCGCCGCGCGATAACGTTTACTCCGTTTATTTGACATCAAAGGGGTGCAGTTCAAACGAGTCTAAGGCTCTCCTGCGTTACTAAGTTATGTCCCACTTCCAGAATGGAAATGGGGCGCGCAAAGTAGCTGAACCGGGCGGGGTGTCAAAACATTTTTCCAGGAAACCGCGACTCGTCAGCGCTGCAGTCGGGGTCAGTGAGCCCGGATGGCGAGGCGACAGACCGACACAATACCGGAATCAGCGCATTCTGCCTCCTCCTCTAAATCCACGTCTCTTCTCGATTGCCATCGGATATGTTGGTCTGTCCGAAGGTATTTGGAGACATTTGATAGTCGCGTTGGCTGTGCGATCTAAAAAGCAATTCGCTGCAGCGCCGTTCGACAACCCGAAACCACGAAATCCAATGCGAGAGTTCATGCTTAAACTCAACGGCGGCGATGGTTTTTTCGAGCCGGTTTCCCGTTATCCCGAGATTCTCCGCCCGGCTTCCATCCCCTGCGAGCACGCAGAGGGTTGGGGCAGTCATCGCATCCGCATCGACGGTGTCGATATTGCATTCTCCGACGAAGACTTCGGCTTCCAAGTCACTTTTGAGTCCGACAGTCTTTCCGAGCAGCGCGCCACTCAAATTATGGATGATATTTGCGAGAACATTCGAGTCACGACGGGAGCTTCGACAAAGGTTGTCTCGTTATGATCGCAATGCCTCGTCAAGTGCGGCAACGACCTGCTCCGACTGAGAGGGGGTAACGAAATACAATGTGAGCGGAGGAAGGACCACGGATTACGCGGATTACAGAAATCCGCGTCGACTCGTCTCATCCGTGCAATCCGCATAATCCGTGGTCAAAAAATTCCTTTTGTCCGACTTTCGGTCCACTCTCTGAGGTCGTTAAGTGTCGCCTCGCGTTCATATAAATGAAGGCGAAACCAGCTGTGACCAAAGTGATCCCCATTCGACGAACGGCTTCCCCGAATTAAATGCTCGCTATTCCCCGGAACGGGACGAGGGTGTGAATCTGCTTCTCCCGTAACATCTCCACGGAGCCCGCGCGGTCTACTTCCTGAGTCGGCAGGGAAAACCACTATGCAAGCCCATCTGCTCGACCAGGCGCTCCTCATCCTCCCGTGCCAGGGATATCTCGTCAACGTCATCTCACGCCGGGTGCGTCAGTTGTCCAATGGGCATCGGCCCATGGTACTGGTGGACTTCGGCATGGGCCTGGCGGATATCGCCCTCACGGAATTGATTGCGGGTAAACTCAGCTACGAACGCACCGATAAATTCGTCCCGGAGCCGATCGTGGCGCGACGTGGCAGCGAAAATCAGACGGATGGCGCACGCAGCTCTCCCTCGACTTGGCCCGATTCGCCGCGGACACGATCCGAATGAAATCTTCGATGTTAACTCTCCATGAGCTCGCCCAGGTCATCGGAGTCACTTTGCCGCGGGGGGCAGAACCGGCCAGGCCACGCCTGCGACGCCAGCAACGGGTTCGCTCGCTGGGACATCCACGTTCCTAACCCGCGCCCCCACCGTGATCATGCCCGACGATCCACCCGCATCCACGGCGAAGAACATCATCGCCGCCATCCATCAGCTCTCCAAGCGCTCGGCGGAACTCAGGGAGTCGGCAAAAAAGAACGGGATCGAGGCGAATCGATTGGCCTCGCACATCGCTCTGCTCCAGCGGGAATTGGAGCGAATCATTGAACCATAAGAAACCGCCCGGAGAGAGCGCTTGCTTATCCTGGCAAAGCTCTTATTAGTGACGAGCAGTGTTTTAGCCCTCTGGCCCAGTTCTCTCATTAGTTTCTGCAAACGCCCCGACTTGCTCGGGGCGTTTTGCTGCCGCCGTGCGTCCTCCGATCCAATGTCAGGCGACAGTTTCCCCTGCCGAATCCGCACCCGGCCCCGCCGGTGCCGCCGCATCGATGAACCTTTGAACGTGCAGCGCCGCGATTTGATCGATAAGAGGGCGCAGCAGTTTCAAATTACCACGATAACTCTTGCCTTCCTTGTGGATGCTCCCGGTTTGCACCAACCCTTGCAACTTCTCGTAAAGCCGCAGGCGCAGCATATCCTCCCCACCATGTGCCGCATTGCGCGCCTGGAGGTTGCCGTAGACCACGGTGAAGAGCGGCTTGAACTCATATGTCGAATTTCCAGAAAGCGCGCCGACCAACTCTTCGGTTAGCAAATCGGGACTGCCTCGCCGCCAAGTTAGACGTTTTCTCATGGACACCAATCGCAGTGATCCGGCGCTTGTCCAGCAATGACCGCTCTCGAGGTCCCGCGACGATGGCCTCCGCCGGCGGACCTAAATGCTCTTTCGAAGCAGAGGATGAGGCACCGTTCGCACCGGCGGTTCGTCGGAGCTAAAATCGAACTGGGTGAAATAGAGTCCACTCTGCCCTTCCGAAGACGGCACCGTAAAATCGACACTCACTACATTGCCGTCGACGCGCACTTTGGTGATGTCAATGGCCTGGAAGGATTCCTGCGGCAGGGAACGTATTTGCTGCCACTCTCCCGCGACCTCCCATTTTTCGATCATGGTTTTCCCGGCGCAGTAGATGTGAAGTTCGCTCAATATTTCCAACCCTCCTTCTTTCAATGTCGTGGTGAACAAAAGCACGGCGGCGACATCATCGTGGCGGGAGGGAATATTGATCTTGCGAACCCATTTTTTCCGCTGGAGCAGATTCTCAAAAAATTTCGCCAGCCCGGCAGAAACATCCCGTCCGAGCACGGCCTTGTCCAGATCGGCTTGATTGGGTTCGAAAATCACTATCCGGCGCGATTCGCTCTTGGCCGATTCCGGCTCCGCGGGCGTAGGTTGATGTCGCAAACCTGGCATGGGTTAACGTCGGACCTGCCGGCAGGAATGCAAGGAAAGCGCGGTTCGCTTTTCTCCCCGCGCTCCCAAAAGCAAGGCGAACCCCTCCGTGATTTCGTGAATGAAATCGGGAGGGGAAAATAGGAATGCCGCTAATTCGCGTTCTTGAGCCATTCCTCGAAATGGGTCGGACCGAGGCGTGGGTGCTGCCCCGGCGTGAGGCTCTGATCGTTGACCTCAATGCCGTAGTAGCGGGCGTGGGCGTCCGTGGTCACCGTCCGCGCGTCGTGTTTGGCGTCCAGGTATTTCCGCACGGCGTGGTCGATGCCAATCGGTTCGGGGCCGGCGATTTCGATCATCCCGTTCACCGGTTGGGCGACGGCCGCCTGGGCCACAAAGACCGCTACGTCACTCGCCGCCATGGGCTGGAACAGCGCCGACGGCAACCGCACCGTCGACCCTTCGGTCGCCGACTGGGCGATGCCGTTCACGAACTCGAAGAACTGGGTGGCACGGACGATCGTGTAGGGAATCGAGGCCGCTTTAATCAGATTTTCCTGGGCCATCTTCGCGCGGAAGTAACCACTGTCGAGCAACCGCTCGGTGCCGACGACCGACAGCGCCACGTGATGCCCCACCCCCGCGGCCGCTTCCGCGGCGAGCAGATTGCGCCCCGACTTCTGGAAGAACTCCAGCACGGCCTGGTCCTCCCAGACGGGCGCATTTGCGACATCGACGACGACCTGCGCGCCGGCCAGCGCCCCGGCCAGGCCCTCGCCGGTGACCGTATTGACGCCCGAGGAAGGCGAAGCCGGCAGCACGTCGTGCCCCAGCTCGCGCAGGTTCTGCACGACCTTTTTGCCGATCAGTCCGCTGCCGCCGATGACCACGATTTTCAAAGGGTTCCCCGCGCCGTTGTGAATGGAAGATGATGTATTCATAGCGGAGCCATCCTTCGCCCAACGCCGCTTTCCGTGTAGCCGGGGAATGCCCATATCAGCTATGCACAAAGTGCATGACCGCGTTTGAGAATCTCTCCCTGCTCCGCGCGTTCGTCTGCATCGTCGAGTGCGGCAGCATTTCCGCGGGCGCGCGGCGCTTGAAGATTTCCCAGCCGACCCTGAGCCGCCAGCTCCGCACGCTGGAGGACCACTGCGGCGCCCCGCTCCTGCAACGCGACACCCACGCAATGTGTCTCACACCGATCGGGCGGAGTTTGCTGGCGGATGCGAGGACGATGCTGGCTCATGCGGAAGAGGCGGAACAGCGTCTCCGCCAGGACCAAATGGAGCTGAGCGGCCATCTGCGTCTGTTTGCGACCATCGACTGGGGCCAGTGGGTGGTCACGCCGATGCTCAGCAGTTTCCTGCAGCTCCATCCCCGGGTCACGGCGGAACTCGCGCTCACGAATCGTCCGTTGCACATGCTCCGCGAAGGCTGCGACATCGGCATTCTGCCCGGCAAAATCACCGACGAAAGTGTCGTGGCCCGGCCCGCGGGCATGATCGGTTTTCATCTGGTGGCGGCGCCATCCTTGATCAAAAAACATCCCGTCGCCAAAAGGCCGGCCGACTTGAAATCCTGGCCGTGGATATCGATCAGTGGCTTTCAATTTTGGAGTTCGAAAGAGGTGACACTCGCCGGCCGCGGTGGCGTCGAACAAACGCTGCCCATCTCGCCCATCTTGATTTCCGAAGGGGTGACGAGCCTCCGCGAAGCGGCGCGCACCGGCCTGGGGCTGGCGCTGATGCCGGATTGGTTGATCGAGGAAGACCTGCGCTCCAAACACCTGGCGCACGTGCTCCCCCAGTGGAGACCGAAGGACCTGCCGCTGCACGTCGTCTACGCCGGCCAACGCCTCCTCCCCGCCCGCGTCAGCGCCTTCATCGACTTCGCCGTCGCTGACATGTCGAAGGTGCTGGCGGCCTATCCCTAGAAGCGCAGTAAGAAAACCACGGTCTCAAACGTATCACTCAGCATGAAGACCGTTCTCATCGTCAGTTGTTTGTCTGCGTTCATCGGCATATCGGCATTTTCCGAGCCGGACACCGCGACGGCCACCGCCGCCATTCCTCATCCCCTGAATGAGGCAACTCGTCTGCAACAGGAATTCGAGAGCCGTCGCGCAGCTGCGCTTCGCCCCGTCCTCGCCTGGTATCGCGCTCGCCTGGAAGCGCTCCAACAGACTGAAGAATCGCCCGAGGCACAGGAAGCAATTGCCAGGGCGCTGACCTCCGCTCGCGAGACGTTCTGGCAGGAGGACCAGCCCGAACTCCGGCAAGCGCTTCTCGCGCAGCCCTGGCTCTGGCGGAGCGAAGACGATGCCGAAGGAGTCGCCACCTCTTTTCACCCGGATGGCAGCGTCGTTCACATCGGGATGCGCGGCACCTGGCGGATCACCGGACCGTGCGAGGTCACGATTCTGACGGAAGCAGATGAGCGATTTGTTCTCCGCTTCAACGCGTCTCTCAGCGCCTACGAAGCCGACCGCAGGAACGTTTCAGGGCGTCGCCTCGCCGCTGTTCCGTAGCAACCGAACGTAGCCATCCAGGCGCCGGCGAACGCGCCTGCGTTCCGCGCCAGCGGCAAATCCTTGCCTGCCGCGGCGTTTTCCAGAACATCCTCCCATGACGTTTGACGCAATACGCGCCCAGATCGTGGCGTTCCGAGACGCGCGGGATTGGGACCAATTCCACCAACCGAAAGAACTCGCGATGGCATTGTCCATCGAAGCGAGTGAATTGCTGGAACACTTCCTTTGGAAATCAACTGCGGAAGTCGAGCAGCGCATCGCCACGCGGCGGGAGGATATCGCCGACGAACTCGCCGACGTGGCCGTCTACCTCATCGAACTTGCCGACAAGGTTGGCGTGGATTTACCGACGGCGATCCAGCGGAAGATGGCGAAGAACGCACTCAAATATCCCGTGGAAAAAGCGAAGGGCAGTAACAAGAAGTATTCCGAATTCACGGAAGAAGGCGCCTCGTAATCTCATTACGCATACTCGCGAAGATTTTTAAAACCGCGAATGGACGCCAATAGAAGCGAATGGAAAAACGAATCCGCCCCCACTATTCGCGTTCATCAGTGTCCATTCGCGGTCCCTTTTTCTTTTCGGAGCTTCCGGGGGCCTTTGGGTAAGGCTAACTCCGACCAAGCTCCACAACCCATTCCGCCAATCATTTTTGAGCTTCGGACGCGGCGGTTGTAGCCGGGTTCACCAAACCCAGCTCCAGCACCCCCGCTTACCGCGAACGGCCATCTCCCTACCTGGCCGATTTCTTCAAAGCGTCGGCGATCTCGTTGATGGCCTGATACGCTTTGGGCAGGATCTTGGCGTTGGAGAGGAAGCCGTGCATTTGGCCGGGGTAGAGTTTCACCGTCGCGGGGACGCCTTCCTTTTGCAGGCGCGCGGCGTAAGCCTCGCCTTCGGCGCAGAGCGGGTCGTAGCCGGCGAGGATAAAGGTCGCCGGCGGAAGACCCTCGAGGCTCGGCGCGAGGAGCGGCGAGACTCGCCAGTCTTTCCGCAGCGCGGCATAGGGGACGTATTTCTCGATGTAATCGCGCATCGCGTCGTCGGTGAGGATGACGTCCTTGGTGAAGCGGCCGTAGTAGTCGCCGCTCAAGGAGAGGTCCACCGAGGGGTAGATGAGAATCTGCGATCGGAGATGAACCGCGCCTTCGTTGCGCAGGGCGAGAGCGGTAGCGGCGGCGAGGTTGCCACCGGCGCTGTCGCCTCCCACGGAGACGTGCTCGGGGTCGAGATGCAAGGTCGCGGCATTGGCCACGACCCAGCGCGTGGCGGCGACGGCGTCTTCGTAGGCAGCGGGAAAGGGATTCTCCGGCGCGAGCCGGTACTCGACGCTGACCACGGCGGCGTCGGTTTTGTTGGCGATGGAACGGCAAATCCAGTCGTGCGTGTCGAGGTTGCCGACGAGCCATCCACCGCCATGGAAAAAGACGAGCACGGGCAGCGGGGCCTCGAGCGAACAACCCGCGCCACGATAAAGGCGCACCGTGATCGGACCTTTGGGGCCGGGCACCTGGTACTCCTTGATTTGGTAGACTTGCGGGAGATCGGGCTGGGTGAGCAGGCGCGCGCGACGATAGGCCTCGCGTCTCATTTCCGGGGTCTGCGGTCCCGCGGCAGCCGACGGCAACGCCTTCAGGTAGGCCGCGGAATCCGCATCCATCGGTTCGGCCGGGGTGAAGGCATTCTGGGCGTGGAGAGGCATGGCGAGAAAGGTCATGGCAAGAGCGAACGGGAAGATAGCCGATAGGAGTTTCATGGAGCGCGGTGGAGGGAGCCGAGGTCGCACGAGAAGATTGTTGTCGGCTATCGACTGAAAGCAAGAACTAGGCGTGACTTCGCGGTTACTTCAGCAATTTCCGGATGGCGGTCTTCATCACCGCTTCGCTGCCCGGCGGGGTCCAGGCCCAACTGCCGAGATTGATGTCCAACTCGTCGAAGGCGCGATCGATGGGGATGTAACCGGGGCCGCATTCGCCGTAGCCCATGACCATGACGAAGCTCTGCGGGCGGCATTCCTGGGCGAAGAGCTGGAATTCCACGTAGGCCTCGGCCGGCAGGAGCACGAGGACGTGCGCCGGGTCGAATTCGACGGCGGGCACTTCCACCTGATGCCCGCGCTTCACGCGTTCGTACCAGGCGAGTCCCATCGCGGCTTCGGAGCGGGCGAAGGGCCGCACACCTTCGGCGAGTTGTTTGCGCAGGACGGGCTCGGTGTGCTCGGGGGTGTTGCGGGCGCCGAGGGGCATCATCACGAGTTTGAAGCCGGCCTGGGTGAGCGGCGTGCGCTGGGTATCTTGAAAGGAACGTTCCATGGCATCGTGCAACCGTTCGGCGAGCACGCCGCGGTTTTCCGGCGCGCCGGTGTTGTATTTGCCGGCGGTGACATTACCCGCGCAACCGGTGGTGTAGATTTGCAAGGTCTCCGGGTGCGCCCGCTGCATGGCGGCGCGCGCTTGCCCCGGGAAGTCGGCGGAGACTTTGCCGCCGCCGTAACTGCTCATGGGATGCACCGCGTAGTTGTGCACCGCGCAGATGGCCTTGTCGCCGTCCCAAAAGCTGAGCGTGCGCAGCCAGGGATCGATTGTGCCTTCGTCGGCATCCTGCGCTTCCGGGTCGTTGCTGCGGCTGTAGCGGCCGTAGGAGAGCCGGCCGGCGCGGGTGAAGAAGCGCCGGTTGCTGGCGACGCGATCGACTTTCGCGCGGCTCGTGCCGAAGTGCGTGACCCGCACGGTGTGCCGGAGACTCTCGCGCACCGCCGCGGTTACACGCTGGATGCACTCGGCGTTGTAGGCCGGCTGGCAAACGGAGGCGACTTGCACCGGCGCTTTCGGATCCGGCGGAGGGATGTCTTTCCACGCACCGGTCGCCTCCACGTCGCGCAGCAATTTCTCCGCGTCTTCGTCCATCACCGGCGCATCGTGGGCATGCGTGGAGGTCACGAGCACGCGCTGCGGATCGGTGCCCGCGGCTTCGGCGAGCGCCTGCTTCCATTTGTCGAACGACGTCCCGCGAATCTCGCACCAATCGAACGCCACGAGGACGAACGGTTTTTCCGCACCGAGCAGGACAAAGCCCTTCGCATACAACGGGTCCGCCACTTCGCGCGCCGGGGCGATGCCGCCACCCATGCACGGGTGCCCGAGGGGCATGGTCACATCGACGGAGAAAGTCGCGAGACGAAACTCGGCCGCCCAGGCGACGACCGTCGATGCCAGGAAAAAAGTGAGCAGCGTGATGAGTCTCGTGCGCATCGGGACGGGGGGAAAATTGGACTCGGTTTCTCGACAGTCAGTTGACCCGCGATGATGGAAAAACTTGGGCCGGGCCGTCCGGGCGGATACAATCGAGGCCGGACCATGAATCAATCACTCAAAGGTAAACATGCACTCGTCACCGGGGGCAGCCGCGGCATCGGAGCCGCCATCGTCAAACGCCTCGCCAAAGAAGGTGCCAACGTCGCTCTCACCTACGCCAGTTCGCCGGATCGCGCGGGGCAGGTCGTGAAGGAAGCCGAGGCGTTCGGCGTGAAAGCGCTGGCCATCCAGGCCGATAGCGCGGATGCCGAGGCAGTGATCGCCGCAGTAGAACGTACGGCGGTGGAACTCGGCGGTCTCGACATTCTCGTGAACAACGCCGGCGTCGCACAGATGGCGCCGATCGATGATTTCAAGCTCAGCGATTTCGACCGCACCTTTGCGGTGAATGTCCGCGCCGTCTTTGTCGCCACCCAGGCCGCGGTGAAGCACATGAAAGAAGGCGGACGCGTCATCAACATCGGCAGCACCAATGCCGAGCGCATGCCTTTCGCTGGCGGCGCCGTCTACGCGATGAGCAAGTCCGCGCTGCAGGGGCTCGTGCAGGGCCTCTCCCGCGATCTCGGCCCGCGGGGCATTACGATCAACAACGTCCAACCCGGACCAGTGGATACAGATATGAATCCCGCAGAGGGTGAATTCGCCGAGTCGCTCAAAAAGCTGATGGCCATTCCCCGCTACGGCCACGTCGACGAAATCGCGAGTTTCGTCGCGTATCTCGTCGGCCCCGAAGCCGGATACATCACGGGTGCAAATTTGATGATCGACGGCGGTTTCGCAGCGTAAGCCGCTAGCGCCGGAGCGGCGGGCGGCGACCGCAGAGGACTCGACGGAGGGACGCGCTATCGCGGCCCGTGGGAGGGCCGATCTTCAGATCGCCCGCCGTCGCGTGGGGACACCAAAAAAAACTGGCGCTGCGCGCGCTGACTTTGGTCGGCGACCTGGAGATCGCCGCTCCCAGGGGCGCCATCCGTTGCGGCGCCCCGTTGCCGCGCTAAGATCAGGCCTGTGACCGCCGAGGCTGCTAAAAGGTGGTAAGGATGTCTTCCAACTCCTTCTTATTCTCTGCTTTCAAAGCAGGCACTTTGGCCTTCAGCTTTTCGTGCTTGGTCGCGACTTCATTGATCCAGCCTTCGATCTGCGTTTTCAGAGGGCCGGCGGCGCTGAGATCCTTCTTCTTCAGGAACTTTTCAAATGCCTCGTGCACCTTGGAGAGCGCGCCGAGATAATTGCGGACATTATCGAGGTCCTTCTTCGACTTCCACGCCGCCTTGGCGGTATCGAGTTTGCCGAGCGCGGGACCGACTGCGGCGTCAGCCGGTTTCCACCACGCGGATTTTTCGATGCCGGCGCCACTTTTGAGTCCGGCCCACTGAGCTTTCGTCGGGATTGCCATAACTTCTTTCGATGGTTTGAAGGTTGTCGGGAGTTTTTTTGAATTCGCGCGCCCGTAGGAACGCGCAACACGCGCGCTAGGTTGAGGCAACCGAGCAAGAAAACGAGTCATTTTCTCGCCGAAAGCACTGTGTCGACGAAATGACCAGCAAACTTGACGCAAATTGCATAATCGACGGCGCTAAATTCCGCGCACGAGCACTCGCCACGAGCCTTCCCAAATTCCGCTATCATCCCGATCCCATCGCCACAGGCAGCATCGAAGCTTCCGACACGACGTGTGTTCACTGCACCTATTACAGCTGCGTGATGAACGGCTCGAATCATCTCGCCGAGAGCGACAGCCGACCGCTCCACCTCTGCCCCGTGTGTCTGCGCAAACTCCAGTGGAGCACCGGCTTCGACGTCGTCGCGCGCTACACCGCGCTGGAGAAAGCCAGCCGCGCCGCGGGTCTGATGGATGAAGCGGAGTGGCTGAATCGCCAGCTCGAGACGCTCAGCGAATAACTTGACTTCCGAACGATCTCGGATGCCTTTCTCAGCGTATGAAACGCGCGCTTGGGGTCTTCATCGTGTCCATCGTATTGGCCGGCCTGCCGATGGTTTCATCATCGGCCGACACCGCCAAACTCCCAGCCGCGGACCGCGAGCATCTGTTGCAGGCGAAGGACCCTCCCCTTGTTACCACCATGCATGAAATTCCCGCGGAAGTGGTCGAGGCCTGCGCGGCGGCTTCCTCGGGCGGGGGGTTCGAGCTTGCGGATGCTGGACAGCCATTTCAGGCCACCGATGTCATCATCGGCAAGCCCCTGCCGGGGAAGCGTCTGATTTGGGCCGCACGCCTGCCGGGCTATATGGTCGTGCACTACGAAAGCGGCGGCATCGCTCACTTGTATCACGTGATGGTGGTCGCGCTCGATTCCTCGAAGAAAAAGGTTCACGTCGTTTGGGCCGCCGGGGCCAGGCCGATGAAATCGTACGCGGAATTTCGCGAGACGCTGGCGACCGGGAAACTCGACTGATGGGCTTCCTTATTCTCGCTAGAGCATAGAGGCCCGGCGCTGGGGGTAACGGAAAGAGACGCATTCGCGTCCCCTTCCATTTTCCCAATTAGGCAGAGCCTCGTCGTGGCTATCTCCCTTGCCCACTCCGCCGTTGCTCGCTCTGGCGAACCATCTCGCCGAGATCGGCCGCGGGGCGAATCTCGAAGGGCCCCGCCTTCACGCCGGGATGTTTCGACATCAACTGGATGGCGTGGTTGAGATCGCGCGCTTCGAGAATCAGGATGCCGCCGAGCTGCTCTTTGGTCTCGGCATAGGGTCCGTCGGTTACCACCGCCTTGCCGTCTTTCCAGCGCAAAGTCACAGCCGCTTCCGAACCCTGCAACGCTTCGCCCCCGGCGAAGTGGCCGTTCTTTCGCAGTTCGTCGTCGTAGGAGAAGCATTCATCGAGCATCGACTGCTGCTCGCTGGGTGACATCGTTTCAAATTTCTGCGGCTCGATATAGCCGAGGCATACGTACTTCATGGTGATTCCTTTCGTGAATGATTGGGTGATTGGGAATGATCAGCACTTCGCTTCGCCCTGGCAGTGCTCGGCCCCCTCGGACATCTCGCGCACTTCCATTTCCCCCTCGTACTTCGGACCGAGGACATCCAGATGGATCTGCATGAAATCCTCGCCCATCCTGATCGCTTCCGCGAGGGAAGACGCCTGCAGGATGGCATAACCGCCGATCACTTCCTTCGATTCGATGAAGGGACCGTCGGTCACGCTCAATTTGCCTTTCGCCGCCTTGATCCGAGCCCCTTTCGCCAAGGGAAGCAATCCACCGGTATCGAGCAAGGTGCGCTCTCCAGCCATTTTCCCCGCCAATTTCCCGATCGCCTCCAACAACTCCGGGAGAGGTGGCTGACCCGCGTCATAGTTCCGACGAAATTCGGAGTCCTCGGTGAGTTTCACTATCATCATGTATCGCATATTTACTTTCTGATTCGTTGGTTGATTGCCTGGTCTCGAGGGACCGTTCGACAGCTGGTCGATTGGGATTTCCAAAATTCGACAGCCTTTCCAAAAAAATTTCAGCCCAATTCCCGCAATCGGTTTTCGAGAAAGCGGCGTTCGGGTTCCTGCACGGTGAGGGCCAGGGCTTTTTCGTAGGACGTGCGCGCCTCCTCCACTCTGCCAAGCCGGCGACACAAATCCGCCCGGGCGGAATGAGCGAGGTGGTAATCCGCCAATTCACCGCGCGCCAGCAGCGCATCCACCAGGATCAGGCCCGCCTCCGGCCCGTCGCGCATGGCTACGGCGACGGCGCGGTTGAGCTCGATCACCGGCGAAGGTTCAATACGAGCAAGCGCCCCGTAGAGTGCGACGATCTGCGGCCAATCCGTCGCCGCGGCCGCCGGCGCCTCGGCGTGCACCGCGGCGATGGCCGCTTGCAGCGTATAGGGACCGAACCGGCGCGACCTCAGCGCCCGCTCCACCAATGCGACACCCTCCTCAATGCGCTCGCGATCCCAGAGCGAGCGATTCTGGCTTTCCAACAAGATCAACTCGCCGGTCGGTGAAGTGCGCGAGGCGCGCCGTGATTCCTGCAAAAGCATGAGGGCCAGGAGTCCCATGACTTCCGGCTCCGGCAGCAATTCCTGCAGCAGCCGCCCGAGCCGAATCGCTTCCCTCGAAAGATCCGGCCGGGTGAGCGTGGCGCCCGAGGACGCCGAGTAGCCTTCGTTGAATACGAGATAGATGACATGCAGCACGGCGCCCAATCGCTCCGCCAGTTCCGCGGGCGACGGCACCTGATACGGAATGCGCGCCTCGCGAATCTTCGACTTCGCCCGCACAATGCGCTGGGCCAGTGTCGGCGGAGTGGTGAGAAAAGCGCGGGCGATTTCCTCGGTGGTCAAGCCGCACACCTCGCGCAAGGTCAGCGCCACGCGCGCCTCCGGGGCCAATGCCGGATGACAGCAGGTAAAGATCAGGCGCAACCGATCATCCGGCACGCTTTCGTCTTCCGCCGGTCCGGAACTGGATTGCGCCTCGATCTCCTCGGCGATCTTCTCCTGCGACGCATCAAACCGGGCCCGGCGCCGTAGGGCGTCGATGGCCTTGAAGCGTCCCGTGGAAACGAGCCAGGCCCGCGGATTCTCGGGAATGCCTTCCTTCAGCCAACGATCGAGCGCCGCGGTGAAGGCATCCTGCATCGCATCCTCCGCGAGATCGAAATCCCCCAGCAGACGGATGAGCGTAGCCAAAATCCGCCCCGACTCCGCCCGGTAAACGGAGTCGAGCTGGGCACGGATTTCCTCGGCGGGGTTCTCAGACATGCACGATGAAGAAAGGGAGGCGAGCCTACAAATCTTCTTCGGTCAATTCCGCAATCTTCATTAATGACTTCAACAACCCGATTTTCAACGGCTGGTTCCCATGAATGGGAATGACGATACGCTCACGATGACCGACTTTCGTGAACACGTGGTGACTGCCTTTCACTCGGCTCAACGTCCATCCATGCACTTCGATAATACGCGCCAAGTCCTTTCCGTTGACCTGTTTCACACCACTAATTCCAAAATCTGATCCTCGGCACTCAGAGCATCTTGCGGAACTCCCGCCTCCAGCCAGAGTTCCACGGCTTCCTTCAAATTGGCCCGTAGTTCTTCCATCGTCTCGCCTTGACTCACACACCCAGGCAAAGCAGGCACTTCAGCCCAAAAGCCACCCTCTTCCGCTTTGTGGATCACCGCTCGAATATTCATGGATTAAGCATCTAACAGAAATCTCCTGTTCGGCAAATCATGGTCTTTTGTCGAAGACCGATTTGCAGACAGTGTTATAGACGATTCTCGAATGCACAACCAACGTCTGAAAGTGCTCTTCGTCTGCGCGATGAACAAACAACGCAGCGCGACGGCGGAACGGATCTATCGCAACGACCCGCGGGTCGAGGTCCGCTCGGCCGGCGTGCGGGCGGATGCGAATCGCCGGGTGAGTGAAGCGGACCTGCGCTGGGCGGACATCGTCTTCGCCATGGAGCGAAGCCACAAACGCTGGATCACCGAGCGTTTCGAAGGCCTTGAGCTGCCGCTCATCGACGTGCTCGAGATCCCGGATGATTTTGAATTCATGGACCCGGACTTGCAGGAAATGCTGCGGATGATGCTCGATCCGGAGATTGATCGACTGATCCAAAATCGCGATGCCCAATCGTTCTGATCATACCTTGCGAGACGCCGAGGATGCGATCCACAGCAGACTGATTGCGGAACACTTTCAAGGTCAACTGCACTACGACGCGAGCGAAGTCATGGAGACGGATCGTTGGTGGTACATTCCATTTCGCTGGGTCGGATGCGCCAGCATAATTGTCAACAAAGACGACCTCTATGTAAACTGGCTCGGGTCAGCGATAAAACTGCAAGACTGCATCTGGGGACACGATCGAGGCGTGTATTGCGATTGGGTCGATTTTACTTTCGCGACCGACACCGACATGAACGTCGTGCGGCGCCTGATCAGACGATTCCAGCACATGTGCCCGCGCGCAAATGAGACAAAGCGGCTGGAGCCCGTCTGGTATCGCGAGTCTGAAATCGCCTCGGCTGTGGCGACCCAGTTCCCGGTTTTTCGGCGGCACTTCGCCTGGTTTGCCATTCCCGAATTGAGGGCCGCCTCCGAAGAAGGACTGCAGTTCAGTTGCCTGCTTATGTCACGCGCGGAGCTGGGAACCGACGGAAGCTGAGGTAGATGTGGGTTCGCCGGGAGACGCCGGGCAAAATGAAATTCGATCCCGATGATTGTTGTGTGCTGAACGGAGGCGATGGCGCGTGGGCCTTTGCATCGTTGGCGGAACAGCTTTCGTCGACGTTGGGGATTCCGATTTCGGAACGGGCACAGGGCTTCAACTATGTGCTGCACCTCGATTCAATCGAGACGGATTTTGCCGGCGAGTCTTTCATCCCGTTATCCGCCATCCGTACCGCCGCGGACAAACGACAGACGGCGGCCGCGTTTGCACGGCATTCGGTCCCGACACCCCGCACGCGGTTGCTGGAGAGTTTCGATGAAGTGACGCGATTCGTCCCCGCGAATCCCCAAAGCGAATGGTGCCTAAAATATCCGACGGGCTGCGGTGCGAATGGGCATCGATTGATTGGCACCGATTCCGGCGAACCTCCGAATTGGCCGCGTCCGTTTGTCGTGCAGGAATTTATCCGCTTGGAGCGTCCCGAGGTTTACCGACTCTACGGCGCGGGTGGTGAGCTTTTTGGCTGGGTGGCGCGGCGTTTTCCGGAAGGAACGCACCCATCCCCGTGGGTCGCCCATGCACGTGGCGCACGCTATGAGCTGGCGGGCGATGCGCCTCAACAGGCGATCGACGTCGCGACCGCAGCTCTTCAGGCGGCGGGACTCCTCGCATCCTTTGGGTTGCGTCGATTTGCTCAAGCGGTCCTCCGGCGAGTGGGTGGCACTGGAAGTGGGGACGGATGGAATTTACAACCACGTCGACCGCGACCTCAATATCCCGAGCCTGGAGAGAGACTTGTTGGATCGTATCGCCGATGCCTTTCGGCGGTGGGTTCGCGAGGGCTGAGCAGAAAAGGGTGGCCGACGACGGAGCCGGAGCATTATCCACATCTTTTCCAAAGGGTATAAGACGATTCGGTCGGCAGCCTTTGGGAGTGGCGACTTTCCAGTCGCCCTGCGTCGCGTAGCGACGCCCAAAAAAGGGAGCGCTTCGCGCAACGGTTTTTCGGTCGGCGACTAGAAAGTCGCCGCTCCCAGCACCGTCTAGTGGCCGCCCGTTTCAAATAGAAAGACCGGTCATCTTGCGATGACCGGTCTTTGAAGTTTTGCGTTGGCGGCGAGGTTCGCCGTCCAGAAGTTCGCTTACTGCGGCTCGACTTCGACACCCATCTGGCGGGCGGTGCCGGCGATGATGCGGTAGGCAGCTTCTTCGGTGCGGGCGTTCAGATCCTTCATCTTGATCTTCACGATGTCCTGGACCTGCTTCTTGCTGAGCTTGGCAACCTTCTGCTTGTTCGGTTCCTTGGAACCGGAAGCGATATTGGCGACCTTCTTGATCAGCACCGAAGCCGGCGGGCTCTTGGTGATGAAGGTGAAGCTCTTGTCCTTGTAGACGGTGATGACGACCGGAAGGATGTCGCCGGCCTGCTTCTGCGTTGCGGCGTTGAACTCCTTGCAGAACGCCATGATGTTGACGCCCTGCTGACCGAGCGCGGGGCCGACGGGCGGCGCGGGGTTGGCCTGTCCGGCCGGGATTTGCAATTTGATTTGTCCGACGATTTCTTTAGCCATGTGCTAGGAAAAGTTGATGGTGATTAGTTGATAGTTGATAGAGGCGGACGGGAGAAGATGGTGTCTGGCGTTTTGTTGTGCGTTGCTAAACAGAACGTCAAAAAAAATTACGTGCGTTCGATCTGCCAGTATTCGAGCTCGGCGATCGCTTCGCGACCGAAGATGGAAATGCTGACGCGGATCTTACCGCGGTCGGGGTCGATCTCGGTGACGGTGCCGCTCTGGTTCTGGAACGGTCCATCGGAAACCTTGACGGTTTCGCCGACGTTGAACTCGATCTTCGGCTTGGCCTTCTCTTCGGTGCCACGCACTTGCGCGAGCACGGCTTCGACTTCGGAGGGCCGCATCGGAATCGGTCGTTCCTTGTTGCCAGCGAAGCCAATGACGCCAGTGGTTTCGCGAATGAAATACCAGGTGCGGTCGACGGGCTGCCGGTTCTCGTCGAGGAGCCACATGTTCACCAGCACGTAGCCGGGCATGAGCTTGCGGACGGTCTCAGTCTTCTTGCCCCGCTTCACTTCGGAGACACGCTCCGTGGGCACGATGACTTCGTAGACGAAATCACTCATCTCCTCGGTCTTGATCCGCTTGGTCAAGTTATCGAGGACTTTATTTTCCTGCCCGGCGAGGACCTGGACAGCATACCACTGGGCGCGTTTCTCTTCTTCTGTCATGGGTTTAGCGGGCGGTTTTGGTGATGAAACCGACGATGGTTTGCAAAAGGAATTCCCAGCCGGCGATATAGCCGCTCAGGAGCAACATGGCGATGACGACGATGAGTGTCGAATCGACCAGTTCCTTGTACTTCTTCATGCCCTTCTCCTTCGGCTCCCAGGGCCAGGAAGCTTTCTGGAGTTCGACTTTGACTTCGCTAACGAAGGATTGTTTGGATCCGAGCATGGAGAAAATTTAGGGGTTTAGCACTTAGGATTTAGCATTTGAAATACGCGGGAGCGGGAGCTGACGCGGAGCGGAGGAAAATGCCAAATGTTAAATCCTAAATGCTATTTTTTGAAAAAAGCACGGCAGGAGGGAATCGAACCCCCAACCGGCGGTTTTGGAGACCGCTGCTCTACCAGTTGAGCTACTGCCGTAGGTTTCGCCGAAAAACGCGGAGCGGATGACTGGCATCCGCTCCGCGCAAATTTCAGCAAGTTTGCTTACTTGGGCGTGTCGAGAATCTCGGAAATACGACCCGCACCGACGGTCTTGCCACCTTCACGAACGGCAAAGCGCATGGTCTTTTCCATGGCGACCGGGGTGATGAGCTCGACTTCGATGGAGACGTTATCACCAGGCATAACCATTTCAACACCTTCCGCGAGCTTGACCGAACCGGTCACGTCCGTGGTGCGGAAATAGAACTGCGGGCGGTAGTTGGTGAAGAACGGCGTATGACGGCCGCCTTCTTCCTTCGACAGAACGTAGATCTCAGCCTTGAACTTGGTGTGCGGCTTGATGGAGCCGGGCTTGGCGATGACCATGCCACGCTCGACATCGTCCTTCTTGGTGCCGCGGAGGAGCAGACCGACGTTGTCACCGGCGCGCGCCTCGTCGAGGAGCTTGCGGAACATTTCGATGTCGGTGACGGTCGTCTTGGTCGTGGGCTTGATGCCGACGAGCTCGACTTCTTCCATCTTCTTGAGGATGCCGCGTTCCACACGACCGGTGGCGACGGTGCCACGGCCTTCAATATTGAACACGTCTTCCACCGGCATGAGGAAGGGCTGATCGACCGGGCGCTCAGGCACCGGGATGTATTCGTCGACCGCGTCCATGAGCTCGAGGATGCACTTGGCATCGGCATGGTTCGGGTCGCCAGCGGCGAGAGCCTTCACGGCGCTGCCCTTGACGATCGGAATCTTGTCGCCCGGGAATTCATACTGGGTGAGGAGGTCGCGAACTTCCATCTCGACGAGGTCGAGGAGTTCCGGATCATCAACCATGTCGCACTTGTTCATGAAGACGACGAGGGCGGGCACGCCGACCTGACGGGCGAGCAGGATGTGCTCACGGGTCTGGGGCATGGGGCCGTCCGCGGCGGAGACGACGAGGATCGCACCGTCCATCTGCGCGGCGCCGGTGATCATGTTCTTCACATAGTCAGCGTGGCCGGGGCAGTCGACGTGCGCGTAGTGGCGCTTTGTCGGTCTGGTACTCGACGTGGGCGGTGTTGATGGTGATGCCGCGCTCTTTTTTCTTCCGGGAGCAGCGTCCGATGTCCGCATATCCCTTGCCCTCGGCGTAGCCCTTCTTGAAAGGATCGTGTGATGGCCGCAGTGAGCGTGGTCTTGCCGTGGTCAACGTGGCCGATGGTGCCGACGTTCACGTGCGGTTATTGCGTTCGAATTGAGCCTTAGCCATAGGGTCAGGTGGAGGTAGGTGGTTTAGGTTTAGTTGTTTATGGAAATCTGCCGGATGGAGCCTGCGACCGGGATTGAACCGGTGACCTCGTCTTACCAAGGACGTGCTCTACCACTGAGCTACGCAGGCAACTGCATCCAGGTGCACTTAAAAATCAGAGGCTTTTAGACCTCCGTCCGCCCTCGGTTTCGAGAGTGAAAAAGCCCGTCCCACAACGACCTTCTAGTCGTGAGCAGGTCAGGCAATTTCGCATCTCTTTGACGGAGAGCGGGTGCGCAAACTAGCAAAGGCGAGTGGGGTGTCAAAAAGAATTTGGGAATTCGCGCAATCAGAGAGGCGTTTGTTCCCATTCCCTTCTATTACTCCTATTCTTCCTATCGGTCCAATGGGAGGTATCGGAGGCATGGGAACCATGGGAACCCGAGGCGGCGAAACTCTCGCCACCCTGTCCTGCTATTACGCCTGCTGCTGTTCCTGCCCTCCGGCCGGCTCCATCCACTCGCAGTATTTCGAGTGCATCGCGCTGCTGATCTCGATGAGCCGCAACTGGATGCCGTCGAGGTATTCGTGGAGGCCTATTTTGAAAACGTCCGCGATCCGGGTAAAATTCAGGTCCGAGCAGAGGCGACCGGAGAGACGCTCGGCGTCGGTGCAGAAATGGCCGCGTTCGCAGCCGGAGATGCGGTGTAGCGCGGCGTCGACGCCCTCGACACAAAACCGGATGGAGCGCGGGAAGCTGTCGTGCAGGAGGATGAACTCGGCGACCGACCACGGCGTAACCTGGCCGGTGTGGATTTTCCGATACGCCTCGAAGGCGCTGCACGATTTCAGCACGGCCTGCCATTGGATGGTATCGACGTTGCCGCCGACCTCTTCGCCGCGCGGCAGGAGGATGTGATACTTGAGATCGAGGATGCGCGAGGTGCTATCCGCCCGCTCGAGATACTTGCCGATCTGCAGGAAATGCCAGCCTTCGCCATGGGTGAGCGTGGCGGCGGTGGTGCCGTGGAATTGATGGGAGCAATCGACGACGTGACGGAAAAAATCGATCGCGCTGGAGGCGAACATCTGCCGGGCAGCCGGAGAGTTCAGCCACAGGTAAAGGCCATTGATGCGCTCCCACATTTCGCTGGAGATGTACTCGCGGACCGTGCGGGCATTCTCGCGCGCCGCGGCGACGGACGAGCGAATCGAATTCGGATTCTCCTTCGCGAAGGTGACGAACTCGCAAACCGTGTCCGCATTCGTGACCTCGTAGAGCGAGTTGAAAAGTTTCTGATCTTCGAGCGAGGCGAGGATCGGTTCCCAATCGATCTTGTCTCCATCCACCCCGGTATTTTCGTCGTCCAGAGTGACCTGCAGATTGACGTCGAGGATACGTGAATTGTTCTCAGCCCGCTCGATGTAGCGAGCCATCCAGTAGAGTGAATCTGCGACGCGAGAAAGCATGGGAACGTGGAGTGGAAAGTGAAGGTGAAAGTGGAAAGTGCCGGGCGTGCTCTGCTTGTGAGCCTGGTGCTACGGAGAGTGGCGGGTGAAGGTGGAAAATGACACGTGCGTTTTCGATACGTATGGCAAAAGCACATTTTCACTTTTCCGTGAGAGACCAAGCAAACCGCGCCATGTCGTTGCGTGTGGCAAAGGAATCACTTTCCACTTTCACTTTCACGTTTCACTCCCCATCCACCACCCAGGAGTCTTTCGATCCCCCACCCTGCGAGGAATTCACGACCAGTGAACCCTTGCGCAGAGCCACGCGCGTGAGGCCGCCAGGGATGATGGTGATCTTTTCCCCACTCAAAATATACGGCCGCAGATCCACGTGGCGGCCTTCCACCACTCCATCGCAGAAGCTCGGGCTGCGCGAGAGCGAAATGACCGGCTGCGCGACGTAATTGCGCGGATCCTGGATGATCGCCTGACGGAATTTCTCGTGCTCTTCTTTCGTGGCATGCGGGCCGATGAGCATGCCGTAGCCGCCGCTCTCGTTCGCGCTCTTGATGACGAGTTCCGGAAGGTGATCGAGCACGTATTTGCGGTCCTTCTCGAACATCGTCAGCCAGGTCGGCACATTCGGCAGAATAGGCTCTTCGCCGAGGTAGAATTTGATCATCCGCGGCACGAAATAATACATCACCTTGTCATCGGCGATACCGGTCCCGATGGCGTTGGCGAGGTTGACATTGCCCTTGCGATAGGCACCGACGATGCCCGGCACGCCGAGCACGGAATCCTTGCGGAAGACGGTGGGATCGATGAAGTCGTCATCGATGCGCCGATAGATAACGTCCACGCGTTTGAGCCCTTTGGTGGTCTTCATGTAGACCACGTCGTCGCGCACGATGAGGTCCTGGCCGACAACGATCTCGATGCCCATGGCGCGGGCGAGATACGAGTGCTCGAAATAGGCCGAGTTGTAGATTCCCGGCGTAAGCAGCACCACGGTCGGCTCCTCCGGCTTCGGGCAATTCGGCGGCGCGACATGGCGCAGGAGATTGAGCAATTCCTGGCCATAATGATCGACCGGCCGCACTTTCACCCGCCCGAAGAGCTGCGGGAAGACGCGCTTCATCACCTGCCGGTTTTCGAGCACGTAGCTGACGCCGGAAGGACACCGCCCATTGTCCTCGAGCACGAGGTATTTTCCCTCGTGATCGCGGATCAAATCGCTGCCGCAAATGTGGATGTAGATGTCCTTCGGCACGTCGAAGCCCATGAACTCCGGCCGGAAATGTTTCGCGCTCTTCACCACTTCCTCGGGGATGATCCCCTCCTTCACGATCCGCTGTTCGTGGTAGATATCGTGCAGGAATTGGTTCAACGCCTGGATACGCTGCACGAGCCCGCGCTCGACGTGTTCCCACTCTTCGCTGGGGATGATTCGCGGAAAAAGGTCGAAGGGAAAAATGCGCTCCGTGCCCTGGTTGTCGCTATAGACGGTAAAGGTAATCCCTTGATTGAGAAACGTGGCCGTGGCCAGAGCCTGCTTGCGCTCCACTTCGCCATCGACCATCCCTTCAAACCGCTCGAGCACTTCCCGATAATGTGGACGCACCTGGCCCGGCGCGGCGAACATCTCATCATAAAAATCGCCTACGTCGTAGTTACCGAAGAGTTGTCCCATATAAATCCCTTGGGGCGGCGCTAAGTGACGGCGAGGGCCGGCACAAAGTCACACGAGGCGCTCGTCGATCCGAACTTCGGATAGACGAACTTACAGGCCGTCGTGTTTTCCTTCGTGATCCCCGACGCCTGCAACAGCCCCCCCTCGCTCAGCTGCGCGAGGGAAGCATGCAGCAGCGCCGTGCCGAGTCCGCGATTGCAGTATTCGGAAAGGACGGAAGGACCGGAGACCAGATTCGAATCCGCCGCCGGGTCGGTATTGAGCACCGAGGTAGCAATGATGCGCGGCCCATGGGCAATGACGATGGCCGGAACGGCTTCGCGCTGAAAGGCGAGATCGAGCTGCAATTCGAGACGTTCGCGGAACTGGTTCAGCGTATCGCTCCATGTGGAATCGAGCGCAAACGCCGTCATTACCACATGCGCCACCAGCTTGGCCTCTTCGCGCGTGGCGGCACGAACCGTGAAGTGGGCCGGAAGCGGTCTTTCAAGGGGCGGCAAAGTCTTGATCTGCCAGGTGAAGCGCTTCCAGCGCACTAATTTCATATAATGGGAATTCTAAAAGCACCCCGCCGGAAAGCAATGCCGAACGCAATTTTACCTACGCAAATTGGCAACAAATGCTGCTTGTTCCCCAACGAAACGGGATAGGAATGTCGACTGCTGTCGAAAAAATACTGCGCGCGAGATACGTAGAGAAAGTAGCGGGAAGCGAGGTAGATTTCCTTTAACCGCAAATAAACGCCCATGGGATAACGGCCTACCCACATGCCATTCGTGTCCATTCGCGGTTTCCCTTTGTATGGGCCTCTGCGTCTTTGCGTCTCTGCGTTTTAAAATTTTCTTCGCAACTCAGTTAACGATCCCCTCGAGCTTCACGGCTTCGCGGAAGGGCGTGTAAAATTCGTTCATGCGCATGACACCGCGGCGGAGCACGGGGCGCAGGTTCACGACATCGGCGAGATTTACCACGAGGTCGACGCTGTGCTGGAAGGCCTGCATCTCGTCATTCGTCGCGAAGGTCGAACCGACAGCGACGACGAATTGCTTGCGGCGCTGCTCGTGCGGCGCGGCGATGGCCGCGGAGAGGATCGGGTTCGACGCCATTTCGCTGGCGTTGAAGTGCTCGGAAAGCACGATCACGTCATACGCATGCGCGCGCATCTTCAGCAGGATGTCCTCGAGGAAAAGACCGGTGTGAATCTTGTAATTCAGCGCGGTGAGTTGATCGACGACGATGCGCTGGACCTCGGGGACGTCCACGCAGACGAGCGCCGTCGTGTCGCCTGGCTCGAAGAGATCCAGGCGGCTTTGGAATTCCATCATTTTTGCAGTTGGCGTGCTCATTTATTGGTCATCCGCAGATTGATGTAGGAGTCGTGCGTGGTGGATTCGAGGTCGAGCTTGAGACCGCTTTCCGTATCGTTCTCGAGACCGCGCTGTTTCTTCACGCCGTCGATGTAACGGGTCATCCTCGCTTTGTTCGTGGCGTAGAGATTGGCGGTGTCTTCGGTGACGAGACCGGCTTGGTAGGCGCGGGCGATCGATTGGTCGAAGGTCGTCCAGCCGAACGTGGCATTCGCCTCGATGATCTCGTAAAAGCTGCGTCCTTCCGCTTCGCCCAAGGCGACTGCTTCGCGTGTGCGCAGGTTCGAGCCCATGATTTCGTTGACCATGATCCGGCCGCCATTGACCTTCGGTGCCAGGCGCTGGCTGACCACATAACGCAGCGTCTCGCTCAAGCGCAGGCGGAGCTGCGTTTCTTCCGCGAGGTCGAACATGCCGAGGATACGGTTGATTGATTGGCCGGCGTTGATGGTGTGAATCGTCGAGAGCACCAGGTGGCCGGTTTCCGCCGCGGTAAGGGCAATTTCCACCGTGGCACGGTCGCGCATTTCACCCACGAGAATGACCTTCGGCGCCTGGCGGAGCGCGGAGCGCAGGCCGTTGGGAAAGGCATCGAAATCCGCGCCCAGTTCGCGCTGGTTGAAGGTGGCCTTCTTGTGCTGATGAATGTACTCGATCGGGTCCTCGAGCGTGACAACGTGCACGGCCATCGTCTCGTTGATCTCGTTGAGGAGGGCGCTGAGCGTAGTCGTTTTACCGCTGCCGGTGGCGCCGGTGACGAGGATGAGGCCGTTCTTTTCCTTGGCCATGTCCTTGAAGATCGGCGTGAGGCCGAGCGAATTCAGCGACGGCATCTCGCTCTGGCCTTTCCGCATGATGATCGCGAAATTGCCGCGCTGGCGGAAGATATTCACACGGAAGCGGGCCCGTTCCTGCAACGCGTAGCTGCAGTCGCATGCGCCGCGGGTGACGAGATCGCGCAGGAGGTGTCGCTGGTTCCCGATGATGGTCAGCGCCAGTTGCTCGGTCTGGTAATGGGTGAGCTTGCGGATCGCCGGATTGGCAATCACCGCCTCCTTCAGTTCGCCGAAGCTTTCCACCTGCAGTGGACGGCCGACGGAAAAAACGAGATCGGAAATGCCAGGGTGCGTGTCGAGCATCGCACCGAGGACGGCATCGAGTTCGGGTTGTCTCATGTGGGGATCTTTCGGCTTTAATCCTCCCAGTCTTCGGGAGGGTTCTTAAGGAATACGCGGAATTTCTTTTTGTCCTGACATTTGTCGTAGGCCTCTTCCGGCGAAATGCGGGCGGCGCGCAGGTGATCCATGATGGCGTCGTCGAGCGGTTGGTTGCCCTTCTTCTTGCCTACCTGCATCATGCCGGGGATCTGGTGCGTCTTGCCTTCGCGAATGAGGTTCGCGATGGGCGTATCGACGACCAGCACCTCGAGCGCGGCGAGACGGCCCGGCTTGTCGACGCGTTTGAAAAGGTTTTGCGCGACCACGCCCTTGAGCGATTCGGAAAGGCCGGCGCGAATCTGGTTCTGCTGGCCGGCGGGGAAAACGTCGATGACACGGTCGATGGTCTTCGGCGCGGATGGCGTGTGCAGCGTGCCGAATACCAAGTGACCCGTGGCTGCCGCGGTCAGCGCCAGCTCGATCGTTTCCAAGTCGCGCATTTCACCCACGAGAATGATATCCGGGTCTTCACGCAGCGCACCACGCAACGCACTGGCGAAGGACTTCGTGTGCACGCCCACTTCGCGGTGGTTGACCAGCGACTGCTGCGAGCGGTGGACGAATTCGATCGGGTCTTCGACGGTGATGATGTGGTCCTTCCGCTGGAGGTTCGCCCAGTCGATCATCGCCGCAAGGGTCGTCGATTTGCCCGAACCAGTCGGGCCGGTGACGAGCACGAGGCCCTTTTTTAGCATGGAGAATTTCTTCAGCACCGACGGCAGGCCGAGTTCATCCGCGGTGAGCACCTTGCTCGGAATGAGACGGAACACCGCGGCGATACCGCTCTTTTGGTTGAAGAAGTTCGCGCGGTAGCGGGCGAAACCGGGATACTCGTAACCGAAGTCGACGTCGCCGGTTTCTTCGAAAAGCTTGATCTTTTGTTCCGGGGCAATTTCGTAAACGAGCGCTTTCAGGTCGTCATTTCCCAGGGCGGGCATGTCCACCCGCACCAGTTCACCGTGAATACGGAGCATGGGCGGATTGCCGGTGGAAAGATGAAGGTCAGAAGCGTTCTGCTCCTTCATGAATTTAAAAAAGGAATCAATACGGGCCATATCGGTCCCTGCTGAGAAAGCTAGAGGGATGCCAAGAGAAGGCCGGTTTACGTGGAATTCACCCGTAGCGCATCGGCAAGGGCCGCCGGGCCATCCGTTTACGTCCCGGTATTTGTCCCGAAAGGCTCACCGGGCTCGGCTTTTGTCTGCAAAAGCGAGACTCCGCCAGCCTCTTTCCGTGAGTCTCAGGTTGTATTCACGAATGGCGTGACGCGAAGTGGAGCGCTTGCGTTTATCGGGCACGGTATCCGTCCCGTCCACCCGGAAGATCAACTCAGCTCCCGGATCGGCTGCCCCTTTTCCACAATATAAATCGGGCGGCCCTGATGATCGGTGTAAGTGGCATTCAGCGGCACGCCCATGTGTTGATAAATGGTCGCCGCCAGGTCGCCGGGGGTAACCGGCCGATGGGCAATTTCACCGCCGTCCCGTGAACTGGCGCCGATGACCTGGCCATGCCGGAAGCCTCCTCCGGCCAGGCACATCGACATGACGTACGGCCAGTGATTACGCCCGTCGGTGCTCCCCTGCGTGCCCAGGGTGGGCGAGCGGCCAAACTCACCCATCGCCACGACCAGCGTATCGTCCAGCAACCCGCGATCGGCGAGGTCCGTCACCAGGGTGGTAATGAGATGATCGAAGACGGGCAGCAACGGTCGCAACCCATTCCAGATGCCGCCGTAGGGCGGGATGTTGTCGCCGTGATTATCCCAGGTCCCGGAGCCGCTGTGATTGCTGAGATCGATCGTCACGAAACTCGCGCCGCGCTCGACGAGGCGGCGCGCCAGTAAGGCCTGACGGCACCAATCGTGTTCCCCGTAGCGCTCAATGATTCGGGCCGGTTCCTTCTTCAAGTCGAAGGCCTCCTGGGCCCGGCCGCCGGCGACGATGTCGAAGGCTTGCTGGGAAAATCGGTCCATCGCCTCCATTCCCCCGCTCGCATCGAGATTCCGCCGCAGCGTGTCCATCTGCTCCGAGAGCGACTTGCGCGACTGCAACCGATCCATGGTGAGGCCGCTGGGAAGTTGGAAAAGCCGGCTCGCATTGGCGCCATCAAAAGGGTCGAACTGCTGCCCGAGGTAGCCACCCCATGCGAGATGCGAGCGGCTTTTCATGTTGAGTGCGATATAGGGCGGCATTCCCGGATGATTCGCGCCGCGAAACCTGGCCACGAGCGATCCTATGGCTGGGTAGAGGTGCCCTCTCGGATTCGTCCGCGGCTCGGCAGCGCGATTGGCCGTCTGCATCACCATGTTCGGCTCGTGATTGCTTTCGCGGCAATCGACCGATCGGATCAAGGTGAACCGGTCGAGCAACGCGGCCTGTTTCGGAAGATACTCGCAGATATGGACTCCCGGCACCTTGGTCGGGATATCCTGGAATGGGCCGCGAATCTCGCGCGGCATTTCCGGTTTGGGATCCCAAGTGTCGATATGCGATGGCCCGCCGGTCATCCAAAGCAGGATGACCGCTTTGTTGCCGGAGACGGGTTTTCTGTCTTTCGTCCCTTCCGCGCGGAGCTGGAGCAGGCCGGGCAGAGTCAGTCCCGCCATTCCGGCCAGGCTCGCCTTGAGCATGGACCGGCGACTGTGGACGGTAATACCCTCCGCTACACGGGGATTGAGAAACGTGAAAGCGTGCTGCGACGAATGCCGGTGGGGTGTCTGGGGGGACATGGCTTCAGAAAAGAAACCCGCGACCCACTTCGTCATAAGGGAATTTCCACCCGGTTCCGGGTGAACCGCCCCTCTGCGGCAGCTAATTTCCCGAACCGATGAAAACCCGATGAATCGGCGTGGGATACGGCACTTCCGGTCCCTTGGCAGCGGCCCAGAGGATGCGGTTCAGCTCGTCCTCGGGCGCGCGGTCGTATTCGCGGAAATCCATCTTCGCGCTCCGTTTGGCGCCGGGCGACGACGGAGTATTTTTCGCCTCGAGGTCGACTTTCGGAGTTTTCACCTCGTAAGGCTCGGAAGATGCGTTCTGGTCGAAGCAGGTGAACATCGCCGTGGCGCCGCCGTCGTATTGCGTCATCGGCGGAAGACCGAGGATGAGCTCCATCGTCCGCACCATGCTGGCGGTCGTGTAAAGCGTGCTGTCGACGCTGTGGCGTTTCACATAGGGGCTGATGACCAGCCCCATGGTCCGGTGCGCGTCCACGTGATCGGGTCCGTTCTGCGCATCGTCTTCGATGACGAAGATGGCCATCTCGTTCCAGAATTTGCTGTGCGAAGCCGCGGCCACGATCTTGCCCAGGGCGACATCGTTGCTGCCCACGGCGGCATCCGGCGTGTGCGCGCCGGGAGTCGTTCCAGCGGTGTGATCCTCGCCCAGCGACATGATCGTGAAGCGCGGCAACTTGCCGGTTTCCTCGGCTTTTTTCAGGTCGGCAATCCAGTTGTCCACCTTCTCCTTGTCGCGTCCCGCGCCCCACTTGCCGCGGTTGATCGATGGCACTCGCTGCGCGCCTTCGCCGTAGTTTTTATAGCTCACGCCATGTCGCCGGCACAGGTCCCAGAGGTAGCCCTCCGAGGGCGTCTCCATCTCGTCATTGCCCGGCAGATGGCCCTTGCGGCTGGAATAACTGAGGATCCACGAGCGCTCGTTGTAATCTGTGGCGATCGCCGCGTCGCACCAACTGTGGCCATCCACGCTCACCTCTCCGTTGCAGTACAGGTTGTCGAGCAACACATAATCGCGCGCCAGTTGGTGGTGATTTGGCGTTACCGCTTCCCCATACATGGTGATCGAAGGATCGCCGTTGCCGAGCGGCTTGCCCGCCGCGTCGGTCATGTCCCCGAAGATCTGGTCGTAAGTGCGGTTCTCCTTGATGATGTAGAGCACGTATTTGATCGGGCACGGCGCGCCCACCTTGTCGGGAATCGCGCTCGTGCTGTGGGTGGTCGCCTGGGTCATCGACTCGGGCTTGAACGGGCAATTCTTCAAGACCTGCGCGGTATATTGGCTCATCTGAGTGTTGTCCGGCCGCGGAATGAACGAGATGTCGCCCTGGAGCAGTTTGCCGGGGTGCGTGAAGTGAACCTTCTCGCCGGGCTGCGGACGCGGCTGGCCCGCCGGAAAACTGGGCCCGAGATTCGCGACACCCTTGCCATCGCCGACGAGCAGGGTGCCATTATCCGGCGAAACGGCGAGTGCGGAGGGATACCAGCCGACGGGAATGAAGCCATTCACCACGGAGACCTTCTCCGCATACTTGGCGTTCTCGTCATTTTTCGAGCCGGAAATGTCCACGACCATCACCGCGTTGTTGTCGGCATTGGCGACGAAGAGCGTGTGGCCATCGGGCGAAATCGCCAGCGCATCCGGCGTGCTGCCCTCCGGCGCATCGGGATAGAGCGCGGTATTGATGATTTCCCGCGTGCCATCCCACAACCGCCGCGACGAATTGGCGTCCGTGCCCGGCTTTTCCAGGGTGCGGGTCTGGATCACGTGGACGGTGTTGTCGCCCGAGCAGGCCACGAACAGCCGGCCATCCGGCGCGACGGCCAGGTCATTCGGTCGAATGCCGACGGACAGATCGCGCAGCCGCCGGCCCGTTTTCGTGTCCACGACGGTTACCGCGCGGCTTCCCCAATCGCTGACATAAAGATAACGGCTATCGGCGCCGAACACGCAGCTATGCGGATGCTCGCCCACGGGGATGGCCTGCTCCCAGGCGAGCGTGCTCTCGTTCAGCACGCAGATTTCGTGGTTCGCCTCGTTGCAAAGATAAACCTTCCCCGTGCCCGGTTGGACGGCGATCCCGGCGACAAACAGCGGCACCCCGGCCCGGTCGATAGTGACCGCGGGGCGCACTTCGAGTTTCCCGTTCTCCCAGCCGAAGACGTGCACCATCCCCGACTCGCCACCCGAAACGAAGAGCCGCTTCCCGTCCTGGTCGAACGCGAGCCCATTCCACGTGTGCGGCAGGGGAATGAATTGTGCGACCTTCTTGCTCGCAACATCGATGAGGGCCAGGCCCGGATTGTTGTAGCCCGCGCACACCGCCACCGCCATTTTTCCGCCGGGCGCGATGATCATTTTCAGTGGCAGATCGCTCACCTCAGCGTGCGTTCCGGCCGGTGTGAGACCCCAGCCGTTGAAAAGCAAATTCGCTTTCGGCAACTCCGGATCGGCGGCCATGGCGTAGCACGAGAACAGGGAGACGAGCAGCAAGGAATGGAGGGGGCGCATAGGGAGGGGCGGCACTCTATCCGCGACCGAAGTCGCGAACAAGCGCCGGCACGCCGTCGGGACCAATGAGTTGCCATCCTCATAGGCCCCTCACGATTGTCTTTTGATCGCTTCCGCATAGGCTCGCCTCGGATGTCCAGTCTTTCGATTCCAGCGGCTTTTGAGCTCGCGCTCCAACACCACCAGGCAGGGCGACTGCCCGAAGCCGAGGCGCTGTATCGGCAGATCCTGAACGCCCAACCGGGGCAGCCGGATGCGCTGCATTTGCTCGGGGTCGTCGCCCATCGATCCGGCCGACCGGAAATTGCCGTGGAACTCATTCAGCAGGCGCTAAACGCAGCCCCGCAACACGTCGCCGCGCATTTCAACCTGGGCAATGCGCTCAGCGAACTGGGCCGCATGGAAGAAGCCGCGGACGCCTTTGGCCGCGCGACGGAACTCCAACCAGACTACGCCCAGGCGCACCACAATCTCGGCAGCGCTCTGGCCAAGCGTGGCCGGTTCGACGAAGCGATCGCCGCATTTCAACGGGCAATCGAGCTGAAACCTGACTATGCCTCGGCGTACAATAACCTCGGCTTGGCGCTGAAGGCGCAGGCGCGGCGCGACGAAGCTCTGGCCGCGTTTCAACAGGCAATCGCGCTTCAGCCGGATCACGCCGAAGCGCACTTCAATTTGGGCAACATTTTCAGAGAATGGGCGCGTCCGCAGGAAGCGATGACGGCGTTTCGTCGTGCGCTCGAAATCAATCCGGACTACGCCGACGCGCTCAATAACCTGGGCATCACTCTCGCGGATGCCGGGCGGCTGGACGAAGCCATTGCCTGCTACCGTCGCGCACTGCAAATCAACCCCGCCGGGGCGGAGACGAATACCAATCTGGGCAATGCGCTGTTCGAACTGCAACGGCTCGATGAGGCCGCGGCGGCGTTTCGCGCGGTGATCGAGCTCAAGCCGGACCTCGCTCAGGCGTACAACAACCTGGGCAACGCGTTGCGCGAGCAAGGTGCACTCAATGAAGCTTCCGCCGAATTCTTACACGCACTCGCCATCGAACCGAATTCCGCTGACTTCCATAACAACCTCGGCAACGCGCTCAAAGATCGCGGTGAGATCGATGCGGCCCTCGACGCCTATCGCCGCGCCATGGAGCTGGCCCCGGACGACTCAGGGCCGTGGACGAATTTCGTTTACACCCTCCTCTTTCAACCACGTGTCGATGATCGAGCCCTCATCGAGGCGCGGGCCCAGTGGAGCAACCGGTTCGCCGATCCGCTCCGTCCATTCATTCGGCCACATACCAACGACCGCAGTCCGGAACGCCGGTTGCGAATCGGCTATGTGTCCCCCAATTTCCGGCGCCACGTCGTGGGCGTCAATTTGCTGCCTCTATTCCGGCATCACGACCACACCGCGTTTGAAATCTACTGCTACGACAACGGCGTACGGGTCGATTCTTTTCACGAGGAAATCCGGCGTGGCGCCGATCACTGGCGCAGCAGCGTGGGCGTGAGCGATGAGGCGCTCGCCGAGATGATCCGGCAGGATGGCGTGGACATACTCGTCGACCTCACCCAGCACATGGCCGGCAATCGGTTACAGGTCTTGGCGCGACGGCCGGCGCCAGTGCAGGTCAGCTTTGCGGGCTATCCCGAAACCACGGGATTGGAGGCCATCGATTACCGCATCAGCGATCGTTTTCTCGATGTCGGCGCGCCCCGCCACGAACAGGTCGTGCACATCGACAGCTTTTGGTGCTACGCCCCCGCTGGCGACATCATCGAAGTCAGCGATTCTTCGGCGAAGCAAAATGGCATCGTGACCTTTGGCAGCCTGAACAATTTCTGCAAAGTCAATGACCCGATGCTGCAGCTCTGGGCGCGTGTGCTTCGCGGTGTGAAAGGCTCGCGGCTAGTGCTACTTAGCCACGCCGGCACTCATCGGCAGCGTACTCTGGATATTCTGACCGAGGCGGGAATCGATCCGTCCCGAATCGAATTCGCCACCCACCGCCCGCGGCCCAAATATCTCGAACTCTACCGGCACCTGGACGTCGTCCTCGATCCCTTCCCCTACAACGGCCACACGACCAGCCTCGACGCGCTCTGGATGGGTGTGCCGGTGGTGACTCTCGCCGGCAAGACGGCGGTTTCACGCGCCGGTTTGAGCCAACTCTCGAATCTCGGCCTCCCGGAACTGGTCGCCTTCACCGGAGACGACTACGTCGCCAAGGCGATCCAACTCGCGCACGATCTCCCGCGACTCGCCGAATTGCGCCGCACCTTGCGCGGCCGCATGGAAGCATCGGTCCTCATGGACGCGCCTCGTTTCGCGCGCAACATCGAAAATGCCTATCGCACCATGTGGCAAAAATGGTGCGCGGCGAAATAGCTTTCCAGCTACTTCGCCGCGACACGTTGAACTTTTCCTGGCTGCCCCGCGATGGATTCGCGGGAAACAGGCATCGCTCCCTATAGGAACGAACCCGTCGTTTTACGGCAGATTGGGCTGCGGCGTGTAGCGCAGGTAGGGCTTCACCTTGCGGAAGCCTTTGGGGAAGAGCTTCTCCGCGTCGGTATCGGACACCGACGGGGAAATGATGCAGTCCGTGCCCTGCTTCCAGTCCGCCGGGGTGGCGACTTTGTGATTTACCGTCAATTGCAACGAGTCGATCACGCGCAGGATCTCGAGGAAATTGCGCCCCGTGCTGGCCGGGTAGGTGAGCGTCAGCTTGATTTTCTTGTCCGGCCCAATGACGAACACCGAGCGCACCGTCGCCTTGTCGTCGGCGTTCGGGTGGATCATGTCGTAGGCCGTGGCCACTTCGCGTTTGTCGTCCGCGATGATCGGGAAATTCATCGTGCAGCTCTGCGTCTCGTTGATGTCCTTGATCCAGCCGTTGTGCGAGTCGATCGGGTCGACACTGACGGCGACCGTCTTGACGTTTCGCTTCTCAAACTCATCCTTGATCCGCGCCACAGTGCCCAGTTCCGTCGTGCAAACTGGGGTATAATCGGCCGGATGCGAGAACAGGACGCCCCAGGAATTCCCGAGCCATTGGTGAAAATCAATCTGTCCTTCGGTCGTGACAGCGGAAAAGTTCGGGGCGACGTCGCCTAATCGTAGAGCCATATGGGGTTGTTTCTTCTTTTTGTTTGCGGTTAAGGAAATTTGGGGGGCTTTCCTACTACTTTTTGAAGCCGGAGAGTCAAGGGTCCGCTTTGGTTTTTTTGAGGACGGAGAGATTACTTTTCGTTCCCCTTGGCGTCCTGGCTGGGGGCGCCGGCGAGGGCGCATCGGCCGAGCGAATGGCGTGTTATCCCTTCGCCGGCAGATACGGAATAATCGCGTGGGCGAGATTCGAAACCGTGAGCGTCTGCAGCCACACGCGGCCGGGACCGGTCAGCGCGGCGAGGAAAACGCCGTCGCCCCCGAAGAGCATATTTGCGATGCCCTTGATGCGCGTGATCTCAAACTTCACGTTGCCTTCAAACATCCCGACATGGCCCGGATGCACCCGCAACGTTTCGCCCGCCGCGAGATCGTAGGTGACGATCTCGCCACCGAGTTCGATCCACGCCGAGCCCGTGCCGGCCATCTTCTGCATCACAAACCCGCTGCCTCCGAAGACGCCCGCGCCCAGGGATTGTTGAAAGCCGACACCCAACTCCACACCGGGCGTGCCGCAGAGATAACCGTGGCGATGGATCATGTAGGTCTTGTCGCCGGAGAGCTCGATCGGGACGATGTGGCCGGGCAGTTTCGTGGCAAAAGCCACCACGCCATGATCTCCCTCAGCCCGGTATTCGGTCATGAAGAGCGAGCCACCGCCCACCGCACGCTTGATCGCGCCGAAAAACCCGCCACCTCCGGCGGCATTGGTCGTGGTGTTCATCTGGATGGAACTGGTCATCCAGGAAAGTTCGCCCGAAACGGCCACAACGCTCTCGCCCTTCGCGAGGCTGATGCTCAGGACAGGCATGGTGGTGCCGATGATCTCGTGTTGCATGGCGCGGATGGTGCGACAACGCCCCGCAAGCACAAGGAAATCCCGCGATCAAGGCAGGTCTTGTCGTCAATCCCCCCAGCCGCGCTCAAGAAGTCGTCACGTACCGCGTTTAATGCGAGTCTTCTGACTCCGGGCCGGTTGACGGGGTCAGTTTAACTAGATCCACGGAATCTGGAAGAGCCGCACCAGCGATGATCGCCCTCAACGCGGTTTTCGCGCGGCGGAGTTTGACCAACAGACTTTCGAACGTGTCGGGCATCGGGTGCGGGTAACTGGATGCCAAGACTCCGGAGATTATCGTTGAGCGTTTGAAGCTCGCGCAAAGCGTTGGGCTGCCGCGGACGGCCGACCTGTTTACGGATTTTTTCGCCGAGTCCCATGAGCGTCACCGCTCTACATGATCCGCCGTTCCCCACTCCGCTCGGCATTGAGCGTGTCGAGGACGGAACGAATCTGCGTGAGGAGTTTCTGCTGCGTATACGGCTTCGGAATGAAACCGCGCAGGCCGCGTGCCAGCATACTGCGCAGACGCTCCTGTTCGGCAAAACCGCTGCTCAGCACGACCGGCGCCTTCGGATTGATCTGCAGCAACTCGGCGAAGACATCCGCGCCATCCATGATCGGCATGGTGAAATCGAGGATGATGAGCGCGATCTGTTCCTTGAGCTTGCGGTAGATCTCGATCGCCTGAAACCCGTCCTTGGCCGTGACGATACGGTAACCTTCGTCGGTCAGCACCCGCTGGGCGAGAATCGTCACCAGATCTTCGTCGTCCACGATCATCACCAGCTCGCGCTGCCCCGTCGGATTGTAAATGCGGACGTCGGAGACCGGATGGGGCACCGGCGGCCTCACCACTACCGGCGCAGGCGGCTCCACCTTCACCGCCCCGCCCATGTCGGCCTGGTAACCGCCCACGCGATCAACCATCATCCGCGTCACCTTGGTCGCGCGCTCCACCCCGCTGCGCAGGATGGCAAAATATTTTTCCGTGTCCGGAGACTCGGCGCAAATCGTCTCCAGCACCTGGCTCGACTCGGAGATAACCTGCAGGAGGTTATTCAACTCGTTGGCCGTTGCTTTGACCCACTGGATTTCGTCGGGGCCCGGCATCGGTTAAAAAGAGTGCGGGAGTATCATGCTCCTTCGTCGCGACACGCCCACCACACGCAACCGAGGAATGCAACGATAACGAGTGTAAAAGACCCTAGAGTCAGCATAGTATTTAGCGCCGGAGGTAGTGCCGGATTGTTCTCTATAGGTCAACAGGATTCATGCCCTGCTCATATTTTTATTCGGAAGAAATCCGCCAGCACCGCCCGGTAGACCGCACGCTTCATTTCCGGCAGCCACGATAGCCGGAAATCCACCGGCGCGATCCAGCGGAAAGCCTGAAATTCTGGATGCTCCGTGTCGACATGGATCTCCGCATCCAGCCCCGTGTAATCGCACAGAAAATAGCTCTGCTCCTTGCCGTGCCAGCCGCGCTTGATCCGGCCATTGCCGTAAAGATACCGATATGGCCCTCTTTTCTCGATGATCTTGAAGTCGCGCGCCGACACGCCGATTTCCTCCCATACCTCGCGGACGAGCGCCTGCTCCGGCGTCTCGCCGTCATCGATCCCGCCTTGGGGAAATTGCCATGCGCCATCCACGCCCAACCGTTCGCAGACCAGGATGCGCCCACGCGCATTGCGCAAAATCGCCGCGACATTCGCCTTGTACCTGATTGGATCTTCACTACTCATGTTGATTCGCAAATATGCACCCGCCCTCGCAATTGTGCTCGTCCTCTGGGGACTATGGCTGCTCTGGCTCTGGCAACCCGAACGGCAAGTGCGCCTGCATACGACCCAATTTCTGAAAAAAGTCCAGCAGCGGAACTGGAAAGCGGTGCCCGCCTTCATGGCCGACGATTTTTCCGATCGCTGGGGGCACAATAAAGCCGCTGCGGTCGAGGACGCCGAGCAGGTTTTCTCGCAATTCCTCTTCCTAACGATCGAGAACCGGACCGAGCAATGTGAAGTCCACGGCCGGGAAGGGACGACGAGCACGTGGATCAAAATCAGCGGCAATGGAAGCGCCATCGCGCAGTTGGTGATGGAGCGCGTCAATGGGCTGCAAAAGCCGTTCATCTTCACCTGGCGCAAGGTCGGCTCCGCGCCGTGGGAATGGCAGCTCACACACATCGACCAACCGGAGCTGAACATCGACCCCGGAGCAGGGTTTTAGTCTGCGTCTTAATCTTAATCGTAATCTTGATCTTAATCCCCACCCGCGTGAGCAGAACACCGGCGGCACCAATGTCGCCCTCCTGCTGATCAGCGTACCGGAACCCGGCCACGCCCCCTGCTCGCCTCCGGCAGCGCCCTACTGCTCGGCTGGCCGCGCCGTCGGCAGAAATCGCCACTGTAGGCGGCGATCTTCGCCGCCGCGTGTGGGCGCGCGACCTCGAAAACCGACTGCGCCAAGCGACGGTTCGGAACGACAAAAGTCGCAACCCTCCGCCTCGGGGACGGTTCCGTACTGGAACTTTCCCTCCACCCGATGCACACTGACACACCTTCCATGAAATTCCTCCCGATCCTTCTCGCCCTTTTCCTCACCGCCCCCCTGCTCCATGCGCAAAAACAAGGCGGCGGTGCCGGTCGCAACAACCAGAATCAAAACCAGAACAACACCCCCTCGGCCACCCCGAGCGCCACCCCCACGCCGACCAATATCCCCATGTGGCGATGCAACCTGCCCGGCGGATCCTACTCTGTCGCCCTGCGCGCCATCGTCTCCGTGAGCAGCCACGAATACCTGGTCGACGGCATCGCCCGCGTCACCGAAGTGAACATTGACACCGTCGGTAACGCCCTCGCCCGCTTCTACTACATCGAACCCAGCACGCCGAATTCGCCCATCGGTCTCGGCCAGGCGACGATCGACAAAGCCCAGCAAATGCTGCAGGACGGCGCCGCCCGCACCGGACAGGACGTTTGGCAGAAAGTGGTCAAGAACTACCCCACCACCACGCACGCGCACACCATCGAGTATCGAGTCGCCGACAAAGACACCCTCTCCAAGCTCTACACCAGCGCCGAAAGTTCCCTGCGCCTGAACCGCAACGCCGTCTTCGACGGAACGAACACCACGCAGACCGACCCGACCCAGACTCCGAATCCGAATATTCCGAGTAACTAAAAGTTACCTCACCCACTTCCCGCCGGGCGTGGAAATGATCGGCAGCACGTCATCCATGTACTGTGTCTTGCCCGTGGCACCGACCATCGAGACGCCGGTGTCCTTGCGGAACACCTGGCTCATGCTCTCGCCAGTGTGGCAGCTCCAGCTCTTGACGAACGCGTCGCGGGAAAAGATGCCGCGGTTGAGCTTCGCCAAATCGTCCTGGTGGATCCACGCCTTCGAGGCGCTGTCGATGTTGTTCGAGTAATCGAACATCCAGCAGGCCTTGTTGCTGTGGCCGAAGTATTCGAAATCCGCGATCTTTGTCTTGCTGCGATCCAGACCGTAGTTGAGGTAGTCGAACACCTGGGCCGGCTTGTCGAAGAAAATGAGCTTCACGTGAAAGGCGTCGCGCACACTCTCGATATGGCTGATGAGGTCGTTGTTGTCCTGCTTGGCGCGGGCGAGGTAAGCGGGGCGATAAACCAGCCAGGTGACCTGCGCACCGGGCACCTGCTGCTCGATCTGCTCGATGCGAATACGCGAGGCGCGCACGAAGTTCATCCACCAGTTGTCATGCGGGGCAGCCTTCCACTTTTCCCAAATCCACAGCGAAACACCGCCGGTAAGAACGATGAACTCTCCACTCTGCGCCGTGGGTTGGGGATCGGCGGCATGAAGCGGGGCGGTGCAGAGAAGCAGACAGGCTGCGAGGAGCAGGCAGATGGATCGCATGGGCGGAAAAGTTGACTGAATTTTCCGCAATGCAAAGGGAATTACGCGCTCGGATTCGGAAATGCGGGCCCTGCGTAATCACCCGCTCATGGCACACAATTGTTACACATTCACTATTCCCTCGGCTTGTTTTTCCGTTCGAAAAATAGACCATCAGTGACATGTCTACGTCCCGCCTCATCCCAGCCATCCTCAGTCTCGTCACCATCGCCACCGTCTTCTGCGCCCCGGCCGTCAAAGCCGAGCGGCAGCCCCGCATGGATGCGGCCCTCGGCGACCTCCAGGCCGCTCGCGCCAAACTCGAACACGCCGAGCACGACAAAGGCGGCCATCGCGAAAAAGCGCTCGAGATGGTCAATGCCGCGATCGCCCAGATCAAGGAAGGCATCCGCTACGACAACCGCCACTAAGAACTTGAGACCGCGGTCCATTCCGACCGCGTAAAAACTCCCACCCACACGACCGTCTGGTGCCCATCACCGGCGGTCGTGTTTGCTTTTTGGGGAGTCAGGTCCAGATGACGGTCGTGGCGAACGCGCTTTGGCGGTAGCGACGCCAAGCTTCAGACGAGTGACCGACACGCGCACCCGTCGGTGCCGGCGAATGGGTCAGCGGCTTAACCAAGTAAGGATCAGTCGCGGTGAACGCCGCCCGCACGAACGCAACAATGCCGACCAGCACAGCCAGCACAAGCAAGGAACCAGCAATGATGGACAGCTTCCTCATGGCGTTCATGAGTCCGCCCGAAATATCTTACGATATCGCCACACTCGGAACCGGAGGGGGCGGCGGGGTCGAATGTTTGCGACGCAGCGCCAAGTAGCCAACGATGAGACAGATGATGGCGATCAGTCTCAAGGCGCAATGCCCGGCGAGCGCCCGATGGGGGAAGCTGCCGAAGGGCACTAAGGTGATGTTATAGACATTTATCGCGAGAGAAGCCAGTTGCACCATCCCAAGAAACAGCGCCGCGGCGAGGCCTGGACGCAGCCACAGCCAGACGACTCCAGCGGTCAGAACAATGATGTCGAGCGCAGTCGCTGACCAATTGCCCGTAAGGGCGCTCCCCAGCACAAACGCAGTAATATGCCCCAGCGTGGTCGCAATCGCTCCGCCGAAATATTTCGGCCGAATCGGGCTATTGATGAAGAGCAACAGAAACACAATGGCGGCGGCTCCGGGAATCCAGATCGACGCACCGCAATATTGACTCAGGACCCAGCCGCAACCGGCACTCACAAGGCCGGAAATGGACCCTAGTGGATTGGGCTTCTTTGTACGTTCAGGCATAATGTACCTCACGCCTGCGCCGCGAGTTCCTTGCAGCGCTGGATGTCCAGCTTGCCAGTGCCAAGCACGGGGACGGCGTCGACGCGTTTTACGATCTTCGGGATCCAGAGGTTCGGCAGGCCGGCGTCGGAGAGCTTCTTGCGCAGATCGCCGGTGTCGATCTCGTGCGTAGTGAGGAGCACCAGCGCCTCGCCTTTCGCTTCGTCAGGAATGGCCGTGATCGCGCAGGTACGCTCGCTTTCCTTGGCGAGGTCGAAGGCTTCCACGATCCGCGACTCGACGGTTTCGTGCGGGACCATTTCGCCGCCGATCTTGGAGAAGCGCGAGAGCCGGCCTTCGATGAAACAGAAGCCGTCCTCGTCGAAGCGCGCCAGATCGCCGGTCTTGAACCAGCCATCCTTCAGCACCTCGGCGGTGCGCTTCGGATCATCGAGATACCCATCGAAAATGTTCGCGCCTTTCAGCCAGAGCATGCCCGTGGCGTGCAGGGAGAGCGGTTCATCGGTATTCGGATCGCAAATGCGCGCGGCGATACCCGGTGCGAGTTTGCCGATGGAGCCGTCCCGACTCGAAGGCTGCACGGGATCGTTGGCGTTCGGCGCCTTCACTTCGGGCAGATTAAAGGCCACGACCGGCGAGGTCTCAGTGAGGCCGTAGCCCTGCAGCACCTTCATCCCGAATTGCTCCTCGAAGGATTTTTGCAAATCGGCGGGCAGCTTTTCCGCGCCGGTGACGAGCAGCTTGAGCGAGGCCAGTTGCTTCGGCTCGGCCTTGCGCATGTAGCCGCGCAGGAAGGTGGGCGTGGTGACGACGAGCGAGATTTTGTAGCGCTCGATGAGGCCGGCGAGCTTGGCGATTTCCAACGGGTTCGGATAAGTGACGACCGTCACCGGCTCCATCATCGGGAAGAGAATCGTCACCGTGGCGCCGAAGCTGTGAAAGAAGGGCAACGAACCGAGCACGCTCTCGCCGCGCTCGAACTCCAGCATGAGCGCGAATTGCGCGACATTGCCGAGAAGATTGCGATGGGTGAGCGCCACGCCCTTCGGCGCGCCACTGGAGCCGCTCGTGAAAAGGAGGAAGGCCTCGGCGTGGTCGCCTTCGCGCGGAATGCACAGCGCGCGCGCCAGCACCCACGCCGGCGTCACGCACACCGCGGCGCGCCACAGGGCGATGTCGCGCTTCATCGGCGGCAGGATTTCGTCGAGCATCAGCGTATGCTCCGGCCAGGGGAAATCGGCCAAGCGCTTCGTCACCGCGTGGGCGGTGATGCAATGCTTGATCTCGGCGATGGCCATCGAAGCTTCGATCGCCGCGCGGCCGGCGGTGAAGTTGAGATTCACCGGCACCTTGTCCGCCAGCAGCACGGCAAGATTCACCACCAGCCCCGCCTTGCCCGGGGGCAGCACGATGGCCACACGATGGCGGGAGCATTCGCGGCGAATGTAACGGCTGAGGGTGATCGCCACCGCGAGCAGCGAACCGCGGGTGAGCTTCGACTGGTCGAAACCATCGATCACCGCCACGTCGAACTGATGCTTCTTCAGCCCGCGCAGGCAGGCCTCGCCGAGATGCCCACGCAGCATGGGCCGGTGCTGGTAGCAGAATTCGCCGAGTTCGAGGAATCGCGAGCGCACCGTGGCAATGTCCGCCTCTTCCGCCTTGAGCGGCGTGCCAAAGGCGACCGTGACCGGATACGGAAACTGCCGAGGCCATTTGAAGAAATACTTCCCGCCCTTGAAGGAAAAGACCGAGCCCCAGAGCTGATCGAGCCACACCGGCACCACCTCCGCCTCGGCCTGGCGGGCGATGAGTTCGTAGCCGCGCTTGAGTCGCAATAACATCCCGCTACGCGAGAGCTCGCCCTCGGGGAAGATGCACACGATCTCGCCCGCCTGGATGGCCTCGACGGCGAGCTTGACCGCGTCCTTCGCCTTGCGCGGGGAAATGGGCAGCGCGCCGACCGCGCGGAAGATGGGGTTCAGCCAGCGCAGGTTGTAGATGTCCGCGAAGACCACGAAGCGAATCGGCCGCGGACAAGCAAGTTGCAGGATCACCGCATCCACCCACGTGAGGTGATTCGGCAGGAGCAGAAAACCGCCTTTCGGCAGTTGCTCCACACCATGGGCTTTCACCCGATAAATGATCGAGGCCAGAAACTGGCCGAGGCCACGAATGATGCGTTCAGCGAGGGAGGTATGACGAGCAGCGGAATCCACGGCGGCGGAGTATTAGAGAGCCGGGGGAAGGAGGGTAGCTCTTTTTCTTAATCTTGCTCTTAATCGTAATCTTAATCTCTCCCATTACGTTCCACGGAAGGAGCTAAGCTTAAGAGTAAATTAGAATAAGAGCCAGCCCCCCTCAGATTTGGCGCAAACGTTGGGCGATGCGTCCTGGGGCGCCTCTCAAATCCTCAAGGGCGTGCAAAATGATGCCGCGCGACTCGATCGAGTAGAAGAGCCCGTAGTGCCGATCAAACACTAGCACCCGCCGGATAAAACCTCGATGCACAACGGGGGCCGATTTGTGGGAACAGCTGCAATTGACGGGTAGTCTCCAAGAGCGCTTCGAAGAACCGATCACCCGTACCGGACCTGTAAACATCCAACCGTTCGTAAATGGCCTGCAAGTCGAGATCCACTCCCAACGTCCAGACAACCTCCATCATTTCTGTCTGACGACAAGACGTTCCTTGAGGTGACGGAGATTCTCGGTGACCTGTTCCGTCGTCAGAACATCCTGCGGACGATCCCGATACGCAGCGATCCTTTCATCCAGAAGCGCCGCTGTTTCCGACGAGATAGGCCCCACAGCAGCGGAAGCCTCGCGCCAAATTTCACCAGCCAGCAGGAGTTTCTCCTCCACGCTCAGCGCCTGAATCGCGGGAATCGTTTCCAAGATCATTAGGTCAAGCGTATCGCATTCTGGGACTTTGTAGAACGAATTTTTATGGCGGACCGAGGACTTCTGGCCGGAGAGAGGACCAAAGCGGAGGAAAGACGGTTCTTTTCTTGATCTGCCCTCTCACGCTCCTACAGAGAGGATTGAGAGTAAGATTAAGATTACGATTAAGAGGCTCCGACCGCAAAATACGCTTCCCTTACAAAGGTGAAACGCATGGGATGGCGCGCGTTTTCCCGGGCATGCAGGAACCACCATCATCCACGACTCGTCGCGCCGCCACCAGCGCCCTAGCTCTCCTGCTGGCGATCAATCTTTTCAACTACATCGACCGCTACATCCTGGCGGCGATCGAGCCGCTGGTTTCCGATCAATTCTTCGGTGCCAAGGACGACACCGCCATGGCCAAGACCGGGGCGCTGGCCACGGCGTTTCTCGTCAGCTACATGATTCTCGCCCCGCTCTTCGGCTGGCTGGCGGATCGCTTTTCCCGCTGGCAGCTCATCGCCTTTGGGGTAGCCCTGTGGAGCCTGGCCAGCGGCTGGTCGGGAATGGCGGCGACCTTCACCATGCTGCTCCTCACACGGGTCTTCGTGGGCGTGGGCGAAGCCGCCTATGGCCCAGCAGCGCCGACGATCATCTCGGATCTTTATCCCGTGGAGAAACGCGGCCGGATGCTCGCCTATTTCTATGTGGCCATCCCGGTGGGCAGTGCCATCGGCTACGCGTTTGGCGGGGCCGTCGGTGCCCACTTGGGCTGGCGCTGGCCGTTCTATCTGGTCACCCCGCCCGGCCTCATCCTCGCGGCGCTGTGTCTTTTCATGCGCGACCCTCGCGGCGTGCGCGCTCGGGCCGCAGAGACGCCGAAAAAGCCCAAGATCAAGCTCACCGACGCCCTGGCGCTCTTCCGCATCCCCTCCTACACGCTCAATACCGCGGCGATGACAGCGATGACCTTTGCCATGGGCGGCATGTCGTTTTGGGTGCCGCGCTACCTATATTCGTTCCGCGCCGCGGATTTCGGCGGGCACCCCGATCTCGGCAAAATCAATTTCACCTTCGGCGCCATCACCGCCACCGGCGGCCTGCTCGCTACCCTGGCCGGCGGCTGGGCGGGCGACCGCGTGCGCCGCCGTTATCCGGGCTCCTACTTCCTGGTCTCAGCGATCAGCATCTTCCTCGCCTTCCCAGCGATCATTCTGATGCTGCACACCCCCTTCCCGGCAGCTTGGGGGCTCATCTTCCTGGCGATCTTCTTCCTCTTCTTCAACACCGGCCCGGCCAATGCCGCCTTGGCGAACGTGACCCCGTCCGGCAACCGCGCCACCGCCTTTGCCCTGAACATCCTCTCCATCCACATCTTCGGCGACGCCATCTCGCCTCCGCTCATCGGCTGGATCGCCGGCAAATCCAACATGAACGTCGCCTTCATGGTGGTCTCGGCAATGATGGTCGTGGCCAGCATCTTCTGGCTCTTCGGCCTGCGGCATCTCGGACGCGATACGGCGGCCATTACAGCTTTAGCAGAAACATCCAACATCCGATGACAGAACCGCCACCGTGGGAACGCTTCCGGACAATGAATGAATGCCCAGTGTGGATGTGATCGGGCGTCCGCAATCAGCCCTCGCGGATATCCGGCGTCCCCCGCGCGGCTTGCCAAAATCGAAGAATATAGATCGCGTTCGGGGCATGCAGCCGTTCGTAAACAATACGGTACGAGCCGTGCACAATCTCACGTACCGCTGGATCGCCGAGCTCAGGAACGATTCGGCCCATGGCCGGGAAGTCACCTATGGATAACGCCTGGCTGATGAGCTCGTTGCCAAACGTGCGAGCCCGCTCGGGGTTATTGCGAGCGATAAATGAAACAATCTCCTGCAGATCGCGCTGAGATTGTTCGGTCAGAGTTACCGGCCAGCCCACGTGTCGATTAGCTTTCGGGCGTCCTCGGCGGGAATACCTTCGCGCCGATGCGCTTGTTTCCGGGCGGTTTGGACGCCGGCAAGAAACTCGATTTCACGCGCGATTTCCTCCAACGACGCGTTCTCTGGGAGCTTGGAAAGGAGGTCGATCACGATTTCGCGATTGCTCATGGAGGCAATCTCTCAGAACCCCGTCTTTCTGGCAAATCCGAACTCCGATAGCACAGCGATCACGGGAACGGAGGAGGCGCTGCGGGGCGGATTTTCTCTTCATTGGATGTTGGGTGTTGGACGTTGGATGTTGAATGTTCCATACTCCCTCCCATGTCCGAGACCCTGACCCCGATGATGCAGCAGTACCAGAGCATCCGGAGGTCTCTCCCCGCGGATACCCTGTTGCTTTTCCGGCTTGGGGACTTTTACGAGATGTTCTTCGAGGACGCCAAGGAAGCCTCTGCGATCCTCAATGTGGCGCTGACCAAGCGCAATCTCACCCCCATGTGCGGCATCCCGCATCACGCGGCGGATAATTACATCCGGCGGTTGATCAAGGCCGGGCGGCGGGTGGCCATCTGCGACCAGATCGGCGAACCGCAGAAAGGGCAAATCGTCCAGCGGGAGATCACCCACATCGTCAGCCCAGGCACGGTGGCCGACCTGCACATGCTCGATGCGAAGCGGAACAACTTCCTCGCCGCGATCTATGCCGGCGGGAAGAGCGGCTACGGTTTTGCTTTTGTCGATCTCACCACCGGTGATTTCCGGCTCACCGAACTGGCCGATGAAAAAGAACTGGCCGATGAACTCGCCCGCGTGCAACCCGCCGAGGTGCTGGTCAGCGAGGAGCAGGCGGCGCAATTCCGAGACGTGCGCGGACTCGTGGCGCGCGACGGCTATACTTTCCTGCTCGATCAGGCCTATTTCACCCTGCGCGATCATTTCAAAGTGCAATCGCTCGACGGCTTCGGCTGCGAAGAGCTGCCGGGAGCGATCGGCGCGGCGGGGGCGATCCTACATTATCTCAAGACCGAGCTACGCCGTTCGTTGAGCCACATCACGCGGCTCGTCTGCTATCGCAACTCGCAGTTCATGGTGCTCGACGCCGCCACGCAGGCGAATCTCGAGCTCGTCGAGGCCCGCGGCGGCGGACGCGACACTTCCCTGCTCGGCGCACTGGATCGCACGGTCACGCCCATGGGCGCCCGTAAGCTGCGCGACTGGATTTTGCATCCGCTCTGCGAGATCGCCCCGCTGCAGCAGCGGCAGCAGATGATCGCCGATTTGCTGGCCGAGCCGTTTTTGCTCGGGAATCTGCGCGAGACGCTCAAGTCGATCCGCGACATGGAGCGCACGGTGGGGCGGCTCACGCAGACCGGTGGCAATGCGCGCGATCTGCAGGTCTTGCGCATGTCGCTGGAGCAGATCCCACAATTGCGGGATGACCTCGAGGCGCTCGGGAAAGCGCGCAATCCGCTGGAAGAAGTGGGACGCGCCGGAGCCCCTCGACAAGCTCGGGGCCTTGAGCCTGTCGAAACGGCGCATCTCTCCGGGCTGGGGGAGCAAATCCGCGGGGATTTGCATCCGTTGCCGCATGTCGTCGAATTACTGACCAAGGCGATCGTCGATGAGCCGCCGGCACTGACCCGCGAAGGCGGCATGTTCCGCGATGGCTATTTCGCCCCGCTCGACGAACTGCGCAATGCGGGACGCGAGGGCAAGGATTGGATCGCCCAGCTGCAGCAACGCGCCATTGAGGAGACCGGCATCAAGTCGCTCAAGGTCCGCTACACCTCGGTCTTCGGCTATTTCATCGAAGTCACGAAATCGAACCTGCACCTCGTCCCGCAGAGCTGGCATCGCAAGCAGACCGTGGCGACGGGCGAGCGCTTCATCACCCCGGAACTCAAGGAAGTGGAGGGCAAAATCCTCGGCGCCGACGAGCGTGCCAAGGCGCTGGAGCAGGAGCTCTTTCTTCAAATCCGCGACGAAGTCCTGCGCGAGCTGCATGCCCTGCAATCCACCGCCGCTGCCGTGGCCACGCTGGATGTGCTCGGCGCCTTTGGGGAAACCGCGCGACTCTTCGGCTATTGCCGCCCGTCACTGAGCGAAGATCTGCGCATCAATATCGTCGATGGCCGTCACCCGGTGCTCGACCAATCGCTGGTCGAAGAAAAGTTCGTCCCGAACGACGTCCTGCTCGACGGGGAAAAGAACCGCCTGCTCATCCTCACCGGTCCGAATATGGCCGGCAAATCGACTTACATCCGCCAGGTCGCTCTCCTCACTCTGATGGCCCAGATCGGCTCGTGGGTGCCGGCGAAGGAAGCGGAGATCGGTCTCGCGGATCGCATCTTCACCCGCGTCGGCGCGAGCGATGACCTTTCCCGCGGCCAGTCGACCTTCATGGTCGAGATGAACGAAACGGCGAACATCACCAACAACGCCACGGTGCGTTCGCTGGTCATCCTCGATGAAATCGGCCGCGGCACCTCGACCTTCGACGGCTTGAGCATCGCCTGGAGCGTGGCCGAGTATCTGCACGACGAAGTGAAAGCCCGCACGCTCTTCGCCACGCATTACCACGAGCTCACCGAGCTCGAGCTCACCCGCACCGGCGTGCGCAACTACAACATCGCCGTGCGCGAGTGGAACGACCAGATCATCTTCCTGCGCAAGATCATCAAGGGCGGCGCGGACAAGAGCTACGGCATCCAGGTCGCGCGCCTCGCCGGCCTCCCAGCGGGCATCATCGCCCGGGCCAAGGAAATCCTCAGCAACCTCGAGCAGCACGAGCTCACCGCCGACGGTAAACCCGCCCTTGCCGAAGCCCCGCCCCCGCCCAAGCACGGCATGCCGCGCAACAAAAAGAAAGCCGAGCAAGCCCGCGCGGAGATGAAGCCGCAGATGACGCTGTTTTAGAAAGTGCGGTCGAAATGCCTGACGGAAACTCGAACAAATCCACCCTGAATTCGCGGCGATTTGGCGCGGGTGCAGCCCGCTCGATTCCCATTGGCTGTTTCGGGGCCGTCTTCTGGTTGTTGTCCTTGTTCATGCTGGCCGGGGTCGCTGGCGCGCAAATCGACACGGACCGGGCGATCGAGGACCTCAAGCGCGAGCGCGACCGCAACCTGGCGGAAACCCGGATGCGGGCGGTCGCGGCGGAGAGGTCCATCGGCATTACCTATCGCGGTATCCTGGAACGGATGATTCAGGACGCTGAGGCGGCCGATGACATGGAAGCCGTTTCCAAACTCAGCGCCGAGCTGCGCGCTTGCCAGAACCCCGGGGCCGGTGGCGTCCGGCGCAATCTCACAAAGTTCGACCAGCGAATCATCGACAAGCATGCGCAGCGCGATACGCTTTCCTGCATCCCGAGTTCGGTCGAAATGGTGCTGAAGTTGGTGGGCAGAGTGCCGGGGGGATTTTACGATCTGCAGGCCGGATGGAAGAACAAGTCCGACGGCAGCTTTAAGGATTTCGATGGCAAGACTTTCGCCGGCGTCACTTTTCACCTCCAATTTTCGTTGCCACGCGATGATTCTTTCCCCTTGGAAAAGGAGTTCGAGACGATCCATCGCGAACTGCAAGCGGGGCGATTCGTCATCGTCGGCCTGGTTTCCCCTGGAGGCTGGCACAATTGGGTGATCTATGATGAGGATACCGACGGTGAATTCCTGGCAGTCTCCAAATTCAAAGATGTGACGATCAAGGAGCCGCAAGTCAAAAAAGCCATCCGGGAAATGCACGGCACAGAGCTCGGCACCTACGAGTTGGGAGCAGACGGGCGATAGGTCGCATTCACTTTCCCCTCACCTCGCACTCAGCATCTCGCCCACCTTTTCGAGCAGCGCCGCGAGGCTGTAGGGCTTGGGCAGAAACGCCACACCCGCGGGCAGGCCGCCGCTTTGCGCGAGCGCGTCGCGGGTGTAACCGCTGCAGAGCAGCGCACGGGTCCCGGGGGAGAGTCGCGAAACCTCCGTGGCGAGTTGCACACCGCTCATGCCAGGCATGACCACATCGGTGACGAGCAGGTCCGGTCGCGCGGTACCCATATCCGCCAACCGGGCGAGCGCGTCGTGCCCATCCTCGGCGACGATCACCCGATAGCCCGCTTCCAGCAGAACGGTGAGGCCGACCTCGCGCAGCATTGCCTCGTCGTCGACAAACAGGATCGTCGGCAAGCCTGAGGAAAAAGTCATCGGCGGCAACGGGGTGTCCTCTTCCACGATGTCGGCAGCCGGCAGGCAGACATGAAACACCGAGCCGCGTCCGACATGACTGCGTACCGTCAGATGGCCGCCGCTTTGCTCGATGATCCCGCGACACATGCTGAGCCCGAGGCCGGGGTGCTGCCCTTCCGTTCTCGTGGTGAAGAAGGGCTCGAAGGCACGCGCCATGGTGGCTTCATCCATGCCGGTGCCCTGATCGGTGATCGTCAGTCGCACGTAATTCACCTCGCCCTCGCGGCCGTCGCGCGGACGTTCGGCCGGGCTGAGAATGATCGGTAGCGCCTCGATCGTGAAGCGTCCGCCTTCCGGCATGGCTTCGCGGGCATTGGCCGCCAGTTGCAGGATGACCTGCTCGAACTGCGCCGCATCCTGCCAGACGCGCAATTCGCCGTGGGTCGCGATGGTGAGTCCGATGCTCGTGCCCAATGTGCCCATCAGGCGTGGCTCGAGGGCGTGCAGCCAGCTTCCGAGTTCGATGGCCCGCGGCTGCAAAACCACGCGGTGCGAGAAAGCGAGAAGTTGTTGGGTGAGACGCGCCGCGCGCTCCGTGGCGAGATGGATATCGGCAAGATAACCGGCCTCGATGCTGCTCGCCGGCACGCGTTGTTTGGTCAACGCGGCGAGGCCCTGCACAGCGGTGAGGATGTTATTGAAATCGTGCGCCACCCCACCGGTCATGCGGGCGATGGCGTCCTCCTTTTCCTTGCGGCCACGCTCCACTTCCTCCTGCAATCGCACGGTCTCGGTGATGTCGCGGGAGTTGAAGACGACGCCGAACACCGCGGGATCGTTGAGCAGGTTATTTCCGCTGCCTTCGAGAATGCGGTAGCTCCCGTCGGCGTGCCGAAAGCGGAAGCGGATCACGGGGGTATGCCCCTGCCGCTCGAGCGCCTCCTGAAAGGCGCCCGCAACCATCGGAAGATCGTCGGGGTGAACGAAATCAGAGGCATTGCGCCCGCGATAGTGGGCCGGCGGGTGGCCGAGCTCGCGTTCGATGGAACGGCTTTCGAAACGGATCGTGCCGTCCGCCTCCAGGATGGTGATGAGCTCCAGCGAGTATTCCGTGAGATGGCGGAAGTAGGCCTCGCGCAATTGCAGCGCCTTGATGGCCTCGACGTCGCCCGTCATGTCGCGCCGATTGCGGGCCGACTCCATGAGGCTCACCGCCTCGTGGGCGAGCGCCTTCAGCAGTTCGCGCTTGGCGGCGGAGATGTGGCGCGGCTGGCGATCGATGACACACAACGTGCCGATCGGAACGCCATCCGGCGTGACCATTGGCGCGCCGGCATAGAACCGGATTTTTTGATAACCGGTGACGTAAGGATTGCCGCGGAAGCGCTCGTCGTAGCGCGCGTCGGTCACCACCATCACTTCGTCGGGATGTTCGATGGCCAGGGCGCAAAAGGCATGAGCAAGCGGGGTTTCGGTGATGTGCGTGCCCAGACGCGCCTTCAGCCACTGGCGGCGGTCATCGAGCAGGGTCACCATGGCGACCGGCGTCTCGCAAGCCACGCTGGCCCGGGCGACGAGGGCGTCGAATTCCGGCTCCGGAGGCGTATCCATGATCTGATAGCGGGCCAGGGCGTCCAGGCGGCGCTGCAAATCGGCGGGGGTCACAAAGAGATCTGTCATAGCCAGGAAAGAGATGTGGAAGCCTCGGACTTCGCCGCCCGCCTAAACCGTAGATTTTCCAGAATTATCATAGACAAGGTCCTTTCTAAGCGATTTTTCGTCCAACTCCTTCTGCGGCCCGTACGGATTTCCACGTGTGGTCCACCCGAGGGGGAAAGGCCTACTGGAGGCTCCGCAGCAACGTTGACACCTCCGACAGGTTGAAGCATGCTCTCTTAGCCATGAGCACCATCACTGTTGCTGTTCCCGATCCGCTCGATGCGGCGCTCACTGAACGCATGAAGTCCCTCGGTGCTCGTTCGAAGGAAGAATACCTGCTCAGTCTGGTCGAAGCGGATTGCGCAGTCAGTGAGTTGGATCAAACTTTGCTCCAGCGTCTGGCCGGTCCGTTTATTCCGCTCCCGGACGACTGGATGAATCAGGTAAAAAAGGCGGCCGTCGGACGGGTGTGAATCTCGAACTGAACGCCGCCGTGCTGGCGGACGATTTGCCGGCGATCCACGAGGATAGCGGGGTCAAACCCGTCCCTCCGCAATTTTTCCTCGCTCCACACGCCAGTCGGGCCTAGTTTGCCCGCCCTTTTTCGTCATGACTGCCGTCTCCAAGACTCTCCGCGTGGGGCTGCCCTCGGGCTCGCTCCAGGAGCCCACATTCGCCCTTTTCGCCAAGGCTGGGTTCAACATTTCCGGCGCCAGCCGCTCGTACAAGCCGAGCGTGGATGACCCGGACCTCACCATCCGCCTGCTCCGCGCGCAGGAAATCTCCCGCTACGTGCAGCATGGCTTCCTCGACTGCGGCCTGACTGGCAAGGACTGGATCGCCAACAACGGTTCTGATGTCGCCGTGCTCGCCGAGATGACTTTTTCCAAGGTCAGCAACAAGCCCACGCGCTGGGTCATCGCCGTGCCGGAGGATTCCGCGATCAAGTCGGTCAAGGACCTGCAGGGCAAGGTCATCGCCACGGAGGCGGTAGACCTGACCAAGAGCTTCCTCGCGAAGCATGGGGTGACGGCCGAGGTCGAATTTTCCTGGGGCGCCACCGAAGTGAAAGTGCCCGATCTCGTCGACGCCATCGTGGACGTCACCGAGACCGGTTCCTCGCTGCGGGCGAATAAGCTGCGCATCCTGGAGACGATCATGGAGTCGTCCCCGCAATTCATCGCCAACCACAAGGCGCTGGAGGACAACTGGAAGAAAGAGAAGATCGAGAAGCTCCTCCTCCTCCTGAAGGGCGCGTATGCCGCCCGCGACAAGGTGGGCCTGAAGATGAACCTCAGCGAGAACAAGCTCGCCGACCTCCTCAAGACTCTCCCGTCCCTGCGCAATCCTACCATTTCGCAGCTCGCGGGCAGCGAATGGGTCGCCGTCGAAACGATCATCGACGAGAGCGTCGTCCGGGAAATTATTCCCCAGCTCAAGGCGCTCGGCGCCGAGGGCATTATCGAATACCCCCTCAACAAAGTCGTTTATTGAGAGGCAGTTGAGAGTTGAGGGCTGATAGTTGAGAGCCGCGCTTCCTGGCTCAGACGACTCAACCCAAGCAACATCTCATCTCTCCTCCCCCTTTACTCACCCGCTCCCGTGCCACCACCCGTGGCTCTCAACTCTCAACCCTCAACTCTCAACTTTTTTGCCCCTGACAGGCAAAAAGCGGTTGCGCCTTCCGAGGAAGCATGATTTCCTCGCCACCCCTCAACGAAAACTAACACCACATGGGTTCACTCAAAAAGCGGCGGAAAGCCAAAATCGCAAAGCACAAACGCAAAAAGCGGATGAAGGAAAACCGCCACAAGAAGCGTTTGCGCTACAAGAGCTAGCCGTTAGATTGGGCGGCATGAAATCAATCCGATCCATTTGGGCTCTCCAAAGATATCGGACTTTTTTCACCGCGAATCTAGCGCTACTCCTCGCTCTTCCGCTCTTCGCCGAGCCGGCTGGCAAATCGCTGGTCGCTCGCAAAAACGCCAAGACATCCTCGACGGCTCCCAGTGGAACCGTGCCCTCTACATCCGGGTACGATCCGCATGACTTTGCCGACGCCTTCCCTTCGGCCCCGCACCCGGTCGCACCCGACCTGCTGCTGAAGAAAGACGACGAACGCAAAGCCGAAGCCCTCGCCGCATTTTCCCAAGGCCTTCTGGCCGAGGATAATGCGGATCAGGAGAAGATGATCGATGCGTATAAAAAGACGCTCGCGCTCGATCCTACCTACGCGGAGCTGGCCGTAAAGCTGGCCTACGAACTCTCGCGCCGTAATGATCCTACGGGCGGAGTCCAGATCCTGAAGGATACGATCAAGGCTGCTCCCAAGGAGGCGGTGCCCTACATCTATCTTTCGCAGCTCTACGCGAAGGATCTAAACAAGCCGGATATCGGGCTGAAATACGCCGAGCAAGCGCTTGCGCTGGCACCGGACAACTTTGCCGCCTATCTGGCCGTCTATGAAATCGACATGGCCACCGGCCAGTCGAAGAAGGCGGAACAATTGCTCGACCGGGCCGCGAAATCCGAGCACGGCGACGCCAAATACTGGGTCCAGCTTGGCGATCTCTGCACGCGGCTCTATTTGAAGGAAGACGGCTCCAGCGAGCCGGCGCAATTGCAGAAGATGAACGCCATCTACCGCAAGGCGGCGAACCTGGCGAAGGAGGACGCGACGACGCTCACCAAGGTGGGCGACTATTTCGTGCTTTCGAAGCAGACGAAGGATGCGATCCCGTACTATCGCCAGATCCTCGACAACCCGCAGAACGCGGGCGACGTGCCGCTCAATAACGTCCGCGACAAGCTCGCGCGCTGCTACCTCGTGGTCGGCCAACGGAACGATGCGGTCAAGTATCTCGAGGACATCATCAAGGACAGCCCGCTGCGTTTTGAAACCTACGAGTTGCTCGGTGAGCTTTACGAAGCCAACGACGACCTCGAAAAGGCACTCGCCAATTACGAGCACAGCTTGCTCCTCGATGCCAGCGAGCCGCGCAATCACCTGCGCCTCGCCGAACTCCTCATGCGCGCCAAGCGTTACGACCGCGCGGTGGAGATCATGCAGGCCGCGCGGAAGAAATTCCCGGACATGCCGTCCATCACGCTCAGCCTCGCGCTCGCGCTGAGCCAGGCGAAGCGGCACCCCGAGGCCATGGCCGCATTTTCTGACGCGCAGGCTGAGGCCGAGGTCAGCCGCGAGGAAATGCTCAACGCGCAATTCTATCTGCTTTACGGCGAAGCGGCCGAGCAGGCGGGGCTCATCGAAAAGGCCGCGGAGCTCATCAAGCAGAGCCTGGAGATGGAACCGAATTCCGCCGAGGCGTGCAATTACCTCGGCTACATGTGGGTGGACCGTGGCGAACATCTCGATGAAGCCGGCGACCTCATCAAGAAGGCCCTCTCCCTCGACCCCGACAAGGGCGAATATCTCGACAGTCTCGGCTGGTACTATTTCAAGAAAGGCGAACCGGAACGGGCGCTCACGGAATTGCTCCGTGCGCAGGAAAGCATCCTCCGCGAGACCAAGAAGGACGACGCCACGGTGCTCGAGCACATTGGTGATACTTATTCCAAGCTCGGCAAAACGGCCGAGGCGCTGAACTACTGGCAGAAATCGCTCACTCTCGAGGAAAACAAGAAGGTCTCGGAGAAGATCGAAAATGCGAAGCAGAAAGTGACCTCCGGCACACCCCCGCTGCCGGCCCCGCCAAAGCCGTAGGCACTCCAGGACACAGAGTGCGGTAGCCGCGGCGCTCTGCCTGATCTTTATACACATCTCCCGTAGCGACGGCCGAGTCATTGCGGTGAAGCGGCAGGTTGTCCCGGAGGGACAAAGGAATTTAGCCGGGGGTAAAGCGAGCTTGCGAGCGACACCCCCGGAACACGTTTCCAACACGGATGCGCCCCGGAGGTGGCGCCGGAATCCTTTGCCGGCGGAAGATTCCTCCGCCACTTCAGGGCGGGCCCATGGGAGGACCCGGGGTCCGGTGGCTTCGCCAGTTCGCTTGAGACTCACAGGATTGCACACCGGCTAAATTCCATTATCCCTCTGGGACAGTCTGCTGCTTCGCCAATTCAACCCGATCGACGCCAACTGAGATGTGGGTAAAGATCAGGCGCTCTGCCGCCGCTCAGAGGCGATCCGCGCTTGGATATTTCCACAGCGCCCCGGAGAAATGGGTGGTTGCAACGACTCGTCGTGCATGGAGTCAGACGAAGCCACGCAGCATATCGCCTCCCCCACCCCCACGCTTTTGCTTGTCACGCCCCGGCGTCACCGGAAAGCTTCGCTCAGGTCATGAAATCCTTCCCCCGACCGTTCTGCTGCCTCGCGGTCATTCTCGTTTTCCTCGGCTCAATCGCGGCCCGCGCCGAAAACGCCACTCCCGTTCGCGTCGCACTGTATGAAGATGCTGGCGCCGCAGGCAAAGGCGTTCCGTATACCAAAGCCATCCTCACCCAAGCCGGCTGCACCGTCACCGTCTTTAAAGCCGAAGACCTCTCCCACGGCGTGCTCGAAAACAAAGACGTCGTCGTTTTCACTGGCGGAAGCGGCAGCAAGGAAGGCAACAGCATCGGCGACGCGGGCCGCGAGGTCGTGAAGAAATTCGTGCGGGAGGGCGGCGGTTATCTCGGCATTTGTGCCGGCGCTTATCTCGCGTGCTCGAAATTCACGTGGAGTCTCGGCTTGCTCGATGCGCAAACCGTTTCGCAGAAATGGCGGCGAGGCCGTGGCGATGTTGAAATGGAACTCACGCCCGAAGGGCAGCGTCTCACCGCATTGCCCGCGGAAAAGAAGACCGTGCGCTATGACAACGGCCCGATCATCAAGCCCGCCGGACGCACCGATCTCACGCCGTACGAACCGCTCGCCCTCTTCCGCACAGAAATGGCTGAAAACGGCACGCCGGCCGGTGTCATGGTCAATTCCCCAGCAATCGTGAAAGGGCAGTTCGGCAAAGGCCGCGTCATCATCTCCAGTCCGCACCCGGAGCAAACACCGGGACTGGAAATCATCGTAGAGCAAGCGGTGCACTGGCTCGCCGGGGGCGAAAAACCATGAGTGCGCGCAATTGGTGCGCCGGCCTCATGCTGGCGCTGATCTCGATTCCCTGCGGCGCGAGCGCGGACACCGTCGCGCACGGGACGCACGGCGCGGTCGCATCGGTCGCTCCCCTCGCCACGGAAGCCGGCCTCGCGGTCTTGAAGAACGGCGGCAACGCCATCGACGCCGCCATCGCGGTGGGCGCGACACTCGGCGTGGTCGACGGCCCGAACTCCGGTCTCGGCGGGGGCTGCTTCATGCTCATCCATCGCGCCAATGGCGAGATCATCGCCATCGACGGGCGCGAGATGGCGCCCGCCGCGGCGACGCACGACATGTTCGTCCGTGATGGCAAAGGGAATACCGATCTGAGCCAGACAGGCGCGCTGGCCAGCGGCATCCCCGGCTCCGTCGCCGCCTACGCGTATGCTGTCGAAAAATTCGGCCGCAAGAAATTTGGCGAACTGCTTCTGCCCGCGGCCAAAATCGCGGAGGACGGTTTTCCCATCGACCATCATTATGCCGCGAAGATCGAATCCGTGGCCGATGATCTTCGCACTTTCGAAGCCTCGAAGGCGCTGCTCTTTCACGAAGACGGTACGCCGCTCGCCGAAGGTGACACGCTGAAGCAACCCGATCTCGCCGCCAGCCTGCGCGCGCTCGCCGCACAAGGTCCCGATTGGTTTTACCGAGGCCCCTACGCCACCAAGGTCGCCGAATGGATGAAGGCCAATGGCGGCATCATCACCGCCGAGGACTTCGCCAACTACCACATTGCCCTGCGCGAGCCCGTGCGCGGCACTTATCGCGGCGCGGAGATCGTGAGCTTTCCCCCGCCCAGCTCCGGCGGCGTGCATGTCATCGAGATCCTCAACATGCTCGAAAACTTCGACCTCGCGAAACTTAACGAACCCACGCGCGTGCACGTCATCGCCGAAGCCATGAAACTCGCTTTCGCCGATCGCGCCCACTGGCTTGGCGACCCGGATTTCGTGCCCGTCCCACGCGGCCTGCTCGACAAAGGTTACGCGAAGGATCTGGCGGAGCGCATTCAACTGGATGCCGTGATCGCTGCCACGGACCACGGCGAACCGCCCAACGCCACCACCGACGTCTTCGGGAAAAAACACACCACGCATTTTTCTGTCGCCGATGCGGAGGGCAATTGGGTCGCTTGCACGCAAACGATCAACACCACCTTCGGCTCGAAGGTCATCGTCCCGGGCACCGGCATTCTCCTCAACAACCAGATGGATGATTTCTCCATCCAGCCCGGCGTGCCGAACGCCTTCGGCCTCGTCGGCGCGGAAGCGAATGCCGTCGGTCCCGGCAAACGTCCGCTCTCCAGCATGTCGCCGACCCTCGTATTACGCGACGGCCATCCCATCCTCGCGGTCGGCGCGGCCGGCGGCCCGAGGATCATCACCCAGACCGTCCTCAATCTCGTCGGCGTTCTCGATCTCGGCCTTTCGCTCGATGCCGCCCTGGCCCAGCCACGTTTCCATCACCAATGGCAACCCGACGAATTGCGCATCGAATCCCGTGCGCCCGATGCGGTGCGCGAATTTCTCACCAAGCTCGGCCATCCGCTCGACTCCGTGAAAAATATCGGCGCCAGCAATGGCGTGGCGTGGTCCGATGGCACCTTCACCGCGGCGAGCGAACCGCGGCTGCCGAGCGAAGCGGCAGCGTGGTGAATTTCCACGCCCGTCCAGCGCGCGTGCAGATACCCACCGTGCCCTCATAAGACCGCATTTTGCTGGCCAAGCGGCCCTGTTCTAGCTGTGTAGAGCGGATCAAACCGACCACCTTTCACCGGACCCAAATCGCCGCCTGCCATGCCTGAACGCAAGACCGATCCGCGTTTTTACGCATTTCGCGACATCGTGCGATCCGACCTCCCGGGTGCCGCCGCCATTCTCGTTGCCGACCCGGAGGTCATCCGCCTGCGCAACGAACTCGGCGAAACGGCGATGCATTACCTCGCCGTGGAAAATCGCCCGCAGGAAGTGGCGTGGCTCATCACGCGCGGCGCCGAAGTGGACACGAAAAATCAATTCGAGCAAACGCCGCTGATGGAAGTCGCGGCCTTGGGACTGCTCAACATCTGCCGGCTCCTCGTCTCGCGCGGCGCGGATTACCGCTATGTGAATGCACGTGGAGAATCCGTCCTCTCCGCCGCGGCCAGCACGGACCATGAGGAGGTCGTGGAATACTTGCTCGCCCTCCTGCCTCTCACCGAAGACATCAATCCATACTTCGACAACGTCGAAGCGGAGATGACGGTGAAGCACAGTCCGAAGTCCGCGGTGATGCTCATCCAAAGAGGGCTGCTGAAACGCTGGTCGTAATCGACGTCAGCGTCCGCATGAGGACTGGAGGAAAGCGCTCCGTCCCTTCCTTGTCGGCGCGTATCCACGGCACCGACGAAGGCTCGCCCAAGGACCTGCCACCACTCGTCCCGTACGCCACCGCCTCGGCAGTGCCCTCCAACATCTACTCCACAAACTCCAGCTCCACCGGAGCCGGGATCAATCCTGCCGCGTGCGCCTGGCTGAGAAATTCGCGAATGGCGCGGCGGCCGGTCACGCCGTAATCGAGTGTGTAATCGTTCACGTACATCCCGATGAACTGATCGGCGAGTTGCGTGTCGAGACCGCGGGCCAGCGGCATGGCGTGGGCAATGCCCGCGCTGCGATGCTCCAACCCGTAGCGGATGCTTTCGCGCAAAACCACGTTGATCGCCGTACGTTCGGCGGGCGAGAGATCCTTGCGGATGACGTTGCCCCCGAGCGGCAGCGGCAGGCCGGTCTTGATCTTCCACCACACACCGAGATCGAGAATGAGGTCGAGATTCTCGTGCGTGTAGGTCAGCTGGCCTTCGTGGATGATGAGCCCCACATCGGCGCGCCCGCTCTTCACGGCGTCGAAGATTTCATCGAAGGGCACGACGATGGTCTCGCATTCACCGGAGGGATTTTCCTCGCAGCTCATCGCCAGCCGCAGGGCGAGATACGCGCTGGTCATCTTGCCGGGAACAGCGATGCGCTTTTTGCGGAGCCAGTCGCGGACTTCGCCGAGACGCGGGTTGTCGCTCAAGCCATCGCGATTTTTCGCCACGAGCATCGGCCCATAGCCATCGCCCATGCTCGCGCCACAGGGCAGCAGCGCATATTTATCGAGCACGTAAGCGTAGGCGTGAATGGAGATGGCGGAGATGTGCAATTCGCCGCGCGTGGCCCGCTCGTTCAGCGTCTGGATATCCTGCAGGATGTGCTCAAACTGCCAGCCATGCGTCTCGATCTTCCCCTCAGCGAGGGCGAAGAACATGAAAGCGTCGTCGGGATCGGGTGAATGGCCGAGAGTAAGAGTGCGGGACATGGAGAATGACGAATAACGAAAAAGGGAGCTTATCTTACGCGATTAGCGGGCGGGCGCTACGCGGGTTTTTCGTCTTTGTGCGACGAGAGTTTCATTCCGACGAAGTAGAGAATGCAGACCAGGAGCACGATGCCGATGACGAGATGGGATTGCCCTTTGACGGATTTGACGAGTTCGTCGGGATCGATCGGTTTGCTTGGATCCAGTCCTTTACCAATCTTTTCACCGAGTTTAGCGAGGACGGTGCACCAGATGGCGGCACCGACGATGGTCAGCGCGCTGAACTTGGCGAAGCCCATGCGGATGATGCCCGCGGGGATGGAAATGAGGTGACGGATCACCGGGAGCAACCGGGCGAAGAAGATGCCACCCGCCTCGTAGCGATGCATGAAACGTTCGGCGCGTTCCAGCTTGTCCGGTGGGATGAAGAAATACTTGCCCCACTTGTGCACCACGGGCCGGCCGACGAGCAACGCCACCCAGTAGGTAATGCTCGAGCCGAGCCACGAGCCGAACGTGCCCGCAATGATCACTCCAGCCAGCGACATCTTGCCACTAGAGGCCGCCAGAATCGCTGCCGGCGGGATGACGACTTCGCTGGGCACAGGAAAGATGGAGCTTTCCATGGCCATGAGAATGATGACGCCAAGGTAGCCCCAGTTTTCGACCCAGCCGAGCCAGGTGTGAAGGAGTTGATGCAACATGCGCCGGGAGGTCTAGCGGCGGGGGGGCGGTGGGGGCAAAGGCAAAATGCAGAACATCCAACACCCAACCTCCAACATCCAATGACGCAAGCGTATTGCGGCGGTCGGTCTGGTACGATGAGGCGGTCTGCGGCGGGGAGGCGGTCCCCACACGGCGGGCCGGCGGGTTATTGGATGTTGGATGTTCTGCCTTTGCCCCAAAGCTGTCCGCTCTTCTGCCACTGCGCGACCAGTTCGCGAAAACGCTGCACCGCCGGCGTATCTTCTCTTTCCTGCCAGACGAGCACGAGGGGGACGGTCACAACCGGTTGCAGCGGAATGAAGCGCAGCTTGAAATCCGGGGTGACGACCGAATCGGGCACGATGCCAACGCCCGCGCCCGCCTCGACATAGCTGAGCACGGTACCAATGAGGCTCGGCGTGTAAGCCAGGCGCGGCGCAAAGCCCGCCTCCCGGCAGGCAGCCAGGATGCCATCGTGCGACCCCACCCCTTCGCGGCGGGCAAGGATCACGAGAGGTTCGCGCGCGAGCAGTTTCCACGACATCGTCTTGCGCGTAGCCAGCGGGTGCGACGGCGGCACTACCGCGCCAAAGCGCTCCTGCCGCAAGCCCAGCGTGCGCAAGCCCGAAGCTGGCGCCGCGGAGACCGGCCGGGTAAAGGCTGCCGAGAGCCGGCCTTTGGCCAACATCTCCCACACGCGTTCCGGGGTGCGTTCTTCGAGATGCACGGCGACCCGCGGATAGCGCTGCCGATATTCGGCCAGCAATCGCCCGAGAAACGGCTGGGTCGGCGGTCCGATGTAACCGAGCCGAAACTCCCCTTCCTCGCCCGCGGCCGTGCGCCGCACCCGGCGCATGGCCTCTTCCCAACGCTCGAAAACGATCGCCGTCTCGCGCAGCAGGACGAGACCCGCCGGAGTCAGGCTGACCTTCCGCCGATTGCGGTCCAGCACCGGCCCGCCCAACTCCGCTTCAATTTCCTGCACCGCCCGGCTCAACGCCGGCTGGGCAATGCGCAACCGCTCGGCCGCGCGGGAGTAGCTGAGTTCCTCGGCCACGGCTTGGAAGTAGCGGAGGTGTCTGAGGTCCATGGGAAATGATCAATAACGAACCGGCATCACTGTAATCGCGAACTTCTATTTCCATTACAAGCCGCATTCCCGGTATTTGTGGGTGGATTTAGCCGCCATCCGCCTCGCATGCCCTCCTTCAAACTGATCGCCTTCGCTCTCTTCTGCGCTGCCTTTCTCGGCAGTTGCAACCGGGAGGCTGACTACGTCCCGGATAGCTCGCACAAAATCCGTGTCGGCTACATCGGCATCACTTGCGAGGCGCCCATCTTCGCCGCGGTGGAGAATGGCTTCTTCAAGGAGGAGGGCCTCGATGTCGAAATGGTGAAGTGCGACTGGTCGCAGTACAAGGACGTGCTCGCCCTCGGTGGCTTCGATATCACCCACCACCTCATCATGTATTTCCTCAAGCCCATCGAACAGGGGCTCGATGTGAAAATCAGCGGCGGCATCCACACCGGTTGCCTGCGCGTCCAGGCGGCGCCGAATGGTCCGATCAAATCCGCCAGGGATTTGAAGGGCAAACGCATCGGCGTCCCCGGGATGGGCACTCCGCCTTTTATTTTCTGCAACCGCGTGCTCGGCGCCAATGGCATCGATGCCAAGCGGGACGTGGAATGGCGCGTCTTTCCCGCCGGTGAACTCGGACTCGCCCTGCAAAAAGGCGAAGTCGATGCCATCGCCGATTCCGAACCGATTGGCACGCTGCTCCAGGCGCAGGGCCTCGTGTATAACGTTGCCGACCAGGGTCACGACGCGCCTTACAAGGACGAGTATTGCTGCGCGGTGATCATCAACGGCAAGTATCTCCGTCACAACCCCAAGAACTGCGCCGCCGCCACCCGCGCCCTGCTCAAGGGCGCCAAGTGGGTGCAGGCCAATCCGCGTGCCGCGGCCCGACTCTCGGTGGAAAAGAAATACCTCGCCTCCAATCCCGAGCTGAACACCTCGGCCATTGGCAACCTGCTCTATCTTCCGAGCGTGTCTGGCGCGGAAAAGGCCGTCTATTCCGCCGCTCGCGAAATGAAGACCGTGGGCATGCTCAGTTCCCGGACCGACGTCGACGCCCTGGCCCAAAAAGCTTTCGTCCAACTGGATGGGGTCACCGATGATTGGATCAAGACGATCCAGGTGCAAAAGATCGCCGACGGCCAGATTCCCCCGGATCAACCGTTGCGTCTCGCCCAGGAGATTGGGCTGATGACGGATCGTTTGCGAGTTGCCACCTGCTGCGGTCCTGCCAAGAAGAAATGAACGCCTTGCCTGAAATCAACGAAATCCGGCCTCCACTCGTTGCCGCGGAAGCGCCTTCTCCGGCAGCCTCTGCTGCCCAGCGCGCCCACGCACGTCCATGGTCATGGAAGGCCCTGCTCATTCCCGTCGCCACCGCGGTAGCGGCGGTGCTGCATTGGCAACTTTCGAAACAGCAAAACCCGCTGGCTACCAAGGTCTATTTCCAGTTCCTGGGCATCGTCGGTGGAGCGAGTGTGTTGATTGCCCTCCTGCAACCATTCTGGAACGCGCTGCGGAAGTGGGTGAACAACATGGGGCCGATCATCGCCGCCGCGCTGCTGCTGCTTAGCGTGGCAGAAATCATCACCGCCGGACTGCATCTGCTGCCGCTGCCTTATTTTCCGAGTCCGGCCTCGGTGCTGTTCGAATTGATCAGCGATTACGATGTCCTTTTCGACTGCACCTGGCACTCGTTGCTGCTGCTCACGGAAGGCTATTTGCTTGGGGTGCTCATCGGCGTCGTCACCGGTGTCTGCATCGGCTGGTTTCCCGGTGCGCGCTACTGGGGCATGCCCATCTTGAAAGTCGTCGGTCCGATTCCCGTGACCGCGCTAATCCCGCTTTCGATGGTCGTCGCTCCTTCGACCACGATCTCCGCAATCTCCCTCGTGGCCCTGGCGGTGTGGTTCCCGGTGACCATGCTCACCGCCTCGGGCATCTCGAATACCCGCGCCTCGTATCTCGATGTCGCCCGCACCCTCGGCGCGAGCCGCAGCTATCTCATCTTCCGCGTTGCCATTCCCGCGGCGATGCCGAATATCTTCATCGGTCTTTTCATGGGCTTGGGCACTTCGTTCCTCACCCTCGTCGTCGCCGAAACGGTGGGCGTGAAATCCGGCCTCGGCTGGTATGTGGGCTGGGCGCAGGGGTGGGCGGAATACGGCAAGGTCTACGCCGCGTTGATCATCATGGCCGCGTTCTTCTCCACGGTCATGACCGTCCTCTTCAAGGCCCGCGATCGCGTGCTGGTGTGGCAGAAAGGAGCGATCAAGTGGTGACCGCTCCCACCGCGACCGTCGAAGGCTCCTCGCTGCGCGTCTGCGGGGTGAGCAAGCAATTCGCCTCGCCCACCGATCCGACAGCTTGCACGCAAGCGCTCGACAACGTTTCGCTCGAAGTCACCGCCGGCGAGCTCGTCTCCATCGTCGGCCCCAGCGGCTGCGGGAAGTCCACCCTGCTGCGCCTCATCGCCGGTCTCGACAAGCCGGGCCTCGGTGAGCTGTGGGTGGGCGAAGAGCCCATCGTCGGCCCCAGTGCCGAGCGCGGTCTCGTCTTTCAGGATCCAAATCTCTTCCCGTGGCTCACCGTGCGCCGCAACATCGAGTCCGGCCTCGTGGCCCGCGGCGTGTTGCGCGACAAGCGTCACGAGGTGGATGAATACATGCGACTTGTGGGGCTCGATGCCTTTGCCGGCGCCTTCCCGCATCATCTCTCCGGTGGCATGGCCCAGCGGGCGGCCCTCGCCCGCGCGCTCATCAATCACCCGAAAGTCCTGCTGCTCGACGAACCGCTCGGCGCGCTCGATGCCTTCACCCGCATGCGCATGCAGGACGAAGTGCTGCGCCTGTGGGAATCCCGTGGCACGACGATGGTCTTCATCACCCACGACATCGACGAAGCCATCTATATGAGCGATCGCATCGTTATCATGACCCCGCGCCCGGGACGTATCGAACGCATCATCGACGTCACCCTCGACCGTCCGCGCGAACGGAGCAGCCGGGAATTCTTGCAGCTACGCGGAGATATTCTGGAGTATCTCCACTTCGGTCACGCCGTGCGCTGAAAAGTGCCAGGAGCCAAGTAACGAGCCAAGTGGTTCCGCGGCGATCGCGTTACCAGACTCTTGGCTCCCGGCACTCTTCCTACGACTCAACCCATCGCATCAGCGCGACGATGAGCACGCTGCCGATGGCGAGTTCGATTACGGTTTGGACTGTGACAGAATGCAGGTCCAGCTTGGGGCGATGAATGTGGGGGGGCTTCATAGATGCTATAATAAGCATCGCTTGTACCCGAGTAGCCGGATGTCTACAGCGGGAAGTACGTAGGAAATCGTGGCCCGCAGCCGCCGAGAAGCCGCACAGGCACGACGGAATGAATCTTCAATGTCGATTCAGCCGAGGGATACTACCCGCTCCTCTCGAGCGCCTTACAAAATCTCCGCTTCGTCCGGGAAACCGGAATCTCGGCGGATCGAGTCCAGCCGGCGACGCATGCCGCGGGCGGATTCCGGACGATTCACCGCGCGGATAATCGCCGTGACCACCACGGGCAGGGCCAGCAGCGCGCCGATCGAAAGCATGGTCGTGGCCGTCGTCTTTTGCGCCGGGCGGCCGAGCTTGCCGGCGATCAAAAGTCCGATGCCACAGCCAACGGCTGTTTGTGTAATCGCCAACAGACTGGTTTGGACGGGATCGGATGACTTCGACATGGTGCTAGGAAATATGCAGCGGGCGTGCCAAAAGGAAACCTGAAAACATTCCCCATGGCCAAACCCCTTTATGTGCTTATCCTCGCCGGCGGCAGCGGCGAACGCTTCTGGCCGCTGAGCCGCAAGTCCAGGCCCAAGCAACTCCTCTCTCTTTTCTCCCAGGAGACGCTGCTCGAGGCCACCCTGCGGAGGCTCGACGGACTGGTGCCCGCGAATCAAATCCTCATCCTGACCAACGCCGACCAGGAAAGCAGCGTCCGCGCGCTCTGCCCGTCGTTGCCGAAGGAAAACATCATCGCCGAACCGGCCAAGCGCGACACCGCCGCGGCGATCGCGCTCGGCGCGGGCTGGATCGCCCAACGCATGCCTGACGCCACGATGATCGTTCTGCCCGCCGATCACGTCATCAAGGATACCGCCAGCTTCCAGCGCACCTTGCGCGTGGCCGCCGCCGCGGCGGAAGAAACGGGCGAGCTCGTCACCATCGGCATCAAGCCCACCTGGGCCTGCCCGGGCTTCGGGTACATCGAACAGGGCGCCCCGCTCCAGCTGGCCGACGGCCCCGCCGGGCCACCGGTTTTCGAAGTCGTCCGCTTCCGCGAAAAGCCCAACGCCGAGCTCGCCGAGAGCTTCCTCGCGCAAGGGCATTTCCGGTGGAACGCCGGCATGTTCATCTGGACGATCCGCTCGATCCTCAGCGCCTTCCAGCGCCACGCACCCGAGCTCGGCGAATTCATCAGCCGCCTCCACGCGGGCGAAGATTTCGCTGCGGCGCTGCGTAACCACTTCCCACAGTTACCGAAGATCTCCATCGACTACGCGATCATGGAAAAGGCCACGCGCGTGCTGGTCGTCGAGGCGGCGTTCGATTGGGACGACGTGGGCGGCTGGGCGGCCGTGGCGAAGTATTTGAAATGCGACGACGCCGGCAACCACGGCAACTGCGACGTCAAGATGATCGATGCCACGAACAACATCGTCTTCACCAGCGAACCGCGCACCGTCGCGCTGCTCGGCGTGAGCGACCTCATCGTCGTGCAAACTCCCGACGCCATCCTCGTCTGCAACCGCCACGAAGCGGAGAAGATCAAGCAACTCGTCGCGATGGTGCCACCGGAATTGCAATGAGCGATTGGCCACAAAAAGGCGCAGAAAACACAAAAGGCTCGTGCCTTCGATTGTTCTCGAGCACCGCCGCGCCTCGGCCAGCGTCTCACCAGTTTCTTTTTGTGTCTTTTGTGCCTCTTTGTGGCCATCTCCATGAAACGCGCTCTCGGCATTGATCACGGCGACGCCCGCATCGGCGTAGCCGTTTCCGACGACCTCGGCATGCTCGCGCATCCGCTGGAGACCATCCACGTCAAGGAAGTCGCCGATCCCGTGGCGCGCATCGCCACCCTCGTCACCAGCAAGGACGTCGGCCATATCATCCTCGGCCTGCCGCGCAATATGGACGGCAGTTACGGGCCCGCCGCGGAAAAGGTCCGCGCCTTCGCCGAAAAGCTGCGCGCCGCGTGCGGTTGCGAGGTCAAGCTTTGGGACGAACGCCTCACCTCCGTCGCCGCCCAACGCTCCCTGCACGAAGCCGGCCGCAAGGTGAAAGACAGTCGCGAGGTCATCGACCAGGTCGCCGCCCAACTCATCCTCCAGGGCTGGCTCGATTCCCAGGCGCTGCTGGGTTAACCCTGCTGCCGCTTTTGCAACGACGGTCTGTGACCATCGCAGACCGCGCTAAAATGAAAGGCACGGACGGAGAGCTCCGGGGAACGCGCTCGTCTCGAGTGCTGGCGAAGGCGTCTCGCTGCGCGAACTTTTGAAAATTTCCTCCTCCCATCAGGCGACGCCAAGGAAAGTTCGTTTCGGCGAGACACCGAAACCAGCACCCGCGACGGGCGCGCTCCCCGGATTCCCGCCAAGCGACTACCTCGATCGCCACTGTTTATCTGGTCTCGGTTTTTGACCTTTTAGTTTCAAATATTGATTTTTGTAACTTGTTATATAGACTCCTTTCACCATGAGCACGAACACCACCTCTTCCGCGTTGACTGACTCCGCTCTCGGCGGACGTTTCACCTTCCCCGGCACCGGCCTCGAGGTCCGGCGCATGGGCTATGGCGCCATGCAGCTCGCCGGCCCGGGCGTGTTTGGGCCGCCCAAGGATCGCAATGCCGCCATTGCCGTTCTTCGCGAGGCGGTGGCTGTCGGGGTGAACCATATCGACACCAGCGATTTCTACGGGCCGCATGTCACCAACCAGATCATCCGCGAGGCGCTGCACCCGTATCCAGCGGGGCTGGTCATCGTCACGAAACTCGGCGCGCGGCGCCCGCCGGATGGGTCGTGGGTCCCTGCGCAGACGCCGCAAGATTTGATTACCGGCGTGCACGACAATCTCCGCAACCTCGGCCTGGACGCACTCGACATCGTCAACTTCCGCTCCACGGGTTCGATCCACAGTCCGGCTGAAGGTTCAATCGCCGAGCAGGTCGCAACGCTCGCCGATCTCCAGCGCCAGGGGCTGGTCCGCCACATCGGCGTGAGCAACGTCACGCCCACCCAATTCGCCGAGGCGCAGACGATCGCCAAGATCGTCTGCGTACAGAATCACTACAATCTCGTGCAGCGCCAGGACGATGCCTTGCTCGACGACCTCGCCCGGCAGGGAATTGCCTATGTCCCCTTCTTCCCGCTCGGAGGATTTACGCCGTTGCAATCGTCCATCCTGTCCACGGTGGCGGGGCGACTCGGGGCCACGCCCATGCAAGTGGCGCTGGCCTGGCTGCTCCATCGCTCGCCTAATCTGCTGCTGATTCCCGGCACCTCCTCGGTCGCCCATCTCCGCGAAAATCTCGCCGCCGCGCAATTGATCTTGTCGCCGGCCATCCTGGCGGAGTTGGACGGAATCGCGGTTGCGAGCGGCGGGGCGAAACACTAAGCATGGCAGGACATGCCCCGCGTCGAAACCCCGTTGACCCGCGACCAGATCATCACCGCCGCCGAGAACGTGCTGCGGCGATTTGGTCCGGCCAAGGCCACGGTGGTGGATGTGGCGCGGGCATTGGGTGTCAGCCACGCCGCCGTCTATCGGCACGTGGCCAACAAAGCCGCGCTGCGCGATCTCGTCGTCGGGAAATGGATGGAGCAAACCATGCCGCCGCTGCGCGCGATCAGCGCCGCGTCAGGTCCGGCTCCCAAGCGATTGCGGAAATTCTTCGACACCCTCATCGCCATCAAACGCCGCCGCGCCACCGAAGATCCGGAATTCTTCAGCGCCTACCGCGCGCTGGCGGCTGGCGCCAGTGCTCTCGCCGCGGATCACGTCGGCGAACTGGTCGAACTGGTCGCGGCGATCATCCGCTCCGGGGTGAAGGAAGGCACCTTCCGCAAGGTGGATCCCGTGACCACCGGCCGGGCCGTGCTCCTGGCCTCGCTCCGCTTCCATCATCCCGTTCACTCTGACGAGTGGAATGCGCCCACCATCGACGAAGATTTCGCTGCGGTGTGGAGTTTGTTGATGGAAGGGTTATGCGTCTCGAAGAGCAAGCGGGCGTAGAGTCAGGCAGCGCTCACGCGTCGTGGGACCTACACCAAAGGTCCGGCAAAGGGCGTCCATAGCCAAAAGTAGAGAATAGCATTCACCCGGCGAGACGAGCTTCCCTCCCGTGGGTCGCTCCGTTTAGTTATTGGCGATGACCGACATCCTGCGTCTGAAGATGCTCATCGCTTACGATGGGCGGCCGTTTCGTGGCTGGCAAAGCCAGGCGACGAAGGATGCGGTGCAGGATCACATGGAGGCGGCGTTTGCCAAGACGATCGGTGGAAGGGTGGTTGTGCATGGCAGCGGACGGACGGACGCCGGCGTGCATGCGCTGGCGCAGATCGCGCATGCGGATGTACCGGCGGCGCGACTCGAGGTAAGCGCGTGGCGCGGCGCACTGAATAATTTTCTACCGCCGGAAATTCGCGTGCTGCGGGTCAGCCGGGCGGCACCGGATTTCCACGCGCGCTTTCACGCCCGGGGCAAGATTTACACCTACCGGATGTGGAATGCCTCGTATCTCCATCCGTTGGAAATCGGGCGCGCCTGGCACATGCCGAGCAAACTGGATCTCGATATCCTGCGCCAGGGCGCACAGATGCTCGAAGGCAAACACGACTTCGCGGGATTCGCCGCCAATCGCGCTCCCGGCTACGCCGCGGAAGACACCGTGCGCACCATCCAGCACATCTGCCTCACCCGACGCGGCGACCTGTTGAACCTGCGCTTCGAGGGCAACGGCTTTCTCTACAAGATGGTGCGGCTGCTCACCGGCACGCTCGTTCGCTGCGCGCAGGGACGGGCGGAGCTCACGTTCATCAAAGAACTACTCGCGGGCAAGGGTGCGAAAAAGACGAGTTTCGCGGCACCGGCAGAGGGATTGTATCTCACCCGGGTGTTGTATTGAGGGAGGCGGGCAGGCACTCGGAGGGATGCGCTCCTGCGCGTTCCCCGTTTTTCGGAAGCCGTGTAGAAATGGAAGAGTGGGAACGCGCAGGAGCGCGTCCCTCCGCGCATCAACTACTGCGCGCCCGGGAGAGCGTTCGTCCCCGTCGGCGTCGTCGCGGCCGGCGCGCCGGTGGTCGTCGTTGCGCTGGCCGTGCCGTCGGCCTTCGGCTTCAGGACGATCGCGTATTTCTGATACTCCACGTCGAGATTCGCGACGCTGGCGAGATACTTCACCGCCTCGGTAAAGGGCACCTTGCTCAAGGAAAGCGTCACCGTCTGCGTGGCCACCTGCTCGGCGGGCAATTTCACCACGAAGTTCACGGCAACCTTGTTACCACTTTCGCGCGCGACGGCTTTCTTGAGGTAATCCAGCGCGGAGCCAAGCGTGGCGTCGCGGAACTGGATCTGCGGGATCATGACCGAAGCAACCTGCCGTTCGATCGGGCACACCGCCCTTCGGGAGCGGGCGCCTTTCATCGCGCGAATGCGTGTGAGGTAATTGATCGCCGTAATATTGCGCGAGTCGAGGGTGTAGACCATCTCGAACGCCCGACTTGGCCCCTTCGATGTCGCCCTTTTGGTAAGCTTCCTGACCTTCTTTTAGGAGTTGCTGAATCTCAGGTGATGGCGTCGCATCCGCAGCTTGGACGGTAGCAGCGAAGACGAGGGCGAGAGCGCAGGCGACAATCTGGAGGGGTTTCATGGCCCGAATATGCCACCGCATCTGCCGAATGCCAAGTGCCGGTGAAGGAGGATCCGGGGTTCTTAGACACTTTTTTGTAAAACCGTGATCTCACAGGGGGCGGAGTGTGGCGGGCGAGTAATCAGTAATCAGTAATCAGTCAGTTTCCGGAAGACGAATGATGCGTGCCAGCAGAGTGTCTTTTTACTGATCACTGATTACTGATCACGTGGCAGCTCAAAGAAATCACTTTCCTCGTGGAAAAAGCAGCTTGACCGGCATGTCGCCTATCCACTATATCCTGCGCAGTTCTTTGACTTGGACACCATATATTGTGGTTTCCAGCGAAAAAGTGCCCTTGGCTATGGCTAGGGGAGAATAGGGAATCGGGTGTAAATCCCGGACGGTTGCGCCGCTGTAACGAGCGACGAAAGCCCCTGAAACAAGCCACTGCGTTCACCTCGCGGAAAGGCTGGGGTGAGTAGGACGACCTCGAAGTCAGAAGACCTGCTTTTTCTTCCCTCATCAGGGCTCGCCAAAACGAGCCTGCACCACCAGTCGCGCCAACGACCGGATGGGATTCTGACCGCCTGAAACGTGCTTGCTGCCCCTCAGCTTCGCACGGCCCAGCCTTCGGTTTTCCTCGCAACAGTAAGAGGCCTAACCGGGGGCTTTTTTTTTGCCTCCAAATTTCCCCTTTCCCAGACATCCTCGCGCCTTGGCGCGCATGAGTCCGTCCACCTTCGAAACACTTTTCCCATGAGCAGCACTTTTTCCGATTCACCGCCGACTTCCGCCGACTCCCTTTCTTTCACCGCCGAAAATGTCGCCGCGCGGGAGGAAGGCGATTTCGTCGTCTACCAAATGGGTGCGAAATCCTTCCGCCTCGACAAGGCGAAGGCGCGCGCGCGCCTCGCTGGCAAGCGCGTGATCAACGGCCTGCGCAGCGCCGAGCTCAACGTGCTCCCGCTCAAGTACCACGAGGCCTATCGCATCTACAAACAGATGAAGGCCAACCACTGGGAACCCGACGTCATCGACATGACGCGCGATTCGCAGCAGTGGAACACCGGCGCGCTCTCGCCGAAGGAACGCTGGATCATCGAAATGGGCGTGGGCTATTTCTCCGCGGCCGAAGGCATCGTCGGCGATTCCGTGCTCCACGTCATCGAAGACAATCTCACCGCCGCCGAGCTGAAGCACGCCTCGCTGCGCCACATCGCCGAGGAATCGATCCACATGGATTCGCTCCTGCACATCATCGGCTCGCTGAATATCGATCTCGATGAGGTCACCGCGAAGTTCAGCGACATCCCGAGCGTGCAGCGGAAGAACGCCTTCATCACGCGTCACATGCCCGAGTTGAAAATGGGCATCGATCTCACGCAGACGGCGAACAAACAGAAATTCGCCAAGGCCATCTTCGGCATCACGCAGGTCATGGAAGGCACGCAGTTCTATGCGCTCTTCGCCATGATCCTCTCGCTGCATCGGCAGAACAAGATGACGGGCATCGGCCAGATGTTCCAATACACCCTGCGCGACGAGTCGAATCACATCGAGCTCGGCCGCTACATTCTCACCCAGCTCATCGCCGAAAATCCCGACATCTGGACGCCGGAATTCCGCGCGGAGCTCGTCGAATTCATGCGCGAAGGCGTGGAGCTGGAGAAGGAATTCGTCCGCGACTGCCTGCCGGAAGACGGCGTGGGCATGACGCAGGCCGACTTCCTCACCTACGTGGAATACAACGCCGACCGCCGCCTGGCCGGCCTCGATCTACCCGCCCTCTCGGGCGTGAAAACGAACCCCTTCGCCTGGCTCGATGAAGTCATCTTCCTGCGCAAGGAGAAGAACTTCTTCGAAACCCGCGTCACCGAATACCAGACGAGCGGCAGCCTCAAAAACACCGCCGAAGACGACCTGATTTAAGTCGGGGCGGCGTCCTTAGAGGGTGTACCGAAATTCAATGTGAGCGGAGGAAGGACCACGGATTGCGGGCATGTAGTCATTCAAGTTTTTTGTTGGGAAGTTTTTCGTTTCTCCTTTCTGTCGCCGAAGGCGACGCCTGGAAGTTCCCCCCAAACGCCGCCGCGGCGAGCGGCGCGGGGTTTGGGGGCGCGCAGCCCCCATCAGCCCGGGCGCGCTAAGTGGCGGAGGGTTGCAGGAAGCGCTTTTGCAGTTCGAGTAAGCAGGGCTTCAATTGGGCTGGCAGTCCGAGTTGCACGCGCAGGCTCTTGCCCAGAGTGACGGCCAGTTTGTGCAGCTTAAGGGTCACGCTTTTGCTCGTTTCCAGAGCTTGCGGTGGATGGTCCGAGAGGACGTGCCAGACCTGAACCAACAGCTTGCGAGCCACCGCGGCCACGGCAATGTGGCGATGTCCTTTGCGGGCAAAGAGCTTCCAGCCCCATTGGCCCAGCGTGGTCTGAGCTCCGGCGCGCAGCACCGCCTGCGCTCCTTGGATGAGCAGGTGGCGCAGATCGCCGCGCCCTCGCCGGCCCACCCCCAGCT
>NZ_ABVL01000026.1 GCF_000173075.1 Chthoniobacter flavus Ellin428
GATTGGGGCGCTTCGCGCTCTCTGCCATAATTTCACCGCGGGCAAACGCCAAGCCGTCGGCACCCATTCCAAACAGCGAAGAGCCTAGATACCTCTTCGCTGTTTCAAGTGGGTGACAGGAGAGCGTCGGGGTCACCTCCTGACACTTGACACGGGCCCGACCTGGAGGGGCGGAGGAATCTCCCGCTAGCGAAGAATTCCCGCGCCGCCTCCGGGGCGCATCCGTGGGGGGACGTGTTCCGGGGGTGTCGCTCGCAAGCTCGCTTGGTCCCCGAGGCGGCGGAGGGGAATAGAGGGGGTTGGTGGATGGGCGAGCAGGCTAAATTCCTTTGTCCCTCCGGGACAACCTTCCGCTTCACCGCAGCGACTTTGTCGCCGCCATGGAGGAGGTGGGCAATGATCATGTCCGCGAACTTCAATCCAGCAACGCAAGGCGCCTTCCGCGTATGTCACTCGACCTGCAATCGTGGATCGGGATCGGGGGCAACTTGATCGGGGCGTAATCAAGGTCAACTGATCTGGAGAATCGCTTTTCGCCTCGCCACCCAACGATTTGACCGAAGAGTTTGATCGCAGGAGGCGGCCCGACCAGCCGCCCCACCCCCGAAACCGAGTTTCGCCGGAAAGGTGCGTTACCAAAGCCCCACTTTGGTAACGAGAGGGAAAGGGGCGAGAGTTGATCCCGCTCACCCGCTCCGCTCACCTATCTCCATTGAGTCCGCTTTGTCTCGCAAACCACTATTTCACATCCTCTACCGGGCCGGCGGAGACCCAACCACCGGCGGCGGCGGCAGGAAGGCTTGGGTGCCGGTGTTTTACCGAATCATACGCCTCGGTAAAGATGCTGAAGACGAATTTCTTCACGACGCGTTTGCGGGATTCCAACGTTTCAAAGGTGAATCTGGCTTGCGCGGTATGGGACTGTGCATCGACGTCATTCGTCGACGCCGTTTCCATCAGTCGGGCTAAATCCAGATAATGGGTGGAACTGGCCGCCCTGAGTTGATACGAACCGCCGAGAGGGCCGCGACTCTGAGCGGACAAAAAACCCCAATCCATCAGCAGCACGCTCTCGGAGTGCTTGCCGCCCGTCGCCGAAGGATGGGCAATGGTCTCGAAACGGCTCTTCAGTTTGCCGTCATCGTACTCGTCCTCGCGAAAAACCACGAGATCCCCCGCATGGGCGGTTGCTTCGAAAATGTATTTGGTGAAGCCCAAATCCTCCGGCGTCACCGTCTCGGCCTTGCTCACCTGCTGCGCGTGAAGAGGACACCCGCAAAGACCGACGACCACCACCGCTGCATAGACTCTCCGCACGACCGGGAAAACCGCCGCTCGCAAACGATCATCCCACCAACTCCTGAAATATCCTCGGATCATTGCCGATTCCTATCTGGGTGAGCCAAACGTGTCAATGCCATCGAAATTCTCGATGTGAGTTCCAAATTCTCTCGTTACCAAAGTGAGGCTTTGGTAATGCACTCCTTCGGCGAAACTGTGTTTCGGTGGCGGAGCGGCTGGTTTCGCTTTCCAGCCCACGCCCGAATTGGCACTCCCTTTTGCGCCTGGTAGGAATTCAGCCTATGGCCCGGCCGCTATCGCATCGAGGAACCCGCTGGCGCATCATGGGATGCTCCCAAGGACTGAGTATTTTCACCACGCCCCGGTGCTGCGGCGGGCCTCGCCGGTGGGCACGATTCCGCTGCGGAGTTTGATCGCTGGACGGCCTGACCAACCGCCCCACCGCCGAAACCGAGTTTCGCCGGAAAGGTGCGTTACCAAAGCCCCACTTTGGTAATGAGGGGGAATTGAACGAGGGGAAATTGAAGCCACGACCGGGACGAGGAATGAATTGCCCCGGCCTGCAGGATCACCTTAATCTCCCGGCGGAGGCGCGCATGATCCTCAAATTTCTTTGTCCGCAATGTGGCCAGAAGATCTCGGTGGATACGCCCGTCCGGGCGCAGACGCCGAAAACAGAGGAGCAGAAGCAATGAGACAATCAGACGATCAGACAATCAGACCGGGAGACAACGAGCGTTCCGTCCTGGGAGACGGGATTCTCCGGCGTCACCTCATCGTCCAGAATGACCGGCCAGGACACGCGCCATCACATCGGATGTCTGCCTTAACCGCCCTGCGCCCGCTGCGGGCTTTTGTCTTCTTTTTCCTGTTTCTGACCGCCGTTGCGGTGGCCCGCGCGGAGGAGATCGACGTCCCATCGCCGCACAAAAAATACGCGTTGCGCGGAAACAGCGGTAACTCCGGTGAGCTGGCGATCGTGCGCCTGGAGGATGGAAAAAAGGTGGCTGATCTTCTTTCCCCAGCGGACGGAATTACCCTGGGAGGCGCGAAGGCGCGGTGGTCTCCGGATGAGAAATGGGTGGTGGTGCTGATTAGTCGAAGGAAACTGTACGACCTGGACATCCTCGTGCGCGCGGAGGACGGGCGGTACGTCGAAAGGGAAATCACGACTCCGGAATTGGAAAAGGTATTTCAGATGACCGGAGACGAGGCCGCTCGACTGGACGGAGAAGATGCCGCGCTGGGCCCGTGGGCGAAAGGCCCCCTGCCCTGGATGAAAGGCGCGCTGACGGTGTGGTCGGACGGCTGGATGCGCACCGACTCCGGCGAATCGCAGCATTATGTTTACCGGTATGCGATCATGCTGGCTCAGGGAAAACCGGTCATCAGAGAGATCAAGAAAGTGGGTATCTTTTCCGACAAACAGTTCGAAACATTCCGCCGGAAACTAAAACAAGAGTCGGGCGTGGACTTATAATGATCGGGTGGGAGCCTACGCCAAGCGGCCAGGCGAAAAACCATGAAAGATAAACCCAAAACATCGCGGTTCGACGAACTGGCAAAAGACGACCCGGAACTGGCGGAGATCCTGGCGGAGATTAGACAGAAAAAAGAAGCTGGCATCATTCGCGACGCCCCGAAGACTTACCGGGATTGCAAGGACTGGCGCGATGCGTGGCTCTATGCTTTTATGCGCGCTAAACTTCATCCGGATCGACACATGCGATTGAATGGCGATGCGGTTCTTTGCGTTGCCTGGATCGGACCCGCTTTCAACGATAAGATCGTTGCGGCGCTGGAGAAGACCGCACCACTGCTTGGTGAAAATAGGGATTTGCGCGAACTAAGATTGATCGCAACCGCTGTCACCGGTGATGGCATGGAACGACTGAAAGCCCTTTTTCCGAAGGCAGCGATAACCGTTCATAGCTGGGAGGACGACCGGAGAGAACCTTCTCTGAGTAACGTCCGCGAAATGTAGGCGCAGGGGCCAGCCTTTCCATTATCCACAAATCAGCCACTGCTGTCCAAAATAGGGTAGTGTCCTAATTTGAATCCGGAACATCACCCCTCGGTGCAGACTCTGCCCTTGTCTCACCACCCCACTCCTTCTTCGCCGCCAGTTTGTAACCTGCACTGCGGTTATCGGTCGAGTGAAAGCCAGACCCCTTGAAAATGATCCCAGCGCCTTTCCCGATCAACCTCTGGACTTGCCCCTTACCCCATTTTTTCTTTGGACACAGAGTTTTTGGGCACACCTTGAAGGCGGTGGCGCTCATCGGTTGAAAGGCTTCGAAGTACGTTTTGCACTTAACGCACTGATAATCGTAGGTGGGCACCCCTCAATCATCTCCGCAAGATCGGTCACAGTCCACGCGGAATTGACGACGCCAGCCTCGACAGCGGGAGTGCAACGGATGGTTTTGCCCCTCGTTCCCAAGCTCCAGCTTGGGAATGCCCCGTCTCCGAAGCTCCAGCTTCGCAATGGGTCACTCTTTTGCCCTCGTGCCCAAAGAGTTTGGGCACGAGAGAACGAGGAGAAATGCCCTGTCTCAAATTTTTCGGCCGATCTGCGGGGCATTTCGCCACGTGCCGAAAATCGGCTTTCTGCGGATGACTTGGGGTGATAACGAAAGGGGAATGTCGCCTCTTCGGAAGTATCGCTCTCTCGGTTCGCGCGGTCGCCTTCGGGCGGGATCGGACACGGGTCAAAGAAGCTACCCCACGCCGATGCACAAGTTAGGCTTCCTTTTCATTCTCGCGGGGCTCAGCTTCCTCCTCTCCGCCTCGACGATCGCCCAGGCCGGTCCGCCGGCGGGTCGCGCCCGGTTCGAATTGCTCGGGATGCTCGATGAATATGAAGGCCGGTCGTTGCCGGATCCTGCTCATAGCGCCCCGAGCGATGGTTTCTTGATCGAGAGCTTTTACGGCTCGGAAGTCGCCGCGGCGAACCATTTTGAGAAGGTGCTCCGGGAATTCTGTGTCGAGGAGTCGCTGCCGCAAAACTGGAAACGTCTGGATGAAAAAGAAACGGAGGGTGGGCATATTTTCTTCGGCAGCACGGAAATCACGGCGGCAATCAACACCAGCTTTACGGCGGATCCGCGCGACCCTTTGCACGGAGTGGTTGCCGCCGAGGTTCTGCGGTCGGCGACCCGAGCAGATATGCTTCGCTATGTGGCGGGTGCGTATGTCCGCTTTGGCGACTATCAATCCGCCCATCGCGCCTTCTTTCACGCGGCCAATAACTTCAGCAAATTCTGTGTCTTGACCGACTTTTTGTCGCGCTTGGGATGTCGCCATCTGCGATTTTACGATGACACCGATGCCGGAACTGCTCCGAGTATCCTGGTGCTGACATTTCGCCCCAGCCTCAAGGTGAAAGCCGTTACCGGAATCCGCCGGGAGCTTACGGCCAAGGAATTGAAGGCCATGGATTACTCCCACCTGAAAGAGAAGAAATTACCGCATTTTAATTGAACTGGCGGTGGTCAATCCCGTGGCTCGGCGATTCAGCAAACGGCCTCGACATTCACTTGCAGAGCCGGGGCGCACCGAGTGTCCGCGGGCTGTTGCCCAGATCCTGAGAGACTGTGAAATAATTAGCCGCTCCCCCGCGTGTCATTCAGAGCGGGGGGCCCCGGTGGTAAGGTGGCGGGGTACGCAGTCGAAAACCGATCCCGCTCTGTGGGAGAGACGCCGATGGGACTGCGGGGCAACCCCGTCGCTTTACCAGGACTTTGCGTCCGCCTTCGAAGGGGTGCGCTAATTTAGGATTCCATTAATTAGCGAGCAGCAAACAATTTGTTTGGCTATGCGACAAGGCTTTATACAAGGTCGCGGGAACTCACCCATGAACACTATTTCCCTTGACGCTGGAGCCGGTTCCCGGACGAGAGCGCTTCTTCGGCTTCTCCCAATGCTGCTTATTTTCCTGGTGGCCGCTGCCTCGGCATTTGGTCAGGCGGGGCCACCGACGATCAACTCCCCTGGCAGTACTAGTTCGCCAGGACCAATCGTCTCGATCCAGACCCCGGTATTTTCCTGGAGTTCCGTTTCCGGCGCGACCGGATATGGGCTTTATATCCGCGACCTGACGACGAATACCCTCATTTTCAATAATGATGGCGGGCCTAAAACAGGCACCACCTTCTCACTGCCTTCAGGTTATCTCGCCCCAGGCCACAGCTACCGCTGGGCCATGACTACTTTTGTCAATACGACGGAGAGCAATCAATCCCCATATCGCTTCTTTCAAACTGGCACTTCCGTGAACCTGGTTCCGTACCTGGTTTCCGGACGCTCGAATATCATTGGGATCGGGACAGGGACATTCGTGATTCCGGCAAATGAGCCAGCGACAATCACAACCAATGACAGCGTTTATTTCGTCAATACGTGGGCCAATGTCGGTAACTGGGTTTCGTCGGGTCTCTATTCGGTGCAGTTATATTTGGATGGTGTATTGGCGACCACGTGGTCTGGGGTATCAGTGAGTAATCCCGGAGCCTATGTGGAAGGTTCCTCATTTCCCGGAAAACTGAGTGCGGGATCGCATACCGCGGTGCTCGTGGTGGATGCACTGAACAATATTCAGGAGAGCGATGAAGGGGACAATCAATACTCCCGGACATTTACTGTAGTCGATTCCGGTTCCGCCCCATCGATATCCAGCGTCACCCCCAATCCCATCGCCGCCGACCCCGCCGATGGCAACCAGATCTTGACGATCAATGGAGCAAACTTCGTCAACAAGCCGACGGTAGCGGTGACATGGACTGGCGGGGGCAGCACACTTTCCTCCGCGCAAGTGACATATGTGAGCAGCACGCAGCTGACGATGTCGATTAAACTGGGGGCGGTGGCGGACAATTGGACGGTCAACGTGAAAAACCCGGATGGACAGAAGTCGAATACTTTCGGTTTTCAGGTCGTAACGACACCCGTGGCCCCGGATGGTCTCGGCGCGCAGGTGTTCCCAGACCACGTATTGCTGGGCTGGAATGATAACTCCACCAATGAATCCGGTTTTAAGATCGAGCGCCGCACCGGCAGTGGATCATATGCGCAAATCGCCGTGATAGGAGCCAATTCCAGCAACGCGGCGTATTACACGGACAACACCGTAAGCCCCCAAACCAGCTATAGCTACCGGGTGCGTGCGTATAACGCGGGCGGAGACTCGGGCTATACGACCGAGGTCACGCTGACCACTCCGGAAGGGCCACCGGGCGCCTTCACGCTGTCCAATACCTCTCCCGTTTGGGATTCCAGTATTCCCGGGCCAGAAGTCCAATTGAATTGGACGGCATCGACCGACGCCGGAGGATATTCGGTCTATCGCAACGGAGTGATCTACTCAGCGGGTATTTCGGGAACGAGTTTTCTCAATTCGGCAAACTTGTCACCCGGCGCGACGTATACCTACTTCATCAGGGCTTCCAACGCGGCGGGTACGACGGATTCGAACACGATCACTGTCACCATGCCGACGGCTCCTCAAGGTCCGAGTGTTACGTCGGTAAATCCAAACCCAGTGCCGGGAAGCAATGCTTCGCAAAACTTCGTGGTCAATGGCTCCAATTTCGACCCCAATTGCACCGTGACCTTACGCGATCTGACGACTGGCATCACGTATGCCAACCGGACGAAGATTGCCCAAACGGGGACATCGATCACCTTGAATCCCAATTTTGGAACGCCGGCTCATATCTGGAGCGTCGAGGTGATTAATCCGGGCTCCGTCAGCTCGGGGCCGTATCAGTTCCTGGTGTCGGCTTCAGCAAGCCTGGTGAGTTTAACGGTCAACGGCCCATCCGCTCTGACCGCGGGCGGCCAGGCTGCGTTTACTGCTACCGCCTATTTCTCCAGTGGATCTCCGCAGGATGTCAGCAATCAGGTCGCGTGGAGCGTGACGGGTGGTCCGACCGGCACGCACATGTCCGGCCGCACTCTCGTCGCTGGCTCTGGTCCTGCATCAACCGCCGCCGTCTCCGCAAGCTACTCGCAGGGCACAGGTATACGCAGTGCCAGTGCAAGTGTGTCGATTGGGGCCGGACTTTCTGTCGCCATCCAGGCAAGCGCACCGTCGACGAGCGCTGGGTCCAGCTTTTATCATCTACAAGCGAATGCGACCCCGAGTGGCGGCTCCGGCACGGTCACTGCGGTATGGAAGATCGACGGTACATCGGTGATCGGCAGCTCGCTTGGGCTGGATACCACCGTCATTGCCACGCAGGGGACTACCCATAATCTGGAAGTGAAAGTCACCGATGGTGCCGGGTTGACGGCGCAAGCCAATGTCGACCTGCTGTTTCCGAAAACCACCCAGGTCAACGAGCAGTTTCCATCAGACGGTAGTGCTGGGGTTCCGCACGCTGCCACATTGTACGCTGCTGACGGGGTCAACGGATTTACCTTTGACGATAGTCTTCGGAACAACGGGGTGATTGTCATCATCCACGGCCTCAACGACAGCGTCGATTCCCAATGGATGCAAGAGATGGCGGCGGCCATTCGAAATAAGCTGGGACCAAATGCCGCACCCAATATCCTGCTCTACGACTGGCGCCAGGATGCCACTCCACTCCTGAACAGTTCGGATTTACTGAACGCGGCTGCGAAAGAAATGCCGGAAGCATTTCCCCCTAACAGCAGTTTAATGAAAAAGATCGAGTCGATCTCGGCGGACGCTTTTTACGAGAGCGGCCCCGTGCTTGTCTTATTGACTCAATGCATCTACATCCGGCCGATGGGTGAAGCCCACGGTTTCACGCTGGCAGATTATCTTTCCAAGCAGATCGATGCAGGACATATCGATGCAACGAAGCCAATTCAGTTGATTGGACACAGTGCTGGCGGCTTCGTGGCAGCGAATGCAGGATTGGCGCTACTGGCGGAAAGACATCCGGCGCAATTGCAAGTCACGACCTTGGACACGCCTTTTCTCCGGGGGACGCAGGTGCTGTTCGTAAAAGGTAATGGGGGTAAGTTTGACCGGTATGTCTCCTCGGCTCTCGGGGAGTTGGTGCCGGGATTGGAATTGCTGAAAAATATGCCGTCTTTGGAGAAAATGCTCCTTTCCTTGACCGGAGATGGGAGCGACAACGGCGGCCAATCCGACGTTGCGGACGTGATCACACAGGATGCTACCTACCATATCGGAGCCGATATTGATACTGCCCCGACCCATTGGTGGCAGGACCTGCTTCCATCACAGATTCTGATTAATCATCAGGATGCGCATGAGTGGTACAGTCGCACGATAGCCAATCCGGACCATTACGGGGAAGGCTTCTATTACTCTCCCTTCATTGGCAATCCCTTCCCCCAGAGCGCTGCAATGCAGCCTCTCGCAATGACTCCGAGTCCGGCGCCCGTCGCGGTTACTGGCTTTTCGAGCTTTGGCAATGTGAGCAACGCCAATGAGGTTTACACGCTCACCGAACAAGGGAACGCCGGAATCTACGAGAATGTGACCATCCCGATGAATGCCAGCACCTTGAAATTCAATGTGCAGTTCACGCATCCCGGGGATGGTGATTTCGTCGAGGTGAGTTTCGGCGACCACCCAGTGCTGGTCAATCTGCCCGATGGCGCGGCCCTCGAGTCCGGCCCCATTCCCATTGAGATTCCCATCGTTTACCTTGGCGGTGAGACGGGCCAGTTGCTCTTCAAGCTGAATGGGATTGGCGCGGACAATGCGATCGTTCAGCTCGACAGTATTGCGATCACGACGGACGACGACGCCGATCACGATGGCCTGACGTATCTTCAAGAGATCGCTCTCGGGACTGATCCCCGCTACCCGGATACGGACGGCGATGGCATCAACGACGGCGACGAGGTAAACATCTACCACACCAATCCCCTGCTCGCCGACACCGATGGCGACGGGATCAAGGACGGAGATGAAGTTGCTGCCGGGACGAATCCGCTCGACCCGACCTCGAACTTCAAATTGGTCGGGGGGCAGCGATTGCCGAACGGGAGCTTCACGGTTTCCTGGTCAGCAGTGGTCGGGAAAAGCTATCGGATTCTGCGCTCGCCCACTCCGGCTTTTGCCAGCTTCGACATACTGGCAGTGGACATTGAGCCTTCCTCGACGACGGCCACCTACACGGATTCGTCCGTGCCGCCGGGGACGACCGCCGCGTTTTACAAGGTGCTGGTGGAATAGACCCGTTGCCCATGGTGGTTCGGCAGCAACGAGACGGAACGAAGGGCAAACGGAGGAAAAGATGGATCACCACGGGCGAGGTGTCCTCTTGCCCCCCCAAGCGGGCCAGCCACAGCCGCACAACTGGGCGGCGCCCGACCAAATACGGCGCAAAACTAACAGACGGCGCTTTCCAAGCCACCCGAAATCTGCTTGCACTGTCAACCGCATGCTAAAAAACCCGTCTAATGAAGCCCCTCACCCGGTGAACCACGATCCATCCGGGAAATCCCGGTTTGCATCCCTCCAGGCGGCCGCGCTTGTCCTGGCCCTGCTCGGGAGCCTCATTCCGCGGGCTTTCGCCACCAACTATTATGTGGCCACCACGGGCAGCGACGGCAATCCCGGCACGCTCAGCCTTCCCTTTCAGCACATCCAAAAGGCCGCTTCCACGATGGTCGCCGGCGATGTTTGTTACATTCGCGCCGGAGTTTATCGCGAAACGGTGACCCCGGCCAATTCCGGCAATGGATCCGCGGCGATTACCTATCAACCCTACGGCAGCGAATCGGTCACGGTGAGTGGAGCGGATGTCGTGACCGGATGGTCCGTTTATAGTGGGGGCATTTACCAGGCGCCTTTTACCGGCTCGCTCGGGGACTCGGATCAGGTGTTTGTCGATGGGCAGATGATGAATCTGGCCCGGTGGCCGAATACCACCCTGGACGTGAGCCGTCCGGTGAAAGCCACCGCGGCCACCGGCAGCTACAATACCACGGCTAATTCCGATGGCACTTACACCGGCACCTACACGGACCCGGCGCTCACCCAGCCCGCGGGATTTTTCAACGGCGCCCGCATTCACACCGTCATCGGTCCGGTGTGGGTCGCGCAAACGGGTACGGTGACCAGTTCCGCCTCGGGGTCGCTGCAGTTTTCCTGGCACTTCGGCGGCGGCACCACCTACATCCCGCAAGCCGGCAATCCCTACTACCTTTTCGGCCTGCTCTCGTTGCTCGACACGCCGAGCGAATGGTTCATCGATGCCAGCGCCCACCTTCTCTATCTCTGGCCGCCGCAGAATGATTCGCCGGCCAATCACCTCGTCGAGGCGAAGCAGCGCACCTATGGTTTTGATCTGCGTGGCCGGGGTTACATCACCATCCAGGGTATCTCCCTTTTTGCCTGCGCCATCAACTCCTCCTCGACCAGCCAGTACCTGACCCTCGACCATCTCCACTGTTCCTACGTCAGCCATTACTCTCTGAACGACACCACCGGCGGTTTCGGGCCGCACATGGAGGATTCCGGCCTCATCCTGAATGGAACGCACCACATCCTGAGCAATAGCACCATTGCCTACAGCGCCGGAAATGGGGTCACGCTCCTCGGGACTTATCATCTCGTGGAAAACTGCACCATTCACGATGTCGACTATCTGGAGGTCGATTGCGGCGCGGTGAATACGGGCAATTCCTCTTCCACCTCGACCAACCACGAGATCGCCGACAACACCTGCTACAATGGGGCCCGGAGTTTGTTCGTCATCCGCTCCTTGCAGGCCGGTTATATTCACAACAACGACCTCTACCGGTCCATGCTGCGGACCACCGACGGGGGTTCCATCTATACTTATAACCATAGCGGGTTGAATACCGAGATCGCTTACAACAAGCTCCACGACAACATTTGCGCGGGCAATCCCGCGGTCGGCGTGTATCTCGACAACAATTCGTCCAATTTCATCGTCGACCATAACCTGATCTACAATACCCAGAGCGCGCTGCAGTATAACCTCCCGAGCGTCAATATTCTTTGGTACAACAATACGGCCATCGGCATCTCGAAAAGTCTCACGGGATCTTTCACGGGCAGTCAGTCGGGCACGCAGGTCGTCAACAATATCTTCACCTCCACGCTGACGACTTACACGGGCGCCACCCTATCGAATAACATCACCAGCACCACCAACCCGCTCTTTGCCTCCCCGGCCACGCTGGATTTCACTGTGCAGAGCGGCTCCCCGGCGGTCGACGCCGGCCTTGTGGAGTCACCGTACACCAACGGTTATGCGGGGACGGCTCCCGATATCGGCGCTTTTGAATCCACGGTCGCACCATGGACGGCGGGTTCTCCCCTCGACACGGGCATCCCCGCCACGCCGACCAACCTGACCGGAACACCCGGCGCCACCAGTGTCCAGCTTTCCTGGACGGATAACTCGACCAACGAAACGAACTACCTGGTCGAGCGCTCCACCAACCAGCAGACCTTCACCCAGATCGCCTGCCTTCCGGCCAACACCACGAGCTATACCGACAGTACCGTCCTCCCCGGGACCTATTACTATCGGGTGCGCGCCGATGAATCCGGGTTCAGCAATTACGCCACGGTCGCCGTGACTGGGCACAACGCCTTTGCCACCATCCAGGCCGGCTCGCTGGATGCGCAGAGCGGCCTCACCGTCCAGCCCTCGTTGATCGGGAGTTGCGACAACGGGGACTGGGCGGAGTATGCGAATGTCGATTTTCAAAACGGCGCTGCGCAGATCACTTTGCAAGTGGCCAGCGGCGCGACTTCCGCCACCAACTATATCGAGGTCCACCTCGGCAGCCTCACCGGGCCGTTGCTGGCGAATATCAATGTCCTGGGAACGGGAAGTTACAGTACTTACACCTCGCTGAGTTCCGCCATGACTCCCGTCTCCGGCGTGCAGACGATTTATCTGCTGTTCAAGGGCGGTTTCGGCATTTGCAACATGGAGTATTTCTCCTTCACCCCGACGTCGACGATTGCCGCTCCGCCCGCGCCGACGGGATCCGCGGCGGCCACCGTCTCGCAGAATGGGCTCCTGGTCACCTGGACGCCACCGGGGACCACGGAACTCGGCTTCAAGATCGAGCGCTCGACGGACAACCAGAATTTCACCGAGATCGCGAGCCTGGCGACGGGGACGTCCTCCTTGAGCGACAGCAATCTTCTTCCGGGAACGACTTATTACTATCGCCTGCGGACTTACAATCAAAACGGGTTTTCCGGCTATACCTCCATCGCCTCGGCGGTGACATGGACGAACCAGCAGGCGTGGCGCAATCTCTACTACGGCACCATTTCCAACAGCGGCAATGCCGCCGACTCCGCCGCGCCCGACGGCGACGGGATCACCAATCTCAACAAATATATCTTCGGCCTGCCGCCGGGGCACGTTGAGTTGCCGTCAGCGCTGACCGTCGTGTCCGTGACCCCAGCGCAAACCACCCTCCGTTTCACCGCCACGCCAGCCTCGGGCACCGGTTATCAGGGTGTGACGCGCACGTACGATCTTTGGAGCGCGAGTAACTTGTCCTCCGGCCCGTGGGCGCCGGTGCCTTCTTACACCGGGATCGTCGGGGATGGCCAGATACACAACTGCATCGTGCCTTCATCGGGCACGCCGCAGTATTTCCGGTTGAATGTGACCGTGCACTGAGCGGCCACTGCCGCTTGCTTCTTCAAACTGAGATCACAGCGATCACTTGATCCTTGGAGAGTGCCCCGAAAGTCGGACAAAAGGAGTCTTTGACCACGGATTGCACGGATTGCGCGGATTACAGAAATTCGCGTCGGCCCGGGCTGACACGGCAGGAAAAGGCAGAAGGATGAGGGATGAGGGATGAAGGATGAAGTGAAGTGCGCTACGCGGCTTTTGGATGTTGGCGTCCTCTTTTCGGGTGACGCCTTTCTTCATCCTTCATCCCTCCGCCTTCATCCTTCTCTTCATTCCCCCGCTTACCTGGATTTCGAAGGGGGATCCTGGGCGAGGGTGAAGCGGGTGGCGCGCTTAATGATCCCATTGAATTCCCCCAAACTGCCACGGAACCCGGCATGGAAGGTGCCTTCGATCGTTACCATCCGGTCGCCATCCATGGCTTTGGAATCGGAGTGTTTCTTGTTCAGGAAACAGGAAGCGGCAGTGACCCAAAAAGCACCTCTGCGCTCCTTGCCTGGCTTTTCCTCCTGCCCCTGGCTCTCCGGTTCCCGATCGGACATCAGCACGCCGTCATCTTTGGTATAGACGCCTTTGCTATAGTAGCCGGTCACGCGCACTCGCTTGCCATGGAAGCGGAAAGGGTCGGCGAGCAGTTCCTGGAATGTCACCGGCTGCGCCGGCTGATCATCGCCCTCGAAAGCGCGCTGCTCAGGATGCCAGGATTGGCGAGGTTCCTGGGCCATTTTCTGGACGAAATCCTCCACCAACGCGTCGAGCTTGCGCGCCAGATCCGCGTCGGGCGAGAGCACCACATAGCGATGGATCTCCCCGTATTCAATCTGCACGGTGGGATATTGCTTTTCCTTCGTCAGGTCTGGCGATTGCGGGAGCCGCCCGAGATCCAGCGCGTCCAAAGCGCAACGGAATTCGTCCTCCAAGTCTGACGGGAGAATTTCCAGCTTCAACTCGGCTTGAGTGAATGCTCTCAACTTTCCCCTGGCTCCGAAGATCCTGCCCGGTCCCCGAAGAATCAGCCCCCACATGAAAGTGCCATCCGCCGGCTGGGACTGGGCGTAGAGGTCGAAATAAAGCTGGTTTTCGAAAACCGTATCCTTTTGCCGCACGACCGACCTTTTGTCGTAATGGAAGGGCTCTTGAGCAAGGCCCATCCCCGCCCCCGAAAGGATCAAGGCCAGCACCTGGACAAATAGAATAAAAGGTCTCATGGATCAGCGCCCGTGCAGGGCCAAAATACACGTGATACAAAGCACCCCGTGTTCCAAGTCTTCCTTCCCGTTTGGGTTGTCCCGGAGGGACAAAGGACATTAGCCCCGGGTCGAGCGAGTCTGCGAGCGAACACCCGGGGTTATCCCCCCTAAAAAAGCGGAGCTTCCAACCGTCCCGGCGCCCGCCGCATCTCTCTGGTCGGCGGGACGTAAAGCTATAGTCGCGACTAATTTAAACGCAGAGGGCGCAGCGCGGCTGAGCCGCAATCAAACGGTTTTCGATTGAGGAGGAGATGAACCACGGATTACTCGGATTGCACGGATTAAAGAATCCGCGGCGACCTGCAATCCGTGAACCGGGTGGAGCGAGATAGCCTGCTGAAGGCAGCCCGAAGGGACGGCACGGCGGTGCCGAGCAATAGTGGCAGGTTGGCAAAGGGCGAGCAGCGCCGACGGCGCTGGCAAATTGTGAAATCAGTGTCATCAAAATGACACGCGAGGAGGGCGGTTTATTTATTTACCAGTCTCTAAGTCGCCGAGGATCTCCTCCGCCGCGCGAGCAACCAGCCGCCGGCCAGCAGTAAGCTCATGGCCACGCCCGGCTCAGGGACGGAGACGGATGCCAGACGAAAACCAGTGGTACTGCCCTCGGCCCCCGGAACGACCAGGACCCGGTAGGAGGACGCCAGGTTGACCGCATTGCTGCCCCACGAGCCGCCCCGCACCCCCCGATCATTGCCGCTGACCGCGTCATTCCAATTATTCACATCGCCATTCTGATCGTAGGTGCCGTAGGCGCTCGCGGAATTCGTAAAGGCTCCCACGTTGGTCAGGTAGTTCTGGTTGGTGTCGTAGACGTTGCTCTGCGTCACCGAATAAAACCCATTAGCAATCGTATTGAAGTTCGCCTGATTGGTGCCATTGCCTACCACATTCCCCGGCGCAGTGTTGCTCCTGGTCGCATAAGTCCAATAACCGCCCGTGCCCCCACTCGCCGTGGGATCGAAATACGCCGCCTTGTACCACTCGCTCTCGGTGGGGATCCAATTCACGGCGTTGGCGTTTTTCAGGATGATCCCCGAGGTCGCCCCATCCAGCGTATAGGCTCCCTCCTCTGTCGTCGCCGCCGTTTCCAAGCCCGTGAGCTGCCCGTTTTGCACCCAGTTGGCGAACCGCGCCGCGTCAAACCAACTCACCGCCGCCACCGGGCGGTTCCCGCTCCCAATCACCGAATAGCTGTAGCTCCCGCTGCTCCCGCTCTGGCTGATGCCCGCGCTGTTCGGGTCCGTCATCCTTGAATTATAGAGGCCGTAAGGGTCCGCCTTGGCCACGGCATTGAGGAAGGTGACATATTGGTTCAGCGTCACGTCGTACTTGCCGATGTCGTAGGTGTAATCCACCTCGCCGTAAATGCTACCGGTCGCCGGGTCATTGGCATTGCCCGGGTCGCCGACGGTCACGTATTGATAACCGATGTCCGCTTGCGCGCTGGCCGCGATGAGGGCGAGGAAGCCGGCAGCGATGAGGTGTTTTGATTTCATAGAAAGATCCGGGGGCCGACAGTGCTCGGTTCCGCCAAGCTAGCAAGGTAATACGCATCCGCGCCTCCCACGGGGGGTGATAGAGACGGGCGCCGAGCGGTCCGGTGAACGTCACCACAGATCTCAAACCAGAGCGGCGGCGGCGCGGGAAAGTGATCCAGGAAAAGGAGCGACGGCGCCCCTTCTCCTCACTCGCCGCGTGGCACCACTTTGGCAATGAGGGGGAATGGAGGCGGGCATCTCCGATCACCTCTGGACAATCGAAGAAGTAATTGCTCTTTTGGATTGAATGAAGCCGCAATACCTCGTCTGGGCTATCATAGGTGCCCTTTTGGCCTATCCGCTTTCGATGGGGCCTGCCTGTTCGTGGTACAAGCACTCTTCTGACCGCAGCGGCTCCAAAACCGCCGGTCTTGCGCGGCTTTATGGTCCGATTATTTTGGTCGGATTTAAGTGTTCACCCGCTTCAAGTGGTGATGCAAGACTACCAGAAATTTTGGGACGATCTGTGGTTGGAATTTGACCCAAATGCAAATTGAGCCACTGCCGGTGATCGGTCTGAATCAGGGCTTTATCCACGCGCACTTCGGGAAGGGCGGGTGCTCACCCTTGGCGGATGCAGTAACTTCGAGACCTAACCCCGACCCGCATTCAGCGTCATTGGCCGAGCCTGTTTCTTGCTAAGTCTTCACCACGACCCGGGTGCCGCGGTGAGATCGCTGGTTGGTGGGCGCGATGCTACTGCGGAGTTTGATCGCGGGAGGCGGCTCGACCCACCGCCCCACCACCGAAACGGAGTTTCGCCGGAAAGGTGCGTTGCCAAAGCCCCACTTTGGTAACGAGGGGCAATCTACGATCGCCCCGTCAAGTGGCGCTGGAGCGGCCAGGCATACCACCCCCTTCGATAGCACGGCGGATGGCCTCGCGGTCGAGCGGCGGGCTGTCCCGCAGGGACAAAGGAAATTAGCCCCGGGTCGAGCGAGTCTGCGAGCGAACACCCGGGGTTATCCCCCAAAAAAAGCGGAGCTTCAACCGTCCCGGCGCCAGCCGCATATCTTTCGTCGGCGAGGAGGAGATGCGGCCGGCGGCCGGGACGGTTGGAGCTACGCTCTTTTTACCATGACCCCGGGTGGTCGCTCGCGGACTCGCTCGACCCGGGGCTAATGTCTTGCTGTCCCTTCGGGACGCGCCGGCCACCTGCTTTCGCGAGTTCCACCTTTGGTCCGCTTTTTTCTCCTCGTGACCAAAGTGAGGCTTTGGTCATGCACTCCTTCGGCGAAACTCTGTTTCCGTGGTGGGATGGCTGGTCTCGTTCTTTCCGCCCGCGCCCCCGGTGGTAACTCCCTTTTGCGCCCGGCGGGAACCAGCCCAGGGCCCGAGTCCATTATGTCCCGCAAAGCGCAGAAAGACTGGATTGCGAAAACTCATCGTCGCCCAGCATTTCGACAATCTTCTTGAGAGATGAAGCAATCGACCATCCGTTGTCTTCATCAAATGGGTCCGGTGGATCGGTCGCATTGTAAATGACCCTGGCTACGAGAAAGGCCAGCGTCAAACTACTCAAAAGCAGATTCTGCTCCGCAGATCTAACGCGAATTTCGCATAACTCACTGGCTTGATTTCTCGCCACGGAGTTTGCGTCATGCGCAGTTTTCCGTTCCGGAGGATGTTTGGCGATCGATAAAACATGATCGATTGAAGGACACTCAATGCCCGCCCGCTCGACAACCAGCCTCAAGATATTGGCTGCCCATTCGACACGGGCCTCAGGCGACAAGTTTTCGCAAATCAAGCGACCCGCCTCCAGCGTCTGGCCAGCCTCCCACAATTGAATGGCTTTATTTCTAAGTTCGCCATCGCTATTTGGCATATCCTCTTCCGTTTACGTCACCGCACGCTTCGTAACAACCAATACTTTCCCGGAGTGAGCGGCACGGCTCAATATCGCTCGACAAAATCGCGGATCCAATCGGCGCATCGCTGTTTGAAAGCATCGGATCGCTGGGTGGTCAGAAATTCAAGGTGGCTGCTGAGGTCCACCATCTCCGCTTGCTGGCGCCAGTCCGCCGGCACATTCAGTCCGCCCGCGACCAGTCCCGCCTCGAGCGCGCCATGCTGCGCCGGGTCGGTGTGCCGCAGAAGATTGCCGATGTCCATATATGGGCTCCCGGCGTGAGAGAACTCCCAGTCCAGAATTCCGGTCACCGCCCTCTGGTGGACGAGGATGTTAGTCGGATTGAAATCCCCATGCACGAGACGCGGTTCGTCGTCGGCCGCGGGTGGCTGCGCCGCCTCGATCCGGCGCAAGGCCGCGGCGGTATCGGCCCCGACCCAGGCGCGCACGTCGGCGCGTTCGAGCATGGACTCGACGAAACTTTTTCCGTCGCCGAAATCAAAGGGCGCAATCGATCCATCTGCTTGAATCCAACCACTCGAGGTGAACCGGAGCGAAGCGATTCGCGCGAGGGCTTCGGCGGCAGCGTGGACACTTTCGGGCGCGTCGGCTAGGGGGATTCCCTCGACAAAGGAGTGAATCGACCAATCGCTACCGCTCGCCAACACCGCGGGCACGGGGACGATTTCCCTGACGAGCCGCAAGATATGGTTCTCGCGTTCGGCGTTGGCGCCGGGGTGGTGGAGCCGCAGCAGGCAGACCTCTCCATCGGCGAGCGTCAGCCGGTAGTTGGTGTTGCTCTTGCCCAACGGCATGAGCTGCACCAACTCGATCTTTCGCCCGGCGAGATAGCTCGCAATCAGAGCGGGATCCAATTGCCGTCGCGGGTGTCTGCGGTCTTCCTCCATGTTTGACGACATGAATAGCGATAGCGGGCGACTGGGAGCAACCTCGAATACGGCTGGGCGCTCCGGATGGCCTCGGCGGACGCTTTCCCCTCGTTGCTCAAAGTGAGGCCCGCGGTTCATTCGCCTTTCTCGCAAAACGCTAGCTCCCACCGGCGGCCGCTTTCTTCTCCATCGCCCGATTGAACAGCGCACGATTGCAAAAAAAGACGACACAGAAGACAAACAATATTCCTGAGCCCAGGCCCATGATATAGGAACGAAAATAGGCCAGACACACCCGCTCATCGACCGACATTTGAGCGGCATAGCGTATCCCGACGAAACTCAAAGCGAGTGACACCACCACCACCGCCGCACCGGCCAACGCGACGATCTTCGCCCACAAGGCGAATAGTCTCCGATGATAGATAAAATACCCAGCGAATAATATCGCCAGGGACATCCCGACGGAAATCACGGCATAATGAACTTCAATCATAACGCAAACGGCTGCAGTTCCATTTAAAGTGCGCTAGGCCAAAACTTCAACTCCGATAAGTCGACCGTCTTGATCAAAATCGAAGTACAAAGTTGCCCCGTCGTAACTGGGAAGCAATTCTTTTAGACTCACCTGCTTGACGGCCACACCCTTGGCGTCCCGCCCGGGGTGATCCGGCAAGTAAAGGTATGCCACCTCTCCGCTGGGTGTAACCTTGAGTTCAAATTTTCCGCTTGGCATAATTTCACCTCTGATGTGACACGGTTTTCCACCTTGCGGTTCCGTTCCGCGTGGTTCGACAGGCTGCAATCAGCGCAAAGGTCACAATGTACACCAACCACTGCAAAGCCAAAATTTTCCCTGCGCTCGCCTTGAGGTATGGCTCCGCGGCCAGGGCCAGTAACAGGATGGGCACAACCACCGCCAGGTCGAATAAGAGTCTCATGATTACTTACGGTGCGGTATCCGCGCCACGCGATGGTATGGGAAAGGTTTGCGCAGAGAAACAAAGAGCCTCTTCGCTGTTTCGAGTGGCTGGCTTACGAACTGCCTATGCTCACGGTGAAATCATCGCAGTGAGCGCGAAGCGCCCGGAAAAAACGTGTCATCCTGAGCGAAGTGTCCCGGGGGGCGAAGGCGGGCGGGACACGCAGTCGAAGGACCTCCAATATCCTTCTTCATCCGTATGTTTGCAGAACACGTTTTCTGCCGGGAGAATCGTCACGGCTCCGCACGAAAACCCACGGAAGTTGGAGGTCCTTCGACTTCGCCCATGCTTCCCCGCTTCGCTCAGGATGACAGAGGTGGGTGGGGCGCTTCGCTCACCGCCATAATTTCACCGCGAGCAAACGCCAAGCCTTCGGCACCCACTCCAAACAGCGAAGAGCCAACAAAGAAAATAGGGGCAGCCGAAGAAACAGCACGAAAACGGTCTCTGGAGCGGCAGCCGACGCTCCCTCCGGCTTCGCTCAGGGCGGGCGCCGGGCGCCGCTACAACGTTGAGGCGCTCCGCGAGTGGCAGCCATCGCGCTCGGAGATCGCGATCCACCGCACCATAAGACGCTGCGCGAACGGAGTTGTTGGATGGCGATCGCCGAGCGCCATGGCAAAAGCCAGCACGCCGGAGGCGTCCATCCCCAAAACCCAGAGCAGTCTTCGCCCATTCACCGCACGAGGACACTCCGCCGGGTGATACACCCCTTCGGAATGATAATCGAAGCACAAGCATCATCGCCGCCGAGCGTCCCGCTCAGACACACCGCGCGCTTCGTCTCGTGGACGAGATACCCGACCGACACGCACGCCTGCGGCTCGGCGTCGATGTCCGCCACGTCCTTCCAGTAATCAAGCGTCGCCGCATCCGCCCATTCAATCCTCACCAGAGGATACTTTCCGGTCGGGTCGTCCGGCTGAAGTCGTTTTGCTTTTTTCCGCGTGCTCATGGAGTTGTTGGCGCAGTTTCCGTCGCGAAGGCACACACCGCCGAAGAAGCTTTCTGGCCGCCTGTTGGAACGCGTTCATGTGGATTCATCTTGCGGTCAATCGGCCCACTGCCATTCGGCGGCGATCATCAGCGGAGGCCGGAGCCCGAGCGCCGCCACCGCATCGGGATTCAAATCAATGCCCGCGCCGTTTGTGATGTTCGCCCGGTGCGGCATCGTATCGCGCAGCTCGCAAATCACCTCGCGCCCGAGCACTCGCACGCGGACCTTTTTCTTCCGCGCTTTCCCGCCCCAGGTCGCCCAATCCTCGGGCGGCAACGCACACGCCGGACCGCTCCCCGTGGCGCAATCGTCGCCCCATTTGCCGATGCCATTGTCCCCTCGCCCAAAGCAATAAGTATCACCGCCGCCCTCCGCCTTGCATTTGCGAAACGCCGCCACATCGGCCGCATCGGCAAAGCTCGACGCCTTCACGCTATGCCAGCCTTCGTCGTTTCGAACGGCCCCGCCTCCCGGCCAATCCGCGCTTTCCGGCAGAGCCGAAAGCGTAGTGAGTTCCTGGAGTGTCTTCGGCCCGATCAAGCCATCCTCCGCCACATGGAGAATCGCCTGGATCTGTTTGATAGCATCGGCAGCGGTAATAGTACTCATAACATCTCTTGGAGGGTGTAGCGTAATTTTATGTAAGCTGAGGAAGGACCACGGATGGCACGGATTGCGCGGATTACAGAAATCCGCGTCGGCTCGTCTCATCCGTGCAATCCGCGTAATCCGTGGTCAAAACTCCTTTTGTCCGACTTTCGATACACTTTCTTAAGGTTCGTCCTTCTCGAGCAGCGGCGACCAGGTGAGCCGATAAGGGTCCACCTCGTAGGCGTGGGCATTGAGCAACACCAACCCACTCGACTCGATGGCCAGCTTCGCAAACATCGAGCAGAACGCGCTCTTGCTCACATCGGTCGTCTCGCCGAGGAACAAGCGAAAGAACGGGTTGAAGCGGAACAGGTCGGAAATCGAGTACGCCTCGTGCACCTCGATGGCATGATTGCCAAACGCGAGAATCCGCTGCTCATGTTCATCCGTCAGTCCCCGGATTTTGAAAAAGTCGATTCCGGAAACCTCCGCTGGATCCAGCACCCGCTTCCGCACCGTGGGATAGTACGCCTCGATGATCGTCCGCGAACCGCGATCGATCTCCAGCGCCGAATGCGTGTATGGCCCGCGCGTCTCCGCCTGGATGAGAAATCCCAGCGGGTCGTGCTGATGCACCCGGAACGATGCGACGCGAATCATGGGCGTTTTCCTTTCCTCCTTCGGCGCTTCCTCGCGCGGGCGGCACCGAATCGAACACGGAGCTGCTCGTAGAGCGCCCGCGCCTCCGCGGCGCTCATCTCGAGCGAATCACTCCCATCGGCATTGGTAATAATCTTCATGGTTGGTAACGATTTGCGAGGGCCCTCGCCAGCAGTCCCGTCAGGAACAGGATGGAGATGGACGCTCGAAAGACCGGGCTCATTTGATGGGCTGTTTGGAAAGCAGTTGCGGAGAAACGTAGAAATGGCCTTCGGAATCGGTAGCGACGTAGCCGGTGGCCAGCGGGCTTTGAATCCGTGCAGGCGGTCCATAAAGGAAGCGCACGACACTCGGATGCAGATAGTGCATACGACTGCCCACGATGAAGCCATGCGGGTAATGTCCAGCTTCGATCGGGCCGGAACAGGCCACGCAGGCGACCAAAGCAAGAGCAGGCAGGAACAGCTTCATTTGGCGTAACCCTCGACCGGGTGGATCGGCGTGATCGTGTAACCCAGATCCCATGTTTGTGAATCGGAGTCATAACTCACATCGACGCGACGCTCATGGGAACGATCGTACTTTTGATACGCCGTCCGCACATCCGCGCAGCCCGCGAAAGCCGCCACGCTCAAGATGGACAGGAGGAGTTTCACCGCGCGGATGCTTGCGTGGCCGCCGAATACAGCGTGTTCACCGTGCCCTGCGTCATCGGCGCGTTCGGCAACGCCGAGACCACCGCGTTCCCCACGCTCGGATTCGCCGCACCCTGCGCAAGATTGGCCGCAGCCGGCGTGCTGCCGACATTCGCCTGGGCCAGCGCCGCGAGCCCGCTGAGATCATTACTGGCCAGCGTGGCGACCTGCGCATTCGTCAGCTTGCCACCGGCGCTCTTCGCCGACTCGATGGTCGCATAGTTACTCAGCGCGATCTGCGCGATCTGCAGCGCCGTAGTTACGCCCTTCTGACCCTGCGGAGTCAGCGAGCCGTCGGAAGCGCATCCGACGAGCAGCAGGGAGACGAGTGCGACCGTGGCGAGGAAGGCCATGGAGTGGAATAAGGCAGTGTTTTTCATGGTGGGTTGTTGGTCTGGTTAGTCTGAGCTGATTTTGGTTATTCGCGTTTATTCGCGTTCATTCGTGGTTGGTAACTTGAGTCCGGTTTAGTCCGGTTTAGCCGGGCCACCCGGCGGATTGACCGGAGTAGCCGCCGGCGGCGGCACGCCCTGCGGACCGATCTCCGGATCGGCCGTACTGATGCCCAGCTTGGAAAAGATGAACCGTTGAATCGCCGGAATGAGCTTCACCACGATCCCCACGCCACTGATCGCCATGATGAAGCTGGTAAACGCCAGCGTATCGAAATTGGCCGTCACCCCCGTCCAATGAACCACCATCGGAGTAAAAACCACGCCACACATCACCGAGGCGGTGAACTTCCAAACCAGCGGCCGAATCCCCGGCAGATGCGAAGGATAAATCCCGAGATTGAGGATCGCCCCGCCAATCGCCCCGATGAGACAAACCACGCGCAACCGTTCATTATCCAAAATCGCCGGCCCGGAGAAAGCCTCCACCGGCACCTCCGCGAGAAAACTGATGATCGAAGCCACCAGCGCGCTGGTCGCTCCCAATAACATCGCCAACCCTTCGTGCATGGCCTGGATTCGGTGGGGCATAAACCGCGCTCGTTGCGCCCAACTTCACGGAGGTCAAGCAAGAAAATGAGGCGCGTTCCCGGCGCGGTTTATGGCGTTGAGAGCATTTTAAACAAAACTGTCGCCACGGCTGAATTAAACGCAGAGAACGCGGAGAACGCAGAGGGCCGCAGAGAAGAAAAGACAATGAGACAACCAGACAATGGGACAATGGGACAATGAGAATAGGGCCCTCCTTGTCGCACTGTCTGTTTGTCTCATTGTCGTCATTGTTTCTGTTCAGTCCTCTGCGGCCCTCCGCGTTCTCTGCGTTCAAACTGCCCCAGTTTCTCGGGACGAGGCACGGCTACAGTTCTACTTAAAACGCTCCACCCGCCTGCAGCTCCGCACACACTCGCCCAATGACCTTTTCCCAATCCCCGGCCACGCACTGCCGAAACAGCCGCATCGTCGGGTACCACGGCGTCACTTCCCCCTCCAATCCCCAGCGCCAATCCGGTACGAATGGCAGTAACATCCACACCTGTTTCCCCATCGCACCCGCGAGGTGAGCCACTGCCGTGTCTACCGTGATGACTAAGTCCAGCTTGTCCACCAGCGCAGCGGTATCGGCAAAATCGCGAATCCCCGCCGCCAGATCGATCATCCCCGCCAGTGCGGGCCGGCCCACTTGCAGGCTGCAGGAGCGCACACCGGGTATCGCGATCAATGGCGCCAGCAACTGCGGATCGATCGAACGCCGCGAATCGCCCGCATGCCGCGGACTGCCTGCCCACACGAACCCCACGGTCCATTTCGCTTTCTGAAACTCCACCTCTTCGTGGGCGCGCAAATACGGTTCGCCCACCCCCAACGGCTCAAATACCCCCAAGGCCAGCGGCAGGCTCATGATCGGGATCTGAACATCCGCGCCACAAGACTCGCCCCGCGCGGCCACTTCGAACCCATTCCCCCGTAGAAGCCGCGTCAATTCCGGAAGACACTCGATGATGATTCGCGCCTCGCTGCGCGCCTTGGCCGCAGGGATGTAGCGTAAGAATTGCAGCATATCGCCAAAGCCTTGTTCGCCGCGAACCAGCAGCGTTCCACCCGGCAAGGGTTCACCATTCCACCGGGGAGCCACGTGCGCCGGCAAAGCGGTATCCGCACATCGCAGGCGCCACTCGTACTCCTTCCATCCCTTCTCATCGTAGTTACGAATCAAGAGCGAATGCGCCAGTGCCCAGTGCGCCTCCTCGTAGTCAGGGGAAAGTCCGATCGCAGTTTCCAGCGCCTCGATCGACTCCGGCACACGACCACGCTTGTACTGCACTATACCGAGGTTGTGATGGGCGGCCGCACACTGCGGATCGAGGGCAATGGCTCGTTGGAACGCCACGGTTGCGGCCTCGTTCTGACCGCGGATCGAGAGCGCGATTCCCAGGTTGCTGTAGGTCGACGCGCACGTGGCGTTCAAGGCAATCGAGCGCTCCAGGTGCGCGACGGCATCGTTTGCGAATCCAAGTCCGATCAGCGCTTCGCCCAGGTTGTTATGGGCTTCCGCGCAATTCGGATCCACCGCCACCACCCGTCGCAGCAATTCCACCGCCTGGGCGGTCCTACCTGCCCGCCGGTATTGGGAGGCAAGTTCGATGGCCTCTGGGACGGTCAGGGAAGGAACTTGCTGCATCCCGCGAAATTGAGCCCGCCCCATCCATCAGCGCAACCATTTAGCGCAAGCGCTAGAGTCTGTTGTGCACTTTTTTTAGGGCGCCGACACGGTCTACGCCGTACGCTCGCGGAAGAAGTGCATAACAGGCTCTAGACTGCCCGCCCGAGGGCAGTCTGGAGATTTTGGACGAGCGTCTGGAAGGAAGCCGGATTCGGGATGTGCCGCCCGTAGGACAAAAAACTGATGTATTCTGCGGAAAAGCTGGTCGCGGAGCCCAGGTCATCCACCGCGCACACATAGAGGTTGTATTCGGCAGGAAGGTCACCGGACACAGTTAGAGAGTTGATCAGAGTTCCAGCGTGGTAGATATTTTGAGTCACTCCAGCGCTATTGATCAATCCAATGCCACCGTTGCTATTGGTCAACTGTGTGTGGGTCGTGGAATCTCCGCATTGGCAGTCGAAGTTACCATTGGTGCTTACTCCCAGGAATAAAGATGTCACCTCGTTTGTAAGACCGGCCTGCATTCCGTCCCCGCCATCGTCCACCGGGACGTAGGACGCGAAGTGAAAATCGTCCCTCGATGCGCCCAATGACGGGTCCATTGTGGTGTCTCCATATCCCGAACCATCTCCTTTCGTCCCGATGGCATCGTGCAGGAGGGTCCCATTCCAAGAAATCGAGTTTCCTCCGAAGTTTCTCCAATCCAACGCATGCGAGGCCGCATTGGCACCGACAAAGCCCCACATATGGAATATTGCATTCCACGCCCCGCTGCTCTTCAGCCCCTTGACGAAGGTCTGAATCGCAGTATCCGCTCCGTCGGGCACGGTCCCTCCGGCTTCCGTGATAGCGGTCACGATCGCCGTGGCATCCGCATCCGGACCCGCTGATGTGCTTCCGAAACGCGTACCAGCCCCAAGAGAAAGCCCTGGGATCAGAATCATCGGTAAGCAATGATCGAACCGCTGGTCAGCGTGATGCTGGTGAAGCTGCCGAAGATTTGCTTCCCGGCCGGAAGGGTGGCACTGGACGCCGCCAGCCCCGAGATATTGCACACGGTCGACGAGTCGAGGACGACGTCCGTCAATACATCGATCGTCGTCCAGTTCCCGGTATGCGCCACGTTGTCGGCGATAAAGTCGCCGCCGGAAAATCCATTGGCCACGATGACCGGCTGCGCGGCCAACTCCCGACGCCGGCCGAAAATGCTGACTTCATATCCTGCAAGTCGTTCACCCATATGTTTGTGTGTGAGGGTTGACGGTTGGTTAGTCTGGTTATGCGAAGGTCACACCCTTCGGCGTGCCGACCAAATACCAGACGCCCTGGTAAGCCTCGCACTCGAAGCCGTTACCCACGGCGGCGCCGAATGTCCCCACGTCGCTCGAGGTGGAACCGTTGTTGAAGCCTGGAGTCGAGTTGGTCACCGTGTGGGCCTGCGCCGTGGTCGAGATGACTCGCAGGCGTTTGCCGTCATCGGCGCCCGCCGTGGGCGCGGCGAGCGTCAGCGCGGCGACGCTGGATTTGGTGATGTAGACCGTGCCGCTCTTGATGGAGATGGCCCCGGAGACACTGAGCACCTGTTGCTGCACCACCACATCGCCATTGAACGTCGTCGTCCCGGTCACTTTGAGGCCGTAATTGGCCACCAACCGGCCGAGGGTTCCCGTCGCCCGGTCGATCGAGGCGCTGAGACGACCCAGCACGACATCGATCAGGCAATTGGCGATCTGGGCGGAAGAGGTGGGCGTGGAATCCGCGCTGAGGGTGGCGCGGGCGAGATTGGCGGCTTTCTGGTAATTCATAGGATAGTAAGGTTGGAGTTACAGACTTCCGCGGGGATGATTCCCCGCGGCAATCGAGCGCGTTGCTACCCATCTCGCGAGGGTCAAGATTTATTTTGCCACCCACTCCCCAGCCTCCGCATCGCGCCAGGCGGCGTCGACATTCACCGGAAGAAGACGCGCCATACTTTAAAGCATTTGAAGTAAAGGTGTGGCCGTAGCCAGAGTCGTTGTAGCCGCGGCCCCGCCATGGCGGGACCGCCGCACCCCGACGGAGCGGGGCGACTACATCCACCGTCCATCCCACGAACGGCCAGGCATTACCCACCTCTTCCGATAGCACGGCCGATGACATCGCAGCCGAGCGGGAGGACTGTCCCGGAGGGACTACGGAAATTAGCCCCGGGTCGAGCGAGTCCGCGAGCGAACACCCGGGGTTATCTCACCCCAAGCGGAGCTTCCAACCGTCCCGGCGCCAGCCGCATCCCTTTGGCCGGCCGAGAGGAGACGTGGCCGACGGCCGGGACGGCTGGAGCCGCGCTCTTTTTTTAACCATGACCCCGGGTGTTCGCTCGCGGGCTCGCTGGACCCGGGGGTTATTGTCTTGCTGTCCCTTCGGGACGCGCCGGCCCGTTGCTTTCGCGAGGTCCACCTTTGGCCCGTTTTTGTGCGCGCCCATAGCGGGATAGTTTCAAAGCTGTTCCCACACGAGGTTATCTGGCCGCTTCCGGGTCGTCATGAATATTCGCAATGCTTCTTTTCCAACCGCATATGGAATTCTGTTCCGCGCCATGTACTCCGTTTCTTCATTTCCATAGCAAAACGATGTCACGCCTCTCGCCGCTGGGTCTCCAAGACTGATAAAATAGGGAGGCCGGAGGGATTCCTGAAAAGTGGCCACTGTCTCCGGCCGGCCAACACCGATCGCAAATGCGAGTCCGGATACCGGGTCAAAAAACTCCACCATGGTCGGCCCGACGGAAGTCGCTTTCTCGAGATCTCCGATCAGTCTCAAGGCCTCCTCACTTGAGGCAATAGATTCTTCATGGGACGAAATGGAATCCGTCCAAACAAACTTCATACTCTCTTTCGCGTTCGGGTTATTCATCTGGAAGGCCGTAAAATTTTGCACATATACGCCAAGTCCGCGAGCGGCAAGGGAAATAGGGGGAATAAGGGTCAACTCTTAACCGCTTACAAGCTGGATATCGCTCCGAGTCGAGGGTCAAACGTTGCCCGCGGGACACTTGACCGGTGCTCATTTCCTGGGAGCGTATTCCAAATTTCGCAAAGAGGGTGAAGGATTGAGACAAACTTCCAAAAACGCTTTGGCGGGAGGCGGCTGATAGGTCGTATCCAAGTCCACCCTGATGCGCCCATAACGTTCATCCCTTGTTTTAATGTAGAATACCTTTCTTAGCCCCCCACCCCAAACCTTCTCATCAGCGGGGTGTTCGACTGTAAAATTTCGGTTGTATCCTTCAAGCGGCGCGCGGTAGGTCCCAGTTCCCTCCAACTCAACCAACCCTCCGCCAATGATCTCGATTTTTGCCGACCATGAAAAATGAGGACCTCCTCTCACGATATTATATGGGGTTCGGATCAGCGTCAGTTGAAAATCGCCGTCGTCGGCCAGCGCTCCGGTAAGCACATTCAATCGAACGGGGCGCCCATCACAGGGAAGTGAAAGATGCGCGTCATAATGGATTAACGGTTCGCCCGAACCCAATTTCACCATCGTGAATATTTCGCGATGCCTGGGGTCCGGTTTGTAGTCTTGGGCTCCCCCGCCCGAGTAAAGCTCACCCCTGCCTCCTTTGGGGCTATACTTATAGCCGTCTTTCGCCAGCGAATCGAAACCCAGGCTAAATCCCTTCCCCCCCCGAATAGAAAAAAGCCCCTCCCCGTCGGAAACGATTTCGCGAAGCTCCGATTTTCCACCGGGTAACCACGGCAGGAAATACATGCTTTGGATACTGTATCGCACCCGAACACCGGCCAGCGGATGATCATCTTGATCAACCACCTTTCCGTAGTAATCGATCGCTACATTCCGCCCTTCGACAATGCTTCGGACGCGCTCTTCGCGCTGCTCCTGCACGACACGCTTTGCCTGGGGTATCGTAACCGTTGCTGGAGGGGACAATATACCGGAAGAACCGGCGGAACGAGGTTCAGCGGCGACCGTCGGGATCGCCATCGGACGAGACCCATGAGGCCAAAAATACCAACCAATCCCGGCAAGAGCCGCGAATGCGAGACCCAAGATAACATAAACTTTTCCTGATCTCATGGAGGCGTCAATTGGAAGGGGGAAGCGGGCCGAATCTTAACAGTTGAAGGAAGGGATATCGCTCCGAGTCGAGTGTCAAGCGTCAAGCGTCAAGCGTCACCTCCGAATATCTGGCCGCCATTACCCCCACACATATCGAATGTCCATTGTCCTCGGATCAATGAGCACACAAAATCGATCCTTTTCGAACAACCACTCGCCAACGTAGTCATCACACTCCTGCTTATTGACAATACTAAAGCTCGGCTCCGATAACTGCAGCAGCAATTCATATCCATTTTGCAAGAGTTCATGAATCTCGGCTTTAACAGGACCAACCAATCGCGTAAACGGTGCACCGCCTATCTTGTGTCCTAGCCACTGTCCCAACGAATCCCATGCAGGGTCGGTTTTGTCGTGGGGGCCTTCTGGATCAATAATCGGTGAAAACACTTCAAATCCATAAAGAGCCGGAATTTGAGGTGCGGGCAGTTCCGAGTGAAATGTCGTAAAGAAAAAGCCGGAATCCTCGCCATAAATCTTTCCGTACTTTGCATGCGCGTCGTTAGCAGCGCCATACTCATCGATCAAGGTAGTACAAATGCGGACGAACACCGGTTCTTGAAGCGATTGCAATCGAAAGCAACAATACTCCCACTTGGACTCTGCAACCTGTGGGCCATTAATCCAGGGGGTTGGAAAGATCCAGGAATCGGAACTGTTTTTTGTTATACGGAAAGGCCAACACCTCCTATGGAGAGATTTTGACCACTCCTTTAGTTGCGATGACGCGTCCATAAAGATCCTTAGATTGTTGCCGCAATGCGTTTATAAGAGCTGCCCCCGGATATTTCCCTGCGACTCGGTTTAATACAAGCGATGCTCTGCATAGGACACTTTTACGGCACGCCAAGCATCTGTCCTGTACATTACTGTCCGGGGATCATAATCCACCGTCAATTGTTCGTTATCGTTCCACTGAATCCCGACCTTGGTTACGTTCTCCACCCGGAAGACGATCGATTCCTTTGTTTCCTTGAGCTTCTCTCCTTTTGGCCGGATACAGACAAAGGTACTATTGCTGACGACCGCCCCACCGAAGCTATTGACCACGCTGGCCACATAGGCCTCATTGGGTGAGGCTTGCTCGATGACGACTTTCTCCTCCCTGTCACCGGCCAGGGAGAACGAGGACATAAAATAAACGCCGCCCCCGACGGCAACCGCCCAAATCGTCGCCAGGAATATCTTCGCCATTCGGAAGATGATTTTGCGAGGGCCGTTCTCAGGTGTCGCCACCGAAAACAGCCATCCGGAGACAATCGCCAGGACACCAAGTGCGCCAGGATACATGAATCGCTCTTGCATTGAGACCTCCTTTCATACCCATTCTCTTTGCATGTTCAATGCCCTTCCGCGGCCATCGAACGCGCCGTCCGATGCGCGCGCGGTCACAGGCTCACGTCGGGCTCTCCTTCTGGCAATCGCTTGGGTGACGGCGCTGCTGATCACGTGCCCGTCCCCAACCGGCATTATGTTGCTCCCGTTTTTTCCAGCCGGTCTGCTTTTTTGGGCGGCCAAACCCGGCAATAGCGAGGCGATATTGACATTCGGGTGGTTGCTTTACGGTGTCCTCTGCGTTGCGATCCTATCTTCTCAAAGACGGTTGCTATTTTACCTTTTCTACGCCGTGTTGGTTAGCCTGCTGCTCACGAACGTGGCGGGTTGCCATCACATCCTCAAGGGGCTTTCCCAGATTCACTGAATTCCATTTATCCTCGCGCCATCCAGGGGCTGGATGATGTAACGCCTTCGGCGGATTCTGTCGCAGCGGCGAAGCGGAAGGTTGTCCCGGAGGAGGGTGTTACGAAAGTGGTTTTGCTCTACAGAGAAGAAAGGTGAACCCGCGTTATGGCTCAGCGCGCCAACGGCGCATTCCATACCAGCCTGGGGCATCGCCCCAGGAATGCGATCCCAACCAAGCAAGAGGGCTGAAGGCCCGCGCCATGCGTGCTGATTCGGGCCTCAGCCCTGATATTTTGGGATGTTTCCTGGGGCGATGCCCCAGGCTGGTATGGATTGCGCCGTTGGCGCGCCGGAACGGAGCGGACGCCAGGCGTCGCTCACGGATTCTTCACCGCCGGGGCGGGCGAATTGTTCGGCGCGGGCGGAGGCGTGGCGAATCTCACCGGGGTCGCCGGCGGACGGCTGGGCATGGTGAAACGCGGGGGCGTCGGGAATGGGGCGGGCGTGAAGCGCGGCAGGGCCGGGTTCGTGCGGTTGAATGGCATCGGCCCATTATTTGGCTGGCGCGCCTGACCAAAAGGCATGCTGCTCTGCGGAGAGTACGGTGACATCGCGGCCGTGGCCGTCGCCGCTTTCTTCTCCGCTTGCGCCGCGGCTTCCTGGTTGGTCTTCGTGATCTCCTTCCCGCCAAAGTAGATCAGCGCGAAGAGGATGAGGTAGAATGGCCAGATCGAGAGCGAGATCAGTTCACGGCAAAACCGGCCAAGGCTGGCGTCTCCACCCTCCCATAACAGCACGGAAGCATCTTCTTTGGCCGGATTCTTCTTCAGCAGTTCCGCGCAATGACGTTGTCCGGACGCCAACCCGATGTCCAACAGCCAGAGCAACACGAGCGGCGATGCGATCCAAAGCACCGGAGAGACGGCGGTGATCTTCCCGGTGGTGGCAAAGGCCAGAATGGCGATGCCACCCGCAACCGAAATCACTTTGCAGATAGACCTTTGTGACGACGAACGGAGAATCCAATCCTTTAACATGGCAAGAAGTCATCAACCTAGGGACAGTAGCAATCGTTGTGGAGCAAAATCGGAATGGCATTTATAAATTCGCTCGGTCAGCGGGGAGCCATCCTCTGCAAGATTGAACGCAGCGGGGCAGGCTATTTCGCCGCTCAGTCGGTGAGCGCGGCGCACAGACGCGCGGAGTGTTCCCAAAAAAGGTCGTCATCCTTGGTTTTCCCTCTGCGCCTCTGCGGCCTCTGCGTTTAAAAAAATCCTTTGGTTGCGGCTCGGCCGCGCTGCGGTTCGCCCACGACGTTACCGCCACTATTCCCCACCTCCGCCTCCTCTGCGTTTAACTCAGCCGTGGCTACAGTTCAAAATGCCCTCGTAACCTTCTACCCCACCACCCCCGCAGCCGGCCCCGCTATCTCGCTGCCGATCCAAAACGGAAGCGTGCTGCTGGCCACGGCGACGGCCCCCTCCTCTGGCGATGGCGCCGCTTCTTTTTGCAAGACGTCCAGTCGCTCCCGCGGCAGCGCGTTGGCGAAATGCTCCAGCACCGGTGCGGGATCCAGCCGCAGCTCGGCATGGCCGATGAGATAGTTACGCACGCGGTCTTCCGTCTGCAGCCGGTACGGCACGCCGGCCGGCCGCTCGAAGCGATGCACCCAGCGCAGGAAGGGCAGACAGAGCGTGCTCTTCCCGGCCTGCCGGAATTTCTCGTGGATGTAACATTCCTCGCCGCCAAAGCCGGAGAAGCGCGGATTGAATCCCACCCACGCATCCCTGCGACAGGCAAACACTCCCATGCCTTGCGCCGGAATCTCGAATGGCCCCTCGGAAGTGAGCGCGGGCGCGAACCCGGCCGCTTCCAGATGTTTCTCGTGTCCGCACCAGGCGATCGATGGCAAAACCCGTTCACATTGGCAGCGGGTGATGCGTTCCCCCGTTTTGAGTGAGTGACAGGCGAGCGTGCCATGCGGTGGTGGCGTCTCCTCGCGGCGCGTGGAAAACATCCCGCCGCACCCGCAGCGCCATGCCGAGGCCCAGATCCCGAGCATCTGGGAGCGCCACACCGGATCGAAGTGCGTGGATTGATGGCGAAGGTCATCGTATTGGAGCGGACCTTGCAGCAGGTTCCCGCCATCGCGGCCGGCCTCGAAGAAGTCGATCAACTTGCGCAGGGCACCCGGAGCCAGCAGCACGTGGCTGTCCAATCCCAGAACGTACGGCGTTGCCGCCAGGTCAAACGCCCGGTATTTCAGCACCGAACCGACGCCATCCGTCACCGGCACGTAACGCACCGGTTGCCCGGCAATCCATTTGGTGAAACGTGCGACCGCGGCGCCGTGGGCGCTGGAGGGATGGTTATCCATGACCAGAAACTCGATCTCCTCGGCGACCTCGGGGTGAAATAGCCGGATGGCTTGTATCGTGAAATACAACCCGTCGAAGTCATCGAAGGTCAGAATGCTAATGGTTAGTTTACGCGTTGAGATAGGCTCCATAAGAAAACTCCGTCGGGATGGGAAATAACTCCTTGCTCGCGGCCAGGATGCGCAGCAGCTCCGCGAATCGCTCGAGCGGCATGAGCTTGTGCACGCAGTATTTCCAGACGAGGAAATCCAGGAACTGGTCGGCACTCACCTCGCCCGGCTCGATCCTCGGCGCCACGTGGCGCCCGGAGTATTGCACGCAGCCGGTTTGCCAGAAATAGCCGGGCGCATATTGCACGACATGTTTGCCGCGCATCAGGGCATCCACGGCGAAGGTCGAGTTATAGGTGAGAACAAACTCGCACTGATCGATCACCGAGGGATTGACGTGCCCGATCTCGCAACCATGTTGTGCGGCCAGGCCGTCGACGAGGGCCATTTCCGCCCGATTGCCGAGGGTGACCGGATGCTTTTTCAGAAAGGCCCGTGGCCCGTAGTGCGCGCACGCCTCGGCGACGAACCGATGATAGTCCGCGGTCGATCCCGCGCGCAAAATGGAGCGGTCATTCGGATGTTGCAGCACGATCACCACCCCCGGCCATTCCCGCTTCGCCGCCGGCTGGCCAAACTTCGGCTTGAGCGCCAGCGTGCGCCAACTGCGCGGAGCTTCGAATCGCTCGATCCACCGGCGGGCGGCCGGAAAGTTGAGCGACGCGCTTTCGTAGAGACCGACCGCGTCGAAATGGATGGCATCCCAAAAGAAGCCGGTCTCCATCGTGCAATGCCGTACGCCGCGCACATTCTCTCCCCAAGCCACGTGAAATCCTTCGCCGGGTGGGCCCACCGAAATTCCGTGCCCGGCCAGTCGCGCGTATTCCTGCGACTTCAAAAATGTCGGCCATAGGGAATCGATCGTGATCACGGAAAAGGGGTGGTGGTCGGGGGATAAGTGGTCGGAGGATGCGTCGTCGTCGTCGTCGTGCTCGTGGTGGTACTGCTCGTCGTGGTGGTTGTACTCGTGGTCGTACTCGTCGTTGTGCTCGTGCTCGTCGTCGTCGACGTTGGTGGTGGCGTCGTCTCCGGCCCCGGACCCTCGAGTCGCGTGAGCTGCGGTCCGCTGGGCGGATCTTCCCCGGCCTCCCCGTCGGTGTCCGGATCGAGCCACGCGTCATCCGCGATCCCGTGAATCATCTGCGGCGCCACCGGCTCGTCGGATTGAAAGGGCAATGGCGAAGCCTGCCACGTGGGCTGATAAGTCGAGATATCGTTCTCTTCGTCCATATCAAGGTGATGTTACTGGAACTTGGAGACTGTGAGAGAAAGCGGCAGCGAGATTATTTGGCCCGCGCATCACACAGATGACGCGAATGAAGAATACGCCCATTTGTGTCATTCGTGTTATTCGCGGGCACTTTTTTCACAGTCTCTTAGACCCCGACGAGCGACGTCGGGTCGTCGCCGGAGGTTCCGCCCGATTCGCTGTCGGTCTGCGAATCCAGCCACGCGTCATCGGCGACCCCGTGGATCATGGGCGGCGCCACCGGTTCATCCGACTGAAATGGCAGGGGCGCGCTCTGCCAGGTCGGCTGGTAAGTGGAAATGGCGTCGTCGTCATCCATCTCAAGACGGCGCAGAGCCACTGGTGTAGGGCACGCTGATCAGGAAGACGACGACCTCCCATAACCCACCCGCGTCGTATTTCGAAGGCTGGCCCATGAGGGTGATGATATCGCCCTGCGTGAATTGAGTGGGGATGCTCGCCGGCAAATCCACGATGGCTCCCGAAAAGCCCAGGATACTGCCTCCGCCGATCAGGCCGCCCAGGGCGGTGATGCCGCCGGAGCCATCGAGCTTCGACGGCGATAATGCTCCCGTCGCGCTGGTGCCGGTGAGGCAGTGCGGAATGCGCCCCGTGCGAAAGTTAACCGAGCTACTGATCGTCGAGTTCACCAGGTCCGGGGTGAAGATCCGCGAAGAAGAGCCACCCTGGATGACAAACGTGCCGCTCGATGGCATGACGAACGTCGGCGCGAGGTTGCTTTCAAACGAGTCCGGCGGCGGCCCGACGAAGAAGCAACGCAGCCGGCGCGCCCGGCAAGGGCCATGATAGCCATCCTGCATCGGCAATCCCACCGCGCCACCCCAACTGGTGGAATAGTTATAACCATTGAATCCGGCCGTGGAACCGCCGTCGTTGTAAAACTGGATGCCCTTGAGAAAGTCGGGGAAGTCGTAGTCCTTCCAGCAATGGAAATCTTCGTTGTAGGTGGCCAGCGCGCCCATCGGCGTCATCGTGCCACCCACGCCCCCGCTGGTGATCGTGGCGATGGCGTCCATGATCACTTCCACCACGATCTTGGTGGAGAGCGGAATGGAGAGAATTTTGCGCGGACCATCGACCTTCGGCGCGGACTTGGTGCCGGATAACATCACCCAATCGCCGACCGACAAGCCATGCGCGGCGTCCAGCGTGACCGTGGCGGTCCCGTTCCCGCTATTGACCACGGACTGCACGTTTCTCATCGCCACGTCGGACACGCTCGGCACCCCGACCATGGTATCGAGCTTGATCAGGATGCTGGCATTGCTCGGGACCGGCTGCAGCTCGCGCACGATGCGGTTGATCGCGGTCATCGTGCCCGCCGCGGTCCCCGCGCCGGTCAGGTTGGCGGAGACGACGATCTGCGTTTCCGAAGGCACGCTGACGATCATCTGGTTCCCATCGATCGCCGGCGCCGAATTCGTGCCCGCGAAGACCACCCAGCATTTCGGCGGAAGATCATGCGCCGCGGAGAGGGTAACGGTACACGTACCATCGCCATTATCCGCGATGGAAGAAACATGGACCGGCGCCGGCTGAAACTCGCCGGCGGTGTAACTGCCGTTTGCGGCGACCTGCCGCCGGGCGGTTAACATCGGGATACCCGTCTCGCGGTAGGAGCGAATATCGACGAAGATGGGCCCCGGCAGCGTCTCGTACACCGCGGTGAAGTTTTGGTCGTCATCGCTGCCCTTGTCCGTGCTCTGGCTGATGAGCAGCGCGTTCGGATAAGAGAGCTTGTCCGGGTGCGCGGAGAGAAACGCCCGTTCCCGGCGGCTGTCCGTCTTGCGGGCGTTCCACGCTTCGACGATGCGCGGGAAACGCAGGTCGCCGTAAGGGTAGCTTACGCCCGGCTTGCCGTACTTGGGATGCGAAGGATCGCGCTGGTCGAGGCGAGGAGGAGGCATGGGAGTGCTTGGTGCTTGGTGCTTAGTAATCAGTAATAAGTCACCTGCCGCGGCGCGGTCAGCGCCCGGCTGTTCTTCAGCTTGTCCAGGGCGATGCGGTATTGCTTCTCGATCCCGGGTTTGGCTTCGGAATTGCGGAAACTCGGCGTGCTGGTGAAACGCCAGAGGGCCATCGGGATGAGGATCAACTCCACGGCCGCGTCGACGATCGGGATAACCGTCCCGGGATCGCCCGCCCCGCCGCCGCTGTCGCTGGTCATCACGCTGACCGTGCCCGTGGCCGAACCTTCGTTGCTGTAACCGCCCAGCGGCGAGGTCACAGCCCCGCTCTGCCAGTACGACGCCGGCGCGGCGCTCAGTCCGGTGAGGCTGGACGCCAGCACATAGGCGCTGGCCCAGGGCGCGTAGAAGATCGCGTAGCCGGGGCGCGTGACCCCGAGGAAAGCGCGATACCCATTGATATCGCACAGGTAAGTGTAACTCTGGTCGGCATCGCCCCCCGACCCGGAAACCGTCAGCGTGGTCAGCGGGCTCACGATATCCGCGCGGGTGAAACGCGGCGGATTCGCCGCCGCGCGGAAAGCCAGGGTGTAATTCTGATCCGGCAACGGCGCCACGCGCAACCGGCGCGGCACATAATCCAGCGTACCATCGTACGCCCCCAAGGCCAGGGCCACGCGCGGACGCCCCACGCTCTTGCGGATGAACGAGAATAGCGGCGAAAGATCGCCACGGCCATCGGGACTGACCACCATCGGCCAGCCCGACAGGCGGAGGAACTCCTCGAGCGAATCCGCGATCGGCATGGGAAATTGATTCGGCAGCCACAGCGGCCCAATCGCCCGGGAGTAATTCGACGGCAGCGTCACGCTGTCGCCGTAAATCGTCGCCGCAACGCCCGTCGCCGTCGGCCCATTGTACGGCCGGGCGAGTTGTGTCTGGCTGGCCAGTTCGTTGTCCTGGTCATCGCCGCCGATGCGGATCGTGCCGCCATTCATCCGCGCGGCGTAACCGGTGAGATTGGCAATCGTCGTGCTCCCCTGGGTGACATCGAGCGTCACCGCCGCTGGGCCGTAAAGCATCGCGCCGGTGCTGACCTCGCGGTTGGCAATCGGCGAAACTTCATGCACCTCGTGCAAGGCCTGGGTGAGAGCCAGCGCGACGTTGTCGAGGTCGCCCGGCTGGCAGGACTCGAGTTGCGAGCCCGCGGGCTGGGGCGTGAATTGCGTGACGCCGATATAACTCAGGAGCGTCCTCGCGGCTTGTTGAACGGTGACGGACATCAGCAGTGCCCTCCGGTGATCGCCTTGAGCAGCTCCTCGCGAGTACTGCCGCGCGTGACCTTCACCCCGGCCGCCTTCGCCGCCTTCAGCAAGGCGGCGCGCGGGAGATCGGGGTGGGCTGCAGTCGGGGCAGTCGAAGCAGTCGGCGTCGGCGTCGCCGTCGCGCTCGGCGCAGTCGTCGCCGCCATCCCCGCCGCCACCGCCTCCCCGAGCACAAGCTTCGGTTCCCAGATGAAGAACCCGCTCATCCCCTGGCGCATCTTCTTGAAGAGATCTTCGCGAGCCGATTCATATTCAGCGAGACTGAGCTCGACGACGTGGCACTTGTGTTCCGGCGAATAGCGCGACAGCGGGCCATAAGCTTTGCCGCTATAGCCCTTCAGCGCGGTGTTCAGCCCGTCGTAACCGAGCATGCGGTTGAGGAGGATGACTTTGGCAGAGTTGTTCATAAATCATTAGCTTTGGGGATTAGTCTCTCGGGTTTGATGGGTTAAGCGGGAGATAGGCAGGCTCGCCTTAGCAGCGGTCCTCAATCGTCGAAGTTGGCGTTTGGAATCAACGGAATGTCCCCCTGGGAGGGGCGACTTTCCAGTCGCCCTGCGTCGCGAAGCGACGCCCAAAAGATGGCGCTGCGCGCGTTGAATTGGGTCAGCGACTGGAAAGTCGCCGCTCCCAGTGAGAGAGCGCGAAGCGCCCCCAAAAATGACCTGTCATCTTGAGCGGAGCGGGGAAGCATGAGCGGAGTCGAAAGCCGAGTTTGGACGCCCGCCCCCCTGCACCCCGAGCCGCCTCGCGGCGGACTCGGGGTGAGGTGTGGCGACTAATCAGTCAGGCTCAGGCGATCACCGGGAAACCGTCGATCTTCCGGGCGAAGACATTCAGCGTGTAGTTCGGTGTCTTGCCGTCGGGCCGTTTGAAGGCCGCGGTGCCGTAGCAGGTCTCGATGCCTTTCGAGAACGCCTGGTTGTGCGGCATGACCCATTCCGTGCGATGGATGCCTTTGGCAAACGAGTTACCCGGCAGCGCGATGCGGCCGTAACCGCAAACCAGCGCCATCTCGCCCATGCCGAAGCCATAGCCGAGCGGCACGCCCTTGCTGTTCGTCTCGTAGATCTTCGAGCCGGCGGCGATCGCGCCTTCGGACACGCCGAGGAACCCGGCGCCGTCCGCAGTAGTCAGCCACGCGCCCGTGTTCCAGCTCACATCGCCGACGTTCTGATTGTAATCCCCCGTGGTCGTCGAGCCGAGGCGCACCACGCCGGTCAGCGTGTTGCCGTTGTTACCGGTGTAACTGAAGAAGCTCGCCAGGCCGGTCACCGAGTCGATGATCACGAAAAAGCCCTTGTTACCGAGGCTATTCCCGAGCGGCGAGGTGTAACCCGTGGGCCGCGCATTGTAAGTCCGCGACACCCGGTTGATCGGCGAGTAAGCATAGAGCGAGAAGAACTCGAAGAAGTTCCGCAACGGCGTCGCGGTCGCCTTCGCCGTCGAACCGCCGCCATCGATCGTCGCCGCGGTCGGCAGCGTGATGCTGGTCCCCTTGGCGGCGATCGCCGTGCCGAGCAACGCATCCGGCTGCAGCGCCGCGCCGATGCTCCCGATGGCGCCATGCTGGATGACATGCCACGGGTAAAGCACGTTATTGTCGTACTCGTAATACTCGCCGGTGAAGAGCGGGTTCTTATCCCCGCGTTCCTTGGCAAACTTGGCCGCCTCCTGCCACACGCTATCGCCTTTCAGCGGGCGGGCATTCTGCTGGCTGGTGAATTGCAGGTACCGATTGATCCGGCCATGCATCTGGTCCTTCATCGTGGTCGTGCGCGCGTCGAAGGGGATCGCCCCGAGATCGTGCAGCCGGCCGCCGGATTTCTCGATGACCGACGTGCTGAAGACATCCGCCGTGCCGAGCGTGTCGATCGTCTTGCCGTTGGGCAGGATGAGGTTATCGCTCGTCGCCTCGCACTTCAGATCCTGCATGGCGTCATCGCTCTGCTGCTTGGCGATGCGCACCGCCAGCAGTTCCTGGCTGATGTCATCCCATTCCGCGCCGATCACGGTCTGCGACTTGCCGGTGTTATCGATCGCCACCGGGAAGAAGCCGAGATCGACGACCAGTTGAAAGTCGCCAGGGCTGACCGCTTCCTCGTTGCCGGTGCGGGCCGCATTGCCGCCCACCACCGGGCCGCCGAGCTGATCGACCGTGGTGATATTGATCGTCGTGCCGCGCAGCTTGCTGAAGTCGTTCTTGACGATGATCGGTTTGCCGGAACCCGGCGCGCCGGTCATGTTATCGGCGAAAGGACTGGAAGCGGCGGCGATCACGCCAACCTTCATCTCCCAGGCGACTTCTTCGTCGTGGGCCGCCGAGCCGATGATCTGCGTTTTGGTCGAACCCGCCACCGCGGCGATATTCGCCATGCCGACGTAGCCGTAGGCGCAGGGATTGATGAACGCCGCCAGCAAGGCGACGGTGAGAGTCGCCAGCCAGCCGGCCGGCGAGACAAGGAGTGCAGCGCCGAGAGTAATACCGGCGCGAGTGATGAGATGTTTCATAGGAATGAAAACAGAGTTAGTGCGTGATTGATTGATGTTAGGGTTTACGGTTTACTGCCTCTCCACGCCGGCTCGCGCCTGGCCGCCAAAAGTTTGTTTGAGAAAAAAGTGAATGCGTCGAAGAAGCGCGCGCGGGGCGAGCTTTCCCCGGAGGGACACGCTCCTGCGTGCTCCCACTCTTCGGCCACGCCGAGGGAAAAAGATGGGGAACGCGCGGGAGCGCATCCCTCCGTTGGGGCAGCCCAGGATCGACTATGGCTCGATCGAAAATCCATTACCGCGTGATGATGCTCCCGATCGGCCGCCGGTAAGCCCGGAAATTCCCCGTCGTCGCCGCCTCGAACGCCGCCTCCGCCTCGCGTGCAATATCCGCCGCGGTCCTGGCCGGCGGCGGCGGAGCGCTGCCCTTGTTCGCCGCCGCGGGCCGGATGGCCGGCGGCGGTTGCGCCGCCGGAACCGCCGGCATCGCCGGTCCCCCGCCCCGCCCCGCTGCGCCTTGGGCGCCAAGCATCCGCGCCGCTTTCGCCGCGAAATGCATCGGCCCATCCACACTCTGCGCCTTGGCATGATCCGGATGCGTCGGGCTGTGCGCCGCCACGGAGAGTTCGTACCAGAGTTGAAAGAGCGGACTGTTTTCGTGATTGAGCGCCGGGAACTGCTTGCGCGCCGCGGCGTCATTGGCATCGCGCTGCGCTTCAAAAGCCCCCAGCTCGCGAGCCTGTTCGCGGGCGTGTTCCCGCTCCGACACCGGGGGCCGCGAAACGCGCCGCCTCCAGCCGGGCGTTCATGCGGCTGAGCTCTTTCGTCACCCGCGCCGCCTCCGAACCATAAAGACTGCCCCCGCCCCGGGTCGTCGCATCGAGTTGCCGCTCGAGCTCCGCCACCTCCGCCTCCAGCGCGGCGATCGACGTCCCCTGCGCCCCCGACGGCGTCGACTGTGCCGACGCCGCGCCCTGCACGAAATTCATCCCGGGAATCTCCAGCGCCATCCGCCCACCCTGCGCCGACTGCCCATTCGGCAAGCCCTGCGCGTTGTTGGGCCCGCCCTGCGAGTTGGACAAACCCTGACCACCCAGCGCATTCGGCAACGGCCCGAGAATCCGCTGCACCGCTTCCGCCAGCGGCACCCCTTTCTTGGTCAGCGCATGAATCGCAATCTGATCCGACTTATCCGCATCCGTGAGATGCGTAATGCGCAGCCGGTTCGGCTCCCGCTCCTCCTCCGGCGCCCGCCCACCCGCCGGCGGTTCCGAGCCCGGAGTGGAAATCGATTCCGGATCAACAGCCGCTGCAGCAGCAGCAGCAGCGCCATCCGCATCCAGCGATGCCGCAGCAGCAGAATCCGCCGACGCCGACGCCGACGCCGGAGCCTGGCGAGCCGCCTCCAGCAAAGCCGTCAAGCGATCGGCCTCCTTGTTATTCCCGGTGGTCCGGGCCTCAAAGATCGCCTCCATCACTTCCCCTTCGGTAGCCGTCGTGCCGCTCTCGGCAGGCGAAGCCGCGACCGCAGAAGCGGGAGCGTGAGTATGAGTATGCGCGTGAGCGTGAACGTCAGCGTGAGTTTCAACCGCGGAATCCGCGGTTCCAGTCAAAGGCTCGCCCACGGCTTGCGCCGGCGAATCGAGCAATGCGTTTTCGGACATGCCAGCGCTCGTTGATCCCCACCCCGCGAGGGTCAAGAATTATTTTTTGCGACGTCCATCCTACCTAACTTCCCTCCCCGGCCCCCTAACCATTACCCACATCTTTGCTCGGTTTAGGGACAGCGGGAATTCGGCTGCGGCTCACTGGGAGGGGCGACTTCCTAGAAAAAACCCTGCGTCGCGGAGCGACGCCCTCAAAGAGAGGCGCTACGCGCAGCGGTTTTTCGGTCAGCGACTAGGAAGTCGCCGCTCCCAGTGGCGCCATCCCGTCCGACGTCCAAACACCGGGCAAAGATGTGGGTAATGCTTAGCCCCGGCCCCAGCCCCGACGCTCCTCTCGGCTCCGCTCAGGGCAGGCATAGAGCGCCGCTACAGGGTTGGCTCTATCGAGAGGACAAGCTCAGGACCCAAGACACGTCATGATCGTCTTGCGAATGGCGCTCCGTCGCACGGTAGACACGGAGCCAAAAGGTTTCCCGTTCAAGGCCGATTTTTTCACCAAGTAAATCACGTCACAAGCCACCAAGCTTTTGTGATCCAACCCGTCCGCACCATTGAGCACCACTTCCACGGCGGTCGCCTGCCGGTCGCCGCGCAGCGTCACGCACATCAAGACATTCACCGAGTTGCCCTTCTCGCACAAACGACTATTTGAAATAACCACCACGGGATGTTTACCGATCGGGTCGGGAAAACTGTACTCGTAAACCTCCCACGGCTTCACGTCGTTTTACAGCGCCAGATGATCCGCGATTTGGTCGAGCTCCGCGATGCGCTCCGGCGGATACGCCGCGTCCAATTCGGCCTTGGTGAGAGGCTCGTAACAAACCACCTTTGTTTTGTCGCTCACTGGAATAACCAACTGTCTGACGACACCGGTACGCATATCTCTTCGGACGGTCACCTCCCCTTCATCCAGCTCTTTGGCAGCCATCGTGCCTCCGCCAGTCTTCTCTCTGACGACGCTCATGTCCCCGCTAGCCGCGCTCCTTACGCGGATGGCGCCCCCACTATCCGCGCTCTTGACGTGCAAATTCAGCACCTTCCCGGCCTTGCCAGAAGGCCGGTATTTCACCCTTTTCGCAATTTTGGGATGGGACTTTTTAGACGCGGTGGTCGGCACGGAACGACCCTACAACGGCGCACTCCGCCAAGCAAGGTCGATGATCGGAACCACAGGCGCACCACCATTCTGGATTCTAGTTAACCAGAGACACAGCAGCAGCTCTCCGCCACCCGCGTCCGTCGGGAGGTCAGGCATACCGGGCTGAAATCCTACCGGTCCGCGTCCGGCTTGGTCCCGCAAATCGCGTGGCCCAAAACGCGCGCTTTTTCCGCGATGTCCTGCGAATAGACCGTCTTCGAACGACGCGCGTTCTCGATCTGTCCCGCCGAACCCGTGGGCAGCGCGGCCAGTTGATCTTCCGTCAAATACTCCATCACGGACGGGAAGAGCGGTTTCAGTTCCATAAAGAGGCGGCAGTAAAGCAGGCGTCTGGCTTCTGTCAACGTGATTGAGGCAGCAACTAGGCCAGACTAATTCGTGGGGGAAACAGGTTCCGGACGCCTTTGGAACCCCGATGGAACCAAGATTCCCGGGCGATGGCAAGCGCCGACCATGGGCTTTTTTCCGTGTTCATACTGATATACAGACTAATCCGTATCAACGCGTAGCCCGAAAATCCCCCTTTCTTCCCCTCGCGGGCCTGAGCTGACATCGAGCAAAATAATCCCGCCGGCCCTCTTCGTCATGTCGTCAGTGCCAGCGCAAATAGCCGCCCGTCACAGCGCGTATTTTCCCTTTTCCTCTCGTCACGAAAGTGAGGCTTTCGTTATGCGCGCCCGCGGAGCAACTCCGTTGCAAGGAGAGCGGCTGGTTTGTTTGGTGGAGCGTGATCGAATCCACCGGAACGATGATCGAGCGCGGAGATCGTGCGGCCCCGCCCCTCGCCGCGCAACGGAGTTGCGACCATGAGGGTTGCGTTACGAAAGCCTCACTTTTCGTCACGAGAAAAAAAAGATTACACCGCCTATCTGCCGCCCCCGACGGAAAGCAGCATTTCTTAATCTTAATCGTAATCTTAATCCTTAATCCCCTATCGTCGGGTGAAGATTAACGATTAAGGATTTGCAGAGCGGCGCTGCTCGCGCGTGGGTCTCAAGCGCCGCGCTTCCAACAGCGCCTCCGCTCGCTTCCCTCCTGCTCGGCATTTATGCGGCCCACTTCACGCCTTGCGCGGCGTAGTTTAGCATCGTTTCGAAAACCTGGTTGCATTTCTCCGTGAAGACGGCGCGGTCGTACGATTTCGGCAACTGCTCATCGAGTACCTCCTCCACCGCGGAACGCACTCTTTTCCTCGATTGGCCATCCTTGAACCAATCCTGCACCAGCACCGGTGGTATCCCCTCGCGCAGCCGGCGCAGGAGTGACTGGGCCGCCAAACGCACCTTCTGCTCCTCGTCCTTGGTCATCTTGTCTTTCTTGATCAGGTCGAAGAGTTCCAGCTCCTCCTCGGTGAGGCCCGCGCGCAGATGCCGCTCCGTCTCCTCGCGCAAATCTTGCGCGAACTTCACCAGTTCCTCGTAATGATTATCCGCAGACGAACTGCCCGAGTTATAGCGATCGATGATACCCTGCAACCGCGTGACGAAATCCCCGCGCGACACGTTTTGCTTCAGCATCTCCTCGAGCTTCTTCTCGATGAATGCCCGCAGGTCCGCGATCTCGATGTTCTTGTGCGGCTTGGTCTGAAAATCCTCCTTCAGCTTCTCGAAGTCGATCTTACTCAAGTCCCAAGTCTTGCCCGTCTGCGTAATGCGAAACTTTTCCGGGTCATCCTCCCGAGCGACGCTCGTCTCATCGACCACCACGCTTTCATCGAGCAGCTCCGCGATGCGCACCGCCACGGCGCCGATATCCGCCTGCTCCACAATGCCCTCGACCACCCCGCGCAGATATTGGAACACCGCCACCGAGCGCACCACCGGCTGGCCGAGGATCTCCGGCTTGCAGGCTTCGTAGAGGCTGGTGATGGTGTTTTCGTAAACGGCAAAGCCCTTGCGCCGGTCATCGCTGGCCAGCAGCGTGTTGGCGTAGTCATCGAAGAGCGCGACCTTTTTGAAGACCTCTTTGTTCTGCCGCAGGGCATCCATATCGATCCCCACGCTCGCGCAGAAAGCCCGGCCCTGGGCGATGGCGTCTTCGAGGAGTTCGAACAGCGCGCCCTTTTCGCGGACCGGCATCTCCTCGTGTCCCTCCTGGCCTTGGGCGTAATCCCGCAGCGCCCGCTTCATGTTCCGGAAGACGTTGTAGTAATCGACGATCTCGCCGTTCTTCTTCTCCTTGCCGTCGATCTTCCATGAAGTCACCCGGTTCGCCCGCGCGATCGTCTGCATGAGGGTGTGATCCTTCATCGGCTTGTCGAGATACAGCGTCGAGAGCGTGGGCGCATCGAAGCCGGTCAGCCACATGGCGCAGACGAAGACCAGTTGCAGCGGGTCCGCGGGATCCTTGAAATTGTACTCGATGTCGTGCCCATGCGCATCGAGCCGGTCCATGCGTTCGCGATGCGGTTTGATGTCGAGGTGCTCCCGGGCAAAGCGCTCCTCCTCCTCGGCCTCGCCGCTAATGACCACCGCCATTTCCACCCCTCTCATATAGTCGCGCCGCTTTTTCAATCGTTCCCTTTCGGGATGCGTCGATGCGTCGCGGATCTCGCCGTTCAGTTCCTGGATGCGCTGCTTCCAGAGCCGCTGCACCTTGTCGTACATCTTCACCGCGGTGAATTTATCGAGCGACACCACCAGCCCCTTGCCGAGATAGCCGCGTCGCGGAAAATGCTTCACGATATCCGCCGCGATCGTCTCCAGCCGGTCGTCGCGCTTGATTACTTCGATCTCTTTGGCAAAGCGGTTCTCCAACTTTTCCTGCTGCGCGGCGTCGAGATTTTCCTCCTCGAAGATTTCCGCCAGGTCCGTGGTCAGATCATCGTTTTGAATCTGCACCTGCGGCACCCGCTTTTTGTAAAAGAGCGGCACCGTCGCCCCGTCATCCATCGACTGCTGGAAATTGTATTCCGAGACGTACTCGCCAAACCATTCCTTCGTCTTCCCCGCGCCGCCACCCTTGAGCAGCGGCGTCCCGGTAAAGGCCAGATATTGCGCATTTTTCAAGCCCGCGCGCATGTTTTCCGCCAGGTCCTTGTACTGCGTGCGATGCGCTTCATCCACGATGACGATGATGTCCCTGCGGTCTGAGAGCAGCGGATAGTCCTGCCCTCTGTCCCAGCGGAATTTCTGGATGAGCGTGAAGACCAGCCGCTTGTTCTGCCCGAGGAAACGCCGGAGCTCCTCGCTGTTTTTCGGCTGCGCCGCCTCCGCACTCGTCACCGTGCCGGTATGGAGAAAGTTCCGGTAAATCTGCCCATCGAGATCCTCGCGATCCGTCACCACCACAAAGGTGAAATTGCCCTTCTGCTTCCGGAAAATCTTCCGGGCGTAAAAGATCATCGAGAAGCTTTTCCCGGAACCCTGCGTGTGCCAGAAGACACCCAACCGGCCGCCCAAGGCGTCGCGCCGCAGGAATTGTTCATAGGCCCGGTTCACGCCGATGAACTGGTGATTCTGCGCGATGATTTTGTCCCGCTCCTTGTAGTAGAGGATGAAATTCTCCACGTAATCGAGCAGCCGCGCGCGCGGAAAGAGCCCGGTGATCACCGCCTCGAGACTCGTGCCCTCGCGCGCGATCGCCACGCGGTCCACCTTTTCCTTTTCATCCTCCGCCCGCAGCCAGACAAAGAAATGCTCCCAGCCGGCCGTGATGCTCCCCATACGCGTCTCGATGGCATTGCTCAGCACGCAGAAGGCATTGGTCAGAAAAAGCTGCGGAATCTCCCGTTTGTAGTTGGTCAGGTTGTCGTCGAAGGCGTTTTTCAGCCGCACGTTCGAGTTCTTCAGCTCGATGAAAACCAGCGGCAACCCATTCACATAGAGCAACACATCCGGCCGGCGAAAACCGCGCTCGCCTTTCACCCAGAGCTGGGTCACGGCGAGATAGCGATTCTCATCCGCCCGGGCGAGATCGAAGGAAATCACCCGCACCCGTTCCTGCTGGCGGCGTCCGTCGGCGTCATCAAAGTCCACCGGAATCCCATCGCGCAACAAGCCGTACACTTCCTGGTTGGCCGCGACCAGCGACATGGCAGCCCGGCGGCCGGTGTGGTATTGATGCCAATGGCGCCAATCGTCGCCCGACTCGTCAACATCACCGAATAGGCAGGGAACATTCGGGCAGAGCTGTTGTTGAACCCTTCCTCTGTACACTGGTCGCCGGATCGATCGAGGAATATGCCAGCCGCGCCGGTGATGTCCGATGGCGTAAACCAGTTCAAGTCTCCACCGATCCAATAGCGGCCGATTTCTTTTGAAGGAGTGCCGCCACCCGTGAACTGAAACGCCTTTTCGAGTTTCACTTGGTCCCACCCCTCCGGAACACCCTTGACGATCTTCACCTTTTCGTGGCCGGGGAAGCGGAGGCGGATGAACCATTCGCGGTAGATTTCCTCGGCTAGCTTTTCCAGCAACGCGATCCGCCGCCGGTTGTTTTCGATTAGCTCGTCATATGCAGAGAGAACTGCCGCGATTTTCGCTTGGGTCTTTGGGGCTGGAACTCGTACGCTCGTGCGATAAATGCGCTCAGGTGAGGTATGACGAATCTTTGCGCCGGCTGACGTGTTTCTGATCTGCTGCCGGACGTAGCTTGTATTGAACAGATAATAGAGAAAAGTTTTGTCGGCTAAATTTTTCTTGGGATGAACAAGTCCAAGCCGCTGGTTATGCAGATACCTTTCCGATTCGGGGATAAGCGCGGCACTGCCAAGAAGACCCTCTCCTTGTTCAGTCATTGCGACGATCAAATCATTTCGTTTGAGTAGATAGCGTTCGGGGAACTTGCCGAGATAAAAGCGGTCGTTGCCTGGCCGTGCTCTGAATCCGCCGGCCTCATGAAAGTTTCCTGGCGTCAATACGATAAGTTCGCCTGCGTCGGAGAAATACTCCCCTTTGAAAGCAAATCCATGCTCTACCCTTGCGAGTTCCCCAATTGTTGTCTCATGCCAGCCAATCATAGCGCTCCACCAAGTAGTTTCAGATTCGTGCGAATGGTTTTTTCAAGCTGCCGAGCACTGTTTATTAGCTGTTCGGTTTCTGCGCTCACATTGAGCAACTCCTCGACAAACTCCTCCTCCGTCTTCCCATCCTCCTCGATCACTACGCCCACATAGCGTCCTGGGTTGAGCGAGTAATCCTGCTCGGCGACTTCCTCCGGCGTGGCCAGTTTGCACAGGCCGGTCACATCTTCGTACTCCGCCCGCGGAAAACGTTCCTGCAGCCAGTGGATGTCCTGGTAGAATTTCTCCGCGTGTTTCACCTCGCGGTGCAATTCCTCGAGCGCCGTCTTGAGCGCGCGCGTCTGGCGGTCGGTCGAGCCGCGTTTGCCTTCTTTCTGCGCCGCCTCGGCCTGCTCCTTTTCGTGCTGGCGCACGATGCGGTCCAGTTGTTTCAAGCCCTCGTGCAGCCCGGTGAAGAAAGGATCGAAGGCCTCGCGTAATTGGTGCTGGGCTTTGTTGCGCTTCTCTATCGGCGCCGAATCCCCGGCGCCTTTCCGGTATTGGTCGTAGCGGGCTTCCAGCTTGCCCAGGCCGGCCCATTGTTTGACCAGCTCGCCCACCGCCTTTTTCCCCGCGGCATCCTCCAGCACCTCCAGCAATTGCCCGGAGACCGGCTGGACCCGTTTCCGGTTTTCCAGCAGCCGCTCCATGCCGAAGGCAAAGTAGCGATCCACCAGCTCCACAAACTCTTCCCGCCGCCCCTTGTGCAGCCGACTGATGATGGCCAGGTTATTGACCTGCGCCGTGGAAAACTCCCGATGCGCGCGGTCGATTTGGGTAAAGACATTGCGCGCATCGATGAAGAGAATGCGATCGTCCGTCTTGGCCCGGTCGAAGAACCACAGCGTCGCCGGCAGGGTCACGGTGTAGAACATGTTCGAGGGCAGCGTGAGCATGCCGTAGATCAAATTCTCCTCGATGAGCTTGCGCCGGATGTCGGCCTCGGAATGCCGCGCATCCGACGCGGAATTCGCCATGACCAGCGCCGCCCGCCCGGTCGGCTTCAGCGAGGTGGCAAAGAGATTGATCCAGAGATAGTTCCCCATTCGGCACCGTCTCCTTGCCTTGGTCCTCTTTCTTCAGCTTCGATTTATTCCGCGGCACGCCGTGGGTATTGAAACGCCGGTCGTGCTCGATGCTGCTCACGCTCACGTCGTCCACGTTGAAGGGCGGATTGGCCAGGACGTAATCGAAGGCCCCAAAGCTCTCGTGGGGATCGTCATAATAGGTATTCGCCTTGCGGACATCGCCGCGCAGCCCATTCACCGCCAGGTTCATCTTGGCCAGATTCACCGTCTCCTGCGTCTTTTCCTGTCCGTAAACGAAGACATCGCCGCGGCCACTGCGCACGTCGCGCCGATGCTCCTCGATGAATTGCGCCGACTGGACAAACATCCCGCCGGAACCGCACGCCGGATCGAAGACCTTGCCGCCATGCGGCTCGATGATCTCCACCATGAGCCGCACCACCGAGCGCGGGGTGAAAAACTCGCCGCCCTTCGACCCTTCACTGCGGGCAAACTCGGCCAGGAAGTATTCGTAAATCTGCCCGAAGAGATCGCCGGAGAAATCCGCCGGAATATCGGCAAAACTTTTCAGGAGCTGATTCGGGATGTCCTTCGTCTTCGGGTCGCGGGTCAGGCGGAAGTATTCGTCCTTTGGCAGCACCCCTTCGAGCTCCGGCTTGTATTCCTCGATCGCCTTCATCGCTTCCTTCAGCGCCTTGGCGATATCCTTTTCCTGCGGGAGGGTGAGCAGGTAATCGTAGCGCGCGTGATCGGGCAGATAAAACCCGCACTTCTCCAGCGCGATCTCGGAGATCGGCTTTTCCCGCCGGGTCCCCTTGAGTTTCTGGAATTCGGCCAGGATTTCCCCTTCGTGCCGGCGGTAATTGTTGTCGGCAAACTTCAGGAAAATCAGCCCCAGGACCGGGATGGAATACTCGCTGGACTTGAGATCGGAATTGGCCCGGAGTTTATCCGCCGCACTCCACAGGTCGGCTTCGAGTTGTTTGAGTTGAGCTTTGGTCATCGCGCAGGCCGGGAGTGTAGGGAAGTCCCACACAACCGAGGAAGCGGCAAATGCCGCTACTGCGCGAGTTTTCCTCCAGCCGTCGCCGCCCCTCTCTCCTGCGCCCTGGAGCGGCGGTCTACGACGGTCTCGAAGCCAAATCGAAGAAACAGTCAGACTTCTTTCCCTCGGACTGCGACTACCGAGGCTCACAGAGCATCGACGTCAAAAAAAAGCGGATTCAGGCGATGGACGCGCTTACCGTTCCGCCATGATCGCCACTCGCTGACGTGGCGTCATCCGGGCTTTGGGGCAACCCGGAATTTGGCGAAGAGGGCGTCGAACTGCTCCAGGCCACGGTCGAGCGGACAGATCACTCGCTCGGTGAAAGAGCGGAAAATCGGCGGATCGGGCTGGTGGATCGTCAGCTCGAAACGGAGGAGGCCGATGCCATGCGCGACGATGGAAAACTGCGGGGCAAACTTTCGGTCGGCGTGGTCGGCGAAGTGGCTGATGCGCAGCAACGCATGCGAGGTGAAAAAGTGGAAACCGTCGAAGGTGCGCGCGGCGAAAAGTGGCGGGAGGAAAGCCCTCATGGTTTCGAGCGAATTCCAACCCGGTTTGCCACGAAATTCTTCATAGAAGGCGAGAATCTCGTCAGGGTTCATGGGTGTTCGGTTTACTCTGCTCGCGCGTCAAGGGCTCCATATTTGTTCACTTTGCCCTCGTGCCCAAACTCTATTTGGGCACGCACCTGGGAGCGAAACTCGGTTTCGCATGGAGGGGGTGTCTGCGGGCGGGATCCTCCGAAGCCAACCCGCCGACGCCCCTCCACACACAATGGAATTGTGCCCGCAAGGGCGTGCCAAATGGAGTTTGGGCACGAGAGCAATTTTTCTTAATCCTAATCGTAATCTTAATCTTAATCCCCACCCGTTCGGGCAGATTAAGATTAAGAATTGTCAGTGAGGCGCTGCGCGCGTTGGATTGGGTCGGCGACTGGGAAGTCGCCGCTCCCAGTGAGGTAAGCTTTTTTAACGTGGCCGCGGAGAAATCTCCCGTTTGCCAGTGGCGATTGGCCTCGTAGTGGATGGACCAGTGCTTCGAACGCCGTGCCATCCCTTCGGGCGGCCCCGCCGCAGCGGAGCAGGCTATCTCGCTGCTCGGTTCCCTTCGGCCTCCTCGGTCCCTGCGATCCTGATTCGGAGGCGCATTCCGGCAAGGGCGCCAAGGGAAATCCCCTATCCACTTTTGGGAATCCACCCCATACTCAGAAGTGGGAGACCGGCACATGGTTCTGCGCGCCACGGTGATGGCTGCGTCCCCCACGTGTTTTCATATCTTTCATTCCCGATCCGCGCGCACACGCGAACGAGCCGCAGTCCCCAGCCTCATCAGGCCGGCAGCGGGAAGACGCGGACGACGGAGAATCGACGCGAGAGTTCCCTTGTGGCGCCACTGGGGGGCCACAAAGCTGCACCTGTCCCGCTCCCGGGGCTTGGTGATGTGCCGGCCGCCGATGGGCGCAAGATCCGCTTTCTTTTATGAGCACTCCCTATCGTACTCGAGTTGGTTGGATTTCCGGCGCCGTCGCGCTGGGGACCGCGTTGTTATATCACGTCGTCGCGCAAGAAGCGCCGGTCATCGACGTCCCGAAGGCGCGCAGTTTCGATGCGCCACCGCCATCCGGGAAACTGGCCCAAATCTCGACGCAAGTTCTTGTACGCGGAATACCAAAAGCGGGCCAAGGACGTGCTGGCGGCTCCCGCGGAGCAGCTCAGCTGGCTCAAGCTGCCGCGAGCGAAAAACCTCAGCCTCTTTACCACGAAGGCGGGCAAGAAAGCTGCGGCCGCCGCGCAAACTCTATCCGTCTACGAAGACCTGCCCTCCGGGCGTGGTCCCGCCAGCGTCTATCCCGAGGTGGAGGAACTTTCCAACGCCGAGCTCGGAACGGAGATATTCAACCGCAGCGAGAACATCCGAAAGACGATTTATGGCACCGGCGATCATCGCATCGATATCTACACCGCGGAGGATCGCCGCGCGCATGCCGTCGCGGAAGCGCACGACCCCGCGCCCATCGAGGGTTTCTACATCGAGCAGGCCAAGTCGGTGGGCTTCATCCTGCATGAAAGCATGCTGCGAGAGCTTCCCAACGGAAACTTTTATGTCATGCCGGAGAATTATGGACTGATCAAAGGTCTCTGCGATTCGGAACTCTTCACCAAACAGCCGTGTTTGACCCAGTTCGGAGTCGGCGGCATCGGCACTGCGTTTCTCGTCAGCGGCCAGAAGGCGATGACCGCCAGGCACTGCGTCCCCGATGATACCACCGCGAAATCTCTGCGACTCGTTTTTGGCTATGCGCTGACCTCGAGTTCCATTCCGTTCACCATCTCATTTCAAAAGGAAGACGTGTTTCACATCAAGGTGGCGAATAGTAACAACAGCGACGACTGGGCGGTCCTGGAACTCGATCGCCCGACCACCCGCCCGGCGCTGAAATTTGGGAGTGGGAAACCGGACGTGGGGACGATCGTCTATGCATTGGGATATCCCGACGCCTTGCCGCTAAAGATATCGCCGCAGGGAGTGGTCAGAGGCGCCATCGACGCCTCGCATCATTTCATAGCCGCGGTCGACGCCTTTGGCGGTAACTCCGGCAGCCCGGTGCTGAATAGCCAGACGCACGAGGTCGAAGGCATCCTGGTCAGCGGGAATAGTGACTTCCGTTGGATCCCGGTCGACCGGTGCAGCCGGTCGGTCATCATCAACAATGATCACGCGGGGGAAACCATTTGCAGCATCTCTGTCGCTCCGAAGCCGTAAGTCCATCGATCCCTATCCAACACGCATCTCCTCTCCATTCCATTCTCATGCGCTATCTGAATTTCCGTCGTTTCCAGCCCTCGGTGCTCCTGCTTTGCGGTTCAGCGATGCTGGCCGGCTGTTCCGTCTGGCTGACCGACAGCCCCCACGCCGGCTACCCGGAGCCCTCATCCAGTGAAACGACGGACGGTTCACAGGGACCCTCCGGGCCAGCCGGAGCGGCCGGCACCCCAAAACCCAAACCAAAATTCAAATGCACCCCGGAACCCAAATTAGAGCAGGTGGTCCAGAAGAAGGATGCGGGGGTGGATCGGACCCGGACGGAGGACGGTCAACCTTACTTTTTGCCCAAGGGTTTGATCCACCTGGTCATCACCCCGGTCGATAGTTCCTCGGCCAAGTCGAGCACGGGATCGGCCGCCCCTGCAGCAACTGCGCCAGCCCCAGCCGCATCGACCGCGAACACCCCCGCCATTCAACTCCCGACCGACGGCACGGCGCAGTTGGATATTACTCCCAGTGGAAGCGGGGGTGCGGGTGGCGGTAACGGCGGCGGCGGGGCCAGCGCCCAGGGTGAGTCTGCCAAGTTAGGCTTCACACTCAATTACCCGAAAGCCGCGTCCACACCGACCGCGTCGAAGCTCGAGAATCATGTGACTTACTCGATCAACGCCACCGTCGTGCTCGTGCCGGACAAACGTGCTGGGGTCCTCTACGCCCACTATCATCCCAACTGGCTCTTCAACGACAAGACCAGCATCAGCGTGACGAAGGACGGGCTGTTGAGCGGATTGAACGCCACCGTGGAGGATCGCACCCCGCAAATCCTGGCCAACCTGGAACAGACCGCGGTCAATGTCGGGGAATTTTTCGCGGCCGGAGGACTGTCGGGCCTTGGACCTGCCCTTGCGGCTCCCACATTCGCGAAAGGCCTCCCTTCTGGAACTTTTCAACTCGTCGAAGATCCAAAGCAGGCGCAACAGGAGTATTACTGCGAAAAACTTCAAGATCAGGTAGTGGAATTCGAGAACGACTACAATGACTTGAAAGAAAAGTTTGAGACTAACAATCCACTGGCGAACTCGACACTGCCCGAATTTTATTTAAAACGGCTGAACATCGACGAAACGTTTGACCCCTTCAACAAGGATGATCGCAAGAGGGTGCAGGCCCTGTTTGCGGATAGCGACGCCGGGAAGCTCGATAGTGACGCAGCAGGCCTTGGCGGAACCAATATTTATTCCCCTCTGAAGATTGAAATTCACCTGGTGAAAGATGCTGTCATCGGGACGCATTCGACCGATGCGCGGCCGCGTCACAATGGCCTCTGGTTTCGGCAACCGACCCAGGTGGAATTGGTCGTGAAGCCGAACCCATGTTATATCGGGTTCCTCCGGGATTACGTGAAAGATCTACCCAAGTCTTCGCTGGCAACTACCACCGCGAAGCTGACCGGGTATAAGGATACCGCCAGCTCTCTCAGTACCAGGGCGACGAATTTGCTCGTCCAAATCAAAGACGCTCAGGGGCAAATGAAGGGCCTTTGGGATGCCAGCATCCCGAAATCGCCCAGTGCCAGCGCTTTATTCCTGAGTGAGGCCGAGGCCCAAAGGACCATCGCGGGGATTGCTCTGGGCCATGCGCAAGGTTTCAGCGTCCAGCAGCCTGTGGACACCGACGAATTTGCGAAAGCTTTGCAGCAAGCGAGCGATGCGGCAACCGCGGCCGTGGCCGCTGGGCAGCGCACCAGGGAAACACTGGATGCGGCGGTGCAGCAGGAGAAGACGAACAGAGACCTGGCGACAAAGACGCCGCAGAATGCGACCGCCATCCAGAACGCCAAGGATGCTACCACCACGCGGATTATGACCACTCTCGACCTGGCGCACGCCGCCAATGCCGCCGCCGCCGCCGTCCAGTCCGTCAGGACGATCCTCAACCTGACGGAGGGTAAAAAGGATTTCGACAAAATAAAACCGAATCTCGACGCGGCCAGGACGCAATTGACCCAAGCGGCGAGCGACCAGCTAAAGATTGGCGCCGACATTGCCGCCATTCCTGCGATAGCGACACCCCTTGTGGAGCGGATCCAAAATTGGTTGGAAATATTGTCGAAAGATCAATTGCAGTTGCAGATCGCTCAGCAGTCCCTCTCCCATTTTGGCTCGGATGTCGATACCGTCATCTCGACTTACACCGCGCAAATCAACTCGCTCCGGGACCAATCTTACTTCGGGAATCTTCAGGGGGAAGTGGCCGGCCTGGGCCGGATTAGCTGCACCGTTCCCGATCCCGCGAAACCTTTCTCGTTCAATATCCCCCGGAGCGCCTTTGTCACTCGCACGACGACACTGACCATCGAGAATGGAATGCTCCTCGGCTTCAGTCACAACAAGCCCAGCGAAGTGGAAGGCTTCACCACCATTCCCCTCACCCTCTCGGAAAAACTCGCCGGCCTGCCCAAGGCTTTGTGGGATTCGAAGAATACCTCCATCCAGGGCAACGATACCGCGGTGAAATCGCAGACCCAGTTGGTCAACGATCAGCAGGCCTTGACCCAGGCGATCCAGAACGCCGCCGGCAAGGCCAAGGCGACTCCGAAGCCGGCCAGCCCGTGAGCGGAGCGTTTTGTTTCCGCCCACTTCGGGGCTGATCCGTTTTTTGCCCTCGTGCCCTCGTGTCCAAATGGAGCTTGGGTACGAGAGAGGGAAGGATGGCGCTGCGCGCGTTGGATTGGGTCAGCGACTGGGAAGTCGCCGCTCCCAGTGGGGGCCTGTCTCGCTCCAGGTCGCAAACACCCAACACTTCCAATCCTTAATCTTAATCTTAATCTGACCGAACGGGTTGAGGATTAAGATTAAGATTAGGATTAAGATTAAGAGCGCCTTCTGCCGGAGGCGGGGGGCGGGCGCGCGGGGCGCTCGGCACCGCCGCCTCCGGCGTGATGATCTCGCCGGCGATCAGGCCACGAAGTGAGTGGCCCGCTGGCGCGCGATGACTTCCAGCTTGGCACGATGCTTCTGGCAACTGGCCATGAGCGCTTTGTTCGGTTTGCGCTTCGCTTTCTTTTTGATCGCGCTGACTTTGGAATCCACCCAGACCCGCAGGCTCTGGCCCGGCTGGGCCGGCCCCAGGTCGTTGTAAACCGGAGGACCGGGATTGACCCAGAGGATCTGCTTCCACTCGTCGGTCGACAGGTCGACATAGGAGATATATCCCCCCTTGAGCATCTGCCGCGGGCCCTTGATCGCCCCGGTAAAGCTATAGCGCGTGCCGGGCGTGACGACCGGATCGTAATAATGGGGGGTGATGAAATCCGAGACGGCGATGCCGCTGATCGAATAGGCGAAGGCGTTGTCTTCGCAGGGATCGCACGCCTCGACCAGATAGTTGAATTCGCCGGGCACATCCTTCACCCCGTTGCCGGAAATGGCGATGGCCCGGGAACTTTGCAACCGGTTCCCATAGGGGTCGACGAGCATCTCGATAGTTTCATGGCTGGCGTCAATTGACCACGTCGTGTCCCCGGGCGTGGCGATGACCAGCGAATACGGTTGATTATGTTTGTCCATGTGGACGCCGCCTTCTCCCGGCGGCAGCTTGGGCACGAGGCGCACGGGCCAGACTCCGGGCGGTATCTTCTTGGCATTCGGCAGATACATGACGGTCGCGGTCACGTTCCAGAACTGCGGCAGATCCCGCGTCACTTGAATGTTCAGCGCTTGCGCGACGGAACTTACGAACTCCGGGTCCAAATCACCCTTGGTATCGACTAATCCTACCTGAATAACGGACATGGCATTACCTTTCTGTTATGTGGTTTATGGGTTACCTAATGGAGAGTGTAAGACACTCCCCAGCGCGGTCGCGGAACCGGTGGCCGGTGATCGGGGGCTGATTTTTTCCAGGCGTGCGGAATGGGTCCGGCGTCTTGATTCTTGCTTCAGTCGACTTGCAGTGGCCCCGGCATGGGCTTTGAGGTTCCTCGGACGCTGCCGGATCGTAGGGAATGCGGAGGAGATTGACAAGCGGTGGATTCCCGTGAATGCGATGAGTAACATCCCTCGAAGGAGATAGGTAGGTTTACGCAAGCGTCGGGAGCGACGGCCATTCTTAATCTTAATCGTAATCCTAATCTTAATCCCTCCCGTCACCCGAGCGCAGACAGATTAAGATTAAGATTAAGAGCTAACCACTTTGCCCTTGCCCTCGTGCCCAAACTCTATTTGGCACGAGAGAACAACCAGCACTGTAGCGGCGCTCCCGCCATGGCGGGGCCGCCGGACTTCTCTCCCCAGCCGCAACTACAACGCCCCCGCCCCGCCACGCCGAGGATCCCGCCCTCACTGCCCACGCACCGGCGGCTCCGCCTGGGGCGCCATCGCGTCGCGGAGGCCGCGAATGAGGAGCAGCGTCTTGACTCGTTCATTCGCGAAGTGTGCGGCGGTAATCAGCTGGAAAACCCAACAGTAAATACTCATCCCGGCAATGACCCAGACTACGCCCATGCCAGGAGTTACAATGGCTTTCAACCACGCTGGCAGCACGGGACTGGGCGGCAGCTGACCGGCCCGCACTGCATGCCAGAACGGATAAAGCATCTGCCAAGCCTGGTAGAGAACGCCGGCGGCCAGCAGGAGACAGATCACGACGACGGCCTTTAAAGCCGCTATCCCCAGACGGCGTTGCTTTTGGCAACGTTGCAAAAGCTGTTCAAACTTTTCCCGGTCGCGCCCCGCTTCCTCAAAGAGTTTGTCGTAACGTTCGAACCTCATGCGCGCCATTCAGAAACTTCACCGTTGCGCCGTCAAGCCCGCGTTGACCAGCCGAGCGGTGCGCGCGGCGCCTCTCTTGCAATCCTTAATCTTAATCTTAATCGTAATCTTAATCTGCCCGAACAGGTTGAGGATTAAGATTAAGATGAAGATTAGGATTAAGAAACATATCCTCGTGCTCAAACTCCATTTGGGCACGAGAGAAGAGTCGCTTTTCCGAACTCAGGACGCGCTCCGATAGCGGCTGGCTACTGACGGGCGCTGACCGTCGGTGGTAAAGGCCACCCGGCCCGTGCAGTCGAGGGCAGTGATGCTGACCGGCGCATCGCCACATTCGCGACGCACATACTCGAGCGCGGCCAGGATGTCGGAAAATCCGTGGACGGGTTCCCCTTCCCTCTCTCGCGCGTAACACCGGCCATCGAACTGGCTATAGATGAGAAATTCGCGGGGCATGGAGAAAACTTCGGGTTGAAGGTGCGGGGGCAAAATCGGGGCGCGCCCTGATCGAGCAGCCGGGTCAGGGGCGGGGATGTTTAAAAATGCGCTGCATGCGGGACGAGAAGTCCAAGCGACTGGAGGACGGCGAGCGTCGCGGCGATGGTGCAACCCACCGCGATAGCCGCCGCCAGGCGTTTCAGGAGCGAGATATCCATGACAACGTCCCCATATTTCGCTGGCCGTGGGCAAGTGGTCGTAGGCAGTGCGAATTTTTGCTAGTTGAGCTTCGAGGCGGCGCGGGAAATCCGCGGTGGCGTGGGGACAACTCCGCCGCGGTGCCAACCCTAACAATGTCCGCGGTCTGCGTCGGTTTTTTAACCGCGAATGGACACGAATAAACGCGAATAGAAAATCGCGTTTGTCCCCCTTTATTCGCGTTCATTGGCGTCCATTCGCGGTTTTACTCCACCAGCCCCTCGACACTTCTTCTCTGCGCCTCTGCGGCCTCTGCGTTTAAAAATTTGCCTCTTCGCTGTTTCGAGTGGGTGGCTTACGAACTGCCTATGCTCACGGTGAAATCATCGCAGTGAGCGCGAAGCGCCCGGAAAAAACGTGTCATCCTGAGCGAAGTGTCCCGGGGGGGCGAAGGCGGGCGGGACACGCAGTCGAAGGACCTCCAATATCCTTCTTCATCCGTATGTTTGCAGAACACGTTTTCTGCCGGGAGAATCGTCACGGCTCCGCACGAAAACCCACGGAAGTTGGAGGTCCTTCGACTTCGCCCATGCTTCCCCGCTTCGCTCAGGATGACAGAGGTGGGTGGGGCGCTTCGCTCACCGCCATAATTTCACCGCGAGCAAACGCCAAGCCTTCGGCACCCACTCCAAACAGCGAAGAGCCAAAAATTTCACCCTGCGTCGCGGAGCGACCCGCCAGAGATGGCGCTCCGCGCGTCGGTTTTTCGGTCGGCGACTGGGAAGTCGCCGCTCCCAGTGGCGCCAGCCTCTTCGACATCTAAACATCGCCCTCTGCGGCCCTCTGCGTTCTCGGCGGCTCGCCCATTCCCGGCCGCCGCTATTCCCCACCTCCGCCTCGGTCCTCTGCGTTTAAATGGATAGGCCTTCAGTTGCGGCTCCGCCGGCGAGCTGTTCCGGGGCGCTTGTCCAGCCATCGACCGATCCGAATGCGAAATACGGGTAAGCAAAAACCCTGCATGACAATTGCCCGACAATCGAGGAAACCCCTTTTGGCCACCCCCACCGCACCCCATCGACCGGGTCCGCGGCCCCGGGAAATATCCGTGTCCTGGATCTCGCTGGGCCGGGTGATCCTGGCCATCGCCGTCATCGGCCTGCTGTTCCTGCTGGGCAAGCTTTTGCTGGTCCTCTTTCTCTCCACGCTCCTGGCGCTGGCGCTCAATCAAGTAGTCGGGTGGGTGGGCCGCTGGGGCTGGCCACGTTGGGCGGGCATCGGCGTCGCGCTGCTCATCGTGCTCGCCTTTGTCGCCCTGCTGGGCCTGCTGATTCCCGGGCTGGCCGGGCAAGCCGGCAAGCTGGTCGCGCATTTGCCCGATGTGCAGAAGCAAGTCGTCACGCAGCTGCCGGGCAGCGGACCACTGCCGGAAATCGCCAACAAGTTACTGCAGTCCGCGTCGTTCTCCGATCCGGACGCGGTCATAGGCAAGTTCGTCACCGGAGCGGCGGTGGCGCTCGAGGTCGTCTCGCAGTTTCTGGTCATGCTGGTCATCGCGGTGTATCTCCTGGTCGATGGCAGTCGCATTTTCCAATGGCTGCTGGCTTTCCTGCCGCGCGCGCAACGGAGCAAATTTCGCGAGGCTTCGCCGAAAATCGCCCAGGTCGTCTCCCGGTTCATCGTCGGGCAGTTCATCTGCTCCACCCTGGCGGGGACTTATGCGTTCGTCGTCCTTTCCTGCCTCCATGTCCCGAACGCGATCCTCCTCGCGTTGGTCGCGGCGATCTTCGATATCCTGCCCATCCTCGGCTTTTTCCTTTTCATCATTCCCGCGGTGGGGATGGCCTTTACCGTTTCACCCGTCGTCGCGGGAGCGGTGGCGGCGCTCTACGGCGCGTATCACCTCATGGAAGCCTACTTCATCGTCCCCAAGGTGTACGGCGAGCAACTGAAACTCTCCACGTTGACCGTGCTGCTCTCGTGCCTGGCCGGATGGCTTTTGGGCGGGCCAGTCGGCGCGGTGGCGATCCTCCCCGTGGTGGCGTCGTATCCGGTGGTGGAGAAGATCTGGCTGGAGCCGTGGTTACAGAGCGACACCGTGGCGAAGCACGAGAAGATGGAAAATGAATCGTCCGCGGGAGAGGACGCCTGAGGCGGAACCTTTCAGTCCCTTTGCCGGAACCACTGGTTGGCCCTCCACAGCCAGCATCCACCGCCCAGGACGAGCAAACCGCCAGTGACGAATCTGCCTACGTCAAAGATGCGGGAAGACAAATCGGGCGGGACTTTCGTCCCGTCCTGAAAGTAACTTCGCGGCGTAGTCGCCGCTGACCCTATTCTCGCCTCCATCTCGTACATCACATACAGGCCGGTGCTCACGTTGATCAGCACGGCGGCCACGATTGGCACCCATTCGATAGGGCGCAGCAGGAAGAGCGTGGCGAACGATTTTTTAGCGGTCATTTTTTCGCTGGCTGCTATTTCGGCGAGGCCTTCAGAATGATGTGACGACCATGCCACCGGCCTTTGGTCGTGACGATGCCTTTGAGTTGTTCGTTGTTCAACGTCGAGGGATCGAATTTGATCGTGAAGCCATCTTTCGTATCCAGGGCGGTCAAAATGAGCTTTCCTCCCTCGAAACTCCAAATCCCGTGCATTCCATCAGTCCCGTTGAACTTCTTGTCTCGGGTGAACGTGATGCGGGTATTATACGCATCTTCTACGACGTTGTAGATCAGCTCCGGCTTTTTTTCGGCGCTGCCGAATAGAAATGTCGTGATCTGCTCCTCGGGTGTTGCGGCCCCAGCGAGACTGAGGTGTATACCGGCCAGTAATACGACGAGAAAGGCCGTAACTCTTTGAATGGTATTCATATTAGTTTTAGGGGGAGAAGCCTGACGACGCCCGGCTCAGAGACTGTGAAATAAAGCGGCAGCGAGATTATTTGGCCCGCGAATCACACAGATGACGCGAATGAAGAATACGCCCATTTGTGTCATTCGTGTTATTCGCGGGCACTTTTTTCACAATCTCTCAGGCGACATCCATCCAGTAGAGCGATTATCTCGTCCAACGTCCAGACGCGACCGGAAATCCCGGCCTCCATCGCCACGCCACCATGCTTGCTCTCGTTCCCACCCGCGTGCCCAAACTCAAGCCCCTCGTGCCCAAGCTCCAGCTTGGACACGCCCGTGTCCCCGAAGCTCCCGCTTCCCTTCCCGCCCGCGGCCCAAATGGAGTTTGGGCACGACAGAATTCGAATCGGGGGGCCATGGACGCTTGCGTTTTGGAGTGCGGCTCGCCCGTCCACCGACCTGCCACTATTCCCCTCCGCCGCCTCGGCGCTGCTGCGCCGCTTTTGGAAATCGCGGAGCGATGCGGGCATGGCGTTACGCACGGTGGAAGAGTCGCGGAGAGAGGGCGGGATGTCTGGACCCATTTGCACCTATCAAAAAGCGGCGCAGCAGCACCGCACTCCAAAACGCAAGCGTGACGCGTCGCTCAGCTCAATTCGTGAACCCACCCCTAGCCGCGCTTTCGCCGCCGAAGGAAAAGTGGCCCGGCAAAAATCCCCATCACCGCCAGGCCCAGCGAGGAAGGCTCCGGCACGCCCAACGGTTGGACCACGACGTCATTGAGACTTCCCGGGAAGAAGGAGGGGACGTCGATCGGGGTGTTGCTCAGCGTGCCGCCGTTGTTCGTATATTCGAGGACGAAGCCGCCATCGGCCCCCCCTCGATTGGTGACATAAAGGTCGCCCAGGGAGTCGAAGGCCAGCCCGGTCGGTGATTGCAGGCCAGTGAGACCGAAAAATGTCTCCTGACCCGTCGGGGTGACTTTCACCACGCGATCCTCCCTGAGCTCGGCGCCCCACAGGTTGCCTTTGCTGTCGAAGGTCATGCCATTCGTCACATCCGTGCCGCTCGCGAAGGTGGTGACGTTGTGCGTGACCGCGTCGATCTTGTCGATACTGCCCGTGTTGGCATCGTTGCTGTAAATGTTCCCCTGGCTATCCACGGCGATCGCAAAGGGAAAGAGAATGTTCGGATCGATGACCACCGGCGTCGTGCTCAAGACTCCGCCGATCTTCGGGTATTCCACGATCGTGCTATCCTGCTGGCTCCCGATATAAAGATTGCCCTGCGAGTCAAAAGTCAGGGAACTCGGCTGATGGAGACCGCTGGTGAAAGCGACCCGGCTTCCATCCGGAGCAATATCCAGGATGCTCCCACTGCCGATATCCGCCGAGAAAAGATGACCATTGCTCGCAAAGGCGATCGATTGCGGCCCGCCGATGCCCGTGGAAAAAGAAGTGATCGTCCCGCCCTGGATTTCCCAGATCGTATCATGCCCGTCGGCGACAAAGAGAGTCTGGGTTTGTGCGCGGGCGACGGGAGTTAGCAGCACCAGCGCAGCCGCGCCGGCGAGAAAAGTGAGAGAGAACAGTTTCGCATCCATAGTCATTCACGTGGGAACCAAACGATTGCCATTTCCAAAAATGGCGCGGCGAGTGTGCCTAACCTTGCGGTAATAAGGAAAACAATTTTCCGGGAATTTACGCAGACTAATGTCTGCACAACGGCAGTTAGGCAGATTGTTAGTTTATCTCCAACTCCGGAGCGGCTACCGGGCGTATCTCGCTGAGTTAAAATAAAGCGCGGCAGTTTCGCCGATAGGCTGCACCTCCAGAAAGAGCGGCTGCAAAGTGGCGGTGGATGGCGATCTCCGAGCGCCATGGCAAATACCAACACGCCGGAGGCGTCCATCTTGTTTCTCTCGTGCCAAAACTCTTTGGGCACGAGAGAACGAGGAACCCCTTCCTCGCTCCCAAGCTCCAGCTTGGGAATGTCCCTGTCCCGGATGCTCCCGCATACTGGAACGGCGGCCGACGAAGCTGGAGCTTCGCAGACAGGTGCGTTCCCAAGCTGGAGCTTGGGAACGAGAGTACAGTCGGCGTATGACATCCAATCGAAGCGACGCTGGCATACTCCGCCTGCCGCCCGCGGCCAACCAGCCTCCACTTGCCCGCTTTGGTCTTGCGGTCAGAGAGATATTGGTGTCGGCTGTCGCGCTGCGGGCGGTAGACCCGAGACGACATGCCGATAATTTTCCCTCCTCCCGGTCGGTCCAATAAGATGTTAGGCGCTTCCTCGCGCTCACCGAAATGAAAGACATTCTTATCCAGCTTGGTCGCCGCGCAGGTATTGGTCCCGTTTCATTCGGTGCGTTCGATCCGACTCCTCTTTTTGCGGGTGCTTCCTTTGAGTTCGCGCCATGTGCCAGCGAGTTCTTCAGCACTTGTATTCCAAGCGCCAAGCTCGACCTCGACCTCTACCGCATATTCTCGGCGGCGGACATTACCTCCGACAACACCGACTTCATCCCGAGCTATTTCTGCGCACCGCACGGTTTCATTACCATCTCCACCGATTCGTCTGGCGACGCATTCTCCGTCGATATCACCACAGGCAAAGTCTTTTACCTGTCACACGAGAAGTATGAGACGGACGGAATCCACCCCGGTTGGAACGCCGAAGCCACCGCATTCCTTCCGACACTGCCTGTCACCCGCGAGAACATCGTCAACACTTCAGAAGGTCATTGGGACAGCATCACCGATTTCCTCCAGGAGGTTTTGGACTATGCGACCGAAAGCGCCTAACGCTGCAGCGCACGGGCCGGGAACTTCCTTCTGCGTTCGACGCGTTGACGGCCGGTCGCTGAGCTTGCACACGTTAGGCGTATCCTTCGGCATCCGCCGACAAACGAAGCATGTTTGATTTTTTCTCCCAGGTTCTGGAGCACGTTGCCCCGTTCGTCGTTGCGACGCACCTTCTCTTCATGTTGGCGGCTGCGGCCATCTGCAGCTTGGTCGTCGTTTTGCTGGTGTATTATTTGGTGCGCTTCGCCGGTTTCGCGATCTCATGGCAGCCGAAAGACTTTGTCGGCGCGCCCCGCAACCCTCGTCAATCTGATCCGAGTTCCACTCCTGGAACCACCGCCAACGAACGCCATGCTCCTACGCTTCTGCGTCAGACGGCTCCCATTTCGCCCCTGAAGACCGGCGACAAGCTCGAGAAAGAGCTGCTCGATATGGCGTCAGAATCTGCCCGGAAGATCAGAGCGAAATGCCGCCTTTCGGAGGACGATGTTTGCCGGCTGAGAGCTCTTGAAAATCTGATGCAGAAACTTCAAGAACGCCAACCGCAAAAGGAGCTCACAAAATGACGCCTAACATGCGCTGCAGCGAACGGCTCCGGCTGGCGCTGAGCTTGGGGTCGTTTTCCTCGTTCCCAAGCTCCAGCTTGGGAATGTCCCTGTCCCGGATGCTCCCGCATCCTGGAACGACGGCCGACGAAGCTGGAGCTTCGCAGACAGGTGCGTTCCCAAGCTGGAGCTTGGGGACGAGAGTAAAGTCGCTCCGCCGCACATCGTGCCAGTTCGCGACGGCCTTCCAGACTTGCCTCATCTGGATATTCCCTTTATTGGCCGCTCATGCTGCCCACGCTTCCCGGCTTTGACCTTCCCGCCTTTGTTGCCTCGACGCTGGCGGAGGACCTCGGCACGGGGTTACCCGGTGGCGGACACGACGTCACGAGCGAGAGCGTCATTCCTCCCGATGCCTGTTTCGTTGGCGTAATGGAAAGCCGCGAGGCGATGATCGTTGCCGGGTTACCGATTGCCGCAGAGTTTTTCCGCCATCTGGATCCCAACTGCAGGATTGAATTGCTGTGCCGGGATGGCGATCCCGTCACTCCCGGCACCGCGCTCATGCGCCTTGCCGGTAAGGCCCGCGCTCTGCTCACGGCCGAGCGCAGCGCCCTGAACACCGTCCAACATCTCTCGGGCATTGCGACGATGACGCGCCAGTACGTCGATGCGATGGCGGGGCGCGCCACCTTGCTCGATACCCGAAAGACCATCCCCGGCCTGCGCGTCCTGGAAAAATACGCCACGCGCATGGGAGGTGCGACGAACTACCGCATGGGTCTGTGGGACGCCGCCATGATCAAAGACAATCACGTCGCGGTCGCGGGCGGCGTTGGGCCGGCAGTGGCGCGGGCGAAAGCGGCCGGCGTGCAGCGGATCATTTGCGAAGTCGATCGGCTCGATCAGATCGAACCGGCGATTGTCGCTGGCGCAACCCATATCCTGCTCGACAATATGACGCTGCCTTTACTGACCCAGGCGGTCGCGCTGGTGGCTGGACGAGCGGCCACCGAAGCCTCCGGCGGAGTGCGGCTCGACACGATCGGCCCGATTGCCGCCAGCGGTGTGGATTTCATCTCGGTCGGCCGACTAATGCAAAGCGCTCCGGCAGCGGATATCGGCCTGGATTTCGAACTGGTCCGGGAAAGCTGAGTTTCGACCCGGGAAACCTGGTAGGGTATTCCTCGTTCCCAAGCTCCAGCTTGGGAATGCCCCTGTCCTGGATGCTCCCGCATCCTGGAATGGCGGCCGAAGCTGGAGCTTCGCAGAAAGGGGCGTTCCCAAGCATGAAGCTTGGGAACGAGGGGATCATAATGCAAAAAACTGGGGGCACGATCTACGACACCTTTACAGCGAAAACAGTCTTGCGATTCCGTCAAGCTGATCGATGGCATTAATATGAGAAGTTGGCTCCTAACTTTCTGGCTTTTGCTTTTGCTGAGCCCCGCTTGGGGAACATCGGTCATGACTTCGGAACAGCAGAAACTCATGGCCCTGGCCGGCGCGCTGGAGCAGTTTGCCGCGCACTCGGGCGGAGAGTTGCCGCGGGATTTGGCACCGTTGCGTGACTACGCCGATTGGCCCCGGGTATTGCGGCCGGAGGCGGACCCCCTTGGGCCGTTCCCGGATCGTTACGCCTTTTTGCCGGCGAAGCCTTGGGTGGAGGCGCCGGGGGCGGCCCCCAAGCAGCTTTTGGCCATCAGCGTCAAGCCCGGAGCGGACGGCAGCCGCGGCGCTGTCTGGCGTTATCGCGCGGGCGAATATGCCGGCGGCACCCTTGGCCCGCTGGAACTGGAAGCTGGCCTGAAAAACTTCTCGCTGGCCGATGTAAAGCCGATGGGCGGCGGAGTGCCCACCCCTACGCACCCGTTCCCGGAGCCACCGATCACCGATTATCAGGCGAAGGTCATGCAACTTGTCCGCGAAGATAAGATCACGCCGCCGCCGCGGAGTGAAAGCTCGGCTGCAAGGCAGGTAAATAGTGCGCTTCCCACTCCCGCGGCGAGCGTTGCGCCGACGATCGCGCCTCGATCGACGCCGACCAACGCCGCGAGGCGCGAGTTACCGGCTGGCGCCGCTCAGCGCGAGAGGGGAGCTTGGCCATGGGCCATAGCAGGCTTCATTGTCGTTGGCATCGCGTTGTTTGCTTGGAAGCGCCGCGGTTAAGATGGTAACGGGCAATCTACGCTCTTTTTTGCTCCCGTTCCCTGGAAGCGGTATCCGTGGCTCCCCGCGGATTTGGTTGACGGTGCAAGTCGACCGGCGAGCCCAGCATAGATTGCATCGCGTGAGGCTATGCAATTTATGATGCTTTATTCCTCGTTCCCAAGCTCCAGCTTGGGAATGTTCCTGTCTTGGATGCTCCGGCATCCTGGAACGGCAGCCGACGAAGCTGGAGCTTCGCAAAAAGGGGCGTTCGAGTAAGACTTACAATGACAAGGGCTCGCTACGGTGCAAGACAATCCGATCGGGCCGAACAATTTAAAGAAAAGTATTTACCTCAGGGTTGCGGAGGCCGAATTTGGGCTGCCATGCCGATAAGCAAATTACAAGTTGGACTGCCGGTGCCGCATGTATTATCGCTAAAGCCAGGTGATGCGGTGGCTATTCCACTGGTAAATGGAAAATGGGCATTCGGGCGGGTATTCCGCGCTGCGACATTAGGAATATTTCAATGCTTGAGCACTTTCTTGGTACCACCAGACAAGCTGCTTGGGACGCCGATAGCGTTTCATGTTGGGTTTTACTGCATGCCTAAGCAAAAGCCTGACTTTGATTGGGTTTATTTAGGTTGCGTTCCGTTTGAGTCCGATGAGGAAGCTTGGCCGCCACCACAATACAGTGAGGATGTTGCTAGTCCCGGTCATTTCCATCTTCATTACAAAGGTAAGATAAGTCCTGCAGGGGATCAGCAAATCCGGGGGTTGGAGCGGCACGTGATGTCATCGCCGGGATCGATTCGCAAGCGCGTTTCGGAAACCTCTACAAGTTGGCCCAATATCTAAACAGAATCATTCGTTGCCCGGAGAGATGGGAGAAAAAGGGAAAAAGGGGGCAGGGCTACATTTCTTGACAGAATGCGGGCCACGTACCCTCTCGACTACCTCCTTGTCAGTCAGAAACTGTCGCCTGCCCCCTATTTCCCCACCCCTATTTTACCTATTTTATGCCCTCCTTCGTGTGGTTGATTTGAGGGCGGTGGCAAACGGTTTAAGTGATGGACGCCTCGTAGATGCTTTGAATCGCGGAATCGAGCTGCGTGTCGAATTCCGCGTCGGATTGCTGGGCCGATAACCCTTCGATGAGCGCCCGGGAAAAACTCGCTATCACGCCAGGATTCTGGTGAAGGCGCCGGTTGCCTTCTTCCCGCGAATAACCTCCCGAAAGCGCCAGCACTTTCAAAACCCGCGGATGCTTGACCAGTTCGGTATGAAAGCCATCCTGCTCCGGGAGCGTCAGTTTGAGCATGACCAGCTGGCTGCCGGGCAACGAATTGAGCTCTTCGATCAGGGCCGCCTTGAGCAGGGCTTCGGCTTTTCCTTTATCCGGGCAATGAATGTTCACTTCCGGCTCGACGATGGGCATCAGCCCCGCCGCAAGAATTTGCGCCGCGACCTCGAACTGCTGGCGCACCAAGGCTTTGATGCCGGCGGCGTTGGCCTGATTCACGACAGAGCGCATCTTGGTTCCGAAGATGCGTTTCCTGCCGGCCTTGTCGAGCAGCGCCGGCAGGCCCGGCATTGGTTTCATCAGTTGGACACCGTCGCTCTCGCCGGCCAGTCCCTGGTCCACTTTCAGAAACGGCACGACCCGCTGCTGGTCCCACAAATAGTCGGCTGTTGGCTGGCCTTCGATGTCCCGGTCCATGGTCCCCTCGAACAAGATCGCCCCGAGAATCCGATCCCCGTTGAAACAGGGGCTGGTGACGATGCGTGCGCGCATCTGGTGCACCAGCGCAAACATCTCCTCGTCCCCGGACCAGGCATTTTCCTTGATGCCGTAGGCCAGCAACGCCTTGGGCGTGCTCCCTCCGCTTTGATCCAGCGCGGCAAAGAAGCCGGACTGGGTCATGATTTTCCGCTGCTGTAGTTCGGTCAAACTGAGTGCATTCATAGTTTTTGTTTGTTCTCCGGTAATGACGGATCAAGTGGTTGGTCGAGTTGTCGTGTTTCAGCTTCGGCGACGCGGCGCTTTCGTCAGGATAAGGCTGAGCGCTCAGAGTACACTCGAACTGAGTTCCTGGCGAAAGGTAGAAAATGCGTGCGGGCCGCTCCCCGGCCTTTGAGTTCCGCAACACCCCGGGGCGCGACGGAATACAACCCTTCGATGCGGATACTCCGCCGCAATGGCGGCTGCCCCTTTCCTCTTTTCTCTCCTTTTTGCCCTCGTGCCCAAACTCTATTTGGGCACGCACCCGGGAGCGAACTCGAGCGGAGCGAGAGGCCAACCGCAGGTTGCCCGCAGGGCAGCGACGGCGGTCGCTGGCAACTCCGTTTCGCACGGAGGGGGTGTCTGCGGGCGGGATTCTCCAAAAGCCAATCCGCCTACGCCCCCTCCCCGCCCAATGGAATTGGGCCCACAAGGGCGTGCCCAAATGGAGTTCGGGCACGAGGGAAATGGCTTCTCAAGCGGCCGCGCGATGTATTGCATACGGTCTGAGTGAAACGAGCCCAGTGCCGAATATTCCGGGACGAATCAATAAAAAGAGACGGTAAAAGACATGAATGGCCGAACAATAGCCACGTTGCAGGACCTTGAAAAGGCAGTTTGGTTTTCATACGTTGGTGTGAAAGACACGACAGCAGCGATTGTTGTTTCATCTTGGCCAGATGCTATCAGCTATTGCAGTTCGGTTGAGTGGGGCGATCTCTGCGTCGAGGCATCCAATCAGTTTCGCGAGCGTCTTCTCGAGCGTTCGAAAGAACGATTTGAGAAGTGGAACGAAATTACGTTGGAGTTGAAGAAAGCCACTGTTCCATTTGTTCAACGAAAAATCGAAGCTGTGGTCCGTGAACACAACCTGCCGAAAATCTTTGAAGATATGGTCCAATGGGATATCCTTGGGGTCTGCATGGAGGCTGAGTATGCCGATGTTTACCCTCCCGGGTTCTACGCGAGCCACGCATACTGGTATGTTAAAGGACACTTCCCGTGTGGTTGGCAAGGGGGACCGTTTCCGAACGGAACACTTGCAATATATTGAAAATCGGGAACCAACCCGCGTCAGGGTGCGGACCGGACACAGGCAGGAAGGGATCAGTCACAAATCTTGACAGCTAACGAACATCACAACGATTTGGACTCATGCTTCTCCCTATGTTGACTGCCCCCTTCCTCCCTTCCTCGGGAAAGACGGGTCGGCCAGCCGCGCGCTAGAAGGGAAGCGGCGGAAGTGGGGGCAACCCTTGCGCCTTGCGCCGTTGATTCCCGTAGTGATGCGTGACCAACCTGCTGGCCGTGGTGACGGGGCCTAAATGGCCGATGTGCACATCTTCAAATCGTCTCTCCAGCGGGATGGGCTCTTCTTTCGGCGTCCAGTTTCGGAAGTGCCAATGCAAAAACGAATAGAGCTCCATGGCCGACTCCTCGGCGGGTTGGCGAATGTGGCGGTCCGGATCGACCAGCGCCTGCTCGAGGTCCTCCTTGAATTTTTCATCCAGCGCATCCCAGACCCGCGCGATGTGCCCGAGCGCGCTCACACCAATGGAGCGCAGGATTCGGTTCCCGGAGTGAAGGCATCGCTCAGTGGCCGCATAAGCCGTCGCCAGGTCGCGGGCGCCACATCGGGTCAGTTCAAAGACGACGTTGTTGGCACCGTTCATGTCATCCTCAGCGATGGCGGTCTCCAGTTGCCCCAAGGGGTCGTCACTTAATTTCCAAGACATAGTAAATGATGAAGCGTCGATCGAGGGGGCGGTTTCCTCTCGTTTCCAAACTCGAGTGGAGCGAGGGATAAAGTCGCCCTTGTCTTAGTGCCATTCTTGACTGCCTCCTTCCTCCCCGTCGCCAGTCAAAAATGACGCCTGAGCCCTAATCCTGGCCCCTATTTTCGCTTTCTTCGTTCAGGGCCGCGGCCCTTTTCCTGCGCTCGCGGTATTCAGCAAGGAGTTTCTCACCCAATTCCAATTGTTCCGGGGTCAGTTCTGGCCGCTGCTGACGCTGACGCTCCAACTCCTCCTGGTCCCATTGCCATTTGTCAATGTAGGCGTGGACGCTGGTCCCAGCAGGCAATCGTAAGACCCATTCGCGAACGGTTCCCACGGGAATGATGACGCTCCCTTCCGGCCCGAATATCTTGTAGGCTGGCCCGAGATCACCAGCCGCCTGGATCTCGGCTTCGTGGCCCGAGTCGAAGTGATAGTGCACCTCGATATTCCGAATCTCGTCGTAGACCTCAAACGGTAAAAGAAAAGTACCTGGCCCCGCCGGCGGCGGAACGTACTCACCTCGACCATACGGTCCCACCCTCCTTACCCCCTCCTCATCCGCATATTGCCATCCGTCAGGCAAAAAAAACGGTCTCCCACGACGGTCAAATAGAGGAAGCTCTTTGTCAGGCGGGTCTTCGGGTCCTTTGTTCATAGCCGAGCGGGGAAGATGGAGAGAAAATACACGCCGGGAAGTTAAGGCACAATCGTTTTAGGATTGATCGCGGCCAACACTCGCAATCGATCACTTCTCCCTCTCTCGCCGGCAGTCGCCTACCCTTCCTCGCGCCGTTTCCGTGCTTCTTCTAGGGCTCTCCTCCCCTCTTCCAAGTCTTCCGGGGTCATTTCCCACTTTGGAAGGCGCGCTATTTTTTCCAGGTCCTTTTGCCACTTATCGATGTAGGCGTGCACCTGCGTCCCGGCGGGTAAGTGGATCATCCACTGGCGCACGTTTCCCACCGGAATAATGACATGCCCCTCCGGCGCGGAGATCTTGTATTCTGGCGCTCCCTCTTCGGCCGCCTGGATCTCCGCTTCACGGCCCGTTACAAACTCATACTTCACCTCGATCGCCTTGATCGTGTCGTAAACCGAAAAGTCCAACGGAAAAGTGCCTGGCCCAACGGGCAGCGGACAAGATTTGTCGCGGAAAGCATAGTGGGACACAGGACGCGGATATTCCCATCCGTCGGACAGGAGAGGCCGCAATTTCGTATCAAACTCGGAGAGCTCGTGGTACGGTCGGTTTTCGGATTTTTCGTTCATGGCCGAGCGGATTGGGATAAAAATACCTGCTGAAAATTCTCCTCCTCCAGAACACTCTGCAACTCGACACCAAGACGTTCCGGCTCATGCCAGCCCGGCTGGTTCGTCCACGGCAATTTGTTCGGGGTGCGCATGTCCATTTTCGATTCGACCGGATCTTTGGAAGGCAGATTATCCATCGTGCGAGACAGGGTTTTGGGGCGATGGGGGTTTTGTCATTTTATTGCCCCCGTCTCAAGCTTTCCAGTTTTGCCTTCTCGTTCCCGAAGCGCCCAACTCCTATTTCTTGCTATCCCTGTCTCTTCTTTCGCTCCCGGTATTCAGCAAGGAATTTCTTCCCCATTTCTAATTGTTCCGGAGTCAGTTCTGGCCGCTGCTGACGCTGACGCTCCAACTCCTCCAAGTCCCATTGCCATTTGTGAATGTAGGCGTGGACGCTGGTCCCAGCGGGCAACCGTAAAACCCATTCGCGAACCGTTCCCACGGGAATGATGACGCTCCCTTCCGGCGCGAATATCCTGTAGGCCGGGCCGTGATCTCCAGCCGCCTGGATCTCTGCTTCACGGCCCGAGTCGAAGTGATAGTGCACCTCGATATTGCGGATCTCGTCGTAGACCTCAAACGGTAAAAGAAAAGTCCCTGGCCCCACCGGCGGCGGAACATACTCGCCGTGCCCATGCGGCTCCACGATCTTCCCACCATCCCCATCGGTATAATGCCACCCGTCGGACAAAAGCGGCCTCCGATGACAGTCAACCTTAGGAAGCTTTTGGTATGGCGGATTTTCGGGTCCTTTGTTCATAGCCTTGCGGGAGGATTTAGGATCAATCATAGACTCTTGGAATCAGGGCACAATAGGTTTTCGCGCCTTCGCTTCCGCGGCGACCCGTCTCACTCGATCGGCAAATTGCGGACCGAATTCCTCGGCCGGAACCTGTAAAGCCATCCGGTTGTAAAACCGGGTTCGTGCGCGATGCTCGCTCGGATCAATGAATTCAAGGTGACCGGTCTCAGTATTTGCTTTTTCGTTCATATGTTGCGCCACCTGGCGAACGGCTTCGCCTCCGAAAGCTTGTCGGGTTTGGGTATCGGATTGCAAATCCTGCCAGATTTTCAGATCCGCGTGCCCTTCGTAAGTTGCACCGTCGTAATTTCGCAGAAGAGTGGCCACATCGTGAATGGCTTTTCCTCGTTCTTCCGATGGTAAATTCTCGATATGCTTGACGACATCCTCTGCGAGTTCGCGATCTTTCTCATTGGTATATTCGATGAAATCATAACCGCTAGCTTTGCCGCCTCGCTGCTGCCAGTCCTTCTTCATCTTCAGGAGCTCAATGGTGTGGTAATACTCCTCCTCGTGAGCCTGTTCCACGTAGGCAAGCGCGGCATCGAGATCTCCTCCCGACCGGCGTAGCGCCTTCTTGAATAAGACGTCGTTAGGTAGGTTCGGAGTAATATTACCGTCTGAATCTATATCTACGGCAAACCGGCCGTTCGCATGCTCAGTCGGAGTGATTCCTAAGTTACTATAGCGCGCGTCCATATCCGCTCGCTTATTGCCAATGAAAAACTCAAGGTTGAACCGATCCTTGGAGGACATCGGCTTGAATGGCGGGAGCCCACCGCTTCCGGCGCCCATGGATTTAGTAGCGTCATTCGATGTGCCCTCGCCTCCGCCATTGGCGGAGGCGGATCCTGGTTTAGAAGCATCCCCGCCCGCGGAACCCGCCAGCCGCGTTTCCGCCTGCGGGACGGTCTGCAGTTTCCCCGCGGCATCGCGGATGGCCACGTTGGGGTTGGGCGTGTCGGGGAGCGGTCCGACTACCAGCGTGCCGGTCCGGCCGTCTTGTGTTTCGATGGGCAGGCCGCGATGGGCGTCGGTGACTTCGCCCCACCGGGCGGGATTCGGCGGTGGGGTGTTGGGATTGGCGGGCGTGTTAGGTGCGGGGGCGCCGCCGTCCGGTGAAGGGGCATCCCCGCCCGCGGAACCCGCCAGCCGCGTTTCCGCCTGCGGGACGGTCTGCAGTTTCCCCTGGGCGTCGCGGATGGCGACGTTGGGGTTGGGGGTGTTGGGGAGCGGTCCCGCTTCCAGGGTGCCGGTCCGGCCGTCTTGTGTTTCGACGGGCAGGCCGCGGTGGGCGTCGGTCACTCCGCCCCACGGGCCGGGATTCGCCGGCGTGTTAGAAGTCGCCGGCGTGTTAGGATTGGCGGGCGTGTTAGGTGCGGGGGCGGCGCCGTCCGGTGAAGGGGCATCGCCGCCCGCGGAACCCGCCAGCCGCGTTTCCGCCTGCGGGACGGTCTGCAGTTTCCCCGCGGCGTCGCGGATGGCCACGTTGGGATTGGGCGTGTCGGGGAGCGGCCCCGCTTCGAGCGTGCCGGTCCGGCCGTCTCGCGTTTCGACGGGCAAGCCGCGGTGGGCGTCGGTCACTTCGCCCCAGGGGGCGGGATTCGCTGGTGGGGTGTTGGCAGAAGGCGCTGGAGATACCGCGCCGCCTTGGGGAGAGGTTGTTTCCGCCGCCGGACGATTGGCCGCCGGCCACATCCGACGCAGGGCGATCTGGAATCGTGAGGGATCTTTGCGGAGTTGCCGTCCACCCTCTTGCATCATCTGCGCCAGGTTGGGCGCCAGACCATTCAGATCCTTGAGTTCCGAGGCGCTCAAAACCTGTTCGATCGGCACACCCGCCGCTGTCGCGCGCGTATATTTTTCAAAAAGCGCCGCGGCCCTGGCGTTGTCGCCTCCTTGGCCTTCCCCCGAGAGGGCCGCCCCCAGCACCGCCGAGGTCAGGATCGATTGCACCGTCGGGTTCTGAAAATCATCATGGCTGATGCCCGCGACATCGGCCGCCGTGTGGAGCAGCCCATCGAACGCCGGCCGCACCACCGTTTCGAAGCCCGCGCCGGCCGCCGCTCCCCATCCCAGCCGCGTGCCGACCAGCTTGGCCGCGGCCACCCGCCCCTGCTGCGCGGCGGCGGCGGCATCCGCCCCATTCAGCACGGCCCGACCGGCCACGTCCGCGGCTTCCTGGCCGCCGAGTTTCGCCAGGCCGCCGACGGAAGAGACCACCTGCCTGGCGCCGCCGGCCAGCGAGCCGATCTGGGCGGCCACTGGCTCGAGTTGCTCCGCGGCGGCCATCGACTTCACGGTATCGCTGTAATTGGCCAGCTTGGCTTGCAGCGCCTTGAGCGCTTTATCGGCCGTGTATTGCCCGGCGAGGAAAGTGATGCCGTGCACGAGGGCCGGAAGCGCGATCGCGCCCCAGCCGCCCGTTTCGGAGGTAATCGCGCCTCCGATCCCGGCCAGCCACGCATCGGAGATGCCGCCCACCGCGCTGGAAAGCGCCGCGCCCGCTTCCATCGAAAGTCCCGATTTGATGCCCGAGGCGAGGAAGGCCTTGAGCTTCGGGTTACTGCCCGCCGCGGTGACGAGATCACGATACTGCGCGTCGGCCTGCTGGGCGAAGGGGATGAGTTTCTGCGCTTGATCCGGCGGGAGGAGACCATCCTGGAGCGCCTGCTGGATTCCCTGGGCGCGCGCCCCATCTTTCCATTGCAGCATGCCGTCGTCGGAAATCGCATACGGCTTCCTGCCCTGTCGCGCCGCCTGGATCGCCTCACCGGGCGCCGGTGGCGAAGATGGAGGCGCAGACGCAGCGGATGGCGTGGACCCATTCGGCGGCGTAACTGCGGGGTCAGTTCCTGGGCCGTTAGGGATGGAGTGATTAGTGGGAGAGTTATTAGTTATCGAGCCGTTCGTCAGCGCGCCGGGGATCCCCTGCCCGGCCCGAAGGTTATCCAGCGCGGTCGAAGAAGAGTGATCCAGCCCGGGAATGGTTGGTGTCGGGTGCGGTTGCGGCCTGGTGGGAGACGGTGTGGGCTGCGGCGATGTGAGAGTCGGCGCCGGCGTCGCTGGCGGTGGCTGTAACTGCGGAGCGGTCGGTGGCGGCGTCGGCTGTGGCTGCGTGGGGGCCGGCTGTGGCGGTGCGGAAGCCGCTGTGAGTGGTGGCTGCGATGGTCCGGGGTTGGGCTGCGGCTGCGCGGCGTTCGGCTGCGCCGGCACGCCGGTCGCCGGTCCTTGCGCGTCCGTCGACTGCGGCTGCGAAGCTGCCCCTTGGTCTGGCGAAGCGACGGTCGGCGGCTCCGGGGTGGGCGGCCGCGAAGCTGACTGCAGCGCGCCGTACGAGCCGCGCAAGTCATCCAAGGTATCGGCATGATCGCTGACGATCGACGCCGCGCGGTTGCCGAGGTCCGCGAGGTCATTGCGCAGAAGCTGGGACTGCGGCGTGAGCCGCGTGGGCCCAAACGGTGAAAACTGATTGGCGCTGGGATCGGCCAGCGCCGCATTGATCCGCGCCTGGATCGCGCTGTGCAACGCCGCCGGATCGGCCAGCGCCTCATCCGGCACGCTGAACCCGAGATAGCCCAGCTTCTGCCGCGTCTCGAGCATCGACTGCCCGGCCACCTGCCGCGCCGCCTGGTAATCCTGCTGCGCCTTGGCCACCGGATCCGCCGGGACCGGCGAAGCATCCGGACCGGAGCCCGACGGCGTGGCGATGGCCGTCAGCGCCGCGCCCGGAGCGGCCGAGGATGGAGTTACTTTCGATGGAGAGACGTACGGCGAAGTGACATAGGGCGAGGCCCCAAACGACGGCGGACCCGGCGGCGCATCCGGAACGTCCGAGGCATCCGGCGCGAATGCATCCGGCGTGTTGGAAAACGAGTTATCGGTCCACGGCACCGGCGTATAATAAGTGAGCCCGCGCTGCGCGAGGTCAGACGCCTTGATCGTGGCCTCATCGAGCGTCGTGGGGCTGCTCGACGACGTCGTCGTCGGAGCTGCGTCCAAGGCCTCGGGATCGGAATCAAAAAAGGGATCGCCCATCCCCCGCGGCCGTTGCGCCCCTTCCCGCGAGGGTCAAGCGCGAAAGTATCGGGTTAGGGTATTTCAAATAACACTGTCGCCACGGCTGATTTAAACGCCGAGGCGAATGCGGAATTCGGATTGCGGAGTGCGGAATGCGGAGTGCGGAATGCGGAGTGCGGAATGCGGAATTCGGAATTCGGAATTCGGAATTCGGAACGCGGAATGCGGAAGCGGAAGCGAACATCCAATATTTCCCCATTCTCCATTCCCCATTCTCCATTCCCCCCATTCCCCATTCCCCATTCCCCATTCCCCATTCCCCATTCCCCATTCGTCATTCGTCATTCGTCATTCGTCATTCGTCATTCCCCCATTCTCCCATTCTCCCATTCCCCATTCCGCATTCCGCACTCCGCACTCCGCACTCCGCACTCCGCACTCCGCACTCCGCACTCCGCACTCCGCACTCCGCACTCCGCACTCCGCATTCCTTGACCCCCGCCCCTCCCCGCCCGTAAATGAACCCGTGAGCACCAGCCCCCTCCCCATCGCGTTTTCCGTCTGTCTTTTCACCCTGACCCTGGCGCTGCCGGCGCCGGCAGCGGATGCCCCCCGCCCCAAACCCAACACCCGCGATCCGCACACCCCGGGCTACGTCACCGCCCGGGAATTGCCCGACGGCACCGTCCCCCCGGTGAATGCCGACGGCAACTTCATCATCGGCCCCACCCACCCGAAAGCGCCCGAAATGACCGCGCCCGCAGGCAGGCCGCAGGGCAAGGTCTTCACCCTCACCATGAAGTCCGAGGACAGCAAGATTTACCCCGGCATCGCCCGGGAGCCGCATACCTTCGGCACGCCCGACCCCAGCAATCCCAACAAGCTCGACGTCACGACCAGCCACCCCGCCCCCTACACGCGCCGCGTCGGCGTCTATGTGCCCAGCCAATACGTCCCCGGCACCGCCGCGCCCTTCATCGTCGGCGCCGACGGCATCGACAAGTCGCTCTTCACCGCCCTGGACAACCTGATCGCCGCGCATCGCGTGCCGGCGATGATCGCCATCTCCATCGGCAACGGGAGCGGCCAACGCCCAGGGCAGCGAGCGCGGCCCTGGAGTACGACACCATGTCCGGCCTCTACGCGGAATTCGTCGGAGAAAGGAAGTCTTGCCGCTCGTCGAGAAGGAATGCGGGGTCAAGCTCACCAAAAGATCCCGATGGCCGGGCGACGATGGGCTGCAGTTCCGGCGCATCCTGTGCGCTGATCATGGCCTGGTATCACCCCGAGCTCTATCATCGCGTCCTCAGCTTTTCCGGCACGTTCGTCAACCAGCAGTGGCCCTACAATCCCGCCACCCCGCGTGGTTGCTGGGAAATGCATCAGCACCTCATCCCCGAGAGCCCGGCCAAGCCGTTGCGCATCTGGATGGAAGTCGGCGATCGCGATCTGCTCAACCCCAACGTCATGCGCGACGACGCCCACGACTGGGTCCTGGCCAACGAGCACACCGCCCAGGCGCTGGCCGCCAAGGGCTATCACTACCAATTCTCCTTCGTCGAGAACGCCGGCCACTGCGACGGGAGCATGAAACAGCAACTGCTGCCCGAAGCCTTGGAATACGTCTGGCAAGGCTACCCGGCCACCGGCGCGAAGGGCAAATAGCGGCCACGGTACTGGATCAAGGCCCTCAAGCTCAGAGACTGCGGAGCAGTTCGCTGCACCGCTTAGGCGTTGCGGTGATCGCGAAGATAGTCGGCATACTCATCTTGGATGACGGCTTGGTTGACGTAGCGGTCTCGTGCCGCGGAGTACGAACTCTCCGCGAATGCCAGGGCGTCCTCGAGAGTGGAGAATGAATGCCGCATGGGATCGTCGTCGGGAGAAATGCGTTCAAAGGAATAGACGTCGAGGTAGTCTGGAGAACCGTCGTCAAATACTTCGTGAAGCGTTAGCGTGAATTGGTCATCCGTCGCGCGAAGTTCAAGCCACCGTAAAACGCCTGCATCGTTGATCGTCGTAGGGCGGATGAGCTGCTCGACATAGCGGCCTCGCTGAAGAGCAGACTGGATATTGGATTCAGTAAGATGACGCATGGAGCAGAGTTCCGCGAGTCTTCGTTCACAGAACAGGGATAGCGGCGCCTAACGCACGCCAGCTCAGACACGGGCCTGCAAGCGCGTCGAACGCAGGAGGGAGTTCCCAGCCCGTTCGCTGTCCTTCGATAGACTCGGGACCTTTCCCTCGGCAGGCTCGGGACCTTGAGCTTGTCGAAACGGGAGCTTGTCGAAACGGGAGCCTGTCGAAACGGCAGCGCATTGTTAGGCGTTGCGGGTGTTGGGAATTGCTGGCAAACCATAATACTGGCGACTGGACGCGCCAAATGTGTAAGCCCGAAAGAGCAGAAGGAGAAGAGCAACGCCACAAGCGGCAAAAATGATAGCGGGAAGTGCCGCCCGCGGCGCATGGAAAAGACCGCTACGGTAAGCGGCAATATCGAACCAGAGGGATTGGAGTGACCGGATGAGGACCAAACCGAGCGTAATGATGCCAAGTGTGTAAGTCCGTGATGAGCGGGCGTAGAGCAGCGAAGCGAAGAAAGCGGCAGTCCCAGCGAAAGTAACGATGACGCCAAGAACATCGAAGTGCCCCGAGACGTTCAGCATAATATTGACGGCGGCGACGGCGACGAAGACGAATAGAGCCCACTTGTGCGAAGCGGGTCGTTTGGTAACAACGTTGTCTGATGTGTTCATTGTGGTGTGCGCGTAGCGACGCCTAACATGGTATTAGACCGACTGGGAGGGGAGGAAATCATCGGCATATCTTCTCGGGTTCGCTGGCTCCAGGTGAAAGTAGACACCATTCATTTCTCTTGAGCCAAGAGAAAAAAGGGGGCGGCGAGGCTGGTCGATGGCCAGGCACGGTCGGAGTATGACGGCTTTCCCGCGTTTGAAAGTCAGGTGCCGACTGATTCCGCTTTTTTGGGAACGTGCTTCCGGGGCGGAAACTCCGTTTCCAGTTCGACATCATGGGATGCAGGAAGCCTCAGACGGAAACAGAGTTTCAAGCCGAAGACCGTTCCCAAAGCGCTTCGCTAACTTTGGGAACGAGGTCAAAAAGAGATCACAGGTGTTGCGGCTTTCCTGAATTTCGCTGTGAGCGACGATAACCTTCGGGTGGAACGAATCCAAAACGAAAAACCTTGCGGACAATCCATGACACTCCCGGAGAAAGAACGCATTCGGATGTCCGCTCCGCCACAGACTCGTCGTCCTCTCTGCCCACAACCAAGGCTGGATATGTCACTGCGAATGATGGTAGGGCAGAATCCTGAAGAGTGACGGTGACCTCTGCATCAGGGGAACGCCCGAGCTGAATTGTGAAGCCCGAGTCATCCATCGCCAGCACAGCGATGTGCGATGAACTGGGAACCGACTCCCGAATCTCCGAAAGCAATCTCTCAAGAATCGTTTGCACGGTGCGCGTGAGATAGGCCTAACGACCCCAATCCCACCGTGGCGAGAGACGGGCCTGTGAGCGCATCGAACGCAGGAGCGAGTTCCCGGCCCGTTCGCTGGGGCGCTTTGTTAGGCCAGATTTTCTGATTCTTCATCTTTTTCGGCCCTCCGGTGCTCTTCCATCCAAGGCAATGCCTGCGATATCGCAAATACCAACGCCTCATCGGGAGCATCACAGCGACTGCGTGCTAACTGGAAGAACTTCTGAACCTCGGTCATCATGAGATGCTCAGCAGCATGGATGAAGGACTCGTCTGCAGCAAATACGAAGAACTCGACTGCCGTTTTCCGAAAAATCGCAGCCAATGCCACGTCATCGACATGACAGAATGTGACGAAGTCCTCATGCTCGATCTCTCCGCGGGCAATCGCATCGTCACGCACTTCGAGACAACTGGAAGCAATACCGCGAATCAGAGAGTCAGCGTGGGATAGACTTAACTCTGGCCGAGCCCGCATCAACCGCATCCTGAGTTCGAGGTCAATATCTGCCATAACGCGTGTCAGTCGCCTAACATGGTATTAGACCGACTGGGAGGGGAGGCAATCATCGGCATATCTTCTCGGCTCGCTGGCTACAGGTGAAAGTAGACACCATTCATTTCTCTTGAGCCAAGAGAAAAAGGGGGCCTGCGAGGCTTGTCGATGGCCAGGCACGGTCGGAGTATGACGGCTTTCCCGCGTTTGAAAGTCAGATGCCGACTGATTCCGCTTTTCCCTCTCGTTCCCAAACTCGAGCGGAGCGAGTGGTCAGACGCAGTCATTTGATCGGGGTGATCGGGGGTGATCGGGGTCAACTCTTGAAAGTTAGATAGCGCACGTCGAAGCGCGCTTTGGCAAAACGCCGTGAAGGGAGGACCACGCTATCCGTTGGCATCAAGGCATTACGCGCCCTACCACCTTGCTCGAAGCGTCGGTTTGCATGCGCGTCCCTAGGAAGAAGAGATTCGATGTTCGCTTTGGAAACGCCCCGGACTCATAGTCCTTGAAAATCTGGCTCGCTATGGCGCGGTCGAGTGCAAGTAAGTTCTTGTATGTCGAGCACGCGTAACGAAGCACGTCCAAACGGCGAGAGAATCTGAAGCGCATGATGTCGCGCGCATTCGGGTTGCTGGGCAGACGGCAACGAACCTCAAATCCGTCGGAATACTGGTTACACGCGAATGTCAGCATCGTATCAACGCATGTATAGTGAACGAAACAGTCGCGGTAATTCTTCATACGCGAGACCCAGCGATCTTGGGCAGTGCGCAAGATTCCGATGCAGCCGTCGCGTTCATGGCGCTTGCAAAGTTTAGTGAACGATGGCGGAGTCTGCTCCTTGAAGGCAGTACCAACGAGGCGAGCTAGAACGTCAAGCGCAGCACCTAGTGCATTTAGAAAAGCCTCAAAATCCCAGTAAACCATGAGGGTCTCCAAGCTACTGGTCGACATACCGACGCAATTCGGGTCGGACTTTGATAACTCTACTGAGAAATGCTCATGCGCTTTCTGATAACGCTGATATATAGACCTCAACCGATGCTCTATGTGCCCAAAATGGTGTCTATAAACACGTGGATATTCTCTGGCGAACCAGCAAAACTCAGCCATGGATTCATCCGCATCGAGTTGAAAGCGAATTTGGTCCAATACTCGAACTACTTGTGGCGACTCTCTTGAGAACCTAGGCGCCGGCCGGAGGGGTAATAGCACGTGTGACGACACGGAATCGTTCATGGCAATACGCGAGGAACGCCTAACATGGTATTAGACCGACTGGGAGGGGAGGAAATCAGCGGCATATCTTCTCGGGTTCGCTGGCCAGAGGTGAAAGTAGACACCATTCATTCCTCTCGAGCCAAGAGAAAAAGGGGCCTGCGAGGCTGGTCGATGGCCAGGCACGGTCGGAGTATGACAACTTTCCCGCGTTTGCCCTCGTGCCCAAACTCCGTTTGGGCACGCATCCAGGAGCGAACTCGAGCGGAGCGAGAGGGCCGACCGCAGGTTGCCCGCAGGGCCGAGGAGGCGGAGGGGAATAATGGAAGGCCGGTAACGGGCGAGCAGCGATGGCGGTCGCTGGCAACTCCGTTTCGCATGGAGGGTGTGTCTGCAGGCGGTATTCCCAAAAAGCCCACCCGCAGCCCCCCGCCACACACAATGGAGTTGTGCCCGCAAGCGCGCGCCCAAATGAGTTCGGGCACGAGAGAACATCGTTGCCCTTACGGGGCTTCGATCTTCGCTCACGAAGAGGAGATCCGTCGTCGCCGTCGGGAAAAAACCGCCGCAAACAAGCCGCCCCTTCGGGTTCCCATTCGCTCCTCTCGAGAGTAATTCCTAGTTAGCTTCTGAGGAGGCGATGGTTGCAGCGGTTTTCTGGGGCAAAGTAAATGCAAGCACACCGATGATAAAGCTGAACAGAGCGAGCGAACAAATTGCTGAAGGAATGCGCAGAGCGTAGCGAAACGTCTCGGAGGGCGATACAGCAACAGCAAGGCTGGAGAACGACTCGAATGTATTGGCGATGCTCAAAACGCAATAGAGCAAAGCGGTGGTGGGCCCAGCGCAAAGGAAAGCAAGATCACGACCGAGGTTCGTTGGCCGCGACCGAAGGCAACCTCGAATGCGAGAAATGAGAAGCCCGAGCGAGCAGGTAAGAATAAAAACCGCGGGGATGAAGCCAACGGGCCGATTCTCAAAAAGAATCCAGAAAATATTCGGTGCATGCTCTTCCATCGTGTTGTGTGTTCGTCGCCCCAAACTCAGCAAGGCGGAGGCTGGCGCGACTGCTGCGCGGTGGGGGTAAGGCGGAGGTGGAAATTAGACCGACCGGGAGGGGAGGAAATCATCGGCATATCTTCTCGAGCTCGCTGGCTCCAGGTGAAAGTAGACACCATTCATTTCTCTTGAGCCAAGAGAAAAAGGGGGCCCGCGAGGCTGGTCGATGGCCAGGCACGGCCGGAGTATGACGGCTTTCCCGCGTTTGAGAGTTAGACGCCGACTGAATCCGCTTTTCCATGGCCGGCGACCGAAGAACGCGCGCCCGGCGGTTGGGCAATAGAGCCATATTGACGGCCCGTCAAAAGACGTCGACTGCCCCCGCCTCAACCGGTCGATTTATTCCGGGGGCGGAAAATCCTTCCGCAGTTCACGCAATCAACTGGGCGCACCATTCGTTATCTCTACTACGAGCATTATGAATACGCACCCTCTCGCGGCTGCCCAGCCCACCCATCCTCCGCCAGCACGATTTTCGCGCTTTCTGCATCGCGGATATCGTGAATATGCGCCGCTTCTGCTGCGCCTCGTGATGGGCTACGGGTTCATGGAACACGGCTGGGCGAAGCTCGCGCACGGTCCGGCCAACTTCGAAAGATTGCTCGGGCAAATCGGTGCGCCCCTGCCGCATCTGACTTCCTGGGTGGTGCCGGCGGTGGAACTGCTGGGCGGGGCGGCCATCCTCCTGGGTGCTTATGTCAGCGTGGCCGCGATTCCTCTGATTGCGGTGATGCTGGTCGCCACATTTACTGTCCACCTCAGATATGGTTTTAGTTCGATCAAAACCATCGGACTGACGCCGGCCGGCCCGGTTTTCGGACCACCGGGATTCGAGGTGGCGTTGCTCTATATCGCCGGACTCGTAGCGCTCATTCTTGGAGGGGCTGGGGCTTTTTCCGTGGCGTCGTTGACCCACCGTTTCAGGAAGACGCCGCAGCCGCCGGAGGGGTGAGGAGGCGTGCGGTCTGGCCCGGACGGGCGGAAGAGCGGCTGGGTGTCTTGAAACTCTGTCTCCTGATAGAGAGGGAAAGAAATGAGACAGAGTTTCAGGAACCGGAAATAGGGCAGTCGACAAATTCTTCGATCCCTCGTGCCCAAGCTCCCTCGACCAAGCTCCGGCTTGGACACGCCCGTGTCCCGGAAGCTCCCGCTTCCCTTCCCGCCCGCGCCCCCCGACTGAGGTGGATGGCGATCTCCGAGCGCAATGGCAAATATTAACACGCCGGAGGCGTCCATCTGATGCGTCGCCGTCCACGCCCCGGAAGGATTGTAACTATAAGTCAGATCAAATGCCGGCGCCAGTGACCACCCGCCCTCGCGGTCCAACCCAAAACGTCGCACATGGCGTTTTATCTCATTTTCACAATAACGCGTCACAAATGACGTTTTATACCAATTATTTGGAACAACACGCCATCCATGGCGTCCAATTCAGCCAGGCCGAGCCCGGCGGCAATTTCTTTTGCATCCTCACCCTCGACGCCCCTAACCGCGCTTGCGTCTTGGAGTGCTGCTCTTCACTCAGCACCAAGAGAGCTGATCTCCTCGCCCGGGAACCCGTTCCCGCATCGCGCTTGCGTTTTGGAGTGCTGCTCGCCCGTCCGCCGACCTGCCACTATTCCCCTCCGCCGCCTAGGCACAGCTGCGCCGCTTTCGGAATGTCTGCGGGCAGGCCCCACCATCCCACCATTTTGCCCCCGTGCCCAAACTCTATGGGCACGAGGGCAGAATGACGAAGTCATTGCGGCGAGGTGGCGTCAGGGCCACTCGCTGAAGCATTCAACCTAAAAAAGGGAATGGTTAGCCGCAAAGAGGCGCAAAAGGCGCAAAAAGAACGATTTCCATCCATCGTCCTTCTCACCGCTTTGATGATGAGGTCGTGGCGTCCTTTCGCGTCACAATCCATTTGTCTTGTGCTTTTTGTGCCTTTTTGCGGCCATTCCCATCTTCCTATTTAGGTAGAGTGGACGCAACCGCATCTTGATAGTTCACGCCGTCAAAGTTTTGCGCTGCGGTGGAGAGTCAAGTTCCTCCGTGAACAGTAATTCCCCGTCTGCGGCGTAGAAGAACAGTTGGACATCGCTCATCCCGCGCCGTTCTCGGCGGACGAAGTGAAGCGCCTCTCGGATAGTCGGAAATTGCGCCGCTTTGGATCGACGGTTTTTCTGAACACGACACGCCCCGTTATCCATTTGCCAGATACAGAATGTCTGCCGTTTAGCCATCACTAGAGGAATCGAATCGCCGGCGCCGTTGGATGGATTTTCTTACGTAGACTTGCGTCATCACCGGGCAGCTCGTGGACCGTGCTCGCATTCGCTATTCCGAACGTCCGGTCCGCTTTCGTCGCGTCACACGAGGGGGCAGAGCGGTCGAATCGCTTCGGCCGAATCCGCGACCATCCCCCACGCCCCCGGTTCGAGTAGAACGCACTCTCCCCGCATCGCGTTGCGCGGAACAAAATCGCCCCGTGATTCGGCAGCGAGCAAACCGCAACCGCAGGCCGCGGCGATTTCCGAATGTGAGAACCAATTTGGGGATTTGGATAACATCAATTCTTCTTCTCTTGCTCGAGTGCATGGCCTCTGCGGGAGAGTACTCGATCGAAGTCGACCTCGAAGAGCAGCGTGCTTATTTGCTCTTCCACCATCGCATGGTCATGGAGAGTCCCATCTGCAGTGGGCGAACGCAATATCCCACCCCCACGGGGACTTTTCAGGTCCTCGAAAAGGATGCGCTCCATCGCTCTTCCTTCTATGGCAAGATGGTCGATGCCGCGGGCCGGACGGTGCTCGCCGATGCCGATGCGGACATGCCGGTTCCGCCCGGTATGCGATTCGTGAACGCCCCGATGCCGTATTTTATGCGGTTCACCAACGGAGTCGGTCTCCACGAAGGCTACCTCCCCGGTTATCCCGCGTCCCACGGCTGCGTGCGAATGCCGAAAGAGCAGGCCATTGCGTTCTACAACGCCGTCGAGATCGGCACCCCGGTCACGGTATTCGGACATGCGCCCTCGCGGATTTTGACTTCCCGCCCGCTCACCCAGCCGCGGCTTCTGCCCTTCTTTCGCAACTAACAAGTCGTCCCTGCCTTGTCACGCCGAGCCGCCGGCGACGCGGCGCAGCCATGGGAGCAGGAACCAGCCGGCCTCAGGCGAAGGAGCGCAGGAAATTCGCCTCTTCGCTGTTTCAAGTGGGTGGCGAATGCTTGGCGTTTGCCCGCGGTGAAATTATGGCGGTGAGCGAAGCGCCCCACCCATCTTTGTCATCCTGAGCGAAGCGGGGAAGCGTGGGCGGAGTCGAAGGACCTCTAACTTCCGTGGGTTTCGTCCGGAGCCGTGACGATTCTCCCGGCAGAAAACGTGTTCTGCAAACATACGGATGAAGAAGGATATTGGAGGTTTGCCCCACAGTCCCATAGGCGTCTCGCGGACTCGGCTTTCGACTGCGTGTCCCGCCCGCCTTCGCCCCCGGGACACTCCGCTCAGGATGACACGTTTTTTTCCGGGCGCTTCGCGCTCACTGCGATGATTTCATCGTGAGCATAGGCAGTTCGGCGCCCACTCCAAACAGCGAAGAGGCGGAGTAATCTATTCTTTTCGCGGTAAGACCGCCCACTAGCCCTCGAAAGACGATCAATGGATGAACCCCCGACTGCTTATGAAATATCGAATTGAAACAGCACTTCTCACCATCGTTTCGGTTTGTTCGCTTTCTCTTAGCGGATGGGCCGCCGATGCGAATACATCCGCGGCCGACAATTCGAAGAAAAACGAGCGGGATCGGAGTGGCCAAACCAAGACGCCGGTCGATCAATCCAACCGTCCAGAAGATCTCCAGGTGACGCAGTCGATCCGTAAAGCGGTGGTCAAAGACGGTTCACTCTCCATGACCGCTAAAAACGTCAAGATCATCACCGCGGACGGCAAGGTGACCCTGCGTGGTCCGGTCAATACCGCGGAGGAAAAAAAGAAGATCGAAGCCTATGCCAAAGCATCCGCTGGAACAATGACGGTGGTCAATCAAATCGAAGTCAAAACAAAGTAACCTCCAACTATCTTACCTATGTCCAAATCCGTATTCGGTATCGCTACCACCCAAGGCCAGGCTGAAACCATCGTTCAGCGTCTTCAATCGCAAGGGTTCGCCAATTCCGAAATCTCCGTTCTTTTGCCTGATACCTCGGGAACTGGCGATTTCGGCCATGTGAAATCGACGAAAGCCTCGGAGGGCGTGACGGCAGGTGCCACCACCGGTGGTGTCGCCGGCGGGGCCTTGGGTCTTCTGGCGGGCATTGGTGCGCTGGCCATTCCCGGTCTGGGACCGTTTATCGCTGCCGGTCCCATCATGGCCGCACTGAGCGGAGCGGCCGTCGGAGCCACTGCTGGCGGAATTGTCGGAGGACTCATCGGTCTCGGCATCCCGGAGATCGAAGCCCGGCGCTATGAAAACAAACTGAAAAAGGGTAACTACCTCATCGCCGCGCGCGCTATGGATAGCGATCAGGTCGACCGTGCCGAAAAGATTTTCAAGGAAGCCGGTGCCGAAGATATTAGCACGGT
>NZ_ABVL01000025.1 GCF_000173075.1 Chthoniobacter flavus Ellin428
CTATGTGCTCTGCCGCAGCCGCGCCCCGGAGTGAATAGGAAAAGGCCATGCTGCGCGGGCAACAAGAGCGGCTGCGCAAGAAGCTCGCGCAGATCGATGCCGCGTTGCGCAAAAAGCCGGCCAAGTCACCCCGGGTGATCGAACGGCGCATCGGCAAATGGCTTGGGCGCAATACCGCCGCCGAAAAGCTCTTCGCAGTCGAAGTGCTCGTGGGAAAAGGCCGCGCGGTCGGACTGCGCGTCAGCGAAGACCCGAGCAAAACCGAATGGGCGCAAGCCGCCCATGGCGCCTATCTGCTGCGCACCAACTGCACCGAAGAAGATCCCGGCAAGCTTTGGCGTTGGTATATCCAACTGACGGAAGTCGAAGACGCCTTTCGGACCAGCAAGAGCGACTTGGGACTGCGCCCAGTCTTTCATCAAAAAGAAGATCGGGTGCAGGCCCACATCCTGGTCTGCTTCCTGGCGCTGGTCATGTGGCGCACCTTGGAACTCTGGCTCAAAGCCAAGGCCATGGGAGACACCGCTCGGCAAGTGGTGCAGGAACTCGGCACCATTCATTCCATGGACCTCTTGTTCAACGTCCGTGACCGCGGCGAAACCCGGCTGCGCCTAGTCAGCAAACCCGAACCGCTGGCCGCCGATCTGCTGGCTCACTTGGGCCTGAAACTGCCCACGCGTCCGAAAATCATCGAAAATGTAGTGGAGAAAAACCGCCTTTAATCAACGTAAGCCCTTCAAAATCAACCCAACTAACTTCGTAACTGTCGAACTTGGGTTAACACTGAACACTACCCTGCTTTCTTCCGCTGCCAGGTCTTGCGCGCGTGGTGGAAGAGGTATTGCTGGGCGTAGCCACCGTAAGCGCCGAAGTAAGTCGCGGAGAATTCGCGCAGGCGGCTGACGGTGACGCGACGTTTGCGCGGGAAATAGATTTCGCGGAGCACCCGTTCGATCCAGACGTCGATGGGGAAAGCGCGCACGCGCTCGAAGCCGAAGAGCAGCGCACAATTGGCCACCTTTTCGCCCACGCCCGGCAGGCGGCACAATTCTTCGCGGGCGGCGTCATCATCCAGGCGCGCGAACGCCTCCAGGTCGACCTCCCCGTCGGCAATCATCCGTGCCGAACCGAGCAGATTCTTCGCGCGATACCCTAGCGCACAGGCGCGAAGGTCTTCTTCCTCGAGCTGCGCCAAAGCCTGCGGTGTGGGATAGGCGAAAAGCGTGTGGCCCTCCCACGCCACTTTCTTCCCGTAGCGCCTGCGCAGCGTGTGGGAGATTTGAGCGATGTGCGCCACCTGCTTCATCGAGGAGGTGATGAACGTCGCGATGCATTCCCACGCCGGCTGCCGGATGATACGCATGCCGCGGCAAAACTCCCGCGCCGCCTGCATCGCGGGATCTTCCGGAAAGCTCGCGCAGATTTCCGCGAGCGGATGATCGAGCGCGAAATAATCGCGCGCCACCTCCTCCGTCCCTCGCGGGATGAGCAATTCCTCGCCCTGCTGCTCCACATACATCGGCAGTTCGCCGATCACCCCCAACCAACCCGCGCCTTCGCGCACCCAATGGAACACCTGCCCGCACTCCAGCGTGAGCGTAAGGTCGAAGTCCTTCGCCGCGAGGCGCGCGGAGTTCACTGGATGAAGTAGCTCAGATTCTCCAGCTCGATCGCCAGGTCCACGTTATTCACCACCACGTTATCGGGCACTTGCAGGATGATCGGGGCGAAATTCAGGATCGCCAGCACACCGGAGGCGATGAGTTCGTTCGTGACCTCCTGCGCGACATTGCCGGGCACGGTGAGGATGGCCATCTTGATGCGCTGCTCGGTAACGAACTGCGCGAGCTTGGTCATCGGCAGCACTTTGATGCCGAGTTCCTTTTCGCGGGAGCGCAGCGGCTTGGCATCGAACGCGGCCACCACTTCGAAGCCTTCCTTGGCGAAACCGGGATAGCGCAACAGCGCCGAACCGAGATTACCGGCGCCGACGAGAATGACCGGTTGCAGTTGTGTGGTGCCGAGCGCTTCGGTGAGCCGGCGGCTCAGGGCTTCCACATTGTATCCCAGTCCACGCGTGCCGAAATTGCCGAAATACGTCAGGTCCTTGCGCAACTGGGTGGGCTTCACCCCCGCCGCCGTGGCCAGCGCGGCCGAGGAGACGGTCTCGATGTTGTTCGTGCGCAGCCGCTGCAGGGCCCGGTAGTAGAGTGACAACCGATAAACGGTTTTGCGGGGAATTACGAGTTTCTGCATCGTGTTTATCGGGGCGGGCGGCGAGGAATTAATGGAATCTCCGACTATTGGGTAGTTTTTTCCAACAACATCGCGTAACTCCCCCTCCCGACATTTTCCGGGCGTTCACCACGCGATCTCCGATCTTCCATCTTCCATCTCCCAATTTTCCATGCGTCTTAATCGTTTTCTCGCTTCCGCCGGCCTCGGTTCCCGCCGTGGCGTGGAGGAACTCATCACTTCCGGCCAGGTCCGGATCAATGGCCAGGTCGTCACCGATCTATCGACCCAGGTCGGCCCGACTGACGCGGTCAAGGTGGGCAGCCGCCTCCTGCGCACTGAACAGAAAATCACTGTCCTCCTGAATAAACCGGCCGGCTACGTCTGCACGGCCAGTGATGAGCGCGATCGCAAGACCATCTTCGACCTGTTGCCGGCGAACTGGCCCCGCGTTTACCACGTGGGCCGCCTCGACAAGGACAGCGAAGGCCTGCTGCTGGTGACCAACGATGGCGACCTTTCCCTCGCCCTCACCCACCCTCGTTACAAGATCGAAAAGGAATACGAAGTCCTTCTGGACAAGCCCTTTAACCCGCAGGATCGGGAGAAGCTGCTGAAGGGGTTTCACATCATCGGTGGCCGTGCCAAGGCCGAGCGTGTGGAGATTCTCAACCCCACGCACCTGAGCCTCACTCTGACGCAGGGCATCAAGCGGCAGATCCGCCTCATGCTCTATGATCTCGGCTATGAAGTGGAACGATTGGCGCGCATCCGCCTCGGCCCGTTGAAGATCGGCGAAATGCGGCCCGGCGAATGGCGCCTGCTGACTTCCAAGGAAATCGCCGCGCTGAAGGGCCCCGCTCAACCGAGCGCGCCCAAGGCGTAGCCTGAGCTCTGTTTCACGCAGAAGAACGCCTGCTTTTGTAAAGGGAGAGTGCGCCTTTTGCTGTACGCAAGGCGAACGGGTGGCCGCGGACACAGCCCAAACAAATGAAAAACCGCCGTTATATAAGTTTGCCACATATACTGAAGACTGCGTAGGTTCCTCTCTGTCCTGCGTGACGGCTTTCTTTCCAACCCGCTCTGTCGCCCGGATTCCTTCCCATGATGACATTGCGAAATACCATATTCTCCACAACGGCCACCACACGTCATTCCGTGCGTCGCGGACACCGTGTCCTGGCTGGCAGCATCGCGGCCCTCGTCGCCAGCCTCGCGCTCACTTCTGGTCTTCCGCGCGCCGCGGCCGCACCGCCCGCCACCTTTTGGCTCGGTGAGACCGACGGTACCTGGACCGGCAACAACTGGGCCACCAACTCCGCGGGTACCGTGACGATCTCGATTCCCACGGCAGCCGACGACGTCACCTTCTCCGCCACCGGCGCGGCCAATCAGGGCGTCACCACGCTCGGCCAGAACTTCACCATTCACAGTCTCACCATCGCCGACCCGACGCCCGTGGTGATCAACAGCGGCATCGGCGGTCCATATACCCTCACCGTCGCGGGTAATGCCGGCACCGGCATCACGGCTAGCACTGGCACCAATCTTACCGTCAATGCCAACCTTACGCTCGGAGGCGCCTCAGATACCATCGCGACGAACGGCACCGCCACCGTCACCATCACCGGCACGCTCAGTGGGAGCAATGGCCTCGTGAAAAATGGCGCGGGCACACTCAACCTCGCCGGAAACAACGCCTACACCGGCGCCACCACCGTCAATGCCGGCGTGCTGCAGTTATCGTCTGTCAGTCCGCTTCCTGGCGCCGTCAACCTCGCCGGGAGCACCGCACAACTGGTGCTGCCGGGCAGTCAACCGGGCGGCCTTTTGGGTCAGTACTACAATACCCCGCCGTTGAGCAACAACGGCAACGGTGGCGATCTCAGCTTCGGCAGTCTCGCCGCTCTGGAAACCCATCTCGGCACGCTGACACCGTCATTGACGGCCAATAGCAGTCTCGCCGGGACCAATTTTGATTTCAGCACGACTGGTTCCCTCTTTCCCGCGCCGTATAACTCGAACGCGAACAACCTCGAAGTGGAATGGAGCGGCCAGTTTCTCGCCCAAACCGCCGGCAGTTATACCTTCGGCACCGCGAGTGACGATGGCAGCATGCTCTTCATCGATGGCAACACCATCGTAAACAACAATTTCTTTCAAGGGGTGACCGAGCGCTCCGGCAGCGTCACCCTGACCCAAGGCCTCCACGACATTACCATCGCCTTTTATCAAGGCGGCGGCGGTTACGGCTTGCAGGCTTTCTACACTGTGCCCGGGGCGCCCTCCCAAACGCCGCTGCCCAACTCTCTGCTCTTCGCGCCGCACTCCAACGTTAGCATCGGTTCCTTGTCCGGCGTCGCCGGCAGCCAGGTCGTCCTCAATGGCGCGACGCTCAACGTGCAGGAAGACGTCGACACGATTTTTGCCGGGACGATTGTCGATGGCAGCGCGACTGGCGGCGGCCTCCTGAAGGCCGGTCCCGGCACCCTCACTCTCACTGGGACCAACACTTACACTGGCTTGACCACGATCATCGCCGGCACCCTGCAACTCGGCAACGGCGGCAACACCGGCAGCATTCTCGGCGACGTGGCCGACAATGCCGCGCTCGTCTTCAATCGCAGCGACGACTTCGCCTTTGCCGGCAACATCACCGGCAGCGGCACCGTCACCAAGCTGAACGCAAATACCCTCACCATTACCGGTAACTTCGCCAATACCGGCGGCACCACCATCGCCGGCACTTTGCAGGTCGGCAATGGCGGCACCTCCGGCGGTCTCGGCGGCACGGTAACCAACAATGGCGCTATCGTTTTCGACCGCAGCGACGACAATACCGTCTCCGCCAATATCGGCGGCACCGGCACGGTGACGAAACTGGGTGCGAACACGCTGACGCTTTCGGGCAACAATACCTACACCGGAGTGACCACGGTGCAGGATGGCACTGTGCAACTGGCGCCCAGTTCCCCGGCTGGCACGGCCTCGCTGAGCGGGCCCGTCAATCTTGCCAGTGCGACCGCGCGCCTTTCCCTCAGCTCCGGTTCCGGCCTGCTGGGCAGCTACTACGACGTGCCGAACACCCCCAGCGACAGCAACTTTACGAGCCTCGCCGCTCTGCAGAGCCATTTCGGCAGCATGACGCCGACGGTCGTCGCGAGCAGTTCCCTCGCGGGGGCCAATTTCGACTTCGGCACCTCCGTCGGCCAGAATTTCCCTGCTCCTTACAATAGCGGCACCGCCGCCAACTTCGAAGCGGAGTACATCGGCAAGTTCGACGCCCTGACTGCCGGCACCTATGGCTTTGAAATCGCCAGCGACGACGCCAGCGCCCTTTACATCGATGGACAGTTGGTCGAGAGCTACCTCGGGATCCATGCTTTTGGCGGCAGCTTTAATAACGTCACCCTGACCGCCGGTGAGCATGACATCCTCATTGCCTACTACCAGGCTTCTTTCGGCTATGGATTGCAGGGTTACTATATTGCCCCCGGAGGCGGATTTACTCTCCTGCCAAACTCCCTGCTCTCCTTCCAAACGCAGAATTCGATCGGTGCACTCACCGGTGTCGCGGGTAGTCAGGTCGTCCTCAACGGCCAGCAACTCACCGTCCACGAGGATGTCGACAGCACCTTTGCCGGGGCCATCGTCGATGGCAACCAGACCGGCGGCATTTTCATCAAGGACGGCGTCGCAACCCTCACGCTGACGGGCGCCAGCACGTTCACCGGGAGCACGACCGTCGCCGCGGGCACGCTGCAGATTGGCGATGGTGTGGCCGCCGGAGCCTCGCTCGGCAGCAGCGCCGTCACCACGAACAGTGGGGCGACTCTCGTCTTGAATCTCCTCAATGGCGAAACCTTTGGCAATGCCGTGACGAACAACGGTCATGTCGTCGCCACCGCGACATCGGCCATCAATAACTACACGCTCTCCGGCGCCATGAGTGGCACGGGTGATTTCACCAAAGATGGCGATAACATCGTGACCTTGACCGGAGCCAACACCTTCACCGGCGGCACGACGATCAATGCCGGCAAGCTGCAAATCGGGGACGGCGGGACCAGCGGCTCTCTCACTGGTAACGTCGTGAATAACAGCGCCCTGTTCTTCAATCGCAGCGACGACAACACGTTCTCCGGTAACATCAGTGGCGCTGGCATCGTGACAAAATTGGGTGCGAACGTGCTGACTTTCTCCGGCAACAACACCTACACGGGGACGACGACGATTCAAGCTGGCACCCTGCTCTTGCAAGCGAATGGCGCCAACACCACCCAGAATCTCAGCGGCGCCGTGAAACTCACTGGTTCCACGGCCACATTGGCCCTGGGCAGTCTGTCCGGGCTCACCGGGCAGTATTACAATGCTTCACCCAACCCTAACGACTTTACCAGCCTCGCCGCTCTGCAAAGCCACCTAAGCACACTCACGCCGGTTCTTACAGCGAACAGCAATCTGGCCGGGGCCAATTTCGATTTCGGCACCAACGGCTCCGGCTTTCCAGCACCGTACAATAGCGGCGCCATCAACCTCGAGGTCGAATGGACAGGCGTCTTCAATGCGCAGACGGCCGGCACCTACAGTTTTTTCACCGCGAGTGATGATGGCAGTATGCTCTTCATCGACGGCAACGTCGTGGTGAACAATAACAACTTCCAAGGGGTCACCGAACAGAACGGCACCGTCGATCTGACCGCCGGATACCACGATATCGTCATCGCCTTCTATCAGGGCGGCGGTGGCTATGGTCTAAACGCCTCCTACACCCCGCCCGGTGGCTCGAAGACCCTCCTGCCCAATTCCGCCTTTCAACTGATCACCAATGCCACGATCGGCTCGCTGAGTGGCGTCGTCGGCAGCCAGATCGTGCTCAACGGCGGACAACTCACCGTCAATCAAACCAGCAGCGATCTCTTCGCCGGCGTGATCAGTGACGGCAGCATCGCTGGCGGGCAATTGGTCAAGACCGGGACCGCGGCGCTGACCCTGAGCGGCGCGAATACCTATACCGGCGGCACCACCGTCAACGCCGGTGGGCTGATCGCGACCAATACCTCCGGCTCCGCCACGGGCACGGGCGCGGTGATCGTCAACAGCGGGGCGGCGCTCGGCGGCAACGGCATCATCTCTGGACCGGTGATGCTGAAAAGCGGCGGGTTCGTCGTTCCTGGGATCGTCACCCCCGGAACCCCTGGCAGCACTCTGCACGGCGCCTCGCTCACGTGGGATGGTGGCGGCACGGTCGCTCTCCAATTCGGCGGCGCGGCAGTCGACCAACTCGCCCTCACCGGCGCGCTCACCAAAGGCGCTCCGGGTGCTTACAATCTCGAGCTCATCAACACCGGCATCCTCCTTCAACAGGCTTACACCCTGGCGACGTTTGCCTCGACGGATTTTCTGGCGAGTGATTTCACGCTCACGCTGCCTGCCCGGTTACAGCGCGGCGCTCATCGAGACGGGCACGAGTTTGAGCATTGGCCTGGCCTACGCCGGCGGCGGGTCCACGATCCAAAATGCCGCTCCCGTCGGGACACCCTTTTTCGCGGACTTCATTGTAACTGGTTCGACGACTACCGGCGGTCCCGCGGATAACAATACGATCAACTCGCTGACCTTCACCACTGGCGGAAGCCTGACGATCACCAACACGCTCACTGTCACCAGCGGCAACGTCACCACCACCGGCACGAACACCATCACCGGCGGCACACTCTTCGGACCGAACGGGCTGCACTTCGATGTGCACGGCAACCTCTTCATCGGCAGCACGCTCATCGGCAACGCGACGCTCACCGGCGGGGGCTCGCTCTTCCTCGATGGCGCGCTCTTCGGCAACATGAACGTGTTGCAAGGTCTCCTCGGCGGCAACGGCACCATCTTCGGCAACCTCTATAACAGTTCCGTCGTCAGCCCCGGACATTCCCCTGGGCAGATTCATATGACGGGTAACTTCGCCCAGTCGCCCAGCGGCCTTTTGCAGATCCAGATCGGTGGACGCGACCTCACGCAACACGACCTCCTCTCCGTCGACGGCACGGCCAGCCTCGCAGGCGCGCTGCAACTCATCCGCCTCGACGGCTTCAAGCTGAAGCGCAACAAGCCGGTGACCTTTCTGACGGCCAATGGCGGCGTGGATGGAAGGTTTGCCATGGTGGAGAACGGTTTCACCAGCGACACGATTCTCGAGCCGACGGTGGTGTATCACACGAACAGCGTAGCCCTCGAAGCGGTGCAGGGTTCGTTTGCGGCGTATGCTGAAAACGCGGGGCTCACGCCCAACCAACGGTCGGTCGCCCGGGCGCTCGATAGCGCGGCCAACGATCGCCACGCCAATGCGCTCTTCGATTATCTCGATTACCGCAAGCTCAGCGATCTGCCGCGTGCTTTCGACAAGATCGCGCCGGATGAATTGACGAGCATGTTCACCATCGGCGTCTCGCTGGCCAATGTCCAGTCGGGCAACATCCAACGGCGTAACGATGACATCCGCAGCGGCTCGGCCGGCTTTAATGCCGCGGGTCTGGCGCTCAATGGCGCAGGACCGAGCTATAGTGGTAGCTTCAGCGGGGTCGCGGGACCAAGTGGCGACGATGGCAAACAAAGCAAGGAAGTGCAGCAGGTCGCGCCGGCGGACACCCGCTGGGGCGCCTTCCTCTCCGGCACGGGCGAATGGGTCAGCGTGGGCAACACCGACAACGCGCGCGGTTACACGATCGACAGCGGCGGCTTCACCCTCGGCCTCGACTACAAGGTCACGCCGAACCTGGCGATTGGTGTGGCCGCAGGTTACACCGGAACCACTGCCGATCTCACCGAGGGCGGTCGCGTGTATGTCAACGGTGGCAAGATCGGCCTCTACGCCACTTACTACGAATATCAGCAGGTCAAGGCCGCGCCGACGATGTCGAAGGATGCTGCCAAGGAAGGCCTCACGCCGACCTATGCGGAGGCCCGTGGCTTCTACGCCGATGCCGCCGTCTTCGGCGGATACAACAGCTACCACACCCATCGCGCCGCGCTGCAGGATGACGCCACCGGCGATACCGATGGCGGCGAACTCAACGTTCTTTTCGGAGGCGGCTATGACTTCAGGCAGGGTAACTTCACCTTCGGCCCGACGGCTTCGTTCAGCTACACCTACCTCGGCACCAATGCCTTCACCGAGCACGGCTCGCTCGCTCCGCTGGACATCCACGGCGGCAAGGGCGAATCGCTGCGCACGGCCTTTGGCATCAAGGCCAGCTACGACTGGAAAGTCGGCGGCGTGCTGATCAAGCCGGAGATCCGTGCCGCCTGGCAGCACGAGTATGGCGATACGGCTTACTCGCTCGATTCGAGTTTCGCCAATGGCGCCGGAGATTCCTTCCGCGTCGCCGGCCCGCAACTCGGCCGTGACAGCGCGCTCCTCGGCGCCGGCTTTGCCATCCAGTGCAGCGAACGCTGCTCGACTTACTTCTATTACGACGGCGAACTCGGCCGCCGAAATTTCCAGTCGACCAGCGTCACCGGCGGCTTCCGCCTGGCGTTTTAGAACGTCTCTCAAAATCAGTTCCCGAATTTCGAGTGCGTGCGGCGCGTTGGTGTAGGGCGGCGATCTTCGCCGCCGCGCGTGGGCGCATGGCGCCCCGGATATGAACGCAGGCGGCCAGGATGGCCGCCCTACAATTGCGTTCTCTGTCAGCGACGCCGGCCGACACCAACGAAGAACGCCAATAACATCACTCCACCACAGCACTGAGCGAAAGCATCTCCTATCTCGCTATACAATGTCTGGCGGGTATCGAGGTCGATGCGTTGCACGCTGTAACCTTCGACGCCGGCTTCGGTGCGTAACTTCCGAATCTCTGCGACGAGTGGCGCGATCTCCGCAGCATTCGCTCCACTGGGTGAGGCCTTGCGCCGCAGTACTTCGGCAATCACCGCGCGCTCGGGAAAACCACGGCCGGTCCACGATTCGCCCTGCGCATTCGTGACCGCGCCCGCAATCTCGCCGGTCGGCCGGACGAAGCAGGACACTCCGGTATTCGCGCTCCGCGCGATCGCGCTCCGGCTCTCCACCGCGCGATAGGCCAGCATCGATTGCCGCACTTGCAGCATCGCGCTCCGCTGGAACATTCCATCGTCGGAAATGTTCACCAGCAGGCGGGTTTGATCGTGCGGCAGAAATACTCCTGCCGTGCGGGCGAGATCGATTTCGCCGCAGATCGGCAGAGTGAAGGCGTGGCTTCCATTCGTGTTGCCGAACGCCAGAGGAAGGAATTTTGCACCGGGCTGCAGTTCGAATTCCGGTTGCACGCCGGTGACCGTCGCCAGCCAGCGAAACGGAGTCTCGGCCCATGTGCCAACAAAGGGAATGCGCTCGGCCGCCGGGAAGAGATGCACCTTCTGCTGCACGACGACCGGCAGGTGGGGACGAAAGAAAAACGCGGCATTGAAGCTTCGCCAGGGCCCGCCCCCGCCATTCGATTCCGGCAGGCGCATCGGTGCGCCGACAATGAGACTCGCGTTCGTCTCATCCGCCAGGGCCTGGATCCGCGCGGCGCAATCGCCTCCCTGCCGCATCTTCCCTTCGAGCCAGGCGCGCACACGAGCGTCGTCGGCCGCCGGTTGCTGGTGGACCATGAAGTCGACCGTCCGCTGGATCTGCGCGGGTTCAGCGCGGCAAAATTCCGGATTTAAAGGCGTGACCACGCTCGCTTCCGGCCAGACGATCAGCTCCGGCGCGGGATCGCGATGCGCCGCTTCCCGCGAGAATTCGATCAGCTTGTCGAAAAGTTGCGCGGGGTCATAACCGTCACCCACATCCGAGGCCCAAGGCACGTCCGGTTGCACCACGGCGACGACCGGTCCTGACTCGCGAGTCGTACGCGATTCGATCAGTCGATAACTGCCATAGCCGGCGATACATAGCCAAACACCGATCACACCGACGACCGTTGCGCAAAGGGCACGCGACCATCTTGGGCGGACCGTGAATGACGATGGCCAGATATCGCAGAGCGCACCGCTTACCATCGCGATGGCAGAGCTTACCAGGAACATCCCTCCGAGATCGGCGATCTGAATCACCCAAAGCTGGCGAAACAACGCCGGTGCCAACGCCCCGACGGGAAAACCAAAAGGCCCCAGGGAACGAAGATACTCGCCGGCCACCCAGCAGACGGGCAGCGTCAGACAAAGCGGGATCCGGCGCCGATGCCCCTCGCGAATCCCGACGGCGATCGGGAGCAAGCTCAAGCCCTGCAGCATCGCCAGGATGGCCAAGGCCCCCAAATTATAGAACGCGAACCAATACTCGATCGCGCCGAAATAAAACGTCCCCGCCACCCACGCCACGGCGAGGCGAGTGATCGGATATTCCGGACCGATAGCCAGTCGCGCGAAGGGCACCAACGCCACGAAGATCAGCGGCCAGCATACGTAGTAAGAGACCCATGTTATCAGCCCCCAGAGCAGAGCATACGAAACAATGTGTAACACCAACGTATTGCCAGCACGCACCCCTGTCCCGTCGGGAGCGGGAGGGAGACTACTTTTCGCGGTCATTCCGATTGCGTTGATGCACGGAGTTTTCTAGAACGGCGAAAGGCCGCTGGAAATCCTCAAAAAGGAAAATGCCGGCTGTCCACCATTTTATGCGCGCTTCGCTTCCTCTCGTCCTCGTCGCTTCGGCCTTCGCCTTGATTCCTCGCCCGGTTTCGGCCCTCTCTTCCGACCGCACCTGGCTGGCAGCGCCGATCTCAAATAACTGGAACGACGGCAACAACTGGCAGCCCAATACCCCTCCGGACAGTCCTTTCGCGGGAGCGGTGTTCGGACAATCGAACATCCTGAATCCCGCTTTTACGGCTTTCTCCTTCGTGGGATCCAATACCAAAGGGACGAGTATCTATTTCCAACCGAACGCCAGCGCCTACACCATCGAAATCAATGGTCAGACTGTGACGCTGTTCGCGGGCATTCGAAATGACTCGCAATTTACGCAAGTCATCAGCAACGGAGTCGCCAACGGCAGCCTGACTTTCAGCGGCGGAAGTATTGTCGGCAACGTGACTATCGTCAACGGAGGCGCAGGTACCCGGACGACGTTCACCAATGCATTCAACGGCGGCACCGTTCGCTTGATCAACGCCAGCACCACGTCCACCCTGGACTTCAGCGGAGTATTTTCACCAGGAACCACTGTCGGATCCATCGAGGGTTTCGGGACCATCATTCTCGGCTCCAACGAACTCCGGATCGGCACCAACAACTTGAATACCGTTTTCGCGGGAAGCATCACCGATGGATCCGGCACCGGCGGATCGCTGGTCAAGGTGGGATTCGGCTCGCTGACTCTGTCGGGAGTGAACACTTACACCGGCAACACGACCGTGCTCGGGGGCGCTCTTTTCGTCAATGGCTCGATCGCCAGTCCGCAGACATTCGTCGAGCCGGGCGCGTTGCTAGGCGGTAGCGGATTGATCGGCGGCAACGTCTTCAGCCACGGCGTGGTGAGCCCGGGAAATTCTCCAGGAAAACTCACGCTCGCGGGCAACTACACTCAATACAGCGATGGCACGCTGCGCATTGAGATCGGCGGAAACCAAGCCGGACAATTCGACCAACTCGCCGTGGGAGGAAGGGCGTCGCTCGATGGCACGCTCGAGATCCTGAGCAATGGCCGGGGCAAATTGAAACGCGGCGACCGCCTTTCCATCGTCACGGCTACTGCCGGGGTGTCCGGCACCTTCCGCGACATCGAGAATCGCTTCGATAACGGCACCATTCTCACCGTCGGAATCGCTTACGAACCCAACGCAGTGATCGCGATGATAAAGCAAGGGTCGTTTGCCAAATTCGCTGAAAGCACCGGACTCTCGTCCAATCAAATTTCCGTCGCCAGGGCCCTCGACAGCGCGGCAAACACTTCGCGGGCCAATCGGCTCTTCGATTATCTCGACTCGCGCAATCGGCGCAATCTGTCCGGCGATTTCGATCGCATTGCGCCCGAGGAACTGACTTCAGCCTTCGCCATCGGTATGGCCTTGGCCAATGTACAGTCGGCGAATATCCAACGCCGCACCGATGACATTCGCAGTGGCTCGGGCGGCTTCAGCGCCGCGGGTTTGGCGATCAATGGCATGGGTCCGAGCTACAGCGGAGGCTTCGATGCCGGTGTCGCCGGACCGAATGGCGACGACGGCAAGGACGTGAAAGAAACCAGGCAGGTTGTGCCCGCGGAGAACCGCTGGGGCGCCTTCCTTTCCGGCACCGGTGAATGGGTCAGCGTCGGCAACACCGACAACGCCCGTGGCTACCATCTCGACAGCGGCGGCTTCACCCTCGGCGTTGATTACAAGGTCACGCCCAACTTCGCCATCGGCCTCGCCGCGGGCTACACCGGCACCACCGCCGATCTCTCTGATCGCGGCCGCCTCTGGGTCAATGGCGGCAAGCTCGGTCTCTACGCCACCCTTTTCCAGAATGTGGAACCCGCCGCAGCGCCGAAGATGTCGAAGGATTCCTCCAAGGACTCGAAGGAAGTACGACCGCCGGCCACCGGCCTGGGCAGGAGCTTTTATGCCGATGTGGCGGTCTTCGGTGGCTACAACAGCTACGACAGCCGCCGCAGTGCACTGCAAGGCGACGCCCGTGGCGACACCGATGGGGGCGAACTCAATGTCCTCTTCGGCACCGGCTACGATTTCAAGAAGGGCCATTTCACCTTCGGCCCGACGGCGTCGTTCAATTACACCTACCTCGGCACCAGCGCCTTCACCGAGCATGGCTCCCTCGCCCCGCTCGACATCCACGGCGGCAAGGGCGAATCGCTGCGCACCGCTTTCGGCCTCAAGGCCAGCTACGACTGGAAAGTCGGTGGCGTCCTCATTAAGCCGGAGATCCGCGCGGCCTGGCAGCACGAATATGGCGATTCCGCCTACGATCTGACCTCCAGCTTCGCCAACAGCGCCGGCGAGTCCTTCCTCGTCGCTGGACCGCAACTCGGCCGCGACAGCGCATTGCTCGGCGCCGGCGTCGCCATCCAGTGCAGCGAACGTTGCTCGACCTTTTTCTATTACGACGGCGAACTCGGCCGCCGGAATTTCCAGGCGACCAACGTCACCGGCGGCTTCCGCCTGGCGTTTTAAGCCCGGTTTAGGGCGCAAGAGGCGCAGAGACGCAAAGGTCAGAATTCAGAGTCGAAGCCAGAGGAAACGATCTGTTTCTTCTGAATCGGCGCGTTTTTCCCAGCACCGACGGCCGAGGCGGAGGGGAATGGCTGGGACCGGTTATGGGCGAGCCGCGGTGCCCTCCAGGCTTTCTCCTATTCGGAATGGCCTGGACAGAGATCAGCCGGGGCGTCTGTTCGGTGGTCACGCGATCGCCCTCTGATCACGTTTCCTCCTATCCCTCAGCGCCTCTGCGTTTTCAAAATCCAAGTGCCGATTTTTGCCCGCACCGTGCAAAACACGACGGCGCATACATACTTTCCCTATTCAAAAATCAGTGCTACTTCTCCCGTTTCGCGCGTTGACAGACCACAATTTGTTGTGTTAAACCCCGAAATGCCCCCCGGTCGCCCACTATACAATGCATTGTAGCAAATGCGGAAGCCTTGAAGACAAGGTGATTGATTCCCGACTATCGAAGGATGGCCGTTCTATTCGTCGCCGCCGCGAATGCGTACAGTGTGGACACCGCTTTACTACTTATGAAGAAATCGAACGCGCCGACTTGCGTGTCGTAAAACGCGACGGTCGGAGCGAGCCCTTGAGTAAACAGAAGATGCTCGGGGGCATGATCAAGGCCTGCGAAAAGCGGCCCGTCAGTATCGAGGTGCTGGAGAAAAGTGCGGAAGAGATCGTGCAGGAGCTCGAAACGGAGTTCCGCCGCGAGATCCCTTCCAACGTCATCGGCGCCAAGGTCATGGACAAACTGCATCAACTCGATGAAGTGGCATACGTCCGGTATGCCTCCGTGTATCGTCATTTTCAGGACATCGGGGAATTCCTCGAGGAGATCCAGTCTCTGGAGCGTCGCCCGAAGCGCAGCGTCTCGCAGCCTGAACTATTCAAATAATCACCCGCACCACCACATCCGATGATTTCCCTGAAAGACAATCTTCCGGTTATCCAGCTGCCCAGTGGCCAGGTCATCGCGTTCGAATGCGAGTGGCTGGTGCGATCGCTCGTCCAGGCGGCAGCCCGCGCCGGCTACGCGAAATGGTGGCTGGCCGAGCATGTGGCCCGCAGCGTCACCGATTATCTGCACGATCAGAATGACGTGAACGTGCTGCCGGTGGAGCGGCTGACGAATGCGGTGCAGTCGGTGCTGCAGGTCATCGGCTATGCGGAAGTTGGCCGGCATTTTGTGCCGGCGGCGCCGCGAGTGCAGGTATCGCTGGTCGAACTGGCGCGCGAAGCCGGGACCGGCTACGAACTCGCCTTCTTCGATCTGCTCGGCCGCCGCATTCACGAGCTTTGCCAGGAGAAGAGTTCCTGCTTCGAACTGCTCGGCCTCGAGCCCTGCGTGAAGCTCCTCTGCTCGCGCAAGAGCTGGAGCCGCGACTGCGAAGTGCTGCAGGCCGATATCGTTTCCTTTGCCCGCGAGCAGACCGGCACCGCCGCCGCGGATCACGAAATCACTTTCTCTCTGGCATGACCATTTTCGAAAAAATCATCGCTCGTGAAATCCCCGCCCGCATCGTTCACGAGACGGACGAATTCATCGCCTTTCACGATGTCAACCCGCAGGCCCCGGTGCACGTCCTCATCGTGCCCAAGCGCGTCATCCCGCGGCTCGCGGAATCCGCGCCCTCGGATGCGGAGTTGCTCGGCCGGATGTTGGTCGCCTCGCGCGAGGTCGCGCAGAAACTCGGCGTCGTCGAAAGCGGCTACCGCATGGTCATCAACAGCGGCCGTGACGGCGGTGAAACCGTGCCCCACCTGCACATGCATTTGCTGGGCGGGCGGCATATGACCTGGCCCCCCGGATAGCCCTTCATGCTCTATCCACTACCCATCATCACCGCGAGTCTTGTCTATCTGATCCGCATCGCGGAAGTGGGGCGTAAACGTGAAACGATTCCCGGTCGCATCTTTGAGACGCTCACGCTACGCCTTTTCGTCCTGATCGGCACGCTCACGGTCGCCGGCTCCATCATCGAATACGTCGCTCGCGGCGGCGGTTTCTCGTGGAATGCTTTCGCCATCGGTCTCCTCTGCGCGGCCGTCTCGTTCAAGCTGCGCTGGGCGGCCATCGATGCGCTCGGCAAATTTTGGAGCTTGCACGTGGAGATTCGCGATAACCATCAGCTCGTGAAGACCGGGCCGTTTCGTTTTCTCCGCCACCCAGTTTACCTTTCCATGGTTTTGGAACTGATCGCCTTCATCCTCATCTGCAGCGCCTGGGGCATGTTGTTGATCGTCCCTATTCTTTTCATCCCGGTCATGATGATGCGACTGCGCCTGGAGGAACCGGCCATGGTCGAAAAATTTGGGGACGCATATCGCGACTATCAGCGCAGGGTGCCAATGCTGATTCCTTACAAATGGCCGCTCGCGAAATAAGCGGATCTCAACGCCGCCGCATCGTCATTACCGGCATGGGTGTCATCAGCGCTCCGGCGCTGAAGCTCGACCAGTTTTGGAATTGCATCCGCCACGGCATCAGCGGTGGCAAGATGATGACCCGCTTCCCTCCGGGCACCGCTCCGACTTTGATCGCCGCACAGATCGACGATTTCGATGCCTCGAACTACATGGACGCCAAGATGGCCCGGCGCCTCGATCACTCGCACCGTTATGGCGTCGCCGCCGCGCGTCTTGCGCAGCAGGATGCCAAGATCGACTTTGCCAAGGTGGACGCCGATCGCGTGGGCCTGGTCGAAGGCACCACGGCGAGCAGCAATGAAACGGCCTCGAAAGGCGATGAAGGCTATTACAAGCGTGGCTACAAAGGCGTGGGACCTTTCGCGCTCATCAATGGCTACAGCGGCGCGGGTTCCGGCGAGATTGCCAAGGAACTCAACATCCGCGGCCATTCGGTGACGCTGAGTTCCAGCAGTGCCTCGGGCAACGATGCGATCGGTTATGCGCTGAGCATGATTCGCCATGAAGAAGTCGACGTGATGGTCGCCGGCGGCGCCGAAGCGCCGATCGTGCCGCACATCTGGGGCGCACTCTGCCTGAACCAGGTGCTCAGCCGTCGCAACGCCACTCCGCAACAAGCCATGCGGCCTTTTGACAAGACCCGCGATGGCATTCTCCTCGGCGAAGGCGCCGCCTATCTCGTGCTGGAAGAACTCTCCTACGCCTTGAGCCGCGGCGCGCGCATCTATGCGGAGATTCTCGGCCACGGCCGCAGTTGCGAAGCCTACCATCCCGTCGCGCCGCACCCGGATGGCATCGGTTACTTCCGCGCCATCCAGAAGGGCATCCGCGAAGCGCAGATCGACCCGGAAGAAGTCGACTACATCAACGCCCACGGGACGGCCACGGAGGCCAACGACATCGTCGAGACCAAGGCCATCAAGCGTTACTTTGGTCCGCATGCCTACCGGCTGGCCGTCAGCTCGACGAAGCCCATTACCGGACATCTCCTGGGTGCAACGGGTGCTCTGGAGACCATCGTTTGCGCCCTTTCTCTCCATCATCAGGAAATTCCCATGACGCTGAATCACAGCGAAGCCGGAGATGGGTGTGACCTCGATTATGTGAAGGGCCGCTCGCGCCCTTACCCGATTCGTGTCGCCTTGAATCTGAGCAGCGGTTTCGGCGGCAAAAATTCCTGCCTCGTCTTGCGACGTTTCGAGCGATGAGATTCGGCGAGCTCATCCCACTCATCAGCGCGCTGCTGAATTTTTCGCTGGCGATCTTCGTGCTCGTCCAGAATCCCCGTGCCACGGTGGCCCGGGTGTACTTTCTCATGGGGATGTGCTTTTCCATTTGGAATTTCGGCACCTTCTGGATGTTCCGCGTCCCGGCCGGCCCCGAGCATTACGGTGAAGCGCTGTACTGGGCGCGTTTCCTCCAGTTCGGCGTCATCTTCATTCCCCTCACCCTGTGTCACGTGTCCTTCCTCGTGGCACAGATTCGCATCCCGCGCTGGGTGGTGTGGGCCGCCTATTCCTTCCACGTCGCGCTGTTTTTCAGCAACTTCACCGGCTTCTTCCTCGAGGGCGTGCGCAATGTCGGCTACGCGTGGTACTCGGTCGCCGGCTACGGATTCTGGATTCTCAGCGGCGTGTTCTCGCTCATGTGGGTTTCGGTCGCGGTGCTCTTCTGGCATCGGCGCAGTTTGCCTCCAATGGGCAAACGCCGTCTCACCCCGCTCATCATCGCGCAGACCGCCTTCGCCATCTTCGGCTGCAATGACATTTTGCCAATTCTCGGCATCTACTACTACCCCTACACGCACTCGCAGGTTTATCCGTTCGGGAGCATGGCGGTCATTTTTTATGGGCTGATCGTCGGCTACAGCGTGCTGCAGTATCAGTTGCTGGAAATCCACGTCACCCTCAACCGCAGCACGGCCAAGGCGGTGCGCGTGCTCTTCATCTTTTTCAGCGGCCTCTGCTCCCTGCTCGTCTTCTGGCTCGCAGATCGGGATGAGTTCACTTTCTATTCGTTCTTCGCCGGACTGGCCACGCTGATGATTGGCGCCATGTGCGCGGCGCTGCTCTTTCCCCGCCTCTTTGGCGAGAATACCGAAACCATCGAACGCCACATCCTCGGCGATACCTTCGAGTATGAGGATCGGGTGCATCGGTTCATCGAAGGTCTCACGTGGTACAATGACCTCACCGCGCTCCTCAACGATCTGCACGATCTGCTCGCCCGGACCTTCCAACTCGATAGCTACTATCTCATCCTGCGCAACGAGGCGAATCGGCTCTTCGAGCTGACCCGTTCGCAAACGGCCCAGCCCCCGCGAGGGTTTCCCGAATTGCGCACGCAATCCGCCATCTTCCGCTACTTCGAGTCGGCCAAGCGAGAGTATCTCTCGCTGCAGGAGGAGGACCCCTCCTCTCGGGGACCACTGCCCATGCAGCAGGCCCGTGTGGAATTAGCGCCCCTTCAGGGGCGTTTTTGTTTTCCACTGTCGTCAGAAGGCGAAATTTTCGGCCTGCTCGTGGTCGGACAAAAAAGTAGCGAGCAGTTCACCTCGAACGACATCAGCCTGCTCATCACGCTCGTCAAAAGCCTCAGTTTGATCGTGAACCAAATCCGCCTGAAGACGCAGGTCCAGCAGGCTTTGGAACTCGATCTGCTCGGCAAGATGTCGCGCGGCATGGCCCACGACCTCAACAACCTCCTCACCCCCGTCTGGACTTTGCTCCAGTTGAGCAGCGAAAACGGAAACAGCGAACCGCTGGACGACGAACTGCTTCCCGTCGCGTTGCGCAACGTGGCCACGATGCGCGCCTACATCAAGGAAGCGCTCTTCTTTTCCGAAAACCTGCGACCGGACCTGCAGCTCGGGCGCCTCGATCTCGTCATTCATCAAGCCGCGGATCTCGCCAAGGCGAGCCGCAAAAAGGAAGTGGAAGTCGTCGCCGATACGCCCGGTGAAGCGCTCGTGGAAATGGATGAAGTGCTTGTCCAGCGACTCATCGCCAATCTCATTTCGAATTCCATCGATGCCTCGCCGAGCGGTTCGCAAATCCGCGTGCAACTCGAGCGGCTCGCCAAGTCCGACGTCAACCGCGAGTGGTGGCGCGTGCGGGTCATCGACCAGGGCGAAGGCATCCCGAAGGAAAATCTCACGCGCATCCTCACGCCCTATTTTACGACCAAGAATCGCGGCGACGAAAATCGTGGCTTCGGTCTCGGTCTTGCCATCTGCCGCAAAATCGTGCACCTCCACGGCGGTCAGCTCTTCATTTCCAGCCAGCCCCGGAAAGGAACGACTGTCCAATTCGATCTCCCCAGTCGGCAGGCCAAACCGGCCACGCCGGCCATCGCTAAAGTTACTGCCTGATGCGTACCCTCCTCGTCATCACCCGGCAAGCCTCGCTCGCCCACGCCGTCCAAACGGTCCTGGATCCAGTCAAGTTCCAGCTCATCACCAAGGAAGCCATTGGTGAGGCCGAATTCCTGCTCTCGCGCGGCGCCATCGATGCCGTGATCCTCGACGCCGAGCTCACCGATGCTCGCGCGATTCGACTCATTGAGGAAGTGAAGAGCTTCGCTCCGGGTTGCCCCATCCTGATGTATGCCGGCGAGAAGCAGTGGGAGTGGGAAGAGGATGCCTACCTGCTCGGCGTGGAGCACGTCCTCGGCAAACCCGTTCGCGGCCGACTGCTCAACGTCCTGCTCGATCGACTCTTCCCGCGTCACGAGAGCCCCGCGACCATCGTGCCGGCGGGCCCCGCTGCGATCGAAACCGTTTCCCTGCGCCCGTATGTCGATCCCGTTCGGGCGTTGGAAGCGCTGCGCCGTTTCTCCGGCGTGCTCACGCACAGCCTCGATGCAGCGGCACTGCTCAAGCAATTCCTCCTGCTGCTCCGTGAGATCATCGGCGTGAATCGCGCGGTCATTTTCCTGCGCAAACCGTCCGGGCTGCTCGGCGATGGTCCCCTCGCCCAGGACGATCGCTGGCTGCGTTCCGCCTGCGCCATCGGCCACGACCAAAGCGTCCTCCAGCACTTTGCCCTCTCGCTCGGCGCGGGCATCGGCGGCTATCTCCATCGCCAGGGCCGCATCCTCCGCGCCAGCAGCTCTGAGGCGCATAACAGCCGTGAAATCTCCCGCGAATTCCAGCTCCTTGGCGCCCAGGTAGCCATCCCGATTCTCGATCGCGAATCGCTGCTCGGCGTGGTCGTCTTCGATGAGCGTCTGACCGGCGAATCCTACGCCAACGAGGAACTCGCGCTCATCTTCCACATGCTCGAAGAAGTGGGCCTGGCCATTCGCAACACCTGGCTGCACGACCAGTTGGTCGGCAATCACGACATGATCGCCGATATTCTCGGTCACCTCGGCAGCGGTTGCGTCGTCATCGGCGCCAATCTCAACACGCTGCACGCCAACATCGCCGCCTGCGAATATTTCCTCACGGAGAACCAGCACAAGGCCCGTCTGGAATTTTCCGACCTGCCACAGGAACTCGGCAGCCGGGTCTTCACCGTCATCAAGTCCGGCGAAGCGAGTCCGCCTTTCCGTTACGACAAGCTATCCAACGCTGCGGGCCGGGTCTTCCGCGTGAGCATCCTGCCTTTCCGCACGGCCAGCTCCACCGGCTCGAATGCTGCGCTGCTCATCATCGAAGACGTCACCGAGCACGAGCGTGCCCAGCGTTTGGAGATCGAGGCCTCCAATCTGCGTTTGGTGAAATCGATGGCCGAGCATCTCGCGCACGAGATCGGCAACTCGCTGGTGCCTCTCTCCACGCACCAGCAATTACTCAAGGAATCGATCACCGATCCGGAATTCCAGGAATCGCTCTCCGCGGTGCTCGCGGCCGGCGTCAAGCGCATCTCGCGGCTTTCGAATCAAATGGTCTTCCTCGCTCGCGAATGGCAGGGCGAATTCCGCGAGTCGGTGCAAATCTCCGATCTCATCGTGGAAGCATTCCACGAGGCCCACACCTTTCACCCCGGCAAGAAGCTGGCCCAGTTGCAATTCAACAAGGACATCTCGCCCTGGAAGGTCACCGGCGATCACAAGGCGCTGCGGCACGCGTTTTCCGAAATCATTCTCAACGCGCTGCAGGCCAATCCCGAAGACCCCAATGTCGCCGTGCATCTTTCCGAAAATCCGGCCGGCGTTCCCGAGTTGCAGGTCGAAGTGCGCGACTCCGGCACAGGCTTCGAACCCGAGGCTGCGCAACGTGCGCCGGAACCATTCTTCTCCACGCGCACGGTTGGCCTCGGTCTAGGATTGACAGTCTCCCGGAAAATTATTGAGAGTCATCACGGCAAGATTGAGATACCGACGCCGCGTAAAGGCGAGCCCGGTGTTGTCCGGATCTCGCTCCCCCTGCAGAACTAATTCCTCAATAGCGTTTACCCGACTTGGCTTGGAAAACGGCACTCATATTGCTTTCTCTTTTACGTTCATGAAAAACGCCCTGTTTATTCGTAGTTTTGCGTACCTCTTTCTCGGTGCGCTGTCGTTAAATTCCTACGGGGTCGGTTTCCGCATCCCCGAACAAGGCACGGCAGCGGCGGCCCGCGCCAATGCCTTCACGGCGACCGCGGATGATCCCTCCGCCGTTTACTACAATCCTGCCGGCATCCTCCAAAATGATGGCCTGCGGAACATGTTCGGCGCCTACACCATTTCCCTGCGTTCCAGCGTCGACCTCGACACTTCGGCGAAGAATAACCACTTCACCAACACGAATAACAACTGGCAGATCGCGCCGGAGTCCTACTACACCTGGCATCCGGCCGGCCAGCCCGTGGCCTTCGGTCTCGGCGTGTATGTCCCCTTCGGTTTTGCGATCAATTATCCCGACGACACGCCGATCCGCGATGTCGCGCACAAGGGGCGCCTCGGCTACACCACCATCAGCCCGGTCGTCGCCTTCCAGGTCTCGCGCACTTTCTCCATCGCGATCGGCCCAACGATCAACTATAGCACGGCCACCCTCGAGCGGGGCATCTTCGCTCCCGGCGACCAATTCAAATTCAACGGCGCGGGGTGGACCTTCGGCTTTATCGCGGCCATGATGTGGGTTCCCGCTCCCGAGCACCACTTCGGGTTGACCTATCGCAGCGCCACCCGGCTGGACTACAGCGGCCACACCTACGAGAACACCGACGCCTTCACCTCGGGCGGCGTGACGATTCCCGCGATCAATACCCATAGCAATGCGGATGTTGCCATCGACTTCCCGCAGACCATCACCGCTGGTTATTCGTATCGCCCAAGGCCAGACTGGAACTTCGAATTCGACGTCGACTGGGCCGACTGGGGATCGCTCAACACCGCGACCATCCACACCAGCACCGGCGACCTCGCCCTTCCTTTCAACTGGCGCTCCAGTTTCATGTACGAGTTCGGTATCACGAAACAGTTCTCCCATAATTTCCACACCAGCATCGGCTACTGCTACAGCCAAAAGTCCGTCCCCAGCGGCAGCTTCGATCCCGCTGTTCCCGATACCAACCGACACATCTTCAGCGCCGGTTTTGGACAAGGTTACGAACGTTTTAGCTGGAATGTCGCTTACCAATTCATTTATGGTCCTCCTCGCACCATCTCGGAAGGAACCGTGTCCGATGGCACCTACCGTTTTGACGCCCACGCTCTCTCATTCTCGATTGGATACAAGTTCTGAGCCAGTAACCGGCACAGGCCACACTTCCAAACCGACACTTCTGATCGTCGACGACGAAGAAGGACCTCGGCAGTCACTTCGTATCGTCTTCAAGAACGAGTACAACGTCCTCGTCGCCTCGGATGGCCTGGAGGCCATCATGCTCGCCCGCTCCAATCCCATCTGCGTGGTGGTGTGCGACATCATGATGCTCGGCATGTCCGGCGTCGAGGTGCTCAAGGAATTGAAGCAGATCGACCCGCTGGTCGAAGTCATCATGCTGACGGCTTTCGAAACGATCGAGACCGCGCGTCAGGCATTGCGCCACGGGGCCAGCGATTACCTGAACAAGCCTTTCGATATTCCGACCATGCGGGCCGCCGTGGCTCATGCCGCGCAGAAGCACAAGACCGCAGTGGAATTCCGCCAGGGCAACCAGCAGTTGCAGGAACTGCAAAGGGTCATCCAGGAACAGCGGATGCGCGAGGAGATGGCGCGGACGCAAGGCGAGATCTACGCCAGCGTCCTGCACGACATCAACAGCCCGCTCACCGTCATTTCCGGGTTCGTCGATCTCATCAATCGCTCCATGCAGAACACCGCGCGCGTGGAAGGCCAGCAACTCGAAAGCCTGCGCGACGATCTCAACAAACTGAACGGCCAGGTCGGCCGCTGCTTCGAGATTTCCCGCCGCTATCTCAGTTTCCTTCACAGCCAGACGGTGGAAAAATCGCAGGTCGGTGTGAATCAGATCATGAGTGATCTGAAGGAATTACTCCTACGCCATCCCACCTCGAAGGGCCATCAACTGACCGTCAACGGCCTCGACCGCGACGTCATCGCCGAGATCAACGGTACTGATTTCCTGCAAGTGCTGCTCAATCTCACGATCAACGCGCTGCAGAGCACCTCGCATCCGCATCGGGTCACGGTGAGCTGCCAGTTGCACCCGAGTCCGATCGACGTGCGGAAATTCTCGGACAGCCCCACGCAGCGGATGGTCAATCGCGAAGGCTTCGCCAACCGCACGCCCATTCTCACGGTGATCATCGAAGATGACGGCCCTGGGCATCCCCGGGCGACGTTCTCGCACGGATGTTCGAGCAACGCTTTACCACGAAGCCGCCCGAGCACGGTACCGGCCTCGGCCTTTCCATCGTCAAGCGCCTCGTCCGCGAAGCTCGCGGCGCAATCCTCATTCAATCCGCCCCCGGCGCCGGCGCGAAATTCACCGTCTGCCTGCAGACGTTGACGTAATCGATGTAGAGGCGGCTGTGTCAGCCGCCTGTGGTTTCGGAAAAGGCGGTTGGCAGAACCGCCTCTACAGCACTTCGACATTTCGCCCCAGTCTGCCTCCCTCTCACCGCTCGCCGGCCGTCTTCGGTCCGAGATATTGCCGGAGCAGAGACGACCAGGTCAGCGGAATGAGCGCGGCCACATAGAACAGCACTCCATACGCCACCTGCTTCATGAGGTGCGACAGCGGATCGATCGAGTCTCCTCTCACCAGCATGGCCAGCATGCAGAAAGCGGCGATCGCAATGCAGATCACGGTGATCATCAAATACCGCGCCCACATGTGCCGCAGCCACATCGCTACCCACAGAACCGAAGTCCAAAGGAGGCATCCACAGGTAATTCCGCCGCAGACACGGTAGGTATTCAGCGGATCGGAACTAAATCGGTAAAAGAAATAATGCGCGCCCGTAATGAGGATCAGGGTGACGCCCAACCAGGTGCGCCCCCACATTTTCTTCGTTCTCGTGGAAATCATGTATCGCTAAATCATCCGCCTTTCGCATCTTTCGCCGGTTCGACGGGCGCCAATTCCAACACCCGGCCGGGCAGCCAGCCAATCTTATTTTTGAAGTCGGTCGGACGTGTGTACTCGAGAACAAGCACATGTCCACGCCCGATCGAAAGCACATCCAGCGGCCGGGCCAGCGGAGCCAGCACGGTGGTCACCTTGGCCGTGACGCGGTTGCCCGCAGTCTTGTCCACCCGCACGGATAGCAGGTCGAATCCCACGTCGTCCTGCACCGCGGGCGGCCCGAGCAAATTACCGAAACGTGTCATGAGAAAACTCCCGCGCAAACTCGGCGGAAAGTCTCCTCCGCACCAAATCGTCCCGCACGGTGAGGAGTGAGGATCAAACGTCGACAAGCCAGCGGGCGAACCACCCCCGGCGGGACCGAGATTCACCACCGGCGGAGTGAACTCCAATCCAGGCGGTGGTGGCGGCGTATAGGAATACGGGAACCCCGGCTTCACCGGCCAGTCGGCAAATTGATACGGAAAACCGTAGTGCTTGCCCTGGCTGCACGAAATCCATCTCCTCCGGCGCATTGTAGTCTGGTCCATTGGCAAAGGTGAAAAGATCACCCGCGTCGTCCCAGGCAAAGCCGTAGGCATTCCGAATCCCGCGCGCGTAGACCTCGATCTTCGGCTGCTCGGCCCGCGGATCGAGCCGCCAGATACACGCCGTGATGTCGACCTCGCCGCCCTTGGAACGCTCCGGATCATTGCCCGGTTCGCCCCCATCCGTCCGCGACCCGCTGTTCACATAAAGCATCCCATCCGGACCGAAGGCGAGATGACTCACGCCATGATTGTAAGGCCCGACGCCATACGGATAACGGGTGCGGAACCAAGGCATCAATTTTCCCGGATGCCCATCGACCGTCTCGCTGGAGCGCCAGATGACCACTTCGTTCTGATGCGGCAGGCTCTCCTTGCGCTTCTGGTTGCTCACAATCCACAGCCGGCCCTGGGCATCGACCGTCATCCCCATCGTCACCGCATCGACGCCGCCCAGCTCGAGATAGTCGGTGGCCTTGATGATCTGCACAAACGCGCCCACGCCCATATCGAGCACATACACGCTCCCCTTTTCGGCCAGCGCATAGATGGTCTTCTTCACAGGGTCCATGGCCAGGCGGGTCATGAACTCCGGCGACTTCGCCACTTCTCGCAGGGTGAACCCTTCCGGCGCCGGGGGCAGTGGACGATATTCCGCGGACTTCAGCAGCTCGGCATAAGTCGGAAAACGCGAGTTGCTCCGGCCGGTCTTCACTTCATCCGCCGTGAAAATCGGCGCCTCGTTGCCCCACGAATTCGCCACGAACGTCAGCACATCCGCGACTTGCTGGTCGTCGAGGATTTGTGCGGGCATCAGGTTATCGAAATGCTGGCCGGCCACATCCACCGGACCAGAGAGCCCTTCGCAGAGCACCTTCACCACCGAGTCGCGCTTGTCTTTCAGCCAATCGCTCTTCGCCAGCGGCGGGAAAACGGTGGGCACACCCGCTCCGTTGGGCTGATGGCACATCGAACACTTCTCGGTAAAAGTCTTTTGCCCGCGGGCCATCTGGTCGGCCGGAGGGGCAGCGTGCACGGAAACCAGCCCCAGCACGCAAAACAGCGGGGCGAGTCGGCGGAAATTCGCAAAAATCATTTCGGCTAATTTGAAGCGCAGACCCGGCACCAATTCAATTGTCTATACGGCCAAGTCTCGTTTTATCTGCAAAATCAGGGCTTACCTGACTAAACCTGACTAATATTCCTGCGGTCTCGTTCGTCATCATCAGCATTGACGTAACTCGTACGCCTCGCTCTACTCGCGTTCAGGTTGCGGTTTTTGATTCCAGCTCACTATGCGATACATTGTGATTCTTCTGGCCCTCGGTACGACGGCTTTTGCGCAGATTCCCATCCCTGCGGTAGGTAAATTTCCGTCGACTCGCGTCCAGGTGCAAATCGGCAACCAGGAAAAAGCGAAGGGCAAAGACTTTTTTCGCAAGACCCAGCACATTCAGCCGCGGTTTTCGTTGGAAGGCGCGAGCAGCATGCAGCCCATCCCGGCCGCCGAGGCGCAGATGATCATCATCACCTACGACACGAAGGCCAAATTCGTCGACAACCGCGACTCTTTCAAAGTCCTCTCCACGGAAACGATCCCGGTGCCGGCCGCTCCCAACGGCGCCAAGCGTCTGTTGTCGTTCACTCCGTCCGACGTGACCTTCGATGGCTATCGCGACAGCTCGAATATTGGCGGTGAGGCCTACAAATTCTATATCTTTGCCCTGCGCGATAGTGAGACCAAGTCGATCGTCGACTTCGAGACGAACAGCCTCCCGCTCGCCAACCTCTGCAAGACGGACCCGGCCAAGCGCACTGAAATATTGGGCCTGGCCAAAGGCGCGAAATTCCCGACCGAATACAAATAGCGGTCGTCAGCGTTTCTGATGACCATCGTCCAATCCAGCCGGGAATACGAAAAGTGGCTGGGAGGACAGATCACGATCCTCAAGGCGGATCTCGCGGCCAAACATGAGCGGATGGCGGAGGATGCGTTCAGCTTTCTCCGGGCCACTTTCTACCGCTGGATGCAGCTTCTGCCGGAGCACTGCCGGGCGGTTTTCAAGGCGCCCGCGGTCCTCGGGGTCGGCGATCTGCACGTGGAGAACTATGGCACCTGGCGCGATTCCGAGGGGCGCCTCATCTGGGGAATCAACGATTTCGACGAAGCCTTTTCCCTGCCTTACACGAATGACCTCGTGCGCCTGGCCACGAGCGCGGCGTTGGCCATCGAGCTCGAGCATCTCCTCCTTCCCCTCACTATTGCCTGTGCGGCAATCCTCGATGGCTACATCACCGGCCTCGAGAGCGGTGGCAGCCCTTTCGTCCTTTCCGAGGAACACCGCTGGTTGCGCGACATCGCCACCAGCAAATTGCGCAACCCCACCCTTTATTGGGAAAAGCTCAACGGGCAGCCCCCGGTGAAGCAGGTTCCTTCGAAGGTCCTCACGATGCTGCGCAACGCCATGCCGGAAAAAGGGCTGTCCTTCCGCGTCGCGCATCGGCAGGCCGGCCTCGGCAGTCTCGGACGCGAACGTTACACCGCCCTGGCGGATTGGTGCGGCGGGAAAATCGCCCGCGAAGCCAAGGCGCTGCTCCCCTCAGCCTGTGCCTGGGCGGGGCATCATCCGACCGACACCCACATCTATTACGCGGATATTCTCCGCCGCTCGGTCCGGGCCGCGGATCCGTTTCTCTGCTTGCACGACACGTGGATCCTGCGCCGTCTGGCACCGTACTCCAGCCGCATCGAACTCGCCGAACTCCCTCGTTCGCGGGAAGAGGAAAAGCTGCTCTGGGGCATGGGCCGCGAATTGGCGAACATCCACATCGGCACCCGCTCCGCCGTCCCGCGCATCCTAAAGGATCTGCGCGACCGCAAAACGAAATGGCTGCGCCAGGCCGCCGACGTCATGACCACCGAAACCCTGCGCGACTGGAAAGCGTGGAGAAAGCGGTGACGCTAGGATTTCACCGCCCACCCCAGTATTGCTCCGCCCAACACCAGCCACATCGAGTTGACGCGGAAGCGAAACAAAAGCACGGCCGCGACCAGCGCGATGACCACGGTGACGACATCGACCACCGCGCTCCTTCCCAATTGCCACGTCACGACCACCATCAGCGCCAGCGATGCGACGTTCAATCCATCGAGAAACGCGCCCATCGTGGGTGAGGCACGCAAGCGCCGCAACAACGGGGCACTGACCGCCACGAAGACAAACGCCGGTAAAAAAATCCCGAGGGTCGCGAGGAGCGACCCTGGCACTCCACCGAGGATGTAACCGATAAAAGTCGCGGTGGTAAAAACCGGCCCCGGTGTCACCTGCCCCACCGCGATCGCATCGAACAATTGCGCATCGGTGAGCCAATGCCAGCGATCGACCAAATCTGCCCGTAGAAAGGCCAGCAGCACATAGCCGCTGCCAAACAACACCGCGCCCACTTTCAAAAAGAAGAGAAACATCGGCCACAAACCAAACGGCGCCGCCGCTCCCCAAGCGACCGGCGTCAACGGAACCGCCGCCACTGCATGCAGACGCGAGCGCGAGACGTGCCGCCCTACCATGGCCACCAGCGCCGCGCCAAAGAGCAACGCCAACTCATCCATTCCCAGCAGATTTCCCAGCACGGTCGCGCCACCGATCAACGCCAGTCCAAGCGATTTCACCGCCGATTGACCAAGATTCCACAAGGCCTGCAAAACGATTGCGATGATCACCGGTTTGACGCCATAGAGCAGCGCGTTCACCTGCGGGAGCTGCCCGTAGGTCACGTAGAGCCAGCCGCATCCCATGACGAGCAGCATCGCCGGCAAAATGAAGCATGCGCCGGCGACGACCAACCCCACGCCGCCCGCGCGCAAGCGGCCGATGTGAATCGCCAGTTCGGTGGAGTTCGGCCCAGGGATGAGATTCGTCGCGCCGACCATGTCGAGAAACTCCTCGTGGCTCAGCCAGCATCGTCGTCGCACGCACTCCTGTTCCATCAGCGCGATGTGCGCCGCCGGTCCGCCGAAACCAATCACTCCGAGCTTCAGGAAAAGTCCCGCGAGTTCCCACAGCCGTTGCGCGCGTGACGCGGGGACAGGCTCGGTAGACTCTTCACTGCTCATGAGGTTCGCTCATTCCGCCGAGAGGAGCCGAAAACGCAAGCCTTGTCCGCCGCCCCACGCGCGCCGCTGTTTCCCATCGCATCACCGAAACCGCAGTCAATCCAATGGCTCGTGGACCAGTCCGAACCCAGCTCCCACGGCGGTTCCCGTGGAGCCGGGCACGAGTGCGTCCTCGGGCGGCGGTGTGCAGACCTGCAATCGCCGGCAACGCGTGCAACGCCACGGCTCCCAACGAGCCGCGATCAACGTGATCAGCCAGCACGGCGCCCACAGGCCCAGCGTGCAGATGGTCAGTGCCAGATGCACTTGATGCTGCGGCACCCGGCGCCGCAGCACACTCTCCGTCCCACAGCCCGCACACTGTCCGAGTCGGTAGTGTTTTCGAAACATGTCCCGGAATTTCGCCACGCGATGTGGCGGATACTTGACGCCTCCGTGAACATTCCGTGAACCTTCTTCCCACACTCGTCTCCGTCAAAAATTGCCTTCCGTCGTGCGGCTACGTAACGTGCCGGCTCTCCTTTCCCGCAATGCGTGCCGTCTTGTTTCTCATTTTTACTGTTTGTCTGGTTCTTCCAGGTTTTGTCCTCGGTCGCGATCCCAGCAAGATCGCGGAGACCAATTCTCCCGATGGCAAATACGCCCTTTCGGCCACGATGGAAAACGAAACGACACTCCTCATCGAGTTCAAGAACAAGTCGGGCAAGACCGTCGGCAAAATCACGGTTTCCGATTTCGATGGCAATGATCGCCGCAGCGGAATCACCGCGCTGTGGAAGGCTGATGCCTCGGCAGTCGCGTTGAACATCGATCGCGGGGCGAACATCTCCGACTGCCGCGTGGCGGCAAATGCGAAAGGCTCGTGGGTCGAGCTGCCGTTGCCCAAGGAACCCGTCCAAAAGGTCCGCAAAGCCGGCAACACGCAGGGAGGCAAAGCGATGGACCACCTTAGCGCCCAATCGTGGCTGCCGGGGCAGAGATTGGCCGTCTCCTATACCGGCAACAACGGCACGGAATACGGGCTCGTCTTCCAGCTCGTGCGCGGCTGGAAGCAGCATCTCGAATATCAGCAAACCATCACCGTCAAAGGCGCGTCGTCGGAACCCAGGGTGGTAAACGAGCTGCCGTGCACCTTCCACGTTTTCGCCGGCGAAACGGAAGGCGCCGCCGACGGGGCCGGCGTGACGGCGCAATTCAAGAATCCGTCAGGACTGGCGATCGACGAGCACGGAAATGTGGACGTCGCCGACCGCACAAATCAGACGCTGCGCCGCATCAGCCCCAGCGGAGAAACGGAAACGATCGCGGGCACCGCGGGCGAACACGGGACGGCCGACGGCGCGGGAAAGGCCGCGCGCTTCTGGTATCCGCAGGGCCTGGCGATCGATGAGCACGGGAACGTTTACGTCGCGGATACCAGCGCAAAGAGCGTGCGCAAAGTCACGCCCAACGGACAAGTCTCCACCCTGGCGGGCGGTTTCAAATACCCGACTGCCGTCGCGGTGAATCACGAGGGCGATGTCTTCGTGACCGACTCCAGCAACCACGTGATCCAGAAGATCGCGCACGACGGCAAGGTCAGCGTGCTCGCGGGCAAGCCCGGCGAATCCGGGGCGAAGAATGGCCACGGCGAAGAGGCGCGCTTTCATTTTCCCAATGGCATCGCCATCGGCGCTGACGGCGCATTGTACGTCGTGGAGCATTCCTCCATCCGCAAGATCGATGGCAAGGGCAACGTGACCACCTTCGCCGGTTCGCTCGAGGAGGAAGGCCGCAACGATGGCACCGGTGCCGCCGCGCGTTTTTGGGGTCTCACGGCCATCGCCGCCGATGCCAGGGGCAATCTCTACGTCGCCGACCACGAACTGAAAAACCTGCGGCGTATTTCAAGGAGTGGCGTCGTACAGACGATGCGCACGGCCGAGCATAACGACCTGCCCCTGCAAAACCCGATGGCCATCGCGGTCGACGCCCGTGGCCGCGTCTTCGTCGCAGATCAAAACACCAGCACGATCCTGCTTGTCGAACCCGTCGACATCAGTGAAACGACCGCAAAGTAAGGCGTCCACCGCTTCTCCGCGTGCATCCCTCTTTTTCTGCGCTAGCATCCGCAACCCCGCATGGCATCTGACACCGCCCCCCTCTCCGCCTCGCAAGGCACGGAAATCTCCGCCCGTTTTGTCCGTGGCATCCTGTTCTTTGAGCGCTACGTGCTGCCGTGGATTTATGTGTGGTTCGTCTATATCCAGGTGAGCCACGCTTACGCCGAGTATCGGAATTACCACAACCCGCTTCACGCCCGCCTCCACCCGGAGACTTTCTCGATCTTCTGCGCGTCGATCACCAAGTACGTTCTCCTCGCCGTGCTATCGGCCTTTACCGGTATCGCCTTGTTCTTCAGCCGGCAGCCCACGCATCCGCCGAAGAGTCTCATTCACATCACGGTGCCACTGGCGATGAGTTACTACGTCTTCCTCTACGGCGCCATCGGCCTCATGCCTTTGGAACTGCGGGAGAATCTCCTGCCGTTGCACTGGCGTGTCCCCGCGGCCGTAGCGGCGTTGGTGCTCAGCATCATCGGTTATGCGATCGCGCTTTGGGGGCTGGCTAATTTGGGGCGCTCGTTCGCCATCATGGTGGCCGCACGGGGAATGGTAACCGCGGGCCCTTACCAATACGTCCGGCACCCGATGTATCTCGGTTATCTCTTCGAGCTCACCGGCCTGCTCCTCGCTTCGGCTTGTCTCGGCATGCTGCTCCTCGGCGCAGGGTTTGTTTTCCTGATGGTCACCCGGGCGCAGCTCGAAGAAGAACGCCTCGCCGAAGCGTATCCCGCCTATCGCGATTACATGCGGCGGACGGGGTTTCTGTTTCCGCGTTTTGGGGCCTAGTGGAAACCAGGAACCCGGTAGCAGAGTTGCTTCGGTAGTTTCTGTTTTCCCGGCTTGGCGCGTAGTGGAAACCAAGACTGGCGGAGAGCGCAGGGCACGAACGCGCGAAGCGCCCCAAAACATCGTCATCCTGAGCGGAGCGGGGAAGCATGGGCGGAGTCGAAGGACCTCTGACTTCCGAGGGTTTTCGTGCCGAACTTCTTCAATAGGCGTGTGGTCACGCGCAGGGTGCGAAGGCTCCGCACGAGAACCCGCAGAAATTGGAGGTCCTTCGACTCCGCCCATGCTTCCTCGCTCCGCTCAGGATGACACATTTTTTCGGGCGCTGCGCGCATCTCCGGCCCAGCGCACACAGACAGCAACACGTTCGCGGCCGCAGGTTTTTCCACGCAGCTTCCGCTACTTCCAGTTCTCCACTAACTCCACCAGCGTCCGGATCCCAAAACCAGTCGCCCCACGCGCCATGTCGGCCCGGTCTTTTTCCCGGTGGCCGGTATAGGCGATATCGAGATGGGCCCACGGCGTATCCTCGGCAAACGTCTTGAGAAACGCCGCCGCGGTGCACGCGCCGCCAAGGCGTCCGCCGGAATTCTTGATCAGCGCCACATCGCTGCGGATCTGCCGTTCGTAATCCTCGAACATCGGCATGTGCCAGATACACTCGCCCGCCGTCGCGGCGGCATCGAGCACGCGCTGGCGCAATTTGTCATCGTTGCTCCAGAAACCGGCGGCGTATTCGCCCAGCGCCACACCACATGCGCCGGTGAGGGTCGCGAGGTCCACGATGGCCGCCGCATTCAAATCCTGGCGCGCATACGCGATCGCGTCCGCGAGCACCACCCGTCCTTCGGCATCGGTGTTCACGATCTCGATGTGTTTGCCATCGTACGTCGTGACGATATCGCCCGGGCGATAAGCATTTCCGCCAGGCATATTTTCCGCGCTGGCAATGACGCCGACCACATTGCGCTTCACGCCCAGCGCCGCCATCGCCGCCATCGCGCCGAGCACGGCAATCCCGCCGCACTTGTCGAAGATCATCTCCTCCATGTTGGCAGCCGGCTTGATGGAAATGCCGCCGGTATCAAACGTGATCGCCTTGCCGACCATGGCCACCGGCGCGTCTGTTTTCGCTCCGCCACGATGCTCGAGCACGATCATCCTCGGAGGCCGCACACTACCCTGCCCCACGGCAAGCAAGCCGCCAAACTTGCCAGCACGCAGCGCCTTCTCGTCGAAGACGCGCACCTTGAATCCGTAAGTCCGGCCCAGCTTCTCCGCCTGTTGGGCGAGTGTGCCGGGATAGAGCAGATTGCCGGGCAGATTGCCGACTTCGCGGACGACATTGGTCGCCGTGGCGATCGCCTCGGAACGGCGCACCGCGCGCTTCGCTGCCGCGACATCGCCCGCCAGCACCTGCACGGAGAGGCCGGCCAATCCCGCCGTCTTCCTCGTCTTGAAACGCTCGAAGCGATAATCCGCCAGCAGCGCTCCTTCGACAGCCGGCCCCGCAAACTGCGGCCAATCATCGAGGTGCAACGCCAGGTGGTGTTCATCGATCTTCTTGAGGAAAATCGTCGCCGCACCCGCCGCCGAACGGAAGGTCGCGGCATCGATCTTCGCCCGCTGTCCCAGACCTACGCACAGGACGCGCTCATTACGCGCGTAGAAAAGCGCGTTCGCTTTACCGGAAAACTCCGCCTCCGTGACCGGCGGCGTGATCTTGCCGCGGGCATCCTTGGGGACGAACCGGACGGTGATGGCACGCTTGGCCGGAGCTTCGGGGCCGACGGAGATTTTCACGGCTTTAGAGTTGGACGACCTGGACGCTGTGGATGTCGCCTCCAGCGGTCAGCTCCTTGATGATCGCTTCGCTGGGCACGGAATCGAGGTTCAAGAGCGTGAGCGCTTCGCCGCCCTCTTCGTTGCGGCTCAGCGACATGCCCGCGATGTTCACCTTGTGCTTGCCGAGCAGCGTGCCGACGTGGCCGACGACGCCCGGGCGATCGCGGTTCTCGAACAGGAAGAGCACGCCTTCGGGCTTCGCTTCCACGTGGCGGCCGTTGACCTTCACGATGCGCGGCGTGGTGCCGAAGAAAGTGCCGGCCACGCTCACCCAACCGTTTTCCCCGGTGGCGGTGAGTTCGATGAGCTCAGCAAAATCGCTCTGGCTGCTCTCACGCGATTCGGTGAGCTTGATACCGAGGTTTTCCGCGAAGCTGAGGCAATTGACGACATTCACCTCAGGACCGCCGGCGGCGCGAAGGAAGGAGGCGAGAATCGAGCGCGTCACCGGGGTGGTGTCCGCTTCATTGATTTTGCCCGAGTAGTTGATATTGAGGCTCTCCACGCGCTTCGCTGCGATCTGCGAGAGGAAATGCCCGAGCTTTTCGCCGAGGGCGATGTGCGGGCCGACAACCGCGAGGGTCTTCGCATCGATGCTCGGCATGTTGACCGCATTGCGGATTTCGCCGCTCAGCAGGGCCGCGCGAATCTGCTCGGCCACTTCGATGCCCACGCCTTCCTGCGCTTCCGCCGTGGACGCGCCGAGGTGCGGGGTGAGGATGAGATTCGGCAGGCCGCGCAGCGGGGATTCGGCCGGGAGCGGTTCGGCCTCGAAGACGTCGAGCGCCGCGGCAGCGACTTGCTTCGACTTCAAAGCTTCCACCAGCGCCGCTTCGTCGATGAGACCGCCACGCGCGCAATTCACGATGCGCACGCCCTTCTTGGTCTTGGCGAGGCGCTCGGCATTGAGCATGTACTTCGTCTCCGCGGTGAGCGGCATGTGCAGGGTGATGAAATCGGCCTGCGGAATGATCAGGTCGAGCGATTCGACGAGTTCCACCTGCAGCGAGCGGGCGCGGCTGGCCGAGAGATACGGATCGTAAGCGAGGACGCGCATGCCGAAGGCGATGGCGCGGCGGGCGATCTCCGTGCCGATGCGGCCCATGCCGAGAATGGCGAGCGTCTTGTTATAGAGCTCCACGCCGACGAAAGTCTTCCGGTCCCACTTGCCACTCTTCACGCTGGCGTCGGCCTGCGGGATGTTGCGCGCGGTCGAGACCATGAGCGAGAAAGCGTGCTCGGCGGTCGAGATGGTATTTCCACCCGGCGTGTTCATCACGATGATGCCGCGCTTGGTGGCGGCGTCCACGTCCACGTTGTCCACACCCACGCCCGCGCGGCCGATCACCTTCAGGTTGGTGGCCGCTTCGATGACCTTGGCGTTGGCCTTGGTTTCGCTGCGCACAACGAGCGCGTTGAATTCGCCGATGATCGCGAGGAGTTCATCGGGCTTGAGGCCGATTTTGACGGTGACGTCGAGCGACCCGCCATTGGCGAGTTCATCAATGCCCTTCTGGGCGATGGGATCGGCGACGAGAACTTTGGGTTTGGACATGGCTGTGAAAAAAGAGCGGCAATTCTCGGCACCGCGCCGGAAAGCGCAAACGAAAATTCCCGATAACGGAAAACAGTTTCCCGATTACAGGGGCGGAGACACCCTATTGTTTGATGATTTCCCTCACGTAAATCGTCACCACGCCATCCGCCCCACGGCGGATATCGCTGATGAGATACGGGCGGCCGCCATCACGCACGAAGCGTTCCTTTTCTGGCGGAGGCACGGCGCCAGCGGGGTATTCGACGACGACGCGCGGGGATTGATCGTCCGGGCGCGTGGCGTCGCGCAGCACGGCGCGGCTGGTGCCGGAAGCTGTCACGCGGAATTCGCCCCGCAAGTAGAGCCGTTCGCCCGATTGCCCGTGGTCGGCCAGCGCGGACACTTCATCCAGCGAGACTTCCTTGGCCGGAGGCGCCTGGCCAGGGGCGTAGGTGCGCCAGGTCGCGCCATTGTTGCTCAGGGTCGGATCGCTCTGCGCGGTGATGAAACGCTCCATTTTCACCCCGTCCGGCGAATACTGGGGCAGCGGCGTGCCCCGGGTCGGCAAGGGCGTGGCGGCGTACATCTGTGGTTCCGGCGGACGCGGGGTAATCGCCGGCTGCACCATCGCCAACTGTGGATGCGGGGTCGGCGTCGGGGCGAGGGAGGCCATGCGCATCGGGGTCGGCGCCGCAGAAGCGATACGGCGCGGCGTGGGCTGACCGGGAATGGGAATGGGCGTGACCGGAATTCCCGCCTCGGGCAAGGGCAGCGTTCCCTTTTCCGGCGTGGGCGCTCCCGGCTCCACGATATCCACCCGCGCGATTTCGTGCTTGGCCGGGGTGGCCTCGGGCGTATTGGGGCTCGCTGAGGGCAATGGATGATTGCGGCGGTAGGCAGCAAACTTGTTCAAGCCCTCTTGCAGAGAGGGCCCCTTCATCACCGGCAGGCCCGGGACCATGTTCAAGATCGCTGGCGGTTCCAGGCTGAATCTTCCTTTGCCGGGGAGTTCGTATCCCCCGTAGAGCAGCGGGATGACCGTAAACTGCATCCGCCCATCGGGCACACGCTCGATATGGATGACCGCCGAAAGGTCATTGGTCCGCTCCAGCTTCAAGGGATTGCCTGTCTGCAAGAGGGCGCGCAACGCGGGCACGTTGCCCTCCGGAGCGGTGAAAACGTGCTCGACCACGACCTGCGGGAATCCTTCGGCCTGCGCCAGCGTCACGACGCCCGAGGGAAACATATCCGTCGGCTTGAGGTCCGCCGAATCGAGAATGACGAAGTGGCCGGTGACATAGGTCACCAGCTTCTTGGTCTCCCGGTAATTGCGAATGTAGTTGCGCAGCAACTCGCCGTTCTCATTCTCCAGTTCGAGGCGCGAATACCGGCTGTAGCGCTCGAAGAGCTTCTGTGCGGTGAGGAATTCTCCCGGCGGCGCGGCCGTCACCTCAAACCGCAGCGGCGCATCCAGCTTCTTTAGCTTCTTGAGGATCGCGTAAGCCCGGGGCTGTTCCGGATGACCAAAGACCCAGAAGCTGCCCATCCAGCAGGCAAAGGCCAGCCCGACGAGCAGGAGGATGAAGATGGTCCAAAGGAAAAGATTGTCGTGGCCTTTCGGCTCGGCATCGGCGTCGTCGTATCCGTAAAAATCGTCGGCCATGGGAAAACAAAGGAAGCGCGGGACGCTCCGGAAAAATCAGGGTTGGGTGCTGGCTTCAGCGTCGGCGGGCTCAAAGGAAGTGCCACAGCCACAGCTTCGCACGGCGTTGGGGTTCTGGATGCGGAAGCCCGCCCCGGCGAGGTCGTCGCTATAGTCGATCGTCGACCCATCGAGAAAATGACGGCTCTTTTCGGCGATGATCACCTTCACCCCATCGCGTTCCACCACCTCGTCGCCGGGTTCGGCCTGACCGAAGCCCATGCCATACTGCAAGCCCGCGCAGCCGCCATGCTCCACGAAAATACGCAAACCTTGGGTTTGGTCATCCTGCTCGCGCATCATGACCTGGAGCTGCCGAATGGCTGGTTCAGTGACTTGAATCATCAGGAAGGACGTTAACAGTGGATTTTGAAGGAGGAAAGTGACAAGTGACGCCCTCTAGCGTTCACTTTTCACCTGCTTTCATTCAGCATTCGTCGTTCCGAATTCGTCATTTGTCATTTTTCCCACCGTGTCTCGCATCGCTCTTCTCTCGGAACAAGTCGCCAGCCAGGTCGCGGCCGGTGAAGTCGTGGAGCGCCCGGCCAGCGTGGTGAAGGAACTCGTCGAGAACTCCATCGACGCGGGCGCCAAAAAAATCGAGGTCGCGATTCGTCGTGGCGGCATCTCCTCGATCCGCGTGGTCGATGACGGCTTCGGCATGGATCGCGATGACGCCCTGCTCTGCCTGGAGCGCCACGCCACGAGCAAGATCCGCACAGGCGACGACCTCGCTTCCATTCACACCCTCGGCTTTCGCGGCGAAGCGCTGCCCAGCATCGCCAGCGTCTCGCGTTTTCGCCTGGCCACGCGCGAACCCGCCGCCCTGGCCGGCACGGAGGTCATCGTCAATGGCGGCAAAATCGAGAGCGTGAAAGACTGCGGCGATGCGCCCGGCACGCAGATCGAAGTGCGCTCGCTCTTCTATAATCTCCCCGCGCGCCGCAAATTTCTCCGCACCGAGAATACGGAATCGAGCCACGTCGAGCATCAGCTTCACCTGCAGGCCATCGGGCATCCGGAGATTGGCTTCGTCTTCGTCAATGACGAGCGGGTCGTCTATCAACTCCCACCCACCACGCATCTGCGCGAGCGCATCCGCGATCTCTGCGGCGCGGCGCTCGCTGCTGAATTGCTCGAGGTGCCCGAGTTTGCCGCCGACAATATTCGCATCCGCGGATTCGTCGGCAAAGCCGGCGTGAGCCGCAGCTCGCGTGCGCAACAACTCATCTTCCTCAACGGTCGCGCAGTCGAAAACAGCACGCTCAATTTCGCCCTGCGCGAGGGCTACCACACCGCGCTGATGAAGGGCCAGCATCCGGTCACCTTCCTCTTCATCGACATGGATCCCGCGGCGGTCGACGTGAATGTCCACCCCGCCAAGCGCGAAGTCCGCTTCCGCAACTCCGCCGAAATCCGCGAAGCGATCGTGGAGGCGATCCGGCGGACACTCGAGACCGACCGCGCGGAGTGGTCGGCCACTTTCCGCGCTGGGACCTCCGCGGAAACCGCCAATGAGGTTTCTGGTTTCTCGTTTCTCGTTTCAGGCTCCCCTGCTCCACCGGTTCCCGAGACGCCACCATTAATTCCTATCCACGAGCAAGTCGCGCTGCGCCGCGATTGGGGCGCATTCCCGCAGCCGCCCCGCGCTCCCATCACTCCTATTTCTCCCATACCTCCTATCACTCCTACGGAGGTATCCCCCACTTCACCGACGGTCCCCGCAGCAGCAGAACCAATCCCCCCGGCGTTCCCCGACCCCGAAACGCCGTCTGCGCAGGACTTTAAAATCCTCGGCGTCCTCGGCAAACTCTACGTCCTGATGGAAAACGCCACTGGCCTGGTGCTGGTCGATCAACACGCCGCCCACGAGCGCATTCTTTTCGAGGAAATGCTCAAGCGCATGGAATCCCAAGGCGTCCCCACCCAGCGGCTCCTCCTTCCGCTCACGCTGCAAGTGAGTCCGCGCGACGCCGACTGGATCACCCACCATCTCGACGTCCTCAACCGCGCCGGGATCGGCCTGGAACCCTTTGGCGCCGGCACCTTCAAGATCGACAGCCTGCCCACTTTCCTCCGCGGCAGCGAACCTTCCCAGCTCCTGCGCGAGATCATCGACGACCTGCGCGAGACCAGCGCCCAGACGAGCAAGTTGCGCCTCGGTGAGCACATGATCGCCAAGACCGTCTGCCGCCACGCGGTAAAGGCCAACGACGTCCTCCGCGAACCGGAACTCGTCCGCCTCATCCAGGACCTCCTCGCCTGCGATCTCCCCTATTGCTGCCCGCACGGCCGCCCGACGATGATCCAGATGAGCTACAGCGAGCTGGAAAAGAAGTTCGGCCGGAAGGTTTGAGTTCTTAGTTCTTAGTTCTTAGTGCGCAGTCCACTGCTCCTGCCGAACACCTGGTGGTGTCGCTACTGAGAACCAAGCACCGAAAACCAGGCACTGAGCACTTGGCACCCGCCTCTCCATCTCTCATCCTCGGCTCCACATGCCATCCTGGAGTCTTCTCTACCTGGTGAGCGAATGGATGATTCGTCTGGCGATGCTCATCTACGTGCCACAGCAGCGGTCCGCGGCAGCGTCGCGGACATGGTTGTTGCTGATCTTTCTTTTGCCCTGGCCGGGGTTGCTTCTTTACGCGGCTTTGGGACGTATTCGTGTCCCCCGCGAACGCATCGTCCAGCAGAAGCGCGCGTCACAACGCATCATGGATGCGCAGACTCATCTGCGGCCCCATATCGTCTGCCAGCCCCCTCTTCCGGAATACCTCGCTCATCTGCCGGGACTCGCAGCCAAGCTCGGTGATTTCGATGTCTTTGCGGGAACCGCGGTCGAGCTTCTTTCAGACTATCAGGAATCAATCGACCGCCTGGTCAAGGATATCGACGCGGCGCAGCATCACGTCCATCTCCTCACCTATATCTTCGCGGCCGACGCCACGGGGAACGCGGTCGCGGAAGCGCTGGTGCGGGCGGCGAAGCGCGGAGTGCGCACCCGGGTCATGCTCGATGCAGTAGGTTCCCACGGTGGCCTTGCGCAGCTAGCCCCGCGGCTGCGAAGTGAGGGCGTGGAAGTGGTAGCCATGCTGCCGGTCGGATTCTTCCGGCACAACGCGGCACGGTTCGATCTGCGCAATCATCGCAAGCTCGCCGTCATCGATGGCCTTGTCGGCTACGCCGGCTCGCAGAATATCGTGAGCCCGGATTTCGTTCCCGGCTACCCCAACGAGGAACTGGTCGCCCGCATTACCGGCCCAGTCGTCGCCCAGATTCAAGCGATCCTCCTCGCCGACTATTTCATCGAAACCGGCGGCACGCTCGAGATGGATCGCTTTTTCCCAGAGATCGCCGCCGCCGGTTCCGCTGCGGCGCAAATGCTGCCCAGCAGTCCCGGCTATCAGCGCGAGAATGGCGCCGAGTTGTTCATCGCCTTGATCTATGCCGCCCGGGAACGGGTCGTCCTGACCACGCCTTACTTCGTGCCCGACGAACCCTTTCTGGCCGCGCTCCGTTCCGCGACACGCCGTGGCGTGGAGGTTCGACTCATCGTTTCCAGCCACGGCAACCAGACGCTCACCCAATTCGCCCAGCGCTCTTATTACGAACAATTGCTGACCGCCGGCGTCCACGTACACCTTTACCGGCCCCATTTCCTGCACGCGAAACACCTCAGCGTGGACGACTCCATCGCCCTGCTCGGCTCGACGAATCTCGATATCCGCTCCTTCGCGCTGAACGCCGAGGTCAGCCTGATCCTTTACGACCGCGACGCAGTGCAGCGTCTACAGGCGGTCCAGGAACGCTGCCTCGCGGACAGCGATGAACTCAACCTCGCGTCCTGGCAACAACGCCCCCTCTCTGAGCGCGTCCTGCAAAATCTCGCGCGCCTGGCGGATTCGTTGCTCTAGAGATCATTGCTTTCAGCGAAAGGGCAACCTGCGGGCTTTTACTGATCCCGTCCATCTTCCGCGCTTTTATGGTTGCGCCGGTAAAAATACGGATTTTCTCAGTTTTATAGTATTGCAAGGCGTAAGGAAAAACGCCACGAACGATTAAGGGTACGTCGTACTACGTTTCATCGTAATTCAGTCGGCTTGGGCGAAAACCCCGGCGGGCTGGGCTCTCCTGAAGCATTGGTGCTTCGCGATTCTCCGCGATCTGCGGCCAGTCATTCCAAGAAAACCTTCTTCCGTCTTCTGGCCTCACGCCGGTCGTTCGCTTCGGCTCGAAGCTGGGCCAGACGCAGGAGGAAGGAACCTTGTAAAGCGCACCCGATATCCGTTCCCAACCCAATATGAGACACCGGTCATCCTTCCCCTTTAGCCAGCGCCTGCCTCGCTTTTCCCGGCGCGCTAAACGCCTGATCCTGACCAATACGGTTGCCGGACTCCTGGTTTCGCTCGCCTTCCCTTCGCTGGCTTCGATCAATATCTTCAATGGCAGCATCAATTCCTCGTGGGCCAACGCCGGCAACTGGAGTCTCAGCCATGTGCCCAATTCGATCGACGGCCTTTTCTTCAACAGCTCGACCACTGGAAACAGCCAGCTTAACAACAGCTGGAGTACGCAAACGTTGAGCTTCGATACCGGCTCGGACAGCTTCGGTATCGACGCCAATTTCGCCGGCACCACCACCCGGACGCTCGTCTTCGTTGGCGGCACGAATGCCAATGGTGGCGCAGACCTCATCTCGCTAAGCGCCAATACCACCGGCACGATCACGCTCGGCGGCGCCAACGGCGTCGGCGTGCTCAATCTCGATTTCAACACCGCCCATCGCACCGGAACGATCAACGTGGCCAACAGCGCCGCCACGCTCGTCATTGGCGCGAATGCCCACCTCATCGGCTCCAACGGCATCACCAAGAATGGCGCAGGCACACTGCAGATCCTTTCAACGAACACTTACACCGGCGGCACGGCGATTAATGCCGGCGTCATCGCCTTTGCCAATGGCAGTCTCGGCTCGGGCACGATCACACTCAATGGCGGCGGCCTCCAATGGGTCACGGGCAACACCCAGGATATTTCCGGGCAACTCGCTACCATCGGTAGCGGCGGCGCTACGTTCGATACGAATGGGCAAAACATCACCTTTAACAGTGTCTTTGGCAGCGCCGGCACCGTCACCAAAACAGGAGCGGGCACGCTGACCCTGCCCAATGCCCCTTGGCAGCAACTCCAGGTGAACCAAGGAACTGTGAACTTGACCGCCAGCAGCGTCACCACTGGAGGGATACAACTCAACGGGGGCAATCTCACCTTCAGCAACACCACAACAACCCTTAACGCTGCTGGCGTGATACAACTCTACGGGATCAATCTCGTCTGCGACGACGCCATGACCACCGTCACCGCTGGCGGGCTGCAACTCAACGGTGGTGGCAATCTCATCTTTGGCAAGGCCATGACCACTGTCTCGCTGGGCGGGCTTTCGAGCAATAGCACGACCGCCATCTTCCCCACGCAAAACGGTTCCGGCGCACCAATGGCGGTGACCTTGGGCTCTGCCACTAATTTTGCCGGGATGATCACGGGCAACGGCTCCATCGTCTCGCAAGGCGGGACGCTTTCGGGCGACAATTCCGGGTTCAACGGCGGCTTCACGGTCAATGCCGGCACCCTGCAGATCGCCTCAAGCACCGCCTTGGGCACCGGTACGGTTACCCTCAATGGCGGCACGCTGACTTTCGTCGGCCAGCCCTATTTCAGCGCGGGCGCGCTGGCAGCCTCGAATAGCACCCTTGTCTTGCAAAACAACTCTCGCGCGCCGGTCTACTTCACCGTGGGCAGCAATGGCGCTTCGACGACTTTCTCCGGCATCTTGACCGGCGACTTCGACCGCCCCCAAGGCACGCTGATCAAGGTAGGGACAGGAACATTGACCCTCACCAACAGTGATTATTCTACAGCGAATATCACTCTGATGAGTGGCACGCTCGATGTGAGTGCCGACCCCTATCTCTTGGGCGCTGGAGCTTTACAAATCAATGGCGGCGCTCTCGCCTTCGGCAACCTCACCAGTTCATCCGTTGGCGCCCTCACCGGCTCCGGCAACCTGGTGCTGACCAACGCCAATAATCAAGGCGTCACCTTCACCGTAGGTATGACATTGCCCAATTGGTTATTCGTCGGATTTAGCTTGGATACCCCGGCCTTGGAGACCTTTTATGGCGCGATCACCGGTCTGGGTACATTGGTCATGAATGGCTCGGCCGTCGCTCAGAATAACTGGAACATCCCCCTCAACATCCTCCACCTCGGAGGCTCGGGTTCGACCGCAAACATTACCCTGTTGAATGGCACGATCTACATCCAGAGCAGTGGCGCACTCGGTTCAGGCACGTTCACCGACGACGGCGGCACGCTCAGTTTCGTCGGGCCCACCACTGCGGCGGCCGGCGCTCTCGCCGGAACCGTCAATCTCGCGTTGCTCACTGACGCAATCACTCCCCTGCCCGTCACTTTCATCGTCGGCAGCAATGGCGCCTCCACGACCTTTTCCGGTGCGCTAACGGGGTCCGGCACGCTGGTCAAGGTTGGTTCTGGCACCCTGACGCTGACGGGTACCGGTTCCACCGCGAATATCACGCTCAACAGCGGCGCCATCGATATCAGCGCCAGCCCCACAAGCCTGAGCAGCGGTGTCTTCACCTACAACGGTGGCAACCTCATTTTCGGTGGCCAGACCAGCATCTCGGTCGGCGGACTCGCTGGCTCCAGCGATCTGGTGCTCACCAATGCCAGCAATCAAGGAATCACCTTCATCGTGGGCGGCAATGGTGCCAACACGACCTACACGGGAGCGATCACCGGCTTGGGCACCCTGGTAATGAACGGTCCAAGCACCCTCGCGCTCACCAACCCGAACTCGACGGCAGGCATCGTTCTGGCGGGTGGCTCGCTCGACATCAGCCAGAATGGCAGCGCACTCGGCTCAGGCACGTTCGGCGACTACGGTGGCACGCTCAATTTCGGCTCGCTCACCGCCGCGTCGGCTGGCGCTCTGGCGGGACCGGGCAATCTCTCGCTGCTCAATAACTCCTCTCAACCCGTCACTTTCACCGTCGGCGACAATGGCGCTTCCACGGAATACTCGGGCGCCCTCACCGGTGGCACGCTAGTCAAGAATGGCACCGGAGCGCTCAGGCTGAGCGGCACCGGTTCCACTGCAAATTTCACGCTCAACAACGGCACGATCGATCTCAGCAGCAACGCCACGGGTCTAGGGACTGGCACTTTCACCATCAACAGCGGCTCCCTCTATTTCGGCGCCCAGACCAGCGTCTCGGCCGGCGCACTGGCCGGGTCCGGCGGATTGGAGCTCACCAATGCCAGCAATCAAGGCGTCACCTTCACCGTCGGTGGGAATAACAGCTCAACCACTTATACCGGCGCATTGACCGGCTCCGGCAGTTTGATCAAGACCGGCTCCGGCACGCTGGCGCTCTCCAATCCGAATTCAACGGCGAACATCACCCTGGCGAGTGGCACGCTCGACATTAGCCAAAATAGCTACGCGCTCGGCACGGGCACGTTCACCTATAATGGCGGCACGCTCAATTTCGGCTCGCTCACCGCAGCGTCGGCTGGCGCTCTGGCGGGAACGGGCAATCTCTCGCTGCTCAATAACTCCTCCCAGCCCGTCACTTTCACCGTCTGCACCAACGGCGCTTCCACGGTCTACTCGGGCACCCTCACCGGCGGCACGCTGATCATGAATGGCACCGGCACTCTCGGTCTGAGTGGCCCAGGCTCCACCGCAAATATCACGCTCAACAACGGCACGATCGATCTCAGCAGCAGCGCCACGGATCTAGGTACTGGCACCTTCACCATCAACGGCGGCAACCTCTACTTCGGCGCCCAGACCAGCGCTTCGGCCGGCGCACTGGCCGGTTCCGGGGGATTGGTGCTTACCAATGCCAGCAATCAAGCGGTCGCCTTCACCGTCGGCGGCAATGGCACCAACACGACTTACACGGGAGCGGTCACCGGCTTGGGTACGCTGGTCAAGACCGGCTCCGGCGCGCTGGCGCTCTCCGACCCGAATTCGACGGCCGGCATTACGCTGTCACAAGGTATCCTCGATATCAGTGCCAATGGCAGCGCGCTCGGCTCCGGCACGTTTACCGACAACGGCGGCACCCTCAATTTCGGCTCGCTCACCGCCGTATCGGCCGGCGCTCTGGCGGGAACCGCCAATCTCTCGCTGCTCAATAACTCCTCCCAGCCTGTCACTTTCACCGTCGGCAGCAATGGCGCCTCCACGACTTACTCCGGAGCCCTCGCCGGCGGCACCCTGGTCAAGACCGGCGCCGGCACGATGACTCTTACCGGCTCCGTCTCCTCCGGAGCCAACTTGACGCTGGCCAACGGTACGCTCGACATCAGTCTCGACAGCGCCGCGCTCCAATCGGGCACCTTCACCATCAATGGCGGCGCGCTCAATTTGGGGACTTTGACGAGCGTCTCGGCCGGCGGCCTCGCCGGTTCAGGCGGGCTGGTGCTCACAAACGCGAGCAGCCAGGCAGTCACTTTCACCGTCACTGGCAACAATAGCACGAACTACTCTGGAGCGGTCACCGGCTTGGGTTCGTTGGTGATGAATGGCACTGGCACCCTCGCGCTCTCCAACTCCAACTCGACGGTGAACATTACCCAGTCCCAAGGTACCCTCGATATCTCCCAGAATGGGAACGCACTCGGCTCGGGCACCTTCACCATCAACGGCGGCACGCTTTTCACCGGCTCGCAGACTAGCGTTTCCATGGGCGCGCTGGCCGGAGCGGGCACCGTTGCCCTGCAAAGCCCCGGCGGCCAGCCCATCGCACTCACCACGGGCGGGAACGGCGCATCCACCACTTTTTCCGGATTGCTCAACGGCAGTGGCTCGGTGATCAAAGCGGGCGCTGGCACCTGGACCCTTACCACGGCCAACAGCTACACCGGCGGCACGACGATCAATGGCGGCGCGATCGTCAGCACCAGTGTCGGCGCGAGTTCCTCGGTGCTCGGCACCGGCCCGGTGACGGTGGGCGCCAACAGCCTGCTCACCGGCGTGGGCTTCATTCCTGGCGCCACCACGGTGAACGGCTTCCTTTCTCCCGGAAGCCCCATCGGCACCTTGAACTTCGGCAACTCGTTGACCTTTTCGAGCACAGGGGGATATCAGGTCACCCTGGGCTTCGAGACGCCTGGCACCGGCTACAGCCAGGTCTTCGTGCAAAACCAGATCAACCTGGCCGGCACTCTGAGCATCACTTTTGCCAGCGGTTTCGTGCCCAACATCGGGGACAAGTTCTTCATTCTCGACACGATCGGTTCCTCTGCCGTCACCGGGACTTTCCGCAACCCGGCGGGCGGAGCTCTCAACCAGATCACCGTCAACGGCATGCTCTTCCATGTCACTTATAACGATAGCAATTCGGACGGCGGGGCCAACGACGTCTCGCTCACCTATCAGGGTCCGACTCCCTTTTTCTACAAATGGTCGGGCGCCGGGGCGGATACCAACTTTGGCACGGGCGCGAACTGGCAGGGCAACAGCGTCCCGCCCGCGGGCAACAGCGGGGTGGAACTCGTCTTTTCGGGCTCGGGCACGGGCGCCTTCCTCACCCCGGTCAATAACCTCACCAATTTGTTTGCCGGCAGTATCAGCATTGAACCCGGCAGCGGTAATTTTGTGCTTTCCGGTCAGCCGATCCCATATCTGGGCAGCAGCGGCGTGACCTGCACCCGCGCCGGCACTCAGACAATCAACAACCAGATCACGCTCGGCCTCACTGGAACCTGGACTATCGGCAACGGCAGTACCTTGCTCATGAACGGAAACCTCTCCGGAACCGGCTCTCCCACGCTGACTAAAACCGGAACCGGCACGCTGATCCTCGCGGGGACCACCTCCTCCCTCGGTGGCCTCACCATTGGCGCGGGCACACTGCAACTGGGCAATGGTGGAACCACCGGCACCCTCCCCGCATCCATGTCGATCCTGGATAGAGGCAACCTGGCCTTCAATTTCTCCCGGAGCGTCACCGAGGGAACCGACTTCGGCAGCATTTCCGGTAGCGGCACCGTGACACAGGGGGGCCCCGGCACCGTCTTCCTGACCGCCAATACTTATACTGGCGGAACGATCGTTACCGGCGGCGTGATCAATTTCGGAAGCTCCGGCCTGGGCACCGGTCCCATCACCCTCAATGGCGGTGGCCTGCAGTGGTCCACCGCGCTCGGTATTTCGTCCCAACTCGTGTCCATCGGTTCCTTGGGCGGAACGCTCGATACCAACGGCAACAGCGTTACCATCAATAGCGTCATCAGTGGAGCGGGCCCGCTCACCAAAACAGGCATCGGCGCCCTCACGTTGAATGTCGACAGCTCCGGGTTCAGCGGCGGCTTTACCGTCCTCCAAGACAGCTTGATTTACGGCTCTACGGCCAATGCACTGGGCACCGGCACGATCACACTGAGTGGTGGAACGCTCGGTTTTAACCAGGTGACGGCCGCCAATGCCGGCGGCCTGGCCGGGACGGGTAACATCGTGCTCACCAACGCCAGCAATCAGCCGGTCACTTTCACCGTGGGTGGCAACGGCGCCTCCACGACTTATTCCGGGAGCCTTTCCGGTCTGGGCCTCCTCATCAAGAGCGGCACCGGCACCTTCACGCTCGCGGGGGACAGCACCGGCTCGGTGAGTGAAATTTCCATCGCGCAAGGCACCGTCGCGCTGGCCACGCCGAATGCCGCCGCGGGTTACACGCTTTCTCTCGACGGCGGCAATCTGTCCTTCGGCTCGCTGACCAGCGCCACGGCGAGCGAACTTACCGGCAGCGGGTCCCTCCTGCTGGCCAATGTCACCAATCAATCCGTCGCCTTCACCGTGGGTGGGGATAACAATTCAACCACCTACGCGGGCGCATTGACTGGCACAGGCACCTTGATCAAGACCGGCACGGGCACGCTCACGCTGGGCAACGCGGGTTCGACAGCGGCGACTACACTCAACGCCGGCGTCATCGATTTCGATGGCAACCCGAACGCATTAGGCGCCGGGACTTTCACCATCAACGGCGGCACGGTGAACTTCGACAGCCTCACCGCTGCGTCGGTCGGCGCTCTGGCCGGTTCCGGTCCGTTGGTCCTGACGAACAGCAACAACCAGCCCGTCAATCTCACCGTGGGCACAAACGGCGCTTCGACCACTTATTCCGGAACCCTCGCGGGCTTGGGCTTCCTCACCATGAACGGCACGGGCACCCTCACCCTGGCCGGCGACAGCACCAATGCATCGGGCACCGTGAGCATCACACAAGGCACCGTCGCCCTGGCGACATCGAACGCTGCGGCGGGTTACACGCTCGGTCTCAATGGCGGCACCCTATCCTTCGGATCGTTGACCAGCGCCGCCGCCGCCGCCTTGCAAGGCAGCGGTTCTCTCGTCCTCCAGAACATCAACAATCAAGCGGTCGCCTTTACTCTCGGTGGGAATAACAGCTCAACCACTTATACCGGTGCACTTACCGGCTCCGGCACGTTAATCAAGACCGGCTCCGGCACGCTGGCGCTCTCCAACCCGAATTCGACGGCCGGCATTACGCTGTCACAAGGTATCCTCGATCTCAGTGCCAATGGCAGCGCGCTCGGTTCCGGCACGTTTACCGACAACGGCGGCACGCTCAATTTCGGCTCGCTCACCGCAGCCTCGGCTGGCGCTCTGGCGGGAACCGCCAATCTCTCGCTGCTCAATAACTCCTCCCAGCCCATCACTTTCACCGTCGGCAGCAACGGCGCCTCCACGACTTACTCCGGCGCCCTCGCCGGCGGCACCCTGGTCAAGACCGGCACCGGCACGATGACTCTCACCGGCTCCATCTCCTCCGGAGCCAACTTGACGCTGGTCAACGGTACGCTCGACATCAGTCTCGACGGCACCGCGCTCCAATCGGGCACCTTCACCATCAATGGCGGCGCGCTCAATTTGGGGACTTTGACGAGCGTCTCGACCGGCGGCCTCGCCGGTTCAGGAGGGCTGGTACTCACAAACGCGAGCAACCAGGCAGTCACTTTCACCGTCACGGGCAACAATAGCACGAACTACACGGGAGCGGTCACCGGCTTGGGTTCGTTGGTGATGAATGGCACTGGCGCCCTCGCGCTCTCCAACTCGAATTCCACGGCGAACATTACTCTCACGCAAGGCATCCTCGATATCTCCCAGAATGGGAACGCGCTCGGCTTGGGCACCTTCACCACCAACGGCGGCACTCTTTTCACCGGCTCGCAGACAAGCGTTTCCATGGGCGCGCTGGCCGGTTTCGGTCCTTTGGTCCTGACGAACAGCAACACCCAACCCATCAATTTCACCGCGGGCAGCAACGGCGCTTCGACGACTTACTCGGGCACGCTCTCGGGCCTCGGTAGCTTGATCAAGACCGGCACAGGCACCCTTACGCTGACCGGCGACAGCACCGGCGTGTTGAGCACCGTGAGCATCGCACAAGGCACCCTAGCGCTGGCCACATCGAATGCCGCGGCGGGTTATACGCTCGGCCTCAATGGCGGCACCCTATCCTTCGGATCGTCAACCAGCGTCGTAGCGGGCGGGCTCTCGGGCAACGGAACGCTAACTCTGACGAACGCCAACAATCAGGCCGTCACCTTCACCGTAGGCGGGAATAATGCCTCGACGACTTTCAATGGCGCGCTCACCGGCTTGGGAATGCTGGTAAAAACGGGTTCCGGCACACTCACCCTCAACAACTCGGAATCCCTCGCCGCAATCACGCTCGCCGGCGGCACCCTCCAGATACCGGCCAGCAGTCTCCTTTCCTCCGCCTCGGCTATCACGCTCACTGGCGGCACGCTGAATCTCGGTAGCCTTACGAACAATACCGTAGCCTCGGTCAGCCTGCAATCCGGCAGCATCACCAGCACCACGGGCACGCTCTACAGCACCAGCGACTACGATATTCAGTCCGGCAGCGCTAGCGCGATTCTCGCCGGCAACGTCAACTTGAACAAAACCACCGCCGGCACCGTGACATTGACCGGGGCCAACACCTACACCGGCGTCACTACGATCACCAACGGTATCCTAAGCGTCTCAAACCTGACCGCTGGCGGCGCGGCAAGCAGCATCGGCACATCCAGCAACGCCGCGGCCAACCTCGTGATCAATGGGGCCACGTTGCAGTACACCAACGGCCATGTCGGCGTGACCCAACCCACCGACCGACTCTTCACCATGGGCACAGCCGGAGCGACACTCGACTCCTCCGGCGGCGGCTCGATCTTCTTCACCAACACCGGCGCGGTGGTTCTTTCCGGCACCAACACCGCACGCACATTCACGCTCAGCGGCACGGGGATTGGTGGCTTCGTGCCCGTCATCGGTGACAACGGAACGGGACAGACTTCGCTCACCAAAAGCGGGACCGGCATTTGGACACTGGACGGGGCGAGCACCTATACCGGGGTCACTACCGTCAACGCTGGCATGCTGTTTGTCGCATTAGCCAACGGCGGCACGCCCAGTTCCATTGGAGCCTCGAGCAACGCCGCGGCCAATCTCGTCTTGCAGGACGGCACCAACCTGAAGATGCTCGCCTCCACCACGGATCGCCTGTTTACCATCAATGGCTCCGTATCGCTTGAGGCCGACGATTCTGTGCAATTCACCAACCCCGGCACCATCGCCTTTTCCGCCATCAATACTCCGTGCACGGTCATCCTCACCACCCCCTTCAACAACGCCAGCGTCACCGCTTCCTTCGCGCCGGCAATCGGTGACAACGGAACCGCGCCGACCTCGCTCCTCAAAAGAGGGGCGGGCGCCTGGGCACTCACCGGCACGAACACCTACACCGGTAGCACCACCATCAATTCCGGCGAGCTGGTGGTCAGCGGTTCACTCAATGGCACTACCGGGGTCAACGTCGCGACTAACGCCATCCTCGGCGGCACTGGCACGATCGCTCTCGCTAATGGCAGCGCGTTCACCTTGCAAAGTGGTGCGAGACTAATGCCCGGCAGCGGGACGAGCAACGGGTTCACCATCAACGCCACCGGCGGCGGTTCGGCGACGCTGAATTTGCAGAACAACTCGGCCCTCTGGCTCACCATTGCCAATAACCAGGCGGGCAGCTTCGGTGCGCCTTCGCTGAACGACTACTCCAAGCTCACCCTCGGGCCCAACGTCAGTGCGACGCTCAGCGGCCAGCTTGTCGCCCTCACGAGCGGGACGGTGAACAATGGTGACGTCTTCGTCATCATCGACAGCAGCACCGCGGTGAGCGGCATGTTCAGCGACACCGGCACCGCCGCCCCCAACAGCGCTGGCAGCGCCTATCTTTTCACCTTCAACGGACAGCAGTGGGAGATCAACTACGCCTGGACCGGCAACACTCCCCTCGCCGGCATGGATTTCAACAGCTTCGCGCAAGTCACCGGCGGCACGAACGTCGCCCTGCTCGCGATCCCCGAGCCCGGCTCGATGCTCTCGCTTCTCGGTGGTAGTGCGCTGCTGCTCGGCTGGCGGCGGCGCAAGGTGCGTTAGGCGATTTTGATTCGATAAGTCGCGATGGTGGATGCCGATCTCCAAGCGGCATATCTTAACTAACACGCAGGAGGCATCTATCTGCGAACGAATTGCTCTGACCGGCAGCGGCAGCGTGGCGGATCGTGTTCGAGGGCGAGTCATTTCGTAGAGACCTAGTACAACTACCTAGTTTTTTGCCGGCAAGCGTCTTGTAAACCGTCGACGTTCCTTTACACCGGCGTTGAATGCACTTCTGCGTCGTCCGGAGATACGGTCCCGTAAGTTCGCCTCCTCTTTTCCGGCGAACCCCAAGTCAAATCCCGAGAGCTACGCATTTCAACGTAACTCCGACAGCCACGTCTCCTTCGCCACCGGCTTTTGACACCCCGCCTCCGGATGAAACACCCTCCGTTCTTTAAGAGAAAGCTGTGCACCGCACGGCGCGAGTCATTCTCAGCACGAGCATCGTCGTCCTCGCAGCGTCGCCTCTCACTCCTGGGTTGGCAGCGGCGAAAGAGACTTTGAGGCGAGCCGGAATACTTACGTAATAACTCGCATAAAACCCACATTCGCTTCGCCTGTCGACGATTAACAGCACCCGTAACTAATACGGGGCTTTCTGTAAACCAACCCCCGAAAGGTGTGACACCTGCTTGCTAGCATCCTGCGTTTTTCTACGGGCAACTTTACCTCCTGAAAAACGCAACAGCCCGACCCTCATGAAACATCGGCCATCCATTTCCAGCCGCGCCCTCAGGCGTTTCATCCTCGCTAATACTATCGCCGGATTAGTGGTGACCTCGCTGGCCACGACGAATCTCTTCATTGGCAGCGGATCCTGGAACACTCCCGGGAATTGGAGCCAGAACCATGTGCCGGGCTCTTCCGATGCGCTTTTCTTCAACAGCCCCGCGCAGTTGGACAACCAGCTCAACGGCAGCTTCACCGCGCAGACGTGGAGTTTCGATACCGGGTCCTCTAGTTTCAACGTCAACGCCAATACATCCAGCGCGACGCCCCAGACGCTCACCCTCACCGGCGGCACGAATGCCAACGGCGGCGCGGATCTCATTTCGCTGAGCGCCAAGACGACTGGCACGATCACGCTCGGCGGCACCGCCGGGGTCGGCACGCTCACCATCGCGTTCGGCGCGACCAATGGCACCATCAGCGTCGCCAACAGCGCCGCCAAACTCGTCGTCGGCGCCAATGCGCACCTCACGGGAATCAATGGCATCACCAAAAATGGCGCGGGCACATTGCAGATCCTCTCGACGAACAGCTACACCGGTGGGACGACGATCAATTTCGGCACCATCGCTTTTGCCAATGGCAGTCTGGGTTCAGGCACGATCACGCTCAATGGCGGCGGCCTGCAATGGCTCCCGGGCAATACCCAGGACATTTCCGGCCAGCTCGGCCCCGTCGGGTTCGGCGGAGGCATGTTGGATACGAATGGGAATAACGTCACCTTTACCGGCGCCCTCACCGGAACCGGCACGGTCAACAAAGTCGGAACGGGCACGCTGACCCTCACCAATGCCAGCTCCACGGCGCCGATCACGCTCACCGCCGGTACGCTGGCTCTCAGCAGCCCCGGTGCCTTGGGCTCGGGGACATTCACGCTCAACGGCGGAACTCTTTCTTTCGGCGCTCTGAGCAGCGCCTCCGCGGGCGCGTTGTCTGGCTCCGGCTCGCTGACGCTGATGAATAATGGCAACCAGCCGGTCAATTTCACCGTTGGCAGCAACGGCGCTTCGACCTTTTTTTCCGGATCGATCTCGGGCCAGGGCGCGTTGTTTCAAAGCGGCGCCGGCACGCTGACTTTGTCCGGCGACACATCCAACCTGACCGGGGCCATCGGGGTAAATCAAGGAACCGTGATCCTCGCCGCCAGCAATGTCACCTTGCCCGGCACGATGCAGCTCAGCGGGGGCAATCTCGGCTTCGGAAACAACACGGCCACTGCCTCGATCGGTTCATTCGGCGGCGCTGCGCCGTCTATCTTTTCCACACAGAATGGTCTCGGCGCACCGGTGGCCGTAACCGTCGGCGGCAGCAACAACACCTTCGGCTTTTCCGGCACAATCACCGGCAACGGCTCGATCACCAAGGTCGGGTCGGGAACGATGAGTCTTTCGGGCGATAGTTCCACGTTCACCGGCGGCCTCGCGCTCAATGCGGGCGCATTGCAAATCTCCTCGAGCAATGCCTTGGGCACCGGCACGTTCACTTACAACGGAGGCACGCTGAGTTTCCTCACCCAAAACAGTTTCAGCGCGGGTGCGCTGGCGGGGTCGGGCAACATTTCGTTGCAGAACAACTCCTCACAGCCGGTCACCTTCACCGTCGGCGCCAACGGCGCCTCGACGACTTACTCCGGTATGCTGTCCGGCACCGGCACGCTGGTGAAGGTCGGCACCGGAACGCTGGCGCTCACGAACCCGGTTTCGGCGGCCAACATTCAGCTCCAGGCCGGCACGCTCGATGTGAGTGCCAGTGCCACCGCTTTGGGCTTGGGAATTTTCACGATCAATGGGGGCGCTCTGGCCTTCGGCACGCAGACCAGTTCATCGGTCGGTGCCCTCGCCGGTTCCGGGAACCTGGTGCTGACGAATGCCAATAACCAAGGCGTCACCTTCAACGTGGGGCCGCTCACGGCAAGCACCACCTATTCGGGCGCGATCACCGGCTTGGGTACGCTGGTCGTGAATAGCTCGGGCACCCTCACGCTCTCCGGTTCAGGCTCCACGGCGGGCATCACGCTGCAGAGCGGCTCGATCAATCTCAGCCTCAATGGCGCGGCTTTGGGCACCGGGACGTTCACGATCAACGGCCCCAGCTCGGCCATGCACTACGGCAGCCAGCCTAACATCAACGCGGGCGCCCTGGCCGGCAACGGCACGCTCAACCTGCAGAATGACTCTTTCCAACCGGTGATTTTCAGCGTGGGCAGTAACGGCGCATCCACGACCTTCTCGGGGACACTGGCGGGAAACGGCACACTCGTGATGAACGGTCCAGGCACGATGACGTTGAGCGGAAACAACGCCGGCTTCACCGGAACGGTCAGCGTGAATCAAGGCACCGTCCTGTTTTCCTCCGTATCGCCCAATGTCTCCCTGCCCGGCAACCTCAATCTCGCGGGTGGCAATGCCGGGTTTGTCGGCAATCTCGTCAACACGGCTTCCTTCGGGTCGATCAATGCCACGAGTGCGTCGTCCTCGTTGTCCACCCAAAATGACCTCGGCCAACCGCTCGCCGTGACCGTCGGCACCAACGGCAGTTCCATGACTTTCCAAGGATCGCTGACCGGCACCGGTACGGTGATCAAACAAGGCCCCGGCACGCTCACGCTCGCCAATCCAAACTCGACGGCGAACATTACGCTGGCCAGTGGAACGATCAACACCAGCCAGAATGGTCTCGGCACAGGCACGTTTACCTTCAACGGGGGGACGCTCAATTTCGGCTCGAGTGTGTCGGCGGGCGGCCTGGCGGGAACAGCCGATCTCGCGCTGCACGGCGCCGTTTTCACCGTCGGCAGCAACGGCGCCACCACGAGTTACGCAGGCGCACTCTCCAACGGTCTATTGGTCATGAACGGCCCGGGCACCCTTCAGCTGACCGGGACCGCTTCTTCCGCGAGCATCACGCTTCTCGCCGGCACCATCGATCTCAGCTTAAGCGACCTCGGTCTGGGCCAGGGTGTCTTCACCATCAACGGCGGCAATCTCTCCTTCGGTCTCCAGACGAGATCCTCGACGGGCGCGCTCGCCGGCTCCGGCGACCTGGTGCTGACGAATACCAGCAATCGTGGCGTCACTTTCAACGTCGGCAACGATGGCGTCAGCACCACCTATACTGGCGCGCTCACCGGACTGGGCACCCTGGTCAAAACCGGCCCCGGCACGCTCACGCTCACCAATCCAAACTCGACGGCGAACATCACGCTTTCGCAAGGCGGTCTCAACATCAGCGCGAATGGGAACGCGCTCGGCTCGGGCACGTTTACCTACAACGGCGGAGCGCTCAATTTCGGCTCGAGTGTGTCGGCGGGCGGCCTGGCGGGAACAGCCGATCTCGCGCTGCACGGCGCCGTTTTCACCGTCGGCAGCAACGGCGCCACCACGAGTTACGCAGGCGCGCTCTCCGGCGGCACATTGATCATGAATGGCCCGGGCACACTTGGATTGGCGGGCACAGGTTCCTCCGCCGGCATCGGGCTCCTCGCCGGCACGATCGATCTCAGCGGCAGCAGTACCGGCCTGGGCACGGGAATCTTCACGATCAATGGTGGCAATCTTACGTTCGGCAACCAGACCAGTGCCTCGGCCGGCTCACTGGCTGGGTCCGGCGGGCTGGTGCTGACGAATGCCAGCAATCAAGGCGTCGCTTTCACCGTCGGCGCCAATAACCTCTCCACCACTTACACAGGCGCGGTCTCCGGATTGGGCACGCTGGTCAAGACTGGCTCCGGCCTGCTCACGCTGACCAATTCGAATTCGACCGCGGGCATTACCGTGTCGCAAGGCGGAATCGATATCAGCCAGAATGGCAACGCCCTCGGCACCGGCACCCTCACCGTGAACAACGGCGGCTTCCTCAATGTCGGCAACCTCACGAATATTTCGGCCGGTGCCTTTGCCGGCTTCGGCACCTTCACTCTCCAAAACAATTTCGGCAGTCCGCTCATTTTCACCGTGGGCAGCAACGGCGCCTCCACGAGCTATTCGGGACAACTCTTCGGACCCGGCACCCTCGTCAAGGTGGGCACCGGCACGATGGCACTGACCGCCTCCAACTCGACCGCCAACCTCACCCTGGCCAACGGCGCATTCGACATCAGCTTCAACGGCGACGCTCTCGGCTTGGGCGTGTTCACGATCAATGGCGGCGCGCTGAATTTCGGAACGCTGACCAGTGCCACGGCGGGCGGGCTGGCGGGTTCGGGCGGGCTCGTGCTCACGAACACGAGCAATCAAGGAGTGACCTTCACCGTGGGTAGCAATAACGTCCCCACTACCTACGCCGGGGCGGTCACCGGCCTGGGCACGCTGGTCAAAACGGGCACCGGCTCGCTCGCACTCACCAACTCCAATTCGACCGCGGCGATCACGCTCTCCCAAGGCACGCTCGACCTTAGCCAATATGGTTCCGCTCTCGGCTCGGGTACCTTTACCGACAACGGCGGGACGCTCAATTTCGGCTCGCTCACGTCCGCGTCAGCCGGAGGACTGGCGGGAACCGGCACTCTCTCGCTGTCCAACAACTCCTTCCAGCCGGTCGCTCTCACCGTCGGCAGCAACGGTGTGTCGACGACTTTTCCCGGACAGATCTCCGGCCCCGGTTCGCTGGTCAAAGTGGGCGCGGGTACTTTGACGCTCACCGCGGCCAATACTTACGGCGGTGGCACGATCATCAACGGCGGCTCGATCGTCAGCACCAATGTCGGCACTTCCTTCTCCGTTTTCGGCGGCGGCCCGGTGTCCGTGGGCGTCAATGGTATGCTCACCGGCGTAGGCTTCATACCCGGCAACACCGCGGTAAATGGCACACTCGCTCCGGGCAACCCGATCGGCACCCTGAATTTCGGCAACACGCTGAGTCTTGCGAACACCGGGCAATTGCAGATCACCTTGGGTGGCGAGACACCCGGCACGAATTACAGCCAGGTCTTCGTGCAAAACCAGTTCACCCTTTCCGGCAACCTGAACCTCAGTTTCGCCAATGGCTTCCTGCCGAATGTCGGGGACAAGTTCTTCATTCTCGACACGGTGGGTGGTAGTGCAATCAGCGGCACTTTTGCCAACGTCACCCCACTGGGTGGCAACGTCGGCCAGATCACGTTCGACGGCGTGACCTTTCAGGTGAACTACGCCGACAGCAATACGGATGGCGGGTCCAATGATGTCTCGCTCACCTACATGGGATCCGCCGGCTCTGGTTTCTTCACCTGGTCGGGCGCAGGAGCAAATACGAATTGGTCCACAAACGCGAACTGGTTGAACGGCACCGCACCATCCACTAGCACCTTCGCCACGCAGCTCATCTTTTCGGGCTCGGGCACGGGCAACTTCCTCACGCCGAACAATGATACCGCCGGCTTCGAGGCGGGTAGCATCAGTATTCAGCCCGGCACCGGGAATTTCGTGTTCTCCGGACAATCGATCTTTCTCGGCAGTGGTGGCCTCACCTCCACTCGGACCGGGACGCAGACGTTCAACAACGCCATTGAGCTCTTCGCCAATCAGACCTGGAATATCGGCAACGGCAGCACGGTGCTCATCAATGGGAACATCTCTGGTTTTAGCTCCCCCACGCTGACCAAGACCGGGTCCGGCACGTTGATCCTCGCGGGCGCCACCTCCCTCATTAACGGGCTCACCATTAGTGCGGGGACACTGCAGTTGGGCAATGGTGGAACGACCGGCACCCTCCCTAACTTCATGCCGATCGTCGATAACGGGAACCTGACCTTCAATTTCTCGCGAACCGTTGTCGAGACAACCGACTTCGGTCCCATTTCCGGCGCCGGGACCGTAACTCAGGCCGGCCCGGCCAGCGTCTTTCTCAACTCCAACACTTACACCGGTGGCACGATCATCACGGGTGGCCTGATCAATTTCGGAGGGACCGGTCTCGGCACCGGTCCGGTCACGCTCAATGGCGGTGGCCTGCAGTGGTCTACCTTGATCGACATTTCCTCGCAGCTCGCGCCGATCGGTCCTTTAGGTGGTACCTTCGACACCAATGGCAACAGCTTCAGCTTCAACAATCCCATCAGTGGAACAGGCACGCTCACCAAAACGGGCGACGGCACGCTCACCCTGAATCCCGACAGCCTCGGGTTCAGCGGCGGCTTCACGGTCCTGCAGGGCAGTCTGAATTACGGCTTTGCTTCGAACGCCCTCGGCACGGGGACGATCACGCTCGCCGGTGGAACGATCGGGTTTACCAACCTGACGAACGCAAATGCCGGTGCGCTGGCCGGGACGGGTAACATCGTGCTCACCAATGCGTTCAACCAGCCGGTCAATCTTTTCGTCGGCGGCAATGGCGCCTCAACGACTTATTCCGGCACGCTTTCGGGCTTGGGCACGCTCACCATGAATGGCACCGGCACCTTCACACTCGCCGGCGACAGCACTGGCTCGCCCAGCGCGGTCCTCCTCCAGCAAGGCACGGTCGCGCTGGGTACGACGAACGCCGCCGCCGGTTACCTGCTGGTTTTGAATGGGGGCAGCCTGTCGTTCGGAACGCTCACCAGCGCCTCCGTGGGCGGACTCCAGGGCAACGGATCGGTGACACTGGCGAATGTCACTAACCAAGCCGTTGCGCTCAGCGTCGGCGCCAATAACAGTTCGAGCAATTTCACGGGGGCACTGACCGGCCCGGGCGCGCTCATCAAGGAAGGCACCGGCACGCTCACGCTGACTAACCCGACCTCGACGGCAGCGATCACACTCAACGCGGGGACCATTGATATCAATAACAGCCCCAACGCGCTGGGTGGCAGCACCTTTACCATCAACGGCGGCACGCTGAACTTCGACACCCAGAACACCGTTTTTGCCGGCGCTCTGGCGGGTTCCGGCCCGCTGGTCCTGACAAATAGCAACAACCAGCCCGTCCAATTCATCGTGGGCAGCAATGGCGCCTCCACAACCTATTCGGGCACGCTCTCCGGCTTCGGCGGGCTCATCATGAATGGCACGGGCACGCTCACGCTCGCCGGGGATAGCACCGGATCGATGAGCGCCATCAGCCTGCAGCAAGGCACTGTTGCGCTCGCCACGCCGAACGCCGCCGCCGGTTACACGCTCGCTCTGAATGGTGGAACCCTGTCCTTCGGATCGCTAACCACTACCACGGCGGGAGCCTTGCAAAGCAACAACGGCACGCTCACGCTCACCAACACCTACAATCAAGCGGTCACCTTCACCGTGGGGGGAAACAATAGCTCGACGACCTTCGGAGGTTTGCTGAATGGCCTCGGCACGCTCGTAAAAACGGGCACGGGTACCCTCACGCTGGGCAACCCGAATTCGACCGCCGCGATCGCGCTCAACGCGGGGACCATTGATATCAATAATAGCTCCAACGGGCTGGGTTCCGGCACCTTTACCATCAACGGCGGCACGCTGAAATTCGACGGTCAGACCGTCGTCTTCGCCGGCGCTCTCGCCGGTTCAGGAAACCTGGCGCTGACAAATAGCCTCAACCAGCCTGTCCAATTCGTCGTCGGCAGCAACAACGCCTCGACGACCTATTCAGGCACGCTCACCGGTCTCGGCGGAGTCACCATGAATGGCCCGGGCACGCTGACGCTTGCCGGGGATAGCACCGGCTCGATCAGCAACGTCAACTTGCAGCAAGGCACCGTCGCGCTCGGCACACCGAACGCCGCCGCGGGCTATACGCTGAATTTCTCCGGCGGAACACTTTCCTTCGGAATACTGACCAGCGCCACCGTCGGCGGCTTGCAAGGAGGTGACGGCGTCACCCCATTGGTGCTCACCAACACGAACAACCGGGGAATTACGCTTGCCGTCGGCGCCAATGGTGTCCAGACAACCTTTTCCAACCCGCTGACCGGCCTGGGCACGTTGGTAAAGATCGGCAACGGCACGCTGACCTTGAGCAACTCGACATCCACCGCGGCGATCACTTTGGCGGCCGGCAGGCTCCGCCTCGGTGTCAACAATGCGTTGGGTTCCGGCACCTTCACTCTCAATGGCGGCACGCTGTCTACCAATGGAATGACGAATCTGGGCACCGGCACGTTCACCATCAACGGTGGCTCGATCGATTTTGGCAGCCAGGCGAACGCGGTCGTGGGCTCTCTCGCGGGCTCAGGCGATCTGGTGCTCACCAATGGCTCCAACGCGCCGGTCCTTTTCATTGTCAACGGCAGCAGTTCCACCACTTATTCCGGAAAAATCACCGGCCTCGGCCAGGTAGCCATGCAAAGCTCGGCGGGGACACTCACCCTCGCGGGCGACAGCACGGGCGCCAACGGCAGCGTCACGCTGCAGCAAGGGACGGTCGCGTTGGGCACGCCTCAAGCGGCCGCGGGTTATACTCTTACGCTCAATGGCGGCGCGCTGTCGTTCGGCGCCCTGACGAATGTCACCGTCGGCGGACTCCTGGGCAACGCGCCCCTCACTCTCACCAATAGCAACAACCAGCCCGTCACCTTGACCGTCGGAGCGAACAGCCCCGTCGGAATCTACAACGGCGCGCTACTTGGATCCGGCTCCCTGGTCATGAATGGCGGTGGCACGCTCACCTTGGGCAATCTCGGCACGACCGTTCCCATCACGCTCAACGCCGGCACCATCAATCTCGGCGCGAACAACGTCTTGGGATCGGGAGTCTTCACCATGAATGGCGGCACGCTGAGCCTGAACAATTTTACGCCCGGTGGGAGTATGTTCACCATCAACGGCGGCACGGTCAATTTCGGGAGTCAGACGAACGCCCAGATCAGCTCCCTCGCGGGCACGGGTGGACTTGTGTTGACCAACACGAACAACCAGCCAGTCACCCTCAACGTCAATACGATCGCCGGCAATCCCACGAGTTACGGAGGTGCGCTGACCGGTCTGGGTACGCTCGTCGTGAACGGTTCCGGCGTTCTCTCACTCACCGGCAGCAATTCGACCGCTCCCATCACGCTGAACGGCAGCACGATCGATCTCAGCGCGAATGGCAACGGCCTCGGTACGGGCCTCTTCACGATCTTAGGAGGCGGGCTCAACTTCGGGGCGTTGACCGCCGCCTCCGCAGGTGGACTTACCGGCAGCGGTCTGCTGACGCTGACCAACACGAGCAACCAAGGCGTCGCTTTCACGGTCGGAGCGAACAATGGCTCGACGAGTTTCACCGGCACGCTGACCGGGCTCGGTTCCCTCATCAAAATGGGAACGGGCACCCTGACTCTCACCCACCTGAACAGCTACAACGGGGGCACGAACATCAACAATGGTGCTGTGGCCATCACCAACGTGGGCGCGTCTTCCGTTCTCGGCACCGGCCCGGTCCACGTCGGCCTTGCCGGAACTCTCACCGGCAACGGTCAGGTCGTCGGCGCGGCCTCTATCGACGGCACCGTAGCTCCCGGCAATCCTTCCGGCAACACGATCGGCCAAATTATCTTTGGCAGCCTGACGTTCACCAGCGTTGCGCATCTTCAGCTCGAATTGGGCGCTGGCTCCCCAGGCACAGGCTATGACCAGGTCGTCAGTAACGGCCAGATCACCCTCGCGGGTAATCTCGATGTCAGCCTCATGGATGGCTTTACCCCCTTCCTCGGCGAGAAATTCTTCATCCTCGATGACACGCCCATCGGGCTGACCATTACCGGCGCCTTCGCCAACGTCACCCCCACCGGCGGCGCGACTGGATTGTTCACCATTCCCGGCGTGGCCAACTTCGCGGTCAACTACGCGGACACCAGCGGAATGGACGGCAACAGCACGCTCAACGACGTCTCGCTCATCTACCTCGGCATCCCCGAGCCATCGTCGGTCGTGGCGCTGTTGGGTGGTGCTCTGACACTCCTCGGTTGGCGCCGGCGGCGTACTCGCCGAGGGTAAGACGCCGCACCGCACGCGCCCCCCAACCAAAATAGGAGAGATAGGAGTTATAGGAAGAATAGGAGAAATAGGACTCCTATAACTCCCATTCTTCCTATTCCTCCTATTCCTCCTATTCCTCCTATTCCTCCTATTCGGATCGGCCGCTTCCGCCGCCGCATCCCAATTCAGTACAGGAACACCAACTCGTTATTCTCCAGCACGGCCTGCGTGTAGCGCTCCATCACGTTGAGCTGCTTTACGGGTTCCATGGCCTTGAGGGCTTTGGCCTTGCGCGCCTTGGTCGCATCGTCGTCGCTGGCTTGCGGGGCGAGCTTCGGATCGGGAATTGTCGGCGGATCATCGGAGAGGAAGTTCCGGGCGAGGACGAGTTCCTGCGCCGTGGGCTGACGCTGGAAAGCGGTCCGGTAGATGAAGCGCACTTTGTCTTCATCGATGCCATCCTTCGGGAAGTCGGAACGCGTGAGAAGGTTCTTCACCTGTTCGACAACGAACGGACTGTTCATCAGGAAAAGCGCCTGCTGCGGCACCGTGGTGAGCATGCGCTCGCCGTTGGTCATGTCGGGGTTCGCGAAGTCGAACGTGCCAAACATATCCGGCAACGAATTGCGATCGACCATCGCGTAGACCGTGCGGCGATCCGTGCTCGTCTTCGGCGTCATCGCGTCGGCGACCATGGCGCGGTAACGGTTGGAAACCGTGGAAGCCGCCATGATGAACGGACGGCCATTCAAGTCGCGATCCAGCTTGCCGGCGAGGATGAGCAACGTGTCGCGGGTTTCCTCGAAATCGAGTCGCTGGACATTCATCCGCCAGAGCCACTGGTTGGTCGGATCGTCGCGCAGGGCCTTGTCATTCGGCGCGCTGCTTTGTTGATAGGTGGACGAGAGCAGGATGAGCTTGTGCAGCTTCTTGAACGACCAGCCGTTGTCCATGAACGACGTGGCCAACCAATCGAGCAACTCGGGATGGGTCGGCGGTTCGGAACGCGTGCCGAAATCGCTCACGGTGCGGACGATCGCCTGGCCGAAATGCCACTGCCACACGCGATTCGCGATGACGCGCGCGGTGAGCGGGTTGTCGCGGCTGGCGATGCGCTGGGCCAGTTCGAGGCGGCCGCTGCCATCCTTGAAGGGCTCATCCTTGCCCTGCGAAAGCACGGTCAGGAACTTGCGCGGCGCGAGTTCGCCCCGGTTGCTCGGTTCGCCCCGGACGAAGACGTACGAATTCTTCGGCGTCGGCTTGTCTTCCATCGCCATGGCGCACACCGGTGCACCCGGATGGGCGAAATTGATGCTGACCTTCTTCGCCTCGATGGCCGTTTCCGGATTGGTGAACTGCACGCCCAGCGCGCGAGTCATCAGCTTCTGGTCGGGCATCACTGTCGATTCGCCACCGAAGATGCATTCGCGCAACGCTTCCATCGGGCCATCGATTTTCGTTTGCACCTTGGCGACGGGGAACTTCACGTTCCGCCCCGCGCCGCGATAGCCGGTGTAAGCGGGCAGATCGAGCTGCTTGCGCAAGTCGGCAAAGACTTCCGTGTAAACCGCCGCCACGTCCTTCAACGTCGTCGGCGCCTTGGCCGCGAGCGCGGAAGCGAGCGCCGGCTGGTACTGGCCTGAGCTCTCGATTTCCTTGGCCAGTTCCGGGCCTTTTTCGGCAAATTGCTCGTCCGTCAACTCGGTGAACTTCAGCCACGGGCCAAGCACCGCGTCGGTCTTTTGCGCCGCCTTGATGCGGTCCATCCAAATGAACGCGACCTCGGCCTCCAGCCCGCGCTGGCGGGCCATGAGCCGGAAGTTATCTCCGCGTTTGCTGGTGTCCTTGGCCGCGGCACTGTCCCGTGTGGCGAGCAGGTATTCGCCGGCCTTGTCGAGCATGCCCGAAACGAGTCGCGCGGCGTTCGTCTCGCGATACTTCTCCACTTCCTGATCCACCTTGGCTACTTCGGCCTCATAAGCCTTGTAGTTCGTGCTGTCCTTGTCGACGGGCGCGATGATCGGCTCCTCGGTCGGCTCCTGCGAACTGCTGAAGACGCCGTGCAGCGCGTAGTAATCCTTCGTCGGGATCGGGTCGAACTTGTGGTCGTGGCAGCGGGCGCAGGCCACGGTCAGGCCGAGCATGCCTTTGCTCACCACATCGATACGATCGTCGATGACATCGTTTTCCACCCCCATGAAACGCTTGCCCACGGTGAGGAAGCCGAGCGCGGCGAGCTTCGATTTGTCCTTCTCCGCTTCCGGCAGGCGATCCGCCGCGATCTGTTCGCGGACGAATTGATCGTAGGGCAGATCCGTGTTGAACGCGTTGATGACGTAATCGCGATAGGTCCAGGCGTAAGCGAAAAGCGGCTGGCGCTTGCCATTGAGACGATCGCCGCTCGTGTCCGCATAGCGGGCCACGTCGAGCCAGTGACGGCCCCAGCGCTCACCGTAAGTCGGCGAAGCCAGCAGACGATCGATCACCTTCTCGTAAGCGTTGGGCGAGTTGTCGGCCAGGAACGCATCCACCTCCGCGAGCGTCGGCGGCAGGCCGGTGAGATCGTAGGTCACCCGGCGCAGCAACGTCGCCTTGTCCGCCGGAGCGGAAGGCGTGAGCTTCTTTTCCGTGAGCTTCGCGAGGACGAAAGCGTCGATCGGGTTCTTGATGAAATGCTTCTCATCCACCGGCGTCGGCACCGTAGGATTCTTGATCGGCTGGAAAGCCCAGTGTTCCTTTGCCGTCTTGTCGTTCCAGGCGGCTTTGCGCGTCGCCTTGCCGTCGCGCGGATCGGGCGCGCCCATCTTGATCCACTGTTCGAAGTCGGCGATCACCTCCGCCGGGAGCTGATCCTTCTTCGGCGGCATGGCCAGATCCGGGTCCGGATCCGAATGCTTCATCGAGGTCAGCAGCAGGCTCTTCTCCGGCTTGCCGGCGACAATCGACGGGCCGGAATCGCCGCCCTTGAGGATGCCTTCGGCGGTATCGAGCAGGAGGCCACCCTTGACCTTCTTCGATGTCGCGCTGTGGCATTCGTAGCATTGCTCCGAAAGCACGGGACGGATTTTCTTCTCGAAGAAGTCGAGCTGGGCGAGATCGGACGGCACGGCCGCACCGGCACTGGCGACGCCGCTGAGAACAGCGGCCACCGTGAGCAAGCGAGGAGATGTCAGGCGAACAGTCATGATGCGCAAAAATTAGGAAACGAGCCCCGTGACCACATTGCCGAAGACGTCCGTGAGCCGGAAGTCGCGGCCATTGTAGCGATAAGTCAGCTTCTCGTGATCGAAGCCGAGCTGGTTGAGGATGGTGGCGTGCAAGTCATGGACGTGCACCTTGTTCTCGACCACGTCGTAGCCGAAATCGTCGCTCGCACCGTAAGCCTGGCCGCCTTTGATGCCGCCGCCGGCCATCCACGCGCAGAACGCACGATGATGGTGATCGCGGCCCGGTTCGCCACGAGCGCCCTTGTCATGGCGCGGGGTGCGGCCAAATTCACCGCCCCACACGACCAGCGTATCCTCGAGCATGCCACGCTGCTTGAGATCGGTGAGCAACGCGCCGACCGGCTGATCGAGCAACGCCGCCTGCTTCTCGAGATTGCCCTTCACATCCGTGTGGTGATCCCAACTTCCCGCCCACACCTGCACGAAACGCACGCCATTTTCCACCAGGCGGCGGGCGACGAGCATGCGGCGTCCAGTCTCGGTATCGCCATACATATCGCGAATGTTCTGCGGTTCCTTGGTGACGTCGAAAGTGTCCATCGCTTCCGCCTGCATATTGAAAGCGAGCTCGAAGGACTGGAGACGCGCCTCCAGTGCCGCCTCGTGCGCCTGGCGCTCGGTGTGCAGATCGTTCATCGCCTTGAGCAGATCGATCTGCCGGCGCTGTTGAGGGCGGGTGGCGAATTGGCTGCGGATGTTTTCAATGATCCGGTCCACCGGGCCACTGACGTTGCCTACCAGCGTTCCCTGGAAGGCGCCGGGCAGGAAGGCCGAACGCCAGTTCGCCGCGCCACCAAGACCACCGCCGAGAGCGATGAAACCGGGCAGGTTCTGATTTTCCGCGCCCAAGCCGTAAAGCACCCATGCACCCATCGAGGGCTTCACCAGACGGCCCGACCCCGTATTCATCATCAGCGTGGCGAAATCGTGCGCGGGGATGTCCGTATTCATCGAGCGGATGACCGCGATGTCATCGATGTGGTCACCGATCTTCGGGAAAATTTCGCTCACCTCCACGCCGCTCTGGCCGCGCTTGGTGAATTTGAACTGTGTCGGCAGCGGGATGCCGCCGATTTCCTTCACATCCTTGCCGATGTATTTCTCCATCTCCGGCTTCGGATCCCAAGTGTCGATGTGCGACGGGCCGCCTTGGGAGAAAATATGGATGACGCGCTTCGCCTTGCCCGGGAATTGGGGTTGCTTGGGCGCCAGGGGTGAAAGGTTCATCGCCGCCTGGGCGCTGCCGCTGCCGAGGGAGGCGCCGAGAAGGCCGGCCAGACTCAACGCGCCAAAGCCCATGCCAAATCGGTTGAGGAATTGGCGGCGCGTAACGCAATAATCTTCGGGGGAAGGGAGATGTTGGTTGATGTCCATAATGCTGTGTGTTCTTGGGGCGGGTTAACCCAATAAGTCCCAACAAGTTTCGCCCTTAGCGAAAATATTAAATTTTGCTTAATAAAACGCCATTTCGGTGGTTTTTGGGCGGACCAGGAGCAGATGAGGCGGAGGATGAAGACGTTTTCCGATTCGAGGTCGTGTGGGCGCCCATCCGCGTTTTTTTTAAATCCACCAGTCCCTCTCAACAATTCTTCTCTGCGCCTCTGCGGCCTCTGCGTTTAAAAAATTCTTTGGTCGCGGCTCTGCCGCGCTGGACCTCTGCGTTTTAAAATGATTTCCGCTTGCCCCGGCGCGCGTGGCGTGAATCCTCCTGCCCCTCGCAAAATGAACACACGCTCAGGAATCCTTGCCGGCGGTAACTGGATCATCGACCACGTCAAAATCATCGACACCTGGCCGTCGCAGGACGCGCTGGCCAATATTCTCTCCAGCACGCACGGCACCGGCGGTTCGCCTTACAATATCCTCATCGACCTCGCCAAGCTTGGGACTCCCTTCCCCCTCGCCGCGGTCGGTCTCGTCGGCCAGGACGGCGATGGGCAGATCATTCTCGACGACTGCGTGAAGTTCAAAATCGACGCCAGCGCCCTGCAGCAGACCGATAAGGCGCCCACTTCCTACACGGACGTGATGACCGTCCAGTCGAACGGCCGCCGCACCTTCTTTCACGCGCGGGGCGCGAATGCGCTGCTCGATTCGCCGCACTTCGATTTCAGCAAGACGACAGCTCGCTTGTTCCATCTCGGCTATCTGCTCCTCCTCGACATCCTCGACAGCGAGCATCCGCAATACGGCACCGTGGCCGCCGAAGTTCTGTCCCGCGCCCAAGCCGCCGGGCTCAAGACGAGCATCGATCTGGTGAGCGAAGACAGCGACCGTTTCGCCAAGGTTGTCTCGCCCGCGCTGAAGCATGTCGACCTTTGCATCATGAATGAATTCGAGGCGGGACGGGTCACGGGACTGCCCATCCGCACCGATAGCGGCCTCGATCGCGTCGCCTTGAAAAAAGCGATGGAGCAAATCCTCGCCGCGGGCGTCCGCGAACACGTCATCATCCATTTTCCCGAAGGCGGCGCCGCGCTCGGCCGCGACGGACAATTCTGCGAGCACGCGAGCGTGAAGCTCCCGAGCAGCTATATCAAAGGCGCCGCCGGCGCCGGCGATGCCTTCACTGCCGGTGTCCTCCTCGGCTGGCATGAGCATTTGCCGGTCAAGGATTGGCTCCGCTACGGCGTGTGCGCCGCGGCCGCCAATCTCGCCGACGAGACCTGCACGGGTGGCATGCTGCCGCTCGCCCAGGTCCTCGAAATCGGCACGCGGTTCGGTTTTCGGGCGTAACACGAAGTCCCCTTCCTGCGTGTCATCCCGAGCGGAGCGTCCCGGCGGCGAAGGGGGCGGGACGCGCAGTCGAAGGCCCCCGCCGCTTTACTGGAGATCCTCGCTGGTTGTTCGGCTGGTTCTTCGACTGCGCGCTCCCCACTGGCCCACGAGCGCTCCGCTCAGGATGACACCGGGGAAAGGAAATCGCTCCGTTACTACTTCAAAGCCTGATCCACAAACTCGAACAACTCCTTCGTGGCCGGATCCCCCTCCACGCCGAGGTTGTTATTGAGTTTGCTGTGATCCGTGTCCTTCGCCCCAAAGACCTTCACGGACACGCCCGCACTCTTCAGCGCCTTGGCCAGATCCTGGGCCTGCAACGTCGTATCCGGGTGCGTGGCCACGTGCAGTAGTAGGAACGGCGGAATACCCTTGTCCTTCTTCACGTGATTCACCGCGGAGTAATCCGCCTGCTGCTCCGGATTACCGAACTTCGCTCGGTGCCCTCCCTTCGGTTCCGGCAAATTGTAAACGCGGCAGCGCGTATCGGAGAGCGCTACGCTGGCCGGCACATTGTAGGTGTCGCCATCCACCGGCACGCAGCCTTTCACATCGGAAAACGGCACACCCTCGGCCTTGAGCAACCGCTCATCCGTGCAAAGCAGCGCCGCAAGTTGCGCCCCTGCGGAATGCCCCATGATGAACATCCGGTGCGGATCGCCCCCGTATTCCGCTGCGTGGGTGTGCACCCAACCGACGGATTTCGCCACGTCGTGAATGAGGTCGCCCATCAACACTTTCGGCCACAGCCGGTAATTCACCGAGACAAAGACGAACCCCTTTTTCCCAAACGCCGCCGGCTTTTCCTGCACCTCGGCCTTGTCTCCTTGCGCCCAGCCGCCACCGTGAATCCAAACCACGACTGGCAAATCCTTCGCGCCCGGCGGAGCGTAAACATCCAGCTTCTGCGCTGCGTCCGCCGAGTCCGTGTAAGGAATATCGCGCTGGATCTTGAGATCTTCGGCACACGCGGCAGACGCGAGGCCGGCACAAAGGAGGAGGGAGAGCAGCTTCATGAGGGGGAATTTCAGGGGAAGAGGTGCCGATGAGACAACTTTCGCCCGATGGATGCAAGTTGGCCGTTCGGACAATTGTATACAAAACCGCTTGCCCCGCCGCCCATCTGCAGACACGCTCCATGCCTCCTTTCGATGAAAGCATTCCGCCTCAACCGTCTCTTCAATTCCAAATCCAACCGCTGCTTCGATGTCGCCATCGACCATGGCTTCTTCAACGAGCGTGGCTTCCTCCAAGGTATCGAAAACCTCGAACTGGCCGTGCGCTCGCTGGTCAAGGCCGCCCCGGATGCCATTCAGCTGACCATCGGCCAGGCCGAACTGCTCCAGCGCATTCCCGGCAAGCAGAAGCCCGCGCTCGTCCTTCGCACGGACGTGGCCAATGTCTACGGCTCCGAGCTGCCGCGCACGCTTTTCAGCCGCATGATCGGCAACGCCTGCGAACAAGCCGTGCGCCTCGATGCCACCTGCGTGGTGGTCAATCTCTTCCGCATCCCCGGCCAGCCCGAGGTGACCGACCAGTGCATCGAAAACATCCTCAAGATCAAGCCGGAGTGCGAACGCTGGTGCATGCCGCTGATGATCGAGCCGCTCGTCTTCCGTCCGAATGAACAGGCCGGCGGTTACATGGTGGATGGCGATCCCGACAAGATCATCCCACTCGTCCGCCAGGCGGTGGAACTCGGCGCGGATATCATCAAGGCCGACCCGACCGACGACGTGGGCGTCTACCACCGCGTGGTGGAAATCGCCGGGCGCATCCCGGTGCTCGTGCGTGGCGGCGGCAAGGCGCCCGACGCGGAAATCCTCGAACGCACGGAGCGGCTCATCCAGCAAGGCGCATCCGGCATCGTTTACGGCCGCAACATCATCCAGCATCGCGACCCAGCCGGCATGACCCGCGCGCTCATGTCCATCGTCCACGAAAGTGCGACCGCCAAGGAAGCCATCAAATTCATCGCCGAGAAATGAAGACCCTTCGCCTCGGTATCATCGGTGGCGGCCTCATGGGCCGCGAAATGGCCAGCGCGATCGGCCGCTGGTGCGCGCTCACGGACGCTCCCGTGCAACTGGAGCTGACGGCGATCTGCGATCTCGCGGAGCCGGTGCGCGAATGGTTTCGCCGCATCCCGTCGGTGAAACTTTTCACCGCGGATTCGAAGGAACTCTGCGCCAGCGACCTCGTGGATGTCATCTACGTCGCGGTGCCGCATCATCTGCACGAGAGCCTCTATCTCGACGTGCTGAAGAGCGGGGAAGGATCTCTTCGCGGAAAAGCCCTTCGGCATCAATCTCGCCGCCGCGCAGAAGATTCGCGACACCGCGAAGGAGCTCGGACGTTTCGTGCGCTGCTCGTCGGAATTCCCCTTCCTGCCCCGGCGTGCAGAAAGCCGTGCGCTATCTGCGCAGCGGACAACTCGGCCATATCCTCGAGATTCGCAGCGGGTTCCATCACGCCAGCGATCTCGACCCGAACAAGCCGATCAACTGGAAGCGGCAGAATAAATTCTGCGGCGAGATTGGCGTCATGGGCGACCTCGGCATGCATACGGCCCACGTGCCGCTGCGGCTGGGTTGGAAGCCCAAGCGCGTCTATGCACAATTGCAGAAGATTTACACCGAGCGACCCGATGGCAAAGGCGGCATGGCCCCATGCGACACGTGGGATAATGCGCTGATCCATTGCGACGTCGACATCGCTGGGAAGGAAGTCCCGATGCGTCTCGAAACGAAGCGCCTCGCGCCCGGTGAAATGAATACCTGGTATCTCGAGGTGCTCGGCACCGAGGGCGGCGTGCGTTACTCCAGCAAGGAGACGAAGACGCTCTGGCATTTCCGCCGCGGCAAGGAACAGATCTGGGAACGCTACGATGTAGGGATGGGCGAAAGCGCCTTCCCAGTCGTGACCGGCGGCATTTTCGAAGCCGGCTTCCCCGATTGCTTCCAGCAGATGCTCGCGGCCTTCGCCGCCGAACACGCTGGACAACTCGGTGAACGCTTCGGCTGCGCCACGCCAGACGAAGCGGTGGGCAGCCACGAGATCTTCGATGCCGCGCTGCGCTCGCACGCGGAGAAACGCGCGATCGACCTGTAGGCGAAAGTATTCAGTGATCAGTAATCAGTAATCAGTAGTTCACGTTCGCAGTCATTCTTACTGATTACTGAACACTGATTACTGAACACTGATTACTGATTACTGATTACTGATTACTAAGCACTAAGCACCAAGCACTCCCCCTCATGCCGATCATCGCTGCCTCCCAGGCGAAGGAAGAATACGACGTCGCCATCGTCGGCTCCGGCGCCGGCGGTGGCCAGATGGCCTACACGCTGACGCTGGCCGGATTGAAATGCGTGATGCTCGAAGCCGGGCGCGCCTATGATCCGGCGACGCAGACGGCGATGTTCCATCGTCCGGAGCAAACGCCGCTGCTCAATACGCCCACGCCGGACAAGCAGATGGGTTTCACCGACGCCACGGTCGACGGCGGCTGGGAAATCCCGGACGAGCCCTACACCCAGGCGAGCGACAAGCCGGAGGAACAATTCCACTGGTGGCGTCCGCGTATGCTCGGTGGACGGACAAACCACTGGGGCCGCATGTCCCTGCGCAACGGTCCGTATGACTTCAAGCCGCGCAGTCGCGACGGACTCGGCTTCGATTGGCCGATCCGCTACGACGACGTGGAGCCTTATTACACGAAGGTCGAAATGCTCATCGGCGTCTACGGCACGAATGAAGGGCTGGAGAATACGCCGAACTCCCCGGATGGAGTGCTGCTGCCCGCGCCCAAGGCTCGCGCCTCCGAGCTCTATTTACAGAAGAGCGTGAAGCCGCTGGGCATCCCGGTGATCTCGATTCATCGCGCCGTGCTCACCCGCCCCCTCGATGCGGACACCATTCCCGCCAAGCTGCACCCCGGCAACGCTTGGGCGCAGAAGATCGTGGCCGATTCCATGCGGGCCCGCGGCGCGTGTTTTTGGGCGACGGATTGCCATCGTGGCTGCAGCCTGCGCGCCAATTATCAAAGCACCACCGTGCACCTGCCGCCGGCGCTGGCGACGGGGAATCTCGACATCATCCCGAATGCGCACGCCCGCGAAGTCACGCTCGGCCAGGATGGCAAGGCAAACGGCGTGCTCTACATCGACAAGACCTCCGGCAAGGAAGAGCGCGTAAAGGCGAAGGCCGTGGTGCTCGCGGCGAGCAGCGGCGAGACCGTGCGGATTTTGCTCAACTCGAAGAGCGCGGCTTTTCCGCAGGGCATCGGCAATGCCCATGGTCTGGTCGGCAAATACATCATGGATTCCGTCGGCGGCAGCGTGGGCGGACAGATTCCCGCGCTGGAAAATCTGCCGCCGTACAATGAAGACGGCGCGGGCGGTCCGCACATGTATATCCCGTGGTATCACTACAAGGACCAGGCGGCGGGGAAGATGAATTTCTCGCGTGGCTATCACGTGGAATTTAACGGCACACGCGCCATGCCGGGTGGCCGCAATCCCCTGTCCGACGATCTCGCCCGCGGCGCCTATGGCACGAAATTCAAGGAGGAGGCCCGGCGTTATTACGGCTCGTTCGTGGGCTACACCGTGCGCGGCGAGATGATCGCCAATGAGCACTCCTTCGCGGAGATCGATCCGCAGGTGAAAGACAAATGGGGCATCCCCGTGTTGCGCTGGCATTGGCGCTGGAGCGACCAGGAGATCAACATGGTCGAGCATGGCATCCAGACGTTCAGCGCGATGATCGAGGCCATGGGCGGCAAGGTGCGCATGCGCAAAGGTTCCACGGCGAAGACCGTCATCGACGCGGGCGGCAAGGTCATCCACGAAGTCGGCGGTGCGCTCATGGGCGAAGATCCGAAGAAATCCGTCTGCAACGGCTGGAACCAGGTGTGGGACGTGAAGAATCTTTTCCTCTGCGATGGCGCGCCGTTTCCATCGAATGCGGACAAGAATCCGACGCTCACCATCATGGCGCTCGCCTGGCGTGCGGGGGATTACATCGTGGACCAAGCGAAGAAAGGAAACCTGTGAACCACGACGAATCCTCCTCCTCTCGCCTGCCCCGACGCACAGTCCTGAAATGGTTCGCCGCTATCGCTGCGGCCACGCAACTTCCCAATCTCGGCAGCACGGTGGAAGCTGCAGCCGCTGCCTCCCCGGCCAAGGGTTACGGCATGGATCCGGATCTTTCGAAGTTTTACCAACCGGGAGATTTCTGGCCGCTCACTCTCACGCCGGTGCAACGAGAGACCGTTATCGCGCTCGCCGATCTTATCCTGCCGGCCGATCATCTCGGCCCCGCTGCCAGTGCCGTGCGCGTCCCCGAGTTCATCGATGAATGGGTCAGTGCGCCGTATCCGCAGCAGCAGAAGGATCGCGAGGCGCTACTCCCCGGTCTGCAATGGCTGGAAGAAGAAGCGCAGAAGCGTTTCAGCAAAAAATTCAGCGCCCTGAGTGAGCAGCAAAAGAGCGCCATCGCCGATGACATCTGCTGGCCGGCGGATGCCAAGCCAGAGTTCAAGAAAGCCGCCGCGTTTTTCCAAAAGTTCCGCTCCCTCGCGGCGAGTGCCTACTACGGCACCGAAGCGGGATGGAAAGCGATCGGCTACATCGGCAACGTGCCGCTGGTGAAATTCGATGGGCCTCCGCCGGAGGTACTGGCGAAGCTCGGGGTCGAACAGACGGTGAAATAGCGGAAGCGCGAGCGGTCCACAAAAATGCGGTCATTCTGAGCGGAGCGGGGAAGCATGGGCGGAGTCGAAGAACCTCTGACTTCTGCGGGTTCTTGCGCGGAGCGTAGGCGCCCCCTGCCGTAGAAAGCGACTTTCCTACAGTTCAACAGCTGAAGAAGAACGATATGGCAGATTCATATCACTACCAATTCCGCCGTCTGGCTCCGCGCGAAAACCCACGGAAATTGGAGGTTCTTCGACTCCGCCCATGCTTCCCCGCTCCGCTCAGAATGACATTGTTTTTTTGGAGCGCTTCGCGCCTTCCCGCTGAGTGTTCTCCGTAAGGATCATCTCCTATCTTACGTCAGCATCTCCTGAATCTCATCCAAGCTCAGCCCATCCATCAACGGCTGTTCGCTCTCGATCGTCGCATCCACCAGCGCCCGTTTCTTCTGCTGCAACGCCAGGATCTTCTCCTCCACCGTATCCCGCGCGATGAGCTTGTAAGCCGTCACGACCTTCTGTTGGCCGATACGATGCGCGCGGTCCGTCGCCTGTGCTTCGACCGCCGGATTCCACCACGGATCGAAATGGATCACCGTATCCGCCGCGGTGAGATTCAAGCCGACACCACCCGCCTTGAGACTGATCAGGAACGCCGGCGTCTCACCCGCCTGGAAGCGATCCACTTCCGCCGCACGATCCTTGGTCGAGCCGTCGAGATAGCAGTATGGAATCTCATCCTCGGTGAGCGCTTCGCGCAGCAACGTGAGCATCGACACGAACTGGCTGAAGATCAGCACGCGATGCCCGCCATCGACCGCCTCGGCCAGCAACTCGCGTAGCAATTCGATCTTCGCCGAAGCCTGCTCCGACTCGATGTCATCCTGCCCCAGCAATCGCAGATCGCAACAGGCCTGCCGCAAACGCAGCAAGGCCGTGAGCATGGCAATCCGCGCCTTGCCCTGGTCCTTGCCGCCCGCGAGATCGGAGAGCGTACGCCGCGTCGCCTTGACCAACTCCGCGTAGACATCCTTCTGTCGCGAAGTCAGCTCGCAGTACGACACCTGCTCGATCTTCTCCGGCAATTCCGTGGCCACCGCCCGCTTCGTGCGACGCAGCACAAAGGGCCGAATGCGCTGCAGCAATCGCTTCGAGGTCGCACCGAGCGGATCATTCTGGATATCGCGCTCGTAACGTTCGCGGAAATCCTTCGCCGAGCCGAGATAGCCCGGCATGAGGAAATGCATGAGCGACCAGAGGTCCTTGAGCGAGTTCTCGATCGGCGTGCCGGTCAGGAGAAAGCGATTCTTCGCCCGCAAGGCGCAAGCCGCCTGGGCATTCTGGCTATCGGGATTCTTGATGTGCTGCGCTTCGTCCAGAACGGCCGCAGCGAATTCCCAGTCGCGATACCGCTCCACATCGCGCCGCAGCAATGGATAGCTCGTGATCACCAACTCCGCCTGCTCCAACGGCGGCCCGAACAACTTCGTGCGTCCTTCGCCCACGATGGCCAATACCTTCCGCTCCGGGGTAAACCGCGCCGCTTCCCGCGCCCAGTTGAAGACCAGCGAAGAAGGACAAACGATCAGCGCGCGCCCACCCAGCGCCCGCAGAAACGCCAGCGCCTGCACGGTTTTTCCGAGACCCATTTCATCGGCAATGATTCCGGCAAGGCCATGCGTCGCGAGGAATTGCAGCCAATAGACGCCGGTCTTTTGATAACCGCGCAGCACCTCCTCGAGGTCACCCAACGGCATCGCTGGCAACCGCGTGATGTCCCGCAGCGTTTCCGTCCACGAATTCCACCGCGCATCCGCGTGCACCCGCGTGCCTTGCTCACGTGCCAGCGTATCGAGATAACCCGCATGGGCGCTGGAGACGCGATACATTCCCGGCTGCCGCTGCTGCGGATTCGACTCCGTGAGCGCCTGCTGCAACTGCTCCAACGCCAGCGGATCGAAGACCGCCACCTTCTTGTTCTTCAGCTTGGTCGAACTCTGTCCCGATTGCAGCAGCCGCTGGATTTCCGCCGCGGAAAACTGCTCCCCACTCGAAGCGCTCAGCTCCAGGGAAAGATCGAACCAATTCTCGCCAGAGCCACGGATCTGCAGCTTCGGCTCGACGCGCTCGATATCGCGCGTCACGTAATCGAACCGCGCCCCCAGCGTCACCTCCCAGTCCCGCTGCAACCGCGGCAATTCCCCGGCAAAGAACGCCAAAATCTTCGGTTCTCCCTTCAAGACCATTTCCCCTTTCGCATCCGGTTCGGCAAATCCCGCCTTCTGCAAACGCTCCATGGCCGCCTCTTCGGCCGGATGGGCATACCGGCGATGACCCGTCATCGTCGTCTTCCCTGTGCTGTATTCCGCATCCAGCTTCGCCGTGAGGTAGTTGAGCGAGCCCTCCACCTGTAAATAGAACTTCGGCCGTTCGCCCGCAGGCACCGACGGCGTCGACGGCCCACGCGAAACACCACCCAAGACCCCAGAGAACGATTTCCCGCCCGCCGGCGCCACCGCTCCCTGGCGCGGATTGATGATCTCCAACCCGACCGCCAGCGAATGCGCGCAAATCACCCCGCGGAGCCGCGACTCCCGGCAGGTGCACAGATTCTCCACGTTGGACGCGGTCAGAATCTTCAGTCCCGAACGAAACTCCTGCTCTCCCTCCCGGACGCTTCCCTCCAGAAGCGGAGGTTCGTATTTTGCCGCAATGACCCGGCCCATCTGGTGCAAGGCGCGCGCCTGTTTCAGCGCCTGCCAGCCGCCGGCATCAGAGAGAAAACGTTCGGTAATCGGGATCATGCGAAAAGGGCAGAACATCCAACATCCAACACCCAACGTCCAACATCCAATCAGGAGCTCGGCCCTGCGCTTGCGTCATTGGATGTTCGATGTTGGGTGTTGGATGTTGGATGTTCTGTCTTTCCCTGCCTTCCCTCCTGTCTTTCCCTTCAATCAATTCTGTTCAAACGTCTTACCCCGCCTAAACTCCCGCCCCCAATATGAGAATTATCGCGGTCGCCAACCAAAAGGGCGGCGTCGGCAAAACCACTACCAGCGTCAACCTCGCCGCCTGCCTCGCGGCACGGGGCGTGAAGACTTTGCTCATCGATCTCGACCCCCAGGCCAATGCCACCAGCGCCCTGGGCCTGCCGACGATCGATGGCCACAGCATCTACGAACCGTTACTCGGCGGTGCGCCGATCTCGGAAAAGGTCGTGCCGACGCGGTGGGATCACCTCTGGATCATCCCCGGCGACATGGCCCTGGCCGGCGCGGAAATCGAAGTCGCGCGCGCGGAAGACCATCTCACCCGGCTGCGGGCCGCTTTCGATCCATTTCGCCACGATGCCACGTTTGATTTCGTGCTCCTGGATTGCCCGCCCTCGCTCGGCATTCTCATGACCAATGCCCTCGCCGCGGCCGACGAGCTCCTCATCCCGCTGCAGTGTGAATACTTCGCCCTCGAGGGCCTCAGCAAGATTCACCACATCGTGAATGAGATCCGCGAGTGCGGCGCGAACCCAGGCCTGACCATCGGCGGCATCCTCATGACGATGTTCATGCGCAACAATCTCGCCACCATGGTCATCAACGAAGTGCAGACCCACTTCGGCGACGTCATCTTCAAGACCGTGGTCCCGCGCACCGTGCGCCTCAGTGAATCCCCGAGCCATGGCAAGCCGATCATCGAATACGAACCGGGCGGCCTCGGCGCTACGGCCTATAAAGCCTTGGCCGAGGAATTTCTTGCGCGGCACCAATGGTCGGCGACAGCGGTTCCACAGACGTAGTTTTCAGTTTTAAGTCTTAAGTTTTAAGTATCTTTTTGCGAGCGAGCCCTCCGAACTCGGATCGAGGTCGCAATCTGTGAGGTGTTTCTTAAAACTTAAAACTGATCACTTAAAACTTCCCCGCATGCCCAGTTCTCTCGCCGATCATTGGACGCTCGATCCGGACGTGATTTTTCTCAATCACGGCAGCTTCGGGGCCTGCCCGCGTGCCGTGCTCGAAGCCCAGTCCGAATTCCGTGCCCGCATGGAGCGCCAGCCGGTGCAATTTCTCTGGCGCGATCTGCCGGATTTGATCGACGCCGCGCGCGAGGAGCTGGCCAAGTTTCTCAAGGCGGAATCGGACGACCTCGTCTTCGTCGCCAACGCCACCGCCGGGGTCAACGCCGTGGTGCGCTCGCTCCATCTCTCAGCGGGGGATGAATTGCTCACCACCGATCACGACTACAATGCCTGCCGCAATGTCCTGACGGAAGTGGCCGCGCGTGTCGGCGCCAAGGTCGTGGTGGCCAAGGTCCCCTTCCCGGTGCGCGACGAAACGCAGATCATCGAAGCCGTTCTCGCCGCGGTCACTCCGCGCACGCGGCTGGCGATGATCGATCACGTCACCAGCCCCACCGCGCTCGTCTTCCCCGTCGCCAAGATCATCCGCGCGCTGGAGGCTCATGGCATCGATACCCTCGTGGATGGCGCGCACGCTCCGGGCGCCGTGCCGCTGCACGTCGGACTGCTCCGTCCCGCTTACTACACGGGTAATCTGCACAAATGGGTCTGCGCGCCGAAGGGAGCCGCGTTCCTCTGGGCCCGGCCGGATCGCCAGGAGGCGTTGCGCCCGGCGGTCATGAGCCATGGTGAAAATACCCGCCGCCCCGGCCGCAGCCCGTTTCACGATCGCTTCGACTGGCCGGGCACCCTCGATCCCACGGCGTGGCTAAGCGTACCGGCGGCCATCCAGTGGGGCGCCTCATTGCTCCCCGGGGGCTGGGAGGAATTGCGCGACCGCAATCGCCTGCTCGCCACCTCCGCTCGAGCCCTGCTCGCCGGTCATTTCAATCTACCCCTGCCGTGCCCGAATGAGCTGATCGCCAGCATGGCCACGATGATGCTTCCCGAGCCGTTGCAGCAGCTTCCCATCGACGGCGGGCGCTTCGATCCTGTGCAGAACAAGCTCCACGCCGAGCACCGCCTGGAAGTGCCGGTCGTCCGCTGGGGTGAACCGAAGCGCCGCTACGTGCGTTTCTCCGCCCAAGCGTACAACAGCACCGAAGACTATCGCGCGCTGGCCGAGGCGATCCTGCGAGTTTCCAGCAAGGGCAATCGCTGAGAGAGTGTTCCGAAGGTCGGACAAAAGGAGTTTTTGACCACGGATTACGCGGATTTCACGGATGAGACGAGCCGACGCGGATTTCTGTAATCCGTGAAATCCGTGGTCCTTCCTCCGCTCATATTGAATTTCGGCACACCCTCTGAGAGTTTCTCGAAGTGATTTCCGACTAACAGAAGACCGCTGGAGGGCGTCCCGCCATCGACGCTGGAGCGGGAGGTTTCACCCAGCGCCGACGCCGCGGCGCCCTCCAACTCTGATCGTCCCGCCCTTACTTCGCTCCGTCCTTTTTGGCTTCCTCTTTCTTCGTCTCCGTGGCGCGTTTGGCGATCGCCTCTTCCAGGATCGGCACCATCTCCTTGCGGAACTTCTCCGCCATGGAAAGCGGCGTTTCCCGATAGATGTCCACCATGTCGGGCTGGGCGCCGCGCTCCAGCAGCAGCTTCAGAATTTCCGGCTGATTGTAATAGACCGTCCAGTAAACGTTCCCGCGATTTTCCGCCACGGGCGGCGGCTGCGGGTCCACTCCGAGCCGCAACAACACCCGGGCCATTGCCACGCGCCCATTTTGGATGCAGGAAAAAACATCGGCATCTTTCGGATTCGCCCCGGCTTCGATCAATGCATTGAAGATTTCCTCGTTGCCGGTCTCGACGGCGATATTCAAGCCACTGTTGCCCTTGCTCACGTCGACTCCCTTGGCGATGAGCAGCCTCACCGTATCCGCACGATTTGCCCGCACGATCGCCGGCCACAACGATTCTCCGAGTTTGGTCGCGCTCTGTTGCGGATCCGCTCCCTGCGCCAGCAGCCAGGCAAAGTTGTCGCCATACCCGAGGATTGCCGAGATCAGCAGCGGCGTGTAGCCCAAGCTTTCCTTCACATTGAGAGAGGCGCCCGCCGACACGGCTTCCTGCATCTTTTTCAAATCACCGCTCGCCGCCGCGCGGAGCAGCGCCTGATCGGCCTCGCTCTTCACACCGGGAAATTTGCCTCCGTACTCCAGCAGTTTGCGGACGGCGGTCCGATGATCCGCTCGCTCCTCGTCGCCGGGATGGGAAAAAGAGCCCAACGCCTGCTCGAGCGCCGTCAATTCGGTCGGCGGGGTCATGTCCGGGATCGGATAGCTGCCATTCGGATCGCAGCCTTGTTTCAAGAAGGTTTCCAGGACATCGACCGGAAAGCGGCCGCGGCACGAATCGAAGAGATAAAAGATCGCTGGGTAGCCCACCGAGTCCTTCACCTGCAGATCGGGATGATGCCGCAAAAGCGCTCGGGCCGCGGGGTAGTGATTAAAACCAAGCAACGCCATCAGCGGCGTCACATTGCCTGCCTTGCTACTCGGGTCAAAGCCGGCGGAAACCAGAAGATCGATGATGCCTTCTTCACCTTGTTCGTAATCCCGCAACTGCGACATCGTCAGCACCCGGCCGGGAAAGCCCATCCTCCCTGCTTGGTGAGGTGTAAAGGCGAAAGCGCCTTCGAACAAGGTCAGGCCTCGGGCGTCCTTCGCTATGGGAATGTCTGCCCCGTTCGCCAGCATCAGGGCCAGCGCCCCGGGGCAATGTAAACCTCCGACAACGTCCCAGATGGCTGTGTGCCCATCATCGGTCGGGGCTTCGAGATCCGCACCGCGCTGGATGAGGAATTGACAGATATCGTCCCGGCCTGATTGAGCAGCGCAACGCAAGGGCGTAAGGCCATTTTGACCCCGCAAGTTGATGTTCGCCCCGTGGTCGAACAGCAACTGCACCATCTCCAGGTGCCCCTCGATCACTGCGCTCAGGAAATAGGTATCCGGCGGCAACTTCAGACCCTTGTCCGCAAAATGCCTGGCGATCGCCACGTGCCCTCCGGCCAGGGCGAGACAGATCGCGTTCAAGCTATCGTATGGCGGCTTCACCCCCAGGTCTTCGAGATGCGACAGTAGCGCAAGACGGCCACCACCTGCCGACCGATCGTAAAAACTCTCCAGGTGCCTGGCGGATTTTGCCGCATCCTCTCCACGGGCTTTCGCCCATAGCCAATCGAAAGTCTCCACCTGGCCGGCACTCACTGCATAGTCGAGCGCCGCCGCGCTGGCCCTGGCATCCATGGGTTCCTGCGCATCGCGCTTTTTCAAATCGTCGACGAACCCCAGGGCGGCGTCATACCAAACTGGATCGCAGGCCGCGCCCGCGGCGATCAGCAGATCGACGATCTCTTTATTTCCCATCCTCAAAGCATAGTTGACCGTCGCCTCGCGGTCATGAGCGCCTCCGCCCGGTTTCGCGCCATTCGCCAAAAGCAACCGGATCATCCGCGGATCCCGCGTGAGGTCGGCAGCATCGTGCAGGATATCGCCGGTCTTCGAGTGAATATCCGGCAGCGCAGGCTTCATCCCATGGCGCAAAAAAGCCTCCACCAGCACGAGGTTGTCGTCGATGACCGCATTGCGAAACGCATCCCGATACCACTGCACTTCGTAGGTGGCGCCTTGGGCGAGGTTTCGGTTTCCAAAAGGATCTTCATTGGCCTCCTGCCCGGAGTCGGCCGCGAAGCTATCGATCTGCCAGAGGCAAACCAGCCCCAACCAAAGGAGTATTCCTCCCCTCTGCTTCGCCCGTTCGCGCATCCAGTTGAGCAGGGAAATTTTCATGGCTCGGTCCGCCGGAGATGAAACGCCCGGGGGCAGGCGTTTGACGAGCAAAAGCTCAACGCGGCTTTTCGTCTTCCTTCTTCGCCACGCGCGCCAGGCGGCGGTCGGGGATGAACCACATCGCCGCCACGAGCACATAGAGGGCATCGGCCAGCCATTCATTGACGAAGGAAAACCCAATCGCCACGAGATAGAACACGGGAGAGATTTTGCCTTTCCAATCCGGTCCCAGCGCTTCGCCGATCTTCGAATCGCTCCCGTGCTCCGAGATAATCGCGCATTGCAGGAACCGATAGGCCATCGAGGAGCAAAACAAGACGACGCCATAGAGAGCGGTCGGCATCGCCTCGAAATGATTCTCACCCATCCAGCCCGTCACAAAAGGAATGAGCGACATCCAGAAAAGCAGGTGGAGATTCGCCCACAGGATGGTCGCATTCACCCGCTCCGCAGCCTGGAAAAGATGGTGATGATTGTTCCAGTAGATGCCGACATAGACGAAGCTCAGCGCGTAGTTCAGAAAGATCGGCAACAGCGGCTGCAACGCCGCCAGGTTCGCGCCATGTGGCACCTTCAATTCCAGCACCATGATGGTGATGATGATGGCGATGACGCCATCGCTGAATGCTTCGAGTCGGCCTTTCTCCATGGGCGTTTTGTAAGCTGCGGCGGCAAGGCTGCCAATCTTCGTTCCGTGCAGGAGAGGAATAGGAAAGATAGGAAGAATAGGAGCTATAGGATCCTATTCTTCCTATTCCTCCCATATCTCCTATCCGCCGACTTCGCTTCAGGTGCAGACCGCCGCTCCGGAAGCTTCCTCAAAGTTCGATGTCGACTCAGCCTAGACTTTCTCCCTTTTCTCACCGTAATTACTGATCCTCTTATCCATGAGTACCGAAACACCCGAGACACCAAAACCTTCCGATTTCATCCGCGACATCGTTGCCGCGGACGTCCAGAGCGGCAAGGTGCAGCGGGTGATCACGCGCTTTCCGCCCGAGCCGAATGGCTACCTGCACCTCGGCCATGCCAAATCCATCTGCCTGAACTTCGGCATCGCCCGGGAATTCGACGGCGTATGCAACCTGCGCATGGACGACACGAATCCCGCGAAGGAGGAAGTCGAATACGTCGAGAGCATCATCGAAGACGTGAAGTGGCTCATCGGCGGCTGGGCGGATCACGTCCTGCGCTTCAAGCACGCGGGCGACACCTCCGGCAAACCGGCCTCGGAAGGCGACGCGAATACCGAGCCCTTCTATGCCTCGGACTATTTTCAGCAGCTGCACGACTACGCCGTCGCGCTCATCAAGGCCGGCAAAGCCTTTGTCTGTGACCTCACGCCCGAACAGACTGACGCCTATCGCGGCGCCCCGGGCGAACCCGGAAAGCCCTCCCCGTGGCGCGACCGCAGCGTCGAGGAAAACCTCGATCTCTTCGCGCGCATGAAGGCCGGCGAATTCCCCGACGGCGCCCGCACCCTGCGGGCGAAGATCGACATGGCGCATCCGAACGTCTGGATGCGCGATCCGCTGCTCTATCGCATCCGGCACGCCGCGCATCATCACACCGGCGACGCGTGGTGCATCTACCCGCTCTACGATTACGCGCACTGCCTGAGCGATTCCATCGAAGGCGTCACGCACTCGGTCTGCACGCTGGAGTTCGAGGTACATCGCCCGCTCTACGACTGGATCGTCGACAATCTGCCGGTGCCGCAGCCGCGGCCGCATCAGTATGAGTTTGCCAAGCTCATGCCCACCCACGTGGTCATCTCCAAGCGCAAGCTGCTCGCCTTCGTCAATGAAGGCATTGTCAGCGGCTGGGACGATCCGCGCATGCCCACCCTCAGCGGGCTGCGCCGCCGGGGTATTCCGCCCGAGGCGGTCCGCGCTTTCGCCATCGGCGTGGGGGTCACGAAATTCATCAGCAGCACGGATTACGCGGTCTTTGAACACGCCATCCGCACCAACCTGAACGACCGCGCCCTGCGCCGGCTCGCCGTCCTCAATCCCATCAAGGTGGTCATCACCAACTATCCCGAAGGCCAGACCGAGGAGCTCGCCGCGACGAACAACCCGACGCAGCCGGAAAGTGGCACGCGTCCCATCCCCTTCTCGCGCGAGCTCTGGATCGAGCAGGACGACTTTGCCGAGGTGCCTCCGCCGAAATTTTTCCGCCTGAAACCGGGCGGCGAAGTGCGGCTGAAGTACGCCTACATCATCAAGTGCGATGAGGTGGTCAAAGACGCGGCCGGCAAGATCGTCGAGCTGCGCTGCACCGCGGATCTCGATTCCAAGACCGGCGGCCCGACGAGCAATCGCAAGGTCAAGGGCACGATCCATTGGGTGAGTGCCGCGCACGCCATCGACGCCGAAGTGCGCCTCTACGACCGGCTCTTTCACGACGCCGAACCGGAAGCCGACGGTCGCGATTGGCGCAGCGCGGTCAATCCGCATTCGCTCCAGGTGATCACCGCCAAGCTGGAGCCCAGCCTGAAAGACGCCACCCTCGCCGAACGCTATCAGTTCGAGCGCATGGCCTACTTCGCGCTCGATTCCAAGGACAGCGCGCCCGGCAAGCCTGTCTTCAATCGCATCATCACGCTCAAGGATACCTGGGCGAAAGAAACGCAGAAGGGGTAGGCTTATTTTTTCGCGTCGTATCTCCGTGTGATCTGCTTGCCCGTCAGCCTGCCATTCGCCACTTTTTCTCCCTCGAGCGTCACGGAGTAGACGGCCGGCGGAAAAGCTCGCCCGTCCGTGTGAATCGAGGTGAGCCGGATGCGGACGTTTCCGTCGGAAGGGCCGAGATTCATTTGCGCTTCCACGTCATGAGGGCCATCGACGGAGACTTCCACCTTCGGCTGTCCGATATCCGAACTGACTTCCTTCAGGTCATTGAGGTTAATGACGAAATGATTCGCATCGGCTCCACTGGTTTGGAGTTCCAGGTGCTTGCGGATTTCGATTTTGATCAGCGGATTGACCGGTTTGTAAGCCTTGCCGTCCATAAGCCAGTAGAAGTCGAGAATCGGCCGTTTCGGATCGTGAGGATCGGGCGCGAAATGTCCGTCGGCATCGACCTTGGTGTAGACGACCATCAAATTCTCCGGGTGGACATTCTTCTTCACGACCAGAATCGGTTCGTGCGCGCCAATTTCCGGGATGTCGGTCACTTCCTCCGCCGGGAGCCGCAGGACAAACGCGGTGAAGAAAAGCAATGCGATCTTGAAAAACAGGAAAGCGATTCATGTGACGGCAACTGGAACTACAACAGTTCGAATCTGCCCGCCACCATGGCCGGTCACCGTGCCTCGGTGGCTTCCCTGATACGGTGGGCGAACTTCCGCCGGGGGCGGCGACAGAGCGCCTGATCTTTACACAGAGTCTCCGCAATAGAGAGACGCCGCTCCGAATGGCACTGGAAGCGACGACTTCCCAGTCGCCGACCGGCCCATCGCGCGAAGCGCCACTTTTTCGGAGGTCACCGCTGCGCGGTGAAGGGTTTTTTCTAGGAAGTCGCCCCTCCCAGTGCCCTCGTGACTCATCGTCCCTTCCGGGAAAAGATGTGTAAGATCAGCCAGAACGCCGCATCTCCAGCGCTTGCGCCTTGGCAATACCTATTCCAAGTAGCGCCCGCCATTCTCGATGTAACGGCCACCTTGCTCCTCGATATAACGGCCGCCCTGATCCAGGCGCCGCACGCCGCCTTGCGGCAATTGCGGGCCACCCTGCGCCTGGTATGGCTGCGGAGGTGTGGTCGGTTGCGGCGGCGCGTTCAGCCGCTCGCGAGCCAGACGTTCCATCGCAGAATCCTCGGTGCATGCCCAGACGAGCGCGCAGACCCAGCCAATCAGGGTCCAGCCGAGAAAGAGATTGAAGGCAAAAATGGCGACGGCGTTCCCCTTGTGCCGGCCGATGATCGTCGGGAGGAAATAGACGAACAACGCGAGCAGCGCGCCGAGGGCCATGAGGCCCAGGCCGAACATCGTAATCCGGTGCTTGGCCATGGCCCGCTTCACTGCCTCTTTCAGCGCCAGCGCCTTTTTCTCGTCATCCTGCCGCTGCCGGACCCGCTCCTCGCGCTGGTGAACTTCGGCTTCCCGGGCCCGCTGCGCCTCGGCCTGTGCAGCGGCTTGCGCGGCGGCAATCTGACGTTGGCGCCGATCCTCTTCCGCTCTGGCCTCGGCCACATGCCGGGCATCTGCGGCCTGCTTCCGGGCCTCCATTACCTTGGCCGGATCAAAATATTGCTTCTGCAATGCCGGTGGCAGGTCTTCGTAGAGAATCTGCGCCGCGCCATCGGCATAAATGATTCGGATCGCACCCGGCTCGACCTCGGTGATCGTGCAGTTTTTGTACAAGTGCCCATCCGCGGTGACGATATCGAGCGCCCAACCGACACCGGTAACGAGTTGCCACCCCAGCAACATCACCGCCGCCAGCCGGAGCCAGCGCCACGCCGCACGGAGCGACAAAGCACCCACACCACTCCCGGGATAAACATCAGCGGCTTGCATCTTTGTGGAAAGTATTTCGCTCTACCCCAGCTTCAAAGAGAAATCCAGTCAATCCAGCTAGGCTGAATCGACATTCACCGGAAACATGCGTTGACGATTCTTCTCATCGCGGAGCGATCCCTGCCTGTAGCCGTGGACTTTAGTCCACGGAAAGGAGTTTGTAGTGGCCCGTCGCGGAGCGACGTTTGCGGCAACGACTGAACAGAAAAAGGGCAGACGTCGCTCCGCGACGAGGCCTCTGAGGAAAGGTTTCCGTGGATTAAAGTCCACGGCTACAGACAAATATCGCTCCGCGATTAAAAAGACCGCTGGCGTCACACCTCTACCGAATGTCGGTTCAGCCTAGTCGTCGTCCTTATCCTTCTTCTTGCTGGTGAAGACAAAGGCGGCGTGGCGTGGCGCGGGCATCGGCGATCTGGCCCCTCTTACCGATTTCCAAATGATCTCGTTGAGCTGGATGTCATCGGCCGCGTCTTCCTTGGCGAAATTCATTCGTTGACTGGCCTTGGCACCCCACGCCGTCTTGCTGTTCATCTCCTGCAAATCCGCGATCGCCGGCTTCACCGTATAAGGCGTGAGCACCGGCTGCGCCTGGAAGCTGGCCCACAGCGGCATCGCCGCGGCGTCGAACTGGGTCATCGGGCGCAGGCCGAGGATCAGCTCAATCGTGTGCAACATGCTGCTGGTGGAATACATCGTGGAATCCACCGTCCCGCGGCGAATGTACGGGCTCACCGCAAAGGCAATCGTCCGGTGCGCATCGACGTGATCGGAGCCATTCTGCGCATCATCTTCGATGATGAAAACGGCCCATGTGCGCCCAGAATTTGGAATGCGACAGCGCCTCGATCACGCGGCCAAGCGCGAGATCGTTGTCCGCCACTTGCGCGATCGGCGTGGGCTTGCCGGGGCTGGTCCCGGAGGTGTGATCATTCGGCAGGCGAACGATCTGCAGCCTTGGCATGTCGCCTTCCTTCTCGAACCGATGGAGCTCATCGATGAAACGATCCGCTCGTTTCTGATCCGGATAACCGGTGTCGAAGCTGTGGAACCAGGGATCGAAATGGCCCTCCAGCGACTTCGCCTTGGGAGTCACCGGAGCGCCCAACCCGCGGCCATTGGCCACCCATTCGCCGTAGCTGCGATAGCTCACGCCCGCTTCCTTCGCCCGATCCCACAGGTAGCCACCCCCGGGCGTTGCAATGAGGAAACCGCCCTCCGCCGGATACGGCCATTTGCCGCTCTTGCCATGGCCATAGCTGAGGTGCCAGGTCTTCTCGACGAAGTCATTGGCGATCGCGCCCATGCTCCACTCGTGCCCGGAAGCGCTCACCTCGGCGTCCACATAGAAATTGTCGAGCGTGACGAACTCCCGCGCGATGGCGTGATGATTCGGCGTCACGTGCTCGCCGAAGAGGCAGATGGACGGATCACCGTTGCCCGGCTTGAGATCGCCCAGCACCTGATCGTAAGTGCGGTTCTCCTTGATGATATAGAGGACGTATTGGATCGGCGAAGCGTCGCCCACTTTGTGCGGAATCGGATTCGCCGCCGCAGCCTTGGAATCCTCGCCCTTCGCCGCATCCGCCTTGCGCTGAATCTTCGGCAGGCAACGGTAAGCCTGCTCGCTCCATTCCTTCAGTTGCGGCTCCAGCTTGCTGGCCGCCGGCAGCGGGATGATGCTAAGCGTGCCCTTGAGCAGACCGCCGATGTATTGCCCGGTGGTGGTTTTGCCCTTGCCGTGCATGGGTCCTTGCGGATTCGGGAAGGAAGTTTCGCCCTTCCCGTTCACCACGTAGAGCGTCCGGCCATCCGCGCTGAGGCGTACGCTGGTCGGATACCAGCCGACCGGGATGAACCCGAGGCTGCGCGATTTGCCGTCGGTGTTCACCTCGAAAACGGAGATCGTATTGATGTTCGCATTCGCCACAAACAGGCGATTGCCATCCGGGCTGAGCGCGAGGGAGTTCGGCGTATTTCCCGACAGCGCATCCGGAGTCAATTCCGCGAGCAGTGTCTCGATCAAATGGCCGTCGGCAGTATCGAGCACACTCACCGTGTTGCGATTCGCATTGGCCACGAAGAGCCGCTTGCCGTCCTTGCTCAGGAGCATTTCGTTCGGGTGATCCTCGGCCGCCCAACGGGCGCTGACGGTAAAGGTCTTCGTATCGATCACGGCCACGCTCGCCTGACCCCAGAGCGACACATACAGCCGGCCCTTCTTTTCATCGAGCAGGCAGCTGTAGGGAAACGGCGCCTTGGGATCCGTCGTCTCGAGCAATTGGTTGGCCCGCTTGGTGATCGAAGGATCGTCGGTCGACCTGGGCAGCACCGGCGCCTTCGGAGCGGCCGCGCCTTCCGGCAGCAATGACAGGTCGGGGGCCGCAGGCGTGCCACTCGCGAGGTTCAGACGGGAGACACTTTGCCCCCACAGATTGGCGACATAGAGCGTCGCGCCATCGGCCGTCGCGACCAACCCGCAGGGAACGCCCCGCTCCTTCGCCTCGCGCAGGGAAAAACTCGTGGGCTGGTCCAGTTGCCCATCGGCAAAGTGGAAGACGTGGATGCTTTCGCCCGAGGAACCGGAGCAGAAGAGCTGCTTGCCATCCTTCGAGAAAGCCAGTCCGTAAAAGGCTTCATCGACCTTGGCGCGCGAGGCCACAGTGCCCGTGGCGAGTTCGACGATGACGACTTCATGCGGGCCATAACCACAGTGCAGGACGGCGCCATATTTACCGCCGGGGTGCAGGGCGAGATTGACCGGAAAATCGCCCAGCGGCACCTGCCGTCCCACGGGCCGCAGCGTCCATTGATTCGACAGCAGCACCGAGCCATCCGGCTGTTTTCCCGGCAAATCCGCGCCGCTGGCCACGGCGGAAAGCAAGGAGGCGGAAAGGAGAACGAAAAGTGTGGGGAGACGCATCGGCACGCTTATCGTCGCAGAAGGACCCACCGTAAAGCGCTTCCGTTAACGAAGATCACCAAACCCACTGTTTTGTTACCGGCGTCCCTTACTTCGCGGGAGCGGGCGGCACCGGTGTGGCGGGCGCGGGCGCCGCGGTCGCTGCCGGAGCTGCCTCCGCGGCCGGATTCGCCGGCGTCGGCACCAGCGCCGCGCGTTTCAGCAGCGTCTGAAAATTCGATTTGCTGGAAAAGCGGGCGATCTCTTTTGCGCCCTGCCGGAAGATCAATTCCCAATCCAACTCATCCTTGCGCAAGACAGCACCGTTGATCAAACCGCTGGTTCGCGCCGCCCCCATCGTGATTTCCACGGTCTCACCTTTGTGCAGTGGCTGCAGTTTGTCCGTCCCGGTCGTGAGCTCGAGGGCGGCATTGTCCCATTTGCGCTTCACGATCTCCCAGGTGACCTCGCCATCGTTGATATCCTTGAAACTCGTGTTTCGGAGAGTGACGCGCAGCCCCATCGTGCGATCCAGATTTTCGATGTTCACATCGCCGCCGCGAAAATCCGCGCGATCCAGCGTCACCTTTTGCACAGATACCTGCAGACCGTTCTTTTCCTCCGCACGTGCCTGCATGGTGAGCACCAGCGCCAGGGCGCAAAGCGGAAGTAGAAGGGAGGAAAAACGCATAGTGCCCTCTAATCGTTTCTACCGGGAGGGTCAATAGTCACAACCCACAGCCCGCGCGGGCATTGGGAAAATGCTTTTTGAATCCATTCGTATCGAACGGCTTCGCTCCGACTCCCTTCGCTTCATTCTGGCATTTCGGTTGCTTCCATTGCGGCGCGTGAAAACATTTCTGCTGCTCATCGTCATCGCCGTCGTCGGTTACCTGGTCTACCAAAAGAACGTCATCCGTAAGCATGAGATGTTGATCGGCACCTGGGGCCTGGAACGTGACGTCCATGGCGTCGCTTGCAAGGCGATCATGAATCTCAAATCCAACGGCGACGGCTCCGTGGAGTACGACGGAAAATATCAGGAACGCATCATCTCCAAGGACGCTTTTGGCACCTGGCAATCCAACAGCGATACCTTCGCGTTCACCTTCACTCGCGGGGAAATTCCCCAACTCGTGAATGGCAAATACTACGGCGGCCATATCCTGACGTTGGATGAAAAGACGCTGAGCTACAAAACCTCACAAAATGGCGTCGAAACGTGGCACCGCCTGCGCTGACACAAGCGCATCTCAGAGCGTGTACCGAAACTAATTCCGGATGAAGAGTGACCACGGATTGCAGGCATGTAGTCATTCAAGTTTTTTGTTGGGAAGTTTTTCGTTTCTCCTTTCTGTCGCCGAAGGCGACGCCTGGAAGTTCCCCCCAAACGCCGCCGCGGCGAGCGGCGCGGGGTTTGGGGGCGCGCAGCCCCCATCAGCCCGGGCGCGCTAAGTGGCGGAGGGTTGCAGGAAGCGCTTTTGCAGTTCGAGTAAGCAGGGCTTCAATTGGGCTGGCAGTCCGAGTTGCACGCGCAGGCTCTTGCCCAGAGTGACGGCCAGTTTGTGCAGCTTAAGGGTCACGCTTTTGCTCGTTTCCAGAGCTTGCGGTGGATGGTCCGAGAGGACGTGCCAGACCTGAACCAACAGCTTGCGAGCCACCGCGGCCACGGCAATGTGGCGATGTCCTTTGCGGGCAAAGAGCTTCCAGCCCCATTGGCCCAGCGTGGTCTGAGCTCCGGCGCGCAGCACCGCCTGCGCTCCTTGGATGAGCAGGTGGCGCAGATCGCCGCGCCCTCGCCGGCCCACCCCCAGCTTGATGCGCTTGTCCTTGCCGCTGTCGCGCTGACCAGGGTTGAGCCCCACGTAGGCCACCAGCTTTTCCGGGCCGCTAAAGCGACGCACGTCGCCGATGATCGCCAACAG
>NZ_ABVL01000024.1 GCF_000173075.1 Chthoniobacter flavus Ellin428
CCGATGGTGCGGACTGGATCCGTCTGCAATGCCAGGAGGCGTTTGGTGATCAAGCCGAGCTGCTCATCGACTTCTTTCACGTCAGTGAATATCTGGCCGCGGCCGCCGAATCCTGCCGCCCCCAGGCCCCGCGGAGGTGGCTGCATACCCAGCAGCAGCGGTTGCGCCGGGGTNCGGCGGACAAGGTGCTCGCGTCTTTGGCCACCGACCTCGAGCCGGCCACCGTCCCAGACGAGGAAGCTCCGGTGCGGAGCGCTCATGGCTATCTCTCCAGGCGCCGGCCATACCTCGATTACCCGAAAGCGCTGGCTCGCGAACTACCGATCGGCTCAGGCTTGATCGAGTCCGGACACAAACACGTCCTGCAAGCTCGCCTCAAAAAGCCGGGCAGCGCTTGGTTGTCCCACAACGCGCATGCTCTCGCCCAACTGCGCATCATCCGCGCCAACCAACTATGGGAATCCTTCTGGCAGGACCGCAAAGCTGCCTGATCACCGGCACCACTTTCAATCACACCCACCGGAGCGGGTTCCGGCGCGAACCACCGGCCACCGTGCGCAGATCGCGTCCAGTGGGCCACTGCGCCCTGCTCTTACGACCGTCGCATCGCTTCCTTCAACTGCAACGCGTACGACGGATTCACTTCGAAACGAGCGTCCGCGTAATTCTGCACCGTGATCGGTTCAAGCACAGGCACGACTTCGACGTAACCCACATCGCAAAGCCCATTCAGAATATCCGCCACGTCTTGTCCTTCGATGAAGGTCTTGTCTCGAATCTCCGTTCCCGTGCTGCCGATGGCATAGTCGATGGCCCGCAACACCGCCAATTCACGCCCGCTGAGTTTGATCTGCTTCATAGCGCTATCCATCTCCAATAGGCCGAAATGGCGCGCAACACAACTGGACAATTTATTGGCAATCGCAACTCGCCCTTGCTCATCCGGCAGACGGTCTTACCAGTAAATATGAGCTCGATGAAACCGACCCCCGCGAAGATCATTCATCACTCCGAAGGCCTGGGCACACCGACCGCCGAAACCGTTCGCCATCGGGCGCAGGAATTGGCGCGCATCAATGGCCGCAAGGAATTCAACGACGACGATTGGCGCGAGGCCAAACGCGAGCTGCACGGCGGTCATCAACCGAACGATACCAACGGCGACATGGACATGACCGCCGCCGTTTCCGAACACGACATGGTGGCCTGCTCAGTGGGACATCACGTGGAAAATGTCGGTCTCGACGATCAAGACAACATGATCGAGGAACTCGTCGCCGAAGGCATGGACGAAGCGGTGCACGAGCAGATGCTGGCTGCTCGCCGGGAGGAACCAACGGAAGAGGAAGAGGAGGAGGAATAAGCGCACACTCTCCCCTTTCCCGCCGCAGAGCATTCTGCTTTGAGTAACGGCGTGCCGGACGATTTCATCAGCAAAACTCTAGACGCGCCCAAGACGGCGTTCGATATCTCGCTGCGTCCGCCGATGTTCAGTGAGTTTGCGGGCCAGGACAAGGTCTGCCAGCGGCTGGAACTCATGGTGCAGGCGGCGCAGCAGCGCGGCGATGTGCTCGAGCACATCCTGCTCAGCGGTCCGCCAGGACTTGGCAAGACGACGCTCGCTTACATCCTCGCGCACGCCATGGGCGTGAACATCAAGAACACGAGCGGCCCGACGATCGAGAAAGCGGGCGACCTCGCGGGCCTGCTCACCACACTGGAGCGTGGCGACGTGCTGTTCATCGATGAGATTCACCGCCTGCAGCCCGCCATCGAGGAATACCTCTACCCCGCGATGGAGGACTACAAGCTGGACATCATCATCGACCAGGGACCGAACGCGCGCAGCATCCCGCTCAATCTTCCCCGCTTCACGCTGATCGGCGCCACGACGCGCGCCGGCATGCTCAGCGCCCCGCTGCGCACCCGCTTCGGCATGACCTGCCGGCTCGACTATTACACTGCCGAAGAATTGCAGAAGATCGTGCTGCGCAGCGCGGGCTTGATCGGCCTGGACATCGACGACCCCGGTGCGCTGGAAATCGCCGCCCGCAGCCGCGGCACCCCCCGCATCGCCAATAACCTGCTGCGCTGGGTCCGCGACTTTGCCCAGGTGCGCGCCGGCAATCGGGTGACCCGCGACGTGGCGGACAAAGCGCTGGAGATGCTCGACATCGACCGCGACGGCTTTGACGAAATGGACAAGCGCATCCTCGAAGCGCTCGTCCACAAGTTCAACGGCGGTCCCGTCGGTATCAATTCGCTCGCCGTGGCCATCGGCGACGATCCCGGCACACTGGAAGACGTCCACGAACCGTATCTCATCATGCAGGGCTACATCAAACGCACGCCCCAAGGCCGCGTCGCCCTGCCGCTCTGCTACAGGAAGCTCGGCATCTCCGCCCCCAGGCGTACGGGCGATCTGTTCGACTGACCCACGGAGGGACGAGCTCCCGCGCGTTCCCCATTCTCCTCCTGCAGACGATCAAAAGTGGGAACGCGCGGGAGCGCGCCCCTTCATATCTACCCTCGGAACTGAGGGTGCGCGGAAAGCCGGGCCCAATCTTCTAACGAGATCGCCGCAGGTCTTTGCACGCCCGGACGCAATGGCGCACCATTCGTGGATCGATGCACACGCCGGAGCCACCCCGCATCGAGCGGTTCTTCGATCAACGAAAGATCGTTGGAAGCGATGGTCGTCTGGTCCTTTTCCCCGGTCGCGTGCCCGCATCCCACAAAGAACCCCGCCAGCAAAAGCGTGACCCGCACCGCCGTCGAGCGCGTGTAGTTCGTCAGCAGACAGGGCGCGTCGGGCGACAGGCAACCGCGCAGCCGTGTGAAATGATCGAGCGTCCACATCTCCGGATTCGTCTGCGGCGAATAGGGATCGTAAAGCACCGCATGCGGCGCCGGTCCGGCCGACATCGTCGCATGGAAATCCCCGGCGTGAAACCGCCAATGGATATTCGCCTGCCTCGACTCGCCTTTCGTCAGCAGATCCTGAATCGCCGCCACATGCGGCACGAGATAGCCGAGATCCTCCGCGTGCGTCAGGGCAAACCGCAGCGCCGACTCATTCACATCGAAACTGTGCAACTCGACGCGAATGCCCGTATCTGCTTGTTCCGCGAGCGCCTCGACCGCGGCAATGGCATTCGCCGCCGCGCCCAGGCCCACATCCCAAATCACGAATGATCCGTTCGTTGCCGCCGCACGCTCGACCAACCGCTGCTGCCGAACGTGCAGCGCCACCGCCTCCGTCATCGGCCCGACGACAGGGTGAAACGTCTCCCCATGCTCCCGCGACCGCAAGCTGCGGACGCCGGATTGGACAGTGACGAGTTCAAAGGTGGCGGGTTGGTTTTCCGAAAACACGCGCGGAAACTACTCCCATCCGGCGCGGCTGTGCTAGCGTATCCATAGAAGACCCTTGAAAAGCATCGGCCAACAACAACTCAGTCTCCCTTCGCAAGCCCCTCTCATGGTGCTGCCGGGCGCACAGCTTTACCCCCACGTTCCGCTTCCGCTCTACATCTTCGAGCCGCGCTACCGGCAAATGCTGGCCTGGAGCCTGGAAGCAGATCGCATGTTCTGCATCGCCTCCATGAAGCCCGGGATCAGCGAAGCTCGCGCGACGGACGACTTTTACCACGTCGTCGGCCTCGGGTTCGTCCGCGCCTGCGTGGGCCGCGACGACGGCACCTCACATCTCATCCTCCAGGGACTCGCACGCATGCGAATCGTCGGCTTCCTGCAGGACAAACCATTCCGGATTGCCGAGCTACGCGAACTCACATCCACGCCGCCGGCAGCCGAGGAGAACGATCTCTTGAGGATCCAAATGCTCAAGGAATCGACCAAACACTTCACCGGCGACGCCAAGATGCCGGAAAACGTCGAGCAGGAGTTTGGGAGCATCGATGACCCGGCCATGATGGCCGACATGATCGCGCACGCCTGCCTGCAAGACTCGGAGCAGCGCCAGGCCATCCTCGAGGAACTGGACGTGCAAAAGCGCGTGCAGCTGCTCCTCAGCTATCTGCGGAAGTAGCCACGCGTCATTCGTTCCGCCGCTTCCGTCCGAGGTCGAGCCGTCGGCGCACAGGGCTGCTCTCCTTTTCCTCATCGAACAACCGTCCGTGCTCCTCGATGAGGTAACGATCGGTCATGCCTGAAAGGTAATCGCATACCGTGCGGTGCAGGCCATCCTTGCGCACTCGCTTCGCCGTCGTCTCCCCGAGCAACGATGGTTTCTTCAAATAGCGCTCGAAAACATTCTTCAAAAGCTCACAAGCCCGATCATTTGCCGTCGCCACGCGCGGATGGAAGTAGAGATTTTTGTAGAGGAATTTCCGCAACGCCTGGTTCGCCTTGAGCAGCGGCAGGCTGTAGCGGATGAGCGGTTTCTTCTGCCGGCGCACATCATTGGCACTCCGCACGCCCGCGGCGTGGATGAACTCTTCGCTCGTGGTGACAACATCCTGCACCTGCCGGTCGATGATGCAGCGAATCACATAGCTGTGCAGCTCCTTGCCTCGCAGCTTGGGGAAATGCCGGCGCACTTCTGCATAGCTGTCGCACCAGACTTCGAGTTCCTCCAATTGCCTGGCGGTGATGAGCTGAAAATCGAGCCCGTCATCGAGGTCGTGACTGTAGTAAGTGATCTCGTCCGCGAGGTTCGCGATCTGCGCCTCGAGCGAGGGACTCATGTATTTCTCGTGCAAGCCTCGCTCCGGTGGATCGTAAAATTTCTGGTGCTTCTGCAGCCCCTCGCGCACTTCCCACGAGAGATTGAGCCCCGCGAAACGCGGATACTTGCGTTCGATGACCTCGACGATACGCAGGTTCTGCACGTTGTGCTCGAAACCGCCGTGCCCACGCATCAGTTCATTCAGCACCGTCTCGCCGGAGTGCCCAAAAGGCGCGTGCCCCAGGTCATGCGCCAGCGCGATGGCCTCGGCGAGATCCTCATTCAAGCCCAATGCACGGGCGATCGTGCGGCTGATCGAGGCCACCTCGATGGTGTGCGTCAGCCGCGTCCGCAGGTGATCGCCAGTGCCGTTGAGAAAGACCTGGGTTTTGTATTCGAGCCGCCGGAAAGCCCGTGAATGAATGATCCGCGAGCGATCGCGCTCGTAGACTGTGCGGTGCGGATGCTTCGGTTCCACATGCACGCGGCCGGCCGAATCCCCGGACTTTTGGGCGTAAGACGCCAGCCATTCGCGCTCCCGGCGTTCTTTCTCAATGCGGGTGCGAATCATGCGAGGAATCAGACGCTCCGGAGTCGTCGTTGCGGAAATACTCGCGCTTGAGCTCCTCCCGAGCGCGCTTCGCCTCCAGCCGCACCCGGGCCATATCGTAGACCGCGAGCAGGGCCGCAAGAATGGTCAGCCATCCACAGAACGCCCAGTAGCCGAGGAAAAGAAACGGATGTTCGCGCAACCAGGGCCAGAAGAACGTCGAGCCGAGAAAGATCATCACGAGCACCACCAGCACGTCCCAAAACATGAGCGTGCGCCGCACCCGCTGGGAGCGAATGATGCCTTTGCAGACCTGGATGATGAACTGGGCGTTGTTCACGACGACGAGAACTTCGGTGATGGCAGGCGGAAGGTCTAGCCGGGAACGTCGCCCCTGCCATCCCAAAAAGTATTGGTAAAAGCTCCTCTTCTGCACGTGCTTCTGCGATAGTCCTCCGAGCCCCCCTCCCCGTGAACTCGCTCCTTCGCCTCCTCCTCCTCGCCTGTTCGTTCTCCCTGCTCGCGCGCGCCGAAGAACCACCCGCCAAAGCGGACGACAAGGCGATCCCCGGCCACTCCAGCAACGGCGAAGCCTTCAACGAAGGACCCCGACAGGCTGCCGTCCTGATGGAAGGAACCGGCAACGTGAACTTTCCGGTGACGACGGAAAACGCCCTCGCGCAGAAGTTCTTCGCCCAGGGTGTCGGGCAATTGCACGGCTTCTGGTATTTCGAGGCCGAGCGTTCGTTCCGGCAGGTCGCGTTCCTCGATCCGGAATGCGCGATGGCCTATTGGGGCATGGCCATGGCCAATATCAACACCCCCAAGCGCGCCGCGGATTTCATGAAGCTCGCTGTCGCGAAGAAGGCGAAAGCCAGCCACCACGAGCAGCTCTGGATCGATGCCTACTCGAAGTTCTTTGCGGATTCGAATGCCGATGAGAACCGCCGGCGCAATGCCCTGGTCCACGCGCTGGAGGATGTGACCTACGAGTTTCCCGACGACCTCGAGGCCAAAGCCTTCCTCGTCTTTCAACTCTGGGACAACAAGCAACACGGCCTTCCTCTGCCGAGCCGTTTGGCCGTGGATGCGCTCGCGAAAGAGGTGCTGGCGGTGAACCCGATGCACCCAATTCATCACTATCTCATTCATCTTTGGAATGGCGCGGATGGCGACAAGCGGGCCGTTGCCGCGGCGGCGCACTGCGGGCAATCCGCCCCGGCCATCGCCCATATGTGGCACATGTCCGGCCATACCTTCTCGAACCTGCATCGCTACGCCGACGCCGCCTGGCAACAGGAGGCCTCCGCTCGCATCGACCACGCCTACATGGCCACGGCGCGGATCATGCCTGAGCAGATTCATAATTACGCGCACAACAACGACTGGCTGGTCAAAAACCTCACCTACATCGGCCGCGTGCATGACGCCATCGACCTGGCCAAGAACATGATCGAGCTTCCGCGGCTGGGTCCAAACCAAAGCAACGCTTACGACATGGGCCGCGAACGCCTGCTCAGCACGCTGGCGACGTACGAACTGTGGGATGACCTGATTGCCCTGCGCGACACGCTCTACCTCGCGCCCGCCGAGAACCCGGTCAACGAAACGAAGCAACTCACCGCCTTCGGCATCGCCTACTTCCAGCGCGGCGACACCACGCATGGCGAGGAGATGATTACGGCGTTGCAAAATCAGCTCAAGAAAGCGAGGGAGGAGCGGATCAAGGCTGCCGATACCGCGGAAGCCAAGGCGCAGGCCGACAAAAAATCCGACGATCAAATCGCCAAGGCGATGGCCGACGCGATGCGCGGCTTCGCCTATCGCCTCTCAACCGCAGAAGCCGCCATCGCCGAGGTGCAACTTTACCGTGCGCTGGCTACCGGCCGGACGGGCGAAGCCAAGCCGCTTTTGGCGAAAGCGCGGGACATCCCCTCGGAACGCCGGGCCCGCGTCCTCTTCGCTCTCGGCGACAAGGAGGGCGCGTTGAAGATGGCCAGCGAGGCATCGAACGCCGATACCGCCCAAGTGCAACCTCTGGCGAACCTGGCCGAGTTGCAGTGGCAGGCAAAGGAGCCCGATACCGCGCGCGCCACGTTCGAGAAGTTGCGCAAGCTCTCTTCGAATATCGATCTCGATATGCCCATCTTTGGCCGACTCTCCCCGATCGTCGCCGATCTCAAATTGCCGGCCGACTGGCGCACACCTATGATCGCGGCCAACGACGTCGGCGTACGCCCTGATATCAAAACGCTCGGCCCATTTCGCTGGCATCCCTACGCGGCGCCGGCTTGGAACCTCCCCGACGCCCACGACGCCATGCAATCGCTGGCTGCTTATCGCGGCCGGCCGGTGCTCGCGGTCTTCTATCTCGGCAGCGGATGCTCCCGCTGCCTCGAACAACTCAACGTCCTCGCTCCTTTGACGCAGGACTTCTCCGCGGCGGGGATCTCCATCGTCGCCATCAGCCGCGATTCACCAGACGGCCTGCAGCGCACCTTCGAAAAATCGAAAGATGCCAACGGCTTCCCCTTCCCCATCCTCTCCGATGCCACGCTGGAAGCCTTCAAAGCCTACCGCGCCTACGACGACTTCGAAAAGATGCCGCTCCACGGCCTTTATCTCATCGACGGAAACGGCCAGGTCCGGTGGCAAAACATCAGCTTCCAGCCCTTCAGCGATGCAAAGTGGCTGCTCGGCGAAGCGAAACGCCTGCTGAGCGTCCCCGCTAGCGAGACCAAGACCGCGGCGAATTAAAAGCCTTCTACAGCTTCGCTTCCCGACGTGAGAGCAAATCCACGAATTCCGTGCCGGTCGTGGCCGCGCGCAGTTCCGCCTCGGACGTGCGGTCTTTGAAGACTCGTGCGAGCAAGCCGACGATCCGCAGATAGTCCGCCGCGAGCGCCCTCGGCACGGCGATGCAAAAGACGTAGCGCACGGGCAATTCCACATTCGGAAAGACGATGCCCGCCTCCGAGCGACCGACCGACATGACCATCTCGTTCACGCATTCGCCGCGGGTGTGTGGGATGCACAGCGCGAAGCCGCCGCCGGGTTCCGGCAGACACGGCGCGGAGGACTGCACCCCCTTGAGCAAAGCCTGAAAATCGAGCACGGCCGGCACGCTTTTCAATAAGCCCGCCACTTCATCGATGGCGCTCTTGGGGTCTTTGGCACGTGTTTGCAGTGCGATGTGATCGGGACGAAGAAGATCGGCAATGGTGATCATATGGCGGTGCCACTCCATTTCAATTTCTGGCGAAGCACTTCGAAAAAGGACATGCCGGGGAGCATGGCGAGCGGGAGGCGTTGCGGGGCTTTGGTAATGCGAATCAAATCACTCGCTAGAATGCGTACCGGGCTCTGTCCGTCGAGCGTAAGAAACACATCCGGCTGATTCGGCGACGGCTGAATCCAGATGGTGGAATCATCGCTCACGAGCACCGGGCGCATGGTGAGCACGTGGGGACAGATGGGGGTCACGACGAAAACCCCGCTATTCGGAATGAGCACCGGGCCGCCGGCGCTGAGCGAATAGGCGGTGGAACCAGTGGGTGTGGCAACGATGAGACCATCCGCATTATATTCGCTCAAATTGGCATCATCGACCGTGACGTTAAGCTTGATCAGCTTGGAAAGTTCGCCGCGGCTAATGACCGCGTCGTTCAGCGCAATGTAGCGCCCGAGGGTTTGCCCATCGCGCACGACCTCGACATCGAGCAACCGGCGCTCGCTCACCCGATAGGTGCCCGCGGCGATCGCGTCGATGGCATCGCGCCACGCCCCGGCGCTCACACAGGTGAGAAAGCCCAGCGTGCCGAGGTTGATCCCGAGGATCGGTTTAAAGTCGTCGCACATCTCGTGCAGGACCTGGAGAATCGTGCCGTCACCGCCGAGCACGAGCAGCACGTCGCACTGGCGCGTCAGGTCAGCATGGGTGGCACCGGATTGGGCTCCCACGCTGTGCGCAGTCTGTGCCTCCAGGGTCAGCGGCATTTCGCGCTTCGCACATTCCGCCATGATCTCGCGCACGAGTTCACTCGCGCCCGGCTTTCCGTCGTTGGCAATCAAACCGATGCGGCACGCAGACATGCGAGAAACTCCTTGTTGCCCTCACCGCCGAGGATGGGCGATTCGATCAAGCCGCTCCAGGTGAGGCTGGGCAGCGTGGCGACGAAGGCGCGAATCTTCTCCACGGCCTGCTGATGCAGCGTGGAATCGCGGACGACGCCGCCTTTGCCCACGTCCTCCTTGCGGAGTTCGAATTGGGGTTTGATCAGAGGGATGATCACGCCGCCATTGCTCAGCAGCGCGACGGCGGGTGGCAAGATCAAAGTCAATGAAATGAAAGAGACATCGATGACGCAAACCGCGATGGGATCGGGAATATCGTCGCGCGTGAGATGGCGGGCATTGAGCTTTTCGCGCACGACGACCCGTGGGTCATTGCGGATTTTCCAGTCGAGCTGGGAGTGGCCCACATCGATGGCGTAAACCTTGGCCGCCCCGTGCTGGAGCAGGCAATCGGTGAAGCCCCCGGTGCTGGCACCGATATCGAGGCAAATCGCCCCGGTCGGGTCGACGCCGAAGGCCGCCAGGGCTCCCTCCATCTTCAGGCCGCCGCGGCCGACGTAGCGCTCGGCGGTCTTGACCTGAATGGCCGCGTCTTCGGGCACCCGGGTCCCCGGTTTGTCCGCCCGCTGCTCTCCGATGCTCACCGTCCCGGCCATAATCGCCCTCTGGGCCTTTTCCCGGGATTCAAAGTAGCCACGGGCGACGAGAAGCTGATCTAAACGTTGTTTTGCAGAGGGCATGAGGTCGAAAGAGCAAATTGAATCCGTGAAAAGGCTTGAAACCGAATCATTTTCCAAAGAAATACACCGCCCCGCCATGCCAGAAGCTAACCTCCGTGAGGAGATCAAGGAAATGATGGTTGAGAACCTGATGCTAAAGGTGTCGAAGGACGAGATCGCTGACGATCTACCGCTCTTCGGCCCCGGAGGCCTCGGGCTGGACTCTATTGACGCGTTGGAACTCGTCGTCTCGCTGGAGAAGAAGTTCGGCGTGAGCGTGGCCAATTCGGAGACGGCGCGGCAGGCGCTGGCCTCGGTGAATACGATCCACGATTACGTCGTGGCAAATCGGAAGTAGCTGTAGCCGCCGTTCAGTTAAACGCAGTCCACATGAACTTCGTTCAGCACAGTGGATGAAAATGGGTTAAGCTGTGAACGGGACGTCCTGGCTGGTCCGAGGTCGTAATCTCTGTGGTGTGATAGAACCTGCAACGCAGTCTGACCCGGGCCTCGCAGTCGAACCACAGATTGTTGCCATGAGCACGCGGAGCAGATTGTCTCCTTAAGCGAGGTCTGGCCAGTCCGGTCGTTTCCATAACCAAGAAGCCGCCATGCACCTCATCCTTGGTAAACCTCCGTGACGGGTTTTTTCTTCCTCCAATCTATTTTCGGAGCAGAGGCCCCAGCGCGGCGGAGCCGCAACCAAAAGGGAGCCACGAACCTTCGAAAAGACAGGGAAGGGAAAGTGACCCGCGAATCACCCGAATGACGCGAATGATCTGCCCTCATTCGTGTTATTTGCGTGATTCGCGGGCCCAAAATTCTACGCGTCGTGCGGACATTTTTATGGTTAGCACTGCAGAGGCGCAGAGAAGAAGTGTCGAGGGGCAGGTGGAGTAAAACCGCGAATGGACGCCAATGAACGCGAATAGGGCGGCAAACGCAGTTTTCTATTCGCGTTTATTCGTGTCCATTCGCGGTTAAAAAATTTCCGCAAGCTGCGAACACTTTTCGGGTTAGCACTGCGGAGAACGCTGAAGGCCGCAGAGGAAGAAAGAGGTCGGTGATAGTCACCGTCGGCTGGAAACAGAAAAGACTGGCTCCAGTTTAGCTGGAGCGTTCCCCACTCCGCGGCCAGCGCGCGAATCACGTCGATTCGCCTGGCAATCGGACATTTACCTTCCCTTTACAAAAAAGCGGTTGTCTTCAAATCAAACCTTAACCGGCGTGGGGTCCACTTAAGGAAACGAAGGCAATGAGAACGCGCCGCCCCGGTCGCCTTCTCGAGCCGGAGTGAGCCCAAAAAATTCCCCACGTTATGAACCGAATCATCCCGCTACTCATCCCCGTCGTGGCGCTGGCGGCGAATACGCCGAACATCCGCTACGGAAACAGCGCCTCCACTTCGAACCCCGCTGCCCAATCGTGGGCCGCCTCGGTCGACGCGGAGAGCAATCAAAAATATAGCGAGGCCCTGGCCGACATGCGCGCCTATCAGCAAGCGGGCGGCGACGCCTTCCTCGCCCTCGAACGCTCCGGCTGGCTGAGCTATCGCGCGAAAGACTATGCGAAGGCGGAACAGTATTACGGCGAAGCGAGCCGCTCGATTCCCACGGCGATGAATCCCCTGCTCGGCCTATTGAATACGGCCCAAGCGGAGAACGACGCGCGGAAGATCGAGCGCGCGGCACAATCGCTCCTGCACAACGAGCCTTCGAACTATCGCGCGCAAATGGCGCTCGCCCAAATGCACCTCGCCAGCCGCGAATACCAGCGCGCGGCCTCCGAATATCGGCGCGTGCTGCTCTACTACCCGGATGATCTCGACGCCACCAGCGGCCTCGCCTGGTCGGTCTTCTACCTCGGCAACAAACGCGATGCCCTCGCGCTCTTCCACCGCATCCTCACCGTCAGCCCCGACTACACCTACGCGCAGCGCGGCGTAGAACTGGCCAGCGCCCAATAGCTCAACCTTCATCCCACCATGTCCACACCGCTATCCGATCTCATGCTCAACGACCGCGGATTCGTCTTCGATCCCGCGAGCGGCGAGACCTTCCAGCTCAACCCCACCGGTCTGCGCATCGTGCGTCTCTTGCAGTCCGGCCTCAGCCACGACGCCGCGCTCACCCAGATGGTCTCGGAGTTCGAGGTCGATGAGCATACCGCGCAACGCGATTTCAGTGACTTCCTCGAAAACGCCGTTCGCCTCGGCTGGAGGATCGAATAATGCATTCCCCGCGTATCGCCGTGAGCGGCCTGCATCGAGGTGAAAATCCCCAGCCGGGAGCGAGCATCGTGCGCAGCCTGCGCCGCCGTTTTCCGAATGCCTTCATCGTCGGACTCGTCTACGACGCGCTGGAAAGCGGCATCTATGCGGAAGATGGGCCGGATGTGGTCTATCCGATGCCTTATCCGACCAGCGGAGCCACGGCGTTTCTCCAGCGCCTCGACTCCATCCTGGAAAAGTCGCCGGTGGATTATCTGATTCCTACCCTCGATGCGGAGATCGAGCTGCTGGTGCATCTCGAAGAAGCGCTCACCGAGCGTGGCCTGCGGACCTATCTACCGGATAAGGAGATGCTCTCCCATCGGGCCAAGAACCATCTGCCGGAGCTGGCGAAGACGTGCGGTGTTGCCGTGCCGGATACCCGGCCGGTTTACGACATCGCCGAAGCGCTCGCGGTGGCCGCCGAGTGCGGCTATCCGCTCATGGTAAAAGGCCAGTATTACGACGCGAAGATGGTGTCGACGGAGCAGGCGCTGTTCGCGGCGGTGTTCAAGCTCTTCTCCGAGTGGGGCGCTCCGGCGATTCTGCAGCGCTGCGTGCGCGGGCCGGAATTCAATGCCCTCGGTCTCGGCGACGGCGAAGGCGGCATCGTCGGACTGTGCACCATTCGCAAGACGATCATTAGCAATCAGGGTAAGGGCCTGGGCGGCATTACGGTCCTCGATCCACGACTGGATGAATTTTGCACGCGCCTCATCCGCGCACTGCGCTGGCGGGGGCCTTTCGAAATCGAAGCGATGCTGGATGAAGCACGCGGCGAATATGTGCTCATCGAGATCAACCCACGCTTCCCCGCCTGGGTGGATTTCCCGTCGATGCTGGGCATCAACTTCCCGGCCGCTCTCGTACAAATGATGGACGTGGACCGCAAACCGGCACCGCTACCGCGGTGTGCGCCCGGTCATTTCTACGTGCGCCATCAAGTGGAAGTCGCCGGCCACATCGAGCAACTCGCCGCGCTTTCGACAAGTGCGGATTTCGAAGCGCTCGACATGGCGCGTTCGTTGGAGGGAGCCGCTCCGTCGGCGCCCACACCTTTCCCAATCGAAATGGGCGATGACGGAGCATCGCCCTCCAATGGATCCGCTCGCCGCCACGCCCACTAGCTCTTTCCCCTTCCTATGAATCGCCTCCCCTACATTCGCCCCAATATCCAGCGCCTCCAGGCTGGCCCCGTGAATCCCTTCCGCCTCGGCTCCTCTCCGAGCTGCGTGGAAATCGATGGCGTGCCCGTCGCTGAACTCGCGCGTAATTACGGCAGCCCGCTGTTCGTCTTCTCGGAAAAAGCGTTGCGCGAAAAATACCGCGAAGCCCACCGCGCTTTCAGCCGGCGCTACCCGGATGTGCAGTTCGCATGGTCGTACAAGACGAACTATCTGAACGCCATCTGCCGCGTATTTCATCAGGAAGGTTCGATCGCCGAGGTGGTCTCCGGGTTCGAGTACGAGAAGGCGCGGCGCAACGGCGTCGACGGCTCGAAAATCATCTTCAACGGCCCGCACAAGGAACGTGCCGACCTGGAGCGGGCGGTAAACGAACGTGCGATGATCCAAGTGGACAACATCGACGAACTGCTGACACTGGCGTCTATCGTGCGCGATCGCACAGAACCGGTATCGATCGCCCTGCGTGTGCATTTGCAGACCGGCACGCACACCGTGTGGTCGAAGTTTGGTTTCAACGGCGATGACGGCGAGGTGCTACAGATCATCCGTCGCATCACCACCCTGCACAACCTGCGCCTGCAGGGCCTGCACTGCCACGTGGGCACGTTCATTCTCGATCCCGAAAACTATCGTGTGGCTGCGCGACGGCTGGTGGAACTGGCCATCGAGGCGGAGAAAATCGGTGCCGGGCAAATCCGCTATCTGAATCTCGGCGGCGGCTTCGCCTCCCATGCACGGTTGCATTACCAATATCTCCCGCCAGAACAAACGACACCTTCGCTTGATCGTTACGCGGAGGCGATTTGTGAAACGATCATCGGCCTTTGGCCCGCCGGTCGTGATCTGCCGCGGCTCTATCTCGAGACCGGGCGCGCGCTGGTCGACGACGCGGGCTATCTCATCTCCAGCGTGGTCGCGGTGAAGAAACGTCACCTACCCAGCCAGATGCAGACGGCGATGGCCGCCTACGGAAAATCCGCCGCAGTGATGCCGCAGGGCAATTCGCGTCACGCACTGGTCCTCGATGCGGGGATCAATCTGCTCTACACGACCGCATGGTATCAGCCGAAGATCCTGCCCGCGCGCCCCTGCCTGGATACGCCCGAGCCGACCACCGTCTTCGGCTGCCTGTGCATGAATATCGATGTCATTCGCGAGGATGCGCCGCTGCCGAGTCTCACGACCGGCGACCAGGTCGTGCTCCATCCGGTCGGCGCCTATAACATCACCCAGTCGATGCAATTCATCACCTACCGCCCCGCGGTGGTGATGATCGACAGCGAGCGCAAGGTGCATGTGATCCGGCGCCGGGAGAATCTCGACTACGTGCAGGAACTCGAGGCCATCCCCGAGCATCTCGCCACGCGCACCGCCGTCTCGCGGCCCGAACCCCACATCCTCGCCGTGGCATGATCTCGATCGCGGAAACCGATCCGCCTCTTCCCGGGCTGTCGCTGGGCGCCTCGCTCTTGCGCGGCGCCCCGCGCAGCTATGCGATCCTCTTTTTCTCGGCCAATGCGCGGCTTGGCTGGTGGCTCATGGCTGTCTCCATGCTCGCGCCAGACTACGGCATCTCCGGCCTCGCGGGCGTGCTCACAGCCGGTGCACTGGCCTGGTGGCTGGGTTACGATCACGCGCAAATCCGTAGCGGCTTCCTGCTCTTCAATCCCCTGCTCGTCTGCCTCACGGTTGCGTATCTGAACCGTTGCTATCACTTCGCCACGCCGACGTTTCTGCTGCTCTGGGCGGCCTCGGTGATCGGCGCGTTCTTCGTCTCTGCGGCGCTCCAGCGATGGGCAGGCTTACTCCTCGGGCTTTCCGCCCACAGCCTGCCTGCGGTGGCAGCGGCGTATGTCCTCTACTTCCTCGGCTTCTCGCTCTTCGGGCCACCTTCGCTGCCCGACTCCTCGACCCCGGTGTGGCTCGATCTGCCGGGCCTGCCACCATTCCTCCAGGCGATGTTCCAGGCCTTCGGGGCGATGCTTTTCCAACCCCACGTCGTGCCCGGGATGATGGTCTTTCTCGGGCTCGCGCTGACCTCGCCGCTGAGCACGCTCGCCGCATCGCTCTCCTTCACCGTGGGCGCAGCCACCATGTGGCAACTGGGTTTTCACCTCGGGCCGGAAGGCGTAACGTGGTGCGGGTTCAATTTCCTGCTCTGTGGGATCGCCTTGGGCTCGGGATATTTCATCGCCTCCGCGGCGAGCCTGGCGCTGGCCATGTCGGGCGCATTTCTGTGCTCACTCACCAGCGTGGCGCTGGCCACCGCGCTTCGTTATTTCAACCTGCCCGCGAGCGCGTTGCCCTATAATCTGGTCGTGCTCGCCATGGTCACCGCTCTCCGTGCCCGCCGCTCGGCAGGCGCGCTTCTACCGTCACCTTCCCCCGGTTCGTTGCCGGAGAGCGCGGTGCAGCAGGTGCTCATCGACGCCCAACGCTTCCCAGACCTGAAGACACCCGCGCTCTTTTCACCGGTCGGCGCGCTCTGCACCGTCACGCAATCCTTCGACGACACACTCACCCATCGTGGCCTGTGGCGTTACGCGCTGGATTTCGAAGTGGAGAAGGAAGGCCGGAAATGCCGCAGCGACGGATCGTCACTCGTCGATTACTTCATCTTCGGTGTGCCGGTGCTGGCACCCTGCTCCGGCGTGGTGGCCAATATCGTCAATCACGTGACGGACAATGCCCCCGGTGGGAACAACCCCGAGGAAAATTGGGGCAACTACATCGTGATCTATAGCGATGCCGGTTACTACGTGATGCTCGCGCATCTGCAGCAGCATTCGGCGACCGTCTTCGTTGGCCAACGGGTCAGCCGAGGCTTCGTGCTCGGCACCTGCGGCAACAGCGGACGCTCGCCGTTCCCACATTTGCACCTGCAGATCCAGGATACCGCGCTGGCGGGTTCGGCCAGCCGGCCGTTTTGCTTGAAGCATTACCTTGCGCCAGGTGGCAACGGCATGTTCTTCCGGACTTCCGGCGTGCCCGCCGCCGGCACGCGAGTCCAAAGCGGAACGCCGCATCCCACCCTCAGCGAAACCCTTCACGGCTGGTTACCCGGTGAGTATCGCTATCGCATTTCGGAAGAAGAAGGCCGAGTGCGCGAAGAGACGCTATTGCTCGATTTCGATGACTTCGGACGGTATCGCTGGCGCTCGCGCCGCACCCACGCCCGGCTCATCGGTTTCATCTCGGAAGGCGTGTTCTTCACCACGGAATTCCAAGGCGATCATCGCAGTTTGCTGGCCTACTTTGCCGCCGGACTGGCGCGCGTGCCGAGCGTGCTCGAACCGAGCGTCGTCTGGGAGGACAGCGTCAATGCCACACCGTTCTTCGCCGGCCCGGAGCGTCTGATCCGCGCGCTGACGACACCGTTCATCGGACTGAAGATGCTACGATACAAATACCAGCGGCAGGATGAGAACGAAGGCAGCTTCACCCTTCGCGCCACGCTGGAGCCGGGCCGCGAATGCGCCCAGGCGCCGCGCAACATCACGACCCTGCTCACGGGACGCCGCGGCGTCACCCGGCTCGAAGCTCGGTTGGTCAATGACCGGACGCTCATCGCGGAACTGCTCGAACACCAGACTGTCGGCGGGTAGGTAGCTTACTGCACCGTCTCCGCCGCATTGATCGCATCGATCAACTTGCGGAAGCGTCCGAAGTTTTTCCTCTTCGGAACCATGACCAAGCGCGGCAGTTCGAGGATATCCGGCTCATTCGCCTCCTCGTGAAGCGCCACCCCTTGCGTGATGCGGTTTCCATCGAGGATATCATCGAAAGCCGCATTGATGAGCTCGATCGCCTTGTCCGTCAGTCGCCGCTGCACGCGGATCACCATCTTCTGGCCGACCCACCGGTAGCTGTTGAAGTTCTTGTAGAACTGCGCGATTTCCGCGACCGCCTCGTCCACGCTGGCGCAGACTTTGAAGAGCGAGAAGTCGTCGTCGGAAACCAATCCCAGCCGGAGCAGATGCTCCTCGAGAAAATGAATCCACGTCTTCCAATACGTGCCGTCGTGACGATCCACCATCACCACGGGAATGATCCGCGCCTTGCCAGTCTGCATGAGCGTGAGCACCTCGAAGCCCTCATCCATCGTCCCGAAGCCGCCCGGAAAGAGCGCCACCGCGTGCGTTTCCTTCACGAAGTTGAGTTTACGGGTGAAGAAGTAGTTGAAATTGATCAGCTTCTGGTCGCCATGAATCGTCTCATTCGCCTTCTGCTCAAACGGCAGGCGGATATTGAGGCCGAAGCTATTCTCCCGGCCGGCTCCGCGCTGAGCGGCACCCATGATGCCATCGCCACCTCCGGTGATGGTCATATAGCCGAGGTCCTCGTGCATCCGGCGGGCAAATTCCTCCGCCGCGACCGCCTCCGGCTCGGTGGCCTTGGTGCGCGCCGAGCCGAAAACGACCACCTTGTGCACATGCCGGTAGGGCGTAAAGACGCGGGCCGCATAACGGAGCTCCTTCAGAGAGCGGTTGAAAAGCTTCAGGTCGGCCGTTGTCGTCCGGTCCCGCCCCATCTTCAAGGCGGTGATGATCATTTCCTCGATCAACTCGCAGGACTTCGTGCACTCCCACTCGCACACGAGCTGTTTGATCAATTCGTCGGTTTTCGGGTTGCCTGTGGTCTGGGTCTTGTTCGGAGTGGCGGAAATGCCGCCGGCGGTAAAATCCTGCATTGGGGAAGATGAGAGTTGAGCGAAAGAGGCGGGCCGGTTACAAGCGCCGTCCGCTTTTATCTTTCGCCCTGAAGTACCGAAACCTCAACTTTCGCTCCATTTTCCCATGATCGTCGTCATCCGTCCCAATACTCCCCGCCCGCAAATCGATGAAGTTATCGCCGAAGTCCAGAAGCTCGGCTACGACCCGCGGCCCATTTTCGGCACGGAGCAGACGGTCATCGCCGCCATCGGCGACGAGCGCACTCATCACACCCTCACCTCGCTCACGGCCCTTCCCCAAGTGGAGAAAGTGATCCCCGTCCAGAAGCGCCACAAGCTCGTCAGCCGCGAGTCCCACTCCGGCGACACCACGGTGGACGTCGACGGCTTGAAGGTCGGCGCCAATGCTCCCTTCTGCCTCATGGCCGGCCCCTGCTCGGTGGAAAGTGAAGAGCAGCTCATCAGCACCGCCCGGGCGGTGAAGGCCGCCGGCGCCACCATCCTGCGCGGCGGCGCCTTCAAGCCGCGCACTTCGCCCTACGAATTCCAGGGACTCGGCAGCGAAGGCCTGCGCCTGCTCTCGCTCGCGAAGAAGGAGACGGGGCTGAAGATCATCACCGAAGTGCTCAGCGAGCGCCATGTCGATGAAGTCGCCTCGCACACCGACATCCTGCAGATCGGCGCCCGCAATTCGCAGAACTTCCAGCTCCTCATCGAGTGCGCCAAGACCGGCAAGCCGATCCTCCTCAAGCGTGGCTTGAGCCAGAAGATCGAGGAATGGCTGCTCGGCGCCGAATACCTGCTCGCTCACGGCAATAACAAGGTGATGTTCTGCGAGCGAGGCATCCGCACTTTCGAGACCTACACCCGCAACACCCTCGACCTCGCCGCGGTGGCCATCGCCAAGAAGGAGTCGCATCTGCCGGTGATCGTCGATCCGAGCCAGGGCTGCGGCCGCGCCGATCTCGTGCGTATGCTCTGCAAGGGCTCCGTGGCCATGGGCGCGGACGGCCTGCTCATCGAGGTGCACCCGCACCCCGCCGAAGCCCTCAGCGACGGCCAGCAGCAGGTGGATTTCGTCGGCTTCCAGCAACTCGTGAAAGATCTGCAGCCGCTGCTCGGCGCCATGGGACGCGCTTAAGCGATTTTTCGGGAGCCACCACTCTCCGAAGGACTGTGGGACGTTCGTTGAAAAGCTCTTCCGGAAATCATGACTAACGAACCTCGGTCTCGCTCGCGAACCATCGTCCGTCGAGTGCTGGTCATTCTGGGATTCGTTGTCTTGATTGGGTTGCTGTTTCCCCTGGTAGGCCCCCCGAAGGAGCACCCTCGTCGCGCGGAGACCCGGTCTTTCGTGCAGGGGCTTCTCGGCTCGGTTAAAGCCTATACGGCTGAATATGGGTCCCCCCCTGGCGGTACCCCCGCGCAAATCATGGCCGCTTTTCGAGGAGACAATCCGCGTAAAGTCTTATTCTTCGACGCAAGTGCCAATCGCTTTAACGCCCAAGGAGAGCTTGTCGATCCTTGGGGCACGCCCTACCGCTTCGACGTTTCCAAAACCGACTCTCCGCGGGTCTGGTCCTGCGGGCCCAATCGCAAAGACGAAGGTGGGGCGGCAGGCTCCGATGACATTGTAAGTTGGCGCTGACCGGCGGATCGACTTCAGGGAAGAAATCTCTCCGTAACCTCTTGTCAGACACCGGGATGGCAACGAACTTGCTGAACGCCGTCCGGGTCGATCACCAGGAGCGCTAGGCGGATTCGCCGGCAGGAAGGTGCCTCGTCTCCCCGCTTGTGCAGCGGAGAGGTTCGGGACATGATCTTTGGTTTGATCGAGATGAAAGCGCTGTTTCTCCTTTCCTGCTTCTTCCTTCTCGTCGGTGTCCTTCCGGCAGCCGCTCAGTTGCCCGGCATGGAATCGCTGGCGGGCTTAATCATTAGCCAGTTCGATCGCGACCATGATGGGAACGTCGACATCAACGAATGGCAGAATGGCGCGAACGACGGCTTTGTCGAGATGGACAAAGACCAGGACGGCTTTATCTCCGAGTCAGAGGTTGATGCTCTCTCGGACGACATCAGCGAAGAAATCGGCCGGCTCGGCGCCGCGGCTGCGGTGGTGCTGATCAAGAAAATCCTCTTCACTTTCGACACGGATCACGATCACCGGATCAGCAAGGCGGAATACGAGGCCGGCTGCACCGCCCTTTTCAAGCTGCTCGATACCAATCACGACAAACTGCTGACCAAGGCCGAGCTGGCCGAACTGCCCATCCGCCTCTTCCAGCGCGGGGACGGCAAGTAAGCGGTCGCTGCAGTTCCGGCTATTTCTTCTCCGGCGCAGTCACTGTTGGCGTCTCGATCTTCGCGTCCTTCGGCAGGGCTTCGTAGGTGATGTCCGCGTGCACGGTCTGCTTGAACAGAATCGCATTCGATTGCGATCGCCGAACCAGCCAGCCGTTTTTTCCCTCGGGAACCAGCCACTCCTGCGGCAGATCCTGGGGATCGGTCTTGTCTCCGGCGTCCGGCACCATGCGGAGGTGCACAAGGTCCTTTCCGTCGACCTTTTCCTTGCCCACCGATTCATAGGTCGGGCGGCGCGGATTGCCCACTACCTGCCCGCCCTCCAGCGGGCGCCAGGGCCGCGGCCGCGAGATCATCGTCGCCGGTCGTGCTTCGCCAGGTCTTCCCTTCGTCGTCGCTCACGTAGTAGCTCCCGTCCTTGCGGATGATCTCCATCGGCTGCTTGCCGGACAGCACCATATCCCAATCGTCGCCCACCCGCCGCAGCTTGAGATGCAGCTCAAATGTCTCGCGCTTGAAGGTCGCGTCGGCCGCCAATGCCGGCAGCTTCCGCGTCGCCGCCCGGGCCGCGTCGAGCTGGTCCGTGGGCGAAGCCGGCTTCTTCTTCCTGTCGGGCGACGCGGTGGCGGAAGCCGCGGCGGAAAGCAGCAGCCCGGCCACGAAGATCCCGGTCAAACGAAACAAGTGCGATTTCATGCACCTCATGCAAGCGGCATCTCCTCTGCCAAGTCCAGTACGATGTCACTTTTGCCCAAACGCCCGCGGCTTGCCTTCGGTCGGGATCACTGGCCAAATCGTCGCGAATGCCATGAACTCTCGTCAAAAACTCGGATGGACGCTGGTTCTTATTTTGGCGCTGTTTTGCTGCGTTTGTGGAACGCTCGCCTTCGTCAGCAGGTTCAGTTTGTTCGGACTCCTTACGGGGCCCGAAGAGACCGGCGAAGCGCATCTGAACAAGCTCGCACGCTCCGCCTCACCAATCATACAAGGCCTGGAGCGTTACCGCGCGGAGCATCAGCGATTTCCAACTGACCCCGCGGATCTGACTCCCTATCTGCCCCCGATTCCGGCCACTCCCGCATCGGCAAATCACGCCTTTATCCGGGGCTGGTTCTATCATCGCGATCAAACCGGCCAGGGTTACTCGCTCGCTTACAAAGTCGACCGCGACCCAAACCTCATCTACGTCTCTGACGGCTCCACCGCTCACTGGGAATACGATCCCGGCGATGGCACTCCGAGCAAGGTGCTGCACCTCAAACCTTGATCCGGATGAGGTGTGGGCCGAGTTAAGATTGGGAGAAAGCAATCGGGCACGCTATCCTGCACGCGTGCGACTCTCTTCCCTCGTTTTCATCTTCATCGCCTTTATCTGCCCCGCTTTCGCGGAAAACGGCACATCGTCAGGCGCCCCGGCTTCACCTCTGCTCCAAAAGGGCAACGCCCGCGTCGTTCTCGTCGGTGATAGCATCACCGGCCAGAGCCGCAATCATCCGGCCGGCTATGCGCATCAAATGGATTGGGCATTGGAACAGGCGTATCCCGGTTGCCATCCGCACATCATCGCCCTCGGCGGCAGCGGACAAGGCGTGCAAGCGTGGTTGAACACGGAGAAGCGCTCGCGTACCGACTCCTTTCCGCTCGACGTCAAAGGCATCGACGTCAAAACCGAACTCGATCAACCCACCGACGTGCTCATCGTCATGCTCGGCATGAACGATGTCCTCGCGCCGTACGTCTGGGATGAACCCGCCTCGTGGGAGAAATGGTCGGCGAACTATCGTGAACTCGTCACGTCTCTGCAGAGCCGGCTGAAGCCCAAGATCACCGCGGTCGCCACCGCGACGATGTGCACGGAGGATGAGACTTCGCCGAAGAACGAAATGATCCGAAAGCTCAACGAGCATCTGCAGAGCCTCGCCCAAGAGATGGGACTCCTCGTCCTCCCGACCCACGCCACGATGCTCGATGTCCTGCGCCGTGGACGGCACGTGAAAGCAGATTTTCATGTCACCCACGACTACGTCCATCCCAACGAAGCGGGGCACCAGGCCATCGCCATCGCGATGCTTCGCGGTTTGGACGGAGAAAAGGCGGCGCGCGCCATCGAAGAGCAAAAGCTTGCGAAAATCCTGAACCCAACCAGCAGCGCTCCCGTGCCCGTGACGATCGCCCCTTCCCCTGCTCCGTGGGTGGTCACCGCGGGATTCGTCCGCAAGCCTTGGAACGATCGTCAACCACCGACTGGCGCCACCTTTCACGGACCGGTGGAGGACGCCATCGAGCACGGTCGCTCGCCTCTCGACGTCGCCGAAGCCGCGCCGGGCCAGAAGCTCGATTGGGAACCGTATCAAGCCAGCATCAACTTCACGGGAGGAGCAAATCCCGACAGCGTGGATTTCGCTGCCGTCACCCACGCACGCCCATTTGAAGCCGGTTACGGCGCCCGGTGGATTCGTTCGGATCGCGAACGGCCGGTCAACGTCGAACTCAGCACGCAAGCTTTCGCGGGAACGCCCTATCTTGAAGTCTGGCTCAATGGGAAATCGATCTACTCCGGCCTGATCGCCGGCGAACCCGGCAAAAAGAAAACGGTCCCTGCGCAGTTGCACGGCGGGTGGAACACGCTCGCCTTCGCGCTGAATCACGTCACCTGGCAGATGCAATGCACCGTCCATCTCGCCGGTGTGGGCGACGATTCGCTGAGCGATCTACAGTACTCGATCAACGCGCAGGAAGCCGAGACATCGACCAAGCGCAACTAAAGCGCCGCCGGCTGCTCACCGCCTGCTTGCACTCGACGCCCAATCCATCATTGGATGCACATCATGCGTTCCCTCCCCCTGCTCCTCGTTCTGCTTCTTTCCCTTTGTGCGTGGCCGCTCCGCGCTGCGGATGACTTTCTTCCCGGCGTAAAGCGCATCGTCTTCCTCGGCGATAGCATCACGCATGGCGGTGGATATGTGGAGGATTTCGAACTCTATCTTTTCGCGCGGCATCCGGAGCGGAAGTTCGAGGTCATCGACATCGGGCTCTCCAGCGAGACGGTTTCCGGCCTGTCGGAGGAAGGGCATGCGGGCGGAAAATTTCCGCGCCCCGATTTGCACGAGCGGCTCGACCGCGCGCTGCCGAAGACCAAGCCGGATCTCGTCTTCGCCTGCTACGGCATGAACGACGGCATCTATCTGCCGCTCGATGAATCGCGCTTCGCGAAATTCCGCGAAGGCATGAATTGGCTGCACGACAAGGTCACTGCCGCCGGCGCACAGATCATTCACCTCACCCCGCCGACCTTTCACCCGCTCACCGCGCGTCCCACACCGGGCCCGGGATGGCAAGCAGCCCGCGTCGATGCTCGGCGGCTACAATGAAGTGCTCGACCACTATTCCGAGTGGCTGCTCGATCAACGCTCCAAAGGCTGGCGCGTCATCGACATCCACGGCCCGATGAATGCCTTCATTGAAGCGCAGCGGAAGACCAATCCCGATTTCATCTTCGCCAAGGACGGCATCCACCCGAATGCGGAAGGCCACGCCCTGATCGCCGATCAACTCATCGCCGCCCTTGTCCCACAAGACGCCGTATGGTGGAAGAAATTCCAGACCGATCTCGCGGCGAATCCCAAAGGCGCCGAACTGCTGAAGCTCGTGCATCAGCATGTCCATGTCCTCGGCGACGCCTGGCTGAGCGACATCGGCCACAAGCGCCCCGGCGTGAATCCCGGCCTGCCGTTGCCGGAAGCCAAAGCGAAGGCTGCGGAACTGGAGACGAAAATCCGCGCGGCGGTCGCCGAATTGCATCTCCAATAAGATCACGTCTCGTCAACTACGCGAAGGTGCGTACTTGACCTGGCGAACATTGCAATCGCAGCATGTGGGTTCAAACATCAAGCGATCGTCATGTTCCCCACCACGGCTCGCCAGTCCGGCCCCCATCCGTACTTCAAAGGTAATCGGCGATTCATTCTAGCTGCTGCCGCTTTATCCATCAGCTGCGGGCCTTTCGCTCACGGCCAGGACACCGTTCTGCATAGCTTTACCGGAACCGGCGATGGAGCGCTCCCGGTGGCGCAAGTGCTGACCCTTTCCGGTTCGACCCTGTATGGGGCTACGCCCCAAGGCGGCAGCAATTCCGACGGCGTTCTTTTCAGCGTGAATACCGATGGTTCGAACTTCACTTTGTTGCGGACCTTTTCGGGAGCCACGACAGATGGGTCCGAACCAACCGGCGCCCTTTCCATCATTGGTTCGCAGATCTATGGAATGACAAAGGCAGGCGGCTCCTTCGGAGCGGGCGCAGCCTACGTGATGAATCTGGACGGGAGTGGCTTTACCATCCTGCACAATTTCGGGACTGGTGGCAGCAGCGACGGAGACTTCCCCGTAGGTTCCATGACACCCTCGGGTTCCAAACTCTATGGCATGACATCGCTCGGCGGCATCGGCAGCAAAGGGACCATTTTCAGCATGAATCCCGACGGATCCGGCTATACCACGCTGTATTCCTTTACCGGTGGCGCCACCAGTGGCGTCTCACCTCGCGATGGCACGCTCGCCATTTCCGGTTCGATGCTCTACGGAATGGCCTTCCAAGGCGGTTCGGCCAACAACGGCATCGTTTTCGGCATGAATCTCGATGGCTCAGGCTTCACCGTCCTGCACAGCTTCACCAGAGCGATAGACGGTAGCGGCCCGCTGGGTTCCTTGCTCTTGGTGGGCTCCCAACTCTACGGCCTGATGCCGGGCGGTGGCCCCTCCGTCGGAGGTCTCGCCTTCAGCATGAATCTCGACGGTTCCGACTTCACACAGCTGCATAATTTCAGCGGCAAAGGAGGCACCTTCCCGGACGGTTCGCTCACCCTTCTGGGGACAAAACTTTTCGGCACCACTTCCGGCGGTGGGGCAAACACCGACGGGACTGTCTTTGAAATGAACCTCGATGGTTCCGACTTCACCCTTCTCAGCAGTTTCACTGGCCAACCGGGCGACGGGAATGACCCCGAGGGCAGCGTGACCGTTTCGCCCGACGGAAGCGTTCTGTATGGAATGACGAGAACCGGCGGCACCAGCAACGACGGCACGGTTTTCTCCGTGGCTATTCCAGCCCCCGAACCAGCCAGCGCCGGACTCATCGCCTATGGCGCGCTGCTGATGGCTGGCCTTCGCCGACGCAGGCAGGAAGCCAGACGTTAGATCAACTCCGCGATCTGCACCGCATTGAGCGCGGCGCCCTTGAGGAGCTGATCGCCGGCGACCCAGAAGGCGAGGCCGTTGTCCAGCGCGCAGTCGAGGCGCAGACGTCCGACCTGGCAGTCGTCCTGTTCGGCGACGTAGAGCGGGAGCGGGTACTCGGCCTTGGCGGGATCGTCCACCAGTTCGAGGCCGGGCGCTTGCGAGAGCACTTCGCGCGCGTCTTTCAGCGACACGGGACGCTCGAACTCGGCATTCACCGCCACGCTGTGCGCCCGGTAGACCGGCACGCGCACGCAGGTTACCGAAGCCTTGAAGGTCGGGTGATGCATGATGCGGCGGCCTTCGTTCTGCATCTTCATCTCTTCCTTCGTGTAACCGGTCTCGAGGAAGGAATCGACGTGCGGCAGCACGTTAAAAGCGATCTGGTGCGGATAGACTTTTTTCTCCACCGGCTGGCCGGCAGTAACAGCATGCACCTGCGCGCGCAGCTCTTCGATGGCCTGCGCCCCGGTGCCACTCACGGCCTGGTAGCTGGAGGCGAAAATGCGCTTCACGCGGAACTCCTGGTGCAACGGAAATAGCGCCATGAGGGTGATAGCCGTGGTGCAGTTCGGGTTGGCGATGATGCCGCGGCTCTTCTTGATGTCGGCGGCATTGATCTCCGGAACGACGAGCGGCACATCGGGGTCCATGCGATAAGCGCTGGAATTGTCCACCACCACCGCGCCCGCCTGCACGGCATGCGGCGCGTATTGCTTCGAGATGCCGCCACCGGCGCTGAAGAGCGCGACGTCCACCCCGGCAAAGGAATCTTCCTTGAGCTCCGTGATCGGTATGTCGCTGCCGCGGAACGGCAGGGTTTTACCCACCGAGCGCGCGGAGGCCAGCAGGGTCAGTTTACCGACGGGAAAATTGCGTTTCTCAAGCGTCTTGATCATTTCAACACCCACCGCTCCGGTGGCTCCGACGATCGCGACATGTAGATTCTTGCTCATAAAAAAGGCCGCGAACTGTATAGCCTCGCCCGCGCAATGCAAATCCGGAGAAGAGGAAGTTGCGTCATCCTTTTAAAAGACCCGGACTTCACGTAGGGTACGCTGCATGAGCGACGGCGAGTTCCCATCGGGGCCGTGGACCGGCTTTTTTACCTATTCCCACCTCCCCGGAAAGTGGCGAACGAACGTGCACTTTACCTTCGAGCACGGCCGGGTCACTGGAGAAGGCACCGACAGCGTGGGATCGTTCATTGTTGCCGGCCGCTACGATGCCGCAGCCAGGGAGTGTTTTTGGACGAAAACCTACGTCGCCGCCCACAACGTCTTTTACCAAGGATTTCGGGAGGGCAAAGGGATCTGGGGCACGTGGGAGATTCGACCAACCGTGAAAGGGGGCTTTCAACTTTGGCCGCTCGGTGCCGACGGCGGTGAAAATGAAGCGGTGCAGGAGGCGGAAGAACTGCCAGCGGAGTTGCTTCCATCGTGAAAGGCCGGCTTCCGTTTCGCCGCCTTGGCGAAAACAGCCGAGGCGCTATAGTTCCCGGCATCCATGCACATCCGTGTCCACGTCCCCTCGCAAACGCTCGACCTGCTCGATGATGCCGGCGAAACGATCCGCTGCTACGCTATTTCGACCTCCCGCCACGGCCTCGGCACTGAACCCGGCAGCTTCAAGACGCCGACCGGACGCTTTCGCATCGTGGAAAAAATCGGCGACGGAGCCCCTCCAGGAGAAATTTTCGTGAGCCGCGTGCCGACCGGAAAAATCGGCCAGGAAGGCGACGATCACGATCACGTGCAGACGCGCATCCTGTGGCTCGATGGTCTGGACGACGACAACAAGAACACGCACGACCGCTACATTTACATCCACGGGACCAACGCGGAATCGCGCCTCGGCATTCCGGCCAGTTTTGGCTGCGTGCGCATGAACAATCTCGACGTCATCGACCTTTACGATCGCGTCCCGGCGGGCACGACGGTGGAGATACAACCATAGGGCGTTCCACTCACGAAATGTAGGCGTGCCGAAAAAAACGTTGTCTTGTCCCGGCAAACAACGAACATCGCCGCCCTATGCCCACTGGCAAGAAAGGAGGGGAAAACTACTTATCATGAAATACATCGCTATTATCGCGCTCGCCGCAATGGCCCTGAGCCTCGGCGCTTGCGCCAGCAAGACCACCGCGTCGACGAGCTCTACTTCGACGACCGCTTCGACCGGTTACCGGAAGTAAGGCCTCTTCAACCGAGGGGACTTCCTTTACAAGAAGCCAGGCTGGCTCCATGCCGGCCTGGCTTTTTGCATGCCGAAAAAGAGGCGGGAACTGAAATCATCATTGCGGCTAAGAAATGGCAGAAACTCGGCTTTTCTACGTGAGGCGACTGAGTGCGTAGCCGGGTTTCCAGTGTAGTTCCCGTCCCGCCGAACTGGCGCCCCCTCCCCTTTCATGAAGAAAATCATCCTGTTACTCGTTGCCCTCGGTCTTGTCGGCGGCGGTTTGTACGTCGGTAAAGACAAACTGTTCTCGCATCAAAACGACCAGGAAATGCCTGACAAGTTCGTTTCCAAGGCCGAAAAGCGCGACATCGACTTCAGCGTCGAAGTGAGCGGTGACGTAATGCCGGTGACCCAACTCGACGTGAAGGCCGAGGTTGGCGGCAAGGTGAAAAAGCTGCACGTGCTTCCCGGGCAGACAGTGAAGAAGGGCGATCTCCTCGCCGAAATCGACGACAGCGTTTTGCTCACGGATCGGGACAGCGCCAACACGGAGATCGAGGGCGCCAAACTCGCCATGGAAAAGGCGAAGAAGAATTACGAGCGGTCACGCGATCTTTTCCACCAAAAGCTCGTGAGCCAGGAGGTTTTCGACAACACCACCGCCGAGTACGAAATCGCCCAAAACGACCTCGTCAAAGCGCAGAAGAAGTTGCAACAGGTTGACGACCAATTGCACTTCGCCAGAGTGGTGGCGTCGGGGGATGGCACCGTGCTCACCGTTCCGGTGGTCGAAGGACAGGTCATCATCGCCGCCGCGAGCGTGAACAGTGGCACTACGCTCATGACCATTGCCGACCTGCGGAAACTGCTCGTCCAGACGCATATCAACCAGGTGGACGTCGCTCGACTCGAGCTCAGCCAGCCCGTGAAGCTCCGCGCCGAATCGCTGAAAGACCTGGAGATGGAAGCCACGATTTCCTTCATCGCCCCCGTGGCCACCATCACGAACAACGTCAAAGGTTTCGATGTGCAGGCCATGATCGAAAAGCCGAATCCGCGGCTGCGGCCGGGGATGACGGTCAATATGACGGTGCCCATCGCACGTGCGGACGATGCGCTCAGCGTGCCGATTTCCGCCGTCTTCAAGGGCGACGGCAATAAGAAGATCGTTTATGTGCGCAAGGGCGAGACGACCGAGAAACGCGAGGTCAAAATCGGCGTCACCAACATCGATCACGCCCAAATCCTGCAAGGCGTGAGCGAAGGCGAGGAGATTCTGCTCGTCGAACCGGACAAAGTCCCGAAGCGTTCGTGATCGGCGGGTTCATTGTGGAAGCAGGCTTCTCCGGCAATTTTTCCCCATGCCGCTGATCGAACTCATTGACGTCGTCAAACGCTACAAGATCGGCGAGCAGGAAATCCTCGCGCTCGATGGGATCGATCTCACCATCGACCAGGGCGAATACGCCGCGATCATCGGCCCTAGCGGCAGCGGCAAGTCCACGCTCATGCACTTGCTCGGCTGTCTCGATACGCCGACCTCGGGCACGATGCTCATCGATGGCATCGACGTGAGCCGCGCCAGTGGCAACAAGCTGAGCGAAATGCGAAATCAAAAAATCGGTTTCGTCTTCCAGAGCTTCAATCTGCTGCCCAAGCTGACCGTCCTGCAAAACGTGGAGCTGCCCATGATCTATGCCGGTGTCTCCGCCCGCGAGCGCCGCGAGCGCGCGATGGTGGCGATCGAACGCGTGGAACTCCAAAACCGGGTCAAGAATACGCCGCTCCAGCTTAGCGGCGGCCAGATGCAACGCGTGGCCATCGCCCGCGCACTGGTGAACAATCCGAGAATTATCTTCGCCGACGAACCGACGGGCAATCTCGACTCACGGACCGGCGCCAATATCCTCCAGCTCTTCCGCGAACTCAGCACCGGCGGCTGCACCATCGTGCTCGTCACCCACGATGCCAAAATTGCCGCGCAAACCCCGCGCCGCATCGAAATCCGTGACGGCAAAATCGTGGACTCGGAATCCATGGATCCCCTGCTCAGCGGCCAGGCGCAACTCACCCCCACGAAATGATTGCGGAATTCGGAACGCGAAATGCGCAATTTAATTTAGCGCGCACCGTTCAGTTCACCGACGAGATCGGAACCCCGGCCATTCCGCACTCCGCACTTCCCATTCTGCATTCCCGATGAAACCTCTGGCTCGGCCTGCTCGTCGGCTTCAAGGAAATCTGGGCTCACAAATTTCGCAGCATCCTCACGATGCTCGGCGTCATTCTCGGCGTCGCCTCGCTCCTTTCCATGTTCTCCCTCACCGCCGGCATCGCCAAGGGCATGCGCGAAATACATGCAACAGGTGGGTGGCATCGAACAAGTGAGCGTCATCCCCCAAGAGCCTCCGGAGGAGCAGCAGCTTTTCGCGGATACCTCACCAGGCCGCACCGTCAAGGACGCCGAGAGCATCGAGCGATCCGCCCCGCTCATCTCGAGTGTGACCCCGGTTTCCACCCTGGGCGGCTGCGCGATTCACCGTGGTCCCATTACGATCCGTGGCTCGGTGGACGGCTGCTGGCCTTCCTACGTCGAGATCAACAAGCACAACGTCGCCGTCGGCCGCAATCTTTGCGACCTCGATCTCGAGGAGGCCAAGCGTGTCTGCGTCATCGGCAAGGTCATCGTCGACCGCCTCTGGCCGGAGTTCCCCAATTACAATCCCATCGGCGAGACAATCCTGCTGAACAATCGGCCGTTTACGGTCGTCGGGGTTTTCGAATTTTACGAGCGCGAACAGGACAAGCGCCGGCGCCAACTCGCCCAGGAAAAGGCCAATGCCAAGGCCACTCCCACACCCACGCCGGCCAAGAAAAGGAGCGGCCGTTCTTCCCGCTCCACTCCCCTGGGCAACATCCCCTTCCTCGCCAAGAACTCCACCATCATCATCCCGATCAGCACCATGATGTTTGAGTTCAAGAGCGCCAGCGTGGTGGGTGGCGTCGATCAAGGACCGAACCTGAAACTCGATGCCCTGACCTTCCAGGTCGCCGACATCAATCGTTTTCAAGAGGCACTCGCCCAGGTACGCCGCATCCTGACGGAGACGCACCGCACCGTGGAGGATTTCGCCTTCTCCACTCGCGAGGAGATGTTCGACGCAATCGAGCAAAATATCCACGAGACACGCATGAGCGGCGGCCTCATCGCCGGCATTTCTCTGCTCGTGGGCGGCATTGGAATCATGAACATCATGCTCGCCAGCATTACCGAACGCATTCGCGAGATCGGCGTACGTCGTGCGGTCGGCGCCAAGGCGCGGGACATTTTCGTGCAAATCGTCGTCGAGAGCGCGGTCATCGGTTTCATCGGCGGGCTGCTCGGCCTCATCGCCAGCGCGGCCATGATGAAACTGCTCATCTACATCTCACCGGGCAAAAACGCCCCGGTGGTGGAACTCGACAACGTGCTCATCAGCTTCGGCTTCGCCGTGGTCATCGGCGTCCTCAGCGGGTTATATCCGGCGTGGAAAGCGAGCCGCCTGGATCCCATCGAGGCGCTGCGCTACGGGTAGCGCAGGGAGTGGATAGTTGAGAGTTGATAGTTGATAGCCACGTCAAGTAAGCGAAAGTCACCGGCCGAAACTCACGTTGCTCCCGCTTCGTTTGCGAGCACCGTCCGCGCACACCAGCGATGGCTCTCAACCATCAACTCTCAACTATCAACTATCCGACCCTGACCGACCTTCCCTTCCCCGCTCTGGCGCAGGAAATGGACGGCCTTTCCCCCGTGCACACCCACGCCCTGTGGCGCGCGCTTTATCGTGAGGGCGCCACAGATCTCGCACGGCGCTCCGAATTTCTTCCCCCGCTCCGCCGCTGGCTGGATGCCGCCACAGCCCGGTTGCCGGTCGATGTGCCGGAACTCGTTGCCGACACCGCCAGCACGGATGGCCTGACCCGCAAGTTTCTCCTGCGCCTGGCCGATGCCCAGACCATCGAGACCGTGCTCATGAGCTATCGCGGTCGCTACACCGCTTGCGTCAGCACCCAGGCGGGTTGCGCCATGGGCTGTGTTTTTTGCGCCACGGGCCAGATGGGCTTTACGCGGCACCTGCGCCCGGGCGAGATCGTCGCGCAAGTCCTGCACGCCCAACGCACTCTCCTGGCGCGCAGCGAACCCGGCTTGCGCAATCTCGTGCTCATGGGCATGGGCGAACCGTTGCACAATTACGATTCCGTGATGACTGCGCTGGAGATCATCTCCGATCGGCGCGGACTCAATATCGGTCCCGGCCACATCACCATCAGCACCGTTGGCGTCGTTCCCGGCATTCTGCGTCTCGCCGAGGAGCAGCGCCCATATCATCTCGCGGTGAGCCTGCATGGTGCCAGCGAAGAAGAGCGCTCCGCACTCGTCCCGGCCAGTCGCCGCTGGTCGCTGGCCGAACTCATCGCCGCCTGCCGCACCTATGGTGCCAAAACCGGCCGCCGCATCTTCTTCGAATGGACGCTCATCGCCGGCCAGAACGATTCGCCGGCGCAAGCCGCCAGGCTCGCTGCGCTCCTCGCGGGTATCGATGCCCACGTCAATCTCATCCCGCTCAATCCCACCGGCGGCTTCGCCGGCACCGCAAGTGCCAGTGCGGCGGCGAACGAATTCCAGCACACCTTGAAGGCCGCCAACATTCCCTCCACCGTTCGTCAGCGCCGCGGCATCGACGTTGCAGCGGGCTGCGGACAACTCAGGGTGGAGAAAGGCCGAACATCGGCCGGAGTAACATCCAACGTCCAATGAAGCCGCTGCGGAACGCCAACGTTCCGCCACGCGCTTGCCCCATGGAATGTTCGATGTTGGGCGTTCGATGTTGGATGTTGGCGAAGCCTTTACAGCCCCCTCCCGGATGCCGCACGACGCACCCATTCGCCGGCCGATCCACCGTCGTCCATTGCGGTCCTTGATTTCCATCCGTCCAACCAGTGTCGAATCGCACTCCCGCCACCGCGAGGAACACGTGGCCATTTTTCGCGTACACGTCGATCCAGTCTCCTTCGCCTGATTTGCCGTAGCCGCGGAAATCTTTTGAAACCATGCAGCCATCCAGCAGCCCCGCCTCTCGCAGGACAAAGGACGCAGAACCCGAGCAATCATACCCGGTATCGACCGAGCAACCATGCCCACCGCCCCAGCGGTAGGGCAATCCGACGATGCGATTCCCCGCCTCGATCGCTCTCTCCACTCTCTCGGGCGCACCCGGCGGCGCAAAGGCGTAACCGCCCCGGATGATCGCGGTCCTCCCCGGCACATAATGGTAAGTGTAGTGGGGCGATTCACAGCCGGTCAGGCCGGCGAGCAGGAGAGCGAGAACGAGGAAGGAAGAAAGGCGCAATGCAGTCATTGGGTTACTCACGAAGGATGAAGGCAGGAAATATGCCGAATGCGTAAAAACACTCAACAGGCACGCCGCTGGTGTTTATCCAGCCGACTCAGTCCAGCATAAATCGGCGCCTCTTGAAATGGCCGTTGGAATTCTCGTTGCTGATCGGCGCCGATTTCAGCTTGGGTGAAGCACGTCGCGACAGCGGCTTCCCACTATTTCGTCGATGCCCATCGTCCCCTCCGCCTTTCACGCCCCATTCTTCCTGCGCAATGGCCACGTGCAAACCATCCTCCCAGTCCTGTTGCCACGCCGCCTCCGCACGGCGTTCGTTCGCGAGCGACTGGAATTGCCCGATGGCGATTTCCTCGATCTCGACTGGCTGCGCGGAAATGGCAATCGTCTCGTCATTCTCGCCCACGGACTCGAGGGCAGCTCCACGCAAAACTACATTCGCGGGATAACGGCGGAGTTGGCGAAAGCGGGTTGGGATTCACTGGCCTACAATTTTCGCGGCTGTAGCGGCGAACCGAATCGCCTGCCACGCGCCTATCACAGCGGCGAGACCGAAGACCTGCGCACCGTCATCACTCGTGCGACCAGGGACTACTCCACGCTGGCCCTCGTCGGCTTCAGTCTCGGCGGCAACGTCGTCCTGAAATATCTCGGCGAAGCTCCGCCGCACGCCAGTATTCGCGCGAGCGCGGCCGTCTGTGCGCCGATCGATCTCGCCGCCTGCGCGCGCAAGCTCGACGAGAAACGCAGCAATCGCATCTACCTGCGCCGCTTTATCGTCTCACTCGTGGACAAGATCGAGGCCAAGGCCGCGCTCTTCCCCGACGTCGTCGACTCCACGGGTGCGCGCCACTTGCGCTCATTCCAGGAATTCGACGACCGCTTCACCGGCCCGATGCACGGCTTCCGCGATGCGGCCGATTACTGGACCCGTTCCAGCGCCCGGCAGTTCCTCTCGAAGATCACCGTCCCCACGCTCCTCCTCCAGCCACGCAACGATCCCTTCCTCGCGCCTGAGGCCTATCCCTGGCCCGAAGCTGAAGCGAATCCTCACTTCTTCCTCGAAGCGCCGGAGTCCGGCGGCCATGTCGGCTTCCTCGATCTTCGAAATGGTCTGCAGCCGTGGTCCGAACGCCGCGTCGCGGAGTTTCTCCGCGAACACGTTCGCTGAACTTAACGGCTAGTTTACGTAAACATACGTAGTTAAAACCTATATATCACCGCCATTCTGCGCCTATTCACCGCACTGCACCGTGCACGAGTCCTCGGCCGCTGGCTCAGTTTCGTCGTCTGTCTGGGTCCGTGTCGGAAATTTCTGCCGGTGCTGCTTCTTTTTCGGGGCATGACAAGGTAAAAAGGCCGTCGGGCCAAAAGCAGTCAAACGATTCGCTGGCGCAACGGGCCATTCGCGGCTAACCAAAGCGCCCGCCAAAGCATGCCAATCGCTAGGGCGGCTCAAGTTTCGTCATTCGTCATTCGTCATTTCCATGCTCACCATTCGCGAACTCAAGAAATCCCTCGGCGGCCGTGTGCTCTTCGAAGAAGCCGACCTGCAGGTGAACTACGGCGAGCGCGTCGCCCTCGTCGGCCCGAACGGCGCCGGAAAGTCGACTCTCTTCAATATCATCCTCAAGCGCGAGGAGCCCGATGCTGGTGGCGTGGAACGCGATGAATGGACGATGATCGGCTATCTGCCGCAGGAAGCGGAAGCCGTCGGCGACGAGACCGCGCTCGATGTCGCCACCGGCCGGGCCGGCGAAGTGCCCGCGCTGGAAAAGCGCCTGCATGAGCTCGAGCAGACCGGCGACGTTTCCAGCCCCGAGTATCTCGAGGCCCACGCCAAGCACGAGGCGCTGAGCGATCCGCAAGTCGACGCCAAGGCCAAGCGCATGCTCGCCGGACTCGGCTACCGCGACGAGAATTTCAACAAACCGGCGCGCGAACTCAGCGGCGGCTGGATCATGCGCGCCCACCTCGCGCGTCTGCTCGTGATGGAGCCCGATCTTCTCATGCTCGACGAGCCGACCAACCATCTCGACCTGATCTCGCTCCTCTGGCTGCAGAATTATCTCAAGAACTACTCCGGCGCGGTCCTGCTCATCTCGCACGATCGCCAGTTCATGGATGAAATCGTCCAGACGGTTTACGAAATCCACGAGCGCAAACTGCTGAGTTACACGGGGAACTACGCCGACTTCCTCCGGCAAAAGGAAGAGCGCTACGAGCAGCAGTCCGCCGCTTACAAGAACCAGCAGAAGCGCATCGCGGAACTGCAGGAATTTGCAGATCGCTTCCGGTCCGTGGCATCGAAGGCCGCGCAGGCCCAGAGCAAGCTCAAGGAAATCGAGCGCATGGAGCTCATTGAAAAGCCGCTCCCGCCGCGCAAGCCGTTCCGGTTTCAAATTCCCCAGCCGCCGCGCAGCGGTGCGCTCGTCATGTCGCTCAGCGGCATTCACATGGCGTATGGCAACAACGTCGTCTACAAGGGGCTCGATCTCGACATCGAGCGCGGCGAGCGCACTGTGCTCGTCGGCCCGAACGGCGCCGGCAAATCCACGCTGCTCAAGATTCTCGCCGGGGTGCTTGAATTCCAAAAAGGCGAACGCAAAGCCGGCCTCAACGCCAAGATCGGTTACTTCTCACAACATCGCGCCGCCACCCTCGATCCCAACAAGACCGTGCTGCAGGAAGTGATGGATGCCAACGGCACGCTCAGCGAAAACGAAGCACGCGCCATCCTCGGCTCATTCCTCTTCCGCAAGGATGAGATCTACAAAAAGACCGGCGTCCTCAGCGGCGGAGAGAAGACGCGGCTCAACCTCATCAAGTTTCTCGTCGATCCGCCGAACCTGCTCCTCATGGACGAACCGACGACGCATCTCGACATCCACACCGTCGAGTCGCTCATTCTCGCGCTCGAGAGCTACCAGGGCACGCTGGTCTTCATCAGCCACGACGTGCATTTCATCCGCAAGCTCGCCACCAAGGTTCTGCACGTCAACGCCGGCGCCGTCCGCGGCTATCCCGGCGGCTACGATTACTTCCTGGAAAAGACCAATGCCCTCGGCAACGAGCGCGCCGCGCTCACCGCGGGATAGACACAGACTCTAAGCGAAGTCTCCGCTGCTAGTTATCTCCTCAAGAGCGCTCAAAACACCCGCTCGCGTTTCCCCCAATGAAACTCGCCTGTTTCCTCCTGCTCGCGCCGCTGATCGCCTTCGGCGCGCCCACCACCGACGTGGCCGGTCTGCGCAAAGCCGCCGAGGCCAGCGCCGAGCGTCACGGCGTCGAAGTGCACTTCGACCAACCCTACGCTGGCAACGATAACCCCATGCAGTGCGTGGATCTCTACCTGCCAAAGCAGCGCAAGAGCGACAAGCCTCTGCCGGTGATCGCGTATCTGCACGGCGGTGGCTGGCTCGCTGGCCACCGAATCGGCGGCTTCGCGGGCCTTATCCGCCGTGTGCAGGACGGCGAATACGCCGGGGTCTCTATCGGTTACCGGCTGACCGGCGAAGCATCCTGGCCAGCGCAAATCCATGACTGCAAGGCGGCGATCCGCTGGATTCGCGGCCATGCCAAACAATACCATCTCGATCCCGACAAGATCGCCATCGCCGGCAATTCCGCAGGCGGACATCTCGCCTCCCTCCTCGGCACGAGTGGCGGAGTAAAGGAGCTGGAGGGCAACCTCGGCGAATGGACCAACGAAAGCAGTCGCGTGACGTGCGTCGTGGATCTCTGCGGGCCGGAAGATCTCACCAAACCGCTGATGTTCGACCGACTCGGCCATCCCATCGTCAAGGACCTGGCAGTGGTCGGATTGCTGGGCGGCACCTATGAAGAAAAGCATGACGAAGCCGTCGCCGCATCACCGCTCACCTGGGTCAGTCCCGACGACCCGCCTTTCTTCATTGCGCAAGGCACGAAGGACGATCGCGTGGCGTACGCCAATTCCGAGGCCTTGCACGCCGCGTTGCAAAAAGCCGGTGTCAAATCGCTGCTCATCCCGATCACCGGCGGTGGTCACGGTTCGGTGAGCAACACGGAAGTCCAGCGCCGCGTGGACCAATTCGTGGACATGTATCTACGCGGCATCCCGGCGGAGATCAGCACAGAACCAGTCCCGGCCGACGGCCCGAAGAACCAGGAGAGTGCCAAGAGCCAGGTAACAAGAGCCAAGTGATTCCCGCAATGGAACCGTTACTTGGCTCCTGGCCCTTTTCTTACTTCCCGCGCGCGAAGTGGATGTTGAAATGCGGCGTTCCGAATTTCCCCCATAGCCGCACCCAAAGCGCGAGGAACATCTCCGTGCCACGGGAGTTCGAGATGTCGCCAAGGTCGATAATGCTCTCCGGCTTCCAGCCAAACCATTCGCTCAGCCAGCCGGCCACTTGGGCTTTTGCTCCGGCGTCGTTGCCGCAGATGAGGAGTTCATGCTCTCCGGGCACGCTCGAAGGGTTGACCATCACGTCGCAGTTCACCGTGTTCAGCGCCTTCACCACACGGACATCCGGGAATTCGTGCTGCGTCTGTTCGCCGAGGGAATCGGTGTTGCACACGGTCAGTGTGGGCGGCATGCCTTTCGAGAAATCGAGCGGGTTGCCGACTTGGATGAGCACCTTGCCGCGCAGATTCGCCGCACCGGCCTGGCGCAGGGCTTCGATGGAATTTGCCCCATTGGTGCAATCGAGAACGATTTCTCCAAACGCCGCGGTATCCGCGAAGGTGCCGATCTGGCCTTTGCCGCCGACTGAGCGGAGCCATTCCTGTCCCGCGCTGCTATTGGCGGTGCGTGAGCCGACCATGATCTGGTGGCCAAGTTGAACGAGTTTGGTGGCCAGTGTATTGCCAACCATGCCGGTGCCGAGAACTGCGATTTTCATAAGGTCTCTTTGGATAGGGTTGAGTCTTTTGCGATGGCGCGACCTGCTTTCTACGCCTTGCAGTGATTTCGACAAGTAGGCACTATTTTGTGCCCTAGTCCCCCTTTGGAAACCATGAACCCCGCCGAATGCTCCGTCCGCGCCGCCTTGAACATCATCGGCGGCAAGTGGAAACCCGTGATCATCTATTACCTCATGGAAGGCACGCGGCGCTTTGGCGAGCTGCGCAAGGAAATGCCCGACGCCACGCAGAAGATGCTCACCCAGCAATTGCGCGAACTGGAGCGTGACGGCATCGTCGCGCGCAAGGTCCACCAAGTCGTCCCGCCAAAAGTCGAGTATTCCCTCACGCCCTACGGCCGCACGCTGCGGCCGGTCATGCGCGAGCTGTGCAAGTGGGGCGAGAAGCACATGGCTGGCAAGCGGTGATGCTCGCTACTTCCCAGCCGCCTTCTTCTTCAGCGTGCTCAAGTAAGGCGGTGGCGAGAAAGTCACTTCCGTCTCCTTCGCCTGGGCGGCGAGATCTTGCGGGGTGAGGAGCGCCGGCGACCACGCTCCGGGTTGGGGCTTGTCGACGTGGAGCGGATACGGGTCTTCGTACTGCTTCTGCAACTGCGCGAGTTTGGCCAGCAACGCCTTCACCTTCTTTTCATGTTCCGGTTGGTCGTTGAGATCGACTTCCTCATGGGGGTCATGCGCGAGATCGAAGAGTTGGGTTCGGTTGATGAGCGGGTAGCGGATGAGCTTCCAGCGGTCATCACTGATCGAACGCTGGCACGTCTTGTAGGCGTTGAACAGGTACTCCCGCACCCGCGCTTTCTTTCCGTGAATGACTGGCGCGAGGCTCAGGCCTTCGACGCGCTTCGGGATCGGCGTGCCCGTCAACTCGCAGAGCGTCGGGAAAACATCCATTAGATAAACCGTGGCCCGCGTCTCGCCTTTCGGAATCCCCTTGCCCGCGACGATGAGTGGCACGTGCATACCGCCAAATTCGTAGAGGTTCTGTTTGCCGAGCAAGCCGTGCTCGCCCAGGGACAGCCCGTTGTCGCCGGCAATGATGAAGATCGTATTCTCGAATTGTCCCGCATCGCGCAACGCCTGGACGATCCGCCCCATCGCCGCATCCCAGTATTCCGTCGACGCATAATAACGCGCGAGTTTCTTTCCGAGATTTTCCTTCGTGCGCGGCCACGGCAGCGTCATCTCATCGCGCACCTTGATGTCGCCATTGTCGAAGGTGTGAAAGGGCGCGAAGGCCTTGGGCAGCGGCACGTCCTCCGGGTTGTAGTGCGCATAGAAATCCGGCGTGGCGTATTGCGGATCGTGCGGTTCGTGCGGCGCGATGTAGAGACACATTGGCTTGGTGCCCGCGGTGCGCTTGATGAATTCGATCGCCTTGTCCGCACAGGCCATCGATTCGCCCGGATCGTAGGTCTCGTCGAATTCCGCGGTCACCAGCTTCGGCGAATTGTCATTCTTGCCCGTGTGCAGCGTCGCATATCCCGCCGCCTTCATCGCACGCGGAAACGAATAGGTATCCGGCGTGTCATCCGGCGCGATCGGCCCCTTGCCACGCGGCACGGCTTTCATTGCATGGAACATCGACATGCCCGTCAGCAGCATGGTGCGGCTCGGCAGACAGACGGCGCCTTCCATTGAACCCATGGTGTAGGCGCGGTGGAAAATGAACCCGGTGGAGACCAGCGAATCCACATTGGGCGTCTTCACCACCGGGTGCCCGAGGCTGGCGAGACCGTCGGCCCGCAAATCGTCGGCGAGCAGGATGACAATATTGGGCTTGGCATCGGCGCCCCGCACGAATGGCAGATAGCAGATGGCAAATACGGCAACGAGGAGCTGCGAGAGTTTCATGGGGGAAGAACGGCGACGCTTCGAGGGGTTCGCCGAGTAATGTGATCTCGACGAGCTTCCTTAGCTAAAAATGTGATGATAACGCGGCTGCGTTGCAGCCGGGATCAGTGACCACTGGGGCCCGCGACAGCGTACGCCAGCGTCCGTCGTTCGCGTTTTCGAATTTCACTCACGTCCCTTCGCCGCGCTCCTCTTCAAAGAGCATGGCCTGCTCATCCAACGATGTTCCCTCTCCTCCACGCGATACGACTTCTTTTTTAGGGCGCGCCATCCCCGGTGTGAATTGCCCGCGACGCAGGTCGGTCTTTGATTTCCCCGCCGGTTGCGGGCGTGGCTCTTCGGGTGTCGCCATTACATCCGGCGACCAGCCGTCCGCACGAGCGTTTCGTCGACCATGGACGCGCGCTGGTCGGCGGCCTCGATGAGGCTGAGCATGGCCAGCTTGTTCACGTTGCGGCAAATGCCGGCAGAAAGCTCGTGCACTGCATTCAGCGCCGCATCGGTGAAGAGCGCATCGAGCCGGCCCGCGGTGAGCAGACGGTATTTGATGTATTGCGCCACTTCCGGCGGCGTGAGCGGATGCAATTCGCTGCGCATATAGATGCGATTGTTCAGCGACGCATAGCTCGGGTGATCGAGCCGGTTCAGAATCCGCGACTCGCCGAAGAGCAGGCAGGTCACCAACTTCTCCTGCGGCGTCTCGATATTGCTGATCGTCCGCACCATGTGCAGGCAATCCGCGGAAAGCAGATGGCATTCATCGACGATGATGAGCAGCCGCTGCCCTTGCTCGTGCAATTCGATAATGTGATTGCTCAACTGCTTCACCAGGTCCTGCACGCGCGGCACACCCACCGGCAGCGGCAGATCGAGCTCCGACAAAATCTCGCGCAACAGCCCGGTCTTGCTTAGCCCCGGCGTGACCAACACGAGCACCACGCGATATTTCGGATCGTCGAATTGCTGCAACAGCAGCTGGCTGACCAGCGTCTTGCCTGTGCCGCTCGGGCCAGTCGTCATGCCCAGCGAGGCGCGGAATTCCACCGCGAGCGTCATGCTGCGAAAAGCCTGTGAATGGCTGTCCGTGCGGAAAAAGAAATCCGGGTGCACCGCGTCGGCGAAGGGGTTTTCCTTCATGCCGTAGAAGGTCACGAAATTGCCCGCGGGCGCGAAGGGCACGATCTCCGGTGCGGGCGGCGGGGCCGACGGCGGCAGGCTGCCCATCAGGTTCATGAAAGCATCGATATCAGCCTCCTCCGTGGCGACAGCGGGCGGGAAAGGCGCTGGAGGAAGATTCGGTTCGAGGGACTGGGCTTGTGGGTCCATGGGCTGGATGGGGGTGACTTCGGTCATCACGCGGCCGCGCAACTGGGCTCCGGCTCGCAGGCCGCGGTGCGAACGGATTGGTCAACTTCGAGAAATTGAGCGGCGATCGCGGCGATGCATTTCGCATTCGCGTTCTCGGGATCGCCGAGGAGGAGCGGCCGCCGGCTTTGCGCCGAACGCTCGAACGCCGGATCGCGCCGGAGAAAACCAAGCGTATGCACCGAGGTATTCAAGTAACGCTCGGCACAACCGGCGATGCGTTCGCGCACGCGGCCGGCTTCCTGCTCACCATCGGCCTGGTTCACGAGCAGATGCATACGCGTCGTGAGCCGTGTTTCATACGCGAGCTTGATGACGCCATAGGCATCGAGCGTGGAGGCGAGCGCTGGTGTGGCCAGCACGATGGAGTCCTGCGCGAGATTGAGAAAATGGGTGACGGCCGCGGAGATGCCCGCCGCGGTGTCGATGATCAGCACATCGAAATCCGCCGCCGCGCGCAGCAGTTGCTGGCCGAGCGATTCAATGGCCAGCAGATTCAGATCCGACAAACGGCTCGCGCCCGAAGTGCCGCAAATCATCTGAATGCCACCGGGACCGGGAACCATGACGTCGCTGAAACCGGCGCGCCCATCGACGACATCGAGCAGGGTCGCCTTCGGATTCACGCCCGCGTAGATGTGCACATTCGCCATCCCAAAATCGGCATCGAAAAGCAAGACTCGCCGCCCGAGCTGCGCGCAGGCGATGGCGAAATTCACCGAGAAGGTCGTCTTCCCCACCCCACCCTTGCCACTGGTCACCGCGATCGTCCGCGTGCGGCGGAAGGTCGCATTCAATTCCGAGCGGACCTCCGCCACCGAATCGCGGAAATGGAAAATGCGCTGGTGCACCCACAGCATCAGGTCACGGCGCCAGGCGCGAATCCGTTCATCGTCCGACGGGCGCTCCGCGAGGAAATCGCTGAACGTCCGCTCGATGAACTGGAGCTGGGAGGGCTCGGGAGCGGAAGGCATGCCATTGGCACCAGTCTCAAGAATGGATTGCGTGGAAATGCTCATGGGGGTGCGGGATGGGATCAGGACCGCCGGAGGCGCGCGGAATAAACCTTTCGAACGAAAACCACAAGATATGGTGGTAAGGTTTTCAGCTTGACTACCAGTAATGGGCTGCCAGTTTCGCACAGTCAAGCTCAATGGAAGGTTCTTTTTCGTGAGCCTCTCCTCGGGCTTTCACACCACCTCATGCCTGACGTCCATTTTTATTGCGTCCTTTGCGGGACCGCGCTGCAGACTTCCTCCGAGTCGCATTACGACTTGGTGAAGTGTCCATCCTGCACGCGGCATGTCCCCGTGCCGAGGCCCGCCCATGGACCGGGAAATGTCGCCGCGTATCCGCCCGTCTTCCCGCCCGAGGTGTTGGAATTGCTGCTCAAATTTCAGTGCACCGCCTGCGGCGCCGTATTGCACGCCGATGCGCGCGATGAAGGTCGCGAGGCGAATTGCCCTGAATGCAACTCGCGCACCGGTATCCCGCGCTGGTCGAATGTGCCCGCCTCGCCGCTCCTCGCCGAGTTCGGCGACCGAAGCCGTCACGGCTCGCGACGCGCGCCGGCGGGTGCCGTGGCTCCGACGTTGAGCGTCGAGGAAATCGAATTTTTGCGAGGAATGGAAACCGGCAACCCCGAGGCCGCGGCATAGCCTGACATGGTCAAAAGGTCCACCCCGCTCGACGCCAATGAGACGGTGTGCCCTGCTTGCGGCGCGGGAATCAAAGCTTCCCCATCAGCGCGTCGCCGGCGGGTGCAGTGTCCGAAATGCCGTGAGGTCATCTGCATCGAAAGCACGCTCGGGCCGGAGCCCGAACCGCTTCCCCTACCCGCGCCCGTGGTGGATACGACCGCGGCGGAAACGCGCAGCCGCATCGAATCACTCGAAGCACGCGTGGAAGCGCTCGAAGCCACTTTGCGCGACGCCATGGCCGCCGGGCGCATCGCCGCCACGAATTCGCCGCAGCGCAAATTCATGTGGATCGGCGCCACGCCCGGTCGCGGTCCTGATTTTTCGCCCGAGCAGGGCAACGCCCTCGTGCACAATCTCGGCACGGTCCGCTCGCAAGCGATCACCATCCGCACTCCCGCCGGGGATCTCGCGGCGCGCGCGCACGCCGACTGGTTCAAGTCGATCTTCGAGCGCGCGGGTTGGACGGTTCTCGGTCCGGACGAAATGCCGCGCAACACCGCCGCCGCAGGTCTCTCGCTCGCCGTGCCGGAACTGCCGGTGGCCAAGGAAGCGGCCGACACTTACCTCGCGCTCAAGGCCGCCGGGTTCGAAACGATCCCCGTCCTCGACCGAACGCCGCTCAGCGATTCGACCGAGAAGACGGCGATGGCGCTGATGCTGCCACCGATAGCTGCAGCGTAGGAATGGCCAATGGCAGATGGCCACTGAACTGCACGGCAGCAGCACAGACACCGGGCAAAGCGAGCTGAGAGTTCAACCTCACGGCCGCCGGTTTATCAACTCGAGAAGGCCGTCCAAACCATTCAGTGCCTGATTGCGGTGGAACTCCTCACGCAGATTTTTTCCCGGCCCCGGCATTTCCTGATTCATCCCAGCCGTCTCTCCCTGCCCCATTGCTATCATCGCTTTTTGACGCTGCTCCATGGCCAGCGCAGCTTGTGGCAACCGGAAGATCGGCCCGAACTCCCGGACCGGACGGGCCTTTTCCGCCGCAAGGATGGCGTCCCACAGCACCCGTAGATTGCGAATTCCGCTGAAATTTACATTGTCATGCTTCATCGCTGGATCGAGCCGGAGCAGCGCCAGCGTCGCCTTCTCGATATCCGCTTGGGCGTGTTCGCTCCGACCCGCCGCATCGAGGAGATGTTTCCACGCGTTGAAGTAATCGGGATCGAGTTGCACAGCCTGGCGAAACTGCTCCACTGCCTCCTCATATCTTCCCTCCTCTTCGCGAAGATACCCGAGCAAATAAAAGACCTGGGGTCTGGCACCAGGAGCGGCGGCCAGCTGCGTGAAGACCCGCTCCGCGATGTCTTGGGCGCGCTGGTTGGAAAATGTTCCCTCGCAGCCGAAGCAATGGCTCTCGATGCGGCCGAAGCTCTCCGGCATCAGCTCAAAGGCGCGCCGGTAGTGCTCCTCCGCCCTGGCCAGGTCCCCGAGTTCGCTGTAGCGCAAGGCCAGCCGCGACTGGATGCAATAGGCATCCGCAAAATGTTCGAGTGCTTCCTCGTACATCTTCACCGCGCGCTGCAGCAGCCCAGCCTGCCACCAGTCGTCGGCATTTTCGGAAAGGCGTATCGCCTCGACCGCCCCGCGCATGATCTTCGCCTGCGCCGCGTCGCCTTTCTTTTCCAAAATGTCGCCTAACACCGCATAGGCCCGCATGCGGTCGCCTTTGCCTTCCTCACCGTCGGAAGGGTCGATCGCGATGGCCGCGCGCACCGTCCTTTCCGCTTCGTCGAGCCGGCCCGCATCCAATTGCAGTTTCGCCTTCCAGATGAGCGGTCGCTCCTGGAAACGATCGAGCCGTGCCCAGGCATCGAGCTGCGCCTCCCGGCCATCGCCTCCCAGTTCGAGAAAAAGAGCGTACGCAGGATCGTAGCCGCCTCGACTCTCGATCAGCCGCTTGACGACACGCAGCGCCTCTTCCTTTTTCCCGGTCACCGCGAGCGCCTTGGCCGCGGCAAAAAGCAGCGGCACCTCAAAATGATTCGTGTCCAGGCCGGAAAGATCACCTGCCCCCCAGTAAGGCGATTGTTCGAGGAGTTTGAACACATCCTCATGCCGGCCAGCCAGATGATAGATGACCGCCAGTTTTTCCGTTCGATCGCCCAGTAGGGAGGCCAGCTGGCTCGTCCCCGATTCTGGCCGCACCGGAAACTCGCTCACGAACTTCTCCGCCTGAGGCCCACGTCCTGTCTGCAGCATCAACAGGCCAATGTCCTCCAGCGAACTGCCCTCTTGATAATCGCTCACTTTGGCAAGGTTCGCGATCGCCGCGGCGAGTCCTTCCTCGACTAACTCCGGCTGCCCGAGCAGATGGCCCAACCTGGCGAGATGCAAGCAATCCATTTCCAGTGCATCCGGCAGCGGGACCCGGTAGTGATCATCGTACTTGGATCGCACCGTTAGCGGCGATGGCAACGTGCGGTTCCCATCGCTCCTCATCTCCTTCAACTGGGTCTCCAGGTCTTTCTCCGCTGCGTTGGTCGCCTTCGCTTCCACTTGAATCTTCTCCCGAAGGACTTTCACCCCTTCCTCCACCTGATCCGCCGCCAGCAGTGCATCGACATAGTGGCTCCTGAGTGCTCCCCGGATTTCGAGTGAGAGATTCGGACGCGCGACGATCTCGCGGAGCAAAGCGAGCGCCTTATCCGAATCACCGAGTTGAGCGGAAAGCTGGATGTAATCGTGCCAATATGGCAACGAGGGATCGCTGGAGAGCAGCTCACGCAGCAGGCCGTTGAACGGACGGGACAGGCTCTGACGCGAGGCTTCTTCCATCACCGAACCATTCACGCCCCCCACCGAGTTGACCAGAATCCCACGGGAATCGGTCGCAAATTGAGCGGCCTCCTTGATCCGATTCTCCGCCACCAGGCTGGCAAGATACACTGTCGCCGCCCGCGCCTGATCCGAAGCGTCCTGCGGCTCCGATCTTGGAAACCGCTTCGCCAGGGCTTCGTAAAGCCGTGCGTCCTCCACCTTCCGCACCAGTGTCCATTGGGGACTGGGCAACTGATCGATGGACTGCAAAGCCAGTCGCACCGCCAGACGATGCGTTTCCTCATCATTCACGACCAGCCTGGCCTTGATCGCCAGCGCCCTCCGCAGGAGGGCCTCTGCCTTTTCCGGCCCCACGGCCTTCACCAGGGGCGGCGTAATCATCGAACCCCCAACGTAGAGCGGGCCGGCTTTTTCCATTTGCGCGAGCCGCTTTTCGAAGACGGCGGCCCATTGATCACTCCCTCCTGCGATTTCAAACGAGTCCTCCATCATGTCTAGCATTTGGGCGTCCAACATTGGGCGCTCCGCGGCCTGCTTGGGATCTTCCATCGCCGCCCGAATCTCTTTCAAAACCCGGCTACTCGCGGCGGCGTCGCCGCGCAGAACGGAAGCCAGCAGTTGCGAACCTCGATCGCGCCACGCATCGCCCGTTTTCCGCGTCTCGAGCCGGGTGATCAATGCATCCCACGCGCTCCCGGGCGGGAGTTGTTCGAAAAACGATCCTGTCCTCAACTGGTCTCGATAGTTGGTCACGTACTGGCTTCTGAGCGCCTCGGCTGGCAACGCCGCATAGAGATCATACATGGCCAGCCATTGCGCGGCAGCTTGCTCGGGCGGCAACGTCGATGCTTGCTTGCCGAAATCCACCAGCTTCTTGCGCAATTCCGCCACCGGATCCGCTGGCTTTTCAGCATCCGGCGACTTCTGAAGTTGCTCGGCCAGCTTCTTCAACATCGCATCGGCGCCTTGATAATCAGCAGCTGACAAAGGTGCACACACGCACGTGAGCACCAACAATCCAGCAACGGGAAATACATTTTTCATCGGGTCAAACCTCCGGATTTCTTTTGTCGTTCACGGTCGCGAATGGCAAGCGAAGAGAGAATGCAGCAGGGCCCTCCGTAGGTACGGCGCGCCGCGCTGTCCTTCGTAGACGAGGGGCGTTGTTTTTTATTCGAGAGCGACCACCCGAGAACGCCGGCAGCGGGCCCTGGGAGCCTGGGGCTTAGCGCCGCCCGAAGTCCTCGAGATATTCCTCGACGATCTGCTTGAGCGGCGGTGGGTGCGGGAGGCCGAGCGCCAGGGCGCGGGCGCCATCGACGGCGACGGGCCAGTTATCAACGATGCCCTGGATGCGCGCGTCGAAGGCGTCGACGATCGGGCCGAGCTTGAGGCTGCGTTCGCGGGCGACCTCCTCGATCACCGCGGCCGCGAGTTGCGGGGTGACACGGTGCGCCGGCAAGCCGATGGCACGGTCATCACGGAATTGCTTGGCGGGTACTTCGTGTAGGGCGATGAGCGAGTCGGTGACGGTGCGATAGCCGGTCATCGGGTGGCATTGCTCGCGACGAATCGGGAGCAGGCAGGTTTCACCGTTGAGCGGTTCGCGGAACATCCCGCTGGCCCAGCTCGAGGCCGCGGCGTTCGGCTTGCCGGGGCGCACGATCACCGTGGGCAGGCGCACGGAGCGCCCATCGAAGAAGCCTTTGCGCGAGTAGTCGTTGACCATCAGCTCACACATCGCCTTGGTCATGCCATAGGTCGTCTGCGGAGTGAGCTTGGTGCGGTCGCTGTTCGGATCCTGCATCGCTTCGCCGCCGAAGCAGGCGATACTGCTGGCGAAGACCACGCGCGGCTTGCCCGGCACGGCGCGGGCCGCTTCGAAGACATTGCGTCCGCCATCGAGATTCACCCGCAGGGCATCGTCGAAGCGCTCTTCGCACTCGCCGCTCACCATGGAAGCGAGATGAAAAATCGCCACTGCCGGATCGGAGCCAATTGCGGACAAAACGACCGCGCGATTGCTGATATCGCCAGAGACCTGCCGCACGCGCGCATCCTTGGCCGGTCGCGGAAATATCGCATCCAGCAGCACGATCTCTTCGATGGGTTCCGAGCTGCCCGATGGGCCGGTGAGTTGCCCGCGCTGGAGAAGCTTCTGGCAAAGCTGTGAACCGAGAAAACCGCCGCCGCCGGTGATGATGACTTTCATAAAGATAAAGAGGGAATGGTGGGAAAAACGGATTTTTCTGTAAAGTCCATGCATTTTGGCAACAGAATGCCTGCAGAGTGTGCTGAAACCCGACCGGACCTTCGAAACCCGTACCTGACGCTTGCCTATGCCACCTCCTCTGCCCCCGCGCACTTACAACGTGTCTCGCTTCGAAATGCCCCAGTTCAACTTCCGCTGGGTATGGCGGGTGATCCTCATCGTGATCGTCATCTGGGCCCTGCTCTCCTGCTACTCCTCGGTGCCCGCCGACTCCGTGGGTGTGCTGCAGCGCTTCGGCAAATTCCAGGAAATCGTCCAGCCCGGGCTCGTCTTCAAACTCCCCTTGGGGATCGACAAGATCACCCTCGTGGAAGTGCAGCGACAGAACAAAGTCGAGTTCGGCTTCGGCACGGAGGGTGCGACGAATCCCGACCAGGAATCGCGCGACTCCGAGGCCGAGCAGACGATGGTCACGGGCGATCTCAACATGGCCCTCGTCGAATGGGTCGTGCAGTACCGCATCGAAGACCCCAAGGAATATCTCTTCCACGTTTACTCGCCGGGCCAGACCCTGCGCGATGCCAGCGAATCGGCCATGCGCGAGGTGGTAGGTGATCGCACAGTCGATGAAGTGCTCACCATCGGCCGGCAGGAAATCGAAAACGAAACACTGGCGCGACTGAAGGAACTCTCGAAACACTACGGGCTCGGCATCAGCGTCATGCAGGTGCAACTGCGCGACGTGCATCCGCCGCGCAATGTGCAGGCTTCCTTCAACGAAGTGAACCAGGCGCAGCAGGAAAAAGAGCAGATGATCAATGTCGCCAATGGCGAATACAACAAGGCCGTGCCGCGGGCGCGCGGTGAAGCCGATCAGAAAATTCGCGCCGCTGAGGGCTACGCGCTCGGGCGCGTGAACCAGGCGCAGGGCGATGCGGATCGCTTCGATGCGCTGCTCGCCGAGTATCTCAAGGCGCCGGAAGTGACACGCGAGCGCATGTTCCTCGAAACGATGACGGAGATCATGCCGCAGTTTGAGCGCAAGGTGATCATCGACGAGAACGCGAGCCAATTGCTCCCGCTGCTCAATCTCGACGGCAAAACGAAAGGAAAACAACAGCCATGAAATCGAAGGTCGTTTCGTTTCTGATCCTCATCATCGTCATCTTCGTCCTCCTCACGCTGACGGGCGCAATCTTCACCGTGCAGGAGACCGAGCAGATCATCATCACGCAATTCGGCAAACCAGTCGGCGCACCGATCAACGAGGCGGGATTGCATTTCAAGGTGCCGTTCATCCAGGACGTGCACACCATCGACAAGCGCGTGCTGCAGTGGGATGGCCCAGTCGCCGAAATGCCGACCAAAGACAAGCTCTACATTGTCGTCGATACGTTCGCGCGCTGGCGCATCAGCGATCCGATGCAGTTCTTCATTCGCTTGAACGATCTGCGGCGCGCGCGGTCGCGGCTCGATGACATTCTCGGCAGCGAGACACGCAATACCGTGGCGCGGCACGAGTTGGTCGAGATGATTCGCACGACGAAAGATCGCAAGGCGGCGATCGACGATACGCTCGCCGCCGGGGGCGGCACGACGAGTGGCGGTTTGCCGCCGATCCAATTTGGGCGAGTGGCGTTGGAAAAGGAGATCACCGAGGAAGCGCGCGGCAAGCTGGCGGAGTTCGGCATCGAGCTGCTCGATGTGCGGTTCAAGCGCATCAACTACAACCCCGCGGTGAGCGCGAAGATTTATTCGCGCATGATGAGCGAGCGACAGCAAATCGCCGAACGCTTCCGCAGCGAGGGCCAGGGCGAGGCGGCGAAGATCCTCGGCAACAAGGAACGCGACTTGAAGGAGATTGATTCGAAGGCGTATCGCGAAGTGCAAACCGTCGAGGGCAAGGCCGACGCCGAGGCCACGGCGATCTACGCGAAGGCTTACAACCAAACGCCCGAGGCGCGCGATCTTTACCAATTCCAGCGCACGCTCGATACTTACAAGACGTCCTTCCAAGGCGAGACCACGCTCATCCTCAGCACACAGAGCAATTTCCTGCGCTTCCTCAAAGGTCCGACGGCAGGCCCCTCGCCAACGCCTGCGCCTGCACCGCCCAAACCGGCACCGTAGATGAATCGATATTCGCCGAAAAAGGTGTTCTGACCGAGGGGCGGAGGCAGCGATTTTAGCCACAGGCGGACGCGGACGTCAGCCGTCCAACCAACTCATCCACCCAAACTGCTCCCGCGAATTCACGCCAGGATTCCGCCTGGCTTTCGAGCGGTTTGGTTTTCCATACGTCCGCCGGACGGACCATTCGCGATTTTTTCGCAAGGGCGCCCCATCCCTCATGAGCACCGAGTTGCGAATTCTTCACCTGGAAGACAACGATAATGATGCCCTGCTGATCGAGGCGGCGCTGCAGCGGGCGAATTTTATCTGCACGATCGATCGTGTGGACACGCGCGAAGCTTTCCTCGAGGGACTCGCGCGCGGCGGCTACGATCTCATTCTCTCGGATTTCTCGCTGCCCACCTTCAACGGTTTGGCCGCGCTGGAACTCGCGCATCAAAGGCTGCCCGATGTCCCGTTCCTTTTCGTTTCCGGCACCATTGGCGAAGACACCGCGATCGACGCACTGAAATCCGGCGCGATCGATTATGTGCTGAAGCAACGACTCGCGCGCCTCGTCCCCGCCGTGCACCGCGCGCTGACCGACGCCGCGGAGCGCGCCGCCTTGCGCCGCGCCGAGGAAGCGATGATTCAGTCGGAGAGCAAGTATCGCAATTTATTCGAGTGTCTGAGTGAGGCCGCGCTGCTCACCGACCTGCGGAGCGGCCGCGTGATCGATACGAATCACCAGGCGGAAATCCTTTTCGGCAAGCCGCGTTCACAAGTCCTCGGCTCCAATATCGAGCGCCTTCTCACCCCCGGCACCCTCGCGGAATTTCGCACCCACTTCGGCGATCAGTCCCCCGACACGGGAGAGCGGATCATTTTCGAGGGCGAGATTCCTTCCGTGGAAGGACACGCCGTGCCCGTTGCCATCAGCGCCACACGCATTGTCCTCTACGGCCGCCACCTCGTCCTCGGCTTGTATCGCGACGTCACGGAACGCAAACGCGCTGAAGCCGAAATCGAGCGCCTGAAAGCACAACTCGGGGAGCGGGAGAGTTGATGGTGGGTGGTTGATCGTTGATCCCCGCGCTTCCCCCCGCCCCATCGAATTGCTATTCGTCATTCGCCATTCGTCATTCCCATGAAGCTCCTCCCCTTCCTCGCTCTTGCCATGCTCGCCACCACCCTCGCTTCTTCGGCCGCGGACACCGACACGCGCGTCTTTGAGATGCGCACCTACCACACCGCACCGGACAAACTCGACGACCTTCACGCGCGCTTTCGCAATCACACCATGCAGCTCTTCGAAAAGCATGGCATCACCAATATCGGCTATTGGACACCGATCGAGAACCCGGACAACCTGCTCATCTACGTCCTCGCCTATCCCAGCCGCGAAGCGCGCGAGACTTCGTGGAAAGCATTTCAGGCGGATGAAGATTGGAAAAAAGCGAAAGCCGAATCCGAGGTCAACGGCAAGCTCGTGAACAAAGTCGATCAGCTCTTCCTCAACGCGACCGACTACTCACCGGCGATCAAGCCCTCGGCCGGTTCCGCGGAGCGTGTCTTCGAACTGCGCACTTACACCACCACGCCAAACAACCTGCCCATCCTGCATGAGCGCTTCCGCGATCACACCATGACGCTCTTCGCCAGGCACGGCATGACGAACCTCTTCTACTGGCACCTCCTGCCCGATCAACCGAACGCCGAAAACACGCTCGTCTACATGCTCGCCCATGCGAGTGTCGATGCAGCCAAAGCGTCCTTCACCGCTTTCCGCGCCGATCCCGATTGGATCGCCGCGAAGAAAGCCAGCGAAGAAAAAGGCGGCGGCTCGCTCACCATCCCCGATGGCGTGAAATCCGTCTTCCTCAAGCCGACGGATTACTCACCAACGCGCTGAACCGATCGCGGCGGGACGCGAGCACGATCAACAGACCGGCCAGCCCGCCGCTGATCACGAACAACGGCAGCAGGCTCAAGCGGCTTTGCGGGAAGAAGAATTCGCCCACGTTGAACGAGTTCCAATTCGTCTGCACCGAGCCGGCGGGAAAATAGCTGAAGGTTAGCAGGCCATCGTAAGTGCCGATGGGATTGACTGACACCGGCCCGCGGATCGCCCCGAGAATGAAGGGACTGGAGTCACCGCGTGCGATGCTATCGCGCATGTCTTTCTCCTCCTCGGCGAGGTGCTGTTTGCGTTCGGCTTCGGGGATTTTGTCCTCCTGCATTTGCCTGTCTTCGTTATCGAGCCGCGCCGCGATCAATTGGTTCAGGACTGGCCAGGCGCGACCATAGGCAAAGAGCGGCCACGCGTATTCCCCTACGATCTGGCAAAAGAAGTCATCCTTGCGATGCGCGTCGTCGACCCGGGCGTGGCCGCCGACCGCGAGTGAGTTCTGCGCATCGGTCGCGGTCAGCAACGTCTGTTGGGTGATCGAGATGAGCGCGAGCGCCGCAGTGACCCAGCGCCAGCGCAGGAACGCGACCACCAGCGGTAACCCGAGAAACGGCAGCCCGGGTACGAGGTAACGCGGACCCGCCGCGAAGCCACCATGATAGCCGTTGAAGCACACATTCACGATGAAGAAGAAGCCGAAGATGGCGAGGCAGAGCCGCGCCTCGGCGACAAGGGTTTTTTCGCGCAGCCAGACGAAGAGCCCGTAGAGACTCATGATCGTCACCGGTGCGAGGAAGAAGATCCCGCGATAAGGCGAGACGGTAAGCAACCCCGCGACATACGGATTCGGCATGTAGAACATGCCGAGAAATGCGCTGGTGTCGGCGAAGAGCGGGTTTTGGAAGTCGTTCGCAAATCGGAATGGCGAACCGAAGTTCACTTGATCGTAAGCGCAGAGCGCGATCGCCGGCGGGATGACACCGACGATGTACCAAATCGCCGCGCGCCAATTCCAAGCAACCTTCTCTCGCGTCGAACACGTGCCAAGCAGCGCATAGATGCCGAGAATCACGCCGGCGCCAAAGGCCACATAGTTGGTCACGACGGCGATACCGGCGCAGATTCCCGCAACGATCACGCGCCACGGCGTTGGGCGTTCCATGTGGCGCACCCGCCACAAACACGAGAAGGAAATCAGCAGGAAGATCGCGGTGAGATCGTGATCGAAGAGCAGCGTGCCAAACGGGAAAAACGTGGTGCCAAAGGCAAACGCCAGCGTGGCCAGGAGCGCCGGCAGCGATTTGCCGTCCGCCATTTCCCGCGCCAGGCGGAAGAACACTACGCACCCCAAAGCCGACACGAGACCCACACTGAACGCGGAAGTCAGCCACGCGTTCACCGTCAGCGTCCACCAATCGTCCGGATTCAAGCCACGCCACTTTTCAAAGTGATAGATGAGCCAATAGGCCGGCACCGCGAGGAAGGTCGTGCCCGGGGGTTTGTTCGGATGAAACTGGCCCGTCGACGGCACGTAGCCGATGTCGCCCGAACTGCACTCCTCGATCATCGGCACATTCTTGGCATCCGGCGTCCGCGAATCCTCATTCACCGGATAGAGACTGTAAGCCATGTCCACCCACGACAGCGCGCACACTTCGCCCTGCCATTTGTATTCCGCATGATTCAGCGGCAGGCGCACGAAACGCCGGCCGGAGGAATCTTTCGGGTCGACCTTGTAGACGAGGAAATCATCGATCGCGAAACGCCCTTCCTCCACGACCGCACGCACCTCCGCGAAGCGGGAATTTTGGTTCCACCCGCCGCCTTGATGAAACCAGGCGAACGCGAAGAAACAGGCGGAAAACAGCAGCCACTCAAAGCACCGGAGCGGAGCCATTAGCAAAGGAAAAGGGGATGCGGACTAACCATTTGGGGAAAGGAAAATGGAGACGTTGCCCGCATTCCCTGCCAAGCGGAATCTTTTTTGTGGTCACTCTGTGTATCCGGTCCCGGTGGAACCACGTCAGTGGCGGCGTCCGATTCAGCCTGATGTCGTATGAAACCTGTCGTCCTCACCGTTACCATCCCGGCTACCGTCCTCAGTTGCCAGGTCAATGCTGGCGATGACGTGGCCGCTGGCCCCTCGCCGGAAATCCCGGAATTGAAGGCGCTCAACCACTATGCGGGTCAGTGGGAAGACGAGATCTCCGGGCGCCCGGGCGTGCGCCGCACCGAAGTGGGAGAGTGGATTCTCAACGGCCGGTTTCTGCGCCAGTCGTGGTCTACGCAGTCGAGCGACGGGTCGCCGCCCGCCCAAGGACTCACCCTCATGACCTTCGACGTAGAGACGAAGGTCTACCGCAGTTGGGGATTTCTGGCCACGGGAACGGTCATCGAAAACTCGGGAACTTGGGACGAGACCACGCAGACTTTCACGTGGGGGCATCGGCTCATGGACACCACCGAAACCGTGACGACCAAGGCTTCGTTTCCCAGCGAGAATAGCCAGGCTTGGTACATCGTGAAAACCGACGAGAATCATAAGATCGTACGTGAAGTCACGGGCCGCAGCATCCGGCAGAGTCCTACGGTTTTGCACGCGGCCTAGGTCAGTCGCAGAATCCGATACGTCGCAGAGGAGGTCTGCTCGATCCGAATCTGCGAACGCGACCGTCTCGTCTTCGGCACCATTCTCTCCTGTATCACCTCGCCCGCCAAAAAATGCGGCGGCCCTTCCTCCGTTGCGGGAATGTGCGGTGATGGGGGAAGGGCCGCTTGGGATGTTGTCCGCAGTTGCAACACTGCCGACATTTTCTTTTCGCGCTGCCTCGAATGCTGGATGTGCACGACGCAATTTTTTTTGCGGAAAGTCGGATTCGCTTGACTGGAAAATGTCACCGCAATTTAACAGGAGTGCCCACGAACTGCTGGTCTGGTCCAGCGCGGAATCTGCGTAACCCCATCTCCCATTTTCTTATGCACAACACACCCCTACGTTCCCTCGTTTCAAGAATCCTTGGCTTTGGCACCGCCGCTCTTCTCGGGGCCGCAGCCTCCGCCTCCGCGGCCCAGGATGTCTGGGTTGGTTCGTCGGAGCTGTTTAGTGAGCCAATTTGGACTCCCCCTCTTCTTTTCGCACCCTTCAATAACTGGAGCACCGGCAATCCTCCTCTGGCCTCGGAAGATGCGATTTTTCCCGGTGCCATCCCCACCTTTCCAATCTTCGCCTCGGCCCCACCGCCGGTGGATCAGTTTGCCAACGGAAAAACCATCTTCCTGCTTTCAATTCCCGCAAGCTTCGTTCCTCCGGGTTTCCCCGGTATCTTCCAACTGACAGCCAATAGTCTGACTTTCCAAAACAGCTATCGACTGATCGACATCAATACCATCACTCCCTTCGTCGGCCCCGGCTTTTCGTCCGCTCCGCTCTTGTTGAGCAGTGGGAACATCACCGTCGTCAAAGGTTCCACCGCGGAAATTGACTTCGGTCTCCAGAGTGTCAACAACACTATCACCAAACTCGGGCGCGGAACTCTGCTCCTCAACGGCGAGGTGTTTGGCAACCTCCTCGTCCGACAGGGAACGCTCGGCGTTGGTTCCACCCTGGCCTTCGATCCCACCACCTTCGCCATGAGCGAAACCCCGGGAACGCTCCGGGTCGATGGCAAGCTTACTCTCAAGAAGAACACCACCTTTGCCGTTCAACTCGCCTCGCCGACTTTCTATGGGCAAGTTCACGTCAACGGCTCCGCCAATCTCGCCGGTACTCTATCCGTCAGCTACGCCAACGGCTTCGAAGTTCAGCGCGGACAAAGCTTCGACATCATTCACGCCGAAAATGGAGTCAATGGCCAATTCAGTACCCTCACCGACTCGCATGCCACCGGCACGCTGCTGACACTCGGCGTCTCCTATCGCACCCATGACGTCTATCTGGAGATCCTGCAGGGCTCCTTCGCCAGCCTGCCCGATCTTACGCCCAACCAACTGTCTGTCGGCCGCGAACTCGACAACGTCGTCAACGACCACCGCGTTTCCACACTCATCGATCATCTCGACCGCCTGCAATTGAACGATGTGCCCAGCGCGCTCGACCGCATCGCACCGGAGGAATTGACCTCTATCTTCACCATGGGTGTCGCCGTGGACAAGGTGCAGGTGGATAACATCCAGCGCCGCAACGAGGAAATCCGCGCCGGTTCGAGCGGCTTTAGCGCCGCCGGACTCGCCATGCAGGGCACCGGTCCCGGATACAGCGGCACCTTTGGCATTAACACCGGAGTCGCCGGCCCGAACGGGAATGATGGCAAGGAAAGCAAAGAAATGAAGACGGTCGCTCCGGAGGAAAAGCGCTGGGGCATTTTCCTCAGCGGCACGGGCGAATGGCTGAGCGTGAATGACGACCGCAATGCGCGCGGCTACGATCTGAGCAGCGGTGGCTTCACGGTGGGCGTCGACTACAAGGTGTGCCCGAACTTTGCCGTAGGTCTCAGCGCCGGCTACGTCGGCATCAGCACCGATCTCAACGACGGCGGCCGTGTCTCCGTCAATGGCGGCAAGCTCGGCCTCTACGCCACGACCTTTGTTGGCGGCTGGTATGCCGATGTGGCCGTCGATGGCGGCTACAGCAGCTACGACATGCACCGTGCAGGCTTCGAAGGCACCGCCCGCGGTTCGACCGATGGCGGCGATCTCAACGTGCTCTTCGGCACGGGCTACGACTTCAAGAAGGGCGCATTCACCTTCGGTCCCACGGCCTCCTTCAACTACACCTACGTCGGCATCGGCGGCTTCGACGAACGCGGCTCGCTGGCGCCTCTGCGCTTTGGTTCGCAAGGCCAGGACTCGCTGCGCTCCGCCTTCGGCTTCAAGGCCAGCTACGATTGCAAAGTCGGCGGCCTGGTTATCCGGCCGGAGATTCGCGCCGCGTGGCAGCATGAGTACGGCGACTCCGCCTACCAAATCGATTCCAGCTTCGCCAATGGCGCGGGCGGGGTCTTCGCGGTCAATGGGCCCAAGCTCGGTCGCGACAGCGCGCTGCTCGGCGCCGGTTTTGCCATCCAGTGCAGCGAGCGTTGCACGACCTACTTCTATTACGATGGTGAACTCGGCCGCACGAACTACCACTCCGCAGCGGTGACGGGCGGCGTGCGCTTCGCCTTCTAAAAGAGACAGCCTGCAATCTACAACGGCGCCGGCGTCGCGGATATTCCGTGGCGCCGGCGCCTTCTTTTTGGAACGATGGTCATCTCACCTTCGATGACCACCGGCCTCTTTCTCACCCGATCGTTCATCTGGCTTGCCCTGATCGCCTATGCGCTTGCGATCGGCTTGATGATTCTGTCGCCAGAACATCCCGGCTGGCGGCTTCGCGCCCGCAGCGTCTGGACATTCGGCTGCATCGCCTTTCTCGCGCATGTGCTCTGCGCTTTCGCCTATTTCCACCACTGGAGCCACACGGAAGCGTATCGGGAAACGGCGCGGCAGACCGCCGCGCTCACCGGCCGAGCCTGGGGCGGCGGCATCTATTTCAACTATCTCCTCGCCGCTCTCTGGATCGCCGACGTGTCCTGGTGGTGGCTCGCGCCGCAGAGCTTCGACCGCCGTCCGCGATGGCTGGCCATCGCATGGCACGTCTTCTTTTTCTTCATGGTCTTCAACGGCACCATCGTCTTCGGCCATGGCCCGGTGCGCGTACTCGGCGTCGATATCTGCTTGGTCCCCATCGCCTGCTGGTGGTACCGACGGCGGCACCTGACTGTTGTCCGTTGATGCCCGAACCCTGGCTTTCGGCAACCGGACACTAAGAGCTTCGCTCGCCGCCTATTGATTGGCAGAATCGACGTGCCCCCTTTCCCCCATGGCTCTCTTCCAACTCGATCCTGCCAGCATCGTGGCGCGCGTGCGTGGTTCCGACAAAACCGTGTCGCTCCCTTCGCTCACCTCATCAGTCGTGCGCGGTATCATCGGCTTCACCATCCTGAGCATCCTCGGGTTTCTGCCGTGGCCGATCATGGATCGCTGGTTCTCGCATCCGACTGAAGTCGGTCTCTACATCGCCTGCACCGCAGTCTTCATCGGACTCAGCGGTCCGTGCCTGCATCGTCTCATTATCGGTCCCGGCTCGCTCTCGCGCTTCTATCAACTCTTCGCTCTCGCTTTCATCGCCTACGCGGTCCTCTGGGTCGCTTTCTGGATGGGATTGCGCGGCAATGCCGGGGAAATCGCCGGCCTTCTCGGCGGGACGGCAGCGATGGGACTCATACTCGCTTTCGCCTTCGGCGTCCCGGGCACCGCTCCCAAGGTCGTCCTCGCACTTTTTCTCCTTAATGGCATCGGCTACTACGCCGGCGGCAAGATCGAGGGCAAACTCGGCGTCGATCATCGCCTCGCTGCCATGTTCCTCTGGGGTGCCTGCTACGGCATCGGTTTCGGCGCCGGACTCGGTACCGCATTCCATCTCTGCCAGAAGCGCGCCCGCGCTCTGCTGCGCCAATCCTGATCCCCCATGAAAACGTTACGTTATCTATTTCTGTCGGCCCTCACGGCCATTGCGCTGCAATACCCCACTTTCGCTGCCGAAGAGTCGACGCCCTCGTTTCAAGTCCGCCCGGTCACCATCTGGAGCGATGGTACCCGCATGGCCGGTGACTTGTATGTCCCGAAAGATTTGCCGGAAGGCGAGAGGCGCGCGGCCATTCTGTTTTGTGCGGGCACCGGCGGGACGAAGAAAAACAACGGCGCCCTCTACGGTGCACGTTTTGCCCGGGAAGGTTTTGTTGTGCTCGCCTTCGACTATCGCGGTTGGGGGGAGAGCGATGCCAAACTCATGCTCACGGAGCCGATGCCGAAACCTGATGAAAAAGGCGAGGTCACGGTGAAAGCCCGGGCGATCCGATGGCAGATGGATCTCGCCGACCAAACGCTCGACATCCGCTGCGCACTCAGTTTTCTCGCCGGCGAACCCTGTGTGGACGCCGGGCGGATCGGCATTTTCGGCACCAGCTATGGCGGTGGCTTGGTCACGTGGGTGGCTGGCAACGACCCGCGGGTGAAATGCCTCGTCGCCCAAGTTCCGGGCATGGGCGGCGGACGCGGACCAGCCGCGCAAAAGTACGCCAGCGACCTCGCCGTGAAACAGGCGCGTGGCGAAACGGAACCAGTGCCCATTGAAACCGGAAAGCTCACCGGCAAGATGGCTGCCTATCCTCAAATGCGCGTGAACCCGGCCAAGGGCATTGGTTACAGCGCGTTCGAGGCGGCCGCGAAAATCAAGGCACCCACGATGATCCTGGTGGCAGAAAAGGAAGAGCTCATGAACAACGCCGACAACGGCAAACGCGTTTTCGACATCCTGCAGGAAAATCACGTGCCCACGGAATATCACGTCCTGCCCGGTATCACGCATTACGGCGTTTATCGCGATGCTTTTGCCGAGGCCACGCAGTTGGAGACGGCGTGGTTCACGAAGTATCTCGCGCCGTATCCGGCCAACTAGCTTGTCTCCATTTCCGCCGACATGAAGCGTCTCCTCCTCACCCTGCTCCTCGGCGCCACGCAGCTAGGCTGCGGTTTCATTAGCCGATCCGCGGCCGCGGAGTTTCCGGGCAAGATCTGGTCCGTCGCTACGCCCGCGGAACTGGGGCTCGATGAAACGAAGCTCGCGCAAGCCCGCGATTATGCGCTCACCGCCGGCGGCTCGGGTTGCATCATCTATCACGGCAAGCTGGTCATGGAGTGGGGCGACCAGGCAGCGCTCTACGATCTTAAATCCTCGAGCAAAGCCATCGGCGTCACTGCGCTGGGGCTCGCGCTCAAGGACGGGCTCGTGCATCTCGATGATCCGGCGAAGAAATATCATCCGACCTTCGGCACGCCGCCGGATGCCAACGCCCAGACCGACTGGCTCGAGAAGATCACGCTGCGCAATCTGGCCACGCAAACCGCGGGCTTCGAAAAACCGGGCGGCTACGAAAAGCTCGTCTTCGCTCCCGGCACCGCCTGGCTCTACAGCGATGGCGGTCCCAACTGGCTCGCCGAGTGTCTCACCCTCGCTTATCACCGCGACCTCAACGACGTGATGTTCGAGCGCGTGTTCACACCCATCGGTGTCACGCCCGCAGACCTCAAGTGGCGCAAGAACGCGTATCGCCCCGAATTCATCGAAGGCATCAAGCGCCGCGAGTTTGGTTCCGGTTTCAGTGCGAATGTGCAGGCCATGGCGCGCCTCGGCTATCTTTACCTCCGGGAAGGCTGGTGGAATGGCGAACTCATCCTGCCGCACAGTTTCATCGAAGCCGTGCGGACCACTTCCCCCGAGGTGAAGAAACTTCCGGTGCGCGATCCGGAGTTGCACGGCAACGCCTCCCAACACTACGGCCTCCTCTGGTGGAACAATAGCGACGGCACCATCGCCGGTCTGCCGCGTGATGCTTATTGGTCGTGGGGTCTTTTCGATAGCTTCATCCTCGTCGTGCCCAGCCTCGACCTCGTCGCCACTCGCGCCGGCAAATCCTGGCCGCGCCAGGCCGGAGGCGGCCACTACGATCCGCTCAAGCCTTTCTTCGAGCCCATCGCTGCGGCAGTGAAAGCCTCCGCTCCCGCGAGCACGGCGCCGCTGCCGCCCAGTCCCGTGATTGCGGAAATCCAATGGGCGCCGAAAGCCTCCATTCTTCATCTGGCCAAGGGCAGCGACAACTGGCCGCTCACCTGGGCCGATGACGGAGCCATGTATACCGCCTACGGCGATGGCAACGGCTTCGAGCCTTTCGTCCCGCACAAACTCAGCATGGGGTTCGCCAAGGTGCTGGGCGATGCAGACGCTCCGCAAGGCATCAACCTCCCCTCCCCGACTTTCGACACCGTGGGCGACGGCAAAAAGGGCCGCAAAGCCTGCGGCATCCTCATGGTCGACGGCACCCTCTATGCCCTCGCCCGCAATCTGGCCAATGCCCAGCTTGCCTGGTCGACCGATCACGGCGCCACGTGGACCTGGGCGGATTGGAAATTCACCGAGAGCTTCGGCTGTCCGACTTTCTTGAACTTCGGCCAGAACTACGGCGGCGCTCGCGATCACTTTGTCTACATCGTCTCGCCAGACGCCGACACCGCCTATCAGCGGGCCGACCGAGTCGTGCTCGCCCGGGTGCCGATGGACAAAGTCCGTGACCGCGGTGCTTACGAATTTTTCGTCAACACGGACGCGAACGGCAACGCAACGTGGTCTTCCGATATCAAACAGCGCGGCGGAATTTTCACCGCTGCCGGGCAATGTTATCGCCTCGGTTTCACATACAACGCGGGCCTGAAACGCTATCTCCTTTGCATGACCGGCGCCGGCAACGACACGCGTTTCGCCGGTGGCTTCGGCGTCTACGATGCTCCGGAGCCGTGGGGCCCGTGGACCACGGCCTTCCACACCGACTCTTGGGACACCGGCCCTGGGGAATCCTCGAGCCTCCCGACCAAATGGATGAGCGCTGACGGTCGCACCGTCCATTTCGTCTTCTCCTGCAACGATTCCTTTTCTGTCCGCCGTGGGGAAATCATCCTGCGCAGTCCAGCGAGCAACTCCGCTCATTGAGGCCAACCCAAGGCGAAAAGTAGCCGGCGGTGTTTTCTGCTGGTGCGGATCACGGTGAATCATTCCAATCTCCCCATGCATTCCCTCCGTTCGTTCCTCCGTTTCGGCGTTGTCGCCGTTTGCCTCCTCACAGTTTCCGCGATCTTCGCGCAAGCGCCGAAACCCGAAAAGGGCGGAGAGAAAAAGAAAGATGCTTCGCTCGCGCCCGTCGAGGATGTTGCCGGGCTGCCCCGCGTCTTGCTCATCGGGGACTCCATCTCGATGGGCTACACGATTCCAACGCGCGATTTGCTCAAAGGCGTGGCGAATGTCCATCGCATCCCCGTCAACGGCAACTCGAGCGACGTCGGCCTGAAGAGTCTCACCAACTGGCTGGCGACCGACGGCGCGGACAAGAAATGGGACGTGATCCATTTCAACTGGGGCCTGCACGACCTGAAGCATTGGAAGGACGGCAAGCTCGATCCCACCGGCCCGCAAGTGAACCCGGTGGAGCAATACGAGAAGAACCTCCACGAGATCGTTGAGCAGTTGAAAAAGACCGGCGCGAAGCTCATTTTCGCCACGACGACGCCGGTGCCGGAAGGCACGGTCGGCCGCGTGGCCAAGGATGAAGTCGCTTACAACGAAGCGGCCTTGCGCGTGATGAAATCCGAGGGGGTCGCTGTCGATGACCTGCACGCTCTTGCTGAATCAAAACTCGCCGAGATTCAGCTTTCGAAAAACGTCCATTTCTCGGGGCCCGGCTACAAGGTCCTCGCGGCGCAAGTGGCCGCCTCGATCAAGTCCGCGCTCGGCAAATAGCCGAACCGCAAGGGACACGCTCTCACTTTTCCGTTGGTAAAGGCGGCAGGAAGATTGGGGAAACGCGCAGGAGCGCGTCCCTCCGTTTACTGCAAATTTTCGCACTCGCACTGAAGGTTCCACACCTTCACGTCATCCACCCACGCGGATTTGTTCACGGCCAGCGTGATCATCCGCTTGGTCGGATGCCCGATGCCCGGTGATTTGAATTCACCGATCGGCTTGTTATCGACTGTCGCCCGCATCACATCACCATCGATCACCACGAGCAGCGTGTGCCATTCGCCGGCGGTGAGATCGACCGGGAAATTCTTCGCCTTGCTCCGCAGCAGGGCCAGAAACTCGGGCGATTTGTCGCCGGCCAATTGCCGTTCATGGTTCGCGTTGTCCATGTTGCCGGTTTTCGAATCGATCAAGGTGAGATTCTTCAAGGTGACGTGGGCGAGACAGAGATGCCCGGCGTGCACGGTCTTCAATTCGCGATCGACAAAATCGAGACCGAGATCATCGCCGGCCTCCAGCTTGAAGCGCAACCGCACCGCGCCATCCTTGAAAGCCGCGTCATGAAAAATGGCCACGCCGTGATCGGCAATCGCCGCCTTGGTAACATGCAAAGCACCATCCTCGAGGGAGGCCTGTTTCGTACCTTTCGCCCGCCACGCACTATTCGTCGTCCAGCCGTTGCCCACCTCTTCCTTGTCAGGCGTCGATTCATGGCGATTGAAATCATCCTGAAAAAGCGCGGTGCCGTTTTCCCGCACGTAGGCGTCATCGTCGAAAGCCATCGCTGAGCCGGCGAAAAGGAAAAGCGGAAGAAGCGCGAGCGTGGGAAGGAACGGTTTCATTGCAAGGCGGGTAGTTTAGGCAGGATGTTCCTGGTATCCACTTAGGGAGCTTTTACCGCAAGCGAGACACAGATCAGTTCGCGTTCGTTGCGGACGAAGATGCAGTGGTTCGCAAATGCCGGAGGCGTCCAGGCGACCTTGCGCCCGCCAAAGGGATACACCGGTTCGATTACTTTGACCCGGCTGATTTCCTCGTAGCCTGCCGCGCTGAGCCGCGCCCGAATCAGTTCGCCCTTGTTGGTAAACAGAAATACGGCGCCGTCGTTCGGCGTCAGATGAATGCTCGGGCCGCTCTGCCGATCGGTAACCTTATCGGTGCGCCAGAGCTGCTGGCCGGTGCGGGCATCGAGACATACAAGGTCGCCCTTGTTCGTTGCAGAAAAGACAGCGGCATCCGTTAGCAACGGTGTCGAGGTGTTGCTGAGGACTCGCTTGAGGGGGGCGCGATTTTCCGGCCAGAGCACGGAAGCACCGGGTTTCTCGTCGTCGAGTTTGAGCATGAGCCCGCTGACGAGAAGCCGCTCCCCTCTCCACACCGGTGTGGCATTACAATCGTAACTGGTGGTGGTCAGCGGCTCCCGCCAAAGTGTCGTCCCGGTTACGGGATCAAGTGCAGAGATGGATGAAGCCGTCCAGACGATCAGCTGCCGCCGACCTGCCGCGGTGAGAATGATCGGCGAACTATTCGTCGCCGGTTCGTCCAACGCCTTCCACACTTCCCGACCGGTATGGCGATCGAGCGCCACCAGGCACGCTCCCGGTTTTCCACCGATGTAAAGAATGAGGCGGTCGCCATCGACGAGGGGCGAAGCGCGGGTGGTAAACGATTGCACTGCGTATTCCCTGGCCAGATCTTTCTTCCACAACACCTCGCCCGTTGCCGCCGCAAGACAGGCCAGGGCGCCGTTTGCCCCCAAAGTGTAGACCTTTCCCTCCGCCACCGTCGGAGTGGAAGTGGGCCCGCCATTTTGATCGGCTCCAAAAGCCCATTCCGGGTAATCGACGTCGTAGGCGTACGTCCAGAGCAGCTTGCCGTTGACCGCATCGAACGCTCGCACCCGTTCGTGAGCCGTCGGCTTCGTCAATACCGAGTCGTGGAGGAAGACGCGTCCCGCCGCGATCACCGGGCTGGACCAACCGCCGCCCGCCTCGCCTTGCCAAAGGGGCTTCAAGCCTTCGGACGGAAACGACTCCATGATGCCCTGCTCGCGCCACACCCCATCGCGCTGCGGGCCGCGCCATTGCGGCCAGTCGTCGGCCCGCACGGACAAGGCGAGGAAGGAGAGAGCGAGGATGAACTGGGGGGCGTTCATGTCGGGTTCGGCCGCCTATGGTTTAGCTTCGCCGAGCAATTTGGTCAGGAGCGGCTCCAGTTCGCGGGCCCAGATTCCATAGCCTTTCGCGGTAGGATGCAAAAAATCCCCCATCGTCTCACGGGTAATGCTGCCATCGGGCTCGAGGAATTTCGCGCCGATGTCGAAGAAGATGATGCCGTTCTTGCCATCGAGATCGGCGATGAGCTTGTTGATCGCGTCGATCTTCGCCCGAGGCGCATCCGGTTTCGGTCCGCGCGGGAAGACTGCCATGAGCACGGTCTTCGCTGCCGGCTGCCGCTCATGCACCTCCGCGCAGATCGCCCGGACCCCCGCGGCGATTTCCTCCGGAGTGTTGCGGCTGACGTTGTTGGTCCCGATGAGGATCACCACAACTTTCGCCGCCGCGCCATCGAGTTCGCCATGTCGCAACCGCCAGAGCGTATTCTCCACGAAGTCGTAGCCGAAGCCGAGATTCGCGGCGTTGCGCTTGCCGTAGAATTGCTCCCACACGTCCTTGCCCGGTTGCGGACGATCATGCGGTTCGCCGCCAAACATCTGGGTGATGGAATCGCCGATGAAAACCAGCGAAGCCTTCTTCTCCGTCGCGATCTTCGTCACCGCGGCATGGCGCACCGCCCAATCGTAGATCGGCCAGTCACGATCCTGCGTGCACGGCACCAGCGTCGATGGCTGCGCGGTGGCCCCCGGGGTCGCCTCGAACTTCGTTTCCACCAATTCGCTCATCTGCTTGCGGTCCTCGGAAAAGGCGCGCGCTTTCACCACCCCACCAGCGGGCAACACGATCGGCGCGAGATACGGCCCCGTCTTCGGACCAGGATCCGAGCCATCGATACTATAGCGAATTACGGCACCGGGTGTTGCGCCGGTCAGCGTCACCGTTCCCTGCGCATCGCGCTGCATCGTCGGCGCGGCGAGACTCGCCACGACTTCCGCCTTCGGCGGCGGTGCCGCCTGGGCGCAGGGTGGAACGGAAAGAAGCGGCAGCGCGAGCAGCGCTGCAATGGCGGGCAAACGGAGACGGGGAGGCATGCTGTTTCCAGCCTATGCAGACTTCCCTCCGCGAGGAAATGGTTTCGCGCGGCTCTACGGCGAAATTCCGGGACCGCCTGCCGCCGACAGGGACGCCGCACCGCCCCTGCCCATCAGCTATACTGTCCTACGATTTCTTCCGCGGCAGACCCTTCCGTTTCGTCCCGGCAAATTCCTTGAGCTGTTTGGTGCTCATCGATTTCGCCATCTGCCGCGAAGCTCCCTTCAACGAGGACTTGCTGCGTTGGCCGCGTTTCGCGGCGAGAGCTGCTCCCGCCGCCATCTGTTGTTTCTTGGATTTAGCAGGCATGTCTGCTGGTTCGCGGCAAATCCCGCAAACGGTCGCATGTCGCGCCGCAGGATAGTGCGCTCAGCGATGCACTGCCTGCATTTCGGAACCTTCGAATGGCAGCTTCGTCGTCTTCACGTCGAGCAACGGGGCGAGTTCGTAAACATTCGTGTAGCCGTAGGTCGCGAGCGCGATGTAGGTCGAGATATTGAGCGAAGCCGGCGCAGCTTTGCTGGCCAGCGCCCGCGGTGCGCCGAGGAAGTTGTTATTGCAATAGATCAGCACACGCGTGTCTTTCGCCGGTAGCACGCGGGCCAGCGACTCCGCGGTGAAGTCGGTGAAAGGCAGGCTTACCGCTCCGCGAATGTGCCGCAGCGCATATTTGTCCGCACTGCGCGCATCGAGCACGACCGTGCCGGGTTCGGCAGCCATCGCGGCGAATTGCTCCTCCGTCACCCGGCGTCTTTCCCGCACCGGTTGGACTTCCGCGACGATCTTGCGGAACTGGGGATAGTCGATAAGCGGATTGGGCAACGGCTCCGCCGCTTGTGAGAGGGGTGCGAGGAGAAGAAGAGAGGCGAGGATCGTTTTCATATCCGCCATCCTCGCTCACCTGCAGGAACGATGTGTCAGCTCGGCGTGCGGGATTTGTCAAAAATTTGTCATATCCATGCGCCTGCCCTGTTGACGAAACTACGGCGCTGGCGGACGGAAAAACACCGCCCCGGCGTGCATCTTCCAGGCGGGCTGGTCGTTCGCCTTGGTCGCATAGTAGACGGTGAGCACGCGCCCATCGGAGAGCACCACGTTGCTCGGGTAACCGCAGTCACGGTTGAACGCATCGGTGACGAGAGCAAAGCGTTTCGACCAATCGAACTTGCCCTCCGCATCACCGACGATGCCGACCACCCCGTATGGCCCGATGCGATTGCCCATGGTGATGAGCACGCGATTGTCCGGCAGCAGCGTGAGATCCGCGGGCAGAATCCCGCGCGGGGCCAGCGCATGGATCGTCGACCACGTCCTGCCATCGTCTGTGCTTTCCGACTCCAGCATCTCATCCCCACGGGTGCGGACCGCGGCGAGGATCTTGCCGCTGGGCAAACGCAGCAGCGAAGTCTCGCTCAACTGCTCTTTCGGACCCGGAATTTCCGAAAGCCGTGACCAGGTCTGACCGCGATCGGTCGACCGGTAGACATAACTATGCAGCCGCTCCGGGTCGCGCTTCTCTCCCGCGGGCCGCAAGGCAAAACCATAGATCGCCATGAGCAACGATTTATCCGGTAAAGCAATGATATGTCCGAAAGGACTGCCGATGCCTATGTCCGCGCAATCGATCGGCGTCGGTTCCGACCACGTCTTGCCTGCGTCCTGCGAACGCGTCACCCACGTGCTCTTCTCCTTATCGAGCTTCGGGTTGTAATGATCCTGCTCGTCGTAAGTCGCCGTCTTCCAAAAGCCGACGACGAGCGTGCCGTCATCGGCCTCACCGAACGCCGGATTGCGATCATCGATCGGGCTGTCCACCACCACCGTGGGCTTCGTCCAGGTCTTCCCTTCGTCGCTGGAAAAAATCATATCCAACCGGCCGTGAATGGTGAGATGCCCTCCGCCACCCCGATGCACCACGGCGATTCGCCCATCGCGCATTCGCAGCGCCACGGGAAAGTAGCCCTGGCCGGAGACCGCGAGCACGCGCTCCACGGAAATCGCCGGAGCATGGCCGTTGGGATCATCCGGTTTGGGCGTCGCCGCCTGACCAAACAATTGGGCGCCACCGGGCCACAGCAAACAAACTGACGCAATCAACGGGAGGGAACGTTTCATGGGGAGAAGAGCAATGGATGCTCCCCTCGGCAATCGCGATCTGCGGCGTTTCTTATGACGGATCTGGTAACAAATGAATCACCTCATTCTCATCATCAAAAACGCAAAGAGACTGCGATATTGACGGTTAACGATGGAATGGTGTGCCCTGTTCGCGCCCCATTTCCCCAATGAAAAAACTCCTCCTCCCCGCTCTCCTGCTCGTTGCCACGCTCGGCAGCGCGCTCGCCCTCGACTACAAAGCCGTGCCCGATTGGGTTTCGTTTCCCGACGGCAAGAAAATCATCGGCAACATGCACGGTGACGTCGCGGTCGCCTCGAATGGCGAAGTCTATGTGAGCGTCATGGATCCGAAAGCCGGCCTCCAGGTCTTCTCGCCGGATGGCAAATGGGAGCGCAACGTTCCGAATGCGCCGCCGGACTTCCACGGCTTCGTCATTCACAAGGATGCGGACGGCCAGGAATACATCTACGGCGCGCGCCTCGGCGCGGGCAATATCCTCAAGCTCACGCTCGACGGCAAAGAAGTGCTGAATATTCCGTCGTCGGCGATTCCCGATGAGTTCAAGAACAAGTCGCCGAAGATGAAGAAGGGACCCGACGGGAAGGAAGTCCCGAACCCGGATGCCGACAAACCGTTCGTCCGTCTCACCGGCATGGATGTCGCGCCCAACGGCGACCTGTATGTCACCGATGGCTACGCGAGCAGCTACATCCATCGCTTCGACAAGACTGGAAAATATCTCAAGTCCTTCGGCGGAACGAAAGAGCCCTACGGCTTCAAGACCATGCACAAGCTCGCCATCGACACGCGCTTCGATCCTCCGCGCATCATCGGTTGCGACCGCGAAAACAAGCGCGTCGTGCATCTCTCGCTCGACGGTGATTTTCTCGGCGTGATCATGAAAGACATGCTGCGCCCGGCGGCCGTCGCCATCCAGGGCGACTACGCGGTGATCGGCGAAATCGCCGGCCGGGTCACGATGCTCGACAAGGCGGGCAAGGTGGTCGCGCAGTTCGGCACCAACGACAAGGCCGACGAGGTCGCCACCAACAAAGTCGCGCCGGACCAGTGGCGCACCGGCGTCGTCAACGCGCCGCACGGTGTGGCCTTCGATGCGAAAGGCGACGTGTTCGTTTCCGAGTACAATATCTACGGCCGCGTGCATCGCTTCAATCGTCAGTAGTTCCCTTTGAATACCAACTCTGCCCCTATGAACATGACCCGTCGTTCCGCCCTGCAACGCACCGCCGCTTTCTCGCTCGGCGCCGCCCTCTCGATGCCCAAACTCCGCGCCGCTGATGCGCCGGGCCGCAAATTGCGCGTCGCCGTTGTCGCGCTCGGGCGCGGCATGGGCCATGTCCGCGCGCTGCTCTCGCTGCCGGATGTGGAGATCGCTTATCTCGCAGAGGTCGACCCGAAGCGACTGGAGATCGGCATGAAGGCGGTCACCGAAAAGCAGGGTTCCTCCTGCCAGGGCGTGCGTGATTTTCGCACTTTCCTCGACGACAAATCGCTCGACGCCGTCTTCATCGCCACGCCGAATTTCTGGCACACGCCCGCCGCCATTCTCGCCATGAAAGCGGGCAAGCACGTGTATGTGGAGAAGCCCGGCAGCTCGAATCCCTACGAATCCGAGCTCATCGTCAAGGCCGCGAAAAAGTACGACCGACTCGTGCAGATGGGCAACCAACGGCGCACGTGGATGAAGGAAGGTATTGCCGAACTGCATGGCGGGGCCATCGGTGAGGTGCGTTATGCCCGCTCGTTCTATTACAATGCGCGCGGTCCTATCGGAGAAGGCAAGCTGAAGGCCGACCCGGGCATTGACTGGGACATGTGGCAGGGGCCGGTGACTTCCGACGGCGACATCAAGCCCTTCGTGCATTACGACTGGCACTGGCTCTGGCACTGGGGCAATGGCGAACTCGGCAACAACGGCATCCACATGCTCGACGTCCTCCGCTGGGGATTGAAGGTCGAGTATCCCGAGCGCGTCACTTACATGGGCAACCGTTACTGGCATCAGGACAAACAGGAAACGCCCGACACCGGCGTGGCTGTCTATGACTGCGGCAAGGTTGGGATGGAATTCGTGCAGAGCAGTTGCCACACGCGCTCGGCGGAAAAGCCGGCCGGCGAATGCGTCTTCTACGGCGAGAACGGCACCATGGCGCTCAGCGGGCCGAACTACACGATCTACGATTCGAAGGGCGCGAAGATCAAGGATGGCAAAGGCGCCGGCGGCGATGATGCCGCGCACATCGGCAATTTTCTCGAAGCGATCCGCGGCAACCAAAAGCTCAACAGCCCGATCGAAGAAGGCCAGAAGAGCACCATGCTCTGCCACTGGGGCAATATCGCCTACCGCACGAATACCGTCGTCCGCATCGACCCGAAGACCGGCAAGATGATCGACAACCCCGCCGGCGAGAAGCTGTGGAAGCGCGAGTATCGCCCCGGCTGGGAGCCGACGGTGTGAGAAGGAGAAGTGCTGAGTTCGGAGTGCTTAGTGATCGGCGTTCGCGCCCAGCCACTCGGAACTAAGCACTAAGCACTAAGCACTAAGCACTAAGCACTGCTTACCAGGCACCCGGCGCGCTCGACTCCACAGGCCTCTCCGCCTTGATCCCCACGACGTAGAACACTTCGCACGCTCCGCGGCCGGTATCGGTGCGGGTGAGCGAGGTGTTCCAATAGAATCCATTCGGTCCACTCACGTTGGCGAGATACCCCTTCATCGTCACGATCTCGCCGGGATAAAGTCCGCTGATCACATGCTTCACGTCGCTGTTCGCGGCGATGAGGTGATTATTGGAGGAGTGGCACACCATCTCGTTCTGCGGGATCGGCGGCGCCGTCTGCCATTGGTAGAAGTAGAAGCGGTTGCCCTGCGAGATCTCGAGGTGATCCAGCACCGATTGGTCGGACATTCGCCCCCAGCCCAGCGCCACGTCGTAAGGCGCGAGGTCGCTGCCGTTGGCCCAATAGCGCTTCGTATGCAACACTCGCGCTCGGATGGTGTAAGTCGCTACTGCGGTCACGGTGTAATCCTGGATCTTCGCCACCACCTGCGCCGGACACGACTCCTGCAGCGGCTCGTCCGGCGTCACCGCGCCTGGCGCCGTGCGAATCGCCGGCTCTCTCACCCAGAAGATCAGCCCCCAGACGAGCGCGGCGAGGATACAAAAGCTCAACAAACGGCGCATGCTCCCTGAGAAAAGAGCACCACCGGTGCCAATGAGCCTTATTTTTGCGTGAAAACACGCACTCCCTCTCCGGGTTTTCCCCCGACAAAGCTCAACGGTTTCCCCACCCGGCGAGGGCATCGAATACGCTTTATTACGTAGCAATATGAAACGTCTGGCTGCTGCAAAGTCTCTCATCCGCATTCCGCGTCTGGTCGCGGGGTGTGTGCGGTCGTTGCGGCCCAAGTCCAGGCGGGCCGTCGTGGAAAAGAAATCGGCCCGGAAGAAGCGCATCCTGCTCGTCGATGACGAGTCCGCGCTCACCCACATTTGCAAGCTGATGCTGGAGCGGACGGACGACTTCGTCGTGGAGGAGGAAAACCTCGGCATGCGCGCCCTCTCGACCGCCCGGAAGTTTCGGCCCGACGTGATCTTTCTCGACATTCGTCTGCCGGACAAGGATGGCCACGCCATCGCCGCGGAACTGCATTCCGATCCCGAATTGCGGGACGTGCCGATCGTCTTTTGGAGCGGCACCATTCGCCATCGGCAGGAAATCATCGCCAATGCGCACGGCTGCTGGCCCACACTGCCCAAGCCCTTTTCGCACGACGAGCTTACTGAACTCGCGGCGAATCCTTCGTATCGATAGGATAGCGATCCCCTTCGATTTTTGCTTTGCGTAGGCGCTCTCTGCGGATTGCATGCCGCCATGCCGTCCCTCCCCAAGTTCGCCTGCATCGCTCTTCTCGCCACTGCTCTCTGCACTCCCCTCCTCCGCGCTGAATCCGCACCGCCGGTCATCAAGCTCTGGCCCGGCACCGCACCCGGTGAAAAGGGCGACATCGGCGAGGAGAAAGACATGACCAAGCCAACCGACGGCAAGCCCGGCGGCAAAATCATCATCCGTCTCGGCAACGTCTCGCAACCCACCATCACCGTCTACGCGCCGCCGGCCGACAAAGCGAACGGCACCGCCGTCATCGTCTGCCCGGGCGGTGGCTACAGCATCCTCGCGCTCGACCTCGAGGGCACGGAAGTCTGCGAATGGCTCAACTCCATCGGCGTCACCGGCGTGCTGCTCAAGTACCGCGTGCCGAAGCGCCCTGGCGCGGAGAAGCACGTTCCGCCGCTGCAGGATGCCCAGCGTGCCATCGGTATCGTGCGCAGCCATGCGAAGGAATGGCACCTCGACCCGGCGCGCATCGGCATCCTCGGTTTCTCCGCGGGCGGCCACCTCGCCGCCGTCGCGAGCAACAACTACCAGGAGCGCACCTATCCGCACGTCGATGAAGCGGACGATGTGAGCTGCCGTCCCGACTTCTCCATCCTCATCTATCCCGCCTATCTCACGGTGAAAGACCAGGGCGACAAGATCGCGCCCGAGCTCCCCATCACCGCGCAGACGCCGCCCGCCTTCATCGTCATGGCCGAAGACGATCCGGTGCGCGTCGAGAATGCCATCTACTACGCCCTCGCGCTCAAGAACGCCAAGGTGCCCTGCGAACTCCATGTCTACCCCACCGGCGGTCACGGCTACGGCTTGCGCCCGAACGGGCAGGAAGTCACCACCTGGCCGCAACGCGCCGCCGAATGGCTGGCCGCCCGCGGGCTGTTGAAAAAGCCCTAATCGGCGCACCACGAGAATGCGGTTTTTTGGAGCGATCATTTTTGGCGTCCTTGCCGTCGCATTTACGGTGCTCGCCTTCTACTTGCCCCTCACTTGGGTTCTCTATCTGCCCTTGGTGTTGGTCGTTTGGTTGGCAGCATTCCTCTTCTTCATCCACGGATTGCGGCCGCGTTCTTAGAAACTGTAAAACAGTTGCGCTCCTTTTCGCGTGTCATTCTGCGGAGTTCCCTGAGGCCAGATGGCATGGCACGGGAGTGTGAACACGTGATCCCAGCACTGACGGCGCGGTGCCCTCCATCACGCCTTCTGCAATCGACAAAGAATCCCGTCCGACTTTTAAGACACCAACTGTGCCGCGCCTGAGGGACTCGCAGCACCACCCGCAGGAGCGGGCGCGTCGGGATCGTAGTTCAGGTTCGGCGAGAGCCAGCGTTCGACTTCCGGCACGGTCATGCCCTTGCGCAGATGATAGTCGAGCACCTGGTCACGGTCGATCTTGCCGAGACCGAAGTAGCGGGAGCGCGGATGCGCGAAGTAGAGGCCACTCACGCTCGAGCCTGGCCACATGGCAAAACTCTCGGTGATCTGGATGCCGGCCTTCCGCTCCACGTCGAGCAATTCCCAAAGGATGCCTTTCTCCGTGTGATCCGGGCATGCGGGATATCCCGCCGCCGGACGAATGCCGCGATACTGTTCGTGGATCAATTGCTCGCTGGTGAGATTCTCGGCGCGGCCATAGCCCCACTCATCGCGCACCCGCTTGTGCAGGCACTCGGCGAAGGCCTCGGCCAGACGATCCGCGAGCGCTTCGGCCATGATCGCGTTGTAATCATCGTGCTCCGCCTTGAAACGCTCGACGAGTTCCTTGAGCCCGTGCCCCGAGGTCACCGCAAAGGCCGCGATGTGATCGGGCAAGCCCGTGCTCTTCGGCGCGATGAAATCGGACAGCGATTGCGATGGCTCGCCTTCTTTCTTCACAACCTGCTGCCGCAGGAAATGGAAAGTCGTGCGGACCGTTTGCCGCGTCTCGTCCGTGTAAACTTCGACGTCGTCGCCGACCGCATTCGCCGGGAAGAAGCCGTAGACCGCCTTCGCGACCACCAGCTTCTCGCCGATCATGCGGTCGAGGAGTTCCTGCGCTTCGGCGAAAAGCTTGCGTGCCTGCTCACCGTATTTCTCGTGCTCGAAAATCGCCGGATACACGCCACGCAATTCCCACGTATGAAAGAATGGCGACCAGTCGATAAACTCGCGCAGCGTGGCCAGCGGAAAATCCTCCAGCACCCGCGCGCCGATGAATTCCGGCTGCGGAACGTCCTCGGCCCGCCACTCGATGGGCGTGCGATTCGCCCGAGCCGCTTTCAGCGAAATGAGCTCCTGCTTTTGCCCGAAATGCGTCGCCCGCGCCCTCGCCTGCTCGTCGAGATTTTTGGCAATGAAAGCCGGCCGCGCCTCCTCGCTGATCAGGCTGGTGACCACCGGGACGGCGCGCGAAGCATCGAGCACATGCACCACCGGCCCGCCGTAACCGGGCGCGATCTTCACCGCCGTGTGCGCCTTGCTCGTCGTCGCGCCGCCGATGAGCAGCGGCAGCTTGAGACCCGTGCGCTCCATCTCACGCGCGACGTGCGTCATTTCATCAAGCGACGGCGTAATGAGTCCGCTGAGGCCGATGACATCGGCCCCTTCCTGGCGGGCCCGCTCGAGAATCTTCTCGCATGGCACCATCACGCCCATGTCGATGACGTCGTAGTTGTTACAAGCGAGCACCACGCCCACGATATTTTTGCCGATGTCGTGCACGTCGCCTTTCACCGTCGCCAGCACGATCTTGCCCTGCGAACGCACGGCCTTGCCCGCGGCGGCCATCGCCGCTTTTTCCTCCTCCATGAATGGCGTGAGATAGGCCACGGCCTTCTTCATTACGCGCGCCGATTTCACAACTTGTGGCAGGAACATTTTGCCTGCGCCGAAAAGATCGCCGACCACCCCCATGCCATCCATCAGTGGACCTTCAATGACCGCCAGCGGACGACCGAACTTCGCGCGCGCCTCCTCGGTATCGGTATCGATGTAGGTATCGATGCCTTTCACGAGGGCATGCGAGAGCCGCGCTTCAACGGTGCCCTTACGCCACTCTTCTTCCTTCTTCTCCGCCGCAGCGTCCTTGCCCGCGCCGGCCGCCTTCAGCTTCTCGCCGAAATCGACCAGGCGCTCCGTGGCATCGGGACGCCGATTGAGCAGCACGTCCTCCACGAGCATTTTCAACTCGGGCTGGATCTCCTCGTAAACCTCCAGCATGCCCGCATTGACGATGCCCATATCCATCCCCGCGCCGATGGCGTGGAAGAGGAACGCGCTGTGCATCGCCTCGCGCACGACATTGTTGCCGCGGAAGCTGAACGAAATATTCGAGACACCACCGCTCACCTTGGCGTGCGGCAGGTTTGCTTTGATCCAACGCGTGGCCTCGATGAAGTCGATCGCGTAGTTGTTGTGCTCTTCGATGCCCGTGGCTACGGTGAGCACGTTCGGATCGAAAATGATGTCCTCCGGCGGGAAGCCGACTTCGTCCACGAGAATTCGGTAAGCCCGCTCGCAGATGCGAATCTTGTCGGCCAGCGTCGCCGCCTGGCCCTGTTCGTCAAAAGCCATTACCACCACCGCCGCACCGTAGCGCAGCACCGTGCGCGCGTGTTCACGGAAAATGTCTTCGCCCTCCTTGAGCGAAATGGAATTCACGATGCCCTTGCCCTGCAGGCACTTCAGGCCGGCCTCGATCACTTCCCACTTCGAGGAGTCGACCATGAAAGGCACTTTGGCCACTTCCGGCTCGCTGCCGAGCAGTAGCAGGAAGCGCGTCATGGCCGCCACGCCGTCGATCATCCCTTCGTCCATGCAGATGTCGATGACGTTGGCGCCATTCTCCACCTGCTGCCGCGCAATGGCCACGGCCTCCTCGTATTTCCCTTCCTTGATCAGCTTGGCGAACTTCGGCGATCCCGCCACGTTCGTGCGCTCGCCGATCATGAGATAGCTGCCGATCTGCTGCGTGAAAGGTTGCGAACCCGAGAGGCGCAGCGGCAGCGGACCGCCAGTGGAATACTTCGTCTCCTCCTTTGGTTCGCGCGGCGGAAGATCCGCCAACGTCCTGGCAATCGCCGCGATGTGCTCCGGCGTATTGCCGCAGCAGCCACCCGCGATATTCAGCAGACCGCTCTGGGCAAAATCGCCAAGGTATCGCCCCATGTCTTCCGGCTCCAGGTCGAAGCCCGTGGGCGAGAGCGGATTCGGCAAGCCGGCGTTCGGATAACAGGAAATGGCGGAGTCGGATTTCGTGGAGAGTTCTTCCAGGAAGGGCCGCATGAGGTCCGGTCCGAGCGAGCAGTTGAGGCCGACCGAAAGCGGGTTCACGTGCTTCACCGCATTCCAGAAAGCCTCGACCGTCTGCGCCGAGATCATCGTCTCGCCACCGCGACCGACCGCCGCGGAAATGGAAATCGGCAGCGACACCTTGTCCTTCTCAAAGACCTCCTGGATCGCGACCAGCGCCGCCTTCGCGTTGAGCGAATCGAAAATCGTCTCCACGAGCAGAATGTCCGAGCCGCCGGCAATGAGCGCGCGCACTTGCTGGATGTAAGCGGCCTTCACCTGGTCGAAGGTCACCGTGCGGAAACCGGGGTCATCCGCGTCCGGCGAATTGGAAAGCGAAACGGTCAGCGGCCCGACAGCCCCGGCGACGAAACGCTGCTTGCCATCCTTGCTGCCGACACGATCCGCCCACTCGCGGCACTGGCTCGCGGATTGGAAATTGATGTCCCAGGCCAGTTCGTTGAGGAACGGGTCGTCGATAATCTTTTGGTAAAACGCCGGGTCCTTGCGCCCGCCATGCTCGCGCGGGTCGTCGACGAAGAATTCGCTCTGCCCGATGCTCGTGGCGGAGAAAGTATTCGTCTCGATGATATCCGCGCCGGCCTCCAGGAAGCGGCGATGGATGTCGCCGATCATCGCCGCTTGGGTGAGCGAGAAGAGATCGCCGTTATTGAGCAGGTCCTTCTTCGCATCGACAAAACGCGTCCCACGGATATCGGCTTCCTTCATGCCATAGGTCCGGATGGTCGTCCCCATCGCACCGTCGATGATCGCGATGCGCTTCTGCAGGAGGGCAGCCAGGGGATGGAGAGATTTTTCAGCGGACATGGATCGGGCAATAAACGGCAACTTTACAGAGTATTCAAGAGACAAATTCACGCATCATGATGCGACGATGGGTTTGGTTGACACTACGCCATGGGAGAGGAAATGGGAGAGTAATCAGTATTCAGTATTCAGTGATCAGTATGGCTCTCACGCCACGCTAAACTGATTACTGATTACTGATTACTGTCCCCTCCCGCCCGCCCATGCAGGAACTCTACGGCGAGGGCCAGGAGCATCACCACGCATCCCACCCCGCACACGCCCCACCAACCGGCGGCGTGCCACATCGCGGCGCCGATCAGCGAGCCCAGCCCACCGCCGACGAAATAGACGAACATGTAGACCGTGTTGAGCCGGCTGCGCGCGGCGGGATCGATGCTGTAAATACGCGTCTGGTTCGAGACGTGGCCGATCTGCACGCCGAGGTCCATGATGATCACCCCAGCGATCAGTCCCGCGAGATGGCGTCCGAACAATCCCATGCAGACAAAGCCGGCCAACGTCGTCCAGAGCGCGACGCTCACGGTGTAGCGCGGTCCATGTTTGTGCGCCAGATGGCCGATGGTCGGAGCGGCTAGAGCGCCCACGGCGCCCACCAGGCCGAAAAGGCCGGCGGCGGCACTCGGATTCGGAAAGTGATACGGCGAGCCCGCGAGAAAGAACACCAAGGTGGTCCAAAACGCGGAGAACCCGGCAAAGAGCAACGCACCCAGGAGCGCCGATTCGCGTAGCAGCGCGTGCCGTTTCGCGAGCATGAGGGTCGAGAGCATCAGTTCACGCCACGTCAGCACCGTCTCGGGACGATCCTCCGGAAGGCGCACCCGCACCACCGCGCCGAGCAGAAGCATCGCGCCGGCGGCGAGTCCATAGACCGCACGCCAGCCCAGCCACGCGCCGAGCGTCCCGCTGAAAGTGCGCGCCAGCAGCACGCCCATCAGGATGCCCGATACCACCATCCCCACGACGCGCCCGCGCTGCTCCGGCGCTGCGAGGTGCGCGGCGAAAGGCACCACCACATGCACATTCGCGCAAAAGGCCCCGAGAAAAAACGCCGCCACCGCCAGACAGATCACATTCGGTGCGAGCGCCATGAGGACCAGCGCCCCGACCGCGCCCAGCAGCAGCACGAGAATCAACGAGCGCCGCTCGAATTTATCGCCGAGTGGGACGAAGAAAAGCATCCCCAGCGCTGTGCCCACCTGGCTGAGCATGGCGAGCGAACCGGCCTTGGCCACGGTGAGGCCAAAGTTTTCGGCGATCATCCGCAAGAGCGGCTGGATGAAATAGATATTCGCCACGACCACCGCGACCGTCACCGACATCAGCCAAACGGTGCCGCGCGAAAGACCGGCCTCGCGGGCCGGCGGGTGATGATGAGGGTCAGGTAAATGAGACACGAGAAAAGGGAGCGAATTTCGCGGCGATGGGGCGTTTGTCCAGAGCAACCGAAGGGAACCACTGGGAGCGGCCACTTCCCAGTCGCCGACCGACCCACGCGCGCAGCGCCACTTCATGGACGTTGCTGCGCAACGTAGGGCGACCAGGAGGTGGCCCCTCCCAGTGACGCAATCAAACACCCACGACCTGCCGGTCACCTCCATCAATCTTACTTTCCTCCCGCAGCCCTCTGGCCCACATTCCGCGCGTCATGTCTCTTCGCCACTGCTTTTTGATGTTGGTCGGACTTTGCGTTATGGAAACTCTCATGCGCGGTGAGGAACCGTTTAGCTTCGAAACGAACCAGGGGCGTCTGCCGAAGACCATCGTCCCGCAGCGCTACGACGTGCATCTCGCGCCGGACATGGAAAAGGCGGTCTTCTCCGGCGACGAAACCGTGGCCATCGAGGTGCGGCAACCCGTGCAGAAAATCGTGCTGCACTCCAATGGCCTGGAAATCAGCAACGCCACGCTGCACACCACGGAGGAAATCCCGCTCACCCCGCAACTCAACACCGAAGAGCAAACGCTGACCTTCACCCTGCCGAAGGAATTGGCACCCGGGCAATATACGCTCGCGATGCATTTCGCGGGCAAGCTCACCGAGCAGCCGCGCGGACTTTATATCGCGCGTTATCAGGTCAACGGCCATCCGCGCAAATGCCTGGCTACGCAGATGGAAGCGATCGATTGCCGGCGGATGTTTCCCTGCTGGGATGAACCGGCCTTCCGGGCCGTCTTTGCCCTCAGCGTGGACGTCTTGGGAGAGGCCAAGGCCATCTCCAACATGCCGCTGGCGAAGTATGAGTTTCGCGAAGCTTACAACAGTAAGACGGACGAAAAAATCTCGTGTCCCTGCATCACCTTCGCCCCCACACCGAAGATGGCCAGCTATCTCGTCGCCCTGGCTATCGGCGATTTTGAAGAACTTCACGACGAAGTCGAAGGCATCAAACTCACCGTCTTCACCACCCCGGGCAAACGCGAGCAGGGCCGTTACGCGCTGGAAGCCACGAAGAAAATTCTCACCTATTATCACGAGTACTTCGGCGTCAAATATCCCCTGCCCAAGCTCGATGAACTCGCCCTCCCCAGCACTGGCGCGGGCGCGATGGAAAACTGGGGCTGCATCATCTATAACGACAACGCGCTCCTCTACGATCCGGCGAACAGCGCGCAGAACATGCGCGAACGCGTCTTCGCGGTCATCGCCCACGAGGTCGCGCACCAGTGGTTTGGCAATCTCGTGACTATGGCCTGGTGGGACAACCTGTGGCTCAACGAAGGCTTCGCGAGTTGGATGGGCACGAAGGCCACCGACCATTTCAACCCCGAGTGGAAAGTGTGGCTGCGCGCCGCCGGCAGCAAGGAATACGCGATGCGCCTTGACTCCCGCTCGACCACGCACCCAATCCAGCGCCCCGTGCCGGATGATGCGCGCGCGACCGAGGGTTTCGACGAGATTACTTACAACAAAGGCCAGGCCGTGCTCCGCATGCTGGAGAGCTGGCTCGGCGAAGACGTCTTCCGCGACGGCATCCGCGCTTACATCCAGGGGCACGCCTACCGCAACACCACCACCGCCGATCTCTGGCAGGCGCTGGCCACGACTTCGGGCAAACCGGTGCGCGAGTTTGCCGTCGGCTGGACGGAGCAACCGGGCTTTCCCGTGGTGACGCTCAGCGCCCTGCCCGCGGGCAGCCAGGCCAGCGTGCAACTCGAACAGTCGCGCTTCACCATTCATCAAAAAGACGCCGCGCCGCTGCGCTGGCAGATCCCGGTCATCTACGGGCCAGCCGGCGCACCCAGTCGTGCAGTGACGACGTTGCTCAAGGACGCCATTCAGCCGGGCACGCTTTTCGAGCCGGAGATTTCGATCAAGGCCAACATGGGCGATGTCGGCTACTATCGCGTGGCCTACGATGCCACGCTCGCGCGCCGTCTGCTGAAGGCCGCGCCGATGCTCGCCGAGGCCGATCGGCTCAATGCGCTCAACGATTCCTGGGCCATGGTGCAGGCCGGCCGTACGCCGGCTTCGGACAGCCTCGATCTCCTGAACGAGCTGAGCGACGACCGCTCGCCAACCGTCATCCAGCGCATCGTCGACATCCTCTGGTCCATCGATGGCCTCGAGCGCGGCGAGCCGAATCGCGAGGGTTTTCGCGCCTGGGCGCGCGGCTTCCTGCAGCCGCAATTCAATCGTCTTACCTGGGACGCGAAGCCCGGCGAATCCCCGCTCGATGCCGCGTTGCGTGGCTCGCTTATTTCCACCCTCGGTGCGTTTGGCAACGAAGAGATCGTCAGCTCCGCGCGGGCGCGCTTTGCCGCGTATCTGCACGACCCAGCGTCGCTGCCGGGCGATCTGCGTGGGGCGGTCTTCTCCGTGGTGGGGCGCGATGCGGATGCGATGACCTGGCAGCAATTGCACGAGGCCGCACGGAAGGAAGACAGCTTCGAGCAAAAGCGTTCGCTCTACAGTGCACTTGTCTCGGCGCACAACCCGAAGCTCGCCGAGCAGACGCTCGCGCTGTCACTGACCGATGAACTCATCGCGCCTGACGCCGCCCGGCTCGTGCAACGCGTGGCTCACGATGGCGAGCAACCGCAACTCGCGTGGGACTTTGCCCGCGCTCATCTCGATGCGCTACTCGCCAAGGTCCCGGCCATTTCGGCCAATCATTTCGTGCCGAACATCTTCGAGGCCTTCGACGACTCGGCCCACGCGGATGAGCTCGAGGCATTTGCCAAAACGAACCTGCCTCCGGTCACCGCCCCGGCGGTCGCCCAGGCCGCGGACGACATTCGTTTCCAGGCGACATTCAAAGCGCGCGCTCTGCCGCAAATTGACACTTGGTGGCAGGCCAAGGTTCAGCGATAATCCCAGCATCTTAGGGCCTGATGGAGTTCGAGATCACTCACGTCACACATTACAAATACGGGCATCCCGCCGCCGAGGCTTACGGCGAGGCGCGACTGACCCCACTGACGCTCCCTTCGCAAACGGTGCTCAGCCATCGACTGGTCATCGATCCCGATGTGCCGGTCTCCGGTTACACCGATCACTTCGGCAATCATGTCCATTTCTTCTCCCTGCCCTTCCGCCACAAGACGCTTTACGTGAGCAACCAGGCGGTGGTGCGCACGCATCCCGTCCCCTTGCCCACCGCCAGCCTTGAACTGCCGGTGCAGGAAGCGCGACAGATTCTCGGCTCCGTGATGACGGACATCTTCGACTACCTGCAGATGACACCTGCGGTGCAGCCCACGCGCGAGTCCGTGCAATGGGCGAAGAAATATTTACCCAGTCGTGCGCCGCTCGGCGAATCGCTCCAGCGCTTGAATGAAGCGATCCACGCGGAATTCAAATACAACCCAGGCGCGACGGAAAACTCCACACCGCTGGCCACGATTTGGAAAAACAAAGAGGGCGTCTGCCAGGATTTCGCGCACGTGGGGCTGAGCATCCTGCGCACCGCCGGGCTGCCCGCGCGCTATGTGTGCGGTTACATCGAGACCGATCCCGTACGCGCGCCCGATGGCACGGCGCGTCGCATGACCGGCGCCGTGGCTACACACGCCTGGATCGAAGTGCTCGTGCCCGGCATGACGTGGGTAGCCATCGATCCGACGAATCGCCAGTGGATCAATGAGCGCTACGTCGCCGTGAGTTTCGGCCGCGACCAGCGCGATGCCACCCCTCTCCGCGGCACATTCAAGGGCAGCGGCGGACAGAATATGAAAGTGCGCGTAATGATGAAACGCCGCGGCGCGAAGATGGAGAAAGCGAGGATATGAAAAACATCCAACATCCAACGCCCAACATCCAACACCCAATGGCGCAAGCGCGTCGCAGTGGTTTCCCTGATTGGATGTTGAATGTTGGATGTTGGGCGTTGGATGTTCTGCCTTCTTCCCCGGATGTTCTGCCTTTTCCATCGTGAAAATCGGCATCCACTACCAAACGCAGTATGCCTACACCGAGCCGGTCAGTTTCTCGACGCATCTCTTCCGGCTCTTCCCGAAATCCGATCGCTATGTTTCGCTGCGCCGCCTGGCTTTTCAGACCAATGCGGATGCGCAGGTGAATTATCGGCGCGATCTTTTCGACAACGAGATCGCGTCCTGTTTCTACCCGGAAAAATCCGCGTTGCTCCAGGCTGCGTTGCAGATCGAACTGGAACTGACGCCGCGCAACGCCTTCGACTTCCTGCTCGACTCGCCCGCGCTGAATTTGCCGTTTACCTACACCGCGCGCGAAGCCCATGCGCTCTCGCCGTATTTGCAAAATCGGCCCGCGCCGCTGCTGCCCTTCTGGCAACCGCCCATCGAGCCGCAGCCCACGGTGGAAACGCTCGTGTCTCTCAACAGCGCGCTGCACGAACACCTCGCCTACGAGCGCCGTGATGAAGGCGCAGCCTATACGCCGGAGGAAACGCTGCAGCTCGGGCGTGGCGCCTGCCGCGACTTCGCCGTGCTGCTCGCGGAAGTGGCGCGCGGGCTCGGCCTCGCCGCGCGACTGGCCAGCGGATATCTCTGCGAATTTGAGAGCGACGACAAACGCGCGGAAGGCGCGCTGCACGCCTGGACGGAAATCTATCTCCCCGGCGCCGGCTGGGTTGGTTTCGACCCGACCAACGGCTATCTCTGCAATCATCACCACATCACCGCCGCCGTCGGCTTCACGCCCGAAGATATTTCGCCGATCCTCGGCAGATACTATCACTCCACTCACGTGCCCGCGAACATGATGGCGACGCTGCAAATCACTCCGCATGACTAAATCCCTCGCTCGCGTCGCCGATCAGGTAGAAGCCACCTTTGCCGCGCAGAAGGTCCGCCTCACCCTCGGCGGCGAGCCGACTTATGTGCCACTCGATCCGGTCGGTCCGGAATGGAGCGTCACCGCGCTCGGCCCCACCAAGCTGCGCTACGCCTACGCGCTCGCCGATGCGCTCATCGCCCAATCGCTGCCGCGCGCGATCGCCCTCTATTCGCCGGGCAAATTCTATCCCGGAGAGATGAATCCGCGCTGGGCCATCAATCTCGTGTGGAATGTCGATGACACCCCGTTTGTTCCATCGCTCGCATCCACGATTCAGAGTTCAGCGAAGATCGACGCCGCGTCGTTCCGGCAATTTCAGAAACGGCTCGTCCAGGCGCTGAAGATCGAAGACGGCTGGGTGCGCGCCATCGATCCGCTCGACCCGCCGCGCTCCGCAGCCGTGCTCCCGTTGGATCATGCGGAGGATCGATTCTTCATCGAAGATTGGCAGTGTGGGGAAAGCATCGAGCTTCTCCGCGCCGAAGGGCCAGCCGGTTTGCGCCTGCCGCTCAACAATCTGCCCGACAACGTGAGTCGCCGGGCCCTCGCGCTGGAAATCGCCGAGGGAGAACTCCGCGTCTTTCTTCCTCCGCTGCTCCAGGCGCCTTTCCTGCGCTTGATTAACGCGATCGTCGAGTCGGCACGCGGCCTGGGCCTCACCGTGCCCGGTCTGGCTGGCTATGTGCCCAGCGACGAAGCCGGCATCTGGTCGCGACTGGCCATCGCTTCGGATCCCGGTGTCCTCGAGATCAATCTTCCGCCCTGCGCCACATGGCGCGAGTACGCCCATTGGCTGGATGTCCTGGAGCGCGCTGCCACACCCGCGGGCCTGCGTTCCTGCAAACAACTCTCACCCGAGGAACAGGTCGGCACCGGTGGCGGTAATCACCTCCTCTTCGGCGGCCCGAGCCTCGACGATCATCCGCTTTTTTCGCGTCCCGCGTGGGTCACCTCCATCCTGCGCTACTGGCAGCATCATCCCTCGCTCGCGTATATTTTCACCGGACAATACGTCGGCTGCTCGTCGCAAGCACCGCGCCCCGATGAAGGCGCCAGCGCGCTTTACGATCTCGAGATGGCTTACCGCTTTCTCGAGGAATTGCCAGCGGGCGATCATCGCTATCTCATCAGCGAAACGCTCCGTCATCTGCACACGGACACCTCCGGCAATACGCACCGCAGCGAGACGAGCTTCGACAAATTCTGGAACGTGAATTTTGACGGCGGCTGCCGCGGGCTCATCGAGTTTCGCGCGATCGAAACATTTCCGCACGCGCGCTGGATGTCCGCCGTCGCGCTGCTCTGGCACGCGCTGGCCGCGCATCTCCTCACGCATTCGTTCAAGGAGCCGCTCATCGATTTCGGCGACAAACTCCACGACGCTTATTTTCTACCGAGCTTCCTGTGGGCTGATTTCGAGAAAGTGTTGCGCGACCTGCGCCGCGGCGGCTTCGAGTTGCCGACCGCGCTCTTCCGCGAAATCTTCGAATGGCGCTTTCCGGTCATGCTGCATCACGCGGACGGCGCCGCCGAACTCACCCTCCGCCGTGGACACGAAGGCTGGCCCTTGCTTTGCGAGCAACCGCTCGAAGGCGGCAGCACCAGCCGCTTCGTCGACACGTCCATCGAGCGGCTCGAGTTCCTCGCCACACGCGAATTCGGCGCGCGATGCAAAATCCACATCGCCGGCCGCGAGTTGCCGCTCCAATCCTTCCCCGGGGCAAAGCGCGGCGCCGGCCTGCGCTACCGTCGCACCGCACTCTATCCCTCGTTGCATCCCGGCATCACGCCGCAGATGCCCCTCGTCGTGGCCATCACCGGCGAAGGTAAAACGGCTTCTTATCGGCTCGAGCAGGATCGCCGCCTCTTCGTTCCGCACACCGACACGCCTTCTCCAGTATCACCCCACCCTTGCCGCAAATTGCACCCGCGTCTCCTGACTTACGACTTACGGCTGTCGTAGTGAATCACGGAGGGATGCGCTCCTGCGCGTTCCCCATCCAATGAGCGGAGGCGGAATTTGCGGAACGCGCGGGCACGCGCGGGCACGCGTCTTTCCGTAAAGCGGGCGCCGACGGAGCCTCAGCATTACCCACATCTTTTCTCGGATTTAGGACCAGGGGTAATACGGCTGTAGCTCACTGGGAGGGGCGACTTCCTAGAAAAAACCCTGCGTCGCGGAGCGACGCCCTCAAAGAGAGGCGCTGCGCGCATCGGTTTTTCGGTCAGCGACTAGGAAGTCGCCGCTCCCAGTGGCCCCATCCCTTCGACGTCTAAACACCGCGCAAAGATGTGGGTAATGCTTAGGACGGAGCGGCGCCCTCCAAGTTGCCGCGCTATCCGCTTGCCAGCGCCCGTCTTTCGGCGCAACTTCCGCCCTCATTCGCGGCGTTAGCTCAGTGGTAGAGCGGCGCTTTTACACAGCGTTGGTCGGGGGTTCGAATCCCTCACGCCGCATTCTTTGTCCCTCAGGAAGAAAAGAGCGCGGACGGGCTCATTGCGGCAGCGGCGAGGGAAGAATCGGAGGCGGGATGCCGACGAGACCGGAACCATCGACATGGACGATGATTCTCTTTCCATGCCGATCCTTGAAAGTGCTCATGAGCAGGACGTTCTGGGGCGGGTCGGTCTGCAAGCCGCCGAAATACTCGTAGGCCAGCGTTTCTCCGGGCGAGAGCGGGGAAGAAAATACCGAGCGATCCGGCAGATACTTCGGAACGAGTTCGTGGAGTTTCGCCGGGAAGTGATTCTGGTGATCCACCGCATAGGCCTGGCAAGCGATCGCGATCTGTTTGGCGTTGGACAAGCTTTGCACCTCTTTACCCTTCAGTTGCACCTCGCCGAAGACCGGCAGCGCCATTCCCGCAAGAATGGCCAGACCAATAAAAGCGAATCCCGAATATCCGAGGACGAGACCTGCGATTGCCATCCCATCCCCGGATAGCCTGCCGCCGGATTTGCGGATATCGCCGCGCGCAATATGGCCGCAAATGACTGCGGCGATGCTTCCGATGATCGGACAGAGCAGAAAGGAAAGGAGGCCGATCACCAGACTGGCGATGGCCGCGCCGGAAGTTTGCCCCGGCTGTGACGGAGCTGCGTAAGTCGCAGTTGGCTGCGTCGGAGTCAGGTTCGGCGAACTGGCCGCCGGAATATGGGGAGGTGTCGACTGCAACGGCGGGAACGAAGCCAATGGCACCCAGTCTTGCGCGCCTTGCACCCACGCGAGGTCATTTGGGGTCAACTGCCCGCTCGCCAATTGGCGTCGCACTTCTTCCAAGGGGAACGGCCCGAGCCGATTTCCATCGCGAGCGATGTAGATTTCCATGCGGGCGGAGCCTAGGTGAACACGCGAGGCCATGTCGAGTGTGGTTGTTGTTCGCCGGCATGTCCGCGACTTCTTACTCTCAAGATTAAGATTAAGACTGTTCTTCACACCCGCGTTTGACAAAACGGCCCGGACTTACCAGCTTCCGGCGCATGAATTCCACGGAGGCCAGCATTGCACTCAATATGGTGCCCGGTGTGGGGCCGGTGCGTTTGCGGCGTTTGCTGGAGGTCTTTGAGACGCCGGAGCAGGTGCTTCTGGCGCGGGAGGGTCAGCTTCGAGCGGTAGATGGCATCGGCGCGGAAGTGGCCGCCGGAATCGCCCATTGGGAGGAGAAGGTGGATCTCACTGCCGAACTGGCCCGCATTCAGGAATTCGGCGCCCGGGTCATCACGCAGCAGTCACCGGAATATCCGCGGATGCTGCAGGAGATCTCGAATCCGCCCATCGTCTTATATATATGGGGCGAATTGACCGAGCGGGATCAGCAGGCCATCGGCGTGGTCGGTTCGCGCAAGACGAGCCATTACGGCCTGGAGTGCGCGAAGAAGCTTTCCTATCAGCTCGCCTACGCCGGCCTTACGGTGGTCAGCGGACTGGCACGTGGAATCGATACGGCGGCGCATCAAGGAGCGCTGGCCGCGCAGGGCCGGACTGTCGCGGTCATCGGCTCAGGACTCATGGACCTGTATCCACCGGAAAATCAGGCGCTGGCCGAGAAGATCACCTCCTCCGGAGCAGTGGTCTCGGAATTTCCCATGACCTTTCCGCCGAGCACCCAAACGTTCCCCTATCGGAACCGCATCGTCGCCGGCTGGGGCAGCGGCACCCTTGTGGTCGAGGCGGGATTGAAGAGCGGCGCCCTCATTACCGCCACCCAAGCGCTCGAACATGGCCGCTCGGTTTACGCTGTTCCCGGCCAGATCGACCGCCCGACTTCGGCGGGGTCGAATCGCCTGATCCAGCAGGGCGCCAAGCTCGTGACGGGGGCCGCGGACATCCTCGACGACCTGCGAATTCTCGCCCCGGAGCCGCGCAAAATGTCGACTCCAGTCAGCGCCATTCCCCTCTCCACAGAGGAGCAATCCATTCTCGCTTCGGTGGATAACGCGGAGACCCCCATTGATTTGATCGTCACAAAATCGGGCTTGCCGATGCCCAAAGTGGCGTCCACTTTGCTCGCCCTCGAAATGAAAAGGCTGGTGAAACAACTTCCCGGCCAGCAGTTCGTGAAGCTTTAAGACCGATTTTTGCTATGAATTTTATCAGGTGTAACTCTGGCGCTATCCCCAAGCGTCAGGTGCGATTCATCCGATAAAACGCCAGTCAATCACCCCCAACACGTATTTATAGTGAGCGATGATGCTTGATAACCGATTTTCCGCCTACAGTCCCTTTGGCCGGGCGGAATCCGCCTTCCTGCATCACCCAAATCCCCTTTCATGAAAACCCTCGTCATCGCGGAAAAGCCCAGCGTCGCCAGCGACCTCGCGAAGGCGCTTGGCGTGAAAAAGGCCGGCGACTGGTTTGAGAACGACAGCTATGTCATCTCGTCGGCCGTAGGCCACCTGCTGGAGCTGGCCGTGCCCGAAGAGCACGAGATCAAGCGCGGCAAGTGGACCATGGAAAAGCTGCCGCACATCCCGCCGCAGTTTGCCCTGGCGCCGATCGACAAGAACGCCGGGCGGCTGGCGCAACTGCGCAAGTTGATCAAGCGCAAGGAAGTGACCGAGTTGATCAATGCGTGCGACGCCGGGCGCGAAGGTGAACTCATCTTCCGCAACATCGTGAAGGCCACCGGCGCGAAGCAGCCGATCAAGCGGCTGTGGTTGCAATCGATGACACCGGATGCGATTCGCACTGCTTTTGCCAACCTGCGTAGCGATGCCGACATGCAGCCGCTGGCCGATGCCGCGGTCTCGCGCAGCGAATCAGACTGGCTGGTGGGCATCAATTCCACCCGCGCGCTGACCGCGTTCAATTCGCAGGGCGGCGGTTTTTCCAAGACCACGGCCGGGCGCGTCCAGACGCCGACGCTGGCCATCCTCGTCGAGCGCGAGGAGAAGATCCGCGCCTTCGAGCCGCGCGCCTATTGGGAAGTCTTCGGCGATTTCGGCGTCAAGGAAGGCAGCTATCGCGGTCGCTGGTTCGACCCTGCGTTCAAGAAGAATGGCGATGAAGACGGGCGCGCCGAACGCATCTGGGACAAGGTCAAGGCCGACGCCATCAAGGCGAAGTGCGATGGCCAGCCCGGCACGGTTGAGGAAGAGAAGAAGCCGACCACCCAGGCGCCTCCCCTGCTCTACGATCTGACCACTCTGCAGCGCGAGGCAAACGGCCGCCACGGCTTCCCCGCGAAGATGACCCTGCAGATCGCACAGGCGCTTTACGAAAAGCACAAGGTGCTCACCTATCCGCGAACCGATTCGCGCTATTTGCCCGAGGATCACGTGGCCACGGCGAAGCGGGTGATGAACAGCTTCGAGGATCGCACCCTCGCCGGGCACGCGGAGAAGGCGTTGCGCGAAAATTGGGTGAGGCCGAACAAGCGCATCTTCAATAACGCCAAAGTCAGCGATCACTTTGCCATCGTGCCCACGGGCACGGCGCCGAAGAATCTCAGCGAGACCGAGCAGAAGATTTTCGACATGGTGTCGCGGCGCTTCGTCGCGGTGTTTTATCCGGCAGCGCAGTTTGAAGTCACCACGCGCATCACCACGGTGGTCGGCGAGAAATTCAAGACGGATGGCAAGATCATCGTCGATCCGGGCTGGCTCGCCGTGTATGGCCGCCAGGCCGAGGGCGAGGGCGAGAGCGACAAGGCAATCGTGGCCATCACGCCCGGCGAACAGGCGCGGACGGAAGCGATCGAGGTGAAGGAAAACATCACCAAGCCACCGCCTCGCTACAACGAAGCCACGCTGCTTTCCGCCATGGAAGGCGCGGGCCGCCTGGTGGACGACGAAGAGTTGCGCGAAGCGATGAGCGAGCGCGGCCTCGGCACGCCGGCGACGCGGGCGCAGGTCATCGAAGGCCTGCTCTTCGAGGGCTATCTCATTCGCCAGGGACGCGAACTCATCGTCACGGCCAAGGGCATCTCGTTGATCACGCTCCTGCGCAATTTGCACGCGGAGACGCTGACCAAGCCCGAACTCACCGGCGAGTGGGAACACAAGCTGCGCCAGATGGAGCGCGGCCAGCTTTCGCGCGGCGCCTTCATGGACCAGATCCGCGGCCTGACCACCGAGATCGTGAGCAAAGTTCGTGGCGGCATGGGCCAGGAAGTGCGTGGCAATTTCAAGGATATCGACGTCGCCTGCCCCGAAGTGTGGGACCGGTCCTTTCAAGGAGAGCTTCAAGGCCTTCGAGTGTCGCAATCCCGAGTGTAAACTCATCGTCTGGAAGACCATGTCCGGCCGCGAATTCGAACGCGAGGAAGTGGCCAAGCTCCTCACCGAAGGACGCGTGGGGCCGCTGGAAGGTTTCCGCAGCAAACTCGGCCGCGCCTTCAACGCGGAGATCATTCTCAACGAGAAGACCGAGTGGAAGCAGAAGTTCGACTTCGAGGACAGCAACGGCGAGGGGGAGAACGGTATGGGCAAAGCGCTCGATCTCTCGCAGGCCAAAGTCCTCGGCGAAACGCCGCAGGGCACCGTTTACGAAACGGAGAATGCCTTCCTCTGCATGCCCGCCGGCAATGGCTCGAAGAAGCCGATCCGCATGGGCAAGAACATCTGCCAGCGGGCGATCCCGGCGGAGCAAGCGCTGAAGATCTTCACCGAAGGGAAGACCGATCTCCTCCCGCGCTTCATCTCGAAGAAGGGCAAGCCCTTCTCCGCCTACCTCAAGCTCGACGGCGCCAAGGTCACTTTCGAATTCGAGCCGCGGCAGAAGAAAGCGAAAGCGCCGCCGGCCAAAAAGACACCGCCGAGTGCAGAAGCGGAGGGCTGAGTATTCATCTGGAGTGCAGCGTTTCTCCGCTACAGCGTGAGACTTTGAAGTGTAGGAGAGTCGATGGGGAAGCGCCGGAGAAATCGAGGTCACTCCCCGGCATTCCACTGCACGAAGCACCAAAGAAACTGTTGCCCGATTGCTGATTTGCCCGCGGAATCTGTTCGTGAGAACTGCTGGTTTTCGTCGTCCATGGCTGGCAGAGTCCGGTTGAAAAACCCCGCATGAACTGGGAACAAATCACCGAGCTTTGTCATACGGAGCTGCTAAGCATGCGCGAAGGTCTGCCGAAAGTCGTAACGCTCTTTCCTGACGCTCGCGATGTCCCTCAAGCCTTTCTAGCGTATGAGAGCGCGACCAATGACACGATCGAAGTTGCCATCCGCCAGTTCGCTGAGTATCGCACCTGGCCGAAGCTGACTCCGATTGAGCGAATCATGCTCAGCTTCCGTCTTGAGTTCGCGGTTTCCATCGGTTCGTTATTGTGCGAGCAGCCTGCGCCTTGGGAAGACGCGGAAACCGCGGACGCGTCCCGGAATACAGAGGATCGTCTCGGATGGCTTCTCTTATTCGCTTGGGGCCAGCACGGATTTACCGGGCTGCATGATAACCTTCGGCGGCTGCTGACAGAGGAAGACGTCGACTGAAAGCCGACTCTGGGGAGCATACGTGCCTAGGCGAATTTTCTAGCCAACCACCGGCTGCTTCCGTATAGTAAAAGCCGTAATTATTGGAACCTATGGATACGATTGCAGATAGCGCCCAGGTCAGCAGTGGTTTGCGCCTTTTCTGCGCCTGATTCCCCTCGGAACAGACGGTCACTGCGGAGGTTTATTCCATGCCAATCAAGATACGTCCCAATCGCCAATCGAAGGCGACCCATTATGAGAACCTGAAGGTCTCGGAGCGGGCGCCATTGGAGGTGATCAAAGCCGCCTATCGGGCTCTGTCCATGCGCTGGCATCCGGACCGAAATCCGGGAGACCCGCGCGCGGGCAAGATCATGGGCATCTTGAATGCCGCCTACGACGTCCTTTCCGATCCCGCGAAGCGGCAGGAATACGACGACAAGCTGGCCGCGACGCGCCGGACCTCGGCCACGGTTCCGTTCACGTCCACGTCGCCGGGCAATTTCACGCCCACGTCGGCTTGGAACCCGAAGCCTTCCCGGGCATTTTCGCTTTCGATCTTTTTTCGTAGCATCCGCTGGCAGCTTCCCGACGGGAAGCTGGCCTGCGCGGCCGTCCTGCTCGCTATCTTTGGTGTATTTCTGGTCAACACCATCGCGCATCATCATTCCGCGAAAAAGACGGAGTCTGGCGCGACCACACCTGCGGAGCCGTCGCCGGACAGACAGGACACTATCATCGGAGAGGCGCTTCCGCAGGAACCGTCACCGCAGCCAGTCTTTGATCTGCGCCTGACCAATCCGCTCAATGGGCAACCCTGGCCGAAGAAGGCCTCGTACCTCGAGGGTTTCGAGAAACTGGCGATGGGCGGCTATTCGTCCGTCACGGTGGACAATTCGAAAAATACCTCCGCCGTTTTTATGAAGCTGGTTTCCGTCGAATACGGCGAGCAATCAAAAGTCGTCCGGGTCTGCTTCATTCCGACACGCTCGACTTTCACTTTCGGTCGAATCACGCCCGGTCGCTATGAACTGCGCTACCAGGAAGTGGAAGACGGTGAGTGTCTGAAAACCGAGACCTTCGTGCTGTCCGAAACGAAACGCCTCCGAGGCGTGGAATGCACCCAACTCCGGATTCCGCTTTACGGTCTCACCGGCCGCAGCCTGGATCTTTTGCGCAGCGACGAGAGGGAATTCATCACCGCGCTTCCCGTCGCCGCCCGTTGAGACGGCGATTCGCCATCGCTACTTCGCCGGCACCGTGAGGTTCTGCACGATGAAATCCCAGATGTCCTTGTATTTCTCCGTCGGATGATCGGGAAATTTGTTATAGACCGTCGCGCCGACGGAATCGGCCACCTTTTTGAAGCCCATGCCCCAGGCCGGTGAATGTACTTTGTAGTTCGCCTCCGTCACTTTGGGATCGTTCGGCTGGGTTAGCCCCCATTCGTTCTCGAAATAGATCGGCGCGGCATTTTTGTTGAGCAACGCGTCGGGAGACCACTTCTGGATCAGCGGCAGCAATTCGTCGCGATGCTTGAGCGACTCTTCGAAGCTCATCCCCAACGCCGGCGCGCCCCACGCCACGCCAGGCACCCATTCCTGCATGCGCTTCGGGTCGATGCTCGGCTGGCTGCGGAACGCCGCCACGCACACCACCTTCGAGGACTCGCGCTCGACCGGATCACTCGAGGGGGGGATTCGCATGCTCGCCGGAACAGCCGACGTACAAGGCGGGGCAATGTCCCCTGCGAACCCCCCCCCCCACGGGGGATCCGTTTCGGGATCGAGATCCCCACTTTCGCCGCATTCAGGCGAACGAACTGCACCGCGCGGACCGCATCATTCATCACATACGACACCGGCGGATTCGCCTTGTCCTGCAGGCCCTCGGTCAGCGTGCGAGTCTCGACGGCGACGATGGCGACGTGCGACGGGAAGAACTTGCCCGGATCCACCGCATGCTTCGCCGGCTTCCAGATACCCCCATACCAGATCAGCACCGGGCACGGCTCCTTCGCATTCGGCGGGACGTAGATGTCGAGAAGTTGATTCGGGCTTGGGCCGTACGAAATATCGGCGGCGGTCGGTGTCGGTCCCGCGGGCTTCTGCGGCACGGGTTGGCCGGCCGCATGAAGGCAAATGGTAGATTGGCAAAGCGCCAGCAAGGCAGCGGCACCGAGAACGCGAGGGAGGATGAAATTCATGAGCGGGGTAAAAGCTACGCTGAATGAACACCCGCACGTCCGGAAATGTT
>NZ_ABVL01000023.1 GCF_000173075.1 Chthoniobacter flavus Ellin428
ATTCAATTCGAGACCGGCAACGGCACCGCCGGCAAGGACGCCCATACCGCGGCCAATGCCTTCCCGTTGGATCAATGGGTGCACGTCGCCGTGGGGGTCGATCGGGCGCGTGGCACGGCGCTCATTTACGTGAATGGCAAGGACGTGACGCGCGGACAATACCATCCGCCCCGACTTCAAGACCGCGGGGACGAGGGAGGCGGGGTCCAACTCCCATTCTTCCTATCCCTCCTATCCTTCGGCGGTCACAGACCGCCGCTACGGCGCCCGCCTTACTTTCCGTGCTTCTTCGCGTAGGCGGCGACGTCCTTGGCGGCCTTCGTTTCCGTGCCGGGCGCATCGAGGAAGCCGAGGTCGCGGACCCAATCGATGAATCGATCCTGCCACGTACCGAAGGGAATGCCGTTGCGGGAACTGATTGCGCCACCGTGTCCGCCGCGGCCGTAGATGTGCATCTCGAGATCCGGCACGCCGGCCTTGAGCATGGCGGTGAAATATTCGGTCGCCCACACGGCGTGCACCTGGTCGCCCGAACCGGCACAAGTGATGAAGCTCGGCGGCACGTTGGCCGGGATCGAGGTATCGGGCGCCTTGGCGAAAGGCGACGGGCCCGGATAAATCAGGCCCACGAAATCCGGGCGCGGTGAGACCTTCGCCAGCGGATCGGAGGCGCCGCTATTTTTCTTCGCGAAGTCATCGAAGAAGAGCGCGGCGGGCGCGGAAAGTTCGCCGCCGGCGGAGAAACCGATGATGCCGATTTTCGCGGGGTCGATCTTCCACTCCGCGGCATGGCTGCGCACGAGGCGGATCGCTTGAAAGGCGTCGTTCACCGCGTCGACCGTGGGCTCGTAGCCGTCGATGCGGAGGCGATTGCGCAAGACGATGGTCGCCACACCGTAGCGGCCGAGGAACGGCACGACGTCGTAGCCTTCGGGCCCGACCCAGAGGATCTTGTGTCCGCCACCCGGCGCGACGATCACCGCCGCGCCCGTGGCCGGCGCATCACTGGGCGCCAGGTGCACCTCGATGCTGGGGTTGTGAATGTTGATCGTGTTGAGCAGCTTGTCCGTGCTCTTGCCGCTGGTGTTGTAGTGCTCGGCTTCGTGGATGCGCGCGTGGTTGAGCAGCGGGGAATCGGGCGGATAAAGCGAGAGCACAATGCCGCCGGGCAACGCGGGCGCCGGGATGAACGGGCCATCGGCAGGCTTGCGCTCCGGCGGCTGGGACACTTTTTCCTGGGCCAGGCAGAGGGAGCTGAATGCCAGAAAGAGGATGGGGAGAAGTCGTTTCATTTTGGGAAGAGGCAGCCTTTCAGGAATCTTTGACCGGGATTGGTGGGGCGTTCTTAGCCGGTCTCTAACGGCGCCGTCCTCGCCGTCGATTGCCAGGCTAGCGAAATTGACGAGATTGCGGTCGCGCTTTCGATTGCCTCTCACTGGGAGGGGCGACTTTCCAGAAAAGACCCTGCGTCGCGGAGCGACGCCCCAAAGATGGCGCTACGCGCGTTTACGTCGGGCGGCGACTGGAAAGTCGCCACTCCCAGAGCCCGCCATCGCGCATCCTTTGCGCACTCGCTCTCCGACGCCGGGACGGCGCCGCTACAGCCAGGTGACTACGTCTTCGACGCCATCCAATTCTTCCCCACGGCCTGGGGCTGCGCCTTGCGCAGTTCGAATTCCACCTGCAAACCGCTGGGCTTCACGTTGCGCACGGCGACGGTGCCGCCGCAGGCTTCCACGCAGCTCTTCACGATGGCCAGGCCGAGGCCGGTGCCGCCGGTCTCGCGCGTGCGGGCGGATTCCGGGCGGAAGAATGGATCGAAGAGGCGATGGAGCGCTTCCTCCGGAACGCCCGGCCCGCAATCGGTCACCATCAGCGAAATGCGTTCCCCACGATCGCGCGCCGAAACGGTGATCGGTCCGGAAGGCCGGCCATCGCTCTGCACGGTGGGACGATACGAATAATTTTCGCCGCCCGCGTGCGTCGGCGCGGCATAGCGCAGGGCATTGCGAATGACATTCCCCAAAGCGCGCGCGAGCAGATCGGGTTCGGCCATCACCGAGAGCGTGCCGGGCACATCCACAATGACACCACCATGCTCCTTCGCCTCACGGGCGACCACGCGGCCGGTCATCTCGGCCAGCGGCACGGGCTTCAATTCCACATTCTTCCCGCCCACGCCGGCCTTGGAAAAGGAGAGCAGCTCATGAACGAGCTCGGACATGTGGCGCAGCTCTTCGCGCACGTCCTCGACATAGTCGCGCTGTTTGTGATCGGCCCGCTGCTCGAGAATGCTTAGCGCCATTTCCATGCGGGCCAGCGGCGAGCAGAGTTCGTGGGCGATATCGCCGAGGAAACGTTTCTGGCCGGTGAAGAATTCGCGCAGGCGTGCCGACATGTGATTGAGCGCCCCGCCGAGCCGGCCGATTTCATCCGCGCGATTTGCCTCCACATGCGTCTCGAAACGGCCTTGCGCGATGGATTCCGCCGCACCCGTCATCTGCCGCAAGGCGCGAGTGATACCGCGGACCAGCGGCGCCCACATGAGTACGGAAAGGATGAGCACCGCACCGCCGCCGATGAGCCACGGACGATAATCGAAGAGCAGGCCGCCCCCGCGCAGATCATCGGTCGACAGAACGAGCGTGGTCGGCGCCGGCGGACGCGTCTGGCGATCGAGCACGGGCATGCGAATGAGGACCCAAAACAGGCTCGGCGAATTCGTGTGGACCATCATCTTGGGAAAACCTCCCTGCACCGCCGGTGGCGGGGAATCATCGCCACCTTCGTGAGGCGGAGGCGGATCCGGGCGGGGAGGCGGCGGACCGTGACGCGGACCATTCGAGGGCGGACGACCTTCCCGATTGAAATCATCCGGCGGCGGGCGTCCGGAAGGATCGTCCTCCGGGGGTGGACGGCCCTCCGGGCCGATGGGGCGACGGGCCGGCGGCGGGCCGGGCTTGCTTCTCTGGACCGGCTGCAATTCCAGCAACCGCGCCCGCACCTCGGCCGGTAGCGTCATGCCGGTGGTCAATGCGCCGCCATCGTTACGGAAGAGCCCCATCTGCAGGTGATAAGCCGCACTCGTGCTCTGGATGCTCTGCTCCCATTTTGGCTGGGCTTCCTCATTGAGCTGTCGCGACAGCACCAGGGCCATGGATTGCAGGCGGTCATTCACCGGCCCGGCGAGCAGCGAATCCAGCCCGAGCTTGAGCTGCCCACGCGCGAAGATCACCGCGGCGGCGACGATGAACCCGAGGTTCAGCGCAAACCACAGCAGGATTTTCAGCGACAGCGGGAAGCGGAATCCCGGCAGGCTGGCGGCCTTAGTAGGAGTCGGCATCAGGATCGATCAGCATGTAACCCGCGGCGCGCACGGTGCGAATGAAGTGCGGCGTCTTTGGGTCGTCACCGAGCTTCTTGCGCAGGGCGGAAATGTGGACGTCGATGGAGCGGTCGAAGACTTCGTATTCGCGCTCGCGGATTTCCTCGAGGAGATGGTCGCGCGTCTTCACCCGGCCCTTGGCGCGAGCCAGGGAGAGCAGCAACTCGAACTCCACCGGCGTAAGCAGGAGGGCCTGGTCGCCGAGCGCAGCGGTGCGGGAGCCGGGATTGATGCGCAGCCGGTCGATCACGATCTCGGCCTCAGTCTCCTTGTCGGTCGTGGCGGGCGTACGGACACTGCGGCGGGTGACGGCGCGCAGGCGGGCGAGCAGTTCGCGGGTGGAAAAGGTCTTCGGCAGGTAATCGTCCGCGCCGATCTCGAGGCCGACGATGCGGTCCGCTTCATCGCCACGCGCGGTGAGCATGAGCACGGGGACATCGCTGGTCCGGCGGATGCGCTTGAGCACTTCGAAGCCATCGAGCCCCGGCAGCATCAGGTCCAGGATCACCGCGTGCCACGCCTCGGCCGTCGCGCGCTCCACCCCCTCGGGACCGGTATGCACCGTTGCAACGTCATAGCCCAGCGGGTCGAGGTAGTCGGCGATGAGCCGGCAGAGCTTGCGGTCGTCATCGATGACGAGCAGGCGAGGGCGGGTTGCGGACGGGGAGGAGTTCATGAGCGGACTGGGGGCAAAGGTTAGCTGGTCGCGTGGGCGGCGTGGGGAGATTTACACTTCCTTAACAAAATATCGATTTCACAAACACACGGACTTAACGAGAGTAGAGTCGAATCGCTGTCATCCCGGAGAAAACATCAACCCACCTCCTAATTATGATGAAAATGCGCTCCCTCGTTTCGCTCATGGCCCTGGCGTGCACCGTCTTCGCGCTGACCGCTCGCGCGGATGAGCTATCCGACCCTCAAGTCCCGAACATTCCGCAGGAGGTCAAACTCACTCCGGAAATGCAGGCGACGCTGGCCCAATTGCTCAAAACCTTGGGCACCAACCAGGCTGGCAACCCGGCGCCGGCCGGCACGGCGCCGAACGGCAATGTGGACCCCGCCAAGGTGGCGCCGATGATCTCGCAGTTGCTGAAGATGCTGAATAGCGACAACAGCGACCAGAACGACGACCCCAAGCCGGCTCCCCATTCCGAGCAAGCTCCGACCCCGTCGAACGGCCAGAAATCCCAGCAAACAACCGGGTCCACCGGCCTGCAAACGACCTCCCTCCACAGCGGAGGCTTGGTGACCGGGACCCTCGGCGGCACCCCACGCCTGACCAGGGAGCAGTGGCGGGCACTCTTTCCCATCCCGCACAACTAGAGGGAGATACAACCCGATCGTGGGATTGGTTTTTCCGGTGCGCGTCCGTATTCCAGGAGTTTTGGCTAAACAACCGGCGGCCTCCAATTTGCCGCAGCCGTCCGGCAGTCAGCCTAACCTCACTGGCTGGTCGGGGCGTCGCCTGACTAATCCTTGTAAGATTCGCCTTGCCCGGCAGCAATTCCTTCTGTAGATGCAATGCTCGGGTGAGCGGCGCATAGCCGAGCGCCTCATCGTCGAATGCGCTTCGCAAGCGCGACGATGCCGGAGCCTCGGTTCGCGGATTTTTCCGTCGAACCGCCAAGTCTACTGCGAAAATCGAAGTCCAAAATCCCGCGCGTGCACCCGCTCCCCGCCCGTTCGGAAAGAGTGTCTCCCTATTCAAATCCAAAATCGTGTTAATGGTCGAATCCGCGCCCGTGAGGTGCGTGTGATTCTCGCTGCCACCGGTCAGCAGCTCGGCGTCATGAAGCTTTCAGACGCCATTCGCAAGGCTCAGGAAATGGGGCTCGATCTCGTCGAGGTCGCCGCCAGTGCCAATCCCCCCGTCTGTCGCATTGTCGACTTCGGTAAATTCAAGTACGAGGCAGCCAAGCACGAGAAGGAGAAGAGGAACGTCTCGAGCAAGCTCAAGGAAATCAAGTTCCGCGTGAACATCGACGAGCACGATTACGAGACGAAGATGCGGCACGCCGAAGAGTTCCTCGACAAGGGCAACAAGGTGCGCGTGCAGTTGCAGTTCCGTGGTCGCGAAATGGCCCACCAGGAACTCGGCATGCAGCTCATGGCCCGGGTGAAAACGGATCTCGTCACCATGGCTCACGTGGAGATGGAGCCCAAGCTCCTCGGCAAGAGCGTCACCATGACTCTCGCCCCGTTGCCGCAGAACAAGCGGAAACGGAACTTCTCGACCGATGGCGACCTCCCGCCGCTGGAGGACGGGGACGAGGATGAGGAAGCAGCAGCAGAAGAAGAAGCATAACCCTTTTTGAGCCTGACCAAGGCTATCAACTCGGACGGACACGCCCCCGCGCGTCCGTCCGTTTGCTTTTTAGGAAACAGACGGTGCGGTTGAGGGCGCGCTCTCGCCGGTTTCGCCGGAGGCGTCATCCAGTTGCCCATTTTGGGGCGCGGCGCCAATTCCGAATTCCCGACGGTTCAAGATGACGAACGCGACGAAGACCACCCATGGCAGGAGGAGCGGTGGTCCCCAGACGGGGAAGAATCGCTCGAGGCCGATGCCTTTTTGCCACGGCATGCCATTGGAGATCGAGTTGTAGAAGACGAAGAGTGCGACCGAGCCCGCAGCCGTGAACGCCAGGAACCAGCGTGCGGAGTAGTAGATCAGGAACGGGCTGACCCAGACGAGATACTGGACGCCGAACCCGGGTGCGAAGGTGAAGAACAGCGCCCAGACAACGGCCATCGTGGCCAGCAAGTCCGCCGCGCTGCCCTTGCGCCGCCGCCACGCGACCACCAGCGTCCCGACGATGATGAGCAGCTTGAGCGCCTGCACGACCCAGGTTTCGGCCGGGGTGAGCGCTTCATGGAGACGATGCCTGCGAACGCCGGGATGCCGGTCATATTCAACAAATAGGTGATGCCCCACCAACCCCAGATGCTGTTGTAAACCAGAACGTGGCGGGCAAAGACTCCGGGGATCGCCAGCAGCGGCGCGCTCCAGCAAAGGAGCAGCGTCAGCACATTGGCCACGACAAAGGTTACCGCTCTTTCCTTGCTGCGATGCCACCAGAAGAAAAAGAGCACCGGGCTCATGATGAGCGGGATGATCTTTACCTGGCAGGCCACGGCCAGCAATACGCCGGCGAGCAAGGCACGGCCGTGGATGCAGGCCAGCACGGTAAGCACCAACCCGAGTGGGATCAGCGGGTCGAAGTTGCCGTGATAGCCGGAGACCATGAACGAGATCGGGCTGGCCGCGAGCACAGCGATCGCCCACCACGGCGGACGTCCCGTGCGTCGACGAACCCAGAGCAGCCCGAGCACGACGATGAAGTCCGCGATAATCCCCGGCAGGCGTTGATAGAACGCAAAGCGCTGGCCGCTGGCTCGCGTGGTGTTGCTGCCGCCAGCGAGTTCGTAGATGAAGCCGAGGTAGTTTCCGAGAAGCGGCGGGTGATTGAACAGCGGGTCGTGCAGGTAGTTATTCACGACGCCTTCGTGGGCGATGTTCTGCGCAAACCGGTAAAAGAAAACCTCGTCCACCGTCCCGTAGGTTGTGGAGGCGCAATACAGCTTTGCCGCCATCGCCAGCAGGGCGATGAGCAGGACCAGTAATTCAGGCTTCTTCTTCATGGGGCGGCCTTGCTTTAGCAGGCGCCGTGCGAGGACTGGACAGAGAGCACCGAAGAATGCCCCCTTTCGCGAACTCTCAAAGATCGACCTCTTCGTGCTCGGTGCTGACGATGCAATCGCGATCGTCGGTGAGGTTCAGATAATAGACCTTCGTGCCTTCCGGCAGAGTGGCGTGGATTTTCCCATCGGCGCCGATCTCGGCGGGGACGGCTTCCCACAGGCGCTTCTGCCAGGGACCAGTGTCCTTGGTGAATTCCAACTCGGCCTTGGTGATCTTCGTCTCGCCGGCGATGGCCGCCCACACGTTGCGGCCGTCGCGGCCCTGCGCCGTGATCTTCGCCAAGGGCTTGCCGCCATTGACGATGCTATCGGCAAAAACCTGGATCTCCTTGGGAGTCTCGCCGGGGCCGTGGCCATGCGGCATGCGTGGGCGCAGGCACAAGGTGTGCGCGCCCTGCGGCAGACGATACGATTTCTGCCAGGCATTCATCGTGTAGGCGAAGTCGTTCGTACCGTCCACCCATAGCATCGGCATCTTCGCGGCGGGCAGATAAACCGAGGGATCCCACCAGAGCATCCAGCGTGTAGCCCGCTCCGGCCCGAGCGCCTCCACGTTTTTGGCAAAGCCATGTTCATTGGTGAAACCACAGCCGTAGACCGGCACGGCAAATTTCAGCCGGGAATCCACACCGGCAATGATGCTCGTGAGATAGCCGCCCCACGAAATTCCCGTGACCCCGATGCGCTCCGGATCGACCTCGGGTTGACTGCGCAGGAGCGAGTCCGCGAGCACGGCATCGGCCACGGCGTGATAGGTCCATTGATCCTCTCGCGGATTATCGATTTGGTCCCAACCACCCCAGCCTTGCGGACCACCGGCATCGTGATGCTGCCACTTCTTCGGATCGGCAGTGTGGACCGGAATCGCCCCGCAGGTATCGAAGGCAATCGCCGCGTAGCCGCGACTCGTCCACAGCCGCACCCACGCTTCAAACGCCGTCCCGCCTCCGCCATGCACGAGCACGATGCCCGGGACCTTTTTGCCGGGTTCCGTCGCGGGAATCCCCAGCCAGGCGAAGACGCGCGTCGGTTTGCCTCGATAAGGCAGGCCTTCGAAGAAAATGCCTTTCATTCCCTCGGCGCGCAGCGGATCCGCGGGATAGGTCTTCGGCGCTTTTCCCAGTGCCTCCACATCCCACATCGGTCCGGTCGGATTGCTCGGGGCTTTCGCTGCGGTGGAAGGGGCATCCGCGGCCCGGGTCGTCCACGCGGTAACGAAAACGAGTGAAAGACTGAGAGCAAGGAAAGGGGCGAGGCGATGTTTCATGTCGGGAGAAAGATCAAATTCAAGGTGAGAACCTAAGTGGGAAAATGAATCGAGATTTGGCGCGACCGCGTTTTGGAGGGCGCCTGTCCTTTGGCGCTTTGGGAGTCACCTCTCGAAAGCGGTGGAGGACTACCGCATCTCCAAGAACGCATGCGTCCGTGGCCCGCCCCTTCGTGTTTGTAAACGCGGCCCGCGGAAAATGGGGAACGCGCCGGAGTGCATCCCTCCGCAAAAAAGCCTCTCGCGTCCGGAGACGCGAGAGGCTTTGAGAAGTTCGAATTCTAAAGCGGCGCGCTTACTGAACCTTGCCGGTGAGGCCGGCCTTCTGCAGCGCCTCGGCCACTTCCTTGGCGTTGAAGTCGCCCTTGATCTCGAAAGACTTGGCGCCCTTCTCGGCGGTGTTGCTGGCCACGCCTTTCACTTCGCCGAGCGCGCCGTTCACGGCCTTGACGCAGCTCTTGCAGCAGAGGTGCACGTCGTTGATGGTGAGCGCGGAAACCTTCGCGTCTTTCGCGCCGGTTTCGGAGCTGACCTTGATCGCCGAGTTGTCGCTCTTGCCGTAGTAACCGGCGGCAACGAGGGCGTCCACGGCCTTCTGCGCGGTCGCGTCATCCGACGCGGTGACCGTCACGGTGCCGCCGTCTTTATCGGATGCGGCCTTGGCGCCGGAGACGGTGCCCACGGCTTTGTCGACGCCCTTCACGCAGCTGTTGCAGCAAAGATGCACGTTGGAGAGTTTGACGGTGGTTTCCGCCTGCGCAAAAGCAGCGAGGGCGGCGGTGAGAACGAGGGTGAGGATGGTTTTGTTCATTGGGTGTGGCGGGTGAAACGCTGGAGGATGCAAAAGGTTGCGCCGAGGGCAAGCTTTCATCGAACGAGGTGCGGACGGGAGACGACGGGGGTAGGAGAACATCCAACGTCCAACACCCAACATCGAACATCCAATGAGGGAGCGTGCGGGGTGTGAATTCGAATAAAGGGCGCCGCTCTGGTCCTTGGCCGTTCGGACAATAGGCGAGGTTGTTCACGTTCTGACATCGTGCTGGCGATTCGCATCTCCCCCCAATGAATTGCCGATCACCTCCTCTGCGCGGCTCCGCCCCTACGGCTTTCCGCATCTCTCGCGCTCGCTCGAGCGCCCTCTTCCTTTTCCGGTCACCGCGGTTCGTAAAACCCCCAACCCCCTCCTCCAACATGAACAAGAAAATCACCCTGCTCATCGCCGCGCTGTGCTGCGCGGCCACTGCCACCCAAGGCGAAAACCTCACCTACACCACCGACTGGGTCGGCAATTCCAACCCGACGTCCACCAGCTACGCCGGCAATTGTGCCCGCGCCATGTGGGTCTCCCCCCAAGGCATCGTCTACACCTCATGTAACTGGGATGAAAACGGGCGCAACATCGGCATCTACCAGAACGGTGTCACCATCGGCAAAGCCGGTGGCACCAATCAAACCCAGGGCTCCGCGATCACCGGCGATGCCACCGACATCTTCGCCGCACTCGCTTCGCCGAACTCCGGCGCCGTCGGCCGCTACAATCGCACCTCGCTCGCCCAGGACCTGAAGTTCACCGTCAGCACTGGCACGGGCGACGCCATCACCGGCCTCGCCGATTACAATGGCGAGCTCTACATCAGCGACTTCCCCGGCAATCGCATCCAGGTCTACACCACCGGTGGCGTCTTCGAACGCGGCTGGACCATCACCGGCCCCGGTGCTGTCGCCGTGGAAAATGGCGGCGCGAATGTCTGGGTGGCGCAGCAGAGCAGCGGGAAGATCTGCCGGTTCAGTTCCACCGGCACCGCCGGCACGGTCATCCAGATGGCTTCCACCTCGCGTCCGTCCTCGCTCTACATCGACTCGCAAAATCGCCTGTGGGTCGGCGACCAGGGACCGGACATGAACATCAAGGTTTACACCAATCTCAGCGGCACGCCCACGCTCGCCTTCACCTACGGCGATACCGGCGGCTATCTCAATAGCACCACCGGCATCATGGGTGAAACCGGCGTTGGCCGCTTCACTCGCGTCGTCGGCATCGGCGGTGATTCGGCGGGCAATATGTATGTGCTGAACAACCCGTGGGGCGGCACCTGGGACCTCGGCCGCAATGGCGAGACCGATATCCACTGCTACGACAGCACGAGCAAGCTGCTCTGGATGATCCAGGGGCTGAACTTCGAGGGCAGCGCCGCGCCCGATCCGGGCACCGACGGCGTGAACCTCTACAGCGGCGACCTGCTCTTCAGCGGCTCCAGCGGGGCAGGCTTGCTCGCCAACACGGTGAACCCCTTCCGCTACCCGACGGATCCACGGCTCAACACCAGCAGTCAGGATCGCGGGCTGCATTTCGGGCAAACGACGACCGTGAACGGCAATCGTATCCTCATCGCCAGCGGGCAAAATCCGGACGGCTTCTACACTTACTACTTCAACCAGTCGACCGACGGCTATGTCGCCATTCCCGGCACCACCACCTTCGGCATCTCCGGTGCCCGGGTGCGGAACGGCTTCTGCCTCGACTCCGCGGGCAACGTCTGGACCGGCCTCGACAAAACCAACGCCATCCAGGAATACCCGCTGACCGGTTTCAACGCCAACGGTTCACCGATCTGGGGCGCGGCGGTTTCCACGCCCACGCCTTCAACCATGGCGCCGCTGAACCAACTGCGCTACCTGCCGGCTACCGACACGATGATCCTCGCCGGCGGCGCCACGGACTGGACCACCATCGGCAACCGCGTCGAAGTCTACAACAGCTGGCTCGCCGGCAACCGCACACCGAACCACGTCATCACGCTCAGCCGCGGCACCGCCAAATCGATGGCCGCCGCCGGTTCGTATCTCTTCGTCGGCTACTACGCGATACCGAATGTCGACGTCTTCAGCCTCACCACCGGCAGCCTGGTGCTGACGCTGGTCAGCAATAACAACGTCTTCACCGGCAACGACACCGACTCGATGTACAGCCTCCACGCCTACGTCCGCTCAAACGGCGAATACATGATCACCAAGGACGACTACAACACGAACAAGGTGGTCATCTTTCGTTGGAACCCGACCGCGACTGTGACCTGCCATACGACCAACGTCGTCGACCCGAATGGCCACACGCTGGTCCAGGGCACGTCCACGGCCAATGCCGGCCAGACGGACCAGACGACGTTTGCCCCGGCGGTCGCCTCGGCCTTCACCAATCACATGGGTGGCGTGGTGAGCTTCGATGTCTCTGGCGATGCGCTGACTTCCGCGCCGGCCATCGCGGCCAGCTACGGGGGCGGCACCAAGACCTTGAGCATCGGCCTCACCGCCGGTTCTGCGCTCGATATCTCGCCGCTCGCCCCGCCCTCCGGCACCGCCGGCGTGACCAATTGCCTCACCGCGCCGGATACCGGCTCTGCCTTGGGTGATATCTCCTTCACCCTGGGCAGCATCACCGGTGGTCAGGCCAGCGAACACGTCACGGAGTTTGCCTTCACCTACCTTACCGAGACGGTGTTGAACGGCCTCACCGTGACCGTGACTGCGACGTTCTCCGACCAGAGCACCTCCACGGTCACCCGCACGGTAAACCGCAACACCACCAGCCCGGTCTACGATACCTTCTTCGGCTTCGTCGCCCCGAGCGGGACCTATATCGTCTCCGTCGCGCTGACCTCCAATACCACTCGCGGGGATACCACGCACATCGACGACGTGGGCTTCGTCACCGCGGTTGTGCCGTAACGGGCGGCGCCGGCGGAAAGACTCGGAGGGCGCGCTCCCGCGCGTTCCCACTTTCCTTTCCGTCTGAACCACAAAAGTGGGAGCGCGACGGAGCGCGTCCCTCCGATTAGGAGGTGGATGTTCTGCCTTTCCTCCTTCCGCCTTCCTCCTTCATCCTTCCCGGCATGATACCTCGCCCGCCGTCTGTCGTGATTGAAGCTTTGTCGCCGCTCGTCGAAGGCGGCCGGTATCCGATCAAGCGCGCCATCGGCGAGGACATCGTCGTCGAGACGGATGTCTTTAAGGACGGACACGACATCGTCCTGGCCGTGCTGAAGTGGCGGAAAAAGGGCCACCACCGCTGGCACGAGACGCCGATGCAATGCATCGACCCTTACAACAAAGACCGCTGGAGCGGGGTCTTCTCCGTCTTCGAAAACGCCGTCTACGAATACACCATCGAAGCGTGGGGCGATTACTTCCGGTCGTGGCAGCACGAGTTTCAGGTGAAATTCGAGGCCGGCCTCACCGAGCTGACCAGCGAGATCCTGGAAGGCGCGAGCTTCGTCGGCCGCGCGGCGAAACTGGCCCAGGACCAAGGCCAGAAACGCGATGCCGAACGCCTCGTGGTCCTGTCGGACAAAGTCCGCGAGGGCAATCCTGAGACCGTCAACGCGCTGGCCCATTCGCCCGAGATGGAAGCGCTGATGACCGCCTATGCCGACCGCAGCGAGAGCGCCGAATACCTGCTGAACCCGCCGCCTGTCGCCAAGCTCATCGCGCTCTCCGCGCCATCGGCTCCGCTGGAAAATGCTGCCGCGCCGGCGCGCAAGGGCGCGGGCAATGTCATCGCTTTCCCCACCGAATCCTCGCCCGCCGGAAAGAAAGGCGCCGCATCCAAAAAGAAAAAGCCCGCCACCGTAGCCGAGCCGAAAGCCGCCGCTGCACCGGTCGTCGCACCCGAACCCGAGTTTCATTTCACCCCACGCTACCCACAAGTCTACGTCGACCGTCCGCGGGCCAATTTCTCGCAATGGTACGAGTTCTTCCCGCGCTCGGCCGAAGGCCGTGGCGACAAGGGCTCGACGTTTCGCGATTGCCTGCCGCGCGTCGATGACGCCCGCGCCATGGGCTTCGACGTGATTTATTTCCCGCCAATCCACCCCATCGGCATCACCGCACGCAAGGGCAAGAACAACGCGGTGAACTGCCAGCCGGGCGAACCCGGCGTGCCTTACGCCATCGGCAATCGTCACCAGAAATGCCCGAACGGCGGCGGCCACAAGGACGTTGCCCCCGAGCTCGGCACGCTCGAAGACTTCGGCTGGCTGGTGAAAGAGATTCACGCCCGCGGCATGGAGGTGGCGCTGGACTTCGCGCTCAATTGTTCGCCCGACCACCCGTACGTTCACGAGCATCCCGATTGGTTCTACAAGCGGCCCGATGGCACGATCAAATACGCCGAGAATCCGCCGAAGAAATACCAGGACGTCTATCCGCTGAATTATCACAACGCCGACTGGCGCACCCTTTGGGATGAGCTCACCAGCGTCATCGAGTTCTGGTGCGAGCACGGTGTGCGCATCTTCCGCGTGGATAATCCGCACACCAAGCCGGTGGCCTTTTGGGAATACCTCATCGGCCGCGTCCAGGCGCGCTTCCCCGACGCGCTCTTCCTCAGCGAAGCCTTCACCCGTCCGAAGATGATGAAGGTCCTGGCCAAGGCCGGCTTCACCCACAGCTACACCTACTTCACCTGGCGCAATACCAAGGAAGGCCTCACCAAGTATTTCACCGAGATCACCCAGACCGAGTGCTCGGAATACATGCGCCCGAATCTCTGGCCGAATACGCCGGATATTCTGCCCAGCTTCCTGCAATTCGGCGGGCGGTCCGCGTTCATCATTCGTGCCGTGCTCGCCGCCACGCTCTCGCCGGTCTACGGCATCTATTCCGGTTTCGAGCTCTGCGAAAACCTCGGCCTCGACAAGAAGCCGTGGGACGCCGCCTCGAACGTCGGCCATTTCCTCCATCTCTGCGACAACGACTACAAACAGCTGGCCAAGGAGGAGTATCTCGACTCGGAGAAATACCAGTGGAAGCAGCGCGACTGGAATGCGCCGGGGAACATCAAGGAGATCATCACGCGGCTTAACCGCATCCGCCACGAGAACCGCGCGCTGCAGCAGTTGCGCAATCTCCAGTTTCAGCGCACCGAGAACGACCTGGTGCTCTACTACTCGAAGATGACCGCCGCGCGGGATAACATCATCCTCGTCGTCGTCTCGCTCGATCCGTTCCATTTCCAGGACGCATATATCGATGTGCCGGTCGATCAATTCGGCTGGGTCGAAGACCAGCAGTATCAAGTGCACGACCTCCTCAACGACGAGCGCTACCTCTGGACCGGCCGCCGCAATTTCGTGCGCCTGCATCCCGACAAGCCCGCCCACGTTTTCCGCGTGCGGCGGAAGACGCATAGCGAGAAGGATTTCGATTATTACTTGTAGGCGGCTGCGTTCCGCATTCCTCCCCCAATGAATCGCTTGCGCGGGGATTGTCCCCAAGCTCACTCTTTATCTCATGAACCTCCCTCGCTCTTCCCGTCGTTCGTTCCTCAAGTCCACTCTCGCGGCCGGTATCGCCCCGCTCATTTTGCCGTCGCATATCTGGGCGGCGGAGACCAAGCCGAATTCGCGCCGGACCTTCGGGTTCATCGGCATCGGCAAGCAGATGCATGGACTGATGGGGGGTTTCCTGGGGAAGGATGAGGTGCAGGGTGTGGCGGTGTGCGATGTGGACAACAACCGGCGCAACGAAGGCAAGCGGATCATCGGAGAGCACTATGCGAAGAAGAGCGGCAGCGATTTCAAGGGCGCGGAGATGTATAAGGACTTCCGCGAACTGCTCGGGCGGAAGGACATCGACACGGTGGTCATCGCCACGCCGGACCACTGGCACGCGCTGATTGCGATCGCGGCGACGGAAGCCGGGAAGGATATTTACTGCGAGAAACCGCTGACCGAGACGTTGCACGAAGCACGTGCGCTGGTGGATTCGGTGCGCAAGCACGATCGCGTCTTCCAGACCGGCTCAATGCAGCGCTCGATGCGCGAGTTCCGCGTAGCGTGCGAACTGGTGCGCAATGGCGTGATCGGCAAGATCTCGCGCGTGGAAGCGGGTTTCGGCAAGCCGGGCGTGCCGTGCGATCTGGCGGAGGAAGCGGCGGAGCCGGGACTCGATTGGGACATGTGGCTCGGGCCGGCGCCGATGCGCGGCTACAATTCGATCCTCAGCCCGCGTGGGGTGCACACGCATTTCCCACTCTGGCGCCTGTATCGTGAATACGGCGGCGGCTATGTGACGGACTGGGGCGCCCACCATCTGGATATCGCGCAGTGGGGCCTTGGCATGGATGACAGCGGTCCGGTGGAAGTCATTCCGCCGAGCGATTGGCAGACGGCGGAGGCGGGCGGCAAGCTGCGCTATGCCAATGGCGTGGAAGTGACGCACATCAAGGAAAACGGCGTGACGTTCTTCGGCAGCGACGGCGAGGTGTATGTGAACCGCGGGAAGATTCGCGTGCAGGTGAAGGGCGCGGAGAAGGCGAAGTTCATGGACAAGAACGATCAGCCGGCGCTGACGGCCCAGCTCGATAACCTGGAGAAGGAATTCCTCGCCGACGCGAAGGTGAAGCTCTACTCGAGCGCGGATCACAAGCAGGACTTCCTCGATGCGATCCAGAAGCGCAGCCGGCCGATTTGCGACGTGGAGATCGGTGCGCGCAGCGTGACCTGCTGCCATCTGCTGAACCTCGGCTATTACCACGGCGAGAAGATCCAGTGGGATCCGGCGAAGAATAATTTCGCGGGCGGCACGGGAAACCCGGCGTGGCTGACGCGGGAGTACCGCGGGCAATGGAAAGTTGCCTAGAGATTTTGGCCCGCGAATCACGCCAATCACACGAATGGGTCTATTCGTGTGATCCGGGTGATTCGCGGGCTACTTTTTGTTTGAGTCGACGAGGAGCGCGGAATTCGAAACACCTATGAGCAAGACTTGGAAGATTGCGGGGATTAACTTCGACCACATGCACATGGGCGATTTGCTGCGGCGGGTGCATGAGCATCCGCAGGCGGAGATCGTTGGCATTTGCGATGAGCAACTCGGGCGGATGCAGAATGCGATCGGCGCGTTCGGCATTCCGGACGAGCGGGTGTTCACGGACTACCGCGCTTGTTTGGAAAAGACGCAGCCGGATTTGGTGATCCTGTGTCCGGCTGCGGCGGAACATGGACTATGGACGAAGCGCGTGGCGGAGTACGACGTGAACATCCTGGTCGAGAAGCCATTCGCGGGGTCACTCACCGAGGCGGATGAAATGGTGGCGGTGCAAAAGGCGAAGGGGAAGTTGCTGGCGATCAATTGGCCGACGCGCTGGTCAGCGTGCTCGATCACGGCGAAGCGGTTGATCGATGAAGGCGTGATCGGTGAGGTGCTCAATGTGCATCATTACGGCGGAAATCGCGGGCCGCTCTTTCATCGCGCGGACAAGGTGGTATGCGAGCCGACGCCCGAGGAGAAGCGCGCGAGCTGGTTCTACAAGAAGGATCGCGGCGGCGGCTCGCTGCTCGATTACGCCGGTTATGGCGCGACGCTCGGAACGTGGTTCCAGGGCGGCCGCAAGCCGATCGAGGTGACGTGCACGATGGATACGCCAGAAGGACTGGAAGTGGATGAACACAGCGTGACGGTCTGCCGCTATGCGCATGGGCTTTCGACGATCCAGACGCGCTGGGGAACGTTCAGCGATCCATGGATTCAACAGCCCCAGCCGAAGTGCGGGTTTGTGATTTGCGGGAGGCGCGGGACGATGACGTGTTACGACTATGCCACGCACCTGCGGCTGCAATCCGCCGAACGGCCGGAGGGTTTCGAAGTGCCCGTGGATGAAGTACGCTCGCCGTTCCAGGATCCGATCCAGTATTTGCTCTCGGTGCTCGAAGGGGCGCCGTTCGAGCGCGGGCCGTTGCATCCCGAGATCGCGCGCATCGGGCAGCAGATCGTGGACAGCGCGGCGCTGAGCGCGCGCGAGAAACGGACGGTGCCGTTACTGGGGAGCTAGGCCCGGGCGATACTGCTTCATCGCGCCGCTCACCGGATCGATCTGGATGGTGTAGAAGTTCGCCGGCGGCGTGGTGCCGGCGATGACGTCGTTGATATTATGCAGCGTCACGCACCAGATGCCGGTCTGTCCCATGTTCGTGGAGCCATCGGGCATGAAGCGGAAGTAGATGAAGTCGTATTTGGAGCCGACGTTGCGCGGCATCTGCGGGTCCTTGGGACCGGGGGTGCCTTGAGCGGGACCGGCGTTCCCACTGGCCGTCTGGCTGATGATGGTGGAAAGCGTGCCCTTGTCGATGACGATGGACTGCGGGAGAATCGCCGGCTTATCGATCGGCGCGCGGACGAAGTCGTTCGTCGTCGGATCGATGGCGTCGAGGGTATCGAAGACCTGAATGGCGCGGTACTGGGCGTTGGCGATAATCGGATTGCCGGAGGCGTCGCTTTCACCCGGGGTTTCCGGGTCGGCGTAGCGGATGAAGCGCACTTCCACGGGGTGATTCTTTGACAGGGCGTACTGGCGGGCGAGGCTGAGTTGATCGTAGAGAACTTGCTCGCCCTGCGTGAGCTGCGAGCCCCTCAAAACCGTCGAAGCCGCCGGGACGACAAACGCCGCGATGATGATGATGATAAAGATCACGATCATCAGCTCGATCAGAGAGAAACCGCTTATTCTGGAGGAGGACGTTTTCATGCGGGTGGGGGTTTAGATTGGCAATGTAATGACATTGATACCCATTTTGGGCGACTTGACTACTGCCAAGTTGAGGAATCTTCATCCCCCGCTTATTTCCGCCTCGACAGCCGCGGGAGCCGGGTTTGCATGGGAGAAACCTCATGAAATCCACGGAAATTCTTCCCCTTTCGGTGCTGAAGCAGCGCGCCACGGAGGGCCGCCTGGAGGCGGCGGTGCATGGGCAGGTGGAGACGCTGACCAAAAAGGAGACTCGGGACGGGAAGCCCTTTTGGGAACTCGTCCTGGCGGACGCAGAGGCGAAAATCACTCTGCGGGCGTGGAGCGATTCGCCGGCCTTTGCGGCGTGCGAGGAGATGTCGGTGGGAACGTTTTTGGAAGTGACCGGGGCCTTTGCCCACAATGGCGGCTTCGGCCTCGACGCCAAGCAGTGGAACTGCCGGGAATTGACCGCCGAGGAGCGGGACACGCTGCTGGCGGGCTCGCCGGAGCTGCGGGAAAAGCAGGGTGCTGACTTTGCGTTCATCGAGCAGACGGTGGGGGCGATTGCCGATCCGCGGTTGCGGGAACTGGCGGTGCTGTTTCTTACGGAATACGGGCCGCGATTCCGCCGGGCGGCCGCGGCGCGCGGGAATCATCACGCCCGCCGAGGGGGGCTGGTGGAGCATGTCGCGCAGATGATGCGCGGGGCCCTGGCTGTTGCGGGAGCGTATCCGTTTCTGAATCGCGACCTGCTCGTCGCCGGGGTGCTGTTTCACGACTCGGGCAAGCTGTGGGAGAACTCACTGCCGGCGGATGGCTTTGTCATGCCGTTCGACGAGCGCGGGGAGATGCTCGGGCATATCACCATTGGTATCGAACTGGTCAACGCGTTGTGGCGCAAGGTGCTGGCGACGGAGGTGGCAGCGGGTTGGGCGGCGTTGCTGCCGGCTAGTGAGGATGTGCGGCTGCACCTGTTGCATCTGTTGGCGGCGCATCATGGCGAGTTGCAATTTGGTTCCCCCGTGGTGCCGAAGACGCCGGAGGCCTGGGCGCTGCACTACGTCGACAATCTCGATGCGAAGATGGAGATGATGACCCAGGCCTATGCCACTTCGCGACAGCTCGGCCCGCGCATTCAGGAGCGGGTGTGGCCCTTGCCGGGAAATCTCGTGGCGCCGCTGGAGAAGTTTACGCCGGCGGAGGAGTCTTAAGTTTTAAGGTTTAAGTTTTAAGTGGCAGCGCCTGCCGCGCATTGCTCTTAAAACTGACAACTTAACACTTAACACTTAACACTTCGTCACCGCAGCGCCTGGATGGCCGCCAGCGTCTGCCGCACGTTCTCCGCGATGGTGTAGTGGGCGCCGAGCGTTTCCAGGCGGAGCTTCGCGATGGCGCGGCGGTCGGGATCGCTCCAGCTCTTGATCGCGGCGGCCAGCGCAGGGACGTCGTTGGGTTCCTGGATGATCTCGCCTTCGAGACCGGATTCGATGATTTCCGAGAAGCCATTCTGTGCGCTGGTGATGACCGGCAGTCCGGCGACCAGCGCCTCGAGACAGGCGTTCGAAAAGGGGTCGTAGATCGTGGGTAGGATGAACGCGTCCGCGGCGGCGAGCAGTGGAGGCATGTCCTTCACCGGACCGAGGAAGCGCGTGTATTGGCTCTTCGGCATCGCGCGGTGATTACCCCGGCCGGCGACCAGCAGTGTGGCATGGTCGAGCTTCGCCTCGTTCATCGCCTCGATGGCGAAGCGCAGGCCTTTGCGCGACCATCCGGACCCGGCGAAGAGAATGGCGAAATCGTCGTCCTTGAGTCCGAGCGAGGCGCGCGTGTGGGCGCGGGCATCGGGCGGCACGTTGAAAGGTGGGACGCCGTTGTGGATCACCTGGATCTGTGTCTGCGGATATTGGAAATGCTGCACGATCTCGTCACGGATGAGGGCCGAGTTGGCGATTACCGCCCGGGCGCCGCGCGGGCCGAAGAGCTCCTTCTCCAGCATGAGGATTTCCCGGTGCTTGCCGCTGAACCGCCGGAACCACGCCTTCCACGGCGGCTCGAATTTCTTCCGCAGTTCCAGCCACGCGGCATGCACGCCGTCGCCGGCGCGATAGGCGTCGCAGGTATGGAGACGCTCGAGGCTGAAGACGAAATCGCAGCGGTCGCGTGGGCGCAGGGCGAGTACGGCATCCGCAAAGGTCCCCGGGGATTTGCTGTCCACGGGCACGAGTTCGAAGGGCCATTCCTCGACCGGCCAGCGTTCGCTGAAGAGGACGATGGAATGCCCGACCTCGCTCGCCGCCTCGGCGAAACGTCGCAAATACGCCTCCGCACCCCCGGTGCGGGAATAGCCACGGCGAACGAGTCCGATCTTCATTTAGGATTTGGGATTGAGCATTTAGGATTGCAGTCCAGCCGTCTGGCGTCCGGACTCAGTGCCGCATACCTGCCGTCTTTGTGAACGTAAAAAGCCCAATGCTAAATCCTAAATTGCCTTGAGAATCCTCGCCCTGCAGCTCAAGCGCATCGGGGATCTCGTCCTCACCACCCCGGCCCTGCGCGCCATGCATGCCGCGTGGCCGGAGGCGAAGATCGTCCTCGGCGTGATGGACGGCACCGCTCCCCTGCTCTCGGCCATTCCGTCGATCCAGGGTGGCATCGTGTTTGGCCGTGGCCGGGGCTGGAATCCCTGGCAGCAGGTGCTGACCGGCGGCTGGGACATGTGCTTCGACTTCACCGGCAACGATCGCTCGGCCTTCGCCACCGCCCTCTCGCGGGCGAAGACGCGGGTCGGCTTCGAATGGGTCCGGCGCAACCGCCTGCGGGCGCTCGCTTACAAGACGTGGAGCCCCTCGAAGGTGCGCGACGTCCACACCTCTCAACACTATCTGGACCTGGTGGCGGCGGCGAAAGCGGACATCGACCCCGATCTCCGGCCCGAACTCGTCCTTCCGGCAGCATCGTCCGCCCCGACAGAGCCTTACGCCCTGCTCCACCCCGGCACCGCCCGGCTCGAGAAATACTGGACCACTGCCGGTTGGGGCGCGGTCGCCGCCGACCTCTTCCAGAAGCACGGGCTGAAGACGATCATCACCAGCGGCCCCGATGCCTATGAAAAGGCCCATGTCGCGGAAATCCCTCATCTGGAGGAGGATAGGAAATGGGAAATCCAGTATCCGAAGGATTTGATTTCCCTCGCCACGCTGGTTGCCGGCGCGCGGATCGTGGTCAGTTGCGATACCGGGGTCGTTCACCTCGCCTCCGCCTTCCGCATCCCACAAATTGCCCTTTTCGGCCCGACCAACCCCTTCCACTGGCGTCCCCTGCACGACCGGGCGGTCGTTTTCTCCGCGGCCCAGCCGGACGCCCCCCTCACCGAGTTCACCCCGCGGATGAAAGGCGCCCCCATGGACCAAATCTCGACCGCAGCGGTGGTTCGTGCTATCGATTCCCTCCTCGCGCAACCGTGACCACTCTACATGTCCTCTAAAAAGATCTCCCGCAAAGACATAGCCAAGATGTCCCTGCGCGATTTCCTGCGCGCGAGCCGGGAACCGTACATGCGGCTGGCCAGCTACCTGAAACCGTATCGCGGCCGCTTCCTGCTGGGCATGCTCTGCGGCGCCCTTTTCGGTGTCGCCAATGGCGGCCTCGTCTTCCTGATCCGCAAGGTCGTCCCGCTGATCTTCCCGGATGACGGCTCGCACACCCTGAAATTCCCGGCCTGGATGCATCTGGCGCCGATCACGCCGGGGCACGCCACGCTCACCCAGGTCATCCTCGTCAGCGCCACCATCCCGGCCCTGATGTTGGTCCGCGGCGTGTTTTCCTATTCCAACGCCTACTGCATGCTGTGGGTGAGCCAGCACGTGCTCGACGACATCCGCCAGTCGCTCTTCCGGCACCTGCTCTCGCAGTCGCTCGAGTTCTTCAATCGCGCCAAGTCCGGCGAACTGGTGCAGACCGTCTTCAACCAGACCCGTGTCGCCCAACAGGCCCTCACCCAGATCGCCGGCGACCTCGTGAAGCAGCCCATCGCCATCATTTCCGGTCTCGTGGCCCTCTTCGCCACGGATGCGCGCTTCACCCTTTTCGCCTTTACCGTGTTCCCGCTCTGCCTGATCCCGGTGCTGGTCATCGGCAAGAAAGTGCGCAGTGCCGGGGCCAAGGAAGAAGAGGAAGCCGGCCAGCTCATGGTCGTGATGCAGGAAGCTTTCGCCGGGGTGCGCGTGGTCAAGACCCATGCGCGCGAAGAGTACGAGTCTGAGCGTTTCAACAAGGCCAACCTGGAGATGCTGAAATTCGCCATGCGCTGGCGGAAGGCGCAGGAATTGGTCACGCCCGCGGTGGAGACCGTGGCTTCGCTCGGCATCATCGCCGCGCTGATCTACGCCTACCGTTTCCATCTCGATTACGGCCGCTTCACCGCGCTGAACGCCGGCCTCGTCCTGCTCTACGACCCGGCGAAGACCCTCGGGCGCGTCAATATCCTCATGCAGAAATGCCTCGCGGCGACGACCAAGGTGTTTGTGCTCATCGATCGTCCGCCGGCCATCAACGATGCGCCGAACGCCAAGCCGCTCGCCGTCTCCCAGGGCGGGATCCGTTTTCAGGACATCACTTTCACCTACCCGACCAAGGACTCCATCCGGCCGGCGGTCCAAGGTCTCAGCATCGAAGTTCCCCCGGGGACGACTTGCGCGCTGGTCGGCGCCACGGGTGCGGGCAAGAGCACGCTCTTCTGGCTGCTGCAGCGCCTCTACGAGCCGTCTGCCGGGCGTATTTTCATCGACGGGCAGAACATCGACTCCGTCACCCAGTCCTCCCTGCGCGAGCACATCGCCATGGTGAACCAGGATACGTTCCTTTTCCACGACACCATCGCCGCCAATATCCGCTATGGCCGGCTGGATGCCACGCAGGCGGAGATCGAGGAAGCGGCCCGCCGCGCGCACATTCACGATTTCATCATCAGCCGGGAGAACGGGTATCAGACGGTCATCGGCGATCGTGGCTGCCAGCTTTCCGGCGGCCAGCAGCAGCGCCTGTGCATTGCGCGTGCGTTCTTGAAAGACGCGCCGATCCTGCTGCTCGACGAAGCCACCAGCGCGCTCGATTCCGAGACGGAGAAATACATCCAGGAAGATCTCGAGAAGCTGGCCAGGGGCCGCACCGTGCTGGCCATTGCGCATCGTCTTTCCACCATCCAGCGCGCCGACCAGATCGTGGTGCTCGAAAATGGCGAGATCAAGGAAGTCGGCACCCACGCCGAGCTCTTCGCGAAGAGCGGCTATTACCGCCGGCTCTACGATCTCCAATTCAATCGTCACCACGGTGGTGAGGTACCGCTGGCGGAATTGGCCGGAGTGGGTGTAGATGTAACCGCCCCGTGAAAACACTAGCGTTCCTCTGCCTCGCTTTCTTCCTCGCCGCGCCCTTTGTCTCGGCGCAGGAGAATTATGGGACCATCCACGTCATCACCAAGGTAATGCCCGATGGCACGAAGGTGACGACCAAGATGGATCCGGACAGCCATACTGCCGAGGAGATGACCACCGATGCGGCGGACAAGATGCTGCGGAAGACCGTCTACGCGCTCGGCGACAACAACGTGGCCCTGAGCGCCACGTTTTTCGATGCGAAGGGCACGGCGACTTACAAGGCGACCTACACGCGTGACGGCGCCGGGCACATCACGGAGGCCGCTTTCAATTCCATGGACGGCCGTTATCTCGGCAAGCGGGTCTTTGTCTACGACGGAGACAAAACCAAGCAGGTTATCGACTACGATGCCAACGGACAGCAGGTCGCGGCGTCGCAGCCCGCCGCGCCGAAGGGGAGCAGTAAGAAGAAGCGCTGATTTTTTCGATCCATCCAGCCGCCCGGTTTGCGGCTGACGAATAGACACATTCCACGACCATGAACGATCCCATTCGCGCTCAAACGCTCACGCCGCTCGATTTCGATATTTCCAAGGAACCGGTGCCGACCGATCCGGCGGCCAATCCGTTCCGTCTCGTCGTCGATCCCGTCATGCGCGTGCGCTTGCGGCGGGCCTTGTTCGAGCTCATCGAAAGCCACGATCAGGAACTGGCGCGGTATGTCGCCGAGGGCAGCCTCGCGCTGGATAGCTACAAGGAATACATCGAGCTCTTCGCACACAGTTTGAAGCAGACCATGAGCAGCCGCGAAGGCGTGGCCTATCTGCTGCAGGCGTGCGGCTTCGAGGTGCAGAAGGACGACGTCAATCTCCAGCCCGAGACCCGCTGGAAGGTGCAGCGATGAGGGAAGGGTGGTGATGGCATCCATCTTTGATCTTAATCGTTAATCGTTAATCCCGACCGTCGGTGAGGATCAACGATTAGGGATTAAGATTAAAGACTAAGGTCAAGGATTGAAGAGCGGCGCTGCGCGCGAGTGGGGACCCATCGCGCTCGGAGAGCGCGATCCACCCAGACGCCATACCGGTCCGCTGGGCCAGGCCGATTCCATTATTCAACGAACTTCTGTCGCAGCATGTTGGCAGAGCGCGCGATGGTAGGGCGGCGATCTTCGCCGTCACGGTGGACGCGTGGCCCTGGGACCCGGCCGCGGCGGTCAGGACGACCGCCCGGCAGTCAGAAAAGATTTGAAACTTGACGACCGGAACGAGGCCTACGCCAATGAGCGCCCCCTTCGTCCCCCTATGAACCTCTCCTCAATTTCAGTGGGCGTTCGCGTTTTTTTGGGCGCGATTTTTCTCCTTGCCGGCCACGGGCGCGCGGCGTCGCTGCCATTTATCACGACGTTTGCCAATGATACCGTGGGCGGTTTGCCCGCCGGATGGTCGGGCGCGCTGACGGCCAATCCCGCAGTGACGACCGCTCAGGCCGCGCCGGCGGATGCGAAAAGCGTCGTGTTCACGGCGGTGAATCAAGGAATGCAGACGAACGTCGGTTCGAACGCCGCGCTGCAGTGGGATTTCTGGATTCAACCGACGGGCACCGGGCGAAGCCTGACGATCGGCACGTTCGATTCGGGAAATCGCTACGGCATCTGGTTGACCTTCGGAAATACAAGCGGGCAGGTCAGCTACTATGCGAACAACACCTGGAACACGATTCCGGGCGCCACCTTCGTCGCGAATCAATGGTACCGCGTCCGGCTCGTCGGGCGTCTCGATCCGGCGAAGACTTTTGATTTCTATCTCAGCGCGGCGGGCGGTGGGGCATTGCCGGATTTGCCGCAGGGCCGCAATCTGCCGGTGCGCGACGCGGCGACGGTCGATTTCACGACTGTCCACGCGGGGACGTATGGGTTCTCCAACGCCGCCTATTTCGATGACTCGGCGGTGCAACTGCCGGTGACGGATGGATTCGACAGCGACGCGCCCGGGTTCGCCACCCCTGCGGGTTGGACGAATACCGGAACGACCGTGCCGCAGATTCTGGCCTCGGGCGCGGATGGCACGGTGTGCAGTGTGAGCCTGTATCAGACGACGAATCGGATCGAACATCCTTTCCCGCTGGCGGATGAGGTGACGATCGACGCGAAGGTCTATCCGACCTCCGTGGGCCGCACGGCGACGCTCACCATCTTTGACGAAACGCATCGCTGGGGGCCGTATCTTTCCTTCGGTGTTTCGTCGGGGAAGGTGAGCTATTTCACGGGAACTGCGTGGATGGACGTGCCGAATTTCACTTTCACGGCCAATGCCTGGTACCGGGTGCGGCTCGTGGCGCGCAGCCTGCCGGCGCCTTCTTTCGATATTTATCTGAGCGCTGCGAATTCCGATACGCTGCCCGCCACACCGCAAGGGGTGGGCTTGCCGTTGCGTGATCCGTTGGCGGTGGATTTTGCGACATTCGGTGTGGATGGCTTCGGCGAGACGGCGCCCTGGCAACTCGACAGCGTGGAAATAACGCAAGGCCTCGAGCCGGCTACGCTGGCGGCACTCACTCCCGCCAATAACACGACCGCGTACATTCCCACGCCTTCGTTCACGTGGACGAGCTCGCCGACGGCGGAAAGCTACGATACCCAGATCGCGACCGACGCCGCGTTCACCAACGTGATCTACACCGACAATGTGCCGATGAATCGATATGTAGCCAATCAGCCGCTGCCGGGCGGTGATGTCTATTGGCGCGTCCGCGGGCACGATAGCAGTGGCCTTGTGGGAACCTACAGCCCGGCGTTTAAGTTCACGATCGCGGCTCCGACACACACCTACAATCTCGCCGCGACCGCGACGGTGTCGGACATTCAGACCACCATCGCCAACGCGGTCACGCCTGCGGTGGTCAATTTCGCCGCGAGCGCCAGTTACACGCTCGCGCCGACGACCGTGCTCTTTACCGCGACGAATAAGTCCGACCTCATCATCAATGGCAATGGCGCGAACATCACGTTCACGAATCCCATGTGCGGGCTGGCCCAAATCAACAATTGCCAGCGGGTGCTCATCCGCGATCTCACGGTCGACTACAATCCCGTGCCTTTCAGCGTGGGCACGATCGTGTCGACGACGGCGGGCGGCAGTTTCACCATGACGCTCGATAGCGGAATGCCGCCTTTCAACGCGCCGCATATGCTGGCCAATTGGACGTGGGGCGTGCTGCTCGACCCAACGAATCCCGGCAAAATCCAAGCCGGCACGCCCATCGTCATCAGCACCGTCTCTCAATCCGTCGTGCAGAATGGCAATCAATACACGCTGCAACTCGGCGATCCGAGCGTGATCAGTTGCTTCATTCCGGGCAGGAAGTACATTCAGTTTGCGCGCAACAACGGCGGTACGACTTTCGTGACGGCGAACGGCGGCGCGGACGTGACTTGTTACAATCTGGTCAACTACGCGATTTCCGGCGCGCACTACATGTGCCTCGATGGCAGCGATTTCAAAGTGCTCCACTGCCACTCGCTCATCAAAAGCGGACGCTGGTTTGGCGGCAATGCCGACGGAGTGCACGCGCGCTTCAACACGATCGGTCCGTGGGTCGAGCAGTCGGAGTTCAACGGGATCGGGGACGACTCGGTCGCGCTTTATTCGAAGGGCGTTTTCATTCAGCAGAAGCTGTCCAATACGTCGATCCGGCTCGATACCGACTTCTTCAATTTCTCGGTGGGCGATACCTTTACCATCTTCAATCCGCGCGACGGCGTGCCCGTGGCCGAGAATCTGACGGTGACCAGCAAGACGGCTGTCGGGAGTCCGACGACCGCGTACGATATCGGCTTCACTCCGGCGGTGACCGGAGCGATTCAGACTTCCGACCCCAACCCAGTGAACAACGACCAGGTGTTCACCCGGACGAAGCTGGCGCAAGGATTCATGCTGCGAGGCAACACCTTCCACAATATCCGCCGCTACGGCAGCATCATCCGCGCTTCGTCTGGGGTGGTGGAGAACAATCACTACGATGGCATTTCCGACGTGCCGATTATCTTTCGCAACGAACCCGACCTGTGGCGCAACGGTCTGCAGAGCACCGATATCATCGTGAGCGGAAACACGATCACCAACTCCGGCTTTTCCACCGGTGCGGTATCGATGGGACAGATCCAGATGAGCATCTACAAGCTCGGCTCGCTCTACGGAGCGTGGCGCGGGCACCAGCGGATCACGATCTCGGACAACGTCGTGAGCAACTGGCAGGAGTACGGGATCAGCGTGCTCAATGGGGCGGAGATCAGCCTGCTGAACAATGAGATCACCGCCGATCCCGGCGCGACTTTCAACAATTCGCGCCCCCACTACGGCATCTATATGGACAACTCCCAGGATTCCGAGATTCTCAATAACTCGTTTACCGATCCGCGGACCTTGACGCTGGATGTCTTCGTGACGACCAATACCAGTAACATCACCGTTCAGCCCTGAGGGCTGTGGGCCGTAGCCGGGGGGTGAGCGAGCTCACGAGCGCTACCACCGGAAATCATCCAAGAGACGAATGCGCTCCGAAGGTGGTGCCGGAATCTTCCGCTGACGGGAGATTCCACCATCCCTATTTCGCGCCGCTTGCATCGGGCGCCTGCTGCTCGGCTGCCGGTTTCGCGGCTTTATGGAGCGGCGGAATCCCGAGGTCCCATTTCCAGCCGTGCGTGCCGACATATCCGAGGTAGAGGACCCCCAGAACGCACAATCCTAACAGCAACCCTCGCAGGAGCGCACCGACTAGCGAGACGGAGTGTTGGACCAGCCTCGCTGTGGGCGATTTGGCGGCTTTGGCCGCCATCGCCCCCCGGGCTGTGCCCATAGTGGAACTTGCCCCGCCATGCCTTGTGAACGAGCTGCGGGAACTTCTCCGCAACTGCGGGAAAGAAATACCGCTCCGTGGCGTCCGCCTCATTGGCATCCCAGCGGGGAAATTTGACGTCGAGAAAGGCCACCAGCACCTGGCAATGCGCCTTGGTTACCCCGGTAAAGTAATCAGACCCCGCCGTCTGACAGAGATCGTGGAAAAACTGTGCCCGGTCTTCCTTTCGCGCCTTCAACTCCGCGGCGAAAAGATCAGGATGGAGCTGCAGCTTCTCGATGTCCCACAGCGCCAGCTTCTTGGCGTTCTTGGGCTCCTCCTTCGCCTTGGCCATCTGCGCCCCGGCTTCCTCCTTCAGCAGACCGGCCGGGATCGGGATGGCAAAATAACTGAGGAAAGCGATCTGTTCCGCAGTGGCCGGCTCTGGCGGGGGCGGAGGAGGCGGTGGTTCGGCCGGAGGCTCCGCGGACGTTTCCAGCACTTTACCCAAGGGTTCCCACTCTGAAGAACCCATCCGGCAGGCCAGGTCCTCCGCTTCGAAATCCCCCTGCTGGATCAAGGTGCGCACCGCCTCTTCACTGAAGGGGCCCATCTTTTCACCGTCGCGCAGGATATAGATATTCACAGGGGGATTGAGCTCTTAATCAGGAAGGTCGTCGGATACTTAAATGGTTTCCAGAGAGAGACGCCGGAAAGAGATTAAGATTAGATGAGGGCAGAATTAAAAGAGGGGCGCGAACTTTTCCCATCGTTTCGGTTGAAAATTATTTAAAACGCCACAAATATTTCTAAGTCCCACGGGTACCGGGGGTCTTCACTTGCAAGCGCACGCAGGCTGCGGCCTGTTAATAGCTGGAATGAACTGAGTTTCATCTAGGTATTAGCAGGAATGATTTCAGCCGCTGACGATCCTATTCGTTGGTAGCGAGGCGTCCCCCGCCAAAATACCCAAATCAGAACATCATGAGCGAAATCAAACCTGTGACTTGGTTCGACGATCCGTCGCACTTCCGCAAAACCTCCCGCCGCGAATTCCTATTCGCCGGTCTCGTTGGCAGCCTCGGCCTTACGCTGGGCGATTACTTCAAACTTCGTGCGGAAGAGGCGGCGACCGTGGACGGTCTCGTTCCGCAGGCCGAATCGCTGATTCACATCTTCCTCCCCGGTGGCTGCGCCCACCAGGAAACCTGGGATCCGCATCCCTACGCCCCCATCGAGTATCGCGGCCCGCTGGGCACGGTGGATACCAAGATCCCCGGCGTGAAATTCTCGCAGTACCTGCAGGAAACGGCCAAGATCGCCGACAAGATCACGGTCGTGCGGTCCATGACTCACGGTGACGCTGCCCACGAGCGTGGCACCCACAACATGTTCACCGGCTACAAGCCGTCGCCGGCGCTCCTCTTCCCGTCCATGGGATCGGTCGTCTCGCACGAACTCGGGTCGCGGAACAACCTGCCGCCCTACGTCTGTGTGCCGAACATGCCGAACGAATACGCCGGCACGGGCTATCTCTCCACGAGCTACGGCCCGTTCAGTCTCGGTGGCGATCCGGCCAGCCGCGGCTTCAAAGTGCGCGACCTGAACATGCATGACGGCATTGCCCGGGAGCGTTTCGATCAGCGCCGGGATATCCTCTCCACGGTGGATGAGCATTTCCGCACGCTCGAGAAGAGCGACGCGCTCACCGCGATGGATAGCTTCTATCAGTCCGCCTACTCGCTGGTTTCCTCGGCCTCCGCCCGCGAAGCCTTCAATCTCGCGGCCGAGCCGCAGAAGATTCGTGACGAGTACGGCCAGCACGACGCCGGCCAGCGCATGCTCATGGCCCGCCGCCTCGTCGAGGCCGGCGTGCGTTTCGTGTCGCTGACCTACGGGGGCTGGGACATGCACCAGAACGTCGCCCGGAACATGGAGCGTCAGCTCCCGCATTTCGACCAGGCGTTCGCCGCCCTCATCACCGATCTCGATCGCCGTGGCATGCTCGACAAGACCCTCGTCATGGTCTCGTCCGAGTTCGGCCGCACGCCGAAGATCAACAAGGACGCCGGCCGCGATCACTGGCCGCGCGTCTTCTCCGTGGCCTTCGCCGGCGGTGGCTTCAAGCGCGGTTACATCCATGGCGCCTCCGATCCGACCGGTTCGGAACCCGACAGCGATCCGCTCACGGTGGAAAATATGGCCGCCACGGTCTTCACCCAGCTCGGCATCAAGCCCGACAAGAAGCTCATGTCGCCCGGTGGCCGTCCGCAGGCCATTGTCCGCGACGGCACGGTGGTGCCGGAGCTCCTGGCGTAAGGTCATCCGTGGTTTGACCTCCTAAACTCTGAACAGCGCGAAACGCGGCGGCACGGCCTCAAGCTAGCCGCCGCGTTTTCCGCGCCCAGCCCACGTTTTACTTTCGTGAATATGCCGTTCCCCGTCCGTTCCAGTTCAAAAAACCACCGCATTTCTTTTGGTGCGGCGGTCATGGCTTCCTGTTTCCTGGCGGCCAGCGCCTTTGCCGGCACGCCCCGCGTCTCCTTTATCTATCCCGCCGGCGTTCAGCGCGGCACCGAGATCGAGGTCGCCTGTTCCGGCCAGAATCTCTCCGATGCCCGGACGTTCGTCTTCGATGAACCCGGTTTCGAGTCGCAGATCGTGAAGCTGGACAGCGCCAGCAAGTTCACCGCGAAGATCAAGGCGGGCCCGAACGTGCATCTCGGCGAGCACACCCTCCGTATCGTCACCGACTCCGGCATCGCGGATGTGCGCACCTTTTACGTTTCGCCGTTCCCGATGGTCGAGGAAGCGGTCAGTAAGGAGAAGCCGGTCCCGCCACAGCACATCGCGCTGAACACCACGGTCTACGGCCGCACCCCGGACGACAAGCGCTCCCAGTACGAGGTCGACCTCAAGAAAGGCGAGCGGCTTTCCGTGGAGGTCATCGGCCTGCGCCTGCACACGCAGACGCCCTACGATCCTTTCCTTTCCATCACCAAGGCCGACGGCACCCCGGTCATCGAAGTCGATGACACCGGCTTCAGCCGCCAGGATCCCGTGGCGAGCATCCTCGCGCCCGAGGATGGCAAATACATCATCACCGTTCGTGATACGACCAACGCCGGCCCTGGCCAGTGCCACTACATCATGAACATCGGCACCTTCGCGCGTCCGATGGCCGTCTATCCTGCCGGCGGCCCCGCGGGGGCAAGCCTGAAGGTGAAAATGATCGGCGACGCTTCCGGTCCTTTCGATCAAACGGTCAAACTGCCCGAAAAAGCGACCGAAGATTTCGAACTCTATACCAACCAAGGCGAGGCCACGCCGCAGCCGAACGTCATGCGCGTCTCGTACTTCCCGAACGTGCTCGAGGCGGAGCCGAACAACGACATCGAACATGCGACCGTCGTAAACCAGGAATTCCCCTGCGCGATCAACGGCATCATCGACCAAAAGGACGACATCGATTTCTTCAAGTTCACGGCGAAGAAAGATCAGCAACTCGACTTCACGGTCTATGCGCGCCGCATCAATTCGCCGCTCGATTCCGTCATGGAGATTCACAGTAGCAAGGGCGCCCGGCTCGCCTTGAATGACGACTCCGGTGGGCCCGACAGCTACCTGCGCTGGAAAGCTCCCGCGGATGGCGACTATTACATTTCCATCAAAGACCAGCTTGGCCGTGGCGGACCGGATTTCGTTTATCGCCTGGAAGTCACCGCCATCGAGCCGAAGCTCACTGCCTGGCTGCCGGAAATGACGATCAATCAGAATCAGGATCGTCGCGCCATCCCGGTGCCGAAAGGCAATCGCTACGCCTCACTCGTCCGCATCAAGCGCTTCGATGCCAGCGGCGAAGTGGTGCTCAATCCGGTGGATCTGCCGGCAGGCATCACCGCCAGCGCACCGCATGTGGACAAGAGCGTGGATACCGTCCCGATGGTGTTTGAAGCCGCGCCGGACGCTGCCATCTCGGCCCATGATTTCGACATGCAGGCCAAGCTGGTCGACCCGCCGAAGGACGCGAAGGTGACCAGCGAAGTGGATCACATGGTGGACATCATGGAATACAACAACCAGCGGCCTTTCTATGTGCGCCATCTGCACTCGCTGCCCGCCGCGGTGATCGATGAGATTCCGGTAAAGATCAGCGTCGAGCAGCCCAAGGTGCCGCTGCTTCAAAGCGGTTCCATGAATTTGAAGATCAAGGCCGAGCGGAAAGGCGATTTCAAGGGACCGATCACCATCACTCTTCTCTACGCACCGCCGGGCATCGGCAGCGCCGGTTTGCAGCAGATCAAGGAAGGCGAAAACGAAGGTACGGTGACCATCAGCGCCAACCCCAACGCCGCCCTGCAGAAGTGGCAGATCTGTGTCGTGGGCAATGCCGACTTCGGCAAGGGCCCGGTCTGGTTCAGCACGCAGCTCATCGACGTCGAAGTCGCCGCCCCGTTCGTCGCTGGCAAGCTGGCCCGCACCTATGTGGACCAGGGGGACACCACCACCATGACGGTGGATCTCGACCAAAAGACCCCCTTCGATGGCAAGGCCAAGCTCCAGCTTCTCGGCCTTCCACCAAACTGCACCGCGGAAGACGTGGAAATCACCAAGGACGACAAGCAGGCGAAGTTCACTGTCAAGGCCGACAAGACCACGCCGGCCGGACAGCACAAACAAGTCTTCTGCTCATTCACCCTGCAGAAAGATGGCGAGCCCATGACGTCGACCTTTGCTCAAGGTGGCATCCTGCGCGTCGACAAGGCCAGCGTCGCGAAGAACGACGCCGCGGCCACCCCCAACGAAACAGCCAAGAAGTAACCCAGAGTCCATTTTCCTATGCGCTCCTCGAAAATCACCACGCTGCTCCTCTCGACCTGCCTGTTTGCCACCGGCGGGTTGTTGCACGTCGCCGCTGAGTCCGGCGCCGCTACTGTCGAGGTCTTTCCGGCCGATGTGAACCTGAAATTCCTGCGCGACAAGCAGTCGCTCGTCGTCCGCACCACCGAGGCGAATGGCGTGAATCGCAACGTCACCGCCGAGGCGAAGTTCACCCTCGTCGACCCGGGCAAGGCCCGCGTTGAGAAGGGCGTCGTGTATCCGGTGGCCGATGGCCAGACGACGCTCAAGGTGGAGTATCAAGGCCACGAGATCGACGTGCCCGTCAAAGTCGCGGAAGCGAAGACCGATCAGGCGGTCAGCTTCCGCCTCGACGTCATGCCCGTCTTCATGAAGGCCGAGTGCAATCACTGCCACGGCGCCGCCCGCGGGCAGGACGGCTTCCGCCTCTCGCTCTGGGGCTTCGATCCCGAGGGCGACCACTATCGTCTTACCCACGAGCTTTCCGGCCGCCGCATCAACCTCGCCATTCCCGAGGAATCGATGCTCGTGACCAAGGCCACGGGCGCCGCACCGCACACCGGCGGCAAGTTGTTCGAGAAGGACAGCGAAATGGCCAAGACCTTCATTCGCTGGCTCTCCGCCGGCGCGCCCAATGATCCGGCGGATATCGCCAAGCCGGTCAGCCTCGAGCTCCTGCCGAAGAAGCTCGTCCTCGAAAGCCCCGGCCAGAACTTCCAGATCACGGCGCGCGTTCACTACTCCGATGGCACAGACCGCGATGTCACCAATCTCGCGCTCTTCCTGACGAGCAACGAAGGCTCCGCGAAGATCAGCAAGGACGGCCTCATCACCACCGGCCAGCGTGGCGAAGCATTCGTCATGGCCCGTTACGCCACCTTCACCGTCGGCACGCAGGTCATCGTCATCCCGAAGGGCCTGAAATACCAATGGCCGCAGGTCGAGGAGCGCAATTTCGTCGACAAGCTCGTCGACGAAAAACTCCAGAACCTGCGCATCACGCCCAGCGAGATCTGCAACGACGAGACCTTCCTCCGCCGTGCCTATATCGACATCACGGGCACGCTGCCGACCAGCGAGGAAGTGACCAAGTTCACCTCCGACCAGGATTCGCAGAAGCGGGCGAAGAAGATCGACGAACTGCTCGGCCGCAGCGAATTCGTCGACCTCTGGTCGCTCAAGTTCAGCGACCTCCTGCAGGTCCGCTCTGGCAACAACAACCAGGGCAGCCCGAAGGCCACGGAGCTCTACTACACCTGGCTGCGCAACAAGTTCGAAAAGAACGTGCCGATGAACGAAATCGCCCGCCAGCTGATCAGCGCGAGCGGTTCGAACTTCGAGAATCCCGCGGCGAATTACTACCAGCTCGAGACCGATCCGCTGAAGCTCGCGGAAAACACCGCGCAGGCTTTCCTCGGCATTCGCATCCAGTGCTCGCAGTGCCATAACCATCCGTTCGATCGCTGGACGACGGAAGACTATCGCGGCTTCGTCGCCTTCTTCACGCAGATCGGCCGCAAGCCGGGTGAAGATCCGCGCGAGAAGATCATCTTCAACAGCGGTGGCGGCGAATCGCGCAGCATCGTGGACAACCACGTGGTTCCGCCGAAGTTCCTCGGTGGCGACGCGCCGGATTGCACCGGCAAGGATCGTCGCCAGGTCCTCGCCGATTGGGTCGCCTCGCCCGATAATCCCTACTTCCCGCAGCACATTGCCAACCTCGTGTGGGCGCAGTACATGGGCCGTGGCATCGTCGAGCCGGTGGATGATGTGCGCATCTCCAATCCCGCCTCGAATCCCGAACTGCTCGAAGCGCTGGCCAAGAAGATCATCGCGGATAATTACGACCTGCGGAAAATCGTCCGCGACATCTGCAATTCGCGCGCTTATCAGACGGCCTCACGCGCGAACGAGACCAACGCGCTCGACGATCGCAACTTCGCCAAGGCGACCATCCGCCGCATGCGCGCCGAGGTGCTCCTCGACGCCATCACCGAGGTGACCGACACGCAGGACAAGGAAAAGTTCCGTGGCGTGCCGCTCGGCGGCCGTTCCGTGCAGATCGCCGATGGCAACACGACGAACTATTTCCTCACCACCTTCGGCCGCAAGGATCGCCAGACCGTGTGCAGCCGCGAAGAAGTCGGCCCCACGCTCAGCCAGGCGCTGCATCTCCTCAATGGCACCACCATTGAAGACAAGATCACGCAAGGCGGTGTGGTGAAGAAGCTCATGGACTCGAACCGCACCCCGCGCGAAATCGCCTCCGAGCTGTATCTCCGTTGCTTCGGCCGATTCCCGACCGAAAACGAACTGGTGAAACTCGAAAAATACTGGGGCGTCACCGAGACCCAGCCCCAGGCTTACCACGACATCTTCTGGGCGTTGCTTAACGCCAAGGAGTTCATGTTCAACCATTGATTTGCCGTGAAGAAACTCGCTGTTCTTAGTGCCACGATTGCGGTTGCGCTGACCGCGCAGGGAGCGGACAAGGTCACCTACGATGAGCAGATCATGCCCATCCTCCGCAACTCCTGCCTCAACTGCCACAACCCTGACAAGAAGAAGGCCGGCCTCGACCTTTCGACTTATCAGGCCGCGTTGCAAGGCAGTGAAAACGGCAAGGTGCTCGAATCCGGCAATCCGGCCTCGAGCCTGCTCGTGAAGTGCATCAAGCAGACCGACGATCCGAAGATGCCGCCGAAGGGGGACAAGCTCTCGGACGCCGACATCGCGATCTTTGAAAAATGGATCGCCGGCCAGTTGCTCGAGAACGCCAGCGGCAAAGCGGTCGCGGTCTCGGCCAACAAAGTGACCGTCGCCGCCGTGTCGTTGACGCGTCCCGACGGCCCGCCGCCCATGCCGGGCGACCTGCCGCTCGAGCCGTATGTCCGCACGACGCACACCAACGCGATCGTCGCCATGGCGGTCAACCCGTGGGCGCCGGTCGTGGCCATCGGCGGCCAGAAGCAGGTGCTGCTTTACAACACCGACACGCTCCAGCCGCTCGGCGTGCTGCCGTTCCCGGAAGGGTTCCTCGATGTCCTCCATTTCAGCCGCAACGGCCAGGTGCTCATGGCCGGTGGTGGCATGGGTGGCAAGTCGGGCAAAGTCGCGCTCTGGGATCTCAAGACCGGTGAACGCATCGCCACCATCGGCAATGAATTCGACCAGGCGCTCGCCGCGGACCTCAGCCCCGATCAGCAATTCGTCGCCCTCGGCGGACCGCTCAAGCTGCTCAAGATTTACTCCACCAAGGATGGCAAACTCGTCCAGTCGATCAAGAAACACACCGACTGGGTGACAGCGATCGCGTTCTCCGCGGATGGCAAATATCTCGCCAGCGCCGACCGCGCCGGCGGCATCCAGATTTGGGAAAGCGGCACGTGGAAGGAATTCAATACCCTGCCCGGCCACAAAGGCATGGTCACCGGCCTCGCCTTCATGCCCGGCGTCCTCGCCTCGTGCGGCGAAGACGGCAAAGTCACGTTGTGGGATGCGAAGGAAGGCAAGGAGATCAAGTCTTGGACCGCCCACGCTGGTGGTGTGGAATGGGTGGACTTCACTCCCGACGGCAAGCTCATCTCCTGCGGCCGTGACAAGATTGCCCGCGTGTGGGATCAGACCGGCAAGAAGCTCGGCGAGACGAAGCCGGCGGACGATATCGCCCTGCGCGCCGGGTTGGAAAACGATCGCATGATCGTCGGCGATTGGACCGGCAAGATCCAGGTTGTAAAAATGGATGGCGACGTCGCTGGCACGCTGAGCGCCAACCCGCCAACGCTCGCCGAACGCGCCACCGCCACGGCGAAGGACCTGGCCGATGCGCAGATCGCCCTGCCCAAGTTGCAGGACCAACTCACTGCCGCCGAAGCCAAACTGCAGACCGAGAAGACGAATGCGGACAACGCTTACAAGGCGGCGCTCGCTGCCGCGCAGAAGCACAAGGACGAAGCGCAGAAAATTGTCGAAGCGCACAAGTCCGCCGTGCCTTCCGCGGAGAAGCATCTCACGGAATTGAAGACGCAGATCGCCGCATCGCAAAAGACTGTGGCCGATGCCAGGACGGCGGTCGAAGCCGCGCAGAAAACGCTCGCTGACAAGCAGGCCGCGATCAACACGCCCGGCGCGGAGATCGATACCGCCAGGCAGGAAGTCACCAACAAGACGACCGCCCAGACGGAAGCGGAGAAGCAACTGACCGCGCGTAAAGACGAAGTCACCAAGGCCGAAGCCGAATTGACGAAGCTGCGTGCGTCCACCCCGGCAGCCATCGCTGCGGCGGAGAAAGTGTTGCAGCAGGCCAACACGCAGTTGGCCACCGCGCAGAAACCGCCGGCCCCTGTTGCCGCCGTGACCGCTGCCGAGCAGGATGTCACGAAGATCAAGGCTTCGATCGAGGACACCAAAGCGCAGATCATTGCGGACAAGGCCAATGCGGACCGTTGGAAAGTCGCGCAGGTTCTGCAGAGCGCCCACGACGCTCACGACGCGTTGCTCGCCAAGCAGGCCCAGTACGAGCAGCTCATGCAAACCGCGAAGGATGCCCCGCAGGCGATCGAGAACGCCAGGAACGATCTCGCGAATGCGCAGAAGACCATTGCGGACGCCCCGGCCAAAGCGAAGGAGAAGGAAGACGCTTTTGCCAAGGCTCGCGAGGCCGTCGAAGCCGCCAAGAAAACCGTCGCCGCGGCGGAAGATCTGGCCAAGGAAAAGGACAAGAACGCCCAGACCGTCGCGGATAACGCGCCGACCATGGGCGATGTCACGAATCTCACCAAGAAGATGGAAGGTCTGAATGCCGAGGCGGCGAAGCTGCGCGAAGAACGCAATTCGCACTCGCAGGGCAGCCCCGAATATCTCGCCGCGAATACCAAATATCAGGCGAAAAAAGCGGAGATCACGAACACGCAAACGGGCATTGACCGCCGCGAGCGCGAAGAACATGGAGGCCCCGGAAGTGAAAGCCGCGCAGGCGGAATCCGACAAGGCCCGCGCTGCTTTCGACGAAGCCAAGCGTGGCTTGAAGCCGCTCATCAAGGCCGCGGCGGAAGCCGAGAAGGCGATCGCCCAGGCCAAGAAAAACGTCGAGGCCGCGACCCAGCTCGCCGCGCGTTTGCAGAAGGACATGCCGCAGATCATCAAGGACGCGGAAACGCAGAAGACGGAGGCCGAAAAAGCCGCCGCGATTGCCGCCAAGGAAGTGGAAGCCGCCAAGGCCGAAGCTGACAAACGCCGCGCCGATTACGAGACGATCAAGGGTGGAGGCGCCAAGGCCGCCGCCCTGGCAACGCCGGCGAAGAAATCGTAGGCGGTGAGCGCCCGCGCGGACAGGAGGGATAGGAAGAATAGGAAATAGAGGAATAAGACTTCGATCCGTCCTATTGTTCCTCTCCTTCCTATTTCTCCTATTGGAGGAGCAGCCGCTACGAGGGCGGTATTTCTGCGGACTACTTCGTCGTTACCCGCCAGACTTCGGCGGAATTGCTGCCGTCGAAAACGGCGAAGTCGTCCGGGCGATCGGTGCCAATCAAGGCGATCGGCGGATGGCCGTTTTTGTAAAACTTCTCCTCGCTGTGAATGCCCCGGTGGTCGATGTCCACGACGACGCCTTCGCATCCGCGGCCATCGCTCGTCCCGGCGAGGAGCACGAGCGTGCCGTTGCCGAGAAAAACCGCCCGCGGCCGGGCCAGGTGTGAGGCCAGCATCTCCACGTCATCCGACAATGCATCGAGCCAGAAAATCGCGACGCCTTGTTCGCAGCGTGCGACCACCGCGCAAGGCAGAAACGGCGCGGAGGCGTCGAAGCCCAAAATTGGGGACTCAAGCTCCCAGCGCCGTTCGGTCTTCCCATTTTTGAACAGAAGCAGAAAGGGCCCGCAGGCAATCCAGACATGTCCTCGCAGGGCGAAGAGGATGACCTCTGAAGAAGTTCGAACGGGTAGTTGAAGCACCAACGAGACATCGAAGGAGCCGATGAGACGTCCGTCCATCGCGCGCTCCTCCAACAACAGATGTCCATCCGAGATGCGCAGCACCCACCATTGGGTTCCGCTAATGCTCAGGGTGAACGCATCGTTCGCTACCCAACTCGGAACGCCGACGCGTAATTGTGCCGGGTTCGTATCGGTCGTGGGAATGACTTGGACGTTTCGATCCGTTGGCAGCGGAATCGGGACGAGAAAGTCGGGCTGGCTTCGCGCCTCATCGGCGGTGAGGGTCAACAAGGTCCGAGCCCCTTTTGGGCCACAGGTCCAGGAGGCGGCGTTCTGAAACTGTCCCTGCCAATTGCCCCGTAGCAAGACCATCTGGTTTTGCTTGTTCGCCAGGACCACGAATCGCGACCCCACCCGCCGGACGGCAAGCCACTGCAGACCGCTGGGCAGCGGAATGGAGCCGAGAAGGTTTGGCTTGCCGAGGCGACCGGAGCCCGCCTTACGCGGCGGCGGCGGGGGTGGCGGCAAAGCCAGAACCTTTTGGAGTGCCGTGGTACGATCGGCGAGGAAGCGGCTAGCATCCCGGGCCAGCAGCCGATCTTCCGGGGCGAGCCGGGCGATGATCTGAACTCCGCGGCGGATGTGCTCCAAGTCATCGCCGGCGAGTCGCTCGCTGAGCTTTACGCGCGCCAGGTCGGTGGCAACGACGCGCACGGTGAGGTCGGGATACGACTCGCGCAACTTTTCGAGCACCTCGCCAAGCGGAATGCTCTTGGCCACTGGAGTCGTCTCTTTTCGCAGCTCGGCAAGCCGCTGGCTCGTCGCTTCATGCCGGGCCAGCCGGCCCAGGAGGGTAAACTCCGCGCCGAGGCATTGCGCGGCCTGTGGTCCACCTAGCCAGCCACGGCGCAGCAGGGCAATCGCTTCGTCAGGTACGCGCAGTCGTTGCTCGAGCAATTCCGCCGCGCCGACGAAATCGACCGCCGCCACCTTCACCTCGACCGCCCGTCGATAGGCGACCGCCGCCGCCTCTTCATTCTCCAGTCGCCGCTGCAGATCGCCCAGCTCGATCCATTTCCCTTCCTTCTCGTAAATCGCCACCGCTTCCGTAAAGAGCCCGCCCGCGACGAAACATTCCGCCGCCACCATCGGCTGGCGAAGATGATCTCGATAGAGAATCGCTGCCTCGGCAAACAGCCGCCCTTCCTTCAACACGGCTGCGGCCGCGGCAAGATCGCCCAGCAACTCCGCATAAATGTAGGCCGCGCGCTTGAACCTCCCAAGTTGCTGCTCGTGCAAAGCCAGCTCCCGATAGCGCTTGGTCAACTTCTGGCGCAAGGCCCACGGTACGTCCCATGGATCACTCGCCCGGCCGCCGCCGATATTCCCGAGGTTGAAATTGACGTTGCGCGTACCGAGGCGTGTGCCGGGTGGAGTTCGACCGCGTCCGGGTGAGCCGCCCAACGGCAAGGCGTGGCGCAAGCCGCGGTCCGGATCATTTTCCAGCATTTTCATGAGCCGCAGCAGCTCGCTGTGGCGCAGGTCTTCCATCTCCTGGGTCAGCCCGCTGAGCTTGGCGCTTGCCCAGTCGAGCACCTGGTTGATCCAGTTGTTCTTCGGTCCGCCGGACGGCAGCATCGAGAAAAACTTTTGCACCGCGCCGGCGCCCAGCCCGCGCATGGCCCGGCCCATTTTTCCGGACATCCCGGCAGAGGGCTCGTCCGGTCGCGGCGGGAGATTCTTGATCGGATCCGAGCCGATCTCCTTTTGCGCGTCACCGAAGATGTCTTCGATCTGCGGCAAGGTGTGCCGCACTACTGCGGCGATGTGCGAGTTCAGCTCCGCACCGGCCCGCGCGGCATTCCAATCCGAGGACGCGACTTCCGCCGACGCCAGCAGTTGCCAGACGCCGCAGGCCTCTGCGGGATCAAACTCCACGACGCCGATGGCGGGATGAAACAGCGTCACTGCGGCGCGGCACAGCGTGGCGATCTCCGTCGCGGCCACCGGAGGAAAAAGCTCGGCCTCCACTGGCAGAAACAGTTTTTCGGCGATCGTGCCGAGGGCCATCGCCCGTACGTCCTTCGGCTGAGCTGCGCTTTTTGGTGGAACGACCAGCAGACCGCTGGGCTGATAATCGCCGGCCTCGCGAGGCACGATGTAGCAGCGCATGCCTTCCAGCGGGATCCGCCAGCGACTGAGCTCTGCGAGCCAATCCGCCGGCTTGCCGCCGGACAGGAACCACGCGGCCGTTTCCCGCTGTGCGCAATCGCAGCGTCGAAGGTGAAGGACGCGCGGGGTCATGGTGCGGGGGCGGCGAAGGCCTTGAGAATTGCCCAAATTTCTTCCGCAGGAGCATCAAAATTATCGCCGATGAAGAACCGATCGCCCCAAGCAAGATCGGTCCCTGTCCATGCGGCGAGCCGTTCGTTGCCCAGGCAAAGAGTCAGCTCCGGTAATTTGGGATTGGCACAACGAAGATGCAGCAGCCCGCAGCTATCGATCCAGGCGCGACGGCCATCCTGCCACCGTGCCATTTTCAACGAATAACCCAGCCGCGAGGATGTCTGGACCGGTACGAAATCCTGCACATCTTTTGGCGGCTCGGTGGGAACCGAATGGAGAACGATCGCCGATTCTGTCGATTCGCTCCCTTGGGCAAAACCCAGCCAGCACCACCTGTCCGCCGACAGCCCCAGGCAGATTTTTCCCTGGCCGGTGAAACCCAGACGATGAATACGACGGCGCACCGCGAGGGCCAGTGGCGATGATGGCGAAAACCAAAATTTATCCGAAATCGGGTGCGGCGCCGGCCATTTTTTGCGGCTGGGTAAATCGACGAACATTTTCTTGCCGTCCGCAAGGAGCACGAGCAAACGACGGCCATCGTCGGCGACGCGCAGGACGACCCGCAACTCGCCCAGCTGCATGATGGGAGTGCCGCTTCCGTTATAGACTTTGCCATTGCTCAACACGGCCCATGGCATCACGGAATCCTCGTTGTGAAAGACCTGCAGAATCTTTCCTCCTGGCAGTTCGTTCAGGAACACGATCGGATCCAGGTTCAATTGCTGTCCATTCCAACTCAGCACGCACCACACGCCTCGATGGTTGAGAAAGTACCGGCCGTGAGAATTTCCGGGAGAGAGAAACGCCAGGCTCAACATCGCGCCTGTTTTCAGGTCGTGGACCTGGGCGCGATCGGTGCACACGACGAAGATGACATCGCTGCGAATGTCGACCCGAAGGGCGGGCTGGGTCAGTTCCCAGTCGTGGCTGTGCAGGAGTGCGCCTTCCAGGGAGAAGACCCGGCAGGTGAGGTGCCGGAGGCCGTTGATGGTCTTCGCAACGCACAGTGAGCCGTCGGGAAGCTCTCCCAGCCATACGGCGCGGCCGAGCGGCAGCTCGGTGGTGACGGTGCGCGCGCCGCGTAGGGACCAACTCGGGGTTCGGACAGCAGGATCCCAAACGAGCAGCCGCCGATCTTTCATCACACACGCGCCGCCGCCGTTTCGCCGCCGAATGGATTTCTGAACCGTGCCGAGCACCGGTATGAGCAGGGGAAAAGGCTTTCGTGACAGGATCAACAGCAATTCGGGATTGGCCGTGCGGTCAACCAGCATCGGCCGCTTCCCGGCTTCCGCCGCCGGTGGAAACAAAGCTTCGATATCCACTTGGGCTGCGCACAGCGGCGACCCGCCGTGGGGATGGCGGAGTAAAGCGAAATGGCCGTCGCGTTCTACGAGCGCAACGTAGAGCGCGTCGAAATGGGCCCTCGCGAGTTCGCTCTGAAAGTCGGGATCTTCCCAAACTTCTCGATGCGTGATGAGCACGCCCTCGGGGCGCTCTTCCTGCTGGAGACGCGTGTGAAAGGCAGTCAGCGCCAGTCCGGGATGCGCATGGGGTTCCAGCTTCCCGAGATGGGCGATCACCCCTTCCCTGCTGAGCAGGTCGACCGCCGCGATCTCATGGCCGCTGGCGCGAAAAATTGTACACTTCTCGTGAACGGAACTCTTCGCCACCAGGGCGAGGGCCACCGCCGTGGCCAGCACGCGCGGCGTTCCCCACAGCCGCACGCCGGAATCGAGCAGAATGGCGAGCGTGCTGGGCGGCTCTTTGGCCGGAGGTTCGCGACGCAGATAGAGCGCTTCATTCACCGCGATCCGCACCGCGAGGGTGAGATCGTCGTGGGCGAGCTCACTCAACAGGAGACGGTCGGGGTTGCCCCGATTAGTGATATCCGCAAAACCGCCGATCGGCATTTCGTCCTGTTCCGAGAGCCGGCGGGGCAACTGGATCGCCGCCATGAAATCGCGCACCAATCGCGCGAACCCGGAGTGCTCGGCATCGGCCTGCAATTCCTCAATTACCTGCCGGACTCGAGTCGCCGGGGGGATAGGCACTGGAGCTGGATGGGGCACTTCGTCGAGGCCGGTGCGAAGGCGCAGTTCCAGCGTCTCCAAATCCATCCGGCCAAAGCCTTCGTGCATAATCTGCCACGACCAGTCGATGTAGTGCGTCGGCGCGATCGCATTATTCAACATCGTGTCCGTCAGCACACCGGATCGGACGATCTCGAGCAGGGAGTGGTAGCATTCCGGGGATTTTCCACTGCCTGCGGGTGGATACTTTCCGCGTCCCGCAGTTTTTTGGCCAAAAAGCATCTCGGCCACCGTCGCCTTGGCCTTCCACGAGGCGCGCAAATCCGCCGGGAGCTGGGAAACGGCGCTCAAGTCATTTTCGACCGAGGCCTGCATCTGCCGGAACTGTTCATGAGCAGTCTGAAACGTCAGTTGCTTGCCATCATCCAACTCGCCTTCCTTGCGGGTCGGAGCCCAGCTTCTCGCAAATGATCCGGAGTCTGGCAGTCGGACCTTGCCGCGAAACGCCGCGAGCAGAAGGACGAGCGCGTCAAAAGGGGGCCACTCGTGTGGGATCAACCACTCGAGGATCTGGATGATCTCCTGCCGGAAGGCGATGGTGGTGCCGTCCTTCCAGGCGAGCACATCGCCATCGTCGGTCCAATGCCACGCCGATTGGCGGCTGGATGCGAGATAGATGATTGCCGATTTGTGCGGGTCATCCATGGCCGAGCGCCTCCGCCGTCCAACGCACCGCGCTGCGCAGCGCGGGGACGAATTGTTCCTCCCGCAAAATTTCCCATGATCCGTCGGCGTGAGCGAAAGCAGTGTCGCCCATGCCGAGCGCCAGCCAGCGGCGGAGCACTCGCGGTTCGAGCGCCGGTTCGCAGGCAAAGCCGCAGGGAACGGCCACGCCTTCCTGCAAATGAAAACGTTGTCCGGCAATGGCCGGCGAGGGTGTGCCCTCGATCCACACGCGCCCATCGCGCGCGGCGGCAAAACGGAGTGGGCGCAAACGCACAGCCGAGACTTCCTCTGCCCAGGCGAGCCACGAGGCGATATTCGTGAGCAACGCATTCGCGGGCAACTCGATCGCCGAGCGCATGAGACGGAGCGGAGCGGGTTCGTCCGGCTGAGTCGCGCCGAGCGCCTGCGGCAGCGTGACCGGCAGCCACTCGCGCAGCGGACGCCATTGCGTGGCGGTGAGCCGGCCTTTCGGCACGCGGTGCCCTTCGGCGATCAATTGCCCGTCCGCTTGCACGGCAAAGCGGTGCAGACCGGAAATTTTTTGCAGGGCGAGGGCCAGGGGATCGTTCCACGACGGACCACGGAGCCAGACGGTGTCGGCCAGCGGCGCGACCTCCAGGCCGGGAAGCAGACGCAACGCCGCCAGACCCTCCGCCCCGGCTGCGTCGATACAAGCCACCCAATTCGCTGCGGTGCTCATGATTTCAGCGTTTGAACTGAGTCCACAGTTCCGCGACTTTCTGCGCCAGGAATTCTCGCTGCTGCTGGTCGGCCACCCATTGGCAACGGCCATCGAGAATGCCCAGCCGGTCGCGCAGATAAGCGAGCTCAGTGGCATCGGCTTTCGGTAATTGCGCGGCGATGGCCTCAAGATCGCGCGCCAGGTGTTCGGCATCGGCTTCCTCGCCGGCGCGGGAGCGTGGGTGATCGCCCCCCGCCGCCGCTTCCTGTCCGAGCGCCGTGTTGACGAGCGATTGCAGGACTTCGCACTGCTCCTCGGTATCCCAGATGTGCTTGAGCACCCACAGGTCCGAGAGACGTGCGGCCATGCGCGTGCAGAGCAGTGCGCTGGCGGCGATGAGCCGTTGCAATTTTACCGCGCGCCGGTCGGACAAGACGATGCCCGCGTGACGAATGCGCTGCACGAGTTCCGCGTAGGGCCCGCGCACCGCGGTGAGATCGACGAGCGGGAGCAGCTTTTGCAACGCTTCCACATCGTCGAAGTGCAAGGTGGCGGGCGGCAAATGTTCGGCTCGTTGCTGTTTCCAACCCGCGTCGAGCACGGCAATGAGCTGTTCGGGAGCGACGTTGTTCGAGCGCACGCGGAGCAGGAAGCGGTCGAAGAGCGCCTTCAGCGCTTCGTCTTCGGGGAGATGATTGCTTGCGCCGACGAACATCAGCGCGCGCATCCGCCGTGACTCCTTGCCGCGGCGAAAGAGCCGTTCATTCAGCGCGAGCAACAGGCTGTTGAGGATCGCGCTATTGGCATTGAGCAGCTCATCGAGAAAGACGAGTGACGCTTTCGGCCAGCATGCCTTCGGTGTTGGTGACCAGCTCGCCCTCGCGCAGCTTGCGGATATCGAATGGGCCAAAGAGTTCATTCGCCTCGGTGAAAGCGGGTGAGCAGATAGTCGAAAGCTGTGGCCGCCCATGCGCTCGGCGAAGTTCGTGAACCCAGCGCGCTTTTCGCCGTGCCGGGAGGGCCGAGCAGGAACAGGTTTTCGCCGCCCCACGAGGCAGAGCCCGAGCAGGTCGACGATTTCGTCTTTACCCACGAAGCTTTGCTTCATGGGGTCGAGCACTTCGGCGTGGAGCCGGCGGGCTATCTCGAGGGCGGAGGGATGTTCGACAGAGGTGCTCATGGAGTGGTTTGCAAGGCGGTGGCGATTTCCGGAGCCAGCTCGGGATAGGCGCCCAGAGCGGCTTTCGCCGCCGCGCGGACGGCATCGTCGTTCAGTCGCGCGGTGTCACCGCTGAGCAGGATCCGGTCGATATAAAGCTGGCGCAGGCAAGGGTCGCGGAGCAGACGGGCGGCATTCACCGTGCCTACGCCCTCCATGCCCACGGAAGAAAGCGGCCACGCCCGGGCCAGTGCGAGCAGTTCCGTAACGAGCGGATCGTCTGTCGAGACGCGCCGGGCGATTGCCAGGAGGTCGGGCAGAAAACGGAAAACGAGATCGACCGAGTAGTCGACCGCCGGAGATTCCGGACAGGGGCACGGCTCACGGAGAAAGGCGGCCATCTCTGCGGGCGGAATCTCCCGGCAGACGAGTGCCTGGCATCCGCGATACAAGCGTATGGCGGCCCAAGTTGCGGCTGCGGGGACCAGATCCGGGGCGGTGCCTGGCAGGTTCTGGCGCTGCACGGCATCCCAACCCCGGACGATTTCCTCGACTGCCCCGCCGATCGTTTCCTGATCACTGACGACGGCTAAGCCATTCTCACCAAGCTGTATCAAAAATTCCGGCAAATCCATGGAGTGGGGCGGACTTTGTCGCATGAATTTCCGCGCGCGGCAAATCGGGAACGTGTGCGGAACGAGGAATTCAATCGTCACCGCGGCGTGCGCGAATTTACGATGGCTCTTCGTCGCTCGACTCTTGTGCTTCCCGCCTGGAATGCCGCGCGGCCATCCAAAACAAAATGGAAGCCAGCCCGACGGCGAGCGGTGCGGGGAAGAGGAACCACAAATCCGGCATCGGCGAATCCGGCCGGATGGGAGCGACAATGTTCCAGATGAGCAGGCCGCCGAGCACGACCGAGGGCGCCGCGAGCAGCACCGCCGACCAGTGCCCACGCGATGCCGGCCAGAAGCTGATAATCCCCATCACGACGAGCATGAAGACAATCCCGAAGATCCAGGCAAGGGAGTTGTCGATGTTATCGGGATACCACGGCAAATGCGTCACGTGGTGTTAGGATAGCACATCACACGCCCGACGGAGGCACACCGCGAGTTGGCGGCGGGGCAGGGCAGACCCTATGCCTCTCCAGAGTAAGGAGCAAAGTTCGACCGGCTTTCCGATCTAGCTTGGATAACTCCCCGTCACCATAAAGATAGTATCAGCTCCCGCGATATGAGTGGTGAACTTATCATTGTAACCGCCCAATTCCTTCATGGCGGGGTAGCTCCCGTAAAAGTTCACTTCGAGCGCATGTAGCGATTTTAATGACGCGTTCTTATTGGTAAATCACAGGGGGTTTATACGTAAGTTGTCCACTGATTAGGCCTATGACTTGCTCCATAACATGACATGGCCAGCCCCCTGAACTTACTCATTGCCGAAGACAATCCCGACGATGCCGATCTGCTCATCTGGGCCCTGCGCGGTGCGGGGTTCGAGTTTGAGTATCACGTTGTCTCCAAGGAAGAGGACTTTCTTCGTTGGCTAAGTCCTTCGCTGGACTTGATTATTTCCGACTACGAGATGCCGGGATTCGGCGGCATGCGCGCGCTCGAGCTCAAGCAACTCGCCGAGATCGATGTGCCCTTCATCATCATCTCCGGCTCCATCGGCGAAGAAATGGCCGTGGAAGCAATGCGCCGCGGCGCGACGGATTACCTGCTGAAGGGGTGTCTGAGCCGGCTCGAGTCCGCCGTGACCCAAGCCATTTCCCAAAGGCGATTGCGCCATGAGCAGCTCAAAACCGTGGCGCAATTGCGCGAGAGCGAGGAACGGTTTCGCGAGGTAGTGCAAAACATCGAACAGGTCTTTTGGATGACCAATGTCGAAAAGACTGAAATGCTTTTCGTCAGTGACGCGTATGAAAAAATCTGGGGTCACACCTGTGAAAGCTTGTACGCCTCGCCGAAGCAGTGGCTGGAAGCGATCCATCCGGAGGATCGCGAGCGCGTGCTGGCGGCCGCGCTGACCCGCCAGGTGGACGGGAGCTACCAGGAAGAATATCGCATCGTTCGCCCCGATGGCGCGGTGCGCTGGATCAGCGACCGTGCATTCCCCGTGCGCGATGCGGATGGCAATGTCTACCGCGTGGCCGGCATTTCGGAGGACGTCACCGAGCGCCGCCAGGCGCAATTCGATCTCCAGTTGTTCCGCAAGCTGGTCGACGCCTCCAACGATACTTTCGAAGTCATCGACCCGGAGTCCGGGCGCTTTTTGGACGTGAGCGCCAAAGGGCCGGCGGAGTCCGGTTTCACCCGCGAGGAATATCTCAAGATGAGGGTCTTCGATATCAACCCGGATATCCCACCGTCAGTGTGGAGCCGGTACATGGAGCAGATGCAAGCCGGCGAGGCGGTGACCGGCGAAGCGCGCCACTATTGCAAGGATGGCACTGCCTACCCGATCGAGTTCAATGGGAAATTGGTCCAGTTGGAAAAGCCGTATGTGGTGGCGGTGATTCGTGACATCTCTACGCGGAAGCTGTCGGAGGAACGCATGCGCGAGCAGGCGGCAATGCTCAATCTCGCGCACGATGCGATTTTTGTGCACGGCTATTACGACGGGCTCATCACCTTCTGGAACAAGGGCGCCGAGAATCTCTACGGATGGAGCGCGGACGAAACGCTGGGAAATCATTTCCGCGAATTCATTGACATCGATTCCGCCCAACTCGAGCAGCGGAACGCGGAACTCCTGATCAAGGATGAGTGGCACGGAGAAATCATCCAGACCGATCGCCAGGGCAAGAAAGTGATCGTGAACTCGCGAGCGACGCTGGTGCGCGACGAGAGGGGCAAACCGAAGTCGGTGTTCCTCATTCACGCCGACATGACGGAGCAACGCGAACTCGAGGCGCGTTTCTTGCGCGCCCAGCGGATGGAGAGCATCGGCACCCTGGCCAGCGGCGTGGCCCACGATCTCAACAACATTCTCTCGCCGATCATGATGTCCGTGCCGCTGCTGCGCCGGAACCTGGAAAAGGAAACTTTCGAGAACGTGATTTCCACCATCGAACTCAGCGCCACCCGTGGCGCGGAAATCGTCAAGCAGGTGCTGACTTTCGGCCGGGGGCTCGACGGCGTGCGCCGTCCGACATCGCTCGCGTCGATCATCCAGGAAATCATCAAGATCCTCGGCCAGACCTTCCCGAAAGACATTCGCATCGAGACGGAACTCGCTCCGGACCTCTGGCGGGTGGTCGGCGACTCCACGCAGTTGCACCAGGTGATGCTCAATCTCTGCGTGAACGCGCGCGATGCCATGCCCACCGGCGGCAAGCTGCGTATCCGGGGTAAAAATGCCATGGTCGACAGCAGCTACGCGGGCATGCTGCCCGGCGCCACGGCCGGGCCCAATGTGATCCTGGAAGTGCAGGACGAGGGGACCGGCATCCCCCCGGAAATCGTCGAGCGCATCTTCGATCCCTTTTTCACCACGAAGGGCTTGGGCAAGGGAACCGGCCTTGGCCTTTCCACGGTGTTGGGCATCATCAAGAGTCATCACGGGCACGTCGGGGTTTCCAGCCAAACCGGCTTCGGGACGACGTTCCGCATTCACCTGCCTGCCATGGGCCAGGAAAGCGAGGACGCCAGGGCCAGCCAACCGCTCAACGGATTGCCGCGCGGCAATGGCGAATGCCTGCTCGTGGTCGATGACGAGGAACACGTGCGCCGGCTGGTGCAATTGTCGCTCGAAGCCAGTGGCTACACCGTGTTGGTCGCGACCGATGGCACGGAGGCGCTCACCACGTTCGCCCAAAATGTGGGCCGCATCGATCTCGTCATCACCGACCTCATGATGCCTTACATGGGCGGCGTGGCGCTCATCCACGCGCTGCGCAAGATCAGGCCCGGCATCCCGATCGTCGGCTCCACGGGCCTGGCGGAAAAGCGGCAACTCGCCGAGCTCGAGCAAATGAATATCCAGGCGCTGCTCAACAAGCCCTACGGCAGCGACACTCTGCTGCAAACCGTCCGTGAGGCCCTGGCAACGCGCGGAGGGAATGGGCATGTGGCCGCAAACGATTTAAGCGCAGCGTTGGCCGGAGGATGATTGGCGGGCGGCGATCTTCGCCGTCGGCGGGGGCGATGGGAGTTATGGGAGTCCTATACCTCCTATTCTTCCCATTCCTCCTATTTGTCGAGCGGTGCGCCGTCATCTTTGAGACGCGCAGAGGTTTGTCGACATGCGAATGCAGGACATGAAAGACTCTGCTCGCATCCAGGAGGAGGAGCTATCCTTTACCAGTGGCGGCCGAAGAATTGGCATCCAGGCATGGCGTAGCCAGCGGGCGTATTCGCCGGCGGTGCTCGTCTTGCGTGGTGCCGGCGGAGCGGACGCCGGGAACCGCTACATCTCGCACATGGGGCGCGCCGTCGCGACGCAAGGGTTCGACACTTTCCTCGTGGAGTATTTCGACCGGACGGGAACTACGTACGCCACCGAGACACTCATCAAGACGAATGGGCCGGCCTGGCTGGAGACGATTCACGACGCGATCGATTTCCTTTCGTCTCGAGAGGATGTCGATACCGAGCACATCGGCATGTTTGGCTATTCGCTCGGCGGCTACCTCGCCGTGGCGCAGGCCGCGCGGGACGAGCGTGTCAAAGCCATCGTGGAACTCGCGGGTGGCGTCGATGCGGAGACGGCCGCGGGCGTGCGGCGGTTGCCGCCGATGTTGATCGTGCATGGCCGCGAGGATCAGCGTGTGTCGTTTACCAATGCGCTCGAGCTGCAAAGCCTTTGCGAGAAATTACACACGCCGGTGCAGACGCTCTTTCTCCCGGGCGAACGGCATTTACTTTCAGCCGGCGCGGGCCTGGTCGCCGTCCGGCAGGCGTTGCATTTCTTCGACGCGCACCTTCGGTGCAGCAACGCGGCGCTCTGCTAAGACCGGCCCCCCGTTTTAACGCAGTCCACATGAACTTCGTTCAGCACAGTGGATGAAAATGGGTTAAGCTGTTACGGGACGTCCTGGCTGGTCCGAGGTCGTAATCTCTGTGGTGTGATAGAACCTGCAACGCAGTCTGACCCGGGCCTCGCAGTCGAACCACAGATTGTTGCCATGAGCACGCGGAGCAGATTGTCTCCTTAAGCGAGGTCTGGCCAGTCCGGTCGTTTCCATAACCAAGAAGCCGCCATGCACCTCATCCTTGGTAAACCTCCGTGACGGGTTTTTTCTTCCTCCAATCTATTTTCGGAGCAGAGGACGCCGAGAACGCAGACGGCCCCAGAGGAAGAGTGAAGTGAAGTGCGCTACGCGTTTTTTTTGGGATCGACATTCGCCGCCGGGTTCCTCGCCGCCGGGTTCCGCGCTTTTTCATCCTTCCGCCTTCATCCTTTTCTTCCTCTGCGGCCCTCTGCGTTCTCGGCGGCTCGCCCATTACCGGCTACCACTATTCCCCACCTCCGCCTCGGTCCTCTGCGCTTAAATGCAGCAGCGGCAATAGATCAGGCGTTCAATCGTTGCAGAAACTCCCGTGCCTTGGCCAGTGCCCGCGCTCGATGGCTTTCCTTGTTCTTGGTCTCGGCGGAGAGCTGGCCGAAGGTCTCGCAATATCCCGCAGGCACAAACAGCGAGTCGTAACCGAATCCACCTTCGCCGCGCTCCCGGTTGATGATCACCCCTTCGACCGCGCCGTCGAAAGTGCCGAGCACAGCGCCATCGCGGGCCACGCACATCACGCAACGGAAACGCGCGGATCGCGCCTTGCCACGCACGGAATCGGCGGCGAGTTCGCCGAGGAGCCTGGCGCGGTTGTCGGCGTCGGTCGCCTCTGGCCCGGCGTAGCGCGCGGAGATCACGCCCGGTGCACCGCCGAGGGCATCGACCTCAAGGCCGGAATCATCACTCAACACGTAGCTCGGGAAGAGCTGCGAGCCGGCGATGGCTTTGATCGCTGCGTTTTCCGCGAAGGTCGCCCCCGTCTCCTCGGGCGCGGGGACTTCGGGATGCGCGTTGAGATCGGTCACGTCCCAATCGGCACCGAGGATCGCGCGGATCTCTTCCGTTTTGTGGGCATTCTTCGTGGCGATGAGGAGACGAGGCATGATGGCTGAGCATGCCGAAGAGGGACGCCGCAAGGCAAGCGGACGGAGACCACGGACCATGAACGAGGACAACAATATTGCGCTTGCTTGCATCTTGTGGCGACCCCCGCCAGAGTTTCAGCCCTTTTTCCGTCATGAGCACCGAGCGCCGCCGTCCATATCCTTACGATCAGATTGAGCCCAAGTGGCAGGAACGCTGGGAATCGGCGCGCACCTTTCACGCGCCCAATCCCGGGGACCCCGGGTTCGATCCCGCGCGGCCGAAGTATTACGTGCTCGATATGTTCCCTTACCCCAGCGGTGCGGGGCTGCACGTGGGTCATCCGGAAGGCTACACTGCCACGGATATCATCGGGCGTTACAAGAAGATGCGTGGCTGCAATGTGCTGCACCCGATGGGCTGGGACGCCTTTGGCCTGCCGGCGGAGCAGTATGCGATCAAGACGGGACAGCATCCGTCGGTCACGACCGCGGAGAATGTTGGGCGCTTCCGCACGCAGCTGAAAAAGATTGGCTTTGCCTACGACTGGCAGCGCGAGGTGAACACCACCGACCCTGGCTACTATTGCTGGACTCAGTGGATCTTCCTGCGCCTCTACCACAGCTATTTCGATCCTTTCCTGCAGAAGTCGCGCCCCATTTCGCTGCTCGAGGATGCGCTGGCCGATGAGCCGAAGCGCACCGACGAATGGAAGGACGACGACTACCTGGCCGGCCTGCGCGCCCACAGCGGCGACCTGCCGCCGGAGCGCCGCCGCGCAGTGCGCGAGGCCATCATCGATCATCATCGCCTGGCTTATGTGAGCGAGGCGCCGGTGAATTGGTGCCCGGCCTTGGGCACGGTATTGGCGAACGAAGAAGTCATCGACGGCAAGAGTGAGGTCGGCGGCCACCCGGTCGAGCGCCGGCCCATGCGCCAGTGGATGCTGCGCATCACGACCTATGCCCAGCGGCTCATCGATGAGCTCGACGGGCTGGACTGGCCGGAGTCGATCAAGCTGCTGCAACGCAATTGGATCGGTCGCAGCGAAGGCGCCGAGGTGCAATTTACCGTCGCGGGTTCGGAAGAGAAGATCACCGTCTTCACCACCCGGCCGGATACCCTGTACGGCGCCACTTATATGGTGCTGGCACCGGAGCATCCGCTGGTCGAACGCATCGTCACGGAAGAGCAGGCGGGCGCCGTGGAGGAATACAAGGAGAAAACCGCCCGCAAGAGCGACTTGGAGCGCACCGAGCTTTCCAAGGAAAAGACTGGTGTGTGGACCGGCGCCTTTGCCATCAACCCGGTGAACGTCGAGCGCATCCCGATCTGGATCGCGGATTACGTGCTGCTGGGCTACGGCACCGGCGCGATCATGGCGGTGCCAGCGCACGATGAGCGCGACTGGGAGTTTGCCCGCAAGTATGCGCTGCCCATCCGCGAGGTCGTTTCGGATACGCCGACGCTGGGCTTGGGCGGAGGCTCGAGCCCGTGCCAGGCGGAGCCGCTGGAAGTCTTTGTCGGCGAGGGTTATGCGATCCATTCCGGCCCGTTGGATGGACTGTCCACAGCGGACGCCAAGGTCGAGATCGTGCGGCAGCTCACCGGCCGCGGGCTCGCCCGGAAGACGATCAACTACAAGCTGCGCGACTGGCTGTTCTCGCGTCAACGCTACTGGGGCGAGCCCTTCCCGATCGTCTGGGAGGACGGCAAGCACCGGGCGTTGCCGGACACCCATCTGCCGGTGAACCCGCCACCGCTGGACGACTTCAAGCCGACCGGCACCGGCGAGCCGCCGCTGGCCAAGGCCACGCAATGGGTCCGCTACTCCGACAAGGCGACCCGCGAGACCAACACCATGCCCCAGTGGGCGGGTTCCTGCTGGTATTACCTGCGCTATTGCGACCCCGTGAACCACAACCGCTTCGTCGGGGTGGATGCCGAGCGTTATTGGATGACCGGCACCGTCGAGCAACCGGCCGGCGCCAAAGTGCGCCCCGGCGGCGTCGACCTGTATGTCGGCGGTACGGAGCACGCGGTGTTGCACCTGCTCTATGCCCGTTTCTGGCACAAGGTGCTTTTCGATCTCGGCTACGTCAGCACGCCGGAACCCTTCCAGCGACTGGTCAACCAAGGCATCATCCTCGGTGAGGATGGGCAGAAGATGTCCAAGAGCCGCGGGAACGTGGTCAATCCGGACGACGTCATCACCGAATACGGAGCGGACGCCCTGCGCTGCTATGAGATGTTCATGGGACCGCTGGAGCAGACCAAGCCCTGGAGCATGGCGGGGGTCGAGGGCGTGGCCCGCTTCCTCGCCCGCGTCTGGCGTCTGGCCGTGGAAGAAAACCAGGCTGGCGAATGGGTCCTCTCGTCCGCCCTGCAGGACATCGAGCCCGACAAGGCGCAGCTCAAGGTCATCCATGCCACCATCAAGAAGGTGGGCGAAGACATCGAGTCGCTGGGCTTCAATACGGCCATCTCGCAAATGATGATCTTCGTGAATACCTTCACGAACGCCAACCCGCGTCCACGCAAGGCTTTGCGCAGCCTGTTGCAGGTCCTGAACCCCTTTGCCCCGCATCTCACCGAAGAGCTCTGGGAACGGCTGGGCTTCGACGAAAACGGCGCCAAACCGCTGGCGACCGAGCCCTGGCCGGCCTACGACGCAGCGCTGCTGGTCGAGGACGAGATCGAGATCGTTCTGCAGGTCAACGGCAAGGTCCGCGACAAGATTATCGTCAAGAAAGAGGCCTCCAAGGAGGAGGTCGAGGCCGCCGCCCGCGCTTCCAGCAAGATCGCCGAGTGGACTGCTGGGAAAGAGATCAAGAAAGTGGTCGTCGTTCCCGGCAAACTGGTGAACATCGTCGTCGCCGGTTGAGGCGAAAAAACCTGCAACTTTATAGGCAGCTTGGGGGTTGTACGACGTTAATCCCTCGTAATCTCCATATGAAGCTGCCAAAACTTACCCGAAATCAGTGGGTGCTCGTGGTCCTGTTGCTCCTCCTCACAGGTCAAGTCGTCCATTATTTCTGGACCCATTGGGGGCTCGTCACCGTGCACTCCAAGGGACAGCCGCTCAGCCAGGTGATTCGGACGATCGAGAAGCAGGGGCACGTCACGATCAAGACCAACATGGACCTGAACAAGGCCGTAGCCATGTGGGTGGACAACGTTTCCGTCGCGGAGGCCATGGAAACGCTTTCCACGGTCACGGACTCGCGCTGGCAGCTGACCTATTACATCGGGCCGGATAAGAGTTCCGTCTCCAGCGCCCTGGCCAATTTCACTGCCGGCCAGAAAACCGAAGGCTGGCACCGCCTTTTCGTCCCGCTCCAACCTACGGGCGAGGAGCCGGACGTGCTGCCCGATCCGCGCAAGGATACGTGGACGGTCAAAACCATTTCGGATGCGACGTTGCAAGGTTACCTGAAGGAAGCGGCCAAGAATGTGTCCGCCACTTTCTATGTGCCGGAGAATTTCAATCCGGCGGTGAAAGCGCCGAAGTCGGGCGCGATCACTTCCGCCCTGCCGAAGCTGGTCAGCTCCGCGCATGGCAAATATGAAGAGGTCTTTTTGCTGCAGGGTTCCGAGCGGCGTGCCGACCGGGGCGAGGATCGCCGTGACCGTGGGGCGGACGATGGCGAGCCGCGTTTTGCCGGTAATTTCGGAGATGGCGGCCGTGGCCGCGGCGGTTTCGACCGTGACGCCGTGGAGGAGCGCTTCCAAAATGAGATCGCCAAGTTGCCCAAGGCCGAGCACGACGCCCTTGCTGCGGAACATGCGCAACGCAAGCAGTTCTTTGATTCGCTCCGCGACATGACGCCCGAGCAGCGGGCCGCCGCGATCCAGCAGATGATGAGCGATCCGACCGTGCAGGATAAGATCGATAACGCGAGCAATAACCGCGATTCCCGTCGCACCCCGCAGCAGCGCATTCAGCGCGCCGGCGCCTATCTCGGGCGCATGGCGGCGGCCACCGGCAAGTAATGAAGCGTCCTATGTTGCAGTCATCCAAGAATCGCGGCTTCACGCTCATCGAGTTGCTGTGCGTCATTGCCATCATCGCCATCCTGGCCGGGATTCTCATGCCGGTGGTGCAGAACATGACCACCAAGGCGTACGATACGAAGTGCATGAACAACCTGCGGCAGATTGGCGTCTCGGCCAATGCCGCGGCCACGGATAACGACAACGTCTACCCGATCGTGGAGATCGATCCCAGTGGCAACGTGGTCTCGGATGCCTTGGGCGTTCCGGCCAAGCCGATTGATCAGGCGTTGGCGCCCTATGGCATCACTCCGGTCAATCTCCAGTGCCCGGCCGATTTGAGGGGCCCGAACTTATACGCGCAGATGACCCCGCACTCGAGCTACATGTGGTCTCCCTATTCCGAGGATAACAACGAAAACACGCCGTCGATTCTCTCCCGGCGCCGCGGCGTCCTCATGCAGATTCCGCCTTCGCGTCTCCAGTTGTGCACCGACTGGAGCGCGGTGCATTACGCCTCGGACGGGAACGTCGGCGCGGGCAAAATGATCTACGCTTTGTACGCCGACGGCCACGTGCGGACCTCCCGGCGGGCGAAAATGCCCAAGAAGTAGCGCCTTGGGAAATGGCTTGCGAATCGAACTGATCTTCGCCTAGCGGTCCGATAAGGGGCATCGTGCAACGGCGTTGCAGCGTACGGGTTTTGCTGCTAACACTCCGACCGCATGCCCACCGCTCCTCAAAACCAGACCGGAATCCTCGCGCTGGAGGGGGAAATCGATTTGCATCGGTCTCCGCAGGTCAAGGAGACGCTGGAACCGCTCGTCTCGCAGAAAGTGCCCCGCATCCTCGTGGACTTTTCGCAGGTCACTTACATCGATAGCTCAGGCCTCGCGACGATGATCGAGACGCTGCAGCGCATCCAAAGTTACGGCGGAAAGTTTGCCATGTTTGGCCTGCGCGACAGCGTGCGCAACATCTTCGAGATCGCTCGACTCGACCAGATCTTCAGCATCTATCCCGACCAGGCCACCGCTGTCGCGGGGACGTAGAATTTGCTTACTTCAGCGTATCGAGCGCCTTGTTCACCTCGGCGACATGCGTCCCCGGCGAGACACTCAGGTCGCGCCAGACGATCTTGCCTTCCTTCACGAGGAAGGACTGCCGCTTGGCAAACCCGAGGAACGTCGGCACGCCAAAGGCTTTCGCCACGGCGCCATCGGAATCGGCCACCAGCACGAACGGCAAATGGTATTTGTCCCGGAACTTCTTTTGCGCGTCGGGCTGGTCCTCGCTCACTCCGAGGATCTGCAAACCGCGCGCCTTCAATCCATCGAACGAGTCGCGCAGGCTGCACGCTTCCTTGGTGCAGCCCGGGGTGTCGGCTTTGGGATAGAAATAAACGAGGGTCACCCCCTTGCTGTAGTAATCCGCGAAATGCACCGGTTGGCCGGCTTCATCGGGAGCCGTGACCGCTGGAGCCGGCGCCCCGATATCGATGGCAGCGGCAGTTTTCAGTCCTAGAAAAGCGAGAAACGACATATAACGAACGAGATGCGAGATCTTCATTACGTTTATACTGCGGATGACAGCAACTTTTGGATGCGTCGCCGGAGCGGAATCGAATGGGCGCAAGCCGGTGAACAAAATTTTCCGCGCATCCAAAGCGAGATGTCGGGCGCAGAAGATCAACGTGGCTGATCAATTTCCTGCTTCATCCGCGACTCTCCTGCCTCTCGCTCGTCGGGCGCTCATCACCATGCGCCAGTGGGTGGACTCCGATTATTTCCCCGAAGGCCCGGACGCGGTGCGGGAGCGACCGGATCGGTTCGAGTTCCGCCGCTGCCTGCCGTTTCTCTTCCTCCACCTCGGTTGCGTTGCGGTGATCTGGGTCGGCTGGAGCCCGGTGGCGGTGGCCGTGGCCATGGCGCTTTACCTGGCGCGCATGTTCGCCATCACCGGTTTTTACCATCGCTACTTTTCGCATCGTTCCTTTCGCACGTCCCGGACGATGCAATTTCTCCTCGCTGTCTTCGGCAATACCGCCATCCAGCGCGGCGCGCTTTGGTGGGCGTCTGTCCACCGCCATCATCACAAACACGCCGACCAGGAGCCCGATGTGCATTCTCCCGGCCTGCGCGGTTTCTGGTGGGCGCACATTGGCTGGATGACGAGCAGCAAAAACTTCCCGACGAACTACGATTCCATCCGGGATTTTGCACGGTACCCGGAACTCGTCTTCCTCAATCGCTTCGACCTCATCGTGCCGTTGCTTTTCGGTGCCGGCCTCTACTTCCTCGGCGCCATCCTGCACGTGCATGCGTCCGTCCTCGGTACCTCCGGCGCGCAGATGTTCGTCTGGGGATTCTTCGTCAGCACGGTCGTCCTTTTGCACGGCACGCTCTTCATCAACTCCCTGGCCCACGTCTTCGGTTCACGCCGTTTCCAGACCGCGGATGACAGTCGCAACAATCTCGCGCTGGCCGTGATCACCCTCGGTGAAGGCTGGCACAATAATCATCACCGCTACATGGGCGCCGCGCGGCAGGGATTCGTCTGGTGGGAAATCGACGTCACTTACTACCTGCTCAAGCTGCTCTCCTGGGCGGGCTTGGTCTGGGACTTGAAACCCGTCCCTCGCAGCGTGCTCGAGGAAGCGCATCGCCTGCCGGTCGTCCCGGAAGCGGCATAAACACAGGCTTTAACGTCGAACCCCGTGCAGACCCTCGCGATCATCGGAACTGGAATCGCCGGCCTTGGGTGCGCGTATTTTCTACGCGAGCGTTTCGATCTCACGATCTACGAACAGAACGATTACGCCGGTGGGCATACCAATACCATCATCGTCGATGAATGCGGACACGCGGTGCCGATCGACACCGGGTTCATGGTTTTCAACCATGTCACCTACCCGAATCTCACCCGACTTTTTCGCGAGCTGGATGTCGAGACCAAGCCGACGAGCATGTCCTTCAGCGTGCAGCATGTTCCCACCGGCCTGGAGTACAACGGCGGCAGCCTGGATCTCCTCTTCGGTCAGCGGCGCAATCTTTTTCGCCCACGCCACTGGCGCATGCTCGCGCAGATCAATCGCTTCAACGCCGAAGCGGTATCCGCGCTCGAGGATGCGCGTTTCGCGGAATACACGCTGCGCGATTACGTCGCCGAGCGCGGCTACGGCGAGGACATGCTGAATTTCTATCTCGTGCCGATGAGCAGTGCGGTGTGGAGCACGCCTCCGGAGAAGATGCTCGATTTTCCTGCCATGACCCTGCTGCGCTTCTGGCACAACCACGGCTTCCTCGGCCTGCACACCCAGCACCCCTGGTTCACCGTCACGCATGGCGCGAAAAGCTATGTGGAAAAGATCACTGCGCTCCTGCCCGAGCGGGTGAAATTGAAGAACGCCGCGATGCAGATTACACGTAACGGAACCAAAGCGTGCGTGGCTTCGAAGGATGGAAACCGGCGCGAATTCGACAAGGTGATCCTCGCCTGTCACGCCGACCAGTCCCTCGCCTTGCTCGCCGACCCCACCGACATGGAGACGCGTCTGCTGAGCAAATTCCAATATGAGTCGAATATCGCGACGCTGCACACCGATTGCGCGTTCATGCCAAAGACCGAGCGCTGCTGGGCTTCGTGGAACTATCGCATCGACGCCGGTCCCGATGGGCAGGTCTTGCCGACGACGCACTATTGGATGAACAGCCTCCAAGGGCTCTCGCGAAATCGGAACTACTTCGTCTCGCTCAACGCGCACGATCGCATCGCCCCAGAAAAAGTGCTGCGGCGGATCGAGTACGAACACCCCCTCTTCGATCTCGCGGCTATCGATGCGCAGAAAGAACTGCCGCAACTCAACCGTCTCGCGTCCGGCCAGACGACCTATTACGCTGGTGCGTGGTTCAAATACGGCTTCCACGAGGACGGCTTCACCAGCGCGCTGGAATGTGCGCGCGCCGTCACCGGAGAAGCCATCTGGTCATGAACTCCTGCCTCTACGAATGCAGTGTCATGCACCATCGGTTGGGGCCGAAGGAACATCACTTCCGCTATCGGATCTTCCTGTTCGCGCTCGATCTGGATGAGCTCGACACAATTGCCAGGGAGGTGCCGCTCTTCAGCCGCAACCAATGGAATCTCTACGCCTTTCGAGACCGCGACCATCTGACCCTTCCGGGCGGCGAAGCGACCTCCGCGCGCGAAAACCTCATCACTTATCTCGCGCAGCACGACATCTCATTTCCCGCGGACGGACGCATTACCCTCGTCACGTTGCCGCGCGTGCTCGGCTACATCTTCAATCCGGTCTCCTTCTACTTCTGCCACGATGCCACCGGCGCGCCGCTCTGCGCGGTGGTCGAGGTGGGCAATACCTTCGGTGAGATGAAGCCGTATTTCCTGCGCGAGCCGTCCGGCAAAAATGCCTTCCGGCTCATCACCCCGAAACACTTCTACGTCTCGCCATTCTCCGCGCTCGATCTCGCCTTCGATTTCAAGCTCCACGTCCCCGGAGATCAGTTGGAAATCCACATCGACGATCGCGAAGGCGAACGCCGTGTGTTGCTCAGCTCGCTGACCGGAAAACGCGCGCCGCTCACCACGGCACAGCTTGCGTGGTTCACGCTCAAGTATCCGCTCATCACCTTGAGGGTCATCTTCCTCATCCACTGGCACGCCCTCCTCCTGTGGAGGCAACGCCTGCCGTGGTATCGCAAAGCCGATCGCCGCGATCTGCAGCGCGATGTCCTCCGTCCGCACGCCTCTCTCGCCGCCAAAGCGCCATGAACGAAACCGCCACCCTCAATCCCGCTCCTTTGCTCACGCCGGCTTCATCGGCCGCGCCAGCCAGCCTCTATCAGCGCCTCGTCCTGGACGCGCTCGAGAAAATGACCGCCGGCTCCCTGCGTCTCGAGTTGCCGGGCGGCGCCTTGCGGATGATCGGCATACCCGGTGCCGAAGTGGATGCAACGATTTCCGTCCGTTCCGCAGCGTTTTTCCAAAAGTGTGTCCTCTTCGGTGATGTCGGTTTTGGCGAAAGCTATGTCGACGGCGATTGGGACACCGATTCGATCGAGCGCGTCATCGCCTGGGCCATCCTGAATGTGGAAAATTCGCCCGCGATGTCCGGTTCGAAAGTTCGCTCCTTCGCGCTGAACCTGCTCAAATTTTACAATCGCGCGCGGCACCTCCTGCGCCCGAATGACGTGACTATCGCGCGTCGCAACATCGCCGAGCACTACGACCTCGGGAACGATTTCTATCGGCTGTGGCTCGACGAGACGATGACCTATTCGAGCGCCTGTTTCACCGCACCGGGCCAGTCGTTGCGCGATGCCCAGATCGCGAAGTACGACGCGCTTTGCCGCAAGCTGAAGGTCCGCGCCGGAGAGCATCTGCTGGAGATCGGCAGCGGTTGGGGTGGGATGGCCTGCCACGCCGCGAAGCAATACGGCGTGCGCGTCACCACCGTCACGATTTCCGAGGAGCAGTTCAAATTCGCCCGGGAACGTATCGTCCGGGAAGACCTCGCGGATCGCGTGGAGGTGCGACTGCAGGACTACCGGCATATCGAGGGGCAGTATGACAAGATCGTCTCCATCGAGATGATGGAGGCGTTGGGCGATCGCTATCTGCCGACCTACCTGGCGAAGCTGAATGCACTGCTGAAGCCGAATGGCCTGGTCGCCCTGCAATACATCACCGTGCCGGATTGCCGCCACGCCGAGTTGCGCCGCGGGATCGACTTCATCCAAAAGCACATCTTCCCCGGCTCGTTGCTCCTCAGCGTCGGCCGGGTGAATGCCATGCTCCAGCGCACGGGCGATCTTTTCCCGCATGACTTGGAAGACCTCGGCGCCAGCTATGCGCGAACGCTCCACGTGTGGTGGAAGAACTTCAACGCCCAACTTGCCGGCGTGCGCGCGCTCGGCTTCGATGAACGATTCATTCGCAAGTGGAACTACTATCTCCAATACTGCGAAGCGGCCTTCGCCGGCCGCAATATCAGCGTTGTCCAGGCCATCTATACGCGGCCCAACAATCGCTCCCTCCACACTACTTATTGAGCTGCCAGCATGATCTCCAAACCCGTCGTCAACGTCAGTGAAACGGAACGCTATGCCGCCGGCATTATCGGCGCGATGCTGCTCGCCGCGGGCTTGCGTCCGCTGAAACCCTGGCGCCTGTTTTGGGCGGCGTGCTGCTTCTACCGGCTCTTCACCGGCAATTGCAAAGGCTACGAAATGCTCGGCATCAGCACCTGCGAACGGAAGCGCCCATGACGGCTGCACCTGCGACCGCGCCTCCCGCTGCCGCCTTCTGGCAGCGGCGCGTGGTCACGCCGATAGTCAATCAACTCAAGCAAGGCATCACCCCGGAAAAGATCGCGCTGACCATCGCGCTGGGGCTGCTGATCAGCATCTTCCCGATCATTGGCGCGACCACGCTCCTTTGCGGACTGGTCGCCTTCGCGCTGCGGCTCAATCAGCCAATCATTCAGATCGTCAATTACCTCGCCTACCCGCTGCAGCTCATCCTGCTCATCCCTTTCTATCGTGCGGGTGAATATCTCCTCGGCCTCAAGCCGGTGCCGCTGAATATCCGGCTGCTCTTCGCCCGCTTCCGAGCCGACGCCGGACAGTTCTTCAAGGACTTCGGTCTCATCGCCCTGGGCGGCGTCCTCGTCTGGCTCGTGCTCGCTCCCTTCGCCGGCGCTGCGATCTACTACGCGACCCGTCCCTTTCTGCGCGCGCTCGCCGCCCGCATTCACGCGCGATGATCCACTGGTTGCTCATCGGTCTCGTCTTGATGCTCGTCGCCTTCGCGATGGTCTGGGCGATTGGCCTGAAGATCCGCAACTACTCCTTCCTCGATGTCATCTGGAGTTACGGTGTTGCCATCCTCGCTCCGATCTACTCCGCGGTCGGGCCTGGCAACATCCAGCGCAAGATCGCTTTCACCGTGTTCGGCATGGCGTGGAGCCTGCGTCTCGGCACCTACCTCTTTTTCCGTGTCCTGAAACATCATCCGAAAGAAGACGTTCGTTACGAAGGTCTGCGCGCCCGCTGGCCCGGTAGCGGGATGTTCCTGCTCTTCCACGAACTCCAGGCGGGGATCGTGCTGATTTTTTCCCTGCCCTTCCTCTTCGCGGCCTGGTCGCCCGTGCCGCTTCAGGTCCTCGACAAGATCGGCCTCGCGGTCGTGCTGGTTGCCTTCCATGGCGAAACCACCGCCGACCGCCAGATGATGCGCTTCAAGAGTGCCCCTGCCAATCACGGGCGGGTTTGCAACGTCGGCCTGTGGCACTATTCACGCCATCCCAATTACTTTTTCGAGTTCCTCATCTGGGTCGGCTTCGCGGTAGCCTCGCTCAGCTCGCCTCACGGCTGGATCACGCTCCTCTGCCCTGCGCTCATGTATTACTTCCTCACCAAGGTAACCGGCATTCCGCTCACCGAAGAATACGCGCTCAAAAGCAAAGGCGACGCTTACCGCGAGTATCAGCGCACCACGAGCGGCTTCATCCCCTGGTTCCCGAAAAGGATCTGATCGTTCTTCGATTTGATTGCATCTGTAAGAAGACTTCTTGCGAACAAGTATCACGCGTCTCGCCTGACATTCCATGATTTCCGTCGACTCCATTCTCGAGGCCAATGTGGTTCCCGATCCGCTGATCCGGCTCGGCATCCGTCATCTGCTCAGGGAGACGTTGCGGGAGAAAGGGGCGGGCAGCACGGAAGAGCGTCAGGCGCGATTGCAGGCGCATATCGATGGCCTGCGGCGGAGCCCCATCGCGGTCCAGACCCACGCGGCCAACGAGCAGCACTACGAAGTGCCGACGCACTTCTATCAATACGCGCTCGGCAAGCGGCTGAAATACAGCTCCGGATACTGGCCGGTGGGAGTGAATACGCTCGATGAGGCCGAGGAGAAGATGCTCGCGCTGACTTGCGAGCGCGCCGAGCTTGCCGATGGGCAGCGCATTCTCGAACTCGGTTGTGGCTGGGGTTCGCTGTCGTTGTGGATGGCGGAGAAATATCCACAGGCCCGCATTACCGCGGTCTCGAATTCGCGCACCCAGAAGGAACACATCGATGCGGAGGCCGCGCAACGCGGATGGCCGAATCTCACGATCATCACCGCGGATATGAATGTCTTCGACATCGCCGAGACATTCGACCGCGTGGTGTCGGTCGAGATGTTCGAACACATGAAGAATTACCAACTGCTGCTCGCCAGGGTGGCGCGCTGGCTGGCCCCGGGCGGGAAGCTTTTCGTGCACATCTTCACGCACCGCGAAATCGCCTATCACTACGAGGACAAGGGGCCGAGCGATTGGATGACGCGTTACTTTTTCTCCGGTGGGCAGATGCCGTCGCATGACACGCTGCTGCATTTTCAGGACGACGTGCGTCTCGAGACACGTTGGACGGTGAGCGGCGCGCACTATCAAAAGACCGCCGAAGCCTGGCTGCAAAACATGGACGCGCATCGCACCGAGATTCTGCCCATCTTCGCGCAAACTTATGGCGAGGAGCAGACCACGCGATGGTGGGTTTACTGGCGCGTCTTTTTCATGGCTTGCGCGGAGCTGTGGGGTTATCGCGGTGGGGACGAGTGGATCGTCTCGCACTATCGCTTCCGCAAACCGTGAAAGCTTTTGCCCTCCAGAGCGTCCTCGCTGCCCTTTGGCTGATGACATCTGCCTTCGCGGCCGATGACTCGATTGCCGCGGCGATCGCCAGGGGGGATGCCGCGGATGAACAACTCAAGACCCCGGAGGCGCTTGCCGCGTATCTCGAAGCCGAAAAGCTCGGTGGCAAAAGTGCTGAAGTGCTCAGCAAGATTTCGCGGGAATATTCGCTTTCGATGGTCGACACGAAATCGCGAGACGAGCAACGCAAGCTGGGAGAAAAGAGTCTCGAGTATTCGCAGCATGCCGTGGCCGCGGATCCGAACAATGCGGTGTCGCAACTGGGACTGGCGATCTGCTACGGCCGCATCGCGCCGTATCTCGATAACAAGACGAAGATCGCTTACTCCAAGCTGGTGAAGGAGCACGTCGATAAGGCGCTCAAGCTCGATCCGTCGCTGGACTACGGTTATCACGTGCTCGGGGCGTGGAATTATGAATTGGCGAGTCTGAATCCCGTGCTGCGGGTGATTGCGAAATTGATCTATGGCGACTTGCCTCCGGCCTCGTATGAAGACGCGGTGAAGAATTTCAAGAAAGCCATCGAGCTCGCGCCGCAACGTGTGGTGCATCACATCGAGTTGGGCCGCACCTATGCTGCCATGGGAGAAAAGGACCTCGCGCGGGCGGAATTGAACAAAGGCCTGGCGTTACCGAATCGTGAGAAGGACGACCCGGGCGCCAAGGAGCGCGGCCGCGAGGCGTTGAGGAAACTCTGAAGGCCGTTACTGCGTGACCGCGCGCAGGAAGGTTTCCACGGCGTAGGTGCTGATTTGTCCGCCCGGGCCGTTGAAATTGAAATCGAAGGCGTGGGTCGCCCACGGGAGGCGCACGAAGCAATGCGGCGTGCCGACGCTGTCGAGCCGCCGGGAGAGCCGTTCGCTTTGCAGATACCACACCAGCTCATCGCGTCGGCCGTGGATAAGTAACGTCGGCGGGCTGTCGCTGTTCGCGAGCAAAATGCTCGAGGCCCCGTCGTAATTCGCGCGGGCATCTGTTGGATCACCGCCCATGTATTGCCGGACGAGTTTCAGGGAATTGAGGATGTCGTCGGCGCGCGCGTATTTGAAAGCGTAATGCATGTCCGCCGGGGAATAGAAAGCGATGCAGCCGCGAATGGTGCGATCGTGCGCGCCGTAGGCGACGGCTTCTGCGATCTGTCCGCCGGCGGAACGGCCCAGCAGGACAAAGCGCTGTGGGTCGACGCCAAACTGCGCGGCGTGCTGGCGGAGATAGTCGATGGCATCGAAGACGTCGTCGCGCTGGGCAGGCCACGTCCAGCGGGGCGCAAGGCGGTATTCGATCGCCGCGACCGCGTAGCCTTCGCGAGCGAGACAGTGATTCAGCGGGGCGCCTTCCGACACCGAGCCGTTTATCCAGCCGCCGCCGTGAATGGCGATGACACACGGCGCGGGCGAAGTCCCGTGGTGACGATAGAGCAAGAGGTGCAGCGCGTCATTGCCGTGCTGCGCGTAGGTGTACGTTTCGACGGGGACGGGTTCGACCTTCGGCGGAAACCACAGCTTCTTCCACGAAAGCGGCGTGGGATCGTCCGCGCTATGGGCCGCCGGCGCGCTGCTGGGGAAGGCTTCCGCGAGCTGTTTCGGCAGGCGATAGGCCACGGGAATCGCGCGCACGACCGAGGACAAAAAGAGCACGGAAGCGGCGAGTGCGAAGGCGGTCCCGAAGCAATTGATGCGCGTGCGGGCCACCGGCAGAAATGCCAGGACCAACGGAATGAGGAAAAGCCAGTGTCCGTATTCCGTGGCGACCACGGCCACGGGGAAGAGCGCCATCGTGGGCACCTTCACCACGGCAAAGGCCGCCGCTCCGCAAAGCACCACGGCGCTCAGCAGGCGAAACAGCGACCAAATCCGCATCATCCGAGAAAAGACACGCGGCAGCCGCCGACGTTCAAGAACCGCGGGTCGGAAATGTCACTCAATTACTGCTCAGGAGAACGATCGGGCCCGTGGGTTCAGGCATGCCACCCGCGGGTTCCACGCTGATGGCAAATTTGTCCGACTTGCTGATCGGTTTTTTCGGCTCAAAGAAAACGTGGGCCAGTCCGCCGGCATCCACCGTCACAATTCCTCCACTGACCGGCTGAGGGTATTTCGGATCGATCACCCAGAGCTGGTAGTCCTTGCCGGAAGCCGGTTGTGGGATGTTCGCGAGCTTGAGCACGCCGCGCTGCCTTTCCGGATCCCACACGATGACCGCACTGGCCTTGGCGTAGGCTTCGACTTGCGCGGAAAGCGTGGCGATCTTCACCTTCGCCAGCGTGTCGCGCGCCTGCCATTCCTTGCGGTCCTGGAGCAAGGCATCGCGATCTTGTTGCAATTGGCCGCGCTCCACCCAGAAGGCGGCGGTGGAGATGGCGAAGCCGGCGGCCAGCGCCCACGGCAGGAGATTTCCCCCGCCGCTCGACTGCGTGGGTGCGTTTGCTTGGGTCATTGGTTGGGATGTGGAAGCCGGCGTGCTCGCCTCGGCCCGAACGCGCGCGAGAATGCGTTCGCGCAATTCCGGCGGTGGCAATTGTGCCGGCGCATCGTGCGCCAGCGCCGCGGCGGTTTCGCGCAGGCTGTCGGCCAGCGCTTTCAATTCGCGATCGTTGGCGAGCAGAGCCTCGAAGGCGAGCGTCGCTTCAGGATCGAGCGCACCGAGGGCATATTCCGCGGCGAGGTCCTGGCGATGTTCGTCGATCATGCGACCTCCTCCAGGAATTCGCGCAGCTTGAGCAGGCCGCGACGGATGCGGGCCTTGATCGTGCCGAGCGGGGCGCCGAGCTTCTCGGCGATTTGCTCATGCGTGAGGCCGCTGAAAAAAGCGAGTTCCACCGCCTGCTTTTGCTCGGCGGGGATTTGCGTGAGCGCGGAACGCACCCGCGCCCCTTCGTCGCGACGCGCCGCCTCGCCGGCAGCGGCATCATCGACTTCGGGAAAATGGCTGAACTCCACCGTGGCCTTCTCGATCGTGCGGTCGAAACGCTGGCGCACGCGCAGGCGATCGATGGTTTTGTTGCGCAAGATCATCACTGCCCAGGTGAAAGGACTGCTCCGCGCCGGATCATACGTCGACGCCCGGCGCCAGATGTGCGCGAAGCCTTCCTGCAGCACGTCCTCCGCCTCCTTTTCGTCGCGCGTCATCTTGAGGACGAACGAATACAGGCCGGGAGAAAAGCGATCGTAGAGGGCGCCGAAGGCCGCCTCATCACCCGCGGCGATGCGCGCAAGCAATTGTGCATCGATCTGGCGGTCGCTTTGCTGAGCTGGGGTCATGGATCGTGAGCCAGCCGAGGCATTGAAAACACCAGCGTGCATTTCCAAAGCGACAGACAGACTGGCGCCGGACACTGCGGGGTTCCAAAGCGTTTGGCAAGTGGCTAACACGTGGTTTAGACGCTGGCCGGCGGGAAAGAGATGCAGGAAAGTGGCGGGGGATAGGAAGAATAGGAAGGATGGGAGGAATAGGACTCCTATGACTCCCATTCTTCCCATAGCTCCTATTTCTGTGAACCGAGGACGCTGCCTCCGCGTTAGTCGCGGATCTTGCGATAGCGCATCGGCGTGTAGCCGGCGGCGACCAGTGCGGAGATATCGCGTTCGGAACTGAGCGTTTTGCTGAATGGCGCGGCTTCGTAGAACAGCGCGCGCGTTTTGGTGGCGTCGAGCCATTTGACGAAAAGGATCACGTGGCCGCCCTCGGTGTTCATGATGTCGGCCGGCTGGAGCTGTTCGGGAGCGCGCAGCTTCTGGCAGATTTCCGCGAGGGTGGAGGTGTCGTATTTGTGGGGCAGCTTCCAGCAGCGCGAGACGAAGCCCGAGCAATCGATGCCCACGGCATCGCCGCTCACCGCATTCCCGCCGAGGCGTCGCTTGTCCGAGGTGTAGACATCGCCGGCGGCTTTGCCCGCGCGCACACCTTTGTCGAAGCTCTCCGGTGTATCGAAGCCGCCCCATTTGTAGGCGACGCCGGAATTGGTGGCGTCGACTTCCCAGCACGCTTCGTCGGGCGAGCCATGGCCGCCTGGGCGGTCCGGGGTGTTGATCTGCACGCCACGCGAATCCGGGCCGTGGCGCAGATTCTTTTCCGAGGATTGCCACTGATGGTGGATGTAGTTTTCCGCGACCTGGAGTGCCTCGGTGCGCGTGAGTGTCTGCGCGCGCAGTGGGACTATGCCGCAGAGTGCAATCCATAGCGGAACGAAGAAACGCAACGCCGTCAAACGAGAGGAACCTGCACGAACCGGGGTATTCATAACGCGAGTCGAATGTAGCCGGTCCAAGGAAAAGTCAAAGAGGGCGGTGCGGGCGCGTTCTCTAGAGGTCTGCTACGCGCCCGCTTTCTATCGTCCCTGTCGAATTACTGCGCACTCTCGGTGGTGGAAGCCGCAGTCGGCGCGTGCCAGAGGATGAAGGGGAAACCGGCGATTTCGATCCGCTCCGTATGGCCCGGCAACGTGGAGAGAATCTCTGGGGCGTTCTTTGCTCCGAGCCAGACCACGCCCCCCGCAGGATGTTCCGACGCGAGCATGCCGCGCCAATCTTCCGGCGTGATCAGATTCGTGAGGATCGGCCGGCGTGCATAGTAGGTGAGCGCGCTGCCGTAGGGATCGAAGTTCGCGAGGATCGTGGCGCCGGGCGGAAAGGCCTGGAGGAGCCGCGTGCCGAGCGTGGGGATGAGTTCCATCGGTTCCTGCACCGCGCCATCGAGGATGAGATACGGCGAGCGCATTTCCTCCGAACGGCGGAGGCCAACTCCCGCCAATGCGACCAGGACGATGACCGCCGCGCTGGGAATGGCCACCCTCCCCACCGACGGGAGCTTGTCACTCCAACGACAAAGGCACTCCAAACCCAGGCCCGCCAGAATGGCGACAGCGCCGATGACGTAAAACGGCGCGAAGTCGTGAATGAACGATTCGTTGCGCAGCAGCACGACATAGAGCGTGCCCGCGATGGTGAGCAGCGTGGCGGTGAGGGCGAGCCAGCGCGTGCCTTCCGAGCGGCGATCGCGAATGAGATGGATGATTCCCAGACCGGCAAAGACCCAGGTCAGCGCGAGGTAATTGCCGCGCAAATCGGCGCCCACGGTGCGCAGCCAGTCGCTCCACGTAAAGCGCGGCGCATTCTCGGCGATGGGCGCGGTGCTCGTGGGAATGGCGTTGCCGAGACGCATTTGCAACGCGGTCCAGAGATCGGTCCACGCGGCGGCATTCACGCTGTGGATTTGCCAGAGGAAGAGCAGGCCGGCGCAACCGACCAGGGCGACGAAGAGGAATCCGAGCGGGCGCATCTCGCGGGACGCGAAAAAGAGCAGCCACGCCGCAGCGCTGAGGACGAGCAGATAACCGGGCCAATCCGTCCACAAACAGAGCGCCGCGAAAATTGCCGCGGCTACTGCCCAGCGGGTATGCGAGGTGCGCTTCCAGTGCCAGAGACAGGCGAGCAACGCGATCATCCAAAACGTGAGCACCGGCTCGAAGTCCACCATGTCGCCGTAATGCAGTTCCATCGGCACGATGGCGAAAATGGCCGCGACGAAGGTCGCCGCCCGTGGTCCGGCAGTGCGCAACAGCAGAAACCACAGCACCACCACGCTGGCCAGCGAGGCGAGAATCGGCACCAATCGCGCCATTCCTTCCGATTCGCCGAAGAGTGCGAATGAGCCTGTGACCAGCACCGGCAACAACGTCGGATGATGCACGTAGTAGGCTTCCGGCGGAATCGGCAGCGGCCCGAAATAAAGCGTCGCGGGCACGCCCGCGGAGCGGAGGCCAGCGCGGAGATTGTTATGGGCCGCCTGGGCGTAAACGGCGCCGTACCAGTTGTCCTCCTCGGACCAGGGACGCTGGAAGCCGACCGCGAAATGAACCACGAGAAAAGCGAGAATGGCGATCAACCCCAGTGCCCACCAACGTGACCGGGGGGCGAAAGAATCGGGAGTGGACGGGGAAGTGCTCGTGGACATGGAAAAGCGGGGCACGGACAATAGAAGGGCGCACGGCGAATGTCCGCGTATTTTCGCGCCGAAAGAGCCGCCGGTGCCTTGCTCATCCTGGCATTCTCTGTTAAGTGCCCGCCATGCAGCGCGTTCTGTTCCCCTCTTTGGCCCTCTTGTGCGCGGCTTCCCTGGCGGTGGCCCAGCTCCCGACCATCGATCCGCCGCGCAATTGGAAAACCGCCGAAGGCGCGCCCTTTCAGGCTTCGCTGATGAGTTTCGATGGTACCACCGCCATCTTCCGCATGCAGAATGGCAGCCGCGCCCAGGCGCCCGCTACGAAGCTGAGCGCGGACGACCAGAAATATCTCCAGGACTGGCAGAAGAAACAGCCGATCAACACCACCATGCCGAACGAGGTCGGCGTGGAAACTGCGCAGGTCAAAGCCGAGGTGGTGAGCGAAGATCCCGTGGCGGAGAAATTCGTCTATCGCACCCAGCACTTCGAATTCGAGTCGCAGGGCAAATTCAACCAGGTGCTGCTGCGCGACGTGGCGCGCAATTTCGAAGCGACCTACGAGTTGCTCAAGGCGCTGCCCTGGCATATCGATCCCAAACCGGAATCCGGCGACCTCTTTCACGCGAAACTGCTCAAGGACAAGGACGCCTATTTCGCCGCGGGCGGCATGCGTAATAGCGGCGGCATGTACAGCTCGCGGCAGCAGCTTTTCCTCGTGCCGTTCGAAAGCATCGGCGTGAAGCTCGTCGGCAAGGCTTACGCGAAGGACGAGAATTTCGAGACGCATACCATGGTGCACGAGCTCACGCACCAGATGATGCATTTCTGGCTCGATTATCTCCCGCAGTGGGTCGTCGAGGGCACGGCCGAATACACCGGCACGTTGCCGCTGCACACCGGCCAGTTTCGGGTCTCCGCGGCGAAGAATGGGCTGCGCGATTATCTCGCCTTCCTCAAGAACAAGACGATGAATGGTGTGCCCGAGCCGTATCCGCTCGAACAGCTTTTCCCGATCACCAACGAGCAATGGAACAAAGTGCTCGAGGACGATCCGCGCGCTTCGCACCGGCTGTATTTCACCTCCTTCCTGCTCGTTTACTATTTCATGCACCTCGACGGGAAAGGCGACGGCCAGCTCTTCGCGCGCTACTTCCGCGAAGTCGGCGAGGTCCGCAAATCGGTCGAGGATTATTACAAGGCGATGGAGGACTTCAAAAAGCAGCCGGGCGTGAAGGTGAATCCCGATGGGAGCTTCACCTATCGCAGCGACATGGTGCTGCCGAAGCCGCCGGATGTCATCAAGTCGCCTGAGGCGCGCGCGGAGTTCCAGAAAAAGACGCTGCAGATCCTGCTCGATGGGCGCAGCGAGGCGGACCTGATGAAGCAGATTCGCACCGGCTACTCACATCTCGGGATCCGGCTGTAAGCCGCTTTTTTCTTAATCTTAATCTTAATCTTAATCGTAATCTTAATCCCCACGGCAGAGAGGAGTAAGATTAAGATTACGATTAAGAGTAAGAATCCGGCCGGGCGCCTGACGAAAATCTCGCTTCTCATCTGGTGAGCGGCCATCTTGCGCGCTCCCATGAAACTCATCTCCTGGAACGTCAATGGCATCCGCGCGGTGCTGAAAAAGGGCTTCACCGATTTCATCGAAAGCGAGAATCCCGACATCCTCGCCCTGCAGGAGACGAAGGCGACGCCGGAGGATGTGGTCGTGCCGCAGGCGCTCGCGGAATACACCTCGTTCTGGAACATCGCGGAGAAGAAGGGCTACTCCGGCACGGCGATTTTCACGAAGACCAAGCCGATCGCGGTCACGCTCGGCATCGGCGTTGCGGAGCACGATCGCGAAGGGCGGGTGATCACCGCGGAATATGCCGACTTTTTTCTCGTCAATGTCTACGTGCCGAACTCGAAGCGCGAACTCACGCGGCTGGCTTATCGCCAGCAATGGGATCGCGACTTTCTCGCCTACCTCAAGAAACTCGAACTCAAAAAGCCGGTGATCTGGTGCGGCGATCTAAACGTGGCGCATACGGAGATCGATCTCGCGCGGCCGAAGGACAATGTGAAGAACCACGGCTTCACGCCGGAGGAACGCGCCGGTTTCGATGCCTTTGTCGGGGCAGGCTTCGTCGATGCCTTTCGCGAATTCGAAAAGGCCGGCGGCCACTACACGTGGTGGAGTCAGATGGGCACGGCGCGGGCGCGGAATATCGGTTGGCGGGATTGACTATTTTCCCTCTGCTCCGATGCGCTGCGGAAACGGCTGAAATCCGGCGACGATTTACCCCGCACATCAAGGGGCTCGGACCATTGGTCCGGTGGGGGATTGTGCTGAAGAAGGCGTAGGCCCGGCCTAGTTCTTCGACGCAGTCGTCGCGGGACGATGGGTCCGCAATGAAATGCAGGATCGCCTCTGCAGCCGGGTCGCCGGGGTGGGCGATATCGCCGGCGATGCTGCCGTGGGTGCGGTCGTTGATCTGAAGCTCTTGCACGTGGGTATCGCCCGTCGCCCGCAGCACCGCGGCGAGGTACCTATTTTCTTCCCGGCGCGCTGCCATGTCTCTGTCCGCGTAGAGAATGAGCATGGGTGGCGTGTCCTTGTGCAGATGGTTGATCGGCGCTGCTTCGTCGGCGCTGATGACGTTGTGATCCGTGATGCCGCGCTCTTCGCGCACCGTATAGTGCGTCATCGTCTGGCCGCTGATCGGAATCAACCCGGCGATGGCGCTCGGCTTCAGGCCGTAGGGCTTTAGCCAGCGATCGTCGAGGCCGATCATGTAGGCGAGATATCCACCGGCAGAATGGCCGCTGACGAAAATCCGCGAGGGGTCGAAGTGCTGCTCTGCCGCATGGGCCACGACCCAGGCAACGGCGGCCGCGCTGTCATCGAGATAAGCCGGGTAGGTTGCCTTCGGACTGAGGCGATAATTCGCCGCCACCACGGCGACGCCGGCGTGGGCGAAACGCTCGGCAATGGGTTTGGCTCCATCCTTTGATCCGCCCTTGAGGGCGCCGCCATGAAACCAGACGAAGCCCCGGGAAATTCTGACCAGTCGCGGGCAGGTAAAGATCGAGTTTGCAGCGGGTCTTTTCGTACTCCGTGAGCGAGGAACTCGATTTGTAAGCGATGTCGTTCAGGACATGGACGTCCGAGTTTTCATCCGCGAGACCTTTCGCGAGGGGAAGGAAACCGATGGCGAGGACTGCGAAGGATGCGAGCAGAGGGGGAAGGCGCATGCTTTGGTGCTAGGTGGAGTGGCGCGCGGCGTCAAGCAAGCCGCCCAGAGGAAAGGCAGAACATCCCGAGGGAAAGGCAGAACATCCAACACCCAACGTGCAACGCCCAACATCCAATGACATACCCGCAGACCTACCAACTCTCGCCGCGCGCTTGCGTGATTGGAGGTTGGATGTTGGGTGTTGGGTGTTGGATGTTCTGCCTCCTTCCCCTCCCCCGTGTCATAAAGGAAATTCCCCATTGCGCTCCCTCGCTCTTCGCGTATTCTCGCGGCAGTTCTTTCATAACTGAATATTGCATCACGAGTGATTCAGCGAATTCCGCTGAATCTGCCAACCTGGTTGGAGAAACCAAGGTGGAGCCGAGCGACCAAGGGTCGCGAGGCGATGTGCGCGCCGGCTTTTCAAAGCCGATGCGAATCCAATCTCCCGTGATGTGACCAACCGCAAACCCCATCATGTCTCAACTCTCTCTCCGCACCAACCTGGAGAATCCCAATCACCATCTCTGGAATAACAACGGCACGTGGTTCATTCACTACGTTGTGCACCCCACGCCGATCACCAAGGAACGCGTCCGCAAGTCGCTGGGCACGAAGTCGCTCGCCGAAGCCCGCGCCAAGCGCGATGCCATCCTTACCTGCCAGACGGTTTCCTTGCACAATCTGCAGCCCTTGGAGCTCGCTGCTTAGACGCAGTCTTATCAACCTGGGCAGCAGGCGAAGTAGCGGTGCTCCGGCGGGGACCGATGGCCTTGGTAAAGAACCCGCTTCGACGACGGATGAAAGTGGCCGCGGCAGCCCGCTTAACGAGGCGACTCCTCCCGCCGGAGGTGCTTCGGGTAATCCGGGAGGCGTTGTCGAAGGCGCCGGTGTTGCTGTGGGTGGGGCAGACGGCGTGGTCGGTGCCGGTACGGGTGGAGTGGAAGGAGCTGGCGTCGTGGCCGGCGATTCGGTGGGAGGCGGATTGGGTGGAACTACGGGTGCCGGAGTGGCGGGTGCTGGTGCCGTCGGTGTCGAGGCTGCTGGCGCCGGGGTGGCCGGCGGTATGGGCGTGGGAGCAGGGGCAGGTGCGGCAGGGGCCTCCGGTGTGGCCGAGGGGTGCGGCAGGGTGAAGACCTCCACCGTCTCGAACTTCCCCGCCATCTTGTAATGTTTCTTCAGGAAAGCGTAGACCGGCGCGCCCCAGTGCGTGAAGCGCGAAGCCGGTGTACCGTTGATTTCGCGATCATCGATGATCACCACCGCGGGATGTTTTTCCTCGAGATCGCGGATGGTATTCTCGGACCAGTGCGATCCGCGCGTGGCGTTATCCACATACACGTTGTGCAGATACGTCCGGCGATTCGTCATCACGTTGTAGCCCGGCATGTAGGGGTAGCAGATCAGGTAATCATCCGGCCCGGACGACTTCATCACGATGTCGTAGACGCCTTGCAAGATGGCGGCTTCCTTTTTGCTGGTGTGAACGCGCACGCCGTTCTCGCCTTGGAAACGCGCCTTGCGTCCGAAGCGCGCGGCAATGGTTCCGGAAGAGGGGTGCTGCATGGCAAACACCGCGAAGATCAGGAATTGGCCGATGAGGAACAGCGAGACCAGACCGGCGAAAAGACGCCGCACCACCGGATGCTTCGACCCGCGCGGCCAGAGCAGCCACGCCGAGGCCATCATGGCGATGATGTAGCCGGGCATGAATTCCGAGAGGTGTGGGCGATCCGGCCGGAAAAAGAAGAACTGCGGGAAGGTGGTGAGCGAGCCGCCGATGAGTAACAGCCACTCCAGCGGTACGGCCGTGAGGGCAAAGTCGCGGCGGAACACGGACATTAGGAAACCGATAACGCCGATGATGAAGAACACGCCGAAGCCAACGATTGGCGCGTAAGTGAGGAAAGTCAGGATGCGTTCACGCCAGCCTTTATTGGAGATGGAGGAAAGTGGCTTGCGCGGCAGCACCGAACGTTCGCCGTTCGCGGCATTCTTGACGGTTGCTGCCGTGGGGTTGCTGGCGGCGTCGCTACCGTCGGCGGTGGGCGTTGCGGATGCAGCGGTTTGTGGCGCTCCGAGGCCGGCGGCCAGGGCGGGCTTCTCCTGCGCCACCCGGGTGTGCAGGGACGCACGCAGGAATTCCAGCCAGTCCAGGTACTCCGCCCAGTATTCCTTCTCGAGTCCATGAGCGCGCAGAGGGACGTAGGCCGGTGTTTGTGCGATGACGACGCCGAACACGACCGCCAGGGCACCGAGGATCAACCCGGCGAAACGGCCTCCGATCGACGCGCGCCGATCAAATAACGAGACGAGCAACAGGAGCGCCCAGATGGCTGTGAAGAAATAGCCCAGCTCCACGCGCACGAGGAAAGTGAGGCCCAGCACCACCCCTCCGAGCACGAACCAGCCGAGCCATCGGGCGGCGCATCTTGGGATCGATGTAAAGCAGGTGGATGAGACAGGCGGTATTCGCGGCCTCGGCGAGCGGGATGTAATCCTTGAACTGCGAACCCGGGAAAACGACCAGCAGCAAGCCGGTGACCATGCCCCACCAGCGCGAGCCGGTGACGCGCGAGACGATGCCGCAGCCGAGCAACGCAGTGATTGTGGCCAGCAGGAAAAACCACGCCCGCACGGCGAGGAAGTTCACCCCGGTGAAATGGAACAGCCCGACGATGGGATAAAACCAGCCGATGTTGTATCCCGGCTCCACGTCCACCCACGGGCGTTCGCCGTGCATGAGTCGCTGGGCGATGAGACAGGCGGTGCCGCCTTCATCGTGGGGATTGAACCAGAAGTGCCAGTAGCTGCCGTAGTAGGCGATGGCCGCCACGAGGATGACGAGCACGGGCACGAAACGCATGGCGCTGCGAGGCGCCGGAGGAGGATTTTCTGTCACTAAATTGCTGTTCACTGGGAACAAAGTGGGTTTCTTGTCCGCACCGTGAAAGACCTACCTGTCGAACCGACCGCCGTCGAGACTCCTCGCATTGAAACACCGATCCAGGTGATGTTTTTTGATACAGACTGCGCAGGGGTGGTGCATAATATCGTCTACCTGCGTTTCATCGAAGTCGCCCGGACGTTGCTCGCCGAGCAACTCGGCATGGGTTTGGTGGAAATGGCTTCCACCCAGACGTACCCGGTGGTGGTGCGGACCGAGATCGACTATCGACGCTCGGCCAAATTGGGCGACAAACTGGTGGTCCACGGCTGGCTGGACAGCGTCGAGCGGATGCGCTTTTGGTGCGGGTTCGAGATTCGCCGTCCGACGGATGACACGGTCATCGCGACTTCCCGGCAAATGCTGGCGGTCATCCAAATGCCCTCAGGAAAACCGGTGCGTCTGCCGGAAGACTGGGCGACGCGGTTCGCGCACCTGAAGCCGGCGCGTGCGGCGAAGGGGGCGTGATCGGAGGAATGGGAAGGATAGGAGTCCCACCCTTCCTATTCCTTCTATGGCGTTACGAATAAAGCGGTAGCGGCTGCAGCGGGAAATTCGGGAAGACTTGGGCGAGGCTTTGCGCATCGGCGCCGTGTTGCGTGAGCACGGGTGCGAGGATGTCGCGGTAATTGTTCCAGACCGGCAGGTCGCCAGGGCCTTCGAGCATTTCGGGCTTTAGCCCGGGCCAGCCGCCGAGGACGCGCCGGCCTTTCACGCCGCCGCCCATGACGAACATCGCGCCGCCGCGCCCGTGGTCGGTGCCGAAGGCGCTGTTCTCCGGCCACGCGCCGGCCGAATTCGGTCATCACCACCACCGTGGTCGTGGCCATGCGTGGGCCGAGATCGCGGCGGAAAGCGGCGAGGCCGGTGGCCAATTGCAGCATGAGCGGTTCGATGAGGGTTTGCTGGGTGAAATGGGAATCCCAGCCGCCGAGATCGATGCTCGCCGCATCGAGACCGACATCAGCTTTGATCAATTGCGCGATCTGCCGCAGGCCTTGGGCAAAGGGGTATTTCTCCTCGTAGACGGCACCGTTGGCGGGCGAGGCCTTGGTGTCGATCGCCTCGATGCGCCGCAGCGCTTCGAACGTGTGGGACGCGGCATCGTGCAAGGCGCCTTCCTCCAGCGCGTAGAGGCGCTGCAGTTCACGGGTGAAGTCTTCCTGGTGGGCGCCTTTGCGTGTGTCGGTGATGGCGAATTCGCGGAGCGATTCGAAAGCCGCGGCGCTAGGGGCTCCGGAGAGGCTTTCGGGCAAGGTGGGCGCGAGCGCCACGGCGGCGAGCGGGCTGGGCGCGGGGCCACGCGTGCGCAGGAAGCGTCCGAGCCAGCCGCCGGCGGTCGGGCCACCGTGCTCCATCAAATCCTGCGCTTCGAAATGTGAGCGCGTGTCGCTCTCGCCGCCGGCCCCATGGATGATGGCGAGGTCGCCTTCCTGCCACGCGGACTGTAACGCGCGGAGATTCGGATGCAGGCCGAAGGTGTCGTCGAGCGGCACGGCGTCGCTCTTCTTTACCGCGAGGCGCGGGCGGAATTTGTGATAGTTGTCGTCGGCCACGGGGGCAACGAGCGTGAGCCCGTCGGCGGCGCCGCGGAGGAAGACGACGACGAGGGCGCGGCGGTCGTCGCGATTGGGGGAGAGATTGGCGGAGGCGCTCATCTTTAGCAGCGTTGAAAAGTGGGTGAGGCGAGCAGCAGGGCCAGGTTGTCGCCGGGTTTTCCGAGAGCATCGCTTTCCTCGGTGTTGGGTTGGCGATTCAACAACGTCGCGGCGAGCGCGTGGTCGCCACCGAGTTGAGCGATGATTTCCTTCCGCGCGATGTGCGTGCCCTTGATGCGATTATTCGCCAGCGCGAGGGCAAATTTCCAACGCCACAACAGCGTCGCGTGCCAGTGCTGCGCGCGGGCGGGATAGCCATCGGGCGTAGGATAACGGAACGGCACCTGCCCCATTTTTTCGAGATAGGAAAACAGGCCGCGATCGGCGTCCGTCTCCGCATTCGTGGCGCGCAAAGCGGAGACGACAAAGTGGAACGGCCGCTTGAATTTCATTCCCGTCGACGAGTGAAACTCGGGCCTGGCAAAGAGCGTGCGCAAGGTCGCCTTGATGTCGCCCTTGCTATCGGCGAAGGCGAGGGCCACGGCATCGATCGCCGCGGGCGGCGGTTCGTCCGAGATGAAGCGCACACACAATTTCGTGGCGATGAAACGCGCGGTGCTGGGATGCGACGCGACGATTTCGATGACGCGATCGAGATCGCCCTCACCGAGGCCAGCGGGGATGGATTGCCCGAGCACCTGCTTGGCGGCGTTGTCGTGGGCGTCCTTGCGGAAGACGACCTTGGCGCGGTCCTTCAGGGGCGAGAGCAACTTGCCGGAAAAGCCGTCGTCCTTTTTCGCGAGGATCGTCCAGCCGGTAAGGCAACGCGCGACCTCCATCACATCGTGCTGGGTGTAGCCGCCGTGCACGCCGAGGGTATGCAGCTCCATCAGTTCGCGGGCGTAATTCTCGTTCGGCTTTTCGCTCGGGGTGCGCTTCACGTTGGCGCGACCGTCGAGATACCAGAGCATGGCCGGGCTGAGCGCGCTGGCGCGGACCATCTCGCGAAAATTGCCGAGCGCATGCGCGCGGATGACATCGCGGTCATCGGCGATCTTCGTATAACGGCAATCGCCCTTGCCCGGGTCGATGTTGAAGTGGTCGCTCCAGAATTCACACATGACCTCGAAGAGCTGCCGCCGCGAATAGACCGGGCGCAGGATGGCCACGCGCCGCAAGACCGGCGGCAGATACTCGGCATCCTCCTCGTACGCTTCACCGAGCGGCTCCCACCAGCACTCCGAAAAGCGGGCGATGGCGCGGTCGCAGAGGCCGTCGTCGATTTTTTCCGGAGCGAATTGTTCCTCGAGAAAGGCATCGGCGCCCATCGCCGCGACCCGGGCGTAGTCGCCGGGACCGGGGCCGAAGGTCCAGCGATTGAGCGCGTGGGCGACGGGGTCGATCTGCGCGCTGGCCGAGGGCGTGAGCGATCCGTCGAGCGGACGATGCAGCTCGCGGCCGGTGTATTGCTGGAAATCGCCGAGCCAGCCCTGGACGCTCTTGAAGATCGCTCCGCTCAAGGCAAGCGCGCTGGCGCCCGTGATGAGGAATTCGCGGCGGGAGGTCGTGTTCACGACAGTGAGGGCACGCTGGGCACTGGCGGCGGGACGTTGACGTTGGCGTTGGCCGGCTCCGCGCTCGATTTCCACGGCTTCGAAAGCAGGAAGGCGCCGAAGCCACTGGCCAGCGCGATGTGGAGCAGGAAAAGCGAGCCGAGCAGCGGGGTGATCAGGACCAGCGCGAGCATTACCCCCCCGCGCAGGGCCTGCTGCCAGGTATCGGCATTCGGACAGAGATTGCGCCCGATACGCAGGGCCAGTCCGCCACTGCCGATGAGTCCGATGAACAGGGCGCCGAAGCCGACGAACAGCACCAGGAAACGGAGGCCACCTCCGGGGAGCTTGGCGTTATTCAGCAGGAGGAGAATGAGCGGCCCGTAGGTGAAGATGCCGACCAAGGTGGCGCGTAGCGGGCGCCGGTCGTAGGTCTCGGCAAAGGCGCGGGCCGCCTGCGGAAACATGCCCGCGGAGGCGACCCAATGGCCGAGGAGGATGAGAAAGACCGCGGCGTGAACCGCGAGGATGGCGAGGACAATTCCGGTATATGGCATGGCGTGGTGGGAGGTTTTGTCGGGAAGACGCCCCGGTACGAACCACGGTTACGGAAATACGCAGATAGGCCAGCAACAGACACATTGTGCATTCCTTTTGTCAGGGAATAGGTGCACAATAGATACCGACTTCGGTTGATTCGTTTTCCTTATGAAAAAATGGCTTCTCGCGCTATTTCTGATCGCTACCAGTCTGCACGCCGCGGAGGTCGTCGAGAAGGATCTTGGATTTCGGATCGTTTTCCCTGACTTGCCAGGATGGACCCACGTGCAGCGCCGCGAACTTGGCGAAACAAGAAGCGGCTGGTTTTCCCATTTTGACGGGGAGAAGCCCGCCGATCGCTTGACGGCAGTGATTACCGTATCATTCGAACACTCTCCGGAGACCGCGACCTTTCTGAAGTTCGTTCAGCTTTGGCATAAGCAACAGTTTGGAACCAAGGCGGAGGAGTTTAAACCGCACGCTTTCAAAGTGAATGACCATGACGCATGCGAGTTTTCTGACACGCAGATTGACCATTCAGGTCATCCCGCGTACCTGCGAACCGTCCTGGTCCGCGCGGGGGATGTTACATACGCGGCGACGTTTATCACGAGCGATCCCGCCAACCTCAAGGTGGCTGCCGGTTCCGGATTCCTTGATTCGCTTCAGTTGATGGAACTGCAAAAGGCTCCTGCCTGGCCCAAGTCGCGATGATCGGCGCAAAGGAGTCCTGTTCGACGGCGTGCGGGTCCTCAAGCCGCGGCCTTAGTCGCAGCCCGACTGCGGCCAGGAAGATTTGCTCTATTCTGTCCGGTGCAGATTCTCCGCAAAGCGGCCTAGGCCAAATGCAACTGCGCCTTTAGTAGGAGGGTGATCGCCTTCACGCTGAGTTCGTGGAGATTGAAGGGTTTGGCGATGAAGTCATTGCCGCCGCTCAGGCTCGACTGCACTCGATTTTCCAGCGTGGCCAGACCAGTGAGGAAGACGATGGGCGTCTTCTCGTGGATGGCCAGCGCGCGGGTCTGCTTGCACAGTTCGAAGCCGTCCATGCCTGGCAGGTTCACGTCGAGGAAGATGAGATCGTAGCGGCTGCTGGCCAATTCGCCGAGTGCCAGCGCGGGATCCTGCGCGTAGATGGTGCGCATGCCGGATTCCTCCATGGCCAGCGCGATGCTCTCGCAATTGCCGAGGTCGTCATCCACCGCATAGATCATCGCCGTCGCGGGATCTTTCACCTGCGCGAGGTTTCTTTCCTTCATCAGCGCCGCGAGGAACTCGATGGTCTGGTGCACCGTCCGCAACGTGGAGGGGTTTACCTGCTCGGGAATCTCGTAGAGGCCGCGGGTGAGATTGGCGAAGGAGGAGCAGAGGCGGTGCAACGCGAGCAGGCCGCTCACGCGGGCGCGCTCGGCGAAGCTCTCCACGTGGCAGTGCAACTCATTGAGCAGGCTCAGGTCGTTCGGCGTCTTGGTGAACGACTGGAAGCAATGGCGCATCGCTCCAATCACGCTGCGCGATTCCTTTTCCGTCAGCGGCTCGGCGATTCCCAAAACCGGCGCGGCGATACGAGCGGCGGCCGCCGGCTGGCTGGGGGCGCCGGGTTGAGCGACCGGCGCCGGCGCAGAATGAAGCGGGACGATTGACCCCGGCTCAGTGAATATCTCGTTTTCAACCGGAGCCGCAGGCGCTTCTTCCACGGCTACGGACTCGGGAGCAATCGGAGCCGCTTCCGCGGCAATGACGGGCGCGGCCTCGACCGGCGCCGCGGCTACCGGCGTCGGCGCGGGTGCGGGCGTTTCGGTCGGCATGAGGCTGGCGAAATCGGATTTCGTTTTGCCCTCCTTGGCCGCCCGCGCTTCCGCCTGGGCGAATTTCACCTGGAGGCGGGCCTCGGCGATATTCGCGCTGAGCTCGCGGATTTCCCGCTGGGCGGTTTGCAACTGCGTGGCCAGCTCGATGGTCTCGAGCCGCTGCGTTTCAAAGCGCTCGCGGATCTCGTTGAGCTCGTATTTTTGCTGCTCGTGCTCCTGGAGGACCGTTTCAAAGGAAGCGACTTCCTCCTGCAGCTTGACCAGCCGCTCTTCGAGCTCGAGGGCGTTTTCGGTGGCGAGCTTGCGCACCTCGTCGCGATCGCGAATGATGTGGTCGATCTGCTTCTGGGCCGCGGTGAGCGAGGTGAGTGCCGCGTTGCGTTCCTTGGTAATCGCTTCGAGCTCCTGCTCGGTCTCGGTGCGTTTGTTGCCAGCCTGCTCGACGAGCGTTTGCAAAGCCGTGAGCTTCTCGTTTTTCGCTTCGATCTTCTGGCGGAGATTGTTGGCCTCGTGGCGTCCCTCGCGTGCCTGGGTTTCCAGCGCGGCGAGTTTCTCGTGCATTTCGGCAAGAGCGGCATTGGCGGTCTGCGCCTGTTCATCGCGGAAGGTCTGGAATTGCACGCGCAATTCATCGAGTTCCTTCGCCTGGTCCTGGGCCCGCGAACGAGCCACGTCGCGATCCTGGGTCAGACCGGCAACTTGCGCCCGCGCCTCGGCGAGAGCGGCGGTGTGCTCGCTGTCGGCTTGCTGCGCGGCGGATTTCTGTTCGGCAAGGTCGAGATACTTTTGGCGCTGGCTATCGAGCTCCGCGGTCAACGCCTGCACCTGCTGGGCGGTGGCGTCGCGATCCGTGGCGATGACATCGATCTGGCGTCGCAGCTCAGTGGCCTGGCTCTCGGTCTCCTTGCCCGCCTTGTGGGCGTTGTCGCGCTGATATTCGAGATCCGCGATCTTGTCTTCCGCTTCACCCAGCCGCGTATTCAGCTCGAGGATCTGGGCGTGCGCGCCGTCGCGGGCCTGGCGAATGTTGAGCAATTGCTTTTGCGATTCGGAAACGAGCCGCGCTTGCTCATCGGTGCCGCGCTGAATGGCATCGAGCTTCCGTGTGGCTTCATCACGCTGGCGCAGGACCTCGTCGCGCTGGCGTTGCGCATCATTGCGTTCGCGCACGATCTGGTCGCTTTTCTTCGCCGCCTCGGCCAGCGCCTTCCCGCGGCGCTCCGCTTCCTGCTGCGCGGTATCGCGCTCCTGGATGAGCGAAGTGATCTCGACGAAGTGCGAGCGCAGTTCGCGCTCGTTCTCGCGCAGCGCTTCGATCTGCTGCTGCGCACGCTTCAATTCGAGGGCGATTCCGTCCCGTTCCCGTTCGGCGGTATGAACCTGCCCGCGAGAGTCGCGAGCGGTTTGCTGAAGCTGCTCGATGAGATTACGGATCTCGAGCGTTGGATCCGAGTCTTCGCTAATGGCATTCACCGGCAGATTGGTAATCGGCAAGGGTGTCCGGCGTTCCTTCTTGGGTTGGAACTCGGAGTAATCGGAAAGTTTGTGTGGTTGGGACATACGCTTTAAAGGCGGCACGGGGCGCCAAATTGCCCCCCAAGCGAATTCTGTCTTCAGCATGCGATGTACCCCTGCAAAGCGTCGTAACAGAGTAAATCCGTATCCATTTACGCGTTTTCGCCGGGGGACTGTCGCAACGCCTGGCGTGGGTGAAATTTAACGACGTAAGGGATTACGCCTATAGGCTACAGAGAAGTTCGGACAGCCTTTGCCACTACAAGCGTACCGGCCTCGCCACAGCTTGTTGACACGATGTTACGATTTCGGGAAAATTTAAAAGACCGCGAAAAATATCCTTATTGGAATTTCTTTCTCAGTCGGGAGAGCGGGCGCTCTCAATTTTTATAGGTACGGAGTACGAAAAGACCCCGAACGTAGCGTGCAGTTTGTTTAAATAATTCAGCGGACGCCGGCCACTTGAAAACCCTCTGCTTCCAGCGCGCTACGCACCCGCGCCGGCTGATCGCCCTGCAGCTCGATCGATCGCCCTTTGACCGTGCCGCCACACCCACACACGCCGCGCAATTTCTTGGCGATCTTCTCGATGACTGACACTGGCAGATGCGTTGCGAAATCGTCCACCACGATCACCGTTTTTCCACCGCGATGCGCCCTCTCACGACGCAGGACTACGCGGCCCATTTTCCAGAGGGTCTGCGGCGAGTCCTCCGTGGATTTTGTCTCCGGCCCAGCGGGAAGATTCGGCAGATCGAGACCGGAGAAGGCGGCATTCAAGCCCTGGCGGGCGGGATCCGCGGCATTGGTATCGACTCGTTTTTTGGGTTCGGGACGCATGAAAATGAAAAGAGCGGGACGCGGGAGAAACGATAACGCGAGTGGGTCAGCGAGGAAAGCAGATCACGCGATGACCACCGGCGTCCGATCCTCCAGGCTATAACGGCTGGCGAGATGCAGATCGAGCCAGAGGCCGCGCTCGTTTTCGAGGGTGGATGCCGCCTGCGGATCGTCGTCGGGCAGCGCTTCGCAATTGGCCAACCGATTGGCGATCTCCGCGGCCACCGTGCCATCCACCAGCGGGATGTGCAGCAGCGGCGCGAGCGCGAGGAGTTCGTCGTGCAAGGTTTGCACACTGCAAAACGACTGCCGCTGCGGGAAGATGAGCAGCCTGCGGCGGACGAGAAGGGAGAATTTGCCGGTGAAAGAAATCGGCAGTGCAATCTGTCGCTCACCGCGCAGCGAGCCCAGCGTCCACGGCAGCTCCGCGCGCCAGGCCCGCTCTTGTAGAGTGGCGAACGTGGCCGCGCGCGCGTTGCCACAGGGCAGACGGCGCAGGCTGCGCTCGTCGGGTTCGGGGTCGACGTACGGAGGCAGGCCTCGGCGGACGAATTCCGCCTTCAACGCGCGAACGATCCACTCCGCGTCACGGCGATAAGGCTCTGCATAAGAGCCGCGAATGCTGCGGAAGATGCCGAGGGACATGCCGGTTTAGCCGTCAGGGCCAGTTCGGCTCGCCTTCGAAGGTAGCCAGCGTCTGGATGGCAAGGGAATGAAGTGCCGCTTCCTTCGTCGCGGGGCCACCGAAAGTGACTTGGACGAGGCGCTTTTTCAAAGGGAGTTGCACGTTGAAGTTGATGGCATTTCCCTGGGCTGTTTTTTCCGGCACGCGGAAGCCATCCACCGCCAGGCCTCGCCAGGAAAAGGAAGTGAGCGTGACGTCTTTCCCGGGAGGAAGATCCGACGGGCTGACATGCTGGCCGGCGATTGGGATTCCGGTTCCGACGAGCGAGACGATGATGACGGAGGGCGGCTCCCCCACGCCTGGCTTGACGTAGATATAGCGGAATTGTTTGGGCACGGATTCGGCCGGCACCGGTTGGTAGCCGGGCGGTAGATCGAATGAGAATGCCAATTCCGCATCCTGTAGGCGCTTTGCGCCCGGCGTATGCGTGGCTGGCGTGAAATCCACTTTTCGCACTCTCGCCGCAAGAACTGCTTCGGCTTTCTTCCGAACCAGCGCGAACGTCGGGACGGCGAGGGCGCCGAGGCCTAACCAAAGCAGAATGCCGGTCAGCGCGGGCCACAACAATCCCTTTGTTCCGTATTTGGGTATGCCGCAGAGCGCGATGATTCCGCAGAGGATTCCGGTCAGGGCGATGAACCCGATTACGATGGCATTGCCCATCGCGCTCTCCTTCGTGGAGTGACTAACCGATGCACTGCCAAGCGCAAGATTGGCGAAGATGCACAGCGGAATCGATATCCAGGAAAAGCTCGCCATGGCGCGCAGCGTGCCGCCGCTGGAAGAAGATGGAGGCAGGGGTGGTGGCGATGGCGGTGGAACTTGGGGAGGAAGAAAGGGGTGAGCCATGGGTACCGGCAGGTCTCCCTGAGGTAGAGAAAAATTCCGCGTGACGGGAAGACGAAAATGCAGGGGATGCCGGCAGACGCTGCCTTGGGCGTTACTTCGCCTCTTCCTTCGTCGCCGAGGGAGCCGCTGTCTCCGGCTGAGCCGGGCGGATTTCCGGGTGCCGGATGTTCCCGCCGAGATTGGCGGTGCGGCCCATCAAGACCAACTCTGCGAGCGAGAGGACAAGAATGATCGCCGCCACCCCTCGCGAGATGTGCGGCAGCTTGCGCCCGAGCCATGCGACGACCAGAGCGATTCCACCCAGGATGCACATGCAGATAAAGGCGGTCTTCGCCGCTTTTGCGTGGGCATCGACGAATTTTTCGTCGGCCGCGGAAAGGTCCATCATCAACGCTTCATCCGCGCCATGTCCGGTGTAGAAGACTGCAATTGTGACCAACCCGAGGAGGGACGAGCGCCCCCAGGGCAGACTCCGTACAACTCGCCGCGCCCGCTGACCAGAGCGTAGCCGAGCAGGAGGACCACAAAAAGCAGCCCCATCACTGGCAGATGATTGAGAACGAGGTGCCAGTGGGGAGCGTTCATGGGCTATTGCCGATTTCGCAGTTCGTGGGCGGAGCGGTTGTAGGGTGTTGACGGAGCCCAAGCATTAACGCCGGGAGCGGGCACGGCGAGGTTGACACCGCTCTTGAAAACCACCGCTCAGGGGACGTGCGATTCTTACAAGTGGAGGTGCTGATATGATCACCACTACTTTCGGTTTCCTGGGCGTCTCAATTCTTTTGCTCCTTTTAACCAGCCGGCTTTGGCTGGCGTAAAAATCATTACCCGCCCGCAAGCGCCGCGTCGAGTCGGCGAACGGGCCGAGCCGATCCTCGACGAGGTATGCGGTGGCAGCAGCAGCACGACACCGAGGATGGAAACCCTTACGGCGCCGCGGTCTTCGGCAGGCGAATGACTTCGGCACTGCCATCGACATGGGCCACCACGCGAAGGTGTTTCGTTGCGGAGAACCGGTCCTCGAGCAGAATGGTGTTGGCCGGATCCGTGTCGGCATGCCCCGCTTGGTAATCATAACCCGCCGGGCCAAACGTGTTGAAGGGAGAGATGAAGACGGCTTTGTCTTGCAGATACTTTGGGACCAGCGCCATGAGATCGGGCGGGAATTGCCCGTGGTGATCCGCGGCATAGAGCAGGCAGGCCGTGACGATCTGCTTCTCGTTGCTGAGCGATTTCGTCTCCTGGGACCTCTCCCTGGCGGACATAAAGGCAGGCACGGCAATGGCCGCCGCCAGAGCCGCCGGCGCGATCATCGCCGGGCCGAGCAACGAGTTCATGCTGCTGTTTCCTTTGCTGGCGATCAACCAGCCATCCGGGAGATGCGTCGAGATCGAGCACATCGTTCCCGGCGCCGCGGATTGGCCGAAAATTTTCTCCATCAAGGCCGCTTGGTCGGGAGTCATCGTGGGCTGATTTTTCATCGCCTGACGCTGGAATGCCCGCACCGTGTCACCGAGTAGCGGAGTGGTGACCTGCACGCCGTTGCCCTTCTCCGGCAGTCCCTCCAGCAGCTTCACAAATTCCGGCATCTTCCTCAGGCCGCGACCCTTTTGCTGCGCCTCGAGCATGTCGTTCACGAGGGAATCATCCGAGGCGATCAGCAAATAGCCGCCGCTCCATTGGGCCACCGTCGGGCGCAGCCACGTCTCCATCGGCCCGGGGATGGGCATGACACGGGTGCGCAGTTCCGCAGTGTCTTTCTTCTGGACGGCGGGATTGCCCGTCAGCGCCTTGTCGATCAGCCCGAAGATGCGGTCATCCTTCACGTGCAGGAGAATCGCCAGGCGCGGTGTGGGGAAGGACGTCGGCGGGCCGTTTTTGTCGACCGGGAGCGTGATCGCCTTCGCCGGGTTCAGCGTGAGGATGAGGCCCATCGAGCCGTCGAGCGACTTGAGCAGGTCATCCAGTTGCACGCCGAAGTTCGTGGAGAATTGGGCGAGGAAGGTGTCGAAGCTAAGCGTGGCATTCGGCACGCCGGATTTGCCGATTTCTTCCCGCAGGCCTGCAAGCACGTTGGCGAGATCCAGATCCGAGGAGGTGGCCAGCGCGGTATCCATCGGCATGAAGTCGAGGATATCGAGATGATGCGGCGTCTTGCCGAAAGCCGACCACATGAACCCATCCGCCTTGTCGCCGGAGTGGCGAATGAAGAGCTTGTTCAGGTAGATCTTCGGCTCGACGGAAATCGAGCTGGCACCGACGTCGGAGATTTCTTCCAAGCCGCTTTTGGTGACGAGATCGTTGACCATGGTAATGCCGGTATTCATCGATTCCCGCGACGCTTGATCCTGAGAGGAGCTGGGCGCCATGAGCATGATCTGGCGGAACATGTCGATCTGTTTGCCGAGCCCGGACAGCCATTGCGCGGTGTCGAGATACAGATAAAACGACCCGTTCTTGTCCAGGTGTTGCGCCACGGCATCGAAGCCCGAAGAAGGGGCGGCTTTGGCGGGCGCGGTGGCCGGCTCTTTCGCCGTGGCGTCGGGAGTGGCGGTGTTTTGATGTCCGTGATTTGCCCAAAGCACGCCGGCGGTGCCGACCGCGGCGGCGGAGAGAAGTGAGACGGCAACGAGAGGGCCAACGAGGGGATTGGGACGCGAGTTCTTTTCCGTGGAGGGTTCCATAAGATTCCGGGGTGAGGTGCGGGCCTTGGGATGTCGAGCGGTCGCTTTTTGGTGAGCGAGACCGAGTATTTACGTAAGGGCGGACGATGCCGCGCGGGGCAGAAATTGTCGATGCAAAAGGGGGCGATTTGCGAGTTCGTTGAGCAGCGGATTTATCGAGTCGACAACTCGGTCAATTGGCGCGCGGCGCCGTCTCGCAACGAGAGAGTCAACGAATAAAGAAAACTGCTTTTTCGCGTCGAAAGACCAAGTCCGAAGGACGACCGAAAATAGCCCAGCGCTTCAGCGCTGGGTGACGCGCAAACACACGCCAGTCCCTTTTAGGGACGAAAGAATCAATCCAGCATCGCCGGCTCGAATATTATTCCGTGCTTGTGCAAAAATGCCTCGAGTTCTTCACGGAATCCACGGACGTGATGGTGTTCCTCTTGGGTGTCAATGTAGCGAATGGTGTCTTCCACCCCGGAAACACCGATCGAAAACGCACCATAACCTTGCTGCCATGAGAATTGACGCAACTCGGGAAAGGTCTCGTGCATCCATTTCGAAGAATTCGCCTTGAGGGTCTGCATGGCCTTTGCCACGGACAATGTGGTTGGCAGGCTCAAAAGTATGTGCACGTGATCGGCCATTCCACCAACCGCCAGAGCGCGCATCTCATGTTCTCGCGCGATGCCGCCGAGGTACGGCCAGAGCCGTCCGCGAATTTCCCGAGTGAGACAACCATCCCGATTTTTCGTGCTGAACACCGCGTGGACAAGAAGATGGTGAAACGTGTGCATGACCTCTTTCGTCCCTTACGGGACTTTGGCCGGGGAGGCGAGTTTTCCCAGCGTTTAAACGCTGGGCTATTCTCGGTCGTCCTTCGGACTCAAGTCATGCTTCTCGTGGCGGAGGTCCTCCGTTACCCGCCAGCCGGGCAAACGTTGCACGGACCAGCCTTCGTCGATCGCTGCCTTCCAAATCCGAACGGAATCATCCGTCACCCGCGGAGCGAGCAGGACGAGTGGTAACGATGTACCCACCACCTACATCAAATTCGCCGCGACCTCGGCCATCTCGCTGCGCTCGCCCTTGAAGAGATTCACATGGGCCATGAAGGGCTGGCCTTGCAGACGGTTGCGGGTGAAGACGAGGCCGTTGGTGTGAGCGTCGACGTACGGGTTGTCGATCTGTGCGAGGTCGCCGATGAGGATGATCTTGCTTCCCTTGCCCATGCGGGTGACGAGCGTCTTGGCTTCGTGCGGGGTGAGCTGCTGGGCTTCGTCCACGATGAAGATGGCCCGCGGCAGGGAGCGGCCGCGAATGTGGGCGATGGCTTCGATCTCGAGCATGCCGGATTGCATGAGCGGCTCGTAGGGGCGCGCGTATTTGCCGCTCGGATTCTGCGTTTGCTGCGGCGCCGCCACGCTGCCGTCGGCCTTGCGCTTCGATTGCTTTTTCTTCTCGAACTGCTCCGGCTTGCGGGGGCGCGAGAGCAGCAGGTCGAGCGCGTCGTAGGCGGGCTGGACCCACGGCTGCATTTTTTCCTCCATGCGGCCCGGGAGAAAACCGATGTCGCGCCCGGTGGGCATGATTACGCGGGTGATGAGCATCTTTTCGTATTCGCCCGCTTGCACCTGCTCGAGCGCCGAGCCGACGCTGAGCAGCGTCTTCCCGGTGCCGGCCTTACCGTAAACGGTCACGAGCGTGATCGCCGGATCGTAGAGCGCATCGAGGAAGAAACGCTGGCCGAGATTGGCCGCCTGCAGCGAACGCCCGCCGCGGATGTTGATGTGATCGTGGCGCAGCTTCACAAATTCACCGTTGCCGATGTGGCGCGCAGGGACGCCGTGGGTGGGCTCTTCCTCGTTGCGCAGCAGGACGTATTGGTTTGGCAGCAGCATCTCGAGATGCGGAAGCTGAATGCGCTCCTGGCTGGCGAAGGCCTGCACGGTGTGACCGGGAATATCGAGGGCGGCATACTCCTCCGTGCCGCTGCGGCGTTGCGTGCGGCGGATGTCGTTATCCTCCACGCGGTCGGTGCGATAATCCTGTGCATCCAGCCCGAGCGCGCGCGCCTTGAGCTGCATGTTGAGGTCCTTCGTCACGAGGATCGCGCCGTCGGCCTTGGTGTCCGCGAGATACGCGGCGCTGGCCAGGATGCGATTGTCCGTGGCATCGAGATCGGGGAAGAGGGTGAGCGCGAGCCGGCTGCGGGGCGATTCCTCGATGAGCTTCCAATCGTGCCCTTCGTGCTTGAGCGCGGGGTTGATGTAGACGTGCAGCCAGCCGCCGTTCTCCAGCTTCACCCCGGCGCGCATTTGCTCCGTGGTGCGGAAGCGTTCGCTCAGGCGGCGATGCACCTCGCGCGCGTTGGCGCCGCGCGTGGTGGATTCCGATTTGAAGCGATCCAGTTCTTCGAGCACTTCCACGGGGATCCAGACCACGTTGTCCTCAAACTGAAACATCGACTGCGGGTCGTGAATGAGGACATTCGTGTCGAGGACGTAGTGCTTCGTGGGATTGATGTCGGACTTTTTAACGGCCATGGATTTGGAGTGTTTCAAGGGAGAGAGCGGCAGCGCCAGGCGAGAGGCAGGAGCATGAGCACGGGAGAGAGGAGTCGGAACGACTGACCGGAGGGAGCAAACGCCTTTCGCGCTCCGCGTACAATCCTAAAAATTGGAAAAGATGCATCCGTCACAAGCGGGCCGTTGCGGAAGCAATCGCCGGTAGAGACAGGAGTGTGTCGCATGGACTATTGGGCGGGGCCGAGCCAGCGTACGGCCATTACCGAGATATCGTCGCTTTGTTCACGTTCACCGCAGAAAGTTCGCACGTCTCGCACCACTCCGCGGGTAATTTTTTCGACGGCCAATGTGCCAACGTCGTTTAACACCGCAGTGAGCCGCGCGGTGGAGTAGAAATGGTCGCTGCGATCGAGGGCCTCGGTCACGCCGTCGGTGTAGATGAAGAGCGTGTCGCCGGGGGCGAGCTGCACGCGGGTGGTGTGATAGTCGAGTGCGGACATCGCGCCGAGCGCCACGTCCTTGGCGCCCTCGAGCGGACGCGCCTGGTGATCCGCGCCGATCAGGAACGGGCTGGGATGGCCCGCGCTGCAAAATTCCAGCTCGCCCGTGCGCGTATGGAGGTGCGCGTAGAGGAGGGAGACAAACATTCCGGAATCGGTTTGCTCACAAAGTTCGTCGTTCACGTGCGCGATCATGCTGGCCATCGGTTCGCGCCGTGACGAGCTTGCCTTGAGTAACGTTTTCGTGACAGCCATGAAGAGCGCCGCCGGGACGCCCTTGCCCGAGACATCGCCAATGAGCAGGCACAGCCAGTCGTCATCGAGGAAATAGAAATCGTAGAGATCGCCGCCGATCTCGCGGGCCGGCCGGAGCAGCGCATGCACATCGAATTCCGGCCGCCCGGGGAACGCGGGAAAATGTTTCGGCACGAGACTCATCTGGATGCTGCGCGCGGCACTGAGCTCGCCCTCGAAGCGCTCCTTCACCGTGGTAGTGTAGCGCAGCTCCTGCATGCGCATTTGGAGGTCGCGCGTCATTTTGTTGAAGGCGTTCATGAGGTGCCGCACTTCCTCGGTTGGCGCGGAAACGCTCAGCCGCTGCTCGAGATCACCGCCGGCGACGAGCTGCGCGGCGCGGGCCAGCTCCGCGATCGGTTTGCTGCTGGTGCGCGCGATGAAGATGAGCACGCCCAAAAGGCACAGCATGCCGATGGCCCCGGTGACGAGCAGTTCGTCGCGCAATTCCGTCGCCTCGGCCAACGCCTCGTCCTCAGGATAAACCACGGCGAGGGCGAGCTCGCCACCCAGGATCGGCTCATACGCGACCCACGTGAGGCGGTCCTTCCACGGACCGCGCGTGCGGAGGAATCCCGGCTTGCCCGAGAGCATACCCTTGCCGAGCACGGCATTCGCCTGCTGGATGGTGCCCTGCATGATCTTGCTCTCGTCGGGAAAAGTGAGAAACCGCCCCTGCTTGCTGACAATGAACAGGTAGCCGCTCTTGCCGACGGTGCCCGCTTTTCCCTCGCGCATGAATTGCGAAACGGCGATGTCGCTCGTGGCGATGCCCCAGAACAGCCCGTCTTTCCGGAAGGGCGCCGAGTAGGTGATCATGATCGTCTCCCCCACCGCCTTCATCGAAGTAAGGCTCCGTCCACATCGCGTGGCCAGCGTCGCGCGGGAGGCGATACCAATCCTTTTGGAAATAGTTATACTCGGGATTGGCCAGTTGCTCGAAGGTCACGTCGTTTGGCCCGTGGTAGAAATAGGGCGCGTAGGCCACGAGATCGTCCCCCAGCCCGTTTGGCCGGTAGGCGATGCAACTGCCGTAGACGTCCGGATTCTTCTCTACGACTGAATGCAGGAACTCCTCGATCTTCTGCGGTCGATCCAGCTCACCGGTCTCCAGTGCACGCCCGATCATTTCGGGGACCTTCTGCACCCGGCTGAGCACGGTCTCCAGCTCGGCGGCGTGGCTGCGGGCCATGGAGCGCGAGAGTTCCTCGGTCTGCGCGGCCACGCGCTCGAAGCTCCGGTGTGACGCGCTCCATACCACGAAGCCGAGCACCAGCGCCGCGGGAATACCGACCCACGTAATGAGCCGCGTGGAGAGCGTGACCTTCATCCGGCTTCGGGCCTTTGCCCGATCACCGCAGAGATCCGGGAATGACTATCGTATTGCAAAACTGCGCGGCACCCTAGGCGGGCGCGGCCTCGCCGCCGAGCGCCTTCAGCGCGTCGTCCAGCGAAGGCACAATCTTCATGATGCGGGTAAAGCCGATCATTTCGAAAATCATCAGCACGCTCGGCGCCAGGGCACAGAGGACGAGCTTGCCGCCGAGCGGTTCGAGGCGCTTGGCTGCGAGGAGGAAAACTTTCAGGCCCGCGCTGTTCACATATTCCAGGGAGCCGCAGTCGACCACGATCTTGCGTTCGCCACGGTCGACCAGGCCCAGCAGCCGCGACTCGAAAACCGCCGCCGTGGCGCTGTCCAGATGCTCGCTGATCGTGAGGATTAGGACCTCGCCTTGTTTGTTTTCTTTGATCTGCATGGTGGTGGCAATCGGGAGAACCGCGGGCCGATCCTAACGGATTCGCTTCCGCATGGTGAGCACATTTTTTCCGTCTGCACGACGGTAATCCACGCCGTCCATGAGACTGCGCACGAGATGAATGCCGAGCCCACCCAGCGTGCGCTCGGCCAGCGGAGCGTCGAGATTGGGAGGGGGAATGGCGAGCGGATCGAAAGCGCGCCCGCTATCGCTGACCTCGGTGATCACTTCCGTGGGCTTGGCAATGACCTGAGCGATGACCTCCTGATCCTTCGGGTCTTCGAAGCCATGGCGCACGATATTGGTCACCACTTCGTCCAGCGCGAGATTCACGGCGTAAAGGGCGCGTGAGGGGACCTCATGCAACTCGCCAAATTGGCGGATGAGACGGTTAAGCCGCTCGATTTCCCGGAGGTCGGCGGGCAGGCGAACAGTGATGCTCCCTTCGTGCATGAGCTTTGGTTGTGGCAGCCGGCGGCGAGGCGTGCAAGCCCTTGTTTGCGACATTTTCGGAGGAGCAGGGAGGTATGGGACCACCGTCAGCCTCCGGCCTTCCCTGTCATACCCTGTCGGATTTTCCACTCCGCATTTGCCGCGCCGGGCCGTCTCGGCTTTACTGCGCTCCCCTATGGAAAAAGTCATCATCGTCGGCACCGGCTGCGCCGGGCTTACCGCGGCCATTTACGCCGCGCGTGCGAACTTCGCTCCGCTTGTCCTGGAAGGTCATGAACCTGGCGGACAGCTCTCGACGACGACGCTGGTGGAAAATTTTCCCGGCTTCCCCGACGGCATCAATGGCCCCGAGCTCATCATGAACATGAAGTCGCAGGCCGAGCGTTTCGGCGCGCGCTTCGCCTATTCCTGTGTCGAGGATTTCGAGCCGGCGGACGGCTTTGTGCGGGTGAAGGTCGAGGGCGAATGGAAGGAAACGCGGACGCTCATCGTGGCCGCCGGTGCGAGCGCGAAGTGGCTCGGCCTGGCCAATGAGAATGCGCGCAGCAACGAATTTCCGCAGGGCCTGCGCGGCCACGGCCTCACCTCGTGCGCGACCTGCGACGGCGCTTTTTACCGCAATGTCCCCGTGGCCGTCGTCGGTGGCGGCGACTCCGCGGCGGAGGAAGCAACCTTCCTCACCCGCTTTGCGTCGAAGGTCTATCTCGTGCATCGCCGCGAGGCGCTGCGCGCTTCCAAGATCATGGCCGACCGCGCTCTGGCCAATCCGAAGATCGAGCCGGTCTGGAACAGCGTTCCCGTCGAATACCTTGCCGACGCCGAAGGCGAAATGCGCGCGCTGAAAATCCGCGACGTGAATACCGGCGCTGAGCGTGAGCTGGAGGCGAAGTGCATCTTCGTCGCCATCGGCCACACGCCGAACACCAAGCCTTTCAAGGGCAAGCTGGACATGGATGAAAACGGCTACCTCCTGCAGCGCGAGGGCACGAAGACAAACGTCCCCGGCGTCTTTGCCGCGGGCGACGTCGCCGACCACGTCTACCGCCAGGCCATCACCGCCGCCGGCCAGGGCTGCGCCGCCGCGCTCGACGCCGAGAAGTACCTCGCGCACTTCGAGCACTAAGCTTTCGGTTTTGAAACGCAGAGACGCAGAGACGCAGAGGTCGCAGAGGTCGCAGAGAGATTCCCAGAACATCGGTTCTCGAACTTCTGCGGCTCAGTGTTTTAGCGGCGCTATTTCTTATAGAAGAAGAGGCGCCTCTCTCCGCGCGTGTCATCCTGAGCGGAGCGTCCCGGCGGCTAGGTGGCGGGACGCGAAGTCGAAGGATCCGGTCGAACAACCAGCGAGCATCTCCAGTAAAGCGGCCGGATCCTTCGACTTCGCTCAGGATGCCCCTAGAAAGCGCACGCCCAAATCTCTGCGCCCTCTGCGTCTCTGCAGTGCTAACCATGAAAATGTCCGCACGACGCGTAGAATTTTTGGCCCGCGAATCACGCAAAAAACACGAATGAGGGCAGATCATTCGCGTCATTCGGGTGATTCGCGGGTCACTTTCCCTTCCCTGTCTTTTCGCATGTTCGTGGCTCCCCTTTTGGTTGCGGCTTTGCCG
>NZ_ABVL01000022.1 GCF_000173075.1 Chthoniobacter flavus Ellin428
CGCAGTGCCCACGAGGCGCTGGAAAAGATCCGGCAGAACTTGATCCATGGGCGGAGCAGCATCTATGACGCCGACCTGGAAGGCTACTTCGATAGCATTCCGCACGAGCAACTCATGAAATGCGTGAGGATGCGGGTGGTCGACGGCAGCGTGCTGCGGTTGATCGAGCAATGGTTGCGAGCGCCTGTGGAAGAGGAGTCCAAAGGAGGTGGCCGGCGGCGGCGGCGGCGTCCGGAGAGCGGGACCCCGCAGGGCGGAGTCCTCTCACCGTTGTTGGCCAACATCTACCTGCACTGGTTCGACCATGCCTTCCACGCGGTGGAGGGTCCGGCGCAATGGGCCGGAGCGGTCCTGGTCCGCTATGCGGATGACTTCGTCATTATGGCGCGGCAAGTGGGGACGAAACTGGAAGAGTTCGTGCGGGCGAAAATCGAGGACTGGCTGGGGCTGAAAATCAACCGGGAGAAAACCCGCGTGGTGGAGGTGCGAGAGCCCTCTGCGGAGCTGGAGTTCCTCGGTTACAGCTTCCGGTTGGACCGCGACCTGGGTGGGCGGAAAATACGCTACTGGAACATGCAGCCTTCGGCCAAAGCGCTGGCGCGTGAGCGCGAGAAGCTCCGTGGGTTGATCAACCGTCGGCGTGGCTGCCAAGCGCTGCCCGAACTGATCGCCGAACTCAACCGTCATCTGCGCGGCTGGGCCAACTACTTCGGAGCCGGTTACAGCCGCAAGGCGTTCCGGGAAATCAACGCTCAAGTCAGTCGGCGGCTGGCGCGTCATCTGCGTCGCCGCAGTCAACGAGGGTGGCGACCACCGAAAGGTACTTCGATCCACGCTCATCTCCAGCAACTTGGCCTGATCTACTTGTGAATGCCTCGTCCAAGAACGTTCTGCGAAAGCCGGATGCGGGAAATCTGCACGTCCGGTTTGACGAGGGGAGGGGCGGTCGACGGTCATGGCCATTACGGCTCTCATTCCGTCACCCCCCTCCTACTCTACCGTTTAAAATTTCTTTAGTTGCGGCTCCGCCGCGCTAAGTCCTCTGCGTTAAATCCAGCCGTCACCAAATGCACGACCGCGGCCTCCGCCTTCTGCTCCTCGCGTCGGTCTTCACCATCGCGACTTGCGGGCTCATTTACGAGCTCATCGCCGGCACCATCGCCAGCTATCTCCTCGGCGATTCCGTCCTGCAATTCTCCACGGTCATCGGCGTCTACCTTTTCGCCATGGGCATCGGCTCGTGGCTCTCGCGTTATGTGGAGAAAAATCTCCTCGGCGTTTTCATCCAGGTCGAATTCCTCATCGCCCTCTTCGGCGGTTCCGCGGCCGCGGGACTTTTCGCGCTCTTCGCCTACGTCAGCTCCTTTCGCGTCCTCCTCTACGCGATCGTCCTCATCATCGGCACGCTCGTCGGCCTGGAGATCCCGCTGCTCCTCCGCCTCCTCGAGGGACGCCTGCAGTTCAAGGATCTCATCTCGAAAGTCTTCACCTTCGATTACATCGGCGCGCTGCTCGCCTCCCTGCTCTTCCCGCTCGTCCTGGTCCCTTACTGCGGCGTGGCGCGCTCCGGATTTCTTTTCGGCATCCTGAACGGCGTCGTCGGGCTCATCGCGCTTTGGGCCTTGTGGGATCAAGTGCCGCGCGCCCGCCTGCTGCGCCTCAGTGGCCTAGCCGTGCTCGCGCTGCTCATCACTGGCTTCGCCTTCTCCGAGCGCATCATGACCTGGAGCGAAGCGGCCGCCTACGGCGAGGACGTCATCTTCGCCAAGTCGACGCCCTATCAACGCATCACCATCACCCGCCGCGACGATGACATGCGGCTCTATCTCAACGGCAACCTGCAATTCAGCACCCGCGACGAGTACCGCTATCACGAATCGCTCATCCATCCCGGTCTTTCCCGTCTGCCGCACGCGCGGCACGTGCTGGTCCTCGGCGGCGGTGACGGCCTCGCCGTGCGGGAGATTCTGCGCTACCCGCAAATCGAAAACGTCACGCTCGTCGACCTCGATCCTGCGATGACGCGCCTCTTTTCCACGCAGGAAATGCTCACCGTGTTGAACCGCGGAGCGCTGACTGCCCCGCGCGTCCATGTCATCAATGGCGACGCCTTCGCCTGGCTGCGCGCCAATCGCGAAGTCTTCGACTTCATCGTGGCGGACTTTCCCGATCCCTCGAATTTCTCCATCGGCAAACTCTATTCCACCGCCTTTTACCAGCGCGCCAAAACCGCGCTGGCCGAGAATGGCGCCATGGTCATCCAGTGCACGTCTCCGTTTGTCGCGCGCAAAAGTTTCTGGTGCATCGACGAAACGCTGCACGCCTGCGGCCTCGTCACCGAGCCGTATCACGCCTATGTCCCTTCCTTCGGCGAATGGGGTTACATCCTCGCCTCGCCGCGCCCCCTCTCGCGGGACTTTGAGCTGCCCGGCGGATTGCGTTTTCTCGACCAGGGCAATCTCGTGTCGCTCTTCGAATTCCCGCCCGACATGGCGCGTGTGTCAACGGATATCAATCGCCTGAACAATCAGGCCCTCGTGCGCTACTTTGAAATCGAGTGGGCCCGCTATTCGCGCCAATGAAAACGCGGCGCGATTTCCTGGCAACGACCGGCGCGGGTGCCGCGGCTCTGCTCGCGGGCTGCCACCGGGCATCGGCCACTTACCCCGGCAGCATTGTCGGTGCGTCTTCCGCCATCGGCCATCGCCTGCGCGATGGAACTTTTCCCACGCCTTCCGAGACAATCGAGACAAAGGTCGTGATCGTTGGCGGCGGCATCAGCGGCCTGGCCGTGGCGCGGCGTCTGGATCATCACGGCATGCGCGAATTCCTGCTGCTCGAACTCGAGCACGAAGCCGGCGGCAACGCCGCCAGCGGACGCAACGCCGTCTCCGCCTACCCGTGGGGCGCACACTATGTGCCTCTGCCGAATGAGGAATCCACCGAGGTGCTCGCCCTCTTCGAGGAACTCGGACTCACCCGCGGACGCGGCACGAATGGCGCGCCGATTTTCGATGAGGAATCGCTCTGCTCCGATCCGCTGGAGCGCCTCTTCGACGCTGGCCGCTGGCAGGAAGGCCTGCTCCCGCAGATCGGCATCACCGATGCCGATCGTCGCCAGTACGAAGCCTTCTTCACCCGCATGGTGCAATTCCGGGACCGGCGCGGCAGCGATGGGCGGCCAGCCTTCACCATCCCGCTCGATCTCAGCTCCCGCGATCCCGAGCTGCTCGCCCTCGATCGGATCACCATGGCCGAGTGGTTGCGGACCCAACATTTCGACTCCGTGCCGCTGCTCTGGCACGTCGACTATTGCTGCCGCGACGATTACGGCGCCGGCATCGCCCATGTCTCCGCGTGGGCGGGCGTCCACTATTTTGCTTCGCGGCGAGGCCGCGCCGCCAATGCGGATCCCGATGCCGTCGTCACCTGGCCCGAGGGCAACGGTTGGCTCGCGCATCAACTCGCCGCGCCACTCCGCGAGCGCCTGCGCGGCGGATACGTCGTTTTCAATATCGAGCAAAACGGCGAGGACGTCTTTGTCGATGCCTTCGATCTCGCCCGCGAGCGCAGCGTCCGCCATCGCGCGCGCGGAGTGGTCTGCGCCGCGCCACGCTTCGTCGCGCAACGCATCGTGCGCGGTCTCTCGCCGACGAGTGGCCTCGAGTATTCCCCGTGGATGGTCGCGAACATCACCGTCGACACCCTGCCGGGGGGCAACGGCGCCGCGCTGGCCTGGGACAATGTTGCCCGCGCAAGCGCCTCGCTCGGCTACGTCGTCGCCACGCATCAGGACATCACTCTCGTCCCGCAGCAATCCGTGCTCACGCACTACTGGCCGCTCGATGTCGTCGATCCGCGCGACGCCCGTCAACAAGCCATCGCCAGGACGCATCGCGAATGGTGCGACCTCATCGTCGCCGATCTCGTGCAAATTCATCCCGGCATCGAAGAGCACATTCAGAACATCGACGTCTGGCTCTGGGGCCACGGCATGATCCGCCCTGTGCCCGGTTTCATCTGGGGCGAGGAACGCGCCCGCATGTTGCCACCGCACGGTGCCGTCGTCTTCGCACACTCCGACATGAGCGGCATTTCCATTTTCGAGGAAGCCTTTACCCGCGGCACCCACGCCGCCGATTCGCTCCTGCCGCTCCTCGCCTGACATGAACGCGCCCCTCGCCCGCCATACCCTGCTCGAGCTCCACGACTGCGACGCCCGCCTGCTCAACGCGCCCGCCGATCTCAAGGAACTCCTCCTCGAAGCCGTGCGCCGCGGTCACGGCACGATCGTCACCGACGTCTTCCACACCTTCAGCCCGCACGGGGTGAGCGGCGTCGTCGTTATCGCCGAATCGCATGTCGCCATCCACACCTGGCCGGAGCACAGCTATGCTGCCGTGGACATCTTTTCCTGCGGCACCAAGCTCGACCACACGATCATCCGCGACTGGATCCAGCAAGGCCTCCACGCCCAACGCGCCGAAAGCCGCGAGCTCACGCGCGGCTGAAATCAGGCCAGGCCGGTGAGATGATAGGTCACGATCACCACCAGCACCGCCAGCGTCTTGAGACACGTGATGACGAAGATATCGCCATAGGCCTGGCGATGCGTGAGACCGGTGACCGTGAGCAGCGTGATCACCGCGCCGTTGTGCGGTAGCGTGTCCATCCCGCCGCTGGCCATCGCCGCGATACGATGCACCACTTCCAACGGAATGCCGGCCGCATGCGCATTTTGCGCAAAGGTATCACCCATCGCCGCGAGGGCAATGCCGAGGCCACCTGACGCGGAGCCGGTGATCCCGGCCAGCGAGGTCACGGTGATGGCTTCATTGACCAGTGGGTGTGGAACGGATTTCAGCGCATTCGCCACCACCAGAAAGCCGGGCAGCCCGGCGATGACCGCACCAAAACCGTACTCCGATGCGGTATTCATCGAGGCCAGCAGCGCACCGCTGATCGCCGCTTTCGAGCCCTCGGCAAACCGGGCCGTGACCGGTTTCCACGCGCAGGCCAGCACCATGAGAATCCCGCCGAACAACGCGCCTTCCACGGCCCAGATGGCCGCCACTTTCGCGATCTCCTGCGTGACGGGCGCGGCTTTGCCGATCACTGCAGGCACAAACGAGTGCGTCTCCCCGTAGAGGCGGGGAATGTAAATCGTGAAGACCTTGTTCAAGATGCCGACCAGCACGAGCGGCAGGAGGGCCACCCAGGGATTGGCCAGGCGATCGTGAGCGAATGGCTCCGGCTCTTGCTTCAAATCGGCGCCGTATCCTTCCCCAGCAGCGATCGCCAGTCCTCCCCGCCAGCGCAGATACAGCACGCCGGTAATGAGGATGAACACCGCGCCGATGCTCCCGAGCCACGGGGCGGCGTAGGCGTTCGTTTTGAAAAATGGAATCGGAATGATGTTCTGGATCTGCGGAGTGCCCGGGAGCGCATCCATGGTGAACGTGAACGCGCCCAGCGCCACGGTGGCGGGAATCAACCGCTTCGGCAGGCCGCTCTCGCGAAAAAGTTCGGCCGCGAAGGGATAGACCGCGAAGACGACGACGAACAGCGAGACACCGCCGTAGGTCAGCAACGCGCAGACCGCGACGATCGCGAGGATGGCGTGCTGGGGCCCAGCGATGCGGACCACGGCAGCGACGATCGATTTCGAAAAACCGGAGAGCTCAATGACTTTCCCAAACACCGCCCCGAGCAGGAAGACGGGGAAGTAAAGCTTCAGGAAGCCGACCATCTTGTCCATGAAGAGGCCGGTAAACATCGGTGCGACGAGTGAGGGATCCGTGAGCAACACGGCGCCCAGCGCCGCCACCGGCGCGAAAAGAATGACGCTGTGCCCGCGATAAGCCGCGTACATCAATAGCGCCAGCGCCGCGAGGATGACGAGGCAACTCATTGCGCCGTCCAGCCACCATCGATGGCGATCGCCTGCCCCGTGACATTGCGCGCCAGCGGGCTGATGAGATACTCGATGGCGGCGGCGACTTCCTCAAAAGTGATGAAGGCCTTCTTAGGCATCGGCGCGAGCATCACTTTGTCGATCACTTCATCCTCCGAAATCCCCCGTGTCCGAGCCTGCCCGGCAATCTGCGCATCGACCAACGGCGTGCGGATGTAAGCCGGACAAATCGTATTGCTGGTGATATCGACGCCCCCCGTCTCCAGCGCCAGCACCTTGGAGAAGCCGAGCAGCGCATGCTTCGCCGCGGTGTAGGCCGACTTGTAAGGCGAAGCGATGAGGCTGTGTATCGAACCGATATGAATGATCCGGCCGAAGTGATGCGCGCGCATCCCGGGCAACACCGCGCGCGTCATGAGAAACGTCCCTTTCAGCATCACGTCGTTCAGCAAATCCCATTTCTCAACCGGGTATTCCTCGATGCCTGCGACATGCTGCAGTCCGGCGTTATTAATCAACACATCGACCCGCGTGTCGCCCAATTCCGCGAGCAACTGCCCGATGCTTTCCTCGGAAGTCACATCGAGCGCAAAAGCACTCGCGTGACCGCCCGCCGCGTGAATCTGCTTCACCGTCTCCTCGGCCGCGTCGAGGTTGAGGTCCGTGGCGAAAATGGTATGCCCCGCGCGAGCCAGCGTGGCGCCGATGCCACGGCCCAAGCCGCTGCCGGCGCCGGTGATGAGAATATTGCGATCGTGATGTTTCATGGGGAAAGCACGCTGTAACGCGCCCGCAATTCGCGGCGCATGACTTTGTTGGAGGCGGTGCGGGGCAGCGCATCGATCACGACGACATCGTGAATTTTGAAAAGCGGATTGAGCTCACGCTTGATCGCGCCCTGCATCGCCGTGGCGAGCTGCGCCTTGTCCGACGCGCCGGAGCAGACCGCGTAGATCACGAGCTGGCTCGGTCCGCCGTCCCGGTCGGCCACGGCGATCGCCGCCGTCTCCGTCACCCCCGGCACGCCGCGCAAAGTTTGCTCGATCTCCGCCGAGCTTACCTTGATCCCACCCAGATTCATCGTGTCATCCGCCCGCCCCAGCGCCCGCCAATAGCCACCCGGCAGCCGTTCCATCTGGTCACCATGCCGCCGCAGCACTTCGCCCGCGGGCCCACGCGGTGTACCGGCGAAATAGGTTTCGTGATGGTCCTTGTTGAGCAGCGTATTCGAAAGACCGATGGACGGCGGCACGAGGAACAACTCGCCGATGTCCGCCGTTCGCTCCTCTTCATCGAGAATCATCACCTCGAGCCCCAGCGTCGGGGTGTTAAAAGTCCCCGCGGCCATCGGGCGCGCGAGCGTGTTGGTCATGTACGCGCCGCCGATCTCCGTCCCGCCGCAGTACTCGATCACCGGCTTGCCGCCGGCAAATTGCATGAGCCACCGCATGTCGTCCGCGCGCGAACATTCGCCGGTGGAAGCGAAGGCCTCGATTGCGCTCCAATCGAGCCCGTCGAGACATCCGCTTGTCCGCCACGTGCGCACCAGGCTCGGCACCAGACCCAACACGGTTGCCCCGCTCGCCTCCACGAACTGGCCAAATCCTTTCCCCGTCGGCGCGCCGCAATACAGGCCGATCGCCGCGCGATTCATCAACGCGCCGAAGATCAGCCATGGTCCCATCATCCAGCCGAGATTCGTCGGCCAGACGACCACATCGGCCGGCTGCACATTCACGTGAAAGTGGGCGTCCACCGCGCACTTGATCGGCGTCGTGTGTGTCCACGGGATCGCCTTCGGGTCGCCCGTGGTCCCCGAGGAGAAAAGGATGTTTGTTGTATCCGCCGGCGCACGCGGCTCGCATTTCAGCGGCGCCTCCATTGCTAGAAATTCCTCCCATGCGTAATCCCCGATGCGCAGCGGCTGCTTCAAACTCCCCGCCGCCGGCAGCACGATGCAGCGCGGCGCGCCGGCCTCGATGGCCTGCGCGTAAAGCGGATGCGATTTTCCCGCGCGAACCTGCACATCCTGCGTGAACACCCCCACCGCCTCGGCGATGCGCAACCGCGTTGCGATCTCGCGCGGAGCAAAGCTATCCGCGATCCCCACCACCGCGCATCCCGCGGCCACAATGCCCAGGTAGATCGCCACCGATTCCGCGGTCATCGGCATGAAGATCGCCAGCGCGTCCCCCGGCTGATAGCCGAGCCAGCGGAGATTCGCCGCTACGCATCCTACGAGCGTCTGCAACTCGCCGAAAGTCATCCGGACCATTTCACCACCCTCGGTTTGGTGAATGATCGCCGTGGTCTTCTGCGGCGCGGTAAAGCAACTCTCGACGATATTCATCCGCGCGCCGGGGAGCCACTCTGGTGCTTCCTCGCCCCGCGAGAGATCCACGACCTCCCGATAAGGCTGTTGAAAACGCACCCCAATCCGCTCGATCGCCAGCCGCCAATATTCCGCGCGGTGCTGCACCGACCAGGCGTGCAATTCCTCGTACGTGCCCTTCCCGGTTTCCCGCATCAGCCATCCCACATTGGTCGTGTCGATGAATTCCTCGGTGGGCGTCCAATCGGCTGCCGGAGTTGAGTTCGTTTCGTCGCTGGGGGAAAGCATCGCAGAAAGATTCAGTTCTTAATCTTAATCTTACTCCTAATCTTAATCTGCATTCGTGGGGAGGGATTAGAGTAGATTAGGATTAAGAGTAGAAAACTTCCGCTCACGGCCGCTCCACCACCATCGCACACCCCATCCCGCCACCCACGCACAAAGTCGCCAGCCCGCGCTGCGGCCGGCGATGGGCGAGATGGACGAGCAACCGCGCACCGGACGCCCCGATCGGATGCCCCAGCGCGATCGCCCCGCCATCCACATTCACCCGCCCCGGATCCAGCCCGAGCTCCTGCACGCAGGCCAGCGATTGCGCGGCAAAGGCCTCGTTCAATTCGATCACATCGTATTCGCTCACGTCGCGCCCCAGTTGCCGCGTCGCATGCACCGGCCCAAGCCCCATCTCCGCCGGCTCGCAGCCCACCGCCACGCTGGCCGTGATGCGCATCATCGGCTGCAGCCCCAATTCGCGCCCGCGCTCCTCGCTGCACACCACGAGCATTGCCGCGCCATCATTGATGCCCGACGAATTTCCCGCTGTCACCGACCCACCCTCGCCAAAGGCTGGCTTCAATGTCGCCAGCGATACCGCCGTCGTCTCCGGCCGCGGGTGTTCGTCCTGTGTGAGCTTGTCCACCGGCACGATCTCCTCCCGGAAATTTCCCGCGGACAGCGCCGCGGCGTAGCGCTCCTGGCTGGTCGCTGCAAATGCATCCTGCGCCTCGCGCGAGATACCATATTTCTGCGCCAGCCGCTCCGCGGTCACGCCCATGTGCACATCGCTGAAAGCGTCGATCAATCCATCGCGCAACAGGCTGTCGATCAGCACGCCGTCGCCCAGCTTGTAACCCGAGCGCGCGCGGTTGAGCAGATACGGCGCATTCGACATCGATTCCGTCCCGCCGCACAACACCATGCGTGCCGCGCCGCTCTCGATCGCCTGCATGGCCAGCCGCACCGCCTGCATGCCCGACGCGCACATCATGTTCACGGAATACGCCGGCACCGATACAGCGAGCCCCGCACCGAGCGCGATCTGCCGCGCCACATTCATCCCTAGCCCGGCACCGAGCACATTCCCGACGGTTACCTCATCGATCCACGCTGGCTGCAGTGCGGCGAGCGCCGCTTTCGCCGCCGCCACACCGAGATCCACCGCGGATTTCTTCGCCAGCGCCCCGAGAAATCGCCCCTGAGGGGTACGTTTGGCGGCGACAATCCAGATCGGTTTCATATTCATGCTTTAAAGGAGGGACGCGCTCCTGCGCGATCCCAAATCTTCGATGACCCGTCATCGAGAAAATTGGGGAACGCGCAGGAGCGCGTTCCATCGTCAGCCGCGCCGGCAAAGATCATCCACCCGTTTGAGCAGCGTCGGGATGCGGTGCGCTCCGTGCATTGACCGCACCCGTTCGGCCGCCACGTCCACCGGCACGCCCTCCGCTGTCACATAGAGCGGCTTCTGACTCGTGCCGCGCAATATCTCCTGAGCCCTATCGGCGCCTTGGAACTTCGTCTTCGCCACGCCGATGATCACGCTGCCTCCGCCCAGCGCCTCGTGCAAATGTGCGCCCAGGCCCGGCGTCGCCGTCCCCTCCAGCCACACATACCCATCGATGATCACCGTCTCGATCGGCGGCAACGTCCGCAACACCGCCAGCAGGCACGGCAGCTCCCGTCGGTAGAATTGCCCCGGCTCATAAGGCTGGACCTCCGTGATCTGCACGGTCCGCTCCTCCAGTGCGATCGCGTCGCTCCAATCGCGAAAGACCACCGCCGCGGCACAGGCTCCCGTATCGCGGTAATCCACGTCAAGGCAGGCGAGCATACGGCACGCGGTCTACAAGTGTTTTGCCTGCCTTTCGAGGAGAAACGCCAGCGATCCGCACTGCGCCAGCGGCAGAGTGGCAGCGGCATCCCTGACGCGATGTGTTTCACGATCAGCGGCTGGAAGCCGCAGCCACTTTCCACCGTTTCACGGTTACTCTTCCTCCAGCAGGCGAATGAGCCCGATGAAATCATCCTCCTTCCACCCCGCCTCCATTCCCCGCTCGTAGCTCTGCTTGAGCAGCGCCGTCTGCGCCAGCGTGAGCGACATCTTACCCGCCGTCTCCATGGCCAGGCGCAAATCTTTGGCCATGTGCTTGAGCGAAAATTGCGGCGAATAATCCTGCTCCCGCAGCTTCGGTTCCTTGAGATCGGCCAGCGGGGAATGTGCGGCATTGCGACCGAGCGCGGCGAAGTAAGCATCATCCGAAATGCCCGCCGCGCGGCAGAGCGTGAGACTCTCGCAAATGGTCTGCGCGATGCCTGCGATGTTCATGTTCATCGCCAGCTTCAGCGTCGAGGCCGAGCCCGTCGGCCCGACGTGCAGGATGGCTTTCGAGATCGGCTTCAACAGCGCCTGCGCGCGCTCCACCACTTCTGCCGAACCACCGAGGTAATACACCGTCTCCCGTTTCGCCGCGGCGGCCTTACTCCCGGTGAGAGGCGCCTCCAGGAAAGTCGCGCCCGTCTTCTCCACCTGCGCGGCAAATTTCAGCGTCCACTCCGCGGAAATCGTGCTCGATTGCACCACCATCTGCCCCTTCCCGATCCGCGGCAGCACCTCTTCCAGCACCGACTGCACCGCTGCCGGATCAGCCACCACGATGAAGATCGCCTCCGCCCCCTCGATCGCTTCGGCGATGGTCTTGTAAAAGTGCGGGAACTCCTTCGGCGTGCGGTTCCAGCACCGCACCGCATTTCCATCCGCGATCAAATTTTGCGCCCAGGCGCTGCCGATGATTCCGAGGCCGAGTACAGCGATATTCATAGACTTCTATATTCGTCTCTACCATCCGTGCCGGGGGCAAGTTTTTGCTGCTGCGGGTCGCGGTTGTAACGGCAGTTTATGATCTGATCTTTACCTACCTCTTTGTCAGCTGGATTTGGATGAGCGCGATGAATGCGCCACTGGGAGCGGCGACTTCCCAGTCGCTGAGCGTTCCCAACGCGCGAAGCGCCACTTCTTGGCGTCACTACGCGACGCGGGGCGACTAGGAAGTCGCCCCTCCCAGGGGAACGTGGAGACGCTCACTCCTTCATGGCCCCAAAGTGATGGGCCGGGGAAAAGTTGTGGGTCAAAATCAGGTCATAGACCGCCGCGAGAGTGAGCGGTCGCTTTGCTCCAAGTCAGATCGAAGCGATCGAGGTACTTGCGCAGGCGGTCGGCATCATTGGTCACCTTGCGTTTCTCGCGGCTGACGGAAAAGAGGCGGCGACCGGCGTCGCTGATCGTGGGACTGCTGCGGCAGACGCGCAGGACGCAGGCGAGTTGTGCCCGGTCGAAAAGATCCAGCTTCGCTGCCGCTTCTGCTCCGAGCACTGCGTTGAGCAGCGCGTCATCCGAATCGACCGGCGCGGGCGCACTCCATCCACCCAGCAAGCGCTGGATTTCCGCGTCGAGCACCGCGCGTGTGATGCGCCCGCCGGGCGCGAGCGTGGCCATGCGGGTGACGGCGGCATTCAGGTCGCGAAAGTTCGCGCTCCAGCGCGCCTCGGGGGAGCGCGCAAATTTCAGAAACGCCGCGCGCACGTCCTTCGCCATGCTGATCCGCCGCCCCGCGCGTTTGCCTGCGGATTCCAGCTCATGGTCGAGATTCGGCTCGATGTCCTCGGAGCGCTGCGCCAGGCCGGGCAGTTGGAAGGTCCAGAGGTTGATCCGCGCGAGAAGATCTTCGCGAAATTTTCCGATGCGCACCGCTTCCAGGAGGCCGCGATTCGTGCCGGCGATGAGCTGGAAATCGCTCTCCACCTCGCGATCGGCGCCGACGGGGAGGAAGCGCTTTTCCTCCAGCGCGCGGAGGAGCATCGCTTGTTCATCCGCGCCGAGTTCGCCGATCTCATCGAGGAAAAGCAGCCCGCCATCGGCGAGACGCAGCAGCCCGGTGCGATCGCGTTGCGCACCGGTGAAAGAACCGCGCACATGGCCAAAGAGCGTGCTCGTCGCGGTGTCGCCGCGCAGGGTGGCGCAGTTCACCTCCACGAAGGGACCGCTGAGTTGATGGCGCTGTTTCTTGAGCTCGAAGACGCGCCGCGCGAGCGAGGATTTTCCCGCGCCGGTCGGACCCATGAGCAGGATCGGTTCGCGCGAAGCCACGGCCACTTGCTCGATTTCCTCGATCATGCGGTTGAAGGCCGGGTTGCGCGTGGCGATGCCGCTCTTCAAAAACGTCCGCGCTTCGCGCTGTTCCTCGGCAAAGCGCGCGGCGATGCGATCGTAGCGCGAAAGGTCGAGATCGATGATGGCGTAGCGCCCGGGCGAGCCACGTTCGCGGTCATCGGGTGGTGAAGTCTGGATGAGCCGCGCCGGGATGTGCCGCGATTCGGCGAGGAGAAACAGACAGATCTGCGCCACGTGCGTGCCGGTGGTGATGTGCACCAGATAGTCCTCGCGTTCCGGCTGGAAGGGATAGCTTCGCGCGAAGTCAGCGAGCGCGCCGTAGACTTCTTCGAAATCCCACGCGTCGCGAAATTCCACCTCATGCCGCCGCACCTCGGTCTCGGGCGAAACGCCGGCGATGTCCTCGGCCACGGTTCCGCCTAGCGAAGTCGCCTTGCGATCGTGCAACAGCTCCAGCCGATCCACGAGCAGCTCCTCCTGCTGGCAGAGCGAAACGGTCGGCCGCCACATTTCCCAGCGCCGCGGGCCGACGCCGCGATCCAGTTGCGTGCCGAGGAGACCGAGGATGACGAGTTTCTTCGCAGGCATAGCGTGCAAGATAAAATACTAGCGTATCCGCTCGTATAGCGAGTGAAAAAGCGATCGGTGGCCTTGGCGAGTTGTGACGCCGAAACAATTTTCTACCTGCTGGTGGTAAGGAACTTACGCCCCCACTCCAGAGCTCGGAAAGAGAGCCGTGGCACGCCGCGAGCATTACTCCCTCACGTTCGCTCAACCAGCGATTCACCAAAACGAAACCCCAAACCCGAATACGATCATGGCCAACAAATCCCTGTTTTCTTCCTTTGTCGGGCGCCAGCAACCCCAAGCCGATACCCGCAACGAAGCTGGCGGACCCGCCTACCGCTTTTCCACCAAGCACGCCCTCGCCCAATACGCCGTGACCGGCTGCTTGAATTCCACCTTCTACGCCAGCGCCACCGCGCAGCTCGCCCAAGTGCTGAAGCTCGCCGCCGCCGCGGATGCCGAATTCGTAGCCAAGACCGCCCTCTACTGCCGCACCCGCGGTTACATGAAAGACATGCCCGCGCTGCTCTGCGCGACCCTCGCCGCTCGCGATGGCGCGCTGCTGGCCCGCGTGTTCGATCGCGTGATCGACGACGGTAAGATGCTGCGCAACTTCGTGCAGATCGTCCGCAGCGGCGTGCTCGGTCGCAAGTCGCTCGGCTCCGCGCCGAAGCGCCTCGTGCAGCGCTGGTTTGAACAGCGCGACGATACCCAGGTCTTCCGCGCCGCGGTCGGCCAGAGCCCGTCTCTCGCCGATGTGATCAAGATGGTCCACCCGCGCCCGGCCGACGCCGCCCGCGAGGCGCTCTACGGCTGGCTCATCGACCGCCCGCACAATGCCGACGCGTTGCCTCCGCTGGTCCGCCAGTTCGAGGCCTTCAAACGCGGCCACTCGAAGGTCGCGCCCGACGTGCCCTTCCAGATGCTCACCGCGCTTCCGCTCGGTCGTGCCGCGTGGCAGTCCATCGCCGGCCAGGCTCCGTGGCAGATGACCCGCATGAACCTGAATACCTTCGCCCGCCACGGCGTGTTTGACGACCAGGTGCTCACCCGCCAGATCACCAACCGCCTGCGCGATCCGCACAAGGTGCGCCGTGCCCGCTGCTTCCCCTATCAACTCCTCACCGCGTATCACTCCGCCGATAAGGCGGTGCCCGCCGCCGTGCGCGATGCGCTGCAGGACGCGATGGAAGTCGCGACCGAAAATGTGCCGGCGATCCAGGGACGCGTGTTCGTCTGTCCGGACGTGTCCGGCTCCATGCAGTCGGCCGTAACCGGAAATCGCCCCGGCGCCACCACGCAGACCCGCTGCATCGATGTCGCCGCGCTCGTCGCCGCCGCGGTGCTTCGCACGAACCGCGATGCCGAGGTGCTCGCTTTCAGCGATCACGTCGTGCCCTGCGAGCTCAATGCCCGCGACAGCGTGATGACCAATGCGCGCAAGCTCGCCTCGCTGCCCAGCGGCGGAACGAACTGCTCCGCGCCGCTGCGTCACCTGAACGCGCAACGCACCGAGGGTGACCTGGTGCTCTTCGTTTCCGACAACATGTCGTGGGTCGATCGCCAGGGCGGAGGCCGGAGCACGGCGACCATGCAGGAGTGGGAGAAATTCCGCTCGCGCAACCCGCGCGCCCGTCTGGTGTGTCTCGACGTGCAACCCTACGTCTCCACGCAAGCCGCGGAGCGCGAGGACATCATGAACATCGGCGGTTTCTCCGACGTCGTGTTCGAAATCATCGCCGCCTTTGCCGCCGGAGAATTGAGCCCGGAGCACTGGGTCGGCTTGATCGAAAAGATCGAGCTGTGAAGCCGAAGCCCGCCTGCGCAATTGGGCGCGGGCGGGCGAGGCCGCAAAAACTTTCGCCGAATGCCGGTGGGACTACATCTAGAAAAATGCGTCTCACTAAATTTTGTCGGCGAACTCTTTCTGTTCTTTGAAATTTTGATTTTCGTGAGCGTGCCGAATGCCGGCACGGACTACATTGATAAAGCGCTCCTTCGGGAGCGCGACGGGATTCAAAGCCCGATTCCGCTTCGGTGGAAGTTGTCCTGCCAATGGTTGTCGGCACGCTCGCACACCGGCCTTCGTGACGAATGCCGTGCGGAACTACATCACATCGCTGGTCGCGGGTTCGATTCCCGTCCTGGTCGCAAGATCGGGTAGCTCAGTTGGTAGAGCATCGAAATGTTTCGCCAAAAACTCGTCGTCACGAATCTTGGCCACCGCCCCTTTTGCGGCGAATGCCGATGGGACTACATCCCTACGAAGGACGAGGTAGCGGGTTCGACTCCCGCCGGCTCCATTTTTCGACGGAGCTGTAGCTCAACGGTAGAGCGCGTATTACGTCTCATCATTCTTGTCGTCGCAAAACTCTTTCTGTCCCTCCTACTCTTAATCGTAATCTTAATCTTAATCCCCATCGGATGCCTCGCGGTTCGGAGATTAAGATTACGAGTAAGATTAAGATTAAGAAGCGGCCCCCGCCACCTTTCCAACTTACCCAAACATGAACACCGAGTCCCTCTCTCCCCATTCCATTAACGTCACCGGCGAAGCCACCGGCTTCCTTCCCGCGCCCGGTTCGCGCGGTAAGCCCATCACCGTCATCGGCACCGAAGCCATCCGTGGCTCCTTCGATGCCAAGTGCCTCGAGCAGGCCATGAATTCGCGCGGCGCCCCTGGCGTGACCGATCTCGTGCTGAACCCCGATGCACATGCCGGCTACGGCGCGCCCGTGGGTTGCGTGCTCGTCTCGCCCACGCACGTCTATCCCGGCCCCGTGGGCGTGGATATCAAATGCTCGATGAGCCTGCTCGCCCTCGATCTCCCCGCCGATGCCGTGGCCGATAAAGCCACCCGCCGCGCCTTGATCAATGCCATCTGCGAACGCACCCCGACCGGTGCCGGCCGCGGCCAGCGCACCGCCAGGAAATCGCGTCACGTCTCGCCCGAGCTCGGAAAACAGCTCGTCGTCGAAGGCGCCTCGCGCGCCGTGTGCGATGCGCTCGGTATCCCGCCCGCCTGGGCGGAACGCTGCGAGGATTCCGCGCACGTCGGCCACGATCACACCCACGCCGCCCTCGGCCTGCGCCTCGAGCGCCTGCTCGCTGGCGGCGCGCTGCCGAAGTTCGACGACAAGATGACCCAGCTCGGAAGCTACGGCGGCGGAAATCACTTCGGTGAATGCGAAGCCGTCGAGATCGGCGACAACGATCGCGCCCGCAAAGCCGCCGAGACCTTCGGCCTGCGCGATGGCGGCCTCGCCTTCCTCTCGCACTGCGGGTCCCGCGGCTTCGGCCACAACCTGGCCAGCGGACAATTCCGTGCGCTCCAGCGTTTCTTCGAGACCTGGGGCCTGCCCTTGCCCGGCCAGGACAAGGAACTCGTCTACGCCCCACTCGGTACGCCCGAGGCGGATGCGTATCTCGACGACATGGCGCTCGGCGCGAACTTCGCCACCGTGAATCATCTGCTGATCAACGCCCTCGTCCTCGAGGCGTTCCAGGAGATCATTCCCGGTGCCACCGGCCGACTCGTCTACTTCATCAGCCACAACATCGCGCGCCGCGAGATTGTGGATAACCGTGAAGCGTGGGTGCATCGCAAAGGCGCCACGCGCGCGTTCCCTGCCGGCCACCACGCCCTGCGCGATACGCCCTTCGCCGAGACTGGCCATCCCATCCTGCTGCCGGGAAATCCCACCGCGGGTTCCTGTGTGATGGTCGCCGAACCTGGCGCCGACAAGAGCTGCTACTCGGTGAACCACGGCGCCGGCCGCGCCAAAGGCCGCAAGGCCGCCATCCGTGAACTCGACCAGAAAACGGTCGATGATGAATTCATCACCCACGACATCCTGACCAACTGCCGCTTCTACCCGAAGGATGAAGCGCCCGCCGCCTACAAGGACTTCAACGAAGTCCTGCGCAGCGTCGAGCGCGCCGGCCTGGCCGCCGAAGTCGCCCGCCTGCGCGCGCGGTTTGTCATCAAGGATTCGGATGAATCGCTGGGAGGGGCGGCGTAGGAGAAAGGCAGAACACCCAACGTCCAACGTCCAATCGGCGCAATCGTTTGCGCAGTGGCTTCTCTTCATTGGATGTTGGGTGTTGGACGTTGGATGTTGGATGTTCAAATCTAGACGTTCTGTTTTGACCGGTAGCACGTCCTCCCACTTTTCACTTTTCACTTTCACTCCCATGAGTCTTCTCACCATCGACGGCGCCGCGGGCGAAGGCGGCGGGCAGATCCTGCGCACCTCGCTTGCGCTCTCGCTCGTCACCGGCCAGCCCTTCCGCATCGTCAACATCCGTGCCGGACGTAAAAAACCCGGCCTGCTGCGCCAGCACCTCACCGCGTTGCAAGCCGCGACGCAGATCGGCAACGCCGCCGCCGATGGCGCCACCATCGGCTCGCAGGAACTCGTCTTCCGCCCGGAAGCTCCACGCGCGGGCGAGTACCGTTTTGCCGTCGGCACCGCTGGCAGCACCACGCTCGTGCTGCAAACCGTCCTGCCCGCGCTCATCCGTCTCGGCGAACCCTCGCGCCTCATCCTCGAGGGCGGCACGCACAATCCCTTCGCCCCGCCGTTCGATTTCCTCGCGCGCACCTTCCTGCCGCAACTCGCCCGCCTCGGCCCCGTCGTGGAAACGCACCTCGTGCGCCCCGGCTTCTATCCCGCCGGCGGCGGCAAACTGGAGATCACCATCACGCCTGCCAAAACGCTCCAGCCGCTCGACCTCCTCGATCGCGGCGCCGACGCCGCGCGCCGAGTCGCCGCCCACCTCGCTGCGCTCCCCGCGAGCATCGCCGAACGCGCCTTCGAGCAATTTGAAAAACGCCTCGGCTGGCCTCGCGACGCTTATGAAATCGTCGAGCACCCCGCTGCGTACGGTCCCGGCTTCGTCCTCGTCGCCGAAGTCGCCTCGGAAAAAATCGTCGAGGTCTTCACCGGCTTTGGCGAACGCGGCGTGCGCGCCGAGCAAGTCGCCGATGGGGTCATTGACCACGTGCGCCACTATCTGGCCCACACCGCCCCAGCCGGCGAATACCTCACCGACCAGCTCCTGCTCCCGCTCGCCCTCGCGGGCCGCGGCGCCTTCCGCACCGCCGGCCTCTCCCGCCACGCGCAAACGAACATCGCCGTCATCGAGCAATTCCTCCCACAGCGCTTTGCCCTCCGCGCCGCCGACAGCGACGGTACTGAAGTGCACATCGGCGCCGAGTGAAGAACGGGGCAGCGGCACCGCCCACGGAGGGACACGCTCCTGCGCGCTCCCCATTTTAGGTTGGGTTTGCGAATTACCTTTGGCGAGGCGTAGCTTGGCAGCGTTTTGGAGTGCGCCTGTCCTCTCTAAGCATGGCCCACATCTTTGCTCGGTGTTTGGGCGTCGATACGGATAACGCCTTGGGAGCGGCGACTTTCCAGTCGCCGACCAGGACCAACGCGCGGAGCGCCATCTTTGGGGCGTCGCTCCGCGACGCAGGGCGACTGGAAAGTCGCCCCTCCCAGTGAGCCGCAGCCGATTTCCCCGCTGTCCTAAACCTCAAAAAGATGTGGGTAATGCTTAGAGAGGACTACCGCTCCAGGAACGCTAGCGTCTATGGCGCACTTTTCCGAATTCGGAACCCAACCTAAAATGGAGAACCGCGCCAGAGCGCATCCCTCCGAGTGATCCATTCAGAAGATCGTCCACACTCCCGGCGTCAGCATTTCCAGCAGATGCCCGTCGGGATCCCGAAAATAGATGCTCTCGCCGCCGCGCTCCCAGGTCACTCGGCTTTCGACCTCCACCCCGTGCGTCTGCAGATGCGCTTCCCATTCCGCCAGCGTCTCCGAAGGAACGGAGAAGCCCGATGTGCACCGGCCCCTGTCCCATCGTGCGGCGGCACCACGCCTCCCGGCAAACGAGAGGGTGTCAGCGATGTGCCTTGCAAGAAAAGCAACAGCACATGCCGGTCAGCGACACTAAAGGCATGAAACCGCGCATCGCCGGTCAACGATTTCAGGCCGAGAATGGTTTCATAAAAGTGGACCGCTTGCGCGATGTCTTTCGTATAGAGGGCCGTTTCAATGATGCCGGTGATCGTTTTCATGATGGGCAATGTCATGGACATCCCTAGCTTGGCACATCTTGTCTGATTCCGCGCGCGGCCAGGCAGAGAAGAAGGGCGGGCCCCTTTTTTTGGAGTCGGCGCGGCCAGCCCGCTTTTTGCCTGACACACCGCGGCAGCGCCGCAAAATGCGCGCCTCACTCCGGTCCTCAAATTCATGAAACCACGAATCGCGGCACTCACTCTCGGCGTCGATGACCTGGAACGCGCCCTGCGATTTTATGGCGATGGCCTCGGCTGGAAAACCGAAGGCATCGTCGGCACCGAATTCGAACACGGCGCGGTGGCCTTCTTCGACTTGCAGCCCGGCCTGATCCTCGCCCTGTATCCGCGAACCAGCCTTGCCTACGACGCCACCCTGCCGCCCGGTCCACGCAGCGAGACCGAATTCACCATCGGCCACATGGTAGCCTCCGCCGCGGAAGTCGACGCTGCGATGGAACTGGCCGGCCGAGCCGGAGCAAAGATCGTTAAACCCGCCGGCCAGACTTTCTGGGGCGGTTACGCCGGCTATTTCCAGGATCTCGATGGGCACTTGTGGGAAGTGCTGTGGAATCCGCATCTGCCTCTGCCGGAATAGGTGACAGCGCGGTTGGCAACTCCGTCGTCGGAGGGATGCGCTCCTGCGCGTCCCCAATTGCCGATCACCTTCGCCCCGAAAGTCAGGGGAACGCGCAGGAGCCCATCCCTCCTCAGGAAATTCACCCCGCGCACATGTCTCTTCGTCATTCCCCCAATAAACTCCCGCCCCCAAGGTTACGGTTACATCCCCTCCCTCCCGCCATGCCCTCCCTCCGCTTCCCCATCGCGTGCCTCACCCTCGCCAGCGCCCTCTGCGTGGCCCCGTCCCTCCACGCCGAGGACCTGAAAAGCATCGCCGCCGCCATCGACGGCTACCGCTACGAATTCCCCTGCAAAGACCCGATGCCGGAAAACCCCAAGCCCGGCGCCGACGGTGTTTCCGCGCGCGCCACGAATGACCCGGCGACGAACGACAAATTCACCGACGTGAAGAAATTCGGCGGCGACCCGGCCAAGCGTTACAAGGTCACCCTCCGCGTGCGCGGCGTGGTCGAGCCAATGATGTACAAGGACGGCCAGATGGACGGCGACCTCTTCTACATCGGCGGCGAACCGAACAACGCCACCTACAACATCTACGAGCTGAGCGTCTCCGCCCCCGAGTCGCATTATTTCTTCAACCGCCAGGACAAAGTCGGCCACCGCATCTTCACCATCGACTATACGAAGACGATCGAGATCCAGGGCGGCGCCACCCTCACCTTCCACGGCGACGGCCAAAACGGCCGGATGATCACCAACTTCCTCAAACTCGTCGTCCCCGAAGTCCCGCCCGCCCCGCAGCCCTACAACGGCCAATTCATCCAGCTCAACGTTACCGACGTCAGTGAGGTGAAGTAACCAGTCAGCGACCGCTGACGTGAGCGGCACCGAGCCCCTTCGCTTGAAGGCGATCGCGGATGTATTCGGAAAGCGGTTGGTGAAAGCGGAAACAAGCAAATCCTTCGCAGACCGGCTCGGCGCGGCTGAAGAGCGAAGCAGGCAAATTCTTCAGAAGAGCACTGCGCCGTTCGACCAATACTTCAAAGCAATAGCCCACCACCCACGGGCTGGGGTGGGAGAAGTGCCGGAGTATTTCCGCATCGGAAATAGAAGTGCTCGCGACAATCTTCCGCAGCGCGATCAACTCCGGATAAGTCGTGGCACTCGGTCCCGCAGGGCCAATGTAGATGGCGTCCGACGCCGCCCACAGCGGGAAGAACGCCTTCAATGATCGGATCATCCCCGCGCGCAGAGCCAGGGAATACACGAGCCGTAAGAAAAGTCGGAGGATCATCGATGGCCGGCGCGGAAAGAGGCGACGAAGCAGTTAACGGCCGGGCGGCATGATGACCGGGATGGCCTCCCGCCCATTCCGTCGATAAACGCGAAAATCTCCATCGACTGTGATGACCGGTAGCTTGGGGTGCAGTTCGCTCAGCCGGATGAGACAGAGATCGGCCAGATCCGGCGCTTGATCAGCATAACGTTTTGCCAGTGCGGTGAGCCTCGACTGATGGCTCTCGATCGCGAAGGCCACCCGGACGAGCCCGGTCTCCAGCATTCGCAACACGAGGGCGCTGTTGCGCAGATGAAAGGCCGCCTCGGCCAGGACAGGCTCGCAGGTCAGCAGTGGTTCCTCCACCCGCTCCGCCAGCGCATGCGCCCACGGAAAGAAGCGATCCCGCCGCGCGGCGAACGCGACCAGAAACCCCGTATCCGCAATCCCGTTCATCGCTGAAACCCACGCTTCTGGCTCAAACCGGGCTCCCCTTCGACACTCCCCGCCAGATCGAGAAACGCCTGCCGCGCCTGCCGCGTCCGCGAAATCTCCAATTGCTCCCGCACGATGCGCCCCTTCGGCAACCCCGTCCGGCGAGCCTCCTTTTCCAGCCACTGGCTCAATTCCTTCGGTAGACGAACGGTGATTGTATTACTCACGGATCAAAATGTAAGACAAGAATGTCCGATTGCAAGACATCGGCTGCCGCTTGACCTTTCACCTTATACGGGCGAGGTCGTTTGCGGCAGATCACTCGTCCCCCTTGAACCGAAAGGGAGCACTCCCCGTGAGGTCGCTGCTCGTGAATGAGGGGCACCAGTATTTCTCCACGTGCTCGATGACCAACGCCGTCCCGGCGAAGTGACTTACCCCTGGCGGCCGCTCCGGGTTGTACATCGTATCCGTCATGTCGCGCATCAGGGCCACGCGTTTGCCCAGACGCACCATCTGCCGAATGGCAAAGGGACGGCCGAGCACGCACATGTTGAGATGCACTCCGCAGAGAACCACGTTTTCGATGCCCCGCTTCGCCAGTAGATTCCACGTCTCCTGCCCGTTGTCCGTGATCGCGTCGGGCTCCGCGATTTCGATCGTCGCGATCTGGCGCGTCCACGGGCTGCGAATCACGCATTTCTCTCCCGTGCACGAGCAACCCATGTCCGAATCATCGATCGGCAGGACCCCTTCGTGCTGCCCATCGGTCCAATACCACGCGGTGCCCCAGCGCTCGGTGGTCACGAGCGGCACCGGCGTCGGAGCAAAGGGCGCGGCCTGCGCGCGCTTGCGCTGGGGCGTGTCCTTGTAAAAATCCGTGCAAGTGCTCGGCGCATGGATGATGAAAATGCCTTTCGTCCGGGCGCTCTTCACCGCCTCATTGAGCGGCCCCGCCATCTCACCCACGCGGCGCTCGGCCGACTTGCACCAGTGGTGGTCCCACATGTCGCAGATGATCAGCGCGGTCTTCTTCGGATCCCACGCCTCCGTCTTCTCGCTGGCCGCGCCATTCGCCCGTGATCGCAAGTGCAGCTCCAGCGGGGTGGATTTCGTCGGCTCGGCGGCAAAGGCGGCCATCGCGAAGAGGAAAGAGAAGAAGAGGAAAAAGGAACGCGGTTTCATTTTTTCATCAAGGTCAGCAAGGCGGCGGTCATCGCTTTCACTCCCGTCTCGATCGTCGGCTCGGGCACGGGCTTGAAAAATGGCGAGTGCAGCGCGGGAAGCGTGATCCCTTTCGCATTGGCTTCGGCCACCACCTCGGGCGGCTGGGTGCCGAGCCAGAACATGCAAAGCGGTACTTTTTCTTTCGTCCCGCCAAATTCCGAAAAGTCCTCCGCGCCCATCACCGGTTCGCGCGGGATGACATGATCGGCGCCCAGCGTGCCGGCCACGGATTCGCGCACCTCACCGGTGAACGCCGGCTGGTTGTAGAGCGCATTGGCGCTTTCCTCCGAGACTGTCACCAGCGGCATCTTGTCGTCGGGCATCCCGGCGGCCTGGGCCAGGTTCAGGGCGATGCGCTTGACGCTGGCGATGAGCTTTTGGCGGGTCCCGGCTTTGTAGCTGCGCAGGGTGATCTGGAGGCGCACTTCATCGGGGATGATGTTGTGTTTCGTCCCGCCGTGAATACTGCCCACGGTGACCACCGCCGGGTCGCCCGGTTTCACCTCGCGGCTCACGATGGTTTGCAACGCGAGGACGATTTCCGCGGCGAGGACCACGGGGTCCTTGCCGAGGTGCGGCATCGAGCCATGGCTGCCGACCCCGCGCACGACGATGTCCATCGAGTCCACATTGGCCAGAGCAAAGCCCTCGGTCAGGCCGATGGTCCCGTGCGGCAGTTCCGCGGAGCAATGCAGCGCGAGGGCCTTTTCGGGTGTCGGGAATTTGGAGAACAGACCTGCGCGCAACATGAGACGCGCCCCCATGACGCGCTCCTCTGCCGGCTGCCCGATCATCACGAGGGTGCCTTTCCATTGATCGCGCAGCTGAGCCATGACGCGCGCCGTGCCGATGAGGCAAGACATGTGAATATCGTGGCCGCACGCGTGCATCACCGGCGCCTCACTGCCTGCGTCGTCCTTCGTCACGATAGTGCTGGCATAGGGCAGCCCCGTTTTCTCTTTCACCGGCAGAGCGTCGAGCTCCGTGCGGACGAGGATCACCGGTCCGTCGCCATTTTTCAGTATGCCGACGATGCCGTGCAGGCCGACTTTCTCCGTGACGTCCAGACCCGCGGCGCGGAGTTCCTGCGCGAGCCGGGCGGCCGTTTGCTCCTCGTGCAGGGAGAGCTCGGGGTGGGCGTGGAGATCCTTGTAAAGCGCCACGAGCGACGGAAGTTCCTTCGCCGTGATCGTGGCGGGATCCGCCGCGAAAGCAGCGCCGCCGATCAGGGTGGACAAAAGAATCGGCAGCACCCGAATCCGCCGGGGGGACAGTGCGGTGAGGCTCATGGCAAGATAACTCCGCGCGTAAACGCTTATTAAATCGAATGTCGCTTTTCCCCCGAGGACGGGAGAAGATCGCTGCCTCCGACACCATGACCCGACCCGTCCCAGGTCCCAGAACGTTGGCCCGCTTTGAGTCGCTGAAGCTGCATTTCCTTGGGCTCATCGTCCTGGCGGTGATCGTCTGGAATTTACCCGGCCCCATTCTCTACTTTGGTGCACGCCAGATGATGTCGCGCACCGATCTCTGGATGCCCGACGGATGGAATGAGCCCCAGGTACTGCGGGCCTTTGAAGAAGCGCAGCGTGTCGTGCAGGTGGATGCCACCCTGACGACCAACGCGCACGGATTCCATCCCGAACGCCGCGACCACTTGACCGTCCTCGCTCCCACCAAAGGCGAGGCCATTGCCGGGCGCAATGCCATAGTCGCCGCGATGCGCGCCGTATTTCAGAAGGAACACGCCGGCTTCTTGAACAGCTCCCGGGAAGGGCCGTATGCCGACCCGGTCCCGAACGCGACCACCGACGCTCTGGGAAAAGCATGCCGGTGGCTGGCCCTGGCGTTGGTCTTGGTCGCGGTGGGGGACCTGGTCCTCCAGTGGCGGCGCTCGCATCTTCCGGTTCTCGCCCTGGTCGGCATCCTGGCCACGCTGCTCACGGGGATCGCCTTTGTTTTCAATGTGCTCTGGGTTTTCTTTTTCGCCGTGGGGCTGCCCGCGGGCTTTCTCGCGCTCATCGTTTACCTCACCCTGCGGGTGCGCAAGGCGGCCGGGTGGGAGGAAGGCCGGGCGCGAATTACCCGGGCCAAGGTCCAGGTGGACCATGCGCACTTCGACAAAACCCGCGCCATCAACAAGGCGGCCATCGCCTACGAGTTTACCGTCGACGGTAAGACGATTCAGGGTGATCGGATCAGCATCGGGCTGGCCCCCGCTGAGCGGGTGGACCAGACCCTCAAGCGCTATCGGGTCGGCGCGGAGGTGTCGGTCTATTACGATCCGGAGAATCCCCGCGATTGCGTGCTGGAGCGCGATCCGCCGGTCAGCTTCGGCTGCCTCTGGGGTGGGACGATCGCTGTGCTCCTCCTTTATGCCGTTGGATGGATTTGGATGAAGACCGGCTGGTCTCCCGGGCCATTTTTGACCAGGGCTTTTCCTGCGCTCCACCATCCGGTGGTCGTCGTCGGTGCGGGATCGTTCGGGCTTTTCTGCGTGGCCGCCGGGATTTGGAATCGCCTGCATCCGCGAACCGTCGCCGCCTGGGTGCGCACCTCAGGCACCATCGTCACCAGCGAGACGGAAACCTATACCGATTCGGGCGCGTCGACGAGCCGTTCCGGGCGCAAGATGTACAACGCTGTCATCGAGTTCAGCTATCACGTGGACGGCCAGGAATATCGCGGCACCAAAGGAGCGACCGACCTGGTTCGCGTCACCGTGGGCAACGCCCAGGCGAAGTCCGAGGAAGAAGTGGCCCGCTACCCGGTCGGGATGACGGTCGACGTCTACTACGATCCCGGGAACCCCACCAGCGCCTCATTGCAGCCCCGCGAAGAGATCATGCTCACCGGAAATCACACGCTGATCGTTGGCGCGATCTTGATCCTCGTGGCGCTGTACGCGGCGACCCATTGAGACGAGATCGTTTTCCACTGGGCCGCGGACGGACAAACCGTTGCCAAGATTTGTTGACCGACCCCTTTCTTCCCCCGGCGGCAATTCCGTGAGCTGACCGACTTCGCGCAGCAGTGCGTCGGCGAGCAACTCGAAATCACCCTCGGCGCCGGCGCCAGCACTACGGAATGGATGCTCATGCCGCGCCTGCCGGCCTTGCGCAAAGCGCTGCGCGGTCCCAGGTGCGGCTCACCCACAACGGAGTCGTCCCGCGAAGCAGCTTTAACGAAGGAGGAAAGTCAGTTGTCCTCGAAATAGTCGCTGTCGATCTTTTTGACGTGATAGGCGTGCTCTTCGGCTACGCCGATGCCGTGTTCGATCATCAGTTCGGCGAGGCGCCGGCCGTCGACTAGGATTACTTTTTGGTGAAGGCCGGCGGCGTAATCCTTGGCGTTGTCGTGAAAGCCGCTGGTCGTGATGAAGACTCCCTTTGAGGCCTTTTTTCCGGCGAGCGCGCCGACGAAGTTTTGGATCTCCGGGCGTCCGACATTTTGCTTCCAGCGTTTGGCCTGAACGTAAATGACATCCAGACCCAGGCGGTCTTCGTTGATCACGCCATCGATGCCTTCATCGTTGGTCTTTTGGGTCACGGCGGCGGCTTCTTTGCGCGAGCCGCCGTAGCCCATCTTTACCAGGAGATCGAGCACCACCTGCTCGAAGCGAAATGGATTGATGGTGGCCAGCTTGGCGAGCAGGTCGGCGACCAAGGTTTCGCGGAGTTCCGTGAACGCGGCTTCGATTCTCTCCTCGGGGGTCGCTTCCCCGTCGCCCGTGGAGGCGGGCTCTGCGGTGTCAAACGCCTTGGCCGCGGCGGTGCGCTGGTTGCGCTGCTTTTGCTCGAGGATGAACTTTCTGAAAGGCTCGAAGGTCATCAAGGCCTGTCGGTCGAGACGCGCAGGAGGATTTTGCAGCAGTTTCAAACCTTCCGGCGTGATGCGCAGGGTGGCTTCGCGCGAAAGCTCGGCGAGACCGGCTTTGCGGAGGTGGAAGCCGGCCCAGCCGAGGCGATTGCGCACGGTGGTGGATTGACTGCTCGGCAGCAGCCGATTCCGTTCCTCTTCGCTCAGTTGAAAGACATCGCCCATCTGGGCGGAAAGATCCCGTTGGTGATGCTCCTGGCCGTCGGCCAGCAATTTAAGCAACGGAAGCGCCATTTCGTCGTACGTGGGGGATGCCCATAAATCTAGTTCCTTTCTCACGCGCAAAGTGAGGTTTGTGAACCCGTCTTTCCAAGGTAATTTATCGGGAAAGATGCGGGGGTTCGATCGCCTCTCGCGCCGCCACGCAATGGAATAGCCCCCAGCAGTCTGCATTACAAAGCCCTCAATGGTCGAAAATACCCCGGTTTTTCGACCTGTTCTGCTGATGTGTCGATGGCATCGACGTTTTAACGGGATATGTCGAAATCGGGATGGGGTTATTCCGCCTCTTCTCTCACTGTCGTTTCCAGAGGAAACGCACGCTCCGATGGCACTTGGGGGCTCCTTTTTGGAGTCGATGGAATCGACATGTTCCGCATAATTGTCGAAATATTGGCATGTATTTCGACATAGTATGAAGGATGTGGCGGTGGGGTCGACAGATAGTCGCTGGTAAAGCGGCGGGGTTCTTCGACTGCGTTTCAGTACACTCCTTGCACTTCGCTCAGAATGACTCGTGAAAGGAGGCGGGTTGAGACGGCTAGGCCGGAACACCCCTTCGACAGGCTCAGGGCGCTTTGCCGCAACCATCCAATGAGGCGAAAGGCAGCGTCAGGCGGTGAGCACCTTAACCAACGCCGGGTGGCGGTAGAGGACTTCGCGGCCGCGTTTTTCGCCTTTGAGGATGCCGAGACCTTCGAGGGCTTGCAGGTATTCGGAGGCGGTTTGGCGCTGGGCGATGCCGGCTTCGACGAGGAAACTGATCTTGCTGTAGGGCTGGGCGAAGATGAGTTCGACGAGTTCCTTGGAGTAGACTTTCGAAGGCAGTTTGGCGCGGCAGAGGGCGAGGGTTTCGTCGAAGAGGTCGCGGACGGCGAGGATGCGGCCGGTGGTCCAGGTGGCGGTCTCCTCGACGCCGGTGAGGAGGAAGAGGATCCAGGGTTCCCATTCGCCCCGCTCGGTGACGCCGCGGAGGAGCCGGTAGTATTCGGCTTTGTGCTGGATGAGGTGCCGGCTGAGGTAGAGGACGGGGATGCGGAGGAGGCCGGCGTGGATGAGAAAGAGGATATTGAGGATGCGCCCGGTGCGACCGTTGCCGTCGGTGAAAGGGTGGATGGCTTCGAACTGGTAATGGGCGACGGCCATGCGGACCAGCGGGTCGAGATCGCCTTCGGTGCTGAGAAGGAAGTCTTCGAGGTTGCGCAGCTTGGCCTGGATGACGTCGGGGCCAAGCGGGGGGGTGTAGGTGATGGCTTTGGTGACGGGGTTGCCGATCATGATTTCCTCGTCGCCGCGGAAGCTCACTTTCTCGTCGCGGAGGACGCTGCAGAGGTCTTCCATGAGGTGGAGCCGGAGGGGCTGGGCCTGGATGGTCTCGAAGCCGCGGCGGAGGGCGGTGCGGTAGCGAAGGACTTCCTTGGTGGCGAGGTCGGTGGCGCGCGATTCGTCGAGGGCGGCGGTGAAGAGGGCGTCCTGGGTGGTGACGATGTTTTCGATCTCGGAGCTGAGCTTGGCTTCCTGGAGGGGGATGACGTTGATGAGGACGCTCTGGTTGGGGATGAGGTCGCCGGTGCCTTTGAGTTCGGCGAGGGCTTTATTGGCGGCGACGCAACGCTTGAGGACGGCCTTGGTCTCGAGTTCGACGGGCGGCGGGAGGAGAGGGAGGGCGTTGTGGGGTTCTTCGGGGTCGAAGGTCATCGCAAGGAGAGGAAACTATGGGGAAGCGAGCGGGGCAATTTTAATGACAGCCGAGTGGAACGAGACAAACTGCCGAACGCAGCCCGTAGGGCCGAGTTAAATGACGAATGAATGGGGAATGCGGAGTGCGGAGTGCGGAACGGCAGATGGCAGATGGCAGAATGCGGACAACCAACATTGCCCCCGCGGCGCCATGGGCGTCTCGCAAAGCCTCGGCTCAACGTCCAAACGCCTCCAGGGGGCCACAGGCGTCTCTCGCGCAAAGCGGGACCGGTTCCCAACATCCAAGTGACTCCACGCCATCGCGAGCGTGGACGCCGGTCACGGGATCATCAGCAATCGCGCGTGCGACGGCGCCGGCGGCTTCCGTAAAGGGCGATGCTGGTCAGGAGCAAAGCGAGCGTGGAGGGCTCGGGGATGGTCTGGAAGGAGAAGGGCTGGTCGCTGCCGGTGCCGAATTGGAAGGGAGTAATGTCGGCACCGCCAGCGGTATTCGAATTGCGCAGGTAGAAGGTGCCGGTGGCCGGGTCCACGACGCCGATGGTGTCGGCGCCGTCGTTGTTCCAATCGCCGGGGATGGGTTTCCAGCCAGGCGCGCCGAAGGCGAAGACGGCGTCTGGGGCGCCGCTACTGAGGCTGTTGCGGAGGTAAAAAGTACCGGTGGCCGGGTCGTAGAGGCCGATGCCGTCGCCGCCCAAGCCGTCCCAGTTTCCCGCGAGGGGTGTGAAGCCGGGCGCTCCAAAGGTGAAGGTGATGTCGGGAGCGCCAGCGGTGTTCGAGTTGCGAAGGTAAAAGGTATTCGTGGTGGGGTCGACAATGCCGATGGTGTCGGTGCCGTCGTCGTTCCAATCGCCGATGATGGGTTTCCAGCCGGGGGAGCCGAAGGTGAAGGTGGCGTCGGACGAGCCGGCGCTGTTGCTATTGCGGAGGTAAAAGGTGGCGGTGCTGGGATTGTAGACACCGATGGTTTGGGTGCCGTCGCCATTCCAGTCGCCGGCAAAGTAGGTCCAGCCAGGAGCGCCGAAAGAAAAGGTGGTGTCCGGGGCGCCGTTGCTGAGGGAATCGCGCAAGTAAAGGGTGGCGGTGGAAGGATCGGCGAGGCCGATGCCGGTCTGGCCAAAAGCGCGATGAGCAAGAAGGGTCGCAAGCGTTGCGGCAATGAAAAGGCGCTTCATCTCGTAGAAAGAATCCTGGATGAAGGCATAATATTAAACGAATCGGCGCGGCTGCGACGGCAGGGCTGATGGACCGTAGGGCGTTTCTGTGAAACGCCAGGGTTGATTCGTGGATGAGACGCAGCCATGACGCCTGACCCCGACGCTCAGAGTGAGGTTCGCTCTGACGAGGCGTGGAGGGTTTCGGCGCGGCGGTGTTTTCGCCGTTGGACGTTTTCGCCGGAAGGTGGTAGCGCTGGAGAATATGAAGATGTTCCTTCCCCTGCTCGTTTTCGCTTTGTTCGCTTCATCGGCGCTGGGGGTGCTGGGCGAGACGGAGCAGGAGCTGTTGAAACGCTATGGGCGGCAGACGAAGACGGGGACTTCGCATCTCCCGGGGGTGACGATTGGAGGGTTTCAATTTGGCGCGTTCCAAATCGTGGTCGGTGTGGCGGGTGGGAAGTCGACTTTCGAGCGGTATTCGAAGCGGGATCAGACGAAGCTGAATGCGAATGAGGTGGCGGCGCTGATGAATGCCAATGCGGGTGGCCATGCCTGGAACGAGGACAAGGATTCGAAATTCGAGGGCAAGCGCTGGATCCTGGATGATCAGACGGTGGTCGCCGAATTGCCGACGGAGGGCAAGGACCTGACGGTGATGACGAAGGCGGGAGCGGAGCTTTTGAATTCGGACAAGACGCCGGCGAAGAAGTAGCGGCGGTGAGAGAAAGGCGCTCACGCACGGAGCGAGCGTTCCGGAGGGATGCGCTCCTGCGCGTTCCCTGACATTTACTGCCCCGCCCTCCCAAATGGGGATCGCGCAGGAGCGCGTCCCTCCGTTGCCGCCGAATGTGACATTCGGTCGGCATTGCGTCTGCCTCGCGCCGGCAGGCCGATGAATCCACATCATTCGTCCCCTGCCCCGCAAGGCTGTGTGGACAAGATGGCCGCGGCCCGGATAAATCCCCGAACGTTTATTTCCCACTCACCGATGCCAGAGTCCGTCATAGTCCTCGAGAATCTCGCCAAGTCCTTTGGCCACACCCATGCGGTGGATGGTGTGACGATGACGATTCCGGCGGGAGAGATCTTCGGGTTCCTCGGCGCGAATGGTGCGGGCAAAACGACGACGATGCGGATGCTGTGCGGGCTGACGAAGCCGACGGCGGGACACGGCTCGGTGCTCGGCCACGATATCTGGAAGGGACGCCATGCGATCCGTCCGAAGTTCGGTTACGTGGCGCAAAAGTTCAGCCTCTATCCGGATCTCACGGTGTTGGAAAATCTGCGCTTCTTCGGCTCGGCGTATCAGGTGAGCGGGCAGCGGCTGAACGATCGCATCGAGACGTTGCTCGACCAGCTCGACCTGCGCTCGAAGAGCAAGGAGCTGGCGGGGAGTCTTTCCGGCGGCATGAAGCAGATGCTGGCGCTCTCCTGCGCCTTGGTGCACGAGCCGGCACTGCTCTTTCTCGATGAGCCGACGTCGGGGCTCGATCCGGTGCATCGCCAGCAGATCTGGGATTTGCTCTACGACTTGAGCAGTAAGGGCACGACGATCTTTGTCACCACGCATTACATGGATGAAGCGGAGCGCTGCACCGAGGTGGGCTTTCTGCATCGCGGCCGGTTGCTGGCGAAGGAATCGCCGCTGCGGCTGAAGCAGCGTTTCAAGGGGCAACTGCTGGAGATGCAGATCGAGCCGGCGATGGAGGGGCTGGTGCGCTTGCGCAATGTGCCGGGCATTCTCGGCGTGGCGCTGCGCAGCGGGCGGGTGCGCATTTACTCCGCGGAATCCGAGCGGCTGGTGGCCGAGTGGCAGAAACAGTGGCCCTTTGAGGGGCTGACCTGGCTGGGGCATTCGTGGGCCGTGCCGGACATGGAGGATGTTTTCAAAGCTTACTCTCAGGGCTATTCCGAAATCCTGGAGACCTCTGCGCCATGAACTTCGCCGCCACTCTTCGCTCCACGGCCAGCGTCGCGAAAAAGGAATTCCTGCACATCCTCCGCGACTGGCGGGTGCTCGTGCTCATTCTTTCGCTGCCGCCGGCGTTTACGCTGTTGCTCGGCCATGCGTTTGAAAATACGGCGTCGACGGATACGCCGGTGCTGTTGCGCGATTCGGACCAGAGCGAGCAGAGCCGCGCGCTGGTCGACAAGCTGAAGGCGGACAAGACTTTTGCCTGGCGGGAGATTGCGCCGGAGACGCCGGGGACGATCAATCTGCTGAAGGCGGGCGTGATGATGAAAGTGGTGATTCCGCCGAAGTGGGGCGAGAGCCTGCACGATGGCGATCCGCAACCGCTGCAGCTCACGCTCAATGGCATCGACACGACGACGGCGCCGCAATTGAGCGGTGAAGTGCAGCAGGTGCTCGGGCAATTCCAGCTCGATTCGCGCCAGGCGATGATCGACAACCTCCCCGACGAGGTCTTCGAGATGGGAAAGAAGATCCCCGAGGCGACGCGCAAGCAATTCGTCTCGGCGATGTCGCCGTGGACGGTGACGAGCAAGATTCTCTACAACCCGGATTTGAAGTTCATCGACTTCGTCATGCCGGGCATCGTCGGACTCATCCTCCAATTGCTCACGGTGACGCTCACGGCCTGCACGATTGCGCGGGAACGGGAATCCGGCACGCTGGCGCAATTGCTGGTCAGTCCGCTGAGCCGCAACCAGATCGTGGCGGGGAAGGTCTTCCCGCATCTCATCGTGTCGATCCTGCTCATCGCGGCGACACTGGCCACGGGGCATTTCCATTTCCACGTCGAGTACCGTTCGCCGATGCTCACGGGGCTGCTGTGTTTATTGTTCCTGCTCTGTTCGCTGGGGACGGGGCTGTTGATCTCCGCGTTTTGCCAGACGCAAACGCAGGCGATTCAATTCGCGGTGTTCTATTTGTTCCCGGTGTTTCCGTTGTCGGGGGCGTTTGCGCCGCTGGATCAATTGCCGCCGGGGATTCGGATGCTTTCGCAGGCCTTTCCGCTCACCCATTTCTGCCATGCGTTCCGCATGGTTAGCATGGGGCAGTTGGGCGTTTCGTTCGTCGCCGGGGATCTCGTCTTCCTGGCGATCGGCGCGGTGGTGACGTGCTTCGGTGCCGCGCTGCTGCTGCGGCGGATTCAGGATTGACGCCCCTTACACGTCGCAGATGCCCACGGCCTGCTTGAGCGAAGAGATCACATCGGGACGCGCCGGGATGAACTCCTGCGCCACGTGGCCCTGGTGGCCGGTCTCAACGATTGCCCGCATGATTGCGGCGTAGTTCAGCTCCTGCGTGTCATCGATCTCGTGCCGGCCGGGCACGCCGCCGGTGTGGTAGTGCGCGAAGAACTCGTGGTTCTTCTTGATCGTGGCGATGACGTCGCCCTCCATGATCTGCATGTGGTAGATGTCGTAGAGGAGCTTGAAATTCGCGGAGCCGACCTGCTTGCAGAGCTCGATGCCCCACGCGCTCTTGTCGCACATGTAATCGGGGTGATTCACGCGGCTGTTGAGCAGCTCCATGCAAAGGATGACTTTCTTCTTTTCGCAGAGCGCCATGAGGCGCTTGAGACCTTCCGCGCAATTCTTCAGGCCGGTTTCGTCATCAAGACCATCGCGATTGCCGGAAAAACAGATGAGATTCGTGAAGCCGGCATCGGCCACCGCCGCGATCTGCGGTTCATAGGCCTGCACCAGCAGGTCGTGGTGTTCCTTGCGGTTGAAGGCCCGCGGGATGGGTCCCAGATCCTTGCCGTCCGGGCGTTTGATCGTGGGATTGCTCGTCATCGCGCAGGCGAGGCCGTGTTTCTGCAGCGTCGGATAATCTGCGGGCTGCAGCAGTTCGACGGAGGTGAGTCCCATGTCCTTGCCCGCGGCGCAAAGGTCCTCGAGGCTCACTTTCGGATAGCACCACTTGCACACCGAGTGATGGATGTGGCCTTTCAAGCCGGAAGCGGCATCGGCGGCTTCGAGACGCTGGCGCAGCGCGGCGACGGAGAGGGCGGCCAGGGCGCCCGTTTGGAGAAAAGAACGGCGGGAAGTGGAGGGACTCATGGCGGGGAGAATAAGCCGCGATTGGGGCGGTGTCATGCGGCGAATCGTGGCAGGAAATCGACGAATGGACGGCTATGTTTTAACACAGAGAACGCAGAGGAAGACCAATCCACTCCTACGTCTTCCCTTCCCAATGCCCAGTCACTTCGACCGGTGTGCCCGGTTCGACCCAGTCGAAAAACTGTTTGGCGGGGTTGCCTTGATCGAGCGGGACGCGGATGCAGCCGTGCGAGGCGGGATGGCGCGGGACGGAGGTGAACCCGTGGATGAAGACGTTGCCCGTAACTTGCACGCTGTAGGGCATCGGGGCGTTGTCGAAGAGGCGCGAATGGTGCATGCGTTCCTTGACGCCGACGTTGAACTCGCCGTTGGGCGTGGACTTGTCCCACTTTCCGGTGCTGACCCGCGTTTCCAGCACCACCCGGTCGCCATCAAAAGCGCGCAGTGTCTGGGTGGTCTTGTCGACGACCACCCGTTTCATGGAGTTGGCCGGAGTGGGCGGTAGTTGAGCGCACGCGTTCAGCGCAGCGAGACAAAGCACGAGAACAAACCATCGTCGCATGCCCTACTATAACACGATGCCGGCCATCTGGGAGAAAGACGCGCAAATTGTCGTCTGCCGGCGACTGGATTTGTTTCGCCCCCAAGCGCCCTCTGAGCCCTTGCGCGAACCGCGCAATGTCGGAACTTAAAGTTGAATACAGGCTCGCGTAAACGGGTCTATTCTCTAGACCGCGCTGGTGGCCATAGTCCGCCGGTGCGCGAAAAAATGCGGTAACCCATGAACTTACGATTCACTTCAGTGGCGCGGAGGATCCTCGTCTTCGGTCTCATTACGGGAAGCGCCTATGCCGCGGGTGCTGGCGGAGCGGGCTTCGGAGGGACAGGTGGCTTGCAGGGGAACGCCAGCGGGATGAATGGCACCGGCGGAGCCAGCGTGACCGGTGGCACGAGCGCAGGTATGGGCAGTGGTGGTGGGTTTTCCCATTCGTCGGGAGGCGGAGGGAGTTTTTCGCATGGATCAGGGAACAGCGGTTTCTCCAGCCCGTCCGGCGGGTTTGTCTCGCCTCCCTCCATGCCCGCCCGGGGTGGCTCGAATTTCTCTGGTGGGCGGGTTCCATCCGGACTGGTGAATCCACCCACGCCGGTCGTCCGCGCTCCGGTCGTCCGCGCTCCGGTCGTCCGCGCCACGGTGGCCGCCGCTGCGGAACTTCCCGCGACGACTCGTTCCGCTGCGGTGATCGAGCGCCCCGCGTCCGTACCGGTCCAGCCAGGGGCAGGCATCTCCGGGGTCCCCCGCTTTGGGATACCATCGGGCCAGCATTCGACAGGTCCGGCCAGAAGCACCGTCGAAAGTTTTCTCGGAGTTCCCAGCAGCACGACGACCGGCAGCGCGCCAGCCAATGCCGCTACGCATGCTCCTTCCAACTTCGCCACGCAACGGCCGGCGGGCCCTCCTCCCGCTCCCGCCCAACGTTCCGATTGGGCCGTGCGCTCGCAGAACCGCAGCCCGCAATGGCAGCAGCGCGTCGAGAGCCGCCACCTCGCCTGGAGCCAATGGCAGGAGAAAAATCAGGTGCGGCTGGATACCTTCGCGCAGACGCGCGACCAGCGCTGGGCCAGCCTTCAGGCTACGCAGCAGACTCAGACTCCGCAGAGTGTGAGCGATCCCCGTTCCATGGTCTCGCAGCAACATCGCCAGGCGACGTGGAACTTCCGCACCGATCGGGCGAATGAAATCCGCGGCCGGGCGCGGGACTTCTATGATGGCTATTTCGATGACCATTGGTGGGGTCGCGTCCCTTGGGCCTATGGCTACGGCTATCACGGCTTCGGTCATTATCCGCGCAATCCCTGGTGGTGGTGGCGGCGGGCCAGTTGGGCGGACGTGAGCAGTTTCGTGGATGGGTGCGGGATTTATCCCGCCTATGCCGACTACGGAGATAACGTCCTCTACGATGGCGATAACGTCTACGTCGATGGCCAGCCCATGCCCGCCGATCAATACACGGCGCCGATGGAAGATCTCGCGGTGAATGCCCAACAGCCACCGCCTCCCACGCCACCTGCGGAAGGACAACCCGCGGAGTGGATGCCGCTCGGCGTGTTCGCCCTGGCGCAGGAGGAAAAGGGCGATCCCATTTTGTTTCTGCAGCTTTCCGTGAGCCGTGAGGGCACGATCAGCGGAGCGTACTCCAGCACGCTGACGCACGACCAGCGGCCGGTCATCGGCGTGCTCGATAAAGCGAGCCAGCGGGTGATGTGGCGCATCGGCGCCAATACCGACACGCTCTTCGAAACCACCCTCGCCAATCTCACCCAGGATGTTTCACCGGTGGCCGTTCACTTCGGCAATACCCACACGCAGACCTGGCTGCTCGTCCGCATGCCCGAGCCGGCGGACGCCGGAGGGCCCGAGGATATCCCCGATGTCAGCCCCACGTCGCTGCCCTTGGAATCGCCCGCCGCTTCGACGCCATAGCGGGCGTCTCAGAGACTGTGAAAAAGGGCCCGCGAATTACGCGAATGACACAAATGGAGTGTTTTTCATTCGCGTCATCTGTGTGATTCGCGGGCCTGAGACCTCACTGGCGATTTCTTTCACAGTCTCTAAGACTTTAGTCTTATGGACGCGCCCGCGTGACAGCGGGACTATGCACTTCGCCATGGATGGCAACGGGCTCTCCATCGCACACAAGAAAACTGAAGCCCATGAAAATACGCTTCGCTCCCCTGTCGGCGCTCGCCCTTGCGGGGAGTCTGATTTTTGGGAGTCCCCTCAGCGTGGAAGCGCGTGGGGGAGGGCGCGGAGGAGGTGGAGGTGGTCGTGGCGGTGGTGGTGGCGGTGGTGGTGGTAGCTTTTCAAGCCCAGCGGCCAGTGGCGGTGGCTTTTCCAGGGGAGGAGATTTTTCGCGTTCTTCCGGCGGAGCGGATTTTTCCCGGCCGTCCGGCGGCGATGTCTCACGTCCCTCGACATTGCCGTCCCGTGGCGAATCGAACTTCAACGGCGGGCGGGTTCCATCCGCGCCGGTGAACCCGCCTTCGACGGCGGGGCGGCCATCCATCGCGGGTGGCGCGGCGGAACTTCCCTCCGGCAATCGGCCCAACGCCGGGATCAACCGGCCTGCGTCACTGCCGGCGCAACCGGGTGCCGGCATTTCCGGTGTTCCGCGGCCCGGAATGCCGTCCGCACAACGTCCGTCGGCGCCGGCCAGAAACGATGTCGGAAATTTCCTCGGCGTGGCGGGCGGCGTGGCTGCGGGCAGTGCGCTGGCGAATACCGCCGCGCAACATTCGGCGAATCGGGAGCCCGCGACCCAGCGACCGGCCGGGCCGGCCCTGCGACCCGAGCAGCGGGCGGATTGGGCCGCCCGTTCGCAAAATCGAAATCCGCAATGGCAGGAGCGGGTTGAGAATCGGAATACCGCCTGGAACAACTGGCAGCACAAAAACCAGGAACGGCTGAATAGCTTCCAGCAGACTCGCGACCAGCGTTGGACCAGCCTCGAGACGGCCCAACAAAACCGGCAGAACTGGCGCAATCAAAACCGCCCGGACTGGCAACAGCATCGCGGGGAGCTGTGGGGCTATCGCGCCGACCGGGCGGATGAAATCCGCGGCCGCGCGCGGGATTATTACGACGGCTATTTTGATGATCGCTGGTGGGGCCGCTGCACCTGGGGCTATGGCTACGGCTACGTCGGCTTTGGCAATTACCCGGCGAATCCCTGGTGGTGGTGGACTCCCGCGAAATGGCTCGCCGTGAGGGGTTTCATCAACGGCATCGCCTCCGACCCCTACTACATCGACTACGGGATGAACGTCATCTACGACGACGACACCGTCTATGTCGATGACCAGCCGGTGCCGGCGTCGCAATACACGGAACCCATGGTGGACCTCGCGGTGAATGCCGGGCAGCCACCTCCGCCCACGCCACCGGCGGCGGGGCAACCGGCGGAGTGGATGCCCCTCGGTGTCTTCGCGCTCGCGCAGGAGGAAAAGGGCGATCCGATTTTGTTCCTGCAACTTTCGGTCAGCCGCGAGGGCGTGATGAGCGGGGCCTACTCGAGCACCCTCACGAATGACCAACGCCCCGTGGCGGGGATGGTCGACAAAGCGAGCCAGCGCGTGGTGTGGCGGATCGGCGTGAATACGGACACGATCTTCGAGACGAGTCTCGCCAATCTCACCCAGGACGTCTCGCCCGTGGCCATCCATTTCGGAAAGGGCCGGACGCAGATCTGGCTGCTCGTCCGCATGCCCGAGCCGGCGCTCGAGGGAAGTCCCGAGGCCATTCCCGAAATCAGCCCCACGCCGCCGCCCCTGAAAGCGCCGGCGGCGGCATCGAAATAGCGAAGCACGTCCTCGATCGACGATTGCGTAGCCCGCATAAGACCTTGGTCCGATAGCGGGCAACGCGATCCTTTCCTGATTATTCCAAAACCAATCGCCCTCTCGAGATGAAAACTCCGCCGCCCACTTCCTTTTCGCTCAGCGCCCATGGTCTCACCGGTCGAGACCGTCTTCCCACAAATCTCCCGCCCGCCGCGCCCTCTACGAGGGCACGCCCATTCGTTACGAGAAAGAATGCCAGCATCGCCGAGAAAGGGCGGCCCTCGTGGCCTACTCCCGGCGCGAAGACTGGCCGTTCGCCCAAGGACAAGCGGGTGGTCGAGCATCCGAATTCGAAGAACGACGTCTGGTGGGGCGCGGTGAATATCCCCCTCGAAAAACAGACCTTCGATATCAACCGCCAGCGCGCGCTCGATTATCTCAATACCCGCGACACGCTCTATTGTTTCGATGGCTTCGCCGGCTGGGATCCGAAATACCGCATCAAGGTTCGGGTCATCTGCTCGCGGCCGTATCACGCGCTCTTCATGCACACCATGCTCATCCGCCCGAGCAAGGAAGAGCTGGCCAGTTTCGGCACCCCGGATTTCGTCATCTACAACGCGGGCGCCTTCCCGGCGAATCGGCTCACCGCCGGGATGGGTTCGACCACGAGCGTCGACCTGAGCATCGAGGACAAGGAACTGATCATCCTCGGCACCGAGTACGCCGGCGAAATGAAAAAGGGCGTCTTCACCGTGGCGAACTATCTCGCCCCGAAACGGGGTGTGCTCTCCATGCACTGCTCGGCGACCGCGGACAAGCAGACCAGTGCCTCGTCGCTCCTCTTCGGCTTGAGCGGCACCGGCAAGACGACCCTCTCCGCCGATCCGAAGCGCCTGCTCATCGGCGACGATGAACACTGCTGGAGCGACGATGGTATCTTCAACATCGAGGGCGGTTGCTACGCGAAAGCGATCAATCTCACGCCGGAAAGTGAACCCGATATTTTCCAAGCCTTGCGCTTCGGCGCGGTGCTGGAAAATGTGGTGCTCGATGAAGGCCACGACGTGGACTACACCGACACGAGCATCACGCAAAACACCCGCGGCGCGTATCCCATCGAGTTCATTCGCAACGCGAAGATCCCCTGCATGGCCGGGCACCCCACCGATGTGATCTTCCTCACTTGCGATGCTTTCGGCGTACTGCCACCGGTGAGCGCGTTGTCGCCGGCGCACGCGATGTATCACTTCATCAGCGGCTACACAGCGAAAGTGGCGGGCACGGAGATGGGTGTGACGGAACCGCAGGCCACTTTCTCGCCGTGTTTCGGCGGACCCTTCCTCGTCTGGCATCCGAGCAAATACGCCGAGCTGCTTGCGGAAAAGATGCGCAAGCACAAGGCGCGGGTGTGGCTGGTGAATACCGGGTGGGGCGGCGGTGGCTATGGGACCGGCAAGCGCATCAGCCTGAAGAATACCCGCGCGATCATCGACGCGATCCACAGCGGGGCCCTGACTACGGCGAAGACGGAGCGCGACCCAGTCTTCGGCTTCGATATCGTCACGGAGGTGCCGGGTGTTCCCGCGGAAATGCTGAAGCCCCGCGAATCCTGGGCCGACAAAGCAGCCTACGACGCGACCGCGAAGAAACTGGCCGCCCTGTTTCGCAAAAACTTTGAAACCTACGAAACGGGAGCCAGCGCGGAAGTGAAAGCCGCCGCGCCATTGAATTAACCGTCGATGCATTTCACCGAGCCTCACCTGCCGCGTCTCCTCGTGGAGGTAACTGCGCCAAAGATCTGAGCAGGTGCGGCTATGCGAAATCTCGAAGATCCTTCCGCTGGCCACGCTCTCCGGCTTTGGCCGGGCCAGTGGTCGCCGCTCGGCGCGACCTTCGATGGACACGGGGTGAACTTTGCCTTGTTTTCGGAGCACGCGACCAAGGTGGAGCTATGTCTCTTTGATTCCCGGGACGATTCCGTGGAAACCCACCGGCTGACGCTGCCCGAGAAGACGAACCAGGTCTGGCATGGCTATCTGCCGGAGGCGAGACCGGGACAGGTCTACGGTTACCGGGTGCATGGTCCTTTTGCTCCTGCGCAGGGGCACCGCTTCGACCCGAGCAAGCTCCTGCTCGATCCTTACGCGAAAGCCATCGCGCGCGATCTTCGCTGGGATGATGCGGTCACCGCCTTCTCCCGGGACAGCGCGGCTTTCGCGCCTCTCGCTCGGGTGGTGGATTCCGCGTTTCCGTGGAATGGCGATCGCCCGTTGCGCACCCCGTGGGAGGAGACGTTGATCTACGAACTCCACGTCAAAGGGTACACGAAACAACATCCGGAAGTGCCCGCCGATTTGCAGGGGACTTACGCCGGTCTGGCTGCGCCGGCTTCGATCGAGCACCTGCAAGCTTTGGGAGTGACCGCGGTGGAGTTATTACCGATCCACTATCATATCGACGAACGGTTTCTCGTGGAAAGGCAGCGCACGAATTACTGGGGCTACAATACGCTCGGCTTCTTCGCGCCGGATCCGCGCTATGCCGCGAGCGGGTTGCCCGGTGCCGTGTCGGAATTCAAGACGATGGTCCGGCGGCTGCATTCGGTGGGTATCGAGGTGATTCTCGATGTGGTCTATAACCACACCGCGGAAGGCCCCGAGCAGGGGCCGACGCTGTCCCTGCGCGGCATCGACAACGCGGCCTACTACCGGTTGGCGGACGACCGCTCGCGTTATGTCGATTTCAACGGGTGCGGCAATTCGCTCAACGTCGCCCACCCGCGCGCGCTTCAGCTCATCATGGATTCGTTGCGCTATTGGGTGATCGAGATGCACGTGGATGGGTTCCGCTTCGATCTCGCCAGTGCGCTGGCGCGCGAACTGTGGGAAGTCGATCGACTCGGCGCGTTCTTCGATATCATCCATCAGGATCCCGTGCTCTCCGAGGTGAAGCTCATCGCCGAGCCTTGGGACCTTGGCCCGAATGGCTATCAGGTCGGCAACTTCCCCGTTTTGTGGTCGGAATGGAATGGCCGATACCGGGATTGTGTGCGGCGTTTCTGGAAAGGCGACGGCGGCAAGGTTGGCGAATTCGCTTCGCGCCTGGCCGGGAGCAGCGACCTGTATTCGCGAGGTGGCCGCAGTCCGAGCGCGAGCGTCAATTTCATTACCGCCCACGATGGCTTTACCCTACGCGACTTGGTGAGCTATAACTCCAAACACAACGAAGCGAACGGCGAGGACAATCGGGACGGTTCGAATGACAACGATAGCTGGAACTGCGGCGTGGAAGGCCCGACCGAAGATGCAGCGATCGGCACGCTACGCGCGCGCCAGCAAAAGAATTTCCTCGCGACGCTCTTTCTTTCCCAAGGCGTGCCGATGCTTCTCGCCGGCGATGAGTTTGGCCAGACGCAGCAAGGGAATAACAACGCGTATTGCCAGGACTCTCCCATCGCCTGGCTGAACTGGAATCTCTCCGGGGAGCAACGCGCACTGCTGGAATTTGCGCGAGAGTTGGTGCGCCTCCGCAAAGCGCAGCCCGTCTTCCGGCGGCGGCACTTCTTCCAGGGCCGGCCGATCCATGGCGAAGACAGCAAGGACATTTACTGGTTCAAGCCGGATGGCGTGGAGATGTCCGATGCGGATTGGAACGTCGGTCACGCGCGTTGTCTCGGCATGGGGTTGGTCGGGGAGCAGATCACCGAGACCGATCGATGCGGCCGGCGTGTATCGGGCGATAGCTTTGCGATTCTCTTGAACGCGTCTCACGAAGGGGTGTCTTTCCGACTCGGCGCGCGGCAGCGTGACGTGCGCTGGATTTGCCTATGGGATACCGCGGTCGAGAAAATCGCCGCGCCTGTTTTTAGTCATCAAAGCAGCTTTCCCCTCCAGGCGCGTTCGCTGGCCATCCTGCGGGCCGAGCCGATCCTGCATTCGGGAACTTAGACCAATGCCTCCTTTCTCGTGTCGCCAACGAAAGCGTTTCCATTCAAACTAACCCCGCTCGTCTCCCTCCTCCCCTCTTATGAAGACACAAAAAGTCATCGAAGCCGCGCATAAACTCTCGAAACCTTACCGCGTCACGAATGGGAAAAAGTTCCGGCTCAAGGACGTCGATCCTGGTGATACCGGGGATTTGAAATCCGACGATAAGACACGCGCCAAGGAAGCACTGCAGAACGGCGTCGACGCGCTCGCGGAGTTACAAGACATGCTCTACGCCCAGGATCGCTGGTCGTTGCTCCTCATCTTTCAGGCGATGGATGCCGCGGGCAAGGACGGCACGATCAAGCACGTGATGTCGGGCATCAACCCGCAGGGTTGCCAGGTGTCGTCCTTCAAGTCGCCATCCAGCAACGATCTCGATCACGACTATCTGTGGCGTTGTGTGAAGGAACTTCCGGAGCGTGGGCGCATCGGCATTTTCAATCGCAGTTACTACGAGGAGACGCTGGTCGTTCGCGTGCACCCGGAATTTCTCGCCGGCCAGAAGCTTCCGGCCGAATGCGTGACGAAATCCATCTGGGATGATCGCTTCCAGGACATCCGGAGTTTCGAACGTTATCTCACACGCAATGGCACCATCGTGCGGAAATTCTTCCTCCACGTCTCAAAGGAAGAGCAGCAGAAGCGCTTTCTCGAGCGGCTCGATAACCCGGATAAGAACTGGAAGTTTTCCGCGAACGATGCCAAGGAGCGCGGTTTTTGGAAGGATTACATGCACGCTTATGAGGAGACGATTCGCGAGACGACGACGGAGCATTCGCCGTGGTACGTGGTGCCGGCGGATAACAAATGGTTCACGCGTGTAGTGGTGGCCGCGGCAATCATCGATGCCATGGCCTCGATGAACTTGCACTACCCGAAAGTCAGCTCCGCGAAACGCAAAGAGCTCGCCGTCGCGAAGGAGGCCTTACTTGGACACAAATGAGCGCGCCCTCCACCCGCGACGGCCCGCCTGGAGGGTTTGGGTACGGGAGGCTTCGACTTCCCGCGTTGGAATGGCTGCGGAGTTATCAGCGGTCGTGGTTTCGCACTGACCTGGCCGCGGGTGTCACGCTGGCGGCGTATATGCTTCCGGCGGCGCTGGGTGACGCTTCACTCGCGCATCTCCCTCCACAGGCCGGCCTTTACGCGTGTCTGTTCGGCGGCCTGGTTTTCTGGCTGTTCTGCAGTTCGCGGCATACGGCGGTGAGCGTGACCTCCGCCATCTCGTTGCTCGTCGGCTCGTCGCTCGGCGGGATGGCGGGCGAGGATGTGGCGCGTTTCAGCGCGATGGCCGCGGCCACCGCTTTGCTGGCCGCGGCGATTGCCTTCGTCGCCTGGCTGGTGCGGGCGGGCTCGGTGGTGAATTTCATCTCCGAAACCGTGATGACCGGATTCAAGCTTGGCGTGGCCATGGTGCTCGCCAGCACGCAGCTGCCGAAGCTCTTCGGCGTACCCGGCGGGCACGGAGATGTGTGGGAATGTTTCGGCGTCTTCTTCCGCCACATCCACGAAACCAATGAAGCGTCGCTGCTTCTCGGCGGTGGGGCGCTGGCGGTCCTGATTCTCGGCAAGAAACTGCTCCCTCATAAGCCGGTTGCCTTGTTTGTCGTCGTCGGTGGAATCGCCTTGGCGACCTTCATCGATCTCGGTGTCCACGGCGTGAAGCTGCTCGGCGAAGTGCCGCGCGGTCTGCCGGTGCCCTCGCTGCCCGCGGTGGACCGGCACGAGATCAGCGAGCTGCTGCCTCTGGCGCTGGCCTGTTTCCTCCTCGGAGCGGTCGAGACCGCGGCGATCGGCCGGATGTTCGCCGCCAAGCATGGCTACCGGTTTGATAGCAATCAGGAATTCCTCGCCATCGCGGCGTCCAACCTGGCTTCGGGACTCATGCACGGTTTTCCGGTAAGCGGCGGCACCTCGCAGTCGCTCGTGAATGAAAGCAGCGGTGCGCGTACTTCTCTCTCGGGATTGATCTCCGCGGTGCTCATCGCGATTGTCGCCGTCTTTTTCACCGAGCTCCTGCGCAATCTGCCGCAGCCGGTGCTCGCCGCGGTCGTGCTCATGGCGGTGGCGAGCCTCGTGAAAGTCGAGGAACTCCGCCGGCTCTGGCGGGTGCATCGCGCCGAATTTCTCGTGGCGATGACGGCCTTCCTCGGTGTGCTCTGGGAGGGTTTGCTCAAGGGCGTGCTCGTCGGCGCGGTCATTTCCCTGGTCCTGCTCATCCGTCGTGTCTCGACACCGCATGTCGCTTTCCTCGGTCGCATCCCGGGCGCGCAACGCTACTCCGATCTTGAGCGGCACGCGGACAATGAACCCACGCCCGGCATCCTCGCCTTCCGCGTGGAAGCGGGCATCGTCTATTTCAATACCGATCACATCTTCGACTCCGTGCTCAAGCGCCTGAATGCGGCAACGGAGCCGATCCATTTGGTCATCTGCGACCTCTCGACTTCACCGCGCATCGACATGGCGGGCGCGCACCTGTTCCTGACGCTCCACGCGGAACTCGCCAAACGCGGTATCGCCCTGCGCGTCGTCGAAGCCCACTCCAACGTGCGCGACATGCTGCGCGTCGAGGGCTTGGAGGAAAAGATTGGCCGGATCGATCGCTTCACCTCTCTCGCCCACGCGATCGACGATGATCGAAAGACCCCTGCGTAGGACCAAAGTCCGATGGTGGCGGAGCGGTGGCTGGACGAGCATGATTTCATGCCGATGCGATTCCTGACCAACGATTTCAAGGATTGCCGGTTGATCAAGCTCGACCCGAGTGAGGCGCATAGTCCTTTCGTCGTCGAGCAGGAGGGTGTCGGGCCGAATGATCCCGCGTGCAAGACGCGGATGTATTACCTGCAGCATGATGGAAAGTGGATCGATGAGGTCGCCCGCAGCACGCGCCCCGACAGCGAGATCGGTGACATCGTCTTCGAGAGCCCCGCGGAGGCGGTCGAACTGCTCTCGAGCCTTTTCGGCAAACCTCATGTCCGCGAGTTGCCCGTGACCGAAGCGGATGTGGATGCCTACATCGCCCGGGCGCAGAGCGCCGGTTCCGCGGAGGCGGCCTTTCGCGAATTCCTCGCCCGGTATCGTGGAGCGAAGAAACGGAAGTAAGTCTTCGGTCGGTTTCTTTTCTTCCCCCCAAAAAAACGCTCAAAGAATTTGCTGGCCCGGCGGTCAAAAGTGTCGACACTTTAAAACTGTCGACAGTTTTTACCCCATGTCTCCCCGCAAACCGTCCCCGCCTACGCAAAGCCGTCGCAATCTCGCCGAGGAGATCACCGGCCAACTCCGTGCCGCCATCGTTTCCGGCCAGATCAAGCCAGGCACATCGCTCGCCGAACCGGTGCTCGCCGAACGCTTTGGCGCCAGCCGCGCGCCGATTCGCGAAGCGCTGATCGCCCTCGAACGGGATGGCCTCGTCGAATTCAACGACCGCAGCCGGACCCGCGTCCGCTCGCTCACCTCCGCGGATATCGAGGAGATCTGTTCGATGCGGGTCGCGCTGGAGAGCATGGCGGCGCGACTGGCCGCGCGGAAGTGGACCGCGGAGGATACGCGCGCGATGGACGAGAATATCCGCCGGCAGGATCGCGCGGCGACGCTCGGCGAGCTCTCGCACCTCGATGTCGAGATGCACGAATACGTCGTGCGCCTCGCCGGACACCGCCGTCTGCTCAACGCCTGGCGGGGCATCCGCTGGCAATTCGAGATGAGCCTCGCCTACACGCATCGCCTGCAGCAGAAGCTGGATTTCGAACCGCACCGCATCACGGTCGATTCCCATCGTCGCGTGCTGGAGGTGCTCGCCTCGGGCAAGCCGGAGCTGGCCGCAAAAACGATGGCGGCGCACATCGAGGGCGCGCTCGAATGGTCGCTCGCACAGTTCCCCGTCGAACCGGTGGTCGCATGAAGACACGCACGTTCATTGTGTCGGCTTCGATCGCCCTGCTCGTTCGCTCCACGAATGCCGCGCCGCCGGATTTCCAAAAGGATATTCGCCCCCTCCTCGCGGACTACTGCCTGAAGTGTCACTCCACCGAAAAGCAAAAGGGCGATCTCGACCTGGAGCGCTTCGCCTCCTACGACGAAGCGAAGAAGCACCCGGAAGTGTGGGTGGATGTGCTCGATGAATTGGGCAACAAGGAGATGCCACCCAAGGACAAGCCGCAGTTGTCCGCCGAGCAGGCCGCGCGGCTCACGGCCTGGGCGCAAGGCACGCTGGACGAGATCGCCCTGGCCAGCGCCGGCGATCCCGGCCCGGTGGTGTTGCGACGTCTCTCGAATTCCGAATACCTCTACACGGTGCGCGATTTGACCGGCGTGCCGACGCTGAATCCGACGAAGGAATTTCCGGTCGATGGCGCGGCGGGCGAAGGCTTCGACAACGTCGGCGCCGCACTGGTGATGTCGCCTTCCCTGCTCGGCAAATATTTCGAAGCGGCGCGACAGATCGCCGGCCACGCGGTATTTTTGCCGGACGGGATGCGCTTCTCCGAGGGAACGAGTTCGCGCGATTGGACCGATGAAATCCTGGGCCGCATTCGCGCCTTCTACGGGCCTTTCGGCGAAGCCGGCGGCGCGACGGCGATAAATCTGCAGGGTGTCAAATTCGAAACCAACGGTGGCGGCCGCCTGCCCGTCGAGAAATACGTCGACGTGGTGCTGCAAAATCGGGATGCGTTACGCGCTGGGGAAGTAGATGACGTCGCCCACGCGACTGGCGTGAACGCGAAATATCTCGCGCTCCTGTGGCACACGCTCAACGACCGTTCTCCGTCTCTCTTGCTGGACGGTATCCGGGAAAAATACCGCCACGCATCCGCGAAGGACGCGGCGGCGATCAGCCAGGATATCCGCGCCTGGCAGCAATATCTCTGGCGTTTCTTCAGCGTCGGGCAAATCGGGAAGAAGGACCACGCCGCTGGCTGGCAGGAGCCTTGGGCGCCACTCGCGACACAGCAGGAATTGCGGCTCAAACCCGCGCTGCCGACCGACGGTAGCGAGGTGAAGCTCTACCTCATTGCCAGCACCATCGCTGGGAGCGGCGGGGCTGTGCGTTGGGAGAATGCGCGGCTCGTGGCCAAGAATCACGAAGACGTGAACCTGCGCGATGTGCCCGGCGTGTTGCCGGCCAATCTCGAAGCGCAGGCGCCATCGATCCTCGAAGTGAGAATTCCCTCGGTGCTGATGTTCAAGGATGCGGAGTTCGTCGTCACTGCGAAGTTGCCGGAAGGCAGCGCACCGGACGCCAGCGTGCAAGTCCGCCTGCTCGCGGCGATGCCGGCGAAGATCCCCAGTTTCGGTCCAGGCGAAACCACCGCGACGACGATCAAAGGCCTCTGGTCGGATAACAACGCGCGGATCAGTTCCGCCGCGCCCATTCTCGTCGAGGATCGCGGCGCGGCGCGGCAGCGATTGGAGAAAGCATTCGCCGATTTCCGGGCGCTCTTTCCGATCGCGCTTTCCTACAACAAAATCGTCCCAACGGACGAAGTGATCACGTTGACGCTGTTCTATCGCGAGGACGAGCAGTTGAGGCGCCTCATGCTGGATGACGCGCAGTCAGCCGAATTGGACCGGTTGTGGGAGGACCTGCGTTTCGTCAGCGAGTCGCCGCTGAAGAAGGTCGATGCCTACGAGCAACTCTACCAATTCGCCACCCAGGATGCCGACCCGAAGGCCTTCGAAGCGCTCCGCGAGCCGATCCTGCAAGCCGCGGCGGCCTTCAAGGAGGAGGTGGAGAAGGCGGAACCGAAACAACTCCAGGCGGTGCTCGATTTCGCGCCGCGCGCGTGGCGCCGCCCGCTCACCGCCGCAGAGGAATCTCACCTGCGCGGTCTTTACCAAAAATTGCGCGCGCAAAAGTTGTCGCACGATGCCGCGCTCCGCATGACGCTGGCGCGCGTGTTGGTTTCCTCCGCGTTCCTTTACCGCGGAGAATTGGCCGCGCCCGGTCCGGAAGCGGCGCCGGTCAATGATTGGGAGCTGGCGACACGCTTGAGCTATTTCCTGTGGTCCTCCGCACCGGATGATGAGCTGCGCACGGCGGCCGCGACCGGTCGTCTGCACGAGCCCGAGGTCCTCGCTGCCCAGACGCGTCGCATGTTGAAAGACGCGCGCGTCCGCCGGCTCGCGACGGAGTTTGGCTGCCAGTGGCTGCACGTGCGCGATCTCGAGACCCTGGATGAAAAGAGCGAGCGCCACTTCCCGACCTTCGCGGCCTTGCGCGGCGACATGCAGGAGGAAGTCGTCCGCTTCTTCACCGATCTTTTCCAGGAGGATCGTTCGGTGATCTCGTTGCTCGATGCGGATTACAGTTTCGTCGATGGCGCCCTCGCGAGGCACTACGGCATCCCGGTGCATGGCGACGAATGGCAGCGCGTCGATGGCCTGCGCGCCCACGGCCGCGGGGGCATCCTGGGCTTTGCGGCCACGCTGGCCAAGGAAAGCGGCGCCTCGCGCACGAGTCCCATCCTGCGCGGCAACTGGCTCACCGAAGTCGTCCTCGGCGACCGGCTCCCGCGTCCGCCGAAGGGTGTGCCGCTGCTGCCCGAGGAAGCGCCCGCCGGCCTCACCGAGCGGCAAATGATCGAGCAGCACAGCACCGACGCCAAATGTGCGAAGTGCCACCAGCGCATGGATCCGTTTGGCTTCGCGCTGGAAGGCTTCGACGCGATCGGCCGCGCCCGCACGAAAGACTCCGCCGGTCTCGAGATCGACACGCAAGCGAAGCTGCCCGACGGCACGACTTTCACCGGCCTGGATGGTCTGCGCGATTATCTCCTCTCCAGGCGCCGCGAGGCTTTCCTCCGCCAATTCTGCCGCAAGCTCGTTGGCTACGCGCTCGGGCGGGCGATGCAACTTTCCGACAAGCCGCTCGTCGACTCGATGATCGCGCGGCTGCAATCCGGCGACGATCACGTGGGCGATGTCGTCGAACTCATCGTCCGCAGCCCGCAGTTCCGCAACGTGCGCGGACGCGATTTCCTCACCGCCACGAATTCCCCAAAACCATGAGCACACATCACTTCTCCCGTCGGGCGTTTCTCCGCGGCATCGGCGTCACCATGGCGCTACCGTGGCTGGAGTCTTTCAACGTGTGGGGCGACGAGCCGCAAAAGAACAAGCCGGCCAGCGAAGCGCCCGTGCGCCTGGGGGTCCTTTTCTGCGGCAATGGGTTTCACTCCAAGGAATGGTGGGCGCGTGGCGAAGGCAGCGCGATGGAGCTCGGCCAGGTGCTCGCGCCGCTCCACGATTTTCGCGAGAAGTTATTACTCGTGAACGGGCTGTATCACGAGGAAGCGCGCAAGGGGAACATCCACAGCTCGCAAACCGGCAACATGCTTTCCGGTGCGCCGATCGCCTCCGGCGGTGAGATTCGCTCGGGGACGAGCTTCGATCAGTTACTCGCGCAGAGTTATGGGCGTTCGACGAAAGTGCCCAGCCAGGTGCTGGCTTGCGAACGCTCCAATCCCGCGGTGCACAAGAACTACTCGATGCTCTACAGCTCGCACATTTCGTGGAGCTCGCCGACGACGCCGACCCCGCTGGAGCTCTTTCCCGCGCTGGCCTTCGATCGCCTTTTCAAGGACGAAGCCACGCCGGGCGAAAAGAGCGTGCTCGATGCCGTGCTCTCGGATGCGCAGGACTTGCGGCGCAACATCAGCGGCAACGACCAGCACAAGCTCGATGAGTATCTCGATTCCGTGCGCGACGTGGAGAAGCGGATTGAAAACGCGGGCCAGCGCGGGGAGTTACAGGGCTGGCGGCCGACGCTCGAAAAGCCGAATATCCAGCGTCCCGCCGACGGCATTCCGCAGGACATCGGCGAGCACATGCGTCTCATGTGTGACATCCTCGTGCTTGGTTTCCAGACCGACACCACGCGCATCACCACGCTCAAGCTGAACAACGACCACAGCGCGCTGCGTTTCCCGAATCTTCCGAGTGTGCAGCAGGTGGGGCACGGCATCGATTACATGATCCACCATCTGCTCTCGCACAGCGATGGCCCGGACTGGCTCAAGGTGAACCAATTTTTCATGGAGCAGATCGCCTATCTCGTGCGCAAGCTCGACGCCGTGCAGGAAGGCGAACGCACCATGCTCGACAACACCATGCTCCTCACGTGTTCCAGTATGATGGTCGGCGCCCGGCATAACAACGACGAGCTCCCGGTGATGCTCCTCGGCCGTGCCGGTGGGCGGCTCCAGAGCGGGCGCGTCCTCGATTACAAAGACAAGCCCGAGCGGCAGATGTGCCGGCTGTTTCTGTCGATGATGGATAAGATGGACGTGCGCTTGAAAACCTTCGGCGACGCGACCAAGCGGCTGGAGGAAGTGTAGCCAATCTACACCGGCATGAAGCTGAGGCCGAAGGCGCGTTCGATGAACCAGCCGACCCCGAAAAGGGCGATGGCGATGCTGATTAACGCTTTCACCTGTGGCGCATAGCGGTGCCTGGAGATGATGAGGATGAATGGCATCGCCGCGAGCACGATGGCGAGCTGGCCGAGCTCGACGCCGACGTTGAATGAAAGCAGGCAGCGGATGGTGGCTTCGCGTGGCAGACCGAGTCCAGCGAGGACGTTGGCGAAGCTGAAGCCGTGGATGAGGCCGAAACAGAAGGTGAGCATCCAGCGATGCGTGACGTTCTTCCGCCACAGGTTCTCGACGGCGACATAGATGATGGTCAACGCGACGCCGCACTCGATGAAACGCTGCGGGAGCGTGACGATCTTCAACGCCGCGAGGATGAGCGTGATGCTGTGCGCGATGGTAAATGACGTGATGATCTTCACGAGATCGCGCAACCGGCCGACCACGACCAAGGCGAGCAAAAAGCAGATGTGATCGTAGCCGAGAAAGATGTGTTCGACGCCGAGCTTCAGGAAGCGGCTGACCGCGGCCGGAATGGTCTCCTTGGGCGATGCCAGCTGGGACGCCGAGGGCGTGTAACTCGCATCGTATAGATAATCCGGTTCGCCTTCGGTGAAGGTGACTTCCTGCGTCTGGCCGTGATGTTCGAAGACACCCAACACGGTGTGCCGCGCGCCGAGTTGCGAAAAGAAAGTGAAGGTGAGTGCGATGTCGTGTGGCGGAGTGGAGACCGTCCGGCGAAAGGGAAACACGATGAGACTCTCCGCAGCGTGCCAGTCGGGCGCGGCGATCGCGGCGACGTCCTTGTTGGGCCACAGGGCTTCGAGTCCCGTGCCGAGATCAGCCGGCTGGCCGTCGATCTCGAGCAGCACGTGCTCGCGCAGGAACCGCTGGATCGCGGGTGTGCCCGCGCGAAGTTCCTCACGGGCGTGCCGTTGATCGTGATTTGCGTCGAGATCGGTGATCTTCAGCAGCGTGAAGACATCGTAGGTCAGACGCAATTCGACGGCGTCATCCGTCACCACGCACCGCACGTAACTCGTATCCAGATTATGCGCCAGCGCCGCTCTGGAAAGCAGCGCCAGCACCAGCCAGACGACCCAGAATGGCCGCCTCACTTCTTCGGCTCAAACTTAATCCACATCGGGCTGGCCCACACGAGCTCACCGTTGGCTTGTTCCCCGCGCACATAGTAGTAGCTCGTCTGGCCGGCGGCCGGCTTCGGATCGGTCCACTCGACGTCGCACTTCTGCGAGTTCGGCGTGGCGGTGAAAATCTCCTCGTCGTCCTTCACGAAGACGACCTTCGAAAAAGCGCCCGTGCCTTCGAGGTGGATCTTGAACTTCGGCGCCTCGCTGGTCGTGAACTCGTCGCCCATCATGTGCGGGCCGCAGCGGAAATCCGCGACGATGTTAGTCGTCGAGGCGTAGACGTGGCGCGCCTGCATGGCATTGAAGATGGCTTCGCGCGAAGAATTCTCCGCATAAGCCAGCGCGTAGCTGATGTGCGTGCTGCCATGATCGCTGCTCGATTCAAATGAGAGCCGATAACCTTTCTTCAGCGCGAGATTCACGAAGCCGAGTGGCTCCCAACCGCCGATGGCGTCATCCGCCGTGGGGCTGCGCGGGGCACCGGGGCGCTCATAATTCTGCCGTGCTCCCTGGTAGATTTCGACGAAGGGCTCGACCTGCGGGTCGTTGTTCCGCCAGTCGGTGCCCATGTCCGTCGCGCTGGTGTGCGAGGCGCAGATGCCGTGGAAGAAGTGCAGATACTTGTAGAGCATCAGCGTGTCCGGCGCCGGCGCGGGATTGTCGCGCAGGGAGATCGGCAGGCGCGGCAGCGTGCGAATGCCGCGGCGGGTGAAGATGACGTTGCGATGCCCCTCGGGATAGCGCACCGAACGCTCGTAGGTATAGAGCGCGTTAAAAGCGCCCGGCAGGTAAAAGGCGTCGGTCGTCTTCTGGGTCAACCACCACGGGTACTCGCGCCCGGCGCCGTTGTCGTGATCGCCGCAGCCCAGCCAATCCATGCCGGCCACGTCGATCGCATAGCGCCACATATCCTCGAGCGGCCCGTCATTGCCGCCGTCGCCGCTGATCTCCGTGTGCCGATGGAATTCACCCCGCTCGATCTGCAATTTCTTGCCGTCGAATTCCGTGCGGTAGGCGTGCACATTGGCGATATCCTCCCGTTCTTTCACCGTGGCGGGCGACGGCCCGGCCTGCGGATCGGGCTGCACCTTGGCGGCGATTAACTTCGCGGCTTGCGCCGGACCGGTGGCTTGCAAGTGCGACACGTACAGATCGTTGTCGTAAGGATCGTTCTCGGCCTCCAGCGAAAGGTTGCCCCCAGGGCCGTTGCCGCGTTTCACGATATGCCGATCCTGCCGGTGATCGCTGCTATGGACCATCGTGAGCCCCTCGCCGGTCGGCAACACCACGGGCACGTTGTACATGAGGTTGTCGCTGTGCGGCATGAGCAGCGGGCCAGTCCAGTGATCGCCGTCGGTGTAGCAGGCCCAGTCGAACCACAGCGACCCGAGCGGGGTGCGGAAATCATTTTGCCGCGAGCGGCAGAAGAGCCAGATGCGGCCGCCCTTGTCGCAGACGATGCGCGCGAGATTGTTGTGCGGGAAATTTTTGGTCGCCTCCGCTTCCTGGCCGGCTTTGCGCGATTCGGCACCCGGCTCCAGCGCGGGCACACGCGCATTGCGCTGGCGCTTGCGCGGTCCGCCCGCGCCCGGCAACACGGGTTTGAAGGACCCCTCCGGCTCCATCCACTGGCCATCCTTCAGCACGGCGAGACCGATCTGCCGGTCGCGATACAGCGGAATGCCCTTGTCCTTGACCAGCGCGCCCCAGTCCTTGCCCCACGTCGGGCCGCTCTTTTCCCAGGCGATCCACAGTGCGCCCGTCTTGTCGTAAGTCATGGCCGGCCGCGCTTCGTAATCCGGCGTGTCGGCCACCGGTCGCGCGTCACTTGCCTTCCCGGCGGCAAATTCGCGCATCCAGACATCGTAATCGCCCTTCTCGTAGGTATCCCACGCGATGGCAACCTTGCCCGCGGTGGTCGCGATCGCCGGGGCCCAGCAGTTGCGCTTCTGCGTGCTCACCGGTTCCGCCGGACTCCAGCCATCCTTCGTCTGGTGACGCTGGAAAATGTGGAAGACATTTTCACGGGCGCCCTGCCACGCCACCCACACGTGGCCGTCGCTATCCGTCGCCGCTACCGGCCACACGTCATTCTCCGGGGAATCCGAAAGCTGGGCCGGTTCGCTGAGCTTCTTCGTCTTCGGGTCGTAACTGCGGGCGAAGATATCGAAATTCGAGCGCGGGTTGTCCGGGAACGGCTTGTAACCCGCATTCTCCGCCCAGATGACCCAGACCAGCCCCCTGCCATCCACCGCGACGGCACTCTTGTAAATATCGCGACCGGTTTGCGTGATCGCGATCGCTTCGCCGTTGAGGGGCCGTAGCCAGAGCTGATCGCCACCCGGAGGGGTCGCGAGGAATTTCAGGTCCGCCGGCTCCTTATCGTAACTTCTTGCCCGCTCGGCGCGATCCAATCCCGGGGTGAAGCTCTGCCACGCCGTCCACACCGTGCCGTCGGCCGCCACCGCGCCGCTCGGGTAATCTTCGTCGGTTTTCGCGTCGGTGGTGAAAGTCTGGGCTGCGGCCGTGCGCTCCACTTCCACCGCGCCGTTCAATTCCGGAACGATTTTGCCGGGAGTGATTTCCGAAAAAGCGAAGGTGAATTCCCCCTGCTTGGTCTTGATCGTGACGTGCGAATCTTCCGTCACGCCGGTGAAAGTGATGAGCACGCCGTTGTCGCCGAGTGGGAGTGAAGTCACCGCATTGGCCGGGCGGGTGGCTTCCTTGCCGGGATTGTTCGAACGGCGCCGGTTGGCGACCGTGTTGGGCCGGGTGCGGCACGCCCAACCGCTGGTGCCGTCGACCTTGTCCTGTTGCGCGAAACGCCAGCCGCCGATGAGGCTTACGCTGCCCGGCGTGACCGAGACGGTGCCGGACCAATCGGTCGCTTCTTTGTCTTCCAGGCCGAGGCGCACTTTGACGCCGATGTCATCCGCGAAAGCAGCGGTGGTGGAGAGGGCGAGAACCAACGGGAGGAGGGAAGGTTTCATGGGTGGAGACGGCAAAACCCCGGGAAGTTGACGGGGTTGCGAGCTAACAGGTTACAAATTTGCCACAATCGTGGCCAGCCTGTCCCTACCGCTGCACCACAAACTCGATAAACGCCTCCGCTCCATTCGGCGGGATCGTCTGGTCCATGGCCGGGCCGATGCGGTAGTTATAGCCTCCGTCGCAGAGCTGATAGTGATAGTTCTGGATCACCCGATCCGTGTCCTTGAGCGTGGCCAGCCAATTCGGCACATGGATGTGAATCGGCGCGGGCGAACCATTCAGCGACAGGCTCCACGTGCTCTTGTGATCCCAGTTGAAGCGCGAGGGCCAGATCATGCCTTCGTAGAGCTCCCATGACGGAACGGTGCAGATGAGCCAGCCGCCTTTCTTGACCAGCGTGAGCCAATCTTTCACGCAGGCCGTGGGATCGAACATGTGCTCGAGGCTCTGGCTGGAGTGGATGAAATCGAAAGACTCGGGCGGGAAGTAGGCGGAGAGCCGGTTGGCGTCGCCGTGCGGTTTGTCGAAGAAGAACATCTCACGAATGCCCGCGAACCATCCCACCACGAGCGGATCGTCGCCCGGACCGACATCCAATCCCCGCCCGACGAAAACCGATTTCCAATCCACCGGCTGATCGGATTTCTGCCGCCGCCGCATCGCCTTGGAGGTCTCTTTCATCGCGCGTCTCGTTTAAAGGATCAGGCGGTGCCCCCGCTTCTCGTGGGCGAAATAGTTGAGCGAAGTCCCCGCGGGCATCTTCCGTTTGCGCAGGACATCGAGCACGAGGTTGATGCTGTTCGCGCCATCGAAGAGCAGGAGATCGATATAGGCGTGGCACCGTCCCATCGCGCCGCCGAGCACCTGGCCGCCGGCTGCTGGCCCGAGCACCGCCATGAGCGCATCCTCGATTTCCCCACGTGCATTGGCTTCGTTGCCTTTCGGCAAAACACCGATATCGAAGGCAATGTAGACATAGTCCGCGCCGGTGCCGGCGAGCGGATCTTTCAATTGCCCATTCGCCGCGGAGAATTCACCAATCAACGCCTTCACCGCGGTCGAGCCCACGAAGATGTCTCCGCGCAATTCACCGGGTCGCTCTTCATTCAGACGGTAGAGCGTGACCGATTCGCCGGGGCCGCCCTTTTTCCACTGGTGCTGGGCGTGCACGCGCTCGAGGTAGGTGCGCAATTCGGTGAGGGGCATGGCGCCGGCGAGATTCTGGTCGTTCATCTCGACGCGACCGATCCAGTTTTGCGTGCCGATTTCCCCCAACGCCTCGTCCAGCATGAGAAAGAGGACCATCCAGCGAGTGCGATCATCCAGCTTCGGAAAGAGCGGATGCCAGGCGGTGAGATTCAGGCGCTGGTGGTCGGCGTCGACCGTCGGCGTGAGCCAGAACGCTTTGCCTTCGAAAAGGTGTTCGCCGATTTTGAGCTGGGCGGTGTCCAGATGCTGCGACGGCTGGCGTGAGCCGTAAAAGGTCCAACCCGGGAGCTTCGGCGCCTGCTTTTGCCAATACGCGGCCAGCAATTCGTAATGCGGATTGCCTTCCGCGGACACGGTGAGCGAATGCCCCTGCTCATTGGCGCCGGGCCCGAAGACCCAGGCGAGGCCAGGGATGACCTGGTTGACGTGCTGCCTGACTTCCCCGGCGAGTTCTTCCACGCGCTTTTCCTCGATGGTGCGGTAGTAACGATCCGCCACACTCGCGTACCATTCCCAGAAACGCGCGACGCGTGTCTTGAAAGTGGTCTCCGTAGGCGCCGGAGGCGCTTTCCGTTTAAAGAGGGAGAACATGGCCGCAGAGCATAGCGAGCCCGCCGCCGACGGCGAAGAAATTCCGGCAATGCCCAAGCCTTTGCAAGGCGCGCGAGCCCCGTATACTGGAAGGCTCCCTATCCATCCTCCGATGAATCCCGCCGCCGATTTTTCCCACCGCGCCCCGCGCCCGGCGACTTGGAAAGGAATCCTGTCTCGATGAACGCGCTTTCTGCAGAAATCGTCGTGGCCATCGATGGCGTGGAGGTGGCGCGGCGGGCGGTTCCGCCGGGCGAATACCTCCTCGGGCGCGGAGTGGATTGCACTTTTCGTTTCGACGACGCGGCGGTTTCCGATCAACACGCGCGGCTGCGCTTGTCGACCGATGGCCCGGCTACGATCGAGGATCTCGGCAGTGCCCATGGGACTTATCTCAATGAGAGAGCCATCACCGGCGCTGCGCCCTGGCCGCCGGGCGCGGAGCTGCGCATCGGTGCGAATGTGCTCACTCTCAATTTCGAGGCGGAGCCACCGACCATCCCGGCTTCGATCTACACGCCGCCCAGCCCACAACCGCTCGGGCCGCTCGACAGCGCCCGGCCCGAAGGCGGTGGTGATGACGAGCTGCAGCGGCAATTGCACCTCACGCAGCGCCAGGCGCAGAGGCTCGAGCCCGGCCGCGAAGTCGCCCGCGGTGGCATGGGAGCCGTGCGCACGGCACGGGAGAGCGCCACGCGCCGGACGGTGGCCATGAAGGTAATGCTGCGCCCGAGCAACGCGCACGATACCCTGCGCTTCATCTCGGAAGCGCGCATCACCGCGCGGCTCGAGCATCCGAACATCGTCCCCATCTACGACCTCGGCGTGGACGAGCAGGGCAAGCCGTTCTACACGATGAAGATGGTCGAGGGCATCACCCTCCAGCGTGTGCTGCAGTTGCTCAAGGAAGGCGTCGCCGAGACCGTGAAGCGCTACCCGCTCGCCGCGCTGCTGACCATTTTCCAGAAGCTCTGCGACGCCCTCGCTTTCGCCCACGCGCGCGGTGTCATCCATCGTGATCTGAAACCCGCGAACATCATGCTCGGCAAGTACGGTGAGGTGCTGGTGATGGATTGGGGGTTGGCGAAGGTATTGAATGACGAAGGTCGAATGACGAATGACGAAACGCCGACGGCGTCCGAGGCGGCGTCCAGCGCAGATGGAATTGGGCATTCCATTTCTTCGGCGACCATGGCCGGCGCGATCCTCGGCACGCCGCAGTACATGAGCCCCGAGCAGGCCCGCGGCGAGCACGACCAGCTTGATCCGCGCAGCGATCTCTTTTCGCTCGGCGTCATCCTCTTCGAAATCCTCACGCTCGAGCGCGCCTTCACCGGACACAACAGCGCGGAGATCATTTCCAGGGTGGCGGACTTCGATGGCGCCTCGCTTCCCGTGCCCCAAGGGCGCCCGCGCCATCTTCCTGGCGGCTCGGTGCCGGAATCGCTGGCCGCGGTGGTGCGCAAGGCGATGGCGCCGGAAAAAACGCTACGCTACGCCAACGTCGGCGAGTTGCAGCGCGACATCGAGGCGTATCAAAACGGCTTCGCCACGCGTGCGGAAAACGCCACGCTCGGGCGGCAGATCCGTCTGCTCATCAATCGCAACAAGGGCGTCTTTAGCACCTTGGCGATCGCGTGGCTCATCATCACTGCGCTCGGTGTCTGGTTCATCGTCAACCTGCACGCCAGCGAGAAGAAGGCGCGGCGTAGCGAACACCAGGCCATCGCCGAGAAGGAGGTGGCGCGTCGCGCGCTCGCCCAATCGCAGATCACCATGGCGGATGAAGCCTTCCATCGCAGCGACGTTGCTGCCATGGCCATGGCCCTCGACGCCTGCCCACCCGATTTGCGCGACCAGAACTGGCACTATCTCTCCGCCAAACGCGACGCGTCTCTCGGCGAGTTCAAGCTTCCCGGTTTCGAGACCGCGGTCGCCCTCACCGGAATCCCGGGCCACGCGGCGCAATTCGCGCTGGCCAATGATCGTGGCGGACATCGCCATCGCCAATGTGGCCAGCCGGAAAGTCATCAGGACGATCAAGACCGGACGCTCCGGTATTAAGATCCTGGTCGTTTCCGGCGATGGCCGGCAGCTCGCCGTGGGCCGCAATTCGCCGGCGCAGGTCGAGCTGTACGAGATCGGCAACGGCGCGCGCCTGAAATCCGTCACGCTCCCCGGCGAAATCATTCATCAATGCAGCCTGACGCAAGATGGCAGCCTCTTCGCCGCCCTTCTCGGGCCGCCCAATGACCGGACAGAGCTATTGCTCGTCGATACCCACACTGGGGCGACGCGCTGGCAGAAAGTCGGCCAGTTCAATAGTGTGATCATTCATCCGAATGGCGATCGGCTCTTCGTCGCGGGCAACTCGCACTCGCGCCAGTTCACGATCCTGAAGGCGCAGGATGGCAGCGAAATCAGCCACCTGCCCGCGTTCGTCTTTTCGCAATCACTCAGCCCGGATGGGAAGGTCGTGGCGCTCGGCACGCAGCCCGGCGAATTGCTCCTGGTCGATGCCAGCACGGGCGCCGAGTACCAGCGCGGCAAGTTGCACGCGAATAACCTGCGCGCGGTGGCCTGGACGACGGACGGCTACCTGCTCACCATGGGAAACGAAGGCAAACCCCGGGACGGCCGGTGGGCGTTGAAGCTGTGGAATTCCGGCGAGCTGACCTGGGTGGGCAGCTTCTTCGGGTTCAAGAGTGGCGCGCCCACTCCGTGGAGTTTCAATGGGGACGGCGGCTATCTGCTCACGCAGGAAAATCCGCCGCGGCTCTGGCGTATCCCGACCGGCCGCGAAGTCTTCAAGCTGGTGCAGAATTCCGACCAAGGTTGGTCCGGATGTTTCCTGGCCGACAACGTGTTGCTTGCGCGCAAGGCACTGGCACTCACGCGTTACGACCTGGGCGCCGGCGGCAGGGTCACCGAAGTGCCGCCGACGTTCGCCAACAATTATTCCCTCGCGACCGTACATTGGCCGACCGGCCTTTTCGCTCTTGCACGCAATATCGGAAGCGAGCCGTTCGGATTCAAAATCATGAGCGTGCAGAACGGCAACATCGTGGAGAAGCTGAGCAAATCGGTGGGTGGCCGCATTCTCGACTTGGATTTCGATGCGCACGGCGAGCGCCTGGCCACGGTCTTTCAGGCGGGTGGGGTGCTCGTTTATTCGGTAAAAACCGGCGAACTGGTCTTCAAGGTCGTGGGACGTTACGAGCATGCGGTCTTTGCCGGCGGTGAGCATCATCTCGTGGCCCTCAACGCCCGCACCCTCAAGGCGGATGAAATCGAAAACGACCTCGTGCTCATCGATGCCGGCAACGGCAAAACGCTGCGGACGGTGAACTCTCGTTTTCGGGTCAACGCACTGGCCGTGTCCCCCGGCCGAGCCATCGTTGCCACCGGCGGATCGGATCAGACGGTGCGCATCTACGAAGCTGCAACGCTCCAGGAGCAGCTTGCCTTCCGCGCCCACGATAGCGAAATCAGCGCCCTCGCCTTCCATCCGTCGATGCCCATCCTGGCCAGCGCCTCCGCTGATGGCGCGGTGAAGCTCTGGGACTATCACACGGGCAAACAGCTCGACTATTTTCTCGGCTTCAGCGGCGCGCCCGCCGCGCTGGCCTTCAGCCCGAATGGGCGCCTGCTCTTCGTCGACGGCCAGGAAAAGACCACGCGCGTTTACGACGTGAGCGCGGTGAAGACGCAGTAGTTGGCCAAAGCCGATTTTAACGCAGAGGACGCCGAGAACGCAGAGGGCCGCGGAGGGAGAGAAAAAGGAAAGATTGAGGATGAAGGACGAGCAAAGTGCATTACGCGGCTTTGGAGCTCGACGCGCGCTATCGAGTCGCCCGTCTTACGCCCTCATCCGTTCCCCCTCTGCAGCCCTCTACGTTCTCGGCGTTCTCTGCGCTCAAATGGATAGGCGTTTTGAGGTGCTCTCCTTTGCTCGGAATTGCGCACAATTTGCTCGCCGTTGCGGTCGGGGCTCGCTAGTTCCACGCCCAACCTCAGCACATGAACACCCGTTTCCTCACCGTTAGTGCGCTCGTCGCCGTCGCCACCTCCATCGGCTTCGCCGTAGAACAGACCAACCCGATCAAGGACGCCATGGACTTTGCCCACAAGGCGCCCAAGGGAGAAAAAAAGCTCAGCGACAAAATCCTCGACGGCACCGCGCCTGAGGCGGACGTGAAGAAGACGCTCGAACTCTACAAGGCGATGCTCGACACCAAGCCGCCGAAGGGCGAACAGGCGGCCTACAAGGAAAAGGTCCAGAAGCTCATCGTCGCGACCGAGGAAGTGGTGGAGAAGAAGCCCGAGGCCACCGCGCACTACAAGGAAGCCGTAAACTGCAAGGCCTGCCACAGCGAGCACAAGTCCTCGCCTCCCGGCAAGTAACCACGCGCCTTGGACACGCAGCCCTTCCCCTGCGGATCTCCAATGAAGACGCGCCTGTCGACAATCCCGCAATACGGCGTCAGCCGGTTGGACGGGATTGCGTCGAAGGCGAAAGGAATTTCCCGCTCGGTCGTCGCCACGCTGTTGCTAGCCGCGGTGACGCCGGCCTTCGGCGGGCAGGAAGTCGAACCACAGCCGGGTGCCGCCGCGCACGATCCCCTGCAGCCCTTGAAAGACGCCGGGTTCACGCCCTCTCTCAACTACTGGGGAGAGGAGTTCGCCAATTTCGCCGGCGGGACCGGTCGTGGCGCGGAATACGAGGGCTTGTTGAAACTCGGCCTGAACATCGATCTGGAGAAGGTCGTAAAATGGCACGGCAGCAGCCTGTATTTCGCCGTGGAGTATCCGCACGGGTTGGGACTGACCAACAAATACGTCCACGACTACAATGTTCTCAGCAACATCGACGCCTACGATAGCTGGCGCTTGTTCGAAGCCTGGGTGCAGCAGGATTTCTGCAATCACCACGTCTCCCTTCGAGTCGGGCAGTTGACCACCGACAACAATTTTTTCATCTCGGACAATGCCGCCCTCTATGTGAACAGCGTCTTCGGCGAACTGGGCACGGTCTCGCACAATATCTTTGACCCGGCCTATCCCGTGGCGTCACCCGGCGTGTGGCTCAAGGTCAGTCCGACGGCGTCGTGGTATTTCCAGGCGATGATGGTGAGTGATGATCCGGGCGCGCAGGATGGCGACAATAAGCATGGGCTGCGCTACAATTTCGGCGGCGGCGCCCGCCCGCTCTCGTTCTTCGAGTTCGGATATATCCGGGCCGGCACCGAGGATGCGCCGATCCTCGAGGGCAAATACAAGATCGGTGCGTACTATGATGCGGGCCTGTTTCGCGACAATCAGGGCGGTTCGCCGCACCATGGCACCAGCGCCTGGTGGGGGGTAGTCGACCAGCAGCTCTACCGCGAATCTTACCAGCCGAAAGAGCCGTTTTGCGGACTCTCCGCTTTCGGTCGCATCAGCACGGCGCAGAAGGATCGCAACCCGGTGACGTTCTACTTTGACGCCGGGCTGAACTACACCGGCCCGATTGCGCATCGCCAAAAGGATATCCTCGGCGTGGCATTTATTTATGAGCGGTTGAGCAGCTTGCTTCAGCAGCCCGATGGCTCCCCGGTTCCGTCGCATCACGAGCACGTTTTGGAAGCGACGTACCTTTGCACGCTGAATGATCATTTCGCGGTTCAGCCGGATATCCAATACATCATCAATCCGGGCGCTATGCACACGATTCCAAATGCGCTCGCTGGCGGCTTGCGTTTCATCATCAGTTTTTGATCTCCCGGCGGAGGGAGTGGGAGAGCCGGATCACGCGGGCGCCGCTGCGCAATAACGGCGCTCCGGCGCCGTCTTATAGCCAGGCAATACCGCCCCTGCGTCCCAGCGGAGTGGGACGGCCAGCAGTTCCGAAAAACACGCGTCTTTTGATTTCCGTGTCTCCGGGTTATGCAAAAGGATATTCCCCCCTTTCGAACATGCGCATCTCTTTCCTGCTCCCGATTCTGTTCACCTTCCTCGCCGCCAGTGCCCTGGCGGAACCGAAGGTCGGTCCGGCCAATGGCTCGCTCTTGATCCACGGCGGCGGCAAACTCGGACGGGAAACTTTGCAGGAATTCATCCGGCTTGCGGGGGGTGTGGATGCGAATTTTGTCGTCATCCCGACGGCCGAGCCGGGCGAAGATTGGGGCGAACCTTATGTCGCGCGGTTTTTCCTCACGCGCGCGGGCTCGAGACACGTGACCGTATTGCACACTCGCGACCGTGCGGTGGCCGATAGCGCCGCCTTTGTCGAACCGCTGACCAAGGCCAACGCCGTGTGGATCGACGGCGGGCGCCAGTGGCGCCTCGCGGATGCCTATCTCGGTACGCGCACCCTCACCGAATTGCGTGGTGTGCTGGCCCGGGGCGGAGTGATCGGCGGCTCTTCGGCTGGGGCGACGATTCAAGGCAGCTACATGGTCCGCGGCGCACCGGAAGGCAACCTGATCATGATGGCCAAAGGACACGAGGAAGCATTTGGTTTTCTGCGCAACACCGCGATCGACCAGCACATCATCACACGGCATCGCGAAGGAGACATGCAGGCGGTGATCGCCGCGCATCCTGACTTGCTCGGCCTGGGCATCGACGAGGGCACCGCGCTCATCGTGCAAGGCGACCGCGCACGGGTCATTGGCCCGAGCAAAGTGGCCGTGACCGATCACGCCTACACCCCCGGTCCCGACGGAAAGCCTTACTTCTTCCTGAATCCCGGCGACACGCTCGACCTCGCTACGCGCCGGCCCGTGGCGGGGAAATGATCCCTGTCAGGACAGCTCAATCCCGCGCCTTGCTCGACAGAACGCGGAGAACGGCTCCCATGCGGTTTTCGACACCGAGCTTGCGATAGACGGTCTCGACGTGTTTCTCCACGGTGCGCACGCTGATCGAGAGGACCACAGTGGCGAAGTCGCCACCGGTGTTTCGCGCCAGAGCCGGGGATGGCTCTATGGCTCGCTGGCGCGCTCGGGTTCTTCGCAGGCCTGCGGCGCCTCCGCCGCGCGCGGTGCGGCGGAGCCGTGATCTGTAGCGACGCCGTCCCGGCGTCGATCGCTTTTCGTGAAAATTTCTGACGCCGATGACGTCGACGCTATAACGACTTCCGAATATCTCAAGCGTCTCGATCCACGGGAATCCTTTGGAAAGGTCGGATCAGGATTTTCGCCTGCGCCGCATAAAGAGCGAAAAGCAGGCTCCGAAACTTAGAAACGCTCCTACTGTGGGCTCTGGGACGATCGCAATTCCAAAAGGCTCTTGCAATCCGGATATCAGCGTTCCGGTGCCTACGGGTGTACCATCGCTTTCCCGGTACTCCCCAATAGTTCCACCGGTTAGATTCGTCTCGTACAACGTACCGTTGTATTCGGCTAAACCTTTTGGAGTGGCAGTCAGGCCAGAAACAAACTGTGCATTCATCAACGCGCCAGTAAGCGTGTATTCGCGAATGTTTTGGTCATCCAAAACGAAAATATGTCCGTTGGCTACGGCGATTCCTGTCGGAAAAAACAGGTTGGACACTAAAGGGCCTGAGCCGACTTCCATACCAGTATTGGTATCGAATTCGGTGATTGTCCCGGAATTGCTGTCAGCGACAAATAGATCATTCCCATAGACCGTCATCGCTCTAGGGGCGGAGAGACCGGTGACAAACGTGCTGTTTACGGTCGCCCCCGAGAGAGTAAATTTCTCAACGCCGTGGCCACTCCCAACGAATATGTTTTGTTGTGTAACGGCGATCGAATACGGCCCACTGATTCCTGACGACGGTCCTGCGGAGATGAGGGCTGCATTCACAAGAGACCCCGAAGTCGTGAATTGGCTGATCGTCCCATTCCCATAGTTAACGACGTAGAGATTCGAACCGGAAACCGCAATCGCCTGCGGATCATTTATGGTTATGGGATCGGTGATCAAGGATGAGTTTATGACCTGACCACCCGTGGTGTATTCGCCGACGGTGCCGCCGGACGAGTTGACGACGAAGACATCCGCATCCGCCCTTGCCTCGGTAAGTACCGCAAAGGGAGTGACAAGGATGCAGATTAATGAAATTACATTTCGCTTAGGCACCATTGAAAGGAGCATACAGAGCCTCGGGAATCGGGTCGAGCAGGCAGAGACTATAAATCGAAACCCCATACGAAAACGTGCCGCTCTGCTGGCGATAATTGGTCTCAACTCAGCCGGAACGACCAGTAGCCGACGCCGCGAATTCCGCCAGATGAATCTGCAATCTCCCGCCGTGATGGGCGCGGGCGAATTTGCGGGCCTCGGGGGTGCCCCCGGTGAAGAGGTGATCGACCTTGGCCAGCGAACTCAGGCTGCACATGGCACGCCGGCCGAGTTTGGTGTGATCGACAAGTAACGCGACGCGTTCGCTTTGTTCGATCATCAACCGCTCGCTGGCCAGGACCGCTTCATTGTGGTTCGTCGCTTCCTTTGCATCGACACCGGCGGCGCTGAGGAAGGCCCAGCGCGCGTGGTAACGCTTGAGAAATGCTTCGGCCGGCGGACCGCTGAGCACGCTCGACTCGGGCTGGAGGATGCCGCCGGTGAGATAGATCTCCGCGCCGCGCTGCCGGCCCTTCAGCCGATCGACCGCCTGGGCGATGACCAGCGAGTTGGTGATAATGCGGATGCGCTTCAGCGCGATGAATTCGCAGAGCTGGTAGGTCGTCGTGCCGCCATCGATCATCACGACATCGCCATCCTCCAGTAATTGCGCGGCGCCCTCGGCGATGGCACGTTTCTCGGCGGCGTTTTCGGTGAGGCGTTGCTGGAAAGCGGCCGGGCCGGCGGGCTCGGCGGCGACGGGATTTTTGAGCCGAATGCCACCCCACGTTTTCTCCACGCGTCCCTCGGCGGCAAGCTGCGCAAATTCACGGCGAATGGTCGCCGCGGAAGCGCCGAGCCGGGCGCAGGCATCGTCCACCCCCAGCTCGGGATCGAGCTGCAGCAGCTCGAGAATTTGGCGCTGGCGTTGACGACGTTTCATCAGGGACGATGCGAATCTTGTTGCGCCGGCGCTAAAATTCAATCAAAATTCAATCACTTCTCGATCATTTCCGAATCAACCCATTAACCCCAACCCCATCATGTCCTCCTATCGTTTTGTGAATTACTCCTGGGACGACGCCAAAGCGGCGTCGCTCGATCCCGTCGGACGTCTCGTTTATCGCTCGAACATTCTCGGCGCCGACCAGCGCATCACGAACACCGGCGGCGGCAACACCTCCTCGAAGCTCGTGGAAAAGGACCCGCTCAGCGGCGAGCAGACGGAAGTGTTGTGGGTGAAGGGCTCCGGCGGCGACCTGCGCACGGCGGGCCGCGAGTTCTTTTCTTCGCTCTACCAGTCGAAGCTCGTGAGCCTGCAGAAGGTCTACGGCGAGCGCGGAGACAAGGGCCTGAAGTCCCAGGCCGAGGACGACATGGTGGCGGCTTACACGCACTGCACTTTCAATCTCAACCCGCGCGCTTCGTCGATCGACACCCCGCTGCACTCCTTCGTGCCGGGCAAGCATGTCGATCACATGCACCCGAACGCCATCATCTCCATCGCCGCCAGCAAGCGGTGCGTGGAACTGACGAAGGAAATCTTCGGCGGCGCGATGGATTACGTGCCGTGGATGCGTCCGGGCTTCGAGCTCGGCCTCGCCATGCAGGAAATCGCCCGCAACAATCCGGGCACCCGCGCGATCATGATGGGCCAGCACGGCTTCATCGCCTGGGCGAATGACGACAAGGAATGCTACAAGCAGACCCTCGATTTCATCGAAAAAGCGGCCGCTTACATCGACCAGAAGTATCAGGCCAAGGGCGGCGACGCCGCGGCCTTCGGCGGCGGGCGCTATCAATCGCTGGCCCAGGAAAAGCGCAGCGAGCTGTTCGCGGCGATCCTGCCGTGGCTGCGCGGACAGGTGTCGCAGCAGCGCCGTTTCATCGGTACGGTGCAGGACGACGAGAAGATCCTGCGCTTCGTCAATTCGCACCACGCGCCGCGTCTCGCTGAGCTCGGCACGAGCTGCCCGGACCATTTCCTGCGCACCAAGATCAAGCCGCTCTACATCCCGTGGGACCCGCAGCACGGCACCCTCGCCGACTTGAAGAAGCTCCTCAGCGAAGGCCTCGCCAAGTATCGCCAGGACTACAAGGCGTACTACGACAAGTGCAAACACGACAACTCGCCCGCCATGGCGCGACGCGAACCCGACCGTGGTGCTCATCCCCGGCCTGGGCCTGATCGCTTGGGGCAAGGACAAGAGCGAATCGCGGGTGACCGCGGAGTTCTACAATTGCGCGGTGGAAGTGATGCGCGGCGCGGAGGCGATTGACGAATACATCGCGCTCCCGCAGCAGGAAGCCTTCGACATCGAATACTGGCTGCTCGAGGAAGCGAAGCTCAAGCGCATGCCCGCGGAGAAGGAACTCGCGCGGCAGGTCGCGGTGGTCATCGGCGCCGGCAGCGGCATCGGCAAGGAAACCGCGCATCGCCTGAGCAAGGAAGGGGCGCACATCGTCTGCGTCGATCTCAAGACGGAGACGGCCCAGGCCACGGCGGATGAACTCATCGGCAAGCTCGGCCAGGGCATTGGCGTCGCCGGCAGCGGCATCTCCGGCTGCGGCCCGGCCATCGGTCTCGCGGCAAATATCACCGACCGCGCCAGCGTTCGCGCGATGCTCGACCAGATCATCCTCGCCTACGGCGGCATCGATCACATTGCGGTCACCGCCGGCGTTTTCTGGCCGAGCGACACCACCGGCCACATTCCGGACGACAAGTGGGCTTTCACCTTCGCGGTGAATGTGACCGGCAGCTATATCGTCGCCGACGAAGCGTACAAGACGTGGAAGGAACAGGGCCTGAAGGGTTCGCTCGTCCTCACCACCAGCGCGAATGCGGCGGTCGCGAAGAAGGGCAGCGTCGCTTACGACACCAGCAAGGCCGCGGCGAATCATCTCGTGCGCGAACTCGCCATCGAGCTCGCCCCGCTGGTCCGCGTCAATGGCGTCGCCCCGGCGACCGTCGTGCAAGGCTCGGCCATGTTCCCGCGCGATCGCGTCATCGGCTCGCTGGCGAAATACAACATCGCCTACAGCGAAGACGAAGCAACGGAATCGCTGGTGACCAAACTCGCCCAATTCTACGCTGACCGCACGCTGACGAAGACTCCGATCACGCCCGCCGACCAGGCCGAGGCCTACTTCCTCCTCATTAGTCAGCGCCTGAGCAAGACCACCGGCCAGATCATCACCGTGGACGGCGGCTTGCACGAGGCCTTCCTGCGGTAAGTGGAAAGGATCGAGGTAAAACCAGTTTAGTTTCATCAAGGCCGCCATCTTCGGATGGCGGCCTTTGGTTTATCGTGGCGCAAGACACTACAGATGAAGGATTTCGTCACCTTCTTCACCTGATTTTGACTAGCTTCACCGGGGCGAAATGCTACCATCCGGGCATGAAGCGGTGGACTAATGATGGTTCTAGTTTGATATGGAAGAGTGCTGAGAGCGCTTCGTTGGGCGGGCGTACTTATTCGTGGCAGCGGTCGGTTATGACTGCGCTTACAGTGTCGGCGGGAATGTTATTGGTTGCCTCCTGTTCAAGGGTGAGCTCGTCGAAATTTACTCAAGAGCCGGGCAGTTCACCCGCTCCGAAAGCGGCGTCCGCGCCGGCGCAAACGCAGACACAGGACTGGACGAAAACCGTGAGCTGGCTTTTCTCGCCGCCGCAAGCCACGCCGGCTCCTTTAACGGATGCCAAGGTGCCGTCGCTTCCGAATGCTCCGGTCGCGGCTCAGAATTTCCAGCCGAATCCGGCCCAGGGAGCGAAGGAGGCAGCGATCAAGATGTATCCGCAGCTGGCCGTGAAGGATTCGACGTTCAACAAGACCTTCCGCGATCTCTACTTGGAAGAATCGCAGAAACATCCCCAGCTTTTGACCCAGGCGGATTGGCCGCTGATTCTCGCGCACCGCACGGCGGATATCCTGACGCCGCCGGCGCCGATCGTGCCTGCTGGGCCTACTGGGTCCGCGCCGCAAGTGGCCGATGCGAAGTCGAAGTGGCCATCCCCGACCCCGTCCAGCAATCCGCTCGATCGCGGAGCGTACAACCAGGCGCGCTCGCCCTATTGGTGGGGGCCTTGGATTCGCACTTACTGAGTGCTGGCTCGATCTAAAGAGTTCTCGTTGTTGCCTTCCAGGACCTCGCGTACTTTGCGCAGGAGGAACAGCTTCGAAAAGGGTTTCTGCAACACGTCCAGGCCGGGTTCGAGCACGCCTTGGTCGCTGATGTCGTTTTCCGAATACCCGGAAACGTAGAGCACTTTCACTTCGGAGCGAAGACCGAGGATCTGTCGGGCCAGCGTCGGGCCATGCATCTCTGGCATGACAATGTCGGTCACAAGGAGATCGATATTTCCAAGATGCTTGGCCGAGAGCTGCAGCGCCTCCGAAGGAGAGGACGCGCAAAGCACGTTGTAACCCACGTCTTTGAGAACAGTGCAAATGAGCTGGCGCACTACTTCTTCGTCCTCCACAACGAGGATCGTTTCGGCATTGGCGTGGGCGGCCAACTCCATGGCGGGGGCCAGCGGTAAATCCAGGGCGGCCATCTCCTGCGGGAAATAGAGAACGAACCTGCTACCCTTCCCCGGTTCGCTGTCCACGTGAATGCTGCCGCCGCTTTGTTTCACGATACCATAGACCGTCGCGAGGCCGAGGCCGGTGCCTTTGCCGAGGCCTTTGGTGGTAAAGAACGGCTCGAAAATGCGTTCCTTGGTGGCCGCATCCATCCCACACCCCGTGTCACTCATCACGAGCAAGACATAGCCATGCGGTGACGGCTCGAAACTGGCGTCCGGTAGAATATCCAGGTGCGTTCGAACCTCCGTGGAGATCGTCAGCGTTCCTCCGCGCGGCATGGCATCACGGGCGTTGACTCCGAGATTCAGGATCACCTGCTCCAATTGTCCGGGATCCGCCCGCACCCGGGCCTCCACGGTGGTAGTTTGGAGTTGGATCCGAATGTGTTCACCGATGATCCGCTGCAGCAGTTTCTCAAGATCACCGACCACGACATTGAGATCCAGGACCTTGGGGCTGAGTAGTTGGCGCCGGCTAAAGGCGAGGAGTTGTTTCGTCAGTGCGGCCGCTTTTTCCCCCGTGATTCGAATTTGCCGGGCGAACTCCTGACTGGCGCCGTCCCGTTCCAGTTTGGCTTCGAGCAATTCGGAATAGCCCATGATGGCGGTCAGCAGATTGTTGAAGTCATGGGCCACGCCGCCGGCGAGTCTTCCTACCGCCTCCAGCTTCTGCGCATGGCGCAAGCGATCCTCGGTTTCGATCAACGCATTTTCCGTCCGCCGATGTTCGACAATCAAATCCGCCAGCCGGCCAAACTCGTCGCGCCGTTTTTGCAGCGGTGCGAGCAGCGCCAGGTTACCGGAGCGCAAGCTGCGGGTAATACGCCGAAGAGGACGCCGTATCCAGACATTGAGCGAATAACCGAGAATGGCCAGCAGTCCGAGGGCGAAGAGATTGAGATAGAGAAACAGACGATGACTCGCGCGGTTGAGTTCGCGAATGATCGGCGAATCATTGGTAATGATGATCTTCGCCGCCGGTTGCCCGTTCCAACCGGGAAGGAGTCGGGAGAAGGTAATCAGGCCGGTATCTTCCTTGCCGAGCGGCTCCGGAACGGCTGCTTTCGGCGGCAATATCCGAATATCGTAACCGGTGAAGAGCGACATCCGGCGAATATTGTCATCGATCCAAATGTGGCCGGCGAAGAAGTACCCCTGGGGTTTGGTTTCGCGCGAACGATCGAGCGAAGGATGGATGGTCGCTCCGCGAATCTCCATCCAACCTTGGGGCACTTGGAAAAAGAAATGACAAGTTCGATCTTTCGCGAACAAAGTCGAGAAGGCCTCCCGCGGCAGAGGCAAGGTGCGCAAGTTATCCGCGTAGCGATTGTTGCGGGAGTAAAAGAGTGTCTGATCCGGTTTGTAGATCCAGACGGCGTTGAGGTTGTACGTCGCGAGGGTTTCTTCGGTGATATTTTTCTCCGCCCATTCCGTGTCCTCCTTCATGAGTGCGATCACCATGTCGTTCCAGATGCTGGAGTCGTCCACCACGGCTTTGAGTTTGTCGCCGCGCTCGAGCAGGAATTCGTCGAAGTTTCGATTCCGTTCCTCTTCTCTCGAGTCCGCCAGCGCCCGGAATTTCCCGGCCTCAAATAGATGCAGGGCGGTCAGCCCGCCGCTCAAGGTCGCGACAATCGCGAGCAGAAGAATCAAAATTTTCGTTTGGACGGTCATCGGTACGCGGTGAGCGCCCCGCTCCCGGCGCGATGACTTCTTCTTCTTTCAAGTTCAGCGTCGCACGCGTCTTTCCTTGATGGAAATGATGCGGGGATCGCTGGTGGCAGCATTGATGACGATTTCATTGTCGGTTTCGCCACGGGCCTTCGCTTTGCCGTTCTCGAATTTGAACGCGACCCGAAAATCCACGACGATCACGCCCTGGCGCGGGATGGTGCGGGTGCTTATCCGTTCAATCCGGGAATAGCTGCGATGCGGCCAGCGCGCGTAGTATTTGCCCAGTGTGTGTTCAATGATCCGGCGATCCACCCATCCGTTACCCAGATAGTTCACCCGATCGGCATAAAAATGCAGTTCATCCTGCAGTTGGTTGTGACTCACGGCGTGGAGATAGTTGGCGAGATAAGCCTCCACGCCGCCAGGAATCTGCATGGGTGCGCCTGGCTTCGTGCGAGTGCGTTCTGCCGTCGTGGCTCCACCGGTCCCGGACTGGACGACGGGTTCACGCGTGTGCGCGCTCTTTCCGCGTCGCCGCGCACGCGGCTCTCCGGCGGCGATGACCGCGGGATCGACACTGGCCGGTGAGACACCGGTGTCGGCGGCGATCTCCGTGGCCTCGGCCTTCACATTGATCCGGATGTCACTCTTCAAAACCGGTTCGTCCGGCAGGACCAATTCCTTAGGCGGCGCTTCGTTGGCGCCTCGCCCGATGACGCCCAGTGACCGGAGGGTGTCGTGGTCGTTCATGCCGCTCACGGCCAGGCCCTTGCGCTTCTGGTAGTGCTTCAGAGCCTGTTCCAGTTCCGGCGAAGCGCGTCCGTCGATATCGCCGAAGTAAATGTTGCGGCGGCGCAGTTCCTCCTGCGTCGAGCGAGTGGCATCGTCACCGTATAGCGACATGATCGAGCAGGCCAAAGCCAGGCAGACAAAGTGGCGTTTCATGAGGTTTGTTTAACGTTCCGCTAGGGAAGGTTCGCGTTGCTGGGGCGGCACGGATGTAGGCTCGCGGGGTGTCGTTCTCCGTCAGCAGGCGTGGATGCCCCGTAAAAAGCCGCTGCCGAGTGTTTTCACCCATACCCCGCTCGGGGAAAAATCTGATCGAGGCCACGGGCGTTCCGAGCATTGCGTGGCGTTAGTCCGCGTGACACTTGTGTTCCGCTGGAGGCCAAATTACAAAGGCAGACGTTCAGCCAACTGGAGGAATTTTTATGCCGTTACCGACTGATGAAAAGCGCCTGGCCCTCGCCAGGGAAGTGATCCAGGCCTTCGATGACCTGCACGGGGTTTTTCCGGGATACCGCCCGGCGCATGCGAAAGGGATTCTGGCGGTGGGAAGTTTTACTTCCACGGCCGAAGCAGCCCGGCTTTCGGTCGCGCCGCATTTCCACGCGGAGACGCCCGTGTTCATCCGGTTTTCGAATTTTGCCGGCGTGCCCATGGCGGCGGACAACAAGCCGGACGAAGCGAGCCCGCGCGGCTGTGCGGTGCGCTTCCAACTCGGCGAGCACAAGCACACGGATATCGTCGCGCATTCGACCGATAGCTTCCCGACGCGCACGGCGGAGGAGTTTATCGAGTTTCTCCACGCGGTGAAGGCCAGCGGCCCGGATGCGCCGCACCCCACGCCGATCGAGCAATTCCTGCAAAGCCATCCGAAGGCGCTGGCGTTTGTCATGACGCCGAAACCGATCCCGACGAGCTTCGGACGCGAGTCGTATTTCAGCGTTTCTGCCTACCGGTTCATTGATGCGTCCGGCGCCGGGCGGTATGGGCGGTATCGCATCCTGCCGGAGGCGGGGAATGAATACCTCAGCACCGAGGAAGCCGCGGCCAAGGGAGCGAATTTCCTGATGGAAGGGCTCGCCGCGCAGCTCGCGTCTGGAGCGGTGAAAATGCAGCTCTGGGTGCAACTCGCCGAGCCGGGCGACGTCGTGGACGATGCCACCACGCAGTGGCCGGTGGAGCGCCAGCAGGTGTTGCTGGGCGTGATCTCGCTCACCAAGCTGGTCCCGGCGGATGACGTCGACGGGCGCCGCATCATCTTCGACCCCATTCCACGGGTCGCCGGCATCGAGCCTTCGGCGGATCCCCTCCTTGAGCCGCGTGCGGATGTTTACGTGATGAGCGGCCGCCGGCGACGCGAACAAGCGGGGATTTAGGCAGCGAGTGATTGTGTCTCGCAGAAAAAGCGGCGGCAGGTAATCTGTTCCCTTTTTTCGTAATGCGAGAATTTGCCATCGGCGATATCCACGGGTGCATCCGCGCCTTGCAAGAGTTGCTGGAGATCATTCAGCCGCAGAAGACGGACACAATTGTCTTCCTTGGCGACTACGTCGACCGTGGTCCGGATTCGTGCGCGGTGATCGACACGATCATCGACCTGAATCAGAGGTGCACCGTCGTTTCTCTCTTTGGCAACCACGAACAAATGATGCTCGATTCGCGGAATGACCCCGACGCCTGCAAGGAATGGCTGAACCAGGGAGGACGAGCCACTTTGCAATCCTACGGGCGTCGTGGTTTCGGCTGGGGCTTGAACGATGTTCCCCAAGCGCATTGGGATTTTCTCAGCGAGCAAGTGCGCGACTATTGGGAGACCGAGCGGAACATTTTCGTCCATGCCTCGCTGGATCCGGAACTCGACATGGCCGAGCAGCCGGACTTTTTGCTGCGATGGCAGGTGTTCCGTGATCCCACCCGCCACAAATCGGGCAAACAGATCGTCTGCGGTCACACCAGTCAGAAAGCCGGATGGCCGGCGATCTTCGACGGTGGCGTGTGCATCGATACCTATGCCTACGGCGGAAGATGGCTGACGTGTTTCGACCTCAGCACGCGGAAGTTCATCCAGGCGAATGAACGCGGCGAGCATCGGTCGTTCGATTTTCCCGCGCAGAGATCGAGGTAACTTTCGCTTCGCCTGAATCGTCGAGTTACTCCGACCGGCGCAACTGCCCGATGATGGCGAGGACTTCCTCGCGGATGCGGAACAATTCCTGCCGATAGTAGGCGAGGCGTGCGACGGGAAATTTGGAGTAGTCGGTGATGGCGTCGGCGGCGGTGAGGACCTCGTTGTGGATCTCGAGCGCGCGCTTGAGCCAGGCGATGATCATGCACGGGTCCATGTAACGATCCCCGCGGGCGATGAAACCGAGGGCGGAACAGAGCTTCACACTCAGGATCATGAATTGACTGCTGAAGGCGCCGAGGGCGTCGTCGCTTTCCCGGAGGTTTTCGTCGTCCTCCTTGAGTTCGTCGAGCAGGGCACGCATCACGTCGCGCGCATGTTTCGCCACCGGATGGATGACGCGTTCGTCTTCATCGTGGACCCAGTCGATGCCCTCGCGTTCCGGATCGGGGGGTTCCTCCTCGACCTCTTCGAATTCGTCGAGCTCATCCTCCTCCCCTTCCTCGTCGTCTTCACTGGCTTGATTCTCTTCGCCCTCTTCGCCGCTCTCCGCTTCCTCCTCCGCGAGCATCTCCTCGAGCGACGTCCAACCCATTTCCCGGGCGATGATCCGCTCGCTGTCCGGGTGATCGGCATATTTCTCGAGGAGCCGGCGGTACTTCTCGCCGGTCATATCGCTCTCCCGCAGCAGTTGTTCGCAGCGAAATTCGTCCCACTTTTCCGCCGTTCCATCCGCATCCACGGCATTGGTGAAGGAATCGCCTTCTTCCGCCTGGCGTTTGCGCTCGGCGATTTCCTCGGCGGTGAAACGCCAGACGGGAGCGGAGATTTTCAACCGATAGTCGGTACTCTCGATCACCACCGCCCCGCTGCGTTCGCTGAACCATTCGACGTAGAGGCAATTCGCCATGTGTTCGGGTGGCTGCTCGCCGCGCTTGGCCATCACGTAAGCCTCGGCGACCGGAACGTCGAAGACGCGCACCTTGCGGGCGGCAGTGATCTCGCCGGCGGTGCCGTATTGCCGCAAAGCCGGGGGCCGGGTTTTCAAAGGAATCGGCGTCGGATTTTCAAACTCCAGCAGGCAGCCCGCCAGGTCCGGATGGCAGTCGCCCTCCAGATCCAGCGTGAGCGGTTCATCGAGTCCCGCGAGCCAAATGCGACCGGTCACACGGCAGCGTGTGCGGTTGTCGATTTCACCGCGAAGAATGTGGTCGTGAATGCGCCAGGCCATCAATTCGGGTCTAATCTCCTGTGCTCCATGGGCAAGCCCTTTTTGTGGTGTTTTTCACCCTCACAGGCCCTAAGTGCTTCGCCTTAGGCTGGTCTCCTTTCACATGCGCGATACACTTGCCTCCATGTGTTTTCCCCGACTCGGCTCTTTCCTGCTGGCCTTCAGCCTGTGGGGTTTCGGTTCTGCCCTGCGCGCGGAGGATTGGCCGGGCTGGCGTGGGCCGCGGGGGGATGGAACGAGCGCGGAGAAGCAGGTGCCGGTGCATTGGGATGCGACGAAGGGCGAGGGCGTGGCCTGGGTGGTGGAGATTCCCGGCGAAGGGCATTCCTCGCCGATCGTGCTCGGCAAGCGCGTGTTTGTGACCTCGGCGCAACCGGAGACCGAGGAGCGGCTGCTCTTGTGTCTCGACCGCGACACCGGCAAGGAGCTCTGGCGGCGCACGGTGCTCACTTCTCTGCTGGAGAAAAAGCATCGGGAGAACAGCTATGCGTCGAGCACGCCGGCGACGGATGGAAAGCGGGTGTTCGTGAGTTTTCTCGATGGGGCCGATGCGGTGATCGCGGCTTATGATCTCGAGGGCAAGCAGCAATGGGTGGCGCGGCCGGGCGAATTTCACAGCGTGCATGGGTTTTCCAGTTCCCCAGTCGTGTTTGAGGACAAGGTGATCATCAATGGCGACCATGATGGCGATGCGTGGATCGCGGCGATCTCGCGCGAGGATGGACATACCCTGTGGAAGATCGATCGCGAGAACAAAACCCGCAGCTATTGCACCCCGCTCATCCGCGATCTCGCGGGCAAGACGCAGATGGTTCTCTCGGGCAGCAAATGCGTGGCGAGCTACGACCCGCGCACCGGCGCGCGAAACTGGATCATCGATGGGCCGACGGAGCAGTTCGTCGCTTCGATGGTTTATAATCCGAAGCACGACATGCTCTTCATGACTGCCGGTTTTCCGGCGCATCACATCCTGGGGATCAAGCCGGATGGCCAGGGCAACGTGACCGATTCCAAGATCGTCTGGCGGACGACGAAGGGCGCCTCGTACGTGCCATCGCCGATCTCCGAGGGCGACTACTTTCTCGTGGTGAACGACGGCGGAATTGCGAGCTGCTTTCACGCGGGCACGGGCGAGATGTACTGGCAGGAGCGGGTGGGCCCGCATGCGCATTCGTCAATCGTCTCCGCCAACGGGCTGGTCTATCTCACAACCGATGATGGCGCGACCACGGTGGTGAAGCCGGGGCCGACTTTCGAAGTCGTGACGCACAACGCGCTCGGCGAGATGACCGAGTCCTCGCCGGCGATCAGCGATGGGCACGTGTTCCTGCGCGGGACGAAGCATTTGTATTGCTTCGGCGAAAAGCACTGAGGCATGCGGCTCGATCAATGGCTCTGGGCGGTGCGCGTTTACAAATCGCGCACCCTGGCGACGGAAGCGATCAAGGGCGGCCTGGTGAAGGTGGATGGCGAGCGGAGCAAGCCGGCGCACGAACCGAAGCCGGGAGAGACGATCACCGCGCGGGTCGGCATCATGACGCGTACCGTGCGGTTTCTGGCGGCACCGAAGTCGCGCGTGAGTGCGAAGATGGTGGTCGATTTTGCCGAGGATCTCACGCCACCCGAAGAGCGCGAAAAGCGGCGCGAGCCGAATCTCCTGCCACCGGGATTTCGACCGAAAGGCGCAGGCCGGCCGACCAAGCGCGAGCGGCGGGCGCTGGAGGACCTGGAGTGATCGTGCAATCCTATTGCTCCCCTTTGGCGATCGTGCGCAGGAGCTTTTCGAACTTCGGCGATTCGTGCGCGTAGGATGGATAGGGGCGCGTGGCGTCCTTTGGCCGGAAGCGGAAGTGCTTGTAAGGCCAGAGCCAAAGGTCCGGCCGCTGGCGGAGGAACGGTTCGAAGGCATCCCAGCATTGCTGGGCGATCTGCTGTAAGGTAGCGTTTGGGGGAAAGACCAAACCCGGCTGCATGACGATGCGCACAGATCCATCGGGCATCGGCTCGGTGGTCACGGGGACGAGAAGGGCGTTGCAACGCTGAGCGAGCACGGCATGCAGGAATGGGACACACATTTTCAGGCCAAAGCCCTCGATGACCGTTGCCGCTTGCGATGGGCGAAGATTGAGATCGATGAGCATACCCGTGGCGCCGCCGCGCTTCACCACTTTCAACATGCGCAACAGCGAATTTTCCTGGGGAATGAGCGTCTGCCCCGAAACCTCCCGCAGACGGGAAAAGATGGCGGTGAGGTAAGGGTTTTTGAAACGCTCCGCGACGACGACGTGGAAGAAGTCGGCGAAGCCAAAGACGAGGCTGGACCACTCCCAATTCCCTTCGTGCGTGGTCATGAAAAGTGTCCCGCGCTTTTCGCGCGCGAGCTGTTCGCGGATCGCCTCGAACCCCTCGAGATGCATGTAGTTGCGATAGGTGCCGCGGGCCAGCGATTGCGCCCAGAAAAGGTCGAGCATCGTGCGGGCGAAATTGCGGTAGGAAAGGCGGGCAATCCATTGGCGCTGCCTGGGGTTGTATTGGTCGCCGAAGACGCACTCGAGGTTCGACAGGGCGACGGCGCGGCCACGGGCGTCGAAAAAGTAAGCGGCATCGCCGAGCAGGATCCCGAGCTTCACACACTGCTCCCGGTGGAGGCGGGGAATGACGGCGATGAGCAGCCGAACGCCGGCCTCCTCCAGTTGATAGCGGAAGCGCTTCCAGCGCGAAAGCGCTGGAGTGGTTTTGGTTTCTGGATTCTCGTTTCTGGTTGCCAAGCTTCGCGACTTCAAACCAGAAACGACCCGGCTGAAACCAGAAAATATATTGTGGATACCGATTCCTTGCTTGCCCTCGTCCGCTCCGTGCTCGCCCAGCCGACCGCGCCTTTCCATGAAGACGCCGTGCGGGGCGAGATCCTCATGCAGCTCGCGCAATGCCCGCATGTGCGCGTGGTGCAGGATATTTTTGGGAATGTGATCGCGCATTACCAGCGTGGCAATGCTGCCCCGCGTTATGCGTTTGCCGCGCACATGGATCACCCAGGCTACGTGGGCGAGGAGTTTCTCGGCGGCGTGCCGGAAGAATACCGCGCGAAAAAACCGCCGATCCGCGATTTCGGCGCTTTCTCGATGTGGGACCTGCCCGCTTGCGAAGTGAGGGAAGGCCGCATTCATTCGCGGGCCTGCGATGATCTCATCCATTGCGCGACGATCCTCGCGCTCTTTCACGAACTCGAGCGGACGCAGACCGAGGCGAGCGTGATGGGTCTTTTTTCCCGCGCGGAAGAAGTCGGTTTTGTCGGCGCGATTCATCTCGCGAAATCCGGCCACGTGTCGCACGACGTGACGATCGTCTCGTTGGAATGCAGCTCCGAGCGGAGCCCGGGCGCGGGAAAAATGGGCGAAGGCGTGATCATTCGCGTGGGCGACAAGACTTCGATCTTTAACGATGCGGACACGCGGGCGCTGACCACGCTCGCCGTGGAAAACAAAATCCCGCATCAGCGCTGCCTGATGAGCGGTGGGACGTGTGAGGCCACGGCTTATCAACTCTACGGCTATCGCGCCGCCGCGCTCTGTATCGCGCTGGGCAACTACCACAACTGCGGCCCCGACACGACCATCGCCCCGGAATTTGTCTCCGTGGAGGATGTGCAGGGCATGGTGCGCCTGCTGGTCGCCGCGGCGACCGTCCCCGCGACCGCCAATCCCGCTGCCGAGTTGCGCGAGAAGCTGGAGAAGAGCCTCGAGAAGTACCAGCGGTTCATGTAACCGGGCGTGCCATTTTCCCGGATTCCCCTGCTTCTATGTTGCTCGCCTTTCACAAGCCTTACGGAGTCCTCTCGCAATTCACGCCGGATGGATCGCGCCATCGCCCCTTGGCGGAGTTCGATTTTCCCAAGGGGGTGTATCCGCTGGGCCGTCTCGACGCGGAGAGCGAGGGACTGCTGCTCCTGAGCGACGAAGCCGCATTAAACGCGCGTCTGTTGCATCCCACCCGCGGCCACTACCGCACCTACTGGGCGCAAGTGGAGCGCGTGCCGACGCGCGAAGCGCTCACTCAGCTTGAACGTGGGGTGGTCATCGGCGGACGCCAGACACTCCCGTGCCGCGTCTGGCTGCTTGATCCGCAGCCCGCGGTGTCGCCGCGCGTGCCGCCGATTCGCTTTCGCAAGAATGTTCCCGAAACGTGGATCGCGCTGGAACTGGTGGAGGGGAAAAATCACCAGGTGCGGCGCATGACCGCGGCGGTGGGACATCCCACTCTACGCCTCGTGCGCGTGAAGATCGGCAAGTTCGAACTCGGCTCGCTGGCCGCGGGTAGTTGGCGCGAACTCGACGCCACGGAACGCGCCGCGGTTTTTGCGGCGTAGAGGTGACGAATCAACGGATGTGCTGGAGGGCCGAGGTGGCGGAGGGGAATGGTGGTGGCCGGTGATGGGCGGGCGACCGCGCCGTCGGTGCTGAGAGGAACCTCCCGCTCCAGCGCCGACGGCGCGGTGCCCTCCAATTCCCATTTGGAAACCGATTCTGGAGATGCTCTATCGACCGTATTGGCGGTAGACCTGCAGATACGTCTTCACCACCTCTGACCAGCTGTGGAGCTGCGCGGTTTTTGCCACTCGGTCTTCGAGCGCTTTGCGCTCGGTTGCGTCGAGGGCGACCAGTTGACGAATGACTGTGGCGAGCTCTTCGGCATCGCCTGGACGATAGAGGAACCCCGCCTGATGCGTCTCGACAAACCACTGCAAATAACCGGTGCGCGAGGCGATGATCGGGCGGCCATACGCGCAGGCATCGAGGATTACCCCGGAGCCACGGTCGAAGCCCTCGGCGTACGGCAACACCGCCGCGTCGGAAGCGAAGAAAAAGCGCGGCACCTCTGCCTCGTCCACAAAGCGATCGATGAAGGTCGCTTGCTTGAAACCCAGCTCCTCGGCGAGCCGTTGCGGGTTGTTTTGCGAGATGGTCTTGCCGACGAAAAGCAGATGGACCTGCGGCTGCAACAAGGCTGCAGCGCGCAGGACGACCCCATAGTCCTTCCCCGCACGCTGGGTGCCAAAGAGCAGGAGAATCGGCACATCCTGCGGCAAGCCAATCGCCGCGCGAGCCTCCGCTTTGCTTTGCAGAGCGGGCGGCACGGTAATGGCATAAGGAATGGTGTGAATGTCGTCGCCGAGCAGCCATCGCCAGCGGTCGCGCAGGGAATCCGTCTCGCAGATGATGACGAGCTTGTGCGCGCGCAGCAGGTGATGGAGCAAACGATCACGTAAGCGGACGCGGAAGTTCGGGTGCTCGGATTTGGGCGGCAGGAATTCGCCGTAGATGCTGAGGAAGACCGGGCGGCGGCTGCACAGCGCGAGGAGGAAGATGAAGATGTGCGTGCCACCGAGGAAATGGAGGATACCTCCTCGCGCAGAGAGAGCACACGGCAGGGCGCGCAGGGCGCAGGCGAGGGTTTCGAGATTGTTGAAAATTCTCATCACCTTCTCGCGCCGGCCCTGTTGCGAGAGACGATTGGTGAGCCCATGCCACCACGACGGCAGGCCGTAATGAATCGGACCGGGAATGCTCCCTCCCCCGGTGGGATTGGTGGCGACGATGGCCTCGACTTCGACACCCGTGGCCGCGAGCGCATTGGCGAGCGCATACGTGTCGCGCCAATGATGCCCGGCATAGTGAGCCAGCGGGCTCACCAGGACGACGCGCGAAGGGCTTGTCGCGGATTCAGTTTTGTCCGTCATGGGCGGAGCGAAAGCGGGACCGGTTCCTGGCCGGGAAGCTCACTGCGACGGGCGACGATGAGGCCGTCGAAGGAGTAAGTTTCGAGATAATCGATATCGGCAAGAACGGTATACTTCTGCCGCCGCAATTCCCGCAGGCACTTGAAGTGCAACTGGTTTCCATGGGTGGAAATGAAGATGTAGTCGATCTTGCGAGCGGCGAGCGCCTGACGGGCCCCGACGAGGACGTCGACTTCCCAGCCCTGCGTATCGGCATGCAGAATGTTCAAGTGCGCGATGTTGTGCGCGGCCATGAAGCTATCCACCGAGATGATCGGCACACCATTCGCACTTTGTCCTGGGGCTGAGCCCACGTAGGCGCGCTCGATACTGACCCGCGCTGGCGAGGATCCGAAATTCAGGGCGAAGTTATGGATGCCCATCTCGAGGTTTTCCGCTGCGGGCTCGATGCCGTAGCAATGCGCCCCCTGCACTACTTGGTAAAACCACATCGAATAAAACGCCCAGTACGAACCGAGTTCGAGCATCACCGCGCCTTCCGGCATCCACTTCAACACTTCCTGGAAAACGCGTTCTTCCTGGGGTTCATGCACACCGCGGTTTTCCATCATCAGTTTTCGATTACCCGGGCCGGAGTAACTTAGCTCTCCCACGCGCAAGCCGTTGTGCATGATCATCTGGCCTTCCACGATCTTGCCTGCGGCCTCGTGGCGCGGGATGAAAGCGTTGTCCGGCGAAGCGACTGCATCGCGAATACGCGAACCCCAATCCTCGGTAGCGATCCAATGGCGCAGACCGCGCTTCCAGGCGCGGTGCTGCTGGAAACGTTTCCATGGAGTGCCGCGTTTGGTGAGAAGCCAGGCAGCGGCTTGAAGTTTATCGAGTAACAACATCGCGTGTGGCAGGGGAAGGTTAGTGAACTTGGGCCGGGGCTGAAGGATCTTGAGCTATCGGCCGTTCAAAGGTTAGCAACTGATGGCGCAAAGCCTCCGGGGAATGATATTTCTGGATGACCTCACGATAGCGGGCGATGAGCTCGGGGGTATCCACGGCATCCACGCTGGCGATGAGGCCTTCGAGTCTGCCTCGCGTGGTTTCCACGAGGGGCAGATTGTTCTCCAGAAAATGTCGCGCAGTGCTGGAATAGGCGGGGCCGTAGACCAGGATGGGGCGGCCGGCGGCAAAGTATTCCGCCGCTTTGCAGGAGAACGATGTCGAGACCAGAATACGTAGCGATTCGCTGAACGAGAACGGCAGATAATTCGCGTAGTTCAGCTTCAGGCGCTCGACCAGCTGGGCATTGGGTAGATTGACAAACAGCTCCACCACCGAAGGATCGGGGAAGATGTCCGGCAAGTTCGAGGTGATGACGCAAAGCGCGATCTTGTAGCGATGCGGGGTGGTTTCGTTGAGGTGAGTGACGACGCGATTCAGCTCGGTGAGCGCTTCGGCGTAATACTCGTTCATCGAACCTGAGAAGCCGATGTAGCGGATCTCCCCCTCCTTCGGCGGCGAAGTGTATTCGATTGTCCGGCTGCGGATGACCAGCGGGAGCCACTCGCAGGTCACTCCATACTTTTCTTGAAAGAGTTCCGCGTGTCCCTTGCTCAGCGTGTAGACCTTGGCAAAACGCGGCAGGAAATATTGTTCCGCCCAGCGGGTGATTCGCGCGCGCAGAAGTTTGTTGTCCTTGACGGCGAGGGCCTCGATATCGTCCACAACGTAGACGTCGACGGGGAGCCCGGTGGCCCAGCCCAGCAGATAGGCATTGAGCAGGCAGGTCCACCAGCCTGAGGGAAAGGCAAAGATGCGGGTGCAACCTTGGCGATGAATCTCCGAAGCGAGCCAGGGCAGGCAGAAGATGAAGACTAGCGTATCGAGAGCGCAACGCAGCATGTCCGAAAAACGACGCAGGCCGAGGCGGGAGAAATCCGGATAAAAAATGATCGGCATGCCGATGGCTTGCCGAATGGGTTCCGGGTCAACCCGCCGATGAAAACGGCGGGTGATGGTGAGTCCGATATGATCCTTCATCGCCTGCGACCAGCTCCACGCAGTCGAGTGATTCGCATGCCCGCCTTGCTGCATCGGCGGCGCATCAGGGTAAAAGGCGTATTTCATCGGAAATCGGGACGGGAAGTTAAGGGTTCGGAAAGTATACAGGTCGATTCAATTTGCGGCGGGTTTCCAACTCGAGCGCAGTCTCCGCACGATGCGGGTGACCTTGCGCCACAAGCGGGTTAGAACGGAGGGGGCAAACAGGTTGCGCAAAATTTCCATCTCGTAGCGGGTGGCAGGCACGAAATAGGGATCGTGTTTCAACGGAAAGTCCATCGATTCCAATTCGAGGAAACCGCCTGAGGCCATGGGATCCCTAGTGTGCGTGGCTCGTTCGTCGAAGCCCAGGTTTTTAATCAGGTTTCGATGCGGGGTGACCGTGAGCCCATTTCGTTTCAGCACAGCGTAGAGCCACTGATAATCCCACGTGTCGGTCTGGCGGCTCCACGCGCTCTCGAAGGCGCGTTCCCAAGCGGCGGCGACTGCGCGGTCGGATAGCGCGTCGTAGATCAACTGACGCTCGCGAAATTCCGGCCAGCTTTTCATGTCCACTTCGTAGTGCGCCCAGGCACGCCGCCAGGTCGCCCAACCCCAAATGTGGGTGATCTGGGAAAAAGCGTATGAGTACCTGCGGCTCGGCGTGTCGACGCCGTGATTACATCCGCTGACAGCCATGATCCGATCGTCCGTCCGGAAGCGGGCGAGCAGTTCCGCGCAGTAAGGAAAGAAGCTGGGCGATGGCAGGCAGTCGTCCTCGAGGATGATGGCTTCCTCGACATGCTCGAAAACCCAGGTCAGGCCTGAGGAAACGCGATTGCGGCAGCCCATGTTTTCCTCCGCGTAGGCTTTTTCCACTTCGCAGGGCCAGTCGATCCCTCGATCGATAATCTCCCGCGTCAGGCGCACATTTTCCACATCGTCGGGCCGATTGGCCCGGGGCCCATCGGCCACGACGAGGAGCTTGCGCGGCTGGGCACGCCGGATCTCGGCGAAGACTTTCTCTGTGCAGTCCGGACGATTGAAGACCAGGAAGGCGATGGGGGTATCGAAAGCAGGAGCCATCTTACTGGGCGAAATGGGCGAACGAGACTCCCTGCCGGATGGCGACGACATTCTGGTACTCGAAGAGATTGGTCTTCAGAATGTCACTTTCCCGGAGAGGCAACAGGCTGGTGGGGAGGAGTCGATAAAGTTGGAAGCCCTTCAGCACTTCAAAAAAATCGGCCATGAATGTGCGGGAGCAGACGTTCATCTTGTTGAATTCGAATTGCACGACACCGATCTGTCCGGCAGCGATCATGTCTTTGGCACCGCGAAGGCAGTGAATTTCATGGCCTTCGATATCGATCTTAAGGAAATCGATGTGCGCGATATTCGCCTCCGCGCAAAATTGATCGATCGTCTTCAGAGCGACGCGTACAGACACGTACGGCATCTGAGTCAGACTTTGGAAGACGCCTGAGTAGAGCGACGCATGTTCACTATCTGTGGGACTGGCATAATCATGCAGGTCGAGTTCTTCCGCCTGGTGACTAAATCCGAAATTGTGGAGATTTAAATTCAGCCCTGCGGTGCCGGCTTTCAATGTTTCAAAGGTCCGCGGATGCGGCTCGAAAGAGTGAATGACCGCATTTGGAAACGAGCGGCGTAGTAAAGCCGCGTAAGCACCTCGGTTGGCTCCCACGTCGAAGATGACAAAGCGATTTACCCCGGATGCAATCGTGGCGAGGCGGTCGACCAGCCATTCCTCGCCACTAACCGGATAGTTATGGATCCCCAAGCCCCGGGCTCCCAACTGAAACAATAGGCCATTGAGTTTAGCGAAGCGAGCGTGGGCAAAAAATCGACCCCATAAAGCTAATATTTTACCCATCATACAGGAAGACTTCGTTTTGGGCGTAGTCGCATCCAGATTCGGAACGGAAAAAAAATCGCCCGGCACAATTGCAACGACATTTGCCGCGTGCTGCTATAAAAATAGGGACAGACTACCACCGTTATTGCAAAGGCGATGACGGTAGCGGAGGCCGCCCCAAGAGGTCCATAGCGCGGAATGAGGAACAGATTAATACCGATGTTCAATACAGCGCCCAAAAAAGTCGAGAAAAACGAGAACTTCAAAAACCCTTCGGCGATAAGAAACTGGTCCCTCGCTGCTCCGAGAAAGACAAAAAGGAGCGCCCAAACCTGAACGGTCAAAACGGCGCTCGAGGATTCATATACCTTTCCATAGAGGAAATGAATGATGAACGACGAGCCCAGTGACAGAGGTACGATGAGCAAATAGGCGAGCCCGGCGCTCATGTCGTAGTAATTCTGCAGTCGCGCCATGTATCGCTCCGGACCGAGTGCTTTGCTCCGCACGATGCTCGGGAGCAGTACCGAAGAGAGGATGCTGGGAACGATATAAGTGATTTCGCTCAGCTTGGTCGCAGCGGTGTAGAGTCCGACCTGCTTGGTACCTAGCATTTGCGCAAGCATGACCTGGTCGATCCTCATATAGGTCGTGACCGCCACCGCCGAAAGAATAAGCGGCCAGGATTCGCCGAGGAGACGCGAAGCCGTCGCGGGCTCGAACCGCCATTTGGGAAGATCGGAATAGCATTGGGCGTAGATGATGACAGTCATAACCGCCGCAACTCCCGTTTCGATGACGGCGACCCAGGCAAACTCCACCACTGGGCGCCGCAGCAGCACGAGGAATATGCGAACCAGGGCTGAAACGGCGAAGCCGATATTCCCGGCGATCACGAGTTGCTTCGAACGCAGGTCGGCTTTGAATCGCAAGCCGGCGACCGTCAGCGCCTGCGTGCAAAGCGTGAGCGCAGAGATCAGCAATAGCTGACGGGTTAAGGAGTTCGGCAGAGTAAGCGAGTAGACGGCCAGAATGGCGTAGGAAACCAACGCCGCCGCCATCCGGCTGAAGAAGGCCGTACCCAGGAGATTGGCGGCATCCTGCGGTCTTTTGACGAGATCGCGAATGAGAATGTCTGTAATACCGAGTCCGGCTGGCGCACCGACCAATGCGGCAATGGCCAACGCGTAATTGATTTCGCCAAAGTAACCAGGCTGGAGGTAGCGAGCGACCCAGGTGCCTAAAAACAGGCCTGTGAGCATCCGCACGATGGTATCCAAGGACAGCCAGCCGACATTTGATACGATGGCCTTTACATTGGGATGGGTCTCGACAAAACGATTGACTCGCGTCTTCCATGTCGCTGCCAATGATCGGATCGACGCGTTCATGCAATCGACATCACGTCAGGGGTGGCCGCAGCCATTTTTGTAAAGAATGGCAAGGTGACGGCATGAGCAGATCGGGTTCGACAGGAGCGCGTCGCAGAGGGCGTCGCTCGTTTTCGCGGTGGATGAAAAAGGATCGGCTGAGAACGAGGGTCAGGCACTTTTTTTGTTATATTCCTTGTTGACGAAAAGAGCATCTGACCAGCTCGCCACACGATTTTGATGAGCAAACTCGTAGATGGAAACGAGTACGAAATTGCGATCGATGAGATATCGAAATACCTCATCAAAAGCCGGCAGGTGTTTATACATCTCAGAAAAAATGAATTCGAAATAGATGAGCCCAATCTTGTTGTTCTTCATGGCCTGCTCCGCACCTTTGAACACCTCAAAATCGTAACCCTGCGTATCCGACTTCAGGATATCCACAGAAGGGATTTTTTGGTCTTCCATGAATTTGTCGATCGTCACCATGTCCACCGTGGATTTGTTAATTATCTTCCCCCAACCCGTTGAACTTAGCTCGAGAAAGGAACTCATGTCGGAATGGGTATTTTCCGAGAACGTTTTCGGACCGACGGCGGCGCCGACCGCCAGATTCCAGGGAGACACCCCTTCTTGATTTGAAACATTCTGCGAAAGCTTCCGAAACGTTTCAAGACTCGGTTCGAACGAATGAATGACGCAGGAAGGAAACGTTGCTTTGAAACGCGTAACAGATTGGCCGATGTTCGCGCCGATATCGAGAATCAAGGGCTTTGTGTCGCCGGGAACGAATTGCTTCATATCAAGGAAGGGATTGTCGCCGAAGGCACTTTTGCGCTTCACGACGTATCCTAACTTATATGCCAATTCCACAGCGGCTCTTTTCAGTGTGTGCATGAGAACAAGGTATTTTTAAGATTGTCGCCTTGCGAATAAAGACGCAAAACTTGCGAAGGAGATCATTCGTAAACTCACCAAGTATGGCGGGTGGGGAAGGACTCAAATTCGGAAAGCGGCCACGCCGGCGCTCAGGCAAGCACACACGCGGCATGGATTTCCCGCAGGATGCCTTGGAGGGCGTAGCGGTACTGCCAGCCGGGATAATGCTCCTGGAAACGGCGCACGTCGCTGATCCACCAGATGTGGTCGCCGACGCGGTTGTCCTCAACGTAGGTCCATTCGAGCTTCCTGCCGCTGAGTTCCTCGCAGATCTCGATGGCCTCGAGCACGGAGCAGTTCGAATGGCGGCTGCCGCCCAGGTTGTAGACCTCGCCGCTGCGCGGCGCGCGGAAGAATTGCCAGAAGGCCTCGACGAGATCGTGGGCGTGAATGTTGTCCCGAACCTGCTTGCCTTTGTAGCCGAAGACACGGTACTTCGTCCCGCTCACCGTGCACTTCATGAGGTAGGCGAGGAAACCGTGCAACTCCGTGCCTGCGTGTGCCGGGCCGGTGTGGCAGCCGCCGCGGAAGCAGGCGGTCTTCATGCCGAAGTAGCGGCCGTACTCCTGCACGGCGACGTCGGCGGCGACTTTGCTCGCGCCGAAGAGCGAATGCTTTGTCTGGTCGATGGACATGGTCTCATCGATACCGCGCACCCAGGCGTGGTCGCTGGGGATTTCCCAGCGCTTTTCCAGCTCCACGAGCGGTAGGCGGTTGGGTGTATCGCCGTAGACCTTGTTTGTGCTGGTGAAGATGAAGACCGCTTCCGGGCAATGCTGGCGAGTAGCTTCGAGGAGATGCAGCGTGCCGAGGGCATTGACGCTGAAGTCGACCAACGGAGCGCGCGCGGCCCAGTCGTGCGAAGGCTGGGCCGCAGTGTGAACGACGAGGTTCACTGCGCTGCCGAGCTGGCGGAAAAGGGCATCGACCCCGGCGGCATCGCGAATGTCCAGGGCGTGATGGCGATAGCCGGGCAATTCGCGGGCGAGCTTTTCGCGGGTCGGGGTGGTCGAGGCGTTGGCGCCGAAGAATTCGGCGCGCATGTCGTTGTCGATGCCGACGACGTCGAAGCCCTCCGCGGCGAAGCGGCGGCACGTCTCGGAACCGATCAATCCGGCGGACCCGGTGACTACTGCGAGGCTCATGGGAGCGCCTGTAATCGTCGCGGACTGTGCATTTGGCCAGCGGAATGTTCTGCGCCTCGGGGGCTTAACGTGGTTTTAACACGGCTCACAGCTTCAATTTCCGAAAAATGGGCTCCGGGATCAGGTTGATAATCAGCATGATCCAGCGCCAGAACCACGGAGTGTAGAGCACGCACTGCTCCCTATCGATCGCCCGGATGATGTCCCGCGCGACGCGGTCGGGGGGAGGCGAAGAGCGGGCCCTTTTGGCAGGTGAGCGGTCATGGGGGGTGTCGACGAAGCCGGGTTTCACCGTGAGCACGTGGACGCCTTTCGAGTAGAGGCGGTTCCGCAGGCCTTGAGCGAAGGTGTTGAGCGCGGCTTTGGCCGTACCGTAGACGTAGTTGCTTTGCCGCCCGCGATCGCCGGCGACGGAGGAAATGACGGCGATCGTGCCGTGGCCCTGTTGCTCGAAGCGATTGGCGAGGAGGGTCAGAAAAGAGAGGGCGCTACGGCAGTTGGTCAGCAATTCCTGGTCGGTCACGCTGAAATCCGCCTGGCTGGCCGCCTGGTCGCCGAGGCTGCCGTGGCAGAGAATCGCGGCGTGCAATTCCCCATGAGCGGCGATGGCGCGGTCGAGGGCGGGCGCATGATGGCTGAAATCCACGAAGTCGAAAGCTTCGATGACGACTTTCGCCTGGTAGCGAGTGCGCAGGTCGCTGGCCACGATTCCCATCTTCTCGGCCGAGCGCGCCCACAGCACGAGGTTGGCGCCGCGTTCAGCGAATTGGCGCGCCACCGCCTGGGCAATGGCCGAAGTCGCTCCGATGATCAGGACATTTTGCATCGATTTAGACAGGTGAATTCACGCGCCGCCAAAAGCTGGAGGAAAACGCGGGGTCGATATATTGGCGGAATTCCTCCCAGCGCGGATAGCACTCCTGGAAAACGCGGGCCGGCATGCGCGCGTCCTTGGCTGGGTAAATGCGTCCGCCCGTCGCCAGGACGACTTGGTCGAGCTCGTTGAAGAGGGACAGCGTCTCCCAGCCTTGATTCGCGAAATCAAGCGCGAGGGTCAGGCCGGGTGCGGGAAACGACAGCATTCCCGGCGACCTCCTTTCGCCGAAGGTCTTGAGCACGGCGAGGAACGAGCCCTGGCCGGAAGCCGCGATGCGCTGGAAGATCTCGCGGATCACTTTTCGATCGCCGGAAAATGGGATGACGAACTGGTATTGGAAAAAGCCGCGGCGCCCGTAGATGCGGTTCCAATGGTTCACGGCATCGAGCGGATAGAAGAAGGGATCGTAGTGAACGATCTTCCGGCTGAAGGCCTCGAGCGCCTTGGCGTAGTAGAGGGTGTTGAACGCCTGGATGCTGTATTGATTCAGGGCGAAATCGGGAAACTCCACCGGGACCCCGAGGCGCGGCGGCCGATGCAGCCGGTGGCTGAGGCTATCGCCGCGCGCATGGTTGCCGCGCATGAAAATCCCACGACCCAATGAAGGCCCCTCGGCCAGGCAATCCACCCACGACACGGTGTATGCGAAATCCGCGTCTGACTCGGCGGAGATGGCGAAGAATTCATCGAGATTGGCGAACTGCAGCTCCTCCACGTCGATCATGGAATTTTCGATGCGCAGCAGTTGAAACTCCGCCCAAGTGATGAGGCCGGTGAGCCCGAGCCCGCCAATGGTAGCGGCGAACTGCGCGGTATTTTCCGTCGGCGAACAAATCAGCCGTTCGCCCGTGGAGCGCAGCAGCTCGAACTTCGTGACGTGGCAGCCGAACGTTCCCGCGCGGTGGTGATTCTTCCCGTGAATGTCATTGGCGATCGCGCCGCCCACGGTGATGAATTTCGTCCCGGGCGTGACCGGCAGGAACCAGCCGCGCGGCACGATGAAGCGCAATAACTCATCGAGGGTTACCCCCGCTTCGCAGCGCATCATGCCGCGCTCGGCATCGAAGGCCAGGAGATGTTTGAGCTCCTCGGTGACAAGCAAATCCCCGCCGTCGTTGAGGCAGCTATCGCCGTAACTGCGCCCCAGCCCAAACGGTAACATCGACCGGCCATCGCCCTGCGGCAAAGGATCCGTCCTCCATCGGAGCGGCCGGACCTCGTGATGCGCGGCCTTGGGATAGCGGCCCCAGCTTTCGGGATTTTTCACTGGGTCATCTCGGAAGCGCGATGGCGCCGACAGCCAGGAGGATCAGGCACACCAGCCAGCTTTGCTTGTCCTTCAAGGCGAAGACAATCGGGTCATCGTGCAACTGGCCGTGGTGCGCGAGCAGCCAGATGCGGCTGATCCAGTAAAGAAGCACGGGGCACGCAAACCACAGCGCTGCCGGGTGCCGATAGAGCTGCGTGACGAGCGGCTGAGTGATATAGAGCGCCAACACCAGCACGGCGAAGTATCCGCTGGCCACGCCCATGGTGCTGACCAGTTCGCGATCCGCGACGCGGTACCCGCGCCCACGCATGATCTCGCCGCTCTTGAGCAGTTGCAGTTCGGTGAAACGTTTCACGAAAGCGAGGCTGAGGAAGATGAACAGCGAGAATGCCAGCAACCAGTCCGACACCATGATCCGCGCGGCATAACCCCCGGCCACGACGCGAACGCTATAGAGTGCGGCCAGGGTTAGGACATCGAGGATTTCGATCTGCTTCAGCCGCACGGAGTAGAGCGACGTGAGCAGGTAATATCCCGCGAAGGTGATGCCAAATTCCACCGGCAACAAAAGCGCGATGAGGATGCTGAAGATGAGGAGCAGCGCCGCCGCGATCATGCCCGAAGAGAGCGGCAACCGTCCGCTCGCCAGCGGGCGCCGGCGCTTGGTCGGGTGATAGCGGTCGGACTCGAGGTCGAAAAGGTCGTTGAGCAGATAGACGCTCGAGGCGCACATGCAGAAGGCGAAAAAGGCCAGCGCACTCGCGCCGAGTTCCGCATAGTTATGCCAGCGGTGCGCGCCGAGCAGCGGCACGAAGAGGAGCAGATTTTTCGCCCACTGATGTACGCGCAGCGCTTCCGTCCAGGTGCGCAGGCCGACCTGCGGTGAATCGAAGACCTTTTCCACTTCACAAAGCGTTTCCGCTTTCCTGGCCAACTTCCCTCCTTCATTGACGACGAGCGCGCGCCGGGCCTGTGCCCACACCGGCAGATCCACCCGGGCGTTGCCTGCATAGTCGAAACCTCCCTTGCCAAAACGCTCCCGCAGCATGTCCGCCTTGCCATGGCCGGAAAGATTCCTCGTTCCGTCGCTGGCATACACTTCTTCGAACACCGGAATATGCTCCGCCATGGCCCGCGCGACCTTGATGTCCGTGCCGCTCACCAGGAGCAGCTTGCGACCTGCCTGACGCTCTTTCTCGATATATGCGAGGACTTCCTCGTTGATCGGCAGGGAAGCCACGTCGAGCCGGGTGCGGCTGGCGATCTTCTGCTTGATACTCGCCCGGCCCTGAACCAGCCAGAGCGGCATCTGCAGCAGCCGCAGCGGGTTTTCCTTCAAAAGCTTGAGCAGCGATTCCGACATCGTGTCCGTCCGCAAAAGCGTCCCGTCGAGGTCCACGCAAAGGGGAATCGGAGTGGACATAGATGCTACGGTCGGGAAAGGAAGGGTTGGATTAAGAGGAGGGCAGCGACGCAAGCCGGTCAAATTCAGCCAAAGCCATGCCAACGACCTGATCCATGTTGTAATACCTGTACGTAGCAAGTCGGCCGACGAAACTCACTCCTTTTTCCGCGGCGGCGCGGTCGGCGTAGCGCTGGTAAAGCGCCCGCGCATCCGGCGCCGGAATCGGATAGTAAGGCTCGCGTCCGGGACCGAAGTCCTCGGGATATTCGCGGACGATCGTGGTGACGGGCAGCTTCTGCCCGGTGGCGTGCTTGAGCTCGACGATGCGGGTGAAGTCGTGGTCGTTCGGGTAATTTACCTGCATCGCCGGCTGGAAATATTCCTGCTGGAGCGTCTCCGGCTCGAAGCGCAGTGAGCGATAAGGCAGCGGCCCGTAGCAGTGATCGAAGTATTCGTCGATCGGCCCGGTATAAATGAGGTGCCGGTAGCTGATCTGCTGGCGCGCTTCGCGGTAGTCCGTCTTGAGCCGCACCTCGATATTCGGATGCGCGAGGATGCGGCGGAACATCGCCGTGTAGCCCTCCTTGGGCAGGGCCTGGAATTTTTCCGAGAGATAGCGGTCGTCGCGATTGATGCGAACGGGAATGCGCCCGCACACGCTGGCGTCGAGCTCCTGCGGATCGCGCCGCCACTGCTTGCGCGTGTAGTTCTTGAAGAACATCTCGTAGAGCTTCGTGCCGACCTGCGAGATGATGACTTCCTCGGAATTCTTCGGCTCCGCAATCGGCACGCGCCACTCGGCGAGGGTCGCTTCCATTTCCTCGCTCGTGGAAGGCCGCCCGATGATCTGCTCGAAGGTGTTGAGATTGATCGGGAACTGCCAATAGCGCCCGTTCGTCCAGGACAGGATCTTGTACTCCACCGCGTGCCATTCCGTGAACTGGCTCAGGTATTCACGGATGCGATCGGAATTCGTCCGGAAGTAGTGCGGCCCGTAGGTGTGGAGCAGCACGCCGGCGGCATCATAGTGGTCGTGCGAATTGCCACCGATATGGTCGCGCCGATCGATGACGAGACACCGCGCCCCGCGCTGGCTGGCCAACCGCTCGGCCAGCACCGCGCCGGCATAACCGGCGCCGACAATGAGATAATCATAGCTCATCGAGAGAGCGATTCTGCCATCCCTATCAAATAGGAATGGAAGCTTTCAAAGGCCGAGAACAACAGGTCTTTATCGCGATTCCAATGTTCAATGAGGCCATTGAGTCTAACGCCGTCCAAACGAAGATCGTAGCCGTGGCGATAAAGATGGCGAAAGGCTAGCAATTCCTTGAGCAACGGTTGAAGTTCGGCCGAAACGAAAGCAGGGCGAAGATTCGGAACGTCGAGAAGCATTAACTGCAGCAATTCTGCGTGCCATCTTTCCGAACGCTCCAAAGATTCATCCAGGGTATTTGAAACGCGCAAAAAGGTATTCTCGATGGCGTTATAGATTCCATGCAGAACGCCTGCGCTTGCCCACAGATCGGCGCTGTCCCAGTCAGCGCGGACGATTTCTGCACTGAATTTCTTCAGAGCGCCATCCAACCGACGCAATGCTAGCAAATCCTCAGCAAGGATGGCAGCGAGGCCGCGTAAGGCCGATGTTTCAAGTGGCATATACCACTGTTCCCTGGCGCAGGATTTCTCCGCGTAGTGCGTTCCCCGCATCTTCCCAGCGGACCAAATCCACCGGTGCTCGGAGGCCGAGCATCAATTCACCAAGCGTGGAGAAGAGCGCTTCACTTGGCAGGCCTTCTACTGCAAAGTCCAAATCAGAGCCAGGTCGGCCTTTGTAGGCGGCATGAGAACCGAAAAACCAGATGCGACGGACTCCGGCGATTCGACAGAGAATATCCACTGCCCGCCGGATCTCGGAAGTGACTTCCGAGGAAGATAGCGGCGCATTGGTCTGTGGCATGAGGTAAATTAATTGACTTCAAGACGCTAGCAAGCCGTTCGGCTCACCGAACGACGCCGAACTCCGCTCGGCGATTCTTGGCCCACGCGCTTTCGTTGGAACCCTGGTCAGCCGGCATCTCGGCGCCAAAGCTGACCGTCTGAATCTTCGAGCCGTCGGCGCCATCGCGGATGAGCGCTTCACGCACCGCTTGCGCGCGACGTTCGCCAAGACCGCGGTTGTATTCGGGCGTGCCGCGCTCGTCGGTGAAGCCGGCGATGATGATCGTATTCGACGCGCTCTTCAGGAACTGCGCGACTTCATCGATCTTGCTGCGCTCGCCGCCGCCGATGGCGTAGCTGTCGAAGCCGAAATAGACGGGCCGGAATTTGTTGCGGTCCACATTGCTGCCGAGGAAGGAGACGCCTTCCTGCCGATCGGGCAACGGCGTGCCGTTCACGTAATCGCCGTCCGCGGCGCCAGAGCCGGCGCCGGCCCCCTTTTTGCCATGCGTGCATCCGGCGAAGGAGAGCGTAGCGAGAGCAAGGGCGGCGATGGAAAAGAGTCGGATAAGTTTCATGGCGAAGTGGGTCGGTCGGGCAATTAACGGGACCAGGTTGGCTCGGAGATTTTGCCCCAAGCCGCTGACGAGAGTTGTCTTCTGCCCAGTCTGTGCGTCCAGCAAAATCAACGAACCGCCCTCGGCAAAGATGAGGTGGCGCGAGTCGGCGCCCCATGCCGGACCTTCGCCGGAACCCACGGTGTGCACGTTGCCGCTGCCGAGGTCGAGAACGGCGATAGTGAAGCCGCCGTCGCGCACGGTGAAGGCGACCTTCTTGCCATCGGGCGACCAGTTCGGTTCGGTGTTGTAGCCGTGGCCGGTGCTGATGAGGCGTCCACTGCCGCCGCCCGAGGAGATGCGATAGAGCTGCGGGCCGCCGCGATCATCGCTGGAGTAGATGATTTCATCACCGCTCGGTGACCACGTGGGCGAGCTTTCCACACCGGGCGTGTGCGTGAGGCGATGCGCGCCGCCGCCGCCCGCGCTCGTGGTGTAAAGTTCGGGGTTGCCGTCCTTGCTCAGAATCACGGCCAGTTCGCGGCCGTTCGGCGAATACGCGGCGCCAGTATTGGTGCCGGGAAATTTGATGATGCGATTGCGCGCCCCGCTGCCGAGATCGATTTCGTAAACGTCAGCGTAACCACTCTTGTAGCCGGTGTAAACCAGGTGGCTGCCATCCGGGCTCAGCCTGGGGCCGACGCTGATGTTCGCGTCGTTGGTGAGCTGGCGCACGTTCGAGCCATCGGCATCGGCGAGGTAGATTTCCTTGTGCCCGGTATGGGTTCCGACAAAGGCGACCTTCGAACTGGCGATGCCCTTGTTGCCGGTCAGCGTCTCGACGATTTCATCGGCATAGGCGTGCACCTTGCCGCGCGCGGAACCGCTGAACGTTTTCATCAGCACCGTCTTGCCGCTGCGATCGGTGACGCTGCCCGCGAGGCTGTTGCCATTGGAGGTGCCGCCCACGATGAAGCCCGCGCTCGCGGAAGGCACGAGGTTGAAATAGCCGGACATCGCGAGGTCATTCTGCAGAATCTTCGCCGCCGGCCCGCCATCCGCGCCGGCGATCGAACCGATCGCGATCGGGATCTTGTCGCTCTTGCTGATGGTGATGGTCGGAGTCTCCGCGCCGCGCGCGAGCGAGAAGGAGAGCAACAGGCAGGACGCGACGACGGAAAACGCGTGGAGTTTTTTCATGGCGGAACGGACGCTAACGAAAATGGCGAAAAGGCAAAACGTTTATGACGTGACAATCGCTTTCTTCGCTCACTGGCCCTGATCGAGTTTGAACGCGATGTTGATTTCGAAAGACTCGCCGTTGCCGAGACCCGCGGGCAGCGGATCGATCTGCAGCACGCGCTCCGCGGCGGTCATCACGGACTGATCCATGGTGTTGTCGCCGGAGGAATGAAGAATCTCCCGGCTCTGGATGGTGCCATCACTTCGCGATGCGAATCTTGAGCGTGGTGACGATGTCCTGGCCGCCGTGCGCGATCGAGGTCGGCTGATCCCAGCGGCTGTGGAAGCGGTCGTGGATCATCGAAAAGTACCAGCCGAATTCGGAGGCGCCGGAACCGTTGCCCGCTTTGCCCGGGCCCTTGCCATTCCCCTTGCCCTCGCCATTGCCGCCGGAGCCGGTGGACTTGTTCATCGCCGTCGAGGTGCCCTCGCTCTTCGAAGGGCCGGGCGAACCCTTCGGCTTTTCCCTGGCCGTTTCCTTTTCCTTCTCTTTTTCTTTTTCCGATGATGTGGCCTTTGGCTTGGGAGTGGCCTCATCGTCGCCTTCGTCCTTCTCCTTTGGTGTCGCCTTCGGTGTGGCCGGCTTGGGCGTGTGCTTTGGAGTCGGGTGCGGGGTGTGCGGTTTCGGAGTGTGAGGCTTGGGCGTTTCCGGTTTGGGGGTTTCCGGCTTGGGAGTGTGTGGCTTTGGGGTCTCCGGTTTCGGCGTATGCGGCTTGGGGGTGGCCGGTTCCGGCGTCGTCTGGGGAGTGACCAGCTCGCTCGGCGCCTGTTTGACCACTGGAGGCGGCGGGATCAGCTCCGGCTTCGGCTCGGGAGGCGGAGGCGGCGATTCGCTTTTGTATTCGGCCTGGGTCGGGGACGGCTGTGGGTCCGGCGCCGCTTCTCCCGCTCCCGGCTCGCCACCGCCGACCGAGCCGCCCTCCAGCCACATCACCTGTTCCGCCGGTGGTTTCCGGTGAAAAGTGCCGAGGAAATAAAGCACCCCCACCGCGACGACGTGGAGCGAGGCGATGACGAAAAAGTTTCGTCGAAAGCTGCGGTCGGGAGGCATCGGTTGATCAATATAAAGTAAAAAGGGTGAATGGGCTTCCGCTTCCGACGAGCGGAAGGCGAAAGTTCTTCAACAAAATAGCCATCGGCGCCGCGTCAAGGCGCCTTTCACGGCTTCTCGGGATTGGTTACGACGCCGACCTTGGTAATTTTGGCCCGCTGTACGGCGTCCATGACGTCGATGAGCTTCTGCACCGAGAGTTCCTTGTCCGAGCGAATGACCACCGCGACTTCAGGATTCGACTCCTTCAACGCGGTCAGGCTGCTTTCGAGCTGCTGGACGTCGGTGGGCTCATTGTTGAATTGGATGAGACCTTCACGATTGATGGCGACGGTTTGCACGGCGTGGGGATCGATCGCATGCTTCGCCGCCTCGCTTGTTGGGATGACGAGGTCCACGGAATTTTCCATGAGCGGTGTGGTGATCATGAAAATGATGAGCAACACGAACGCGAGATCGAGCAGCGGCGTCACGTTCAGCTCGCTGACCGTGTGGAGGCTGTGTCGATCGGAGAAGCGGCGCATTGGGAAAAGTAATCAGTGATCAGTAATCAGTGATCAGTCGTTGCAGTTCTCTGCGCGTCAGCGTCTCGGGAACTGAATACTGATTACTGTTTACTGAATACTTCATGTCCAGGACTTCGCTCTTTCGCCGTGATCGACGTACTTGTGCTCAAACTCGCTGGACAACTCGGCGGCGAAATTGTCGAGGCCGACGATCATCGCGCGGATGGTGGTCACGAGATAGTTGTAGCCGAACATCGCCGGAATGGCGACGAGCAGGCCGGTGACGGTGGTGATGAGCGCCGCGCTCACGCCGGGCGCCATGGCGGCGAGATTCGCCGAGCCCGCGGCAGCGACGTCGCCGAACGTGTCCATCACGCCCCAGACGGTGCCGAGCAGGCCGAGGAAGGGCGCGCCGCTCACTGCCGTGGCGAGGAGGATCATCTGCGATTCCAGGCGGAGCGCGGTTTCACCGACGGCGCGTTCCATCGCCGTTGTCACGACGCGCATTTGCGCCGGGGAGATGCGCTGCGCGATGTCAAGCCGCGCGCGAAAGGTCTCATCCACCTCGGCCGAGCCGAGCAGTTGAAAGGTCAGCTCCCGGCAACCCGCGCGATAGACGGCGAAGACGGGCGCGCCATCGTAGCGGGTGCGGTCGGTGTAGATGCGCAGCGGCTGGCGATCGGAGCGGAAGGACTCGAGGAATTGGGCCCGGCGGGTTTGGGCGCGGCGAACGAGCCGGAATTTCGTGACCATCACCGACCAGCTGAAGATCGACGCGATGAAAAGCGTAAACAGGATGAGCTTTCCGGGCAGCGTCGAGTGATCGAAGGCAAACAGGATGCCGCCGGAGGCGAGAAAGATGGTCGGGAAAAGCGTGGCCGCCATGCGCAGCAGATTGCTTAGGACAGAACGCGCCTCGTCACAAAGCGAAACTGCGAAAATCCTCCGAGGCGAAGAAGAATGACAATGAGACAATCGGACCACGGGACAATCAGTGAGCGCCTGCCTCATTGTCCCATTGTCTCCTTGTCCGATTGCCCCATAGTCTTGCTTCCCGGCGCTTTTGCGCCTCCGCGCCTCTGCGCTTTCTTCATGAACCTCCGTCTCCTGCTTCGTTCCGCCGCCGTCCTGGCCATCCTCACCACCACCGTGCGGGCCGAGGAGAACCGCTACGACCTGATCGGCCGCATGCTGATGCCGTTTGTGAATGTCTTCGCCAGGACGACCTCGAATCCGAATCGCGCGATGTCCTTCAACCTGCGGCTCGAGCAAATGACCGATCTTCCCCCCGAGCTGGCCGGGAGCCATGCGGAAGTCGCGCTGGAATATCCCGACAAGCTGCGCGTGCACGGGCCCTTCATGGGCGAAGACATTGTCGTCTGCCGCAAGGGGCAGCAAATCTGGGCTTATCCCGGCAGCAAGGTGGAGGCGTTGCTCGCCGCCGCGGCGGAAAAGAAAAAGCTACCCAAGGTGGACCCGAAGTTTCAGTTGCGGCCTTTTCAGCTGCCGATTCCCGAGCAGGATCTGGTGCTTCTGCCGGCGGTTTTTCAGGTCAAGGATGTCGGCTCCGAACCCCTGGACGGCAATCCCTGCCGGGTCATGGACGTTTACCTCATGCCGCAGTTGACCCGCTCGCTGAAAGCCCAGGGCTGGGGTGCACGCGTCTGGGTCGACGCCGATGCCAAGCCCGTGCGCATCTCCCTGGCCAAACCGGGATGGATGGTCGCGCTGCGTTTTGAAAACCTGCAGTTCGTGCCTAAGCTGCCCGAGAGCACCTGGGATCCGACGACCGAGCAAAGCGGGGACGTTTTGAGGCTGGACCCGAAGCGCTACATGCAGCTCCTCGGGACGCTGGTGAAGTAAGGGCGGGCGCTGGTTCGTGTACGGCGGCTGAGTTAAACGCAGAGGACGCTGAGAACGCAGAGGGCCGCAGGAAGAAACAAAAGGATGAGGGATGAAGGATGAGGGATGAAGGATGAAGTGAAGTGCGCTACGCGGTTTTTGAGGATCGACACTCGCTATCGGGGAACGCGCTTTTTCATCGTTCCGCCTTCATCCTTCATCCTTTTCTTCCTCTGCGGCCCTCTGCGTTTTCTCCCGCGCCCTCTGGTGCGCCAGCACCGCCAACCCAAACCCATGAACTGAAAAGTGTTCGTCAAGCCAACTGAACATCGAGCTTGTAGAGAAGCGGACGATTCTGGGAGCAATCCTGGGGTTGAAGCTCCGTGGATCGAACCTGTGAGCCGCAGCGCAAGCAAACCTAGAAGAGCCTCGTTACGCTTAGTGAGGTCGGCCAATCTCTCGGAGGAGCCGAAGCCTAGCATTCACCGTGAAGGGATGTTCACGAGCAACGGTGAAGACCTCCGGGGTCGCAGGGGGCAGCGCGCAGGGAAGGTGGGGTTGGGCAGACTGGGAGACCCTGGTCTTGGGTTTCGTCGCGCGAGAGCGGGACGGAACGCGGCCCGAGCCGAAGCCATAAGGATCGAGCTGGAGATTGGGGAGTCGGAGAAGCCCATAGTAGCGAT
>NZ_ABVL01000021.1 GCF_000173075.1 Chthoniobacter flavus Ellin428
CCTTTCCGCCCCGTCCGAAAGCCCGCCACGCCCCCCGTCACCCCCAGTCCCTGGCCACGCGCTTGCGCCATTGGATGGTGGGTGTTGGACGTTGGATGTTGGATGTTTTCCCCCGCCTCCCTCTCGCGTGAAAATCTGCGACCTCACGCAATTTTACTCCCCGGTCAGCGGCGGCGTGAAACGGTACGTCTCCGAAAAGGTCCGCTACATCCGCGAGCAGACCGAGCGCGACGAGCACGTCCTCATTATCCCCGGCGAGCGCGATGAAGTGATCGCCAGCGACCGCGCGCGCGTCTACACCGTCAAGTCTCCGCTCATCTCGCGCACCTCGCGTTACCGCGTCCTGCTGCGGCTCGAAGCCGTCGAGGCGATCCTCATGCGCGAGTGTCCGGACCTCATCGAAAGCGGCGACCCCTACCAGGTTGCGTGGAAAGCGGTGTACTCCGGCACCGCACTCCGCATCCCCGTCGTCGGCTTCTATCATTCGCACTTCCCCGAGGCTTACGTTCGCACGGCACGGAAATATTGCGGCCCGCTGGTGACCGAGATGTTCATGGACTTTTCCCGGCGTTACATCCGCAATCTCTACAACCGCTTCGAGCGCACGCTCGTTCCTTCGCCGGCGTTGGGCGATTTGCTCGCCTCGTGGGGTGTGCGCAATCTCGCCCACACCGATCTCGGCGTGCACACCGCGGTCTTCCATCCGAAGGCGTTTCCGGACGAGGACGTCCGCGCGGAATTTGGCATCCCGCGCGACCGCACCCTGCTCCTCTACGTCGGCCGGCTGGCGCAGGAAAAAAACACCCAGACCCTCTTCGCCGCCTTCCGCGAACTCACCGCGCGCCACCCGCAACGGTTCCATCTCTTCGTCGTGGGCGATGGGCTGCAGCGGGCCGAATTGCTCGCGCTGCAACACGACACGAGCGCCGTCACCTGGCTCGACTACTGCGCCGAAGCACCGCGCCTCGCCACGCTCTATCGCGGCGCCGATCTCTTCGTGCATCCCGGCGTGCAGGAAACCTTCGGTCTCGTCACCCTCGAGGCACAGGCTTGCGGGACGCCGGTCATCGGGATTCGCGGCAGCTACATGGACCGCATCATCCACAGCGACCAGACGCTGTGGGCGCGTGAAAATTCTCCAGCCGCGCTGGCCACGGCGATCGAGCAGATGAGCTGCGAGGATCTCTCGAAAACCGGCGCCCGGGCCAGCCGCCGCGTGGCCGCGCAATACTCCTGGACGCAGATTTTCGTCCGCATGTTCTCCCTTTACGGGGAGGTCGTGCGAAACTACGCCCCGCGCTCCTGACGGAAAGCGCGACTACGACCAGGCGCTTAACTCGCGACGGTCGCGGTTTGCCCAGTCCAGCATTTGCCTGGATCGAGCGCGCGAGTGCTCGACTTCAGCCTGCAAGCTCTTCCCTCGCGTGCGAGATTCTCTCGTCGTAAGGAGCAGGCAGGATTTGCACCGTGTCGCAGAGGCATAAGCCCAAGTTTGCACCTGCGAGTTCCGGCTCGCGCGAGCCGTAGAAAAGCTCGTTGGGCTCGTCGAGCAGCTCGAGTTCGGAACGGTATCCGATGCCGTTACCCCGCTCCAGGAAGCGAAATCCCACGTAATGGAAGTGCCCGCTGCGCTCAGATTGGACGATCACAACGGGGAAGTGCTGCTCGCATTCGTCCGTAAAGATCGCGCAGTGCGGCAGACCGATCTCTTCGTAGCTGACGCTGAGATTATCGAGCGGCCGGATGCAAAATATCGCCCGCCCCGCTCGCACGTCGTCCTCATCGGCAATCCGGTCGGTGAGACAGGGAATGTCCCGCCACCTGTCGAGGTCGATGTCAAGGCTCCCCGGCGGCCGCTTGCGGCGCGCCAGCAAGATCCTGATGGCCCGCTCCAGTTCGTCGGCTTCGACGGGTTTATACACGATCTGGCCTTTGATACTCTGGATGTAGGTGTTGATCTCCGTCGCTTCCGGGTCAGTGACGAACAACAACCGGGGAACCATCTGTGGCTTCACCCGCTGCACTGCGAGGTAAAACATGTCCCCGGCCATGAACGGCATGGTCATGTCGCAAATGATCAGGTCGAAATCAAAGGCCATGATAGCACGGATGGCGTCTGCGCCATTGGCTACCGTGGTTACAACGAACTCGTGAGATTTCACGAGGAATTTAAGCGTGGAACGAATACGCGAGGCGAGCAGCTGATTGTCATCTACGAGGAGTACGTGTTTGTATTCCAACTCACCGCAACCGCCAGGCACTTGTGTAAAGGCTGGAGCACTCATAACGCCCGTGATGCTACGGAGGCCCTCTTTGTAATGTCACTTAAAATATGCAAACTTTTGAATGCCCGTTTGAGTACTGGTTTGTACGTATTTTTGTCTGGACAAAACGAGCCGGTGTGTACCGCCAGAGGAGCTTTTGATGCGAGTGGTGGCCGGTCTTTTCGCGTGGTTGCAGCGTTCCCTTTAGAGCGTGATCGAAGCGATGCGCCGGAAGCGAAAATGCCTGGCTGCGCAGCCATTCCCGAGTGGGAAGTTACACGCAGGTTTGACCTCCACCGCGAAGTTGTCCAAGACTACGCCTCGCTCATGACCGAAGGAAAACAATTCGAAATCCGGAAATTTCAGCCCTCCGACCGGGCCCGCGTGCGCGAGCTCTGCTGCGAGACCGGCTTTCTCGGCAACCCCATCGACCCCGTCTTCGAGGACCGCGAGCTCTTCGCCGATTACCTCACCGCCTACTACACCGACTGGGAGCCCGAGTCCTCCTTCGTCCTGCTCGTGAACGGCGAAATCCGCGGCTACCTGCTCGGCTCACGCTTCCCCTTCCGCCAGCAGTGCTACGCGTTTTACCAGAACATCAGCCTCTTCCTCCGCGGCATCGTGCGCTACGCGAATTACAACGACGCCTCGAAGAAATTCGTGCAATGGATCCTGCGCACCGCGTGGAAGGAAGTGCCCGCCGCCCCGCGCCGCACCGCGCACTTTCACATCAATCTCCTCACCGACGCGCGCAATCTCGCCACCTCGCGTGCGATCACGGATGCGTATTTGAAATACCTCTACGAGCACGGCGAAAAGCGCGTCTTCGGCCAGATGGTCGTCTTCGAAGATCGCCGCGGGGAAAAGATGTTCGAGCGCTACGGGTTCAAGGTGCTGAACAAATCCGAGATCACCAAGTACCGAGACATTCATCCGCACCCGGTTTACCTCTGCACGGTGGTCAAGGACCTCACGGAGAATAGCCAGCTTTACGCGAAGGCGTTGTAGCGACTACCCTAACACTCCGGCACCGGCTCATGCGCCATTTGCGGGACGCGCGAGGGGAAGAGATAGCCGGCTTGCAAGAGACGCAGCCGCGCGTCGGCCGGCATTTCGTGGGTGATGGCCGTGCCGTAGGAAAAGCCCGGGATGCCGATGAGGATGACCGGCTTCTTCGCTTCCTGCGCGCGCAGCACGGTCATCTCCAGCAGCCAAAAGAAATGGCGGGCGTGGATGTTCTCAAATTCGAGGTCCTGCTCCGAGACGTGCCGCGCGAAAGTGGTGCGCACGTGGCCGTCTTCATCCACCAGCTTGCTCTTGCCCACGGGCTTGAGTTCCGGCTGCCAGATGGCGAAGGCGGAATTGTGATACTCCCCTTCTTCGCGGCCATGCCGGATGCAATTGGGCAGCACCGAAAACGCGAGCGGAAAGGGCGACCATCCCGGCGTGATCGTGAGCGGCGCGGAAGGCTTGACGAAACTGCGCAGCAGCGGGCTGCATTTTTGCGTGTCCTTCACGCTCTCCGCCTGGTCCTCCACGTTCTGGATCCATTCGAATTCGCTGCTCAAAAGTCCGGGTCGCAGTTTCGATTCCTTGGGCGTGCGTTTCAACACGCCAAGGAGATAGCAGAAGGAGGAGTCTGGCTCGTCGCAGAGTTCGTCAAAGGCGTACATGGCGGAGAGAATTTGCGCTTTCAAAACTAAGCGAGAATCGGGCCAGAAACGGGTCGCGAATGGCGCGTTTGCCGCGCGTTTTTCCGGCGCTTGCGCGTGCGGTTTTCAGCGCATCTGCGTGGCGGGACGTATCAGGCAAAGGGCAACTGCTTCATGCGTGAGATATTGCGTCGCGAGGCTGCGCGTGCGGCGGCGGACGGGAATCGCGCGGAAACGCGTAGATGGGTTTTTGGCGCGCGGCGCGAAAATAGTTTTCGATCGTGCCGCGAGTGTAAGAACGCAGCGGATCCTCACTCCTTCTCCGTCAAATGCGGCAGCTCCGCGCGCAGCTGTTCCCGCAAATCCCGGATGCTCGAATACGAGATGCAGCGATGCGAGCGGACGTCGAATTTGAGATCGTCGTGTCCCCGCGCGATGAGCAGTGTCGGCCGTCGGCAGCCCCACGCGTAGCCGACTTCGAGATACACATTCGGATTGCTCCCGGTGAGATCCGCGATCACCAGGGAGGCGCTCTCGATGCGTTCCTTGATGCGCTCGAGGATGTCGCCGGTGAAGACCGCCATGTCCACGCGTTCGCAGAGCAGGCCCGCGGCGTTGACCGGGCCTTTGACGCCAAATTCAAACACATCCTCCATCTCCTCGCTGAAGGGCATGGCGACAAAGACATGCTTCTTCTTCTGCGAGGCGAGCCCGGCATCGATACTCTCGGATATCTTGATCGAACGCGCACGCGCCGCTTTCATCAGCGCCGGAGGAGGTGGCGGCACGACCTTGCTCAGGATCGCCTTGAGCCGCTCCGCGCGATCGCGATTGCGCTCCACGATCCAGATTTGCTCGAGCTGGCCCGTCTGCTCCGCCTCGATCGTCTCGAAGGCGCCAGCCAATTGCGCGCGAAACGCTTCCTGTTCATCCAGCCCATAGCCCACGCCATGGATGGTCATCCCGAGAATCCTGGCCTTGGGAAAAGTTTGCGCGGCGATGCGCACGGCGTCGCGGCCGAATTGGCGGATGCGGCTGTAATCAAACTTCCACAACTGCTCGACACCGAGAAAGAGAATGTGCTGTGGTCCAAAGGAAGCGTCTCCGGGAAAGGTTGCGTGCGTGCCCGGGCTGAGCCGGAACCCGCGAGCGATCTCCGGAATATTCTCCGCCACCTTGGAATCCGCGCCGTGAAATCCCTGCGCGTATTTCAGCGCGAGGACATCCACCTCCGCCGCCGTAACATCGATGCAAACGATTTTGAATTCGACCTGGGACATCCGGGGTTTTCTTTCGGGGAAATGACAGCGGCAAACGCGTGCGCTGTCGAGGGCGGAGCAACGGAGGGACGCGCTCCTGCGCATTCCGATACTTTAATCTGTCGCCTCCGCCTGCTGGATGGGACCGCACCGCAGCGCGGCCTCCGTGGGCTTACACCCCCCTGGCTGCTTCTTCGTTGCGCTTCAGGACCATGCCGATGCTCCGCACCAATTCCTCGGTCAACACCGGCTTGAAAATGACCTGGGTGTCGACCCCCTTCAGGAAGGTATCCACCTTGGGGTTGTCGGCGTAGCCGGTCACGAAAAGGAAACGCGAATTCAGATGTGGTTTCACCTTCTGGACGGCCAGGTAAAACATGTCACCGGCCATCTTGGGCATCATCATGTCGCAGATGATGACATCGAAATCGAACGCCATGACCTCGCGCAGGGCGTCGACGCCGTTGGCGGCGGTGGTGACGATATAATTGTGGGTCTCCAGAAGGAGCTTCAGGGTATTGGCCAAATCTTCGTCGTCGTCCACCAAGAGAATGTTCTTGATTTCCAACTCTTGAGATTGGGCGGACAAGGCGGATGGGGTCGGCGCAGGCATCGCTTGCTTACCATACCCAACAAACGCGAGGTGTCATCGACAAAACGCCGGCTCGCTTCTGTTGGAGGGGACGATGTTCTGAGGTTAAAAACGGGTTTAAATTGGAAACACTGAGGACGCAGAGCGGCCGGGCCGCAGCCAAACGGCTGCTTCTCTCAAAATCCCACCCTCTTTTCCTGCATTCCCGCCGGCCCCTTCCCGTTTGACGTCCGCGAAATACCGCATAAGTTATTGGCAATCAACGCGAAATGAAAATAAACGTCGCGTCCTCTTCTTCCCCCTTTCAGCGGTACCCCTTTTGCTGCATCTCCGTGTTCACCCGTAGCCGGTTACGGCTTCCGAAAAATCCACGTTTACCCTGATTTTTGGCTCCTGAGCAGATTGTTTAAATCGGTTTGCTAAGTCCTCATTAGGGGCGACGATATTAACTCGATCATACACCGATCCATTTCACCAACCTCCACCGAGCAAACCTCAACCATCCCCAAGCCATGACCCCAGTGACAGACCATACGAAGACGGACAAGTTCCTCCGCGAGCATTCCATCAATGCCGATCACCTGATTTTTACCCGCCGGGATTTCCTGATGCGGACGGGCATGGGCATGGGCGCCCTGAGCCTCGCTGGCATGTTTGGCCTCAACGTCGGTGACGCCGTCGGCGCTCCGCTGGGCACGGCTGGCATTCCGACCGGCCCGCTCGCCCCGAAGCAGCCGCAATTCCCAGTCAAGGCCAAGGCGGTCATTCACCTTTTTGCTTCCGGTGGTCCGTCGCAGGTCGATACTTGGGACCCGAAGCCTGAACTGACGAAGTACACGGACAAGACCATTCCGGGTCATGACGGTCTGGCCTTCGGTTCGCCCTTCGAGTTCAAGAAGAGCGGCAAGTCCGGCGTGGAGACGAGCTCGGTGTTTCCGGAACTCTCCACGGTGATCGACGAAATGGCGGTCATCCGCTCGCTCTGGACCGACATCCCGGCGCACGAAGTCGCCCAGCGCTTCATGCACACCGGTTCGCTCCAGTTGCCGAAGCCCTCGATGGGTTCCTGGCTGGTCTATGGTCTCGGCACCGAGAACCAGAACATGCCTGGCTTCATCACCATGGGCGGCTCTCCGGAATGGCGCCAGGCGTCGTTCCTCCCGGGCGTCTATCAAGGCTGCAACGTGAACTACAACAGCAAGATGGACCTCGATGAGGTCATCATGAACATCAAGAACCAGTTCACGCCGATGGACCGCCAGCGCCGCGAGCTCGATCTCGTCAAGCAGCTCAATGCCCTGCATGCCGCGAAGCTCCAGAAGGACGCGCAGCTCGAAGCGCGTATCGAGTCGTTCGAAATGGCGTTCAAGATGCAGACCGAAGCGACCGACGCTTTCGACATCTCCAAGGAGTCCGACGCCACCCGCGATGCCTACGGCCGCACGGAAGTCGGCGCCAAATTACTCGTCGCCCGCCGCCTCGTGGAGCGCGGTGTCCGCTTCGTGCAGATCGACCTCGGTAGCTGGGATCACCACGGCAATCTCGCCGTCGTCCTCAAGCAAAAGGCCGGCGAAATCGACGGACCTGCCGCGGCGCTCATCAAGGATCTCAAGCAGAAGGGCCTGCTCGACAGCACGCTCGTCCTCTGGGGCGGTGAATTCGGCCGCACGGTCACCCGTGACCGCAACGGCAATGCCCAACCGGGCCGCGACCACAACGGCCGCGCCATGGTGGCGTGGATGGCGGGTGGCGGCGTCAAGGGCGGCACGGCCTACGGTGCGACCGACGAGTTCGGCTCGCGCGCCGTGGAGAACAAGGTGCACATCCACGATCTGCACGCCACGATCATGCAGCTCATGGGCTTCGACCACACCAAGCTCACCTATCGCTACAACGGTCGCGACTTCCGCTTCACCGACAACTTCGGCAACGTCGTCAAAGACATCATTGCCTAAACCCACCCTGTAATCGCATGACTATGCGCGTAACAGCCTACATCCTCACCGGGGCGATCGCCGCTCTGGCGACGGCCTCGGCCGCGGAGGATTTCACGCCTGAGCAGAAGGATTTCTTCGATAAGAAGATCAAGCCGATCCTCACGGATAAGTGCTACAAGTGCCACAGCGCCGAAGCCGGCAAGAGCAAGGGCGGCCTGCTGCTCGACTCTCGCGAAGCTTCCCTGAAGGGCGGCGACACCGGCCCGGCAGTGGTCCCTGGGGATACCGAAAAGAGCCTCCTGCTCACTGCTATCTCTTACAAGGACAAGGACTTGCAGATGCCTCCGAAGGGCGAGAAGCTCTCGGATAAGGAAATCGCCGACCTCACCACATGGGTGAAGACCGGCGCGGCGGATACCCGTGTGGCGGTCAAGGGCAAGCTCTCCGGCTTGACCGACAAGGCCCGCCAACACTGGGCTTATCAGCCGGTCGTGAAGCCGGCGGTTCCGGCGGTGAAAAACCGTGCCTGGTGCTATACCCCGGTCGACGCCTTCATCCTGCAAAAGCTGGAAGAGAAGAACATGATCCCGGCGCCGCCGGCGGATCGTGAAACCCTGCTCCGCCGTGCGACCTACGACCTCATCGGTCTGCCGCCGACACTCGACGAGATCAAGGAATTCACCGCTGATCCCGCGCCGCTCGAGGTGGCCTTTGACAAGGTCGTGCAGCGTCTGCTGGCTTCGCCGCATTACGGCGAACGCTGGGGCCGCTTCTGGCTGGATTCGGCTCGTTATTCCGACACGACGGGTGACCGCGTGAACAATCGGAACACCGAGTATCGTTTCCCCTATGCCTGGACCTACCGCGACTACGTCGTGCGCGCGTTCAATGACGACAAGCCGTACGATCGCTTCATCATCGAGCAGCTCGCGGCCGACAAGCTCACCGACCTGAAAGACCAGCGCGACCTCGCGGCCCTGGGCTTCCTCACCGTCGGCAAGCGCGGTGGCAACATCAACGATCTCATCGACGATCGCATCGACACCTACTCGAAGGCCTTCCTGGCCATGACGGTGGCGTGCGCGCGTTGCCACGATCACATGTTCGACCCGATCCCGACCAAGGATTACTATGCGCTCCATGGTGTCTTCGCCAGCACCGAAGAACCCAAGGAGAAGCCGGTGATTTCGCAGGCGGGCAAGGCGGCTGCCGCGGAGTTCCAGCAGAAGCTGGGCGCTCTCGAGCAGGCGAACCTCGATAATTACTACAAGCTCGCTTCACAGACGAACGCCTCCTTCCGTAAAGACGCCGCCACCTATCTCAAGGTGTGGTACCTGACCCGGACGACCGCCAGCGCGGAAGACCAGAAGAAGGGCGCCGACCTGCGTGCGGCCTCCAAGCTCGAAGTCGAAGTCACCCGCTCGCTGAATCGCCTCAATCGCGATCAGTCGGTCTTCGGCCCGCTTACGGCCTTCCAGCGGGGCTCATGGTCTTCGGTCAACTGGCAGAAGATCAACCCGCTCGTGGCGACCGCCTTCAAGGGCATGAACCCGTCGACGATCGACGAGATCGTTCCGGTTTACGCGAAGCTCTTCGGTGGCGTCGAAGCCAAGGCCGGCCAATACGAGAAGGAACTCGCTTCGGCGAAGGACGGCTCACCGACGATCACGGCGGATACCGCGCAGGCGGAACTCATGTCGTTCCCGCTGCGCATGCTGCCCGCTGCGAACCTGGACACGGAAGCGCTCCGCAAGGAAGTCGATACGACTTTCCCGCTTGGCCTGCGTAACCGCGGCTGGTCCTTCAACAAGATCAACGCGCTCACCATGACCGACAACGGCGCCGATGCCCGTGCGATGGTCGTGGAAGACAAGCCCACGCCGGTGAATTCGCCGGTGTTCATCCGCGGCTTGTCTGAAAACAAGGGCGACATCGTCCCGCGTCACTTCCTGGAGATTCTCTCCGGTGGTCACCCGACGGCGTTCAAGCATGGCAGCGGTCGTCTCGAGCTCGCTCAAGACACCGCCAGCAAGAACAATCCGCTCACCGCTCGTGTGATGGTCAATCGTGTGTGGATGCACCACTTCGGTGAAGGCTTCGTCCGCACTCCGGACGATCTCGGTACCATGTCCGAGAAGCCGACGCATCCGGAACTGCTCGACTACCTCTCCTCCTACTTCATGGAGCAGGGCTGGTCGGTGAAGAAGCTCCACCGCTTGATCATGCTCTCCAAGGTTTACCAGGAGGACAGCCACATCCTGCAGGGTTCGGATTACACCTCGATCGATCCGGAGAACCGCCTCCTCTGGCGGGCCAACGTGCGCCGTCTCGATTTCGAGGAGACGCGTGACTCGCTCCTCGTCATGGCCAACAAGCTCGACGCGGCGGTTGGCGGCCAGCCGGTGAATCTCACCGACGAACCGTACAGCCATCGTCGCAGCATCTACGGCTATGTGGATCGCGGTGATATTCCGGAACTGATGGCGAGCTTCGACTTCAGCAACCCGCTGGCGCCGAACTCGAAGCGGACCACCACGGTGGTGCCGCAACAGGCCCTGTTCCTCATGAACAGCCCGTTCGTCATCGATGTGGCCCGCAGCATCCTGGCGCAGCCGGGTGTCTCGCACGTCTCGTCGAACAACGACCGCATCATCAACATCTACCGCATCATCCTGGGACGCACTCCGAAGACGGAGGAGTTCCCCATCGCCTACGCGTTCCTCCAGAAGGAACTTGGTCAGCAGGACAAAGTCGTTGCTGAAGCCAAGGACATGACGGAGAAGGCCGAGAAGAAGGCCGAAGACCGCGCCAAGCGTTTGGGCACCATGAATGACAACGGCATGACGGCCATCCAGAACAAGGGTGACATCGTCGAGCGCAAGCCGCTCACCGGTTGGGAGACCTTCGCGCACGCGTTGCTGCTCTCGAACGAAGCGTCCTACGTCAACTAACCAAAGCATTTCTCTCGGCTCGCTCCGGCGAACCGGGTAAACGCCTCACCAAGCGCCCCGCAGCTCCGTGCTGCGGGGCGTTTTTGTTTGGCGGTGTTGGCCGTATCGGACCTGGAGAAAAGCGCTGTCATCTCCATGCCACGCGTGGTTCCGCCGCCTGTGTTCTTGGACAGCGTCTCGTGCTGAATCCGCATGGAGTGCTAATTGCTGAGAGAGGCGCGGAGGCAAAATTCCGGGGAGCGCACTCGTCCCAAGTGCTGGTTTCGGCGTCTCGCCGAAACGAACTTTTACAATTTCTGGAGTCCGAGGGGCGGACGACCACAGGGAGCGCTGTAAAAAAGTCCGCGAAGGCGGGGACGCCTTCGCCAGCACTCGAGACGAGCGCGCTCCCCGGAAGTTCCACTTCCGCGCTCTATCTCGACCCACCCGTCATGTCACGAATGACAGACTATCGGGAAATCGCCGCTCCCAGTGAGGCGTCCACTTCGACGTTTGCGTTCCTGGACCAATGAGAGGCGCGGCTGCGGCACTGGGAGGGGCGACTTTCCAGAAAGGACCCTGCGCCGCGGAGCGGTGCCCTTCAGCGACGGCGCTTCGCGCCGAGGTCTTTTCGGTCGGCGACTAAAAAGTCGCCGCTCCCAGCAACACCATTCGTCGCGGCGTCTCCCTATTGCGGAGACCTGTGTATAAGGATCAGCCGGGACGGCGCCGCTAAAGAAAGCGGCTTTCGCCGCACGTCACGCTCTTTCTTGGCGCCTACTTCGCTTCCTGCACCGCGCGATGGGCGGTCTCGCGGAGGAACTTCGCATACTCGGGATCCAGACCCTGCGGCACGAATGTGTTCTTCTCCACGTCCTTGCCGAACATCACTTCATACCACACGCACGCGCCGAGATATTCTCCCGCCATGGAGGCGTGATGTCCGTCCATCGTCAGCTTCGTGGTGCCGTCCGGTTGCTTCTTCCAACTCCAACCGACGTTGAGCGAGTGGGTCTGGTCTGGCAGTGTGCCGGAAGCGGCGCTCTTCGCGTCGAAGGGCGGTTGCGGGGCGTGGTACTCCCACTTCGAATCATGGTTCGCAATGTGAAAGGCGTCGCCCACGGGCAGCCGCTGCAGACCGAGTTCCTTGGAGATGGTCGAGTAAGCGCTGGAGAGACCCTGATACATCTCATCCTGCGATTTTGGTTCACCCGGCGCCGGTGCCTTTTGCGAAAAGCGCGGATCATCGACCCGATATTCCCATGTCTCGTGAATGAGCAGCGTCGTGTCGGGCGCGTACTTTTTGATGTAATCGCTGAGCTCTTTGGCGAAGGGACGATACGTCTTGATGTCGTGGCTCTTGATGCTCGCCTGCTGAATCGTCACGAAATCCCAATGGCCGCCGGCGAGATCATCCTTCAAGCTCTTGCTTCCGGTATAGACGCCAGCCTTGTCACCCGGATGGGCATCCGCCGCTTCCGCCTTGCCCCAGTGCAGTTCCATGCTCGCGCCGCCGACATTGTCCTCGTGCAGCACCAAGGTATCACCCGACGCACGGGCCAGGTCGCCGAGGTAATGCGTCGCGTTGTGGGAGAAGCTGTTGCCCACGGTGAGCAGGTGAACGGTCTTGCCGCCCGTGCTCTCGGCGCCGTACATCGCCGTGCAAAGCAGTGACCCGGTGAGAAGGAAAGTCAGGAGAGAACGGCGTGGGAGAAGCATGGCATTCAACGAAGAGAGTTGGGGGTGGTTAGTCAAGTTGGAGAGCACGGGCGTGGTTGCGACGCTGCTCTTGTTGTCATGCGCATTCTTCCGAGATAGGGCACAAGAGAAGAGTGGAAGTTTTAAAAGTTCGCGAAGGCGAGGACGCCTTCGCCAGCACTCGAGACGAGTGCGCTCCCCGGAGCTCTCCGATCGCCCATTACGCGCAGGAGCGTGTCTCTCCGTGTCTTGCCGCCCGTCTGCTTGCCTTCCCTCGGCCGCTTTACTTCTGGAAGTTCTTCACCAGCGTCGCCGTGACCGCCTGGTCATTCCGGCCGGTTTCGTAGATGTGAAGAATGTCATCTGCGTTGAGCGGGGCGGAGAGAATGGCCACTTCATCGATACGGCCCTGGAGGTTGCGGGCACTGTCCTTGGCGCTGCGCGGCACTACGCCGGCGCGCCATTGCTCACCGTCGCGAAGCGCCCAGTTGCCGATTTCGAAAGTCTCGAGTTGGAGGAGTGCACGCACGCCGAGCTTTTCCGAGCTCACCGGTTGGCCATTGAAGTAATTGGTCACCGTATCCGTGGTGCTGTCGTAGGCGCTTGCGATGCACACCCACGCACCCAGCATATCCGGCGTGAACAGCGTGTCGCTGTGATGATAACGCCAGCCAGTGGGATCTCCGGCTTTGCCGATGTGAACGCCGAACCCCAGTTCACCCCAACGACCGATGTACCATTGCACATCGCCCGTGCCCAGGCCGTCGCCCATGATGAGCGACTGCGGCCGATCCGGCAGCGAGTCGACGCGCACCCAGGCGATCAGCGTCATGGATTCAAAGCCACCCGGCAAATTCAAGCGAAGCCGATCCTCCGCGCGGCTGAACTCGACCGCGCTCTTCCCCGGCCAGCGCCCTTCGGCATATTGACAGCCGACCATATTCGCCGGCGAACCCGGAATCGCCCGCCATGCCCGATTTGGCACCGTGCGCGACCAGCCGCGATCCCCTTCGAAATCGAGATGCACCAACGCCGCCGGGTGCTCGCTCAACGCCTGGCTGGCCGCATGCCACGCCGCGAGACGGCCTTGCACACTGGCGCGTTCGCGTTGGGCCAATTCTTCGTCGCTCAAGAACTGATCGCGCCGCGCCGGAATGTCATGCACCTGGTCGTGAACGATCTGCACCGCCTGATTTTGATGCAACTTGCGCTCCGCCGATTGCGCGTTCTGCAAGCCGACGAGGCCATTGAAAACGTGCACTTCCGGCGAACCGCCGATCGGCAGGCTGCAGCCAAATTCCGTGCCGTAGTCCACCACGGCAAACTTCGACGTCTTCACCGAAAACCCATGCGCTGGTTCCGGCACCTGAGCACGCAACTTGCCGCTGCCGAGGAAGGCCGAATTGTCGGTGAGCAGTTGGAGTTCCGCCGGCCCCTCGAGGATCACGCGAGCGCCGCGGGAGAATTCGATTTGCACCGCGCCGGATTTCAAATGCAGCCACCCTGGGGTGAGACTTTCGCCGCGCTGCCGGCCGAGGCCGCTATCCGCCCACACGGCATCCGCCGAATGGGTGAGCACCGCCACGCTCATCTGCTGAACGCGCTGATTCCACGGCAACAACGACGGCACCGCCACGAAGAGCGCGATGACCGCCGCAGCCGCCAGGGCAGCTACGCCGATCTTCCAATTCGGCCGCGGGAACGGAATGACCTTGCGCGCCTTTTCCTTTTCCTTCTTCGGCTGGGGAGCCGCGGGCAAAGGACGCAGGACCAGGCCCTCGGCCTCGGCATCGCGACGGCCCCACTCGGCTTCGCCCCATTGGCGGATCAAGGCGTTCCAGCGGGCCAGCTCCCAAAAATCTTCGCGCGCCCGCGGCGAGGCGAGCAGCATGTTCGAAAGCTCGGCGCGCTCTTCGGCCGTGAGCATCTGGTCGAAATAGCGCTGCAAAAGAAGCTGGGTGCGTTCGTCGCTCATGGCTTCAGGAATTGGCGGCGAGCATGCGTTGCGTCACGCAATCGCGCAAGAAAACCCGGGCGCGCGACAGGGCGACATGCACGGATTCCACGGTCCAGCCGAGTCGCGTGGCGATCTCCGGCGGACGATGGGCCTGCTGATAGCGAAGTTCGACCGCTTCGCGGGCCTTGGGGGCCAGGCCTTCCATGCACTTGGCGAGATGTTGAAGTTGTTCGTCCGAATACCACGTCTCGGCGGTTCCGTGGGCGGCGAGGGCTTCGAGCACCTCGGGCGCGAGCCGATCCGGCACCGGCGCGTGCTTTTCCAAGGTCTGGAGCACCTTGTAACGGGCAATCGTCCACGCCCAGGCGCGGAAATTGGTGCCCCGCTGAAAAGTGGCGGCCTTGGCCGTGATGACGAGGAAAGTTTCCTGCACGATGTCATCCACCAGACTGAAGTCGCTGACCAGCGAAAGCACAAACCCGCGCAGTGCCGGAAGGTGCTGCACGAAAAGGCTTTGCACCAAGGCGGTTTGTTCTGGGCTCGCGGGAGCGGATGGCATTCGCTAAAGTATCGGTGGAAACGGCCGAACTTAGCACGGGTTTCGGCTCATTTTTCAGATAAAATGAAGAGGCGGCGCACCGCCTTTCTATTGGTGGATTGGCATCGGCCGCGGATCCGTTTAGCGGACGCCGTTTGCCAGCCCGGAGGGCTGCAGGAACCGTAGCCGGGGGGGTAAGCGAGCTTGCGAGCGCCATCTTCAGGGAAACAAAAAAGGGAGCCATAGGATGACTATGGCTCCCTTTTCGGTCAGCGGTCATGGACCGCCGCTTTGATTTTCCTTACTTCGCGGCCGCCTTCTTCACGTCCACCGGCTTGCGCAGTTCATCCACGCTCCACGGCTTGGTGTGATCCTTGATCGCGGCGCGCACCGCGGTGACGAAACTCGGCGAGACGGGGTTGGCGGTGTGCTCCCATTCCCGGCGGATGTAGGTCAGGATCCCGGCGACTTGTTCGTCGTTGAAAATAGGCAGGCCGGGCATTTCGAGCTGCCACTTGTTGCCTTTCACATCGATCGGGCCACTGAGGCCTTCGGTCACGATGCGGATGATCTTGTCCGGATCGCCGAGCACCCATTCGGAATCGACGAGCGGCGGCGCGAGACCCGCCATACCCTGGCCGGTCGGCTGGTGGCACGCGATGCAGATGCTGGAGTAGATCGTCTTACCCTCTTCGTAAAGGGCCTGTTCGGACGCGGTGAGCGGCTTCACCACCGGCTCGACCCAGCCCGGCTTGCCGGACCACACGATTTGCGGGTCGATGCGGGCGACGAGCGCCTTGATCTTCCCATCCTTGCTGGCCTGCAGGGTGGCCATGGCCGCGGGCGCCGAGGCCAATTTGAGCGGACGGAAATAAGTTGGGCCCTTGGATTTCTTGCCGGGCGCCTTGCCGGCCATGCCATTGAGCATCGCCACCTGGCGCGCACCACCGGCGGGTTGGGCTCCGATGAGATCGAGCAGTTGCCCGACATGTGCGGCGTTGCGTTCCTTCATCACGCAACCGGCCAGCGTCGAGAGGACATCGCTCTTTGCCAGCTTGGCGTCTTCCGTGGGCGGCAGCTTCAACAGGGTGTCGAGATAATCGATCTCATGTCCACTCAAGCCGCTGGCGGCGGCTTCGCCGAAAATGGGGCCGCCATTTTCCAGCAGGGTGAGCAGCGCCTTGCCGGCCGCGGGCTCCGCATCGCCGCTCAGTTTGAAAGCGAGGTGCAGGCGCACTTCCGCGCTCGGATCATTGGTTAGCTTCGCCAGCTCGGGCAGCGTCGTCGCCGGATCAGACATGCGCACGGCAGCGGCGCGGACCTTGTCCACCTTGTCGTGCAAGGCGGTGGTGATGACCGCGGGCGTGAGCGCATTCATGCCCTCGAGCGTCCAGAGCGCTTGCACGCGGGTCTGCGGCGAGGCATTCGTCGCGGCGAGCTTTTGCAGGTCCGGGACCACCTTCGGGTCGTTGCGCTCCACGAGCACGCGTTGCGCGGTGTCGCGCACCCAGCCGTTGTCGCTGGTGAGCATCGCCGGAATCCGCTCCGTTTCCTTCGGCAACCGGGTGAGCTTCGGCTTTGCGCCATCCGGCACGATGCGGTAGATGCGGCCGAGCGTGAAGGGCGTCTCCAGCTTGCGATCCTGGATGTTCTTCACGAGGTAATACGTGAGGAAACCCCGGTGCTGAATCACGCCGCGGGCAATGTCCACGATGTAGAGCGCGCCATCCGGGCCGGTGTAGGCATTCACCGGGCGGAACCGTTCGTCGGTCGAGGTCATGAACTCCTTGCCCTCGTAAGCATTCGCCGCCGTGATTTCGCCGTCCTTCTCGCTGAGCGTCACGCGCTTGATGAGATTGCCGGCCGGTTCAGGGATGAAGACGTTGCCGTAGTATTCCTTCGGGAAAAGATGCGCGCGATACACGCCCGGCCCGCAGGTCGCGGTCACGCCTTTGCAGCGTGCCATTCGGCCGTAGCGTCCCTTTCACCAACTTGCCGTCCTTCGTCGTGTCCTCGATGTAGCCACGGTTCACGCCGGGAGTCGGCACGCTCGGCCACGTCGTCTGGTCCTTCATCACCTGCACGCCGAGAGCGGTGCGGTTGGTGAGGTGATTGTTGCGCAGGTAATAGCTCGTCGGCAGGAAATTTGCGCGGAGGAGGTCGCTGTTCGAGTTGGTGAATTCGCGGCCCCAGTCATCCTGCGTCAGGCCCCACTGGCCGAAGGGCACGTCTTCCTGTTTCAAAAACTGGCCGCCCGGCTGCAGCCGGAAACGGAAGGTGTAGCCGGCGGAAGTGATCCAGTTGTCCATCATCCACGTGGGGCTGTTTGCCATGTGCTCCGGCTGGCCGCCCTTGGTGGCGAAGTGATCGGTGACGAGATCCTGTTTGTCCGCCACACCCGTGCCCTTGGTGTCGTGATACCAGGTGAGATTCGGCGGCTCATTGACCAGCGCGCCATCGCCCAGCGCCATGACTGCGCGCGGCAGCAGCAGGTTATCGACGAAGACCGTCTTCTTGTCGTAAACGCCATCGCCCTTCGTGCTCTCCAGGCGGCTGATGCGGCAGGTCGGCTGATCTTCCCCCGTGCCATCCACATCATGCATGTAACCGCGCATCTCCACCACATACATGCGCGCCTGGTCGTCCCAGGAAATGGCGATCGGCGTCTCGATCATCGGTTCGCTGGCCACCAGTTCCGCATGGAAGCCGGGCGGCAGCTTGAAGGTCTTGAGCTCCTCCTGCGGCGTCAGCGGCTTGGGCGGCGGCAGCGGGAAATGGATTTCCGGATTCGTCGGCCCACCGCCCGCGCGCTTCGGCCCGGTGTAACCGGTTGTGTCGCTGGATTTGGAATCCTTGTCGGGCTGTTTGCCATTGGAGTTTTCCTGGTCTGCGCTAAAGGTGGCGCAAGGCAGGAGTAGAAGAGCGATAGTCGAGACGAGAATCGAGGTCGGTGAACGGAAGGGGGTGCGCATGGCGGGGCGGCAGAGTAAAAAGAATAGACGTAAATGCAAGGTCCTGACATTTCGGCGGACGTGGGCCAATAAACCCAAGGTTGGCCGGATGGTTTCGGGCTTTCTGGGCAATCGCCGACTGGGGAAGGACATGCGTCGCGCCGGGCGAATCGTAGCAAAGAAAATGCGGAGACTGTTCAGCTGCCTGAGGCGGGTCCTGGGAGAGTGCAAAGGTCACGGACTCCGACGCTTCGGTTACGCTAGAATAGCGCCTGCGCAAATATGCCCAGCTCGCGAAGCATCCATGCCGGGTTGTGCGCACGAATTTGACGTGCAATGGCTGTGTTCTCTCTGTAACCTCTGGTTACGGGCACGGTGGCACGGGCGTTGCAGTTTGCACCTAGCCATTCTCACCACAGGCTCCAGCGCCACGAACTCCTTATCCAACACCCATTTCTGCATGAAAAAGATCGAAGCCATCATCAAGCCGTTCAAACTCGAGGAAGTCAAAGATGCCCTGGCCGATCTCGGCGTGGAAGGCATGACCGTCACCGAGGTGAAAGGCTTCGGCCGGCAGAAGGGGCACACGGAGATTTATCGCGGCTCGGAGTACACGGTCGATTTTCTGCCGAAGGTGAAGCTGGAAATCGTGCTCGGCGACGAGATCGCGGAAAAAGCCGTGGCGACGATCGTGGCTGCGGCGAAGACCGGCAAGATCGGTGACGGGAAGGTTTTTACCTTCAGCGTCGAGAGCGCCACGCGCATCCGGACCGAGGAGACCGGCGAGAAGGCGCTCTGAGGGAGAAGTAATCAGTAAAAAGTAATCAGTATTCAGTGACCAGTTGGAGTATTCCGAACTGATTACTGATCACTCATTACTATTTACGTTTCCCGACCATGAGCGCGTTACCTTTTCACGATTTGCCGGCGGCCAAGGCGCGCCGGTTTGTGCCGGCGGAGATTGATCTCGGAGATTGGGCCAGGGTGGAACCGTTGTTTGATCAGCTCGAGGCGGCGGGGGCGAAGTGCGCCACGGTGGCGGAGCTGGAAGGCTGGTTGCTCGATTGGTGCGAGTTGAGCGCGGCGTTGGACGAGACGGGGAGCCGCCGCTACATCGCCATGACCTGCCATACCGACGATGCCGAGGCGGAGAAGGCGTATTTGCATTTCGTCGAGCATATCGAGCCGCAGGTGAAGCCGCGGCAATTCCGGCTGGAGAAATTGCTCGCCGGTCATCCGCTCTGCGAGCAATTGCCGGATTTGCGCTACGAAGTTTTCCTGCGCGATGTGCGCAACCGGGTGGAGATCTTTCGCGAGCAGAACGTGCCGCTGGAGACCGAGGATACCAAGCTCGGGCAGCAGTATTTGAAACTCAGCGGCGCGCTGACGGTGCAATTCCGCGGCGAGGAAAAGACGCTCACCCAAATGGGCAAGCTGCTCGAGGATCCCGATCGGGCATTGCGCGAGGAAGTTTGGAAGCTCGTGACGTATCGCCGCCTGCAGGAGCGGGATCGCTTTGACGAGCAGTTCGAAGGACTGGCCAGGCTGCGCGCGCAGATGGCGGCGAATGCCGGGTTTGCCAATTACCGCGACTACGCGTTTCGCAAGTTGGGCCGGTTCGATTACACGCCGGAAGATTGCGTGAGCTATCACGATGCGGTGGCCAGCGAAGTCGTTCCGTTGCTACGGGAATTGCAGGCGCGACGTCGCGAGCAGATCGGTATCGAGAAGCTGTGTCCGTGGGACACGGCGTGCGATCCGCTGGGGCGTCCGCCGCTCAAGCCCTTCGAGGAAGTCGCGCAGATGGTCGCGGGTACGCAGCGGATTTTCGATCGGCTTGACACGGAGCTGGCCGGCGGGATGCGGCAGATGAATGACCTGCATCTGCTCGATCTCGACAATCGCAAAGGCAAGGCGCCAGGCGGATATCAGCAGACGCTCGCTGAGGCGCGTTTGCCGTTCATTTTCATGAACGCGGTGGGACAGCAGCGCGATGTCGAGGTGTTGTTGCACGAGGCGGGGCATGCCTTTCATGCGCTCGCCGCGCGCGAGGAGGATTTACTGCCCTACCGGCAGAGTCCGCCCATCGAATTTTGCGAAGTCGCGTCGATGAGCATGGAGCTGTTGGGTGGGCAATTCCTCGAGGAGTTTTATGCGGAGCCGGAGGTTATCCGGGCGCGGCGTTCGCATCTTGAAGGTATCGTGGCCACGCTCTGCTGGGTGGCGACGATCGATGCGTTTCAGCACTGGCTCTACACGCATCTGGGTCACACGCGGGCGGAACGGGCCAGCGCCTGGGATGCGTTGGTCGTCCGTTTCGGTGGCGATGTGGACTGGAGCGGACACGAGGAAGCGCGCAGCTATCTTTGGCAGCGACAACTGCACATTTTCGTCGTGCCGTTTTACTACATCGAGTACGGCATCGCGCAGCTCGGCGCGCTGCAGGTGTGGGCGAATTCGAAGGAAGATCCCGCGGAAGCGTTGGCCGATTACAAAGCGGCGCTGGCGCTGGGCGGCTCACGGCCGTTGCCGGAGTTGTTTGCGGCGGCGGGCTGTCAGTTTCGATTTGATGCGGAGATGATCCGCTCGCTCATCACACTCGTGCGGACTGAACTGCAGAAGCTGGGATGAGCAGAGAAGGCGGAAGGATGAGGGATGAGGGATGAAGAGAAGTGCGCTTCGCGGGTTGTGAACTTCGATGTCCGCAAGCAAATAACATTCTTCTTCATCCTTCCGCCTTCATCCTTTCTTAAAGCACCTCCACCACCACCGCCGTCGTATTGTCCCGTCCAGCATTCTGCACGGAAGTCGTGACCAAGTCCCGCGCAGGATTCCACGCGGCCGCAGCCGCGCCCTCCGGGCGACGAAGCATGTCGGCGAGGGCGTGGTCGTAGAGGCCTTCGACTACACCATCCGTGCAGAGCAGGAAAATGTCGCCGGGTTCGCAGGTCACGGCGCCGACTTGTGGGTCGACGAATTGATTGCCCGCGCCCAAAGCTTTTTGAAGGACGTTGCGGCGCGGGTGCGTGCGCGCTTCGCGTTCGTTGAGTTCCCCTTTGCGGAAGAGCCAGTCGACGTAAGTGTCGTCGTGAGTGATGCGGCGCAACGTGCCTTCGCGAGCAGAGAGGTAGTAGATGCGGCTGTCGCCGATGTGGCCGAAGAACATCCAGCCGGGAACGAACCAGGCGAGGCTGAGCGTGGCGCCCATGCCGCGGCACTCCTCGTAGCTGCTGCCGAGATAGGTAAGAGCCTTGTGCACTTCGTCGAAAAGAACTTCCAGCACGTCCGCAAAGCCGGATCCCAGCCCTGCAACACCCAGGCGATAGGACCGGGGCAACAGGTGGGCGATCTTGTCCACCGTGATTCGGCTGGCGAATTCCCCGGCCATTGCGCCCCCCATGCCGTCGCTCACCGCGAAGACGAAGTCGTTGTGTTCCTCGGTGTCCTCCCCCACTTTGCCCAAGTAACGCAGCTCCTGGGCGTCAAACTGGATGGCTACGAAGGAATCCTCATTGTTCTTGCGGACCTTGCCGCGGTCGGTCACGCCGGACCAGCGGAGACGAAACGGCGTGAGCGACTTATGAGAGGAATCCATCGGCGGATTTATCCGGGTCGGGGAGGATGGTGGCAAACTCGAAGTCGATGAGACAGAAACGGCCATCCGAACTGCGGTAGGTCACGTTGCGCATCTCGGCGTCGTCATGACGCACGCCATACAGCTCGAGTTCCTTGTAGAGTTCCCGCATGCGTTCCGGGTCGAGATGTTCAACACGTTGTCCGCAGTTCGTAGTCACGATGCGCAATTGGTCCGGATATTCTTCGAGTAAAGTGGGCACAAATGGACAGTGGCGCGCTTCCAAGTGGCGCAAAACGCGCACCTCGGTGGCGTAGCGCTCCTCGGCTTTAGGGCCACGAAAAGTTTTATGGACCCGGCCGTCGTAGCCGATGCGGACCGTGGCGCGGAGGGTGTCTTTGACTTGGTGCACAGAGGCAAGATGCTTTGCTTCAGAGACGGAGCAAGTACCGAAGCGAAGGTTTGCGCGGGGCAGTCTCTGTTAAAATGGAGCAAAGCACTGCCTGTTCGCGCTTTCGGTATTTGCATGTGGCATTGGTTTTGCTAAATCCCCGCAGCACCTCAATTCAGGGCTTTTAGGGCCACAACCACCATTGCGGCGGTCAAATCGGTGCACCCCGCTCAAAAATAACCACCTACCTACAAAACCATAATGGCGAAGTACAAACTGGAATACATTTGGCTCGATGGCTACGAGCCCGTTGCCAACCTCCGCGGCAAGACGCAGATCAAGGAATTTAACGCGTTCCCGAAACTCGAAGAGCTCCCGATGTGGGGCTTCGACGGCAGCTCGACCCGCCAGGCCGAGGGCCGCAACTCGGATTGCATGCTCAAGCCCGTCGCCGTTTTTCCTGATGCCACCAAGACCAATGCTGCGCTCGTCATGTGCGAAGTCATGATGCCGGATGGCAAGACCCCGCACCCGAGCAACAGCCGCGCGACCATTTTTGACGATCCGGACGCCTGGTTCGGCTTCGAGCAGGAATACTTCCTCTATCAGGACGGCGTGCCCCTCGGCTTCCCGCAGGGTGGCGGCTTCCCGCCCCCCCAAGGTGAATACTACACCGGCGTCGGCTATAAGAACGTGGGCGCCATCGCCCGCGAGATCGTCGACACGCATCTCGAGCTGTGCCTCGCGGCCGGCATCAACCACGAAGGCATCAACGCCGAAGTGGCCAAGGGCCAGTGGGAATTCCAGATCTTCGGGAAGGGCTCGCGCACGGCCGCCGATCAGGTATGGATGGCCCGCTACATCATGCTCCGCCTTTGCGAGAAGTACGAAGTGGACGTGAACTGGCACTGCAAGCCGCTCGGTAAGGACGTCGACTGGAACGGCTCCGGCATGCACTCCAACTTCTCGACCAAGCACATGCGCGAAGTCGGCGGCAAGGCCTACTTCGAAGCCCTCATGGAAGCCTTCGACAAGTACAAGAACGAGCACATCGCGGTCTACGGCCCGGACAACCATCTGCGCCTGACCGGTCTCCACGAGACCCAGTCGATCGACAAGTTCAACTACGGCATCGCCAACCGCGGCGCTTCGGTCCGCGTCCCGCACAGCTTCGTGAACAACGACTACAAGGGCTACCTCGAAGATCGCCGCCCGAACTCCCAAGGCGACCCGTACAAGATCGCCAGCCGCATTCTGCAGACGATCGCTACGGTTCCGACCAAGTAATTCGCCGGCGTCGTTTCCGCCGCAAAATTTTCCCGGTGTCAGGGCCCTTTAGGGGATGCCGGGAGACCCTGCGGCCACGAGACGCGCTGTGACCTTTCAGCGAACTCCGCGAAGAGCTCGCCTGCTTAACCGAAAACGCCGTCCGGCTGGAAATGCCGGGCGGCGTTTTGCTTTTCGAGGACGGGAGGGGTGGTCCTATACTTCCTATTCTTCCTATACCTCCCATCCGAAAATAGGAGGAATAGGAGGTATAGGACTTATAGGAGCTTCCCGCTCAATCTTCCCGCAGCGCCTTCACCGGATCGAGGCGGGCGGCGGCATATGCCGGCGCCAGCGCGGCGAGCGAGCAGAGTAGAAAAGCCCCGATGCAAATCACGGCGACATCGTGCGGGACGATCTCGGCCGGAATGCCCTCGAATTCATAGATCCCCGGCGGGAAGACTTGAATGTGCAAAGTCGACGAAAGCCAGTCGCGGAAAGGATTGCGGTAATAAAGAACCGTCATGCCGGTGACGAGACCGCCCACGGTCCCGAGCGCGCCGACAAACATCCCCTGCCACAGGAACACCCACACGATCTGCGAGGTCCGCGCACCGAGTGCTTTCATGATGCCGATCTCGCGCTTCTTCTGCACCGTGACGGTGATGAGCGTATTCATGATGCCGAAGGCGGCGACGAGCACGATGAAGAAAAGGATGATGAACATGACATGCCGCTCCATGTCGATCGCCTCGAAGCGCTCGCGGTTTTCATCGAACCACGAAGTCGTGAACGCTTTCCCGTCGAGTGCCTGGTCGATCAAACGTTTCGTCGTGCGCACGTCGTAGGGATTCGTCGTGTTCACTGAGAGGCCGTGCACGCCGTCCTTGAGCTCGTAAAGCGCCTGGGCGTTGGTCAGCGGCACGAGCAGTGTGGAGGAATCGACGCTGTTGCGGCCGGAATTGATGAGGCCCACGATTTTCATCGGTGCCGGGAAGACGACATCGCCCTTGAGCTCCGCGAGCGTCTTCGGCTTGGCATTCGGGTCATCGCTCTCGCGCTGGATCTCCTGGAGAATGCCGTGAATATTGCCCGGGGCGTAGATGGTGATTTCGTCACCGATATTCGCGCCGAGATCCATGGCGAGCTCCTTGCCGACGATCACGGAATCGAGTGGCATATCGACCGTACCGATGACGAATTTCTTCAAGTCGATGAGCTTCTCCTCCGCCTCCACATCGATGCCCCGAAGGATGGCCGGATTGACGCGGCCCTCGTGCTCGACGAGGACTGGACCTTGGACATACGGGGCCACCGCGACGAGGCCGGGGATCTTGCCGTTGTCGATCTTCCCCATCACCTCGCGCCAGTTGCGCATGATCTCGCCATTGGTCACCCGCAGGTGCGGTTCGAAGCCGAGGATCGCCTTTTGCAAGGTGCGCTCGAAGCCGGTCATGACGGAGATGACGACAATGAGCACCATGACCCCGAGGATGACCCCGAGGACGGAAATCACGGTAATGACAGAGACGAAAGTGCGCTTGGGCCGGAGGTAACGGAGCGCGAGAAAGAGGCTGAAAGGAGCTTGCACAGGCGGGCGATAATGGAAGCCGCTCCCGGCTCGCCGACCAAGCGAAATGTCACGCGAAAAATCAGGCTGGCCGCCGAAGCCCGGCATAGGCGTTTTGCCTACTGTAACGGCCTAAATTTCCTACCGGTCTTTTCCTCTGTGAAAGGCCCGTGTTTTTCCGTGAAAATATTTTGAGAAACGTGTTGACGATGTACCTCCACGGAGCTTCACTGCCCACCATGAAGAAAGTTCTCTCCCTCCTCGTCGCATTTGTCTTTCTCCAAGTGCAATCTTGGGCTCTGAGCGGCGGCCCTGTGTTTTTGCACAACGGCAATCCGTCCATCATCGGGACTTACGGAGGCGTGTTGATTCCGCAGAGTTCTACTTCCACGCCTGCTACTCTGCAGCCTGCGTCCATCGGCATCTTCAGCATGTCGGTGCCGGAAACCGGTATTTCGGCGGGCGTCGCGATTGTCTTCGTTAACGGCGTCGCCTTCATCGGCCAGATCGCTGGTATCGGTGATGGGGACAAGGGAACGATTCAAGGCCTGATCGCCGGCGAGAGCAATTTCACGGTTACGATCGGAACGCAACAGTTCAACATCAACGCGCAGGGGTCCTTTAAGGCCAAGGTCATTCAGGGTAGTTCTGGTGCTTTCACGCCCGCGCCGGCTGGTTCGGGTAACGGCGCCGCTAGTTCGTCGAGCTCCTCCACCCCTAGCACTTCGAGCGAAGTGGGTTCCACCAATTCGGCGCGCCTCACCGGCACGGCGGAGATCGGAACATTCTTCCGAGTCAATACGATTACTGGTGAACCCCTCATCGATGTGGTGGTCACCTACGCAATCGACGGCATCAAGCAGAACAACGTCCCGGCTAACGTGACGACGGTTCCGTTCAACTTCACCGGCGGCGGCAGCGGATCCTAGTCCGAGGCCATCTCTGCTCTTCGCTCGCAGGCCAAAGAAGGCGTGCAAACCCACCTCGCGAGCGGCGGTTGGAAAAGGAAGTTTCGAAGTCGCTTAATGCGCAGTAAATCGCTCCGTCTTCGGGAATGCGGGTTTACGGTTTTGGAGATACTGACGGTCCTGGTCGTAATCTCCATTCTGGCGACGATGGTTTTCGCCAGCTACTCCGCGCTTCGCGACAAGGCGCGTCGCGCATCTTGCATCAACAACCTGCTGAATTTGCACGTCGGCATGACCAGTTACTTGACGGATCACGATGGTCTGTGGCCGCAAATTCCCAATGATAATCTCAGGGATCCCGCTTTCGCGATGGGCTGGGTCAACGTATTGCGCCCTTACAAACTGACGGAGATCAATTGGATCTGTCCGTCCGTCCAGGCGGCCCTCGGGGTCAACTACATGACCTATCCGCGACTGGATTATCTGCCTACACCGTTCGGCACGCAGGCGCGGGCGGCTTATCAATACGGCACGCAACCGTGGTTCGTGGAGCGGGCCGACATTCACGGCGACGGCAACCTGCTCATCTTTGCCAACGGCTCGATCAAATCGATTAACCAGGCATTTTCTGACGCCTTCCAGCAGTCGACCCAATAACGGATTCAAGGAACCGGCGTGGTGAGGAGTTGAATTAGAAAACGAATTCCGGGAACTGATACAGGCACGACCGTGCGCTGACCCGGCGTGCGGGCAGTACGATCTCTGGACTTGCTTCGACCTGACCTCGATCGGTCTACGGCTTGCTCGCGACAGGCGTACCGGCCGGCGTGACGCCGGCGGGTTTCGCTTCCGCGGGCTTGGCCATCGACTTCGGCAGCACCTTCCAGAAACGGCCGGTGAACTTCTGCCAATCGCCGAGGATTTCCTTGGCGCGCGCGCTTTCGGTGGCTTCGAGATGCTTGTAGATCAGCTTCTGCACGATGGTCTTGTCGTCGTCGCTCAGGCGATCGATCGTCACCATGCCGGGGTTGTAGAGGTCGGAGAAGCGGTCCTCGAGATCGAGGATGAAGGCCAGTCCGCCGGTCATGCCCGCACCGAAGTTTTTGCCGGTGCGGCCGAGGACCACCACGGTGCCGCCGGTCATGTATTCGCAGCCGTGGTCGCCCAGGCCTTCGATGACCGCCGTCGCGCCGGAGTTGCGCACGCCGAAGCGCTCACCCGCGCGGCCATTGGCCAGCAGCGTGCCGCCAGTAGCGCCGTAGAGACAGGTGTTACCGACGATGGAATTGTCCGCCGCGGCGAATTTGTGATCCGGCGTGGGCTTGACGATGATCTCGCCGCCACCCATGCCCTTGCCGACGTAGTCATTCGCTTCGCCTTCGAGGATCATGCGGATACCCGGCGAGAGGAACGCGCCGAAGCTCTGCCCGGCACTGCCCTCGAGCTTGAGCTCGAGCGTGCCTTCCGGCAGGCCCTCTTCGCCGTACTGATAACCGATTTCGCCCGACACCTTCGTGCCGACGCTGCGGTTGAGGTTGCGCACCTTGTAGCTCAGCGAAATGGGCTGCTGCTCGGTGATCGCGTCCTTCGCATCCTGGAGGATGATGTCGTCGAGCGGACGCTCGTGCACGCCGTCGTTGCGGCTGCGCGTGCAATAGCGCGGCGCATCTTCGTTGTCGGCGACATTGGTGAGGAGCCGCGAAAGGTCGAGCGTGTTGGCCTTCGGATGATTCGGCACGTGGCGCTGCTTGAGCAGTTCGGGGCGGCCGATGATGTCGGTGAGCTTGCGCACCCCGAGGCTGGCGAGAATCCCGCGCACTTCCTCGGCAACCGCGTTGAAGAAGGTCACCACCATCTCCGGCGTGCCCTTGTACTTGGCGCGCAGCTTTTCATCCTGCGTGGCTACGCCGACAGGGCAGGTGTTGAGATGACACTGGCGGACATACACGCAACCCGTGGCGATGAGCGCCGCGGTGCCGAAGTTGAACTCTTCCGCGCCGAGGATCGCGGCAGTGATGATGTCGATGCCCGTGCGCATACCGCCGTCCGTGCGGAGCACGATACGCGAGCGCAGGTTGTTCGAGACGAGCGTCTGCTGGGTCTCGGCCACACCGAGTTCCCAAGGCGTGCCGGCGTGCTTGATCGACGAGAGCGGCGAAGCGCCCGTGCCACCGTCGTGGCCGCTGACCAGCACAATATCCGCATGAGCCTTGGCGACACCCGCGGCGACGGTGCCGACGCCGGCTTCGCTGACCAGCTTCACGCACACCTTGGCGCGCGGGTTCACTTCCTTCAGGTCGTGAATGAGCTGCGCCAGGTCTTCGATGCTGTAAATATCATGGTGCGGCGGCGGCGAAATGAGCATCACGCCGGGCACCGTGTGCCGCAGGCGGGCGATGAGCGCACTCACCTTGTGGCCAGGTAGCTGGCCGCCTTCGCCGGGCTTCGCGCCCTGCGCCATCTTGATTTCGATTTCCTTCGCGCTGGCCAGATACGCCGCGGTCACGCCGAAGCGCCCGGACGCAATCTGCTTGATCGCCGAATTCGCGAGGTCGCCGTTGGCCCGGCGCTTGAAGCGTTCCGGATCTTCGCCGCCTTCACCGCTGTTCGACTTGCCGCCGATACGGTTCATGGCGATGGCCAGGGTCTCGTGAGCCTCTGGGCTGAGCGCGCCGAGCGACATGCCGGCGGTAGTGAACCGCGCGCGGATGTCCTCGATGGATTCCACCTCGTCGAGCGGGATCGCCGCATTCTTCGGCACGAGCTCGAACATGTCCTTGAACGAGATCGGCTGCTGAGCCTTCACCGCCGCGACATACTTCTTGTATTCCTCGGCGTTGCCCGTCTTGACGAACGAATGGAACGACTGGATGACCGGCGGAGTGACCGCGTGGTTTTCGCCATTGCGGCGGAAGCGGTAGAAGCCGGGATCGTCGAGCTTGTTCGACTCGGCTGGCACCGGCGCGTAACCCTTCTCGTGGCGGGTGAGCGACTCGCGGGCGATCTCGGCATAACTGATGCCGCCGACCTGCGAGGGCGTCTTCCAGAAACATTCGTCGATGACCTTCGAGCCGATGCCGATGGCTTCGAAGATCTGCGCGCCGCAGTAACTCGACAACACGCTGATGCCCATCTTGGACATGATCTTGAGCAGGCCGTTCTCCAGCGAGGTGCGGAGATTGCCCAGCGCCTTCGCATAGGTCAGCGACTCGGCGTCCTTCAGCGCGGCTTGCGCCTTGGTCAGCTTGGCCTCGTCGGTGCCGGCCTTGGTCACGCCTTGCTGGGCGGCGACCTTCACCTGGTCGATGAGTTCGCGCGCGGAATCAAAGGCGAGATACGGGCACACGGCGCTGGCGCCGTAGCCGATGAGACAGGCGATCTGATGCACGTCGCGGGCTTCGCCCGTTTCGCAAACGATCGAGGCCTTCATGCGCTTGCCCGAGCGAATCAGGCTGTGATGCACCGCGCCGGTGGCGAGGAGCATAGGCACCGGCACATTCGCGTGGTCGACCGCACGGTCGCTCAGGACGAGAATGCGCGCGCCTTCCAGCACCGCGGCTTCCGCCTCGGCGCAGATGCGCTTGACGGCCTTCTCCAGGCCCTCTTCACCTTCGCTCTGCGGCCAGGTGGCGTTGATCGTCTTCGCTGGATGATGCTTCTCGGTAAGGTCGCGCAACGCAGCGAGTTCGTTCTCGAGGAGAATCGGCGACTCGGCCTGCACGAGGCGCGCGTGCTCAGGCGTCTCGGCGAGGAGATTGCGGCGCCAGCCAAAATTCACGTTCAGCGACATCACGAGCTTTTCGCGGATCGGGTCGATCGGCGGATTCGTGACCTGCGCGAAGAGCTGTTTGAAATAGGTATAGAGCAGGCGCGGCTGCAGCGAGAGCACGGCGAGCGGCGTGTCGTCGCCCATCGAGCCCACAGCCTCGGCGCCGTCGCGGATCATCGGCTTGAGGATGATGTCGAGCTCCTCGGCGGTATAGCCGAAGGTGATCTGCCGTTGCGCGAGCGTCAGGATATCGAGCGGCTCGCTCGGCTCCTTCACCGGATCCTTGGCGAGTTCGTTGAGACGGATGAGGTTGTCTTTCAACCACACGCCGTAGGGCTTGTGGGCGGCGAGCGCGGCCTTGATCTCCGCGTCGCGCATCAGCTTGCCGGCGGCGGTGTCGATGGCGATCATTTCGCCGGGAGCGAGACGGCCCTTCTCCACGATGTGCGCGTCGTCAAATTCGATCGTGCCCACTTCCGAGCCGATGCTGAAAATGCCGTCGTCGGTGAGCTTGTAGCGCGAGGGGCGCAGGCCGTTGCGGTCGAGGCAGGCGCCGATGGTGATGCCATCGGTGAAGCAGAGTGCGGCTGGGCCATCCCACGGCTCATTGAAGCAGCGGTGATACTCGTAGAAGGACTGAAGCGGTTCCGAGAGGCTCTTCTCGCTGCGCCAGGCAGGCGGCACGAGCATGGTCATGGCGTGCAGGATCGAGCGGCCGGACATGACGATCGCCTCGAGGGCGTTGTCGAGTTCCGCGGAGTCGCTGCCGCCGGGCTGGATGATCGGCTTGAGCAGCTCGATGTCCGCGCCCCAGAAGTCGGCTTCCAGCTCGGCTTCACGGGCGTGCATCCAGTTCACATTACCGCGGCGGGTATTGATTTCGCCATTGTGCGCGAGCATGCGGAAAGGATGCCCGAGCGGCCACGTGGGGAAGGTATTCGTCGAGTAACGCTGGTGGTAGATGGCCAGCGCCGTCTCGTAACGCTCATCCTGGAGGTCCTTGTAGAACTTCTCCAGCGAGGGCGAGACGAGCAGGCCCTTGTAGATGATGAGCCGGTGCGAGAAGGACGCGATGTAGAAATGCTTGATGCCATCCTGCTCCGCGCGCTTCTCGATTTCGTTGCGCGCGAGGAAGAGACTGCGCTCGTAATCGTCGTCAGCGAGGCCGTGCGGACGGCCGACCAGCACCTGCTCGATGCGCGGCAGGGTCGACGCGGCCTTGTCGCCGAGCATATGGATATTGATCGGCACTTCGCGCCAGCCGAAGAGGAAGAGGCCGCGCTTCTCGAGGACTTCCTCGGTGATCGCCTTGGCCCGCGCCTGGGCGTAGGCGTTGTCGTGCGGCAGGAAGATCATGCCGACGCCGAGGTCGGACTCCTGGAAGAGACGGTGGCCGAGCTTCTGCACCTCGGGTGCGAAAACCTTGTACGGGAGCTGGGTGGAGACACCGGCGCCGTCACCGGTCTTCGCGTCGGCATCGACCGCGCCGCGGTGGGCGAGGTTGCACAGCGATTCGAGCGCGTGTTTCAAGACCTGATTGGAACGCTTGCCGCTGACCTGGGCGATGAAGCCCACGCCGCAGGAATCATGTTCGAAATCCGCCGAGTACAGCGACTGCCGGCGGGACGTTTGGTCCAGTGTGACTTGATTCAGCATAAGAGTATTCCCAAGGTTTAACCCGGACGTCCAAAGTAGGAGCGAAGATGTACAATTCAAGACAAAATCTGCGTCAATTAGGCAAAATTTTGTCGCCAATTGCCGGTGGCCGTGTCTAACTTTCGCCCTTTTCCCGTCCTTCACCCCCTCTCAACGCACTGGTATGAAAGAACTTGATGAACAGGAGCGGCTCATTGTCCGCCATCTCATTCGCGACCCCCGCGAATCGGACAACGGCATAGGGGAGGCAACAGGAGTCAATGTGCGCACCGTCGGGCGCAAGCGGCAGCGGCTCGAACAGGCGGGAATTTTGTCCTATTTTACCCACTTGGACCTCTCCACCCGGGGGACCGGCCAATTCGCCGCGCGTCATCTCTATATCATCAAATTCCGCATTGGGGTGACCTACAAGCAGCTCCTCGAAGACATCCAAAAGGAGCCCTTTGTGCGGTCGATTTTCACGGAAATCATCTTCGAAAGCCACATTGCGGAGATCGATGGCAACCTGGCCATGCTCCTGTTTATCGATGGTGCGGACGAGAAGGACATCGTGCAGACCGTCCAGGAACAGCTCATCCCCAGCCTCCTGCGCAATCATGGCCAGGACTCCATCGAATCGGTGAACACCATCCGCGTGCTTTCCCCGGTGCGCACGATGCGCAACTACATCCAGCCGCTGAACATGACCGCCGGCTACATCCGCAAGGATTGGCCGGACGAGGCGATCTACGTCGGGCAGACGAACAATACGACGCCCTGAGGCCTCCGAAGTAATTCCATTTCCATTCGCGTGTCATTCTGAGCGGAGTGCCCCGGTGGTGAGGTGGCGGGGCACGGAGTCGAAAGCCGAGCTTGCGAGACGCCTATGGGACTGTGGGGCAAACCCCGTCGCTTTACCAGAGATCACCCTCCCTCTCCGTCAACCCGACCCGCGTGATGCGCGGGCAAACCTCGCCAATCGCGCATGAAGAATTTAAACGCAGAGACGCAGAGACGCAGAGGGGCTCAATTTCACGCAGAGGACGCAGAGAACGAGGAGGGCCGCAGAGGAGAAAAAAGGGCGTCCACGAAATACCCGAAAGAAAAAGGGAACCGCGAATGGAAGCTAATAGACGCGAATAAAAGAGGAGCATGCGGTCTTCTATTCGCGTCTATTAGCGTCCATTCGCGGTTTAAAAATTCTTCGCGGCCCATGCGCGATTCGTCCGGATAGTGGCGCAGGGAAAATAAAGAGGATAAAAGAGGAATGGCCTTCCCTCTGCGGCCCTCTGCGTTCTCCGCGTCCTCTGCGTTTAAGGAGGCATCGGCTCGGGTTTCTGCATTTCATCGTATTCGGGGTCGCGGCGTGGCTGACGATCGCCGCCGCCGTCGCTGCTCCGAATCCCGAGCCGTATCCCACCCCCGCTTCCAAGAAAGGCCTGCAGGTTCAGATGGTCGACGACGCCATCGCTCTCGGCGTCAAGCACGCTGCCCTGAATTGCAGCCTGCAGCGGTTTGTCGATCTCGCTGGCAAGCCCGACAGCATCCAGTTCCCCTTCGAGGGACACGACTACTTCTTCCTCCCCGGCCCGGTCGCGCAGCTCGATGCCGAGGTGAAGCCGCTCTCCGACCGTGGCGTGGTCGTGAGTCTGATCCTGCTCAACTACGAGGGTAGCGACGAGGCGCTGAATCGCATCTACCTGCACCCGCGCTACGATCGCGAGGCCAGGACGAACCACATGAGCGCCTTCAATGTGGTCACGCCCGATGGCATCCGCTACCTGCGCGCGGAGGTCGCTTTCCTCGCCCAGCGCTACAGCGACCCCGCGGCGCCGCACGGGCGGGTCTGGAATTACATCGTGAGCAACGAGGTGAATTCGCACTGGTGGTGGAACAACATGGGCCACGCCACCGCCGGGGAAGTGGCCTCCGACTACGAACGCGCCGTCCGTCTCGTGCATGATGCCGTGCGCACCGCCTCGGACAACGCGCGCATCTTCCTCTCGCTCGAGCACCATTGGACGATCCGTTACTCACCGGCCACGCCCGATCGCTCCTGCCCCGGTCGTGAATTGCTCGAGGACTTTGCCCGCTTAGCCCGTGAACGGGGCGATTTCGACTGGAACATCGCCTATCATCCCTATCCCGAGGATCTCGGCGATCCGCGTTTCTGGAACGACAAAACCGCCCAGCCCGGCGAGGACACGCCGCGCATCACCTTCAAAAACATCGAGGTGCTGCCCCGCTATCTCGCTGCGCATACCGAGCTGCTTTGGCAGGGGCACCCACGGCATGTCATTCTTTCCGAGCAGGGATTCCACTGCCGCGACGTGCCCGAGGGCGAGCGCGATCAAGCCGCCGCTTACTGCGCGGCGTGGTGGAAGATCGCCCATCTCGACGGCATCGATGCCTTTATCCTGCACCGCCACGTCGATCACTCTCAGGAGGGCCTGAACCTTGGCCTATGGACTCATAAGCCAGGGAGTATCGCGACTCCCGACCGCCATCGGCAGATGTACGAAGTCTTTCGTGTAGCCGATACGCCGGAGTGGGAGAAGGCGTTCGCGTTCGCGTTACCGGTGATTGGTATCCAACGGTGGGAAGAGCTGTTGCCTTAAACCAAAATCCCCGCCTCGACCCATTTGTGTTCCCCTGCGAGAACCTTCTGGGCCACGCGGTATCCTACAGAATCGGTGTTGTTGTGGAGATCGTGGAACAGTTGCTCGATCTTCAGCCGCGAACCCCGCGCGAAGAAGTCCGCCAGATCCAGTGCCTCTTTCGTGCCGAGCGCTTCCGCCCGGCTGCAAGTCGCCGCGATGGCAAACAGCTCCGTGCCGATATCGACGAAGCGTCCGAGCAGCACCTGCTCGCGCTCCAGTTTCGGGCCGTGCATGGCCATGGCGTGGAAAAGCTCGCGAGCCAGATGATGCGAAGCCCGCGCCGCCCACCGAACCTGTCCGGCAATACGCGAGTTCACATGCGAGAACAGCAAGCCGGTATCGGCCAGCGGCCCGAGCCATTGCTGCGGATACCACCGCGCATAGCGCCACGCCGCACGTCCCGCCGCGCCCGCGCGCGCCTTCCACGGCAGCCGGGTATCGAGCATCGGCGCACCGATTTTCAAATGCGGATCCAGCGCCTCACGCGCGATGAACAGCCGCATGATTTCACTCGAGCCTTCGAAGATCTTGTTAATCCGCGAATCACGGAACAACCGCTCGATCGGCACGGGATTGTCCCCGCGCGCGGCCAGCGATTGCGCGGTCTCATAACCGCGTCCGCCACGGATCTGCATCGTTTCATCCACATGCTCCCAACTCCGCTCGGTGCCCCACAGCTTGCACATCGCCGCTTCGAGGCGCACGTCGGCATGCTTGTCGCGATCCACCAGGCTGGCCGCATAGAGCGTCATCGACTCCATGGCAAAGGTCTCCGCGGCGATGCGCGCGATCTTGGCCGCGATGGCCGCGTGCTTGCCGATGGTCGAACCCCATTGCACGCGTTCATTGGCCCAGGTGCGCACGATCTCCAGGCAACGCTTCGACAACCCCACGCACGCCGCCGGCAGCGTGAGCCGTCCGGTGTTGAGCGTGGTCAGCGCGACGCGCAGACCCTTGCCCTCGGCGAGCAGGATATTCTCTTTCGGCACCTTCACATTGGTAAAGCGCACGACGCCATTGTAGAGCGCGCGCAGGCCCATGAAATGGCAGCGCCGCACGACTTCGACACCCGGCGTGTCCATGTCCACGACGAAGGCGGTGATCTGGCTGCGGCCGTTCTTGTCCGGGGTGCGCGCCATGACCACGATGACACCCGCTTTCACGCCGTTTGTGCACCACAGCTTCTCGCCGTTGATGATGAAGTGCGAGCCGTCCTCGGTCGGCTCCGCGCGGGTCTCCATTTTCGCCGGGTCGCTGCCAACCTTCGGTTCGGTCAGCGCGAAGGCCGAAACCTCACCAGCGGCCACGCGCGGCAGCCAGCGTTTCTTTTGCTCTTCATTGCCGAAGAGGATGAGCGGTTGCGGCACGCCGATCGATTGGTGTGCGGAGAGCAGCGCGGTCAGGTTGCCGCAATAGCTGCCGAGGACCATCGCCGCGCGGCAGTAGTTCGTTTGCGAGAGACCCAGCCCGCCGTATTCCACCGGAATCTTGATGCCGAAGGCGCCGAGCTTGCCGAGCCCAGCGAAGACTTCATCCGGAATTTCGCCCGTGCGATCGATCTCGTCCGGGTCGACCTTGGCCCTCAGGAAATCGCTGAGCCGTTGCAGGAAGGCGTCGCCTTGATCGTGGTCCTCGGTGCGTTGCACCGGGAAGGGATGGAGCGTGTCGAAATCGAAGCGGCCCATGAACAGGCCACTGACAAAGCCATCGCGCGTCTCCGCGCGAGCCGCCTCCGTGAGTTCCAGCGCCGCGCGCTGCTCGGGAGACATTTTCGAAGTGTCGATGACGGATGTCGGTTCGCTGGCGGGTGCGGGTTCAGTCTTCATAATTTGGGTGGGCTAATCGTCGTAAAAACGCTTTTCGGTTTTCGCCATGTCCTGGATCAAGGCGCAGGGCGTGTAGTGCGGACCGGCGTTGGCGGCCAGGCGGGATAAGTCGTCGGCGACTTGTGCCGAAGTGAGGGTGTCGGCGTAACGCAGCGGACCACCGCGGAAAGGCGCGAAACCGGTGCCCATGACCATCGCGAGATCGATGTCGCCCGGGCCGGAGACGAGGCCTTCCTCCAGGCAGCGTGCCGCTTCGTTGACCATGAGCAATACGAGGCGCATTTCGAGTTCGTCCCGGTTGGGCGGAGTCGAGCCAGCCGCCGGGCGCAGCTTCGTGACCTCGGGGTTCACCGTGGCGTCGGCGCCCTTGCGATGCTTGTAAAAACCTTTGCCGGTCTTGCGGCCGAGCAGGCCGTCTTTGATCATCACGGAGAGGATCTCCGGCACGGTCATGCGCGTGGGAAAAGCCGCGGCCAGCGTCTGCGCGACGTCGAGCGCGATATCCACGCCGACTTCATCAGTGAGGCGCAGCGGTCCCATCGGCATGCCGAAATGAAGCATCGCCGCGTCGATGTCCTCGACTTCCGCGCCCTGCCAGAAGAGTGTCGCCGCCTCGATCATATAGGGCAGCAAAATGCGGTTCACGAGGAAGCCCGGGCTGTCCTTCACCACTACGGGCAGCTTGCCGATCTTCTGCGCGAAGTGCACCGCGCGCTGGGCCACATCGGGCGAGGTATCGCGGCCGGTGATCACTTCCACGAGCTGCATCTTGTGGACGGGGTTGAAGAAGTGCAGGCCGACGACGCGGTTCGGATGGCGCGTGACGGCGGCGAGTTCGCTGATCGAAAGCGCCGAGGTATTCGTTGCCAGGATCGTGTCCTCGCGGACCAGCGTATCGAGATTTTGGAAGAGCTTCTTCTTGATCTCCATCTTTTCCACCGCGGCTTCGATGACGATGTCCACGCTGGTCAGTGGGACCTCGGCTGGTGCCGGAGAAATGCGATCCATGGCGGTGCGGGCATCGTGCTCGGTGAAAGTGTGCGAGCGGACGCCCGAGGCAAACAGGCTGGCGATCTTGCTCATCCCGGCCGCGACGCGATCGGCATCCACGTCGCGCATAATGACCGGAAAACCGTGCGAGCTCAGCCATTGCGTGATGCCCGAGCCCATGATGCCCGCGCCGATCACCGCCGTGCGCGCGACTTTCTTTCCATCGCGGGAAGCGCCCGGCACGGTGAACTTGCGCGCCTTTTCCTGGAGGAAGAAAAGATTGAGCAACTGGCGGGTGGTGTCGCTGGCAATGAGCTCACCAACCGCTTCACGCTCGCGGGTCAGCGAGTCCTGCAAATTCCACGAAGCGGATCCCTTGAGCACGACTTCGAGCGCCTTGTCGATCGCGGGATAATGACCATGCGTCTTGCGATGGACACTGTTCCGGGCCGAAGGCGCGATGACCGCATCTACCACCGCGTTCACCGGCACTGAATGCGCGAAGCCGTGGGGATGTTTGCCGCGGTTGAGAAAACGCCGGGCGGCGGGCAGCAGATATTCGCGCGAGGCGATGTCGTCCACCATGCCCATGCGCAACGCGTGCTTCGCCGAGAGCACTTTGCCGCCGAGAATGACGTCGAGCGCCTTGGGCACGCTGATCAAGCGCGGCAATCGCGTGCAACCGCCCCAAGCGGGAATGATGCCGAGCTTCGTCTCCGGCAGACCGAGCTTGGTCGCCTTGTCATTGGAAGCCACCCGCCAGTCGCAGGCCAGGCACACTTCATAGCCGCCACCGAGCGCCGCACCGTGCACGGCGGCCACGGTCGGGAAGGTCAGCGCGGCGAGCTTGTTGAACACGTCCTGCCCGCGTTGGATGAACTTCTTCATCTCCTCGGGATTCATCTTGCGGATGGAATGCAGGTCCGCGCCGGCCATGAAGATGCCGGACTTCGCGCTGGTCAGGATCAGGCCGCGGATGCCCGCTTCCGGTTTGGCCAGTTCATCGAGCTGCGTTTCGAGTTCATCGAGCGTGGCGAAATCGAAGATGTTCGCCGGCGAATCGGGCCGGTCGAACTTCAGCACAACGATTCCCTCCTCGAGATTGGTGCGTTGGATATTCGTCATGGCTTAAATCCTTTCCAGCCAGATGGCCCCTCCTTGTCCGCCGCCGACACAGAGCGAAACGAGCGCGCGCTTCGCGTTGCGGCGGGCGAGTTCTTTCAAGCTGGTCAGAACGAGCCGCGCGCCGGTCGCGCCGACCGGATGCCCGAGCGCGATGGCCCCTCCATTGACGTTCAACTTGTCCGGCGGCACTTCGGGTTTCAGCCGTTGGAGCACGGCCAGCACCTGGGCGGCAAAGGCTTCGTTGATCTCGATGAGATCGGCATCCGCGAGGGTGAGGCTGTTCGACTTGCCCAGCTTTTCGATGGCGGCGACGGGACCGAGTCCCATGCGCGCTGGATCCGTGCCCGCATAAGCGTAACCGACGAGCACGCCGAGCGGCGTATAGCCGAGTTCACGGGCGCGCGATTCCGTCATGACCAGCAGCGCGACGGCGCCATCGGTGATTTGCGAGGAATTGCCCGCGGTGACCGTGCCGTATTTTTCGAAGACCGGTTTCAGACCGCCGAGAATCGCCATCGATTGATTGGCGCGCGGCCCGTTGTCCTTGAGCAGCGGTTTGCCGTTCACGTAGACCGGGCACATCTCCTCACTGAGCTTTGCCTCTCCGGCGATAGCCTTTTCATGGGAATGCAGCGCAAAGGCGTCCTGTTGCTCGCGGGTGATTTCGTTTTCCTTGGCCAGCAATTCCGCGGTCTCGCCCATGTTCAATCCGCAAACCGGATCGGTGAGGCCGAGCTTCAGGCCGGCGCGCGGTTCAAAATCTCCCACGCGAAACGACGCGAGGGCGGAGACTTTTTGGGCGGTCGTTTTCGAGCGCGCGAGGTCGGTGAATTTCTGCGCGGTTGTTTCCTGGAAGAGCATGGGCACATGCGACATGCTCTCCGCTCCGCCGACGATATAGACCGAGCCGCGGCCGGCGCACATCCGCTCGTAAGCGGTGGTGAAAGATTCGAAGCCGGAGGCGCAATTGCGATGCACCGTGGCGGCCGGCACCGATTGCGGAATGCCGGCGCGCAGGGCGATGACCCGCGCGATGTTGGCCGCTTCCGCCGGTTGCGAGACGCAGCCGAAAATCACTTCATCGACCAGCGCCGGATCGAGGCCGGTGCGGGTGAGCAGGGCATTGACTGCGATGCGGCCGAGGTCGTCGGCCGGGAAGGTGGCGAGATCCGTGCCCATCTTGCAGAAGGGCGTTCGCACGCCATCGACGATGACCATGCGTTCATTCATAACTACACCTCACAGTATACTCACGAAGTCCGATCCGTGAGCAAAAAAGGTTCTGCGCAATCATTGTTGGGTTTGTCCGCTAAGTTCGCTTTTCCGTTCACTTCCGGCCTTGTTGGCCGCGCCGTTCCCATTGGCTCCGGGACGATGGTCGACGATGCGTTGCTCCTTCAGTTGGGTGCCGGTGCCCTGCAGCGTTTTCATCTCGTCCTCGCTGTGAAACTCGATGCGGTTCGGGTGCACCTCCACCTCGCTGGCAAAACGCTCATCCAACATCTGACGGAGCTGCGCATCGCTGTATTCATCCGCCTTGGCGACGTGCAGGACGAGTTCGTCGACGTCGAGCGGATCGTCGTGATGCTTGCGCAACTCGAGCTGCCAGGTGCCCACGTGATCCACGTTGTCGAGCACGTGCTCGAGCCGGTTGAAGTCGACCAGCGTGCCCTTGATTTTGTTGATCTGCAGTTCGCGGATTTCCGAGTTGCGCGAGATCTCGCCGACGAGGCGGGGAATCTGTTGTCCGCAGAATGGACACGGCTCGTAGAAGAGCCCGCCATCGGTGCAATCGCCCGTGCGATAGCGCAGGACCACCGACCCGCGCGCCATCAGCGGCGTGAAGACGATCTCGCCCGGCTCGCCTTCGCCGCGCGGTTCGCCGGTCTTCGGATCGACGATCTCGATCAGCGACATATCCGGGTGAATATGATAGCCCGCCGAACCCGCGTTCTCGTCGAACGGACATTCCGCCCACGCCATCTTCGCCTCGGTGAAACCGTAGCTGCGCAAGACGTCGATCTTCGGCGCGCCCATTTGCTGGGCCAGCGCGCGCAATTTACGCCGCATGCCGGAGGGCGCCTTCTCGCCGCCGAGCACGATCTTTTGCAAGTTGGGCAGCTCGATCCCTTCCTTCACCACGCCCAGCAGGAGATGGTAGAGGAAGGTGGGCATCCCGACGAGCACATCCGGTTTGATCTTTTTCATGAGCCGCATGTTGCCCTCGGTGCCCATGACCTTGCCTCCGCCCGTGCCGAGCACGAACGTCCCGAATTCCGCGCCGCCATAATGCGTAATCCAGAACGCCAGGTGTGGTGCGAATGGGAACATATTCATCATGCGCATTTCGCGGTTCGCTCCGCAGACTTCATAGACGCGTGCGCCGCCGACTTTCAGATTCTCAATATCCTGCGCGGTGTAGACGAAGGGCACCGGCTCCGCGCTGCGCCCCGTGGTGCTGGTCAGCAATAGCGGACGAAATTCCCGCTCGAAGCCTTCTGCCACGCTCGCCTTCCCGTGAAGCAGCGCCCGCAGGATGGTCGAGGGCCGCCGCGAGAGGACGGCACGATCCGGTACGAGGACAAAGTCCCGTACCGGATCGCTGCCGTCACTGCCGGGGAGGAAATCGCTCTTCGAGGTGAAGGGAATCCGTCGCAGGTCGTCGACGGAACGGAGTTGATCGGGGGAGAGTTTTTCCTTGGCAAACATTCGCCGGTAGTGCGCCGAGAAGGGGAGCACGGTGTCGCGCAGATAGCTGCGCAACCGGGCGAGTTGCCAGCTATGCAGCGAGCGGGGGTGTGACGGCCAACGGGGTGATGGCTTTTTCATAGGTGTTGGGTTTCGCGAGTCGGAGTAACTCGGGAAGTTGGGCTTCGGCGGCGGCACGGCCGAGGGCGATGTATTTCTTGGGCCGGGTGAAGTCGTGCCACAGGGCGTCGCTGGCCAGCGGGCGTACCACGAGGTCGGCCTCGCGCGCGGAGGCTTCGGCCACGCGGGTTTGGGCGCCGTTGATCGCACACATCATGGTGTCGAGAATGTTGCCGTGCGCGCCGTAGTCGAAGTGTTGATGGAGGAAACGGCCGAAGGCGGTGGGCGGCTTTTCGCGACCGTTGAGCTCGCGACCACTGTCCAGCCAGTAGCGCAGCTTTTCGGGAGTGGGGATGACGTTCACGGCGATGATGCGTTCGATGCCCATTTCCATGAGCACATCGACCGGGAGCGGATCGGCGATGCCGCCATCGATGTAGATCTCCCCATCGAGCGTGACCGGCACGCACACGCCCGGGATGGCGATGCTGGCGTCGACCGCCCCGGCCACCTCGCCCGTGGAAAAGACCACGCGCTCCAGCGTATCGAGCCGCGTGGCGAGTACGCGCAGGGGGCGAATCAAGTCCGAGAAATGCGCGTCGCCGATCGATTTGCGCAGCCGCGCCACCGTGCGGCGGGTGCGGATGAAGCCGCGCCGCGGCGGAATGACGGGATCGACGAGCCGCAGCAGGCCCCAGCGACCTTCCAGTTCGCGGGCGATTTTCTCCAACTGGGTTCCGTCCAATCCGTAGGACCAGATGCTGCCGACATACGCGCCCATGCTCGAACCCGCGATGCAGTCGACTTCGATGCCATTTTCCTCCAGCACCTGGATGACGCCGATGTGGGCGAGCCCTTTCGCGCCGCCCGAGGAAAGCGCCAGCCCGATTCGGCATCGCGCGATCTCCCGGGCGAGACGGTTGATATGCAGATCGAAGCGGTGATCCGCCCACGAGCCCTCGTTGCGCAGCGGAAACCCGCGCATCACCGAATGCGGCGGATGCCCCAGCTCTTTCAAGAGCGCATGGAATTCCGGGGCGGCGATGGATTCCTCCGCGCAGAGGATCGCTTTGATGTGGCAGCAGGTGCCGTGAGTGCGGTCGCACGCTTCGTGCAGGAGGAGGCGGAAGTCGTAGAGATTTTGCGTGCTCGGTTGCAGGAACACGTAGGCGAGATCGGACTCGATCAGCGCCTGGATGGTGATGGCCGAGGGCAGCTCCGGGTGCAGGTGTAGCAGCACGTAATCGTAATGCCGCGCGCAATGGCTGATGAGGGCCGCGATGACCGCCCTTTCCTGTGGCTCGCTCTCCATGCGCAGATGGAGTTCGTCGGCCTCCTCTCCACGGCTCTGCACGTGGCGGGCGAAGAAGAATTCCGAACCGAAATTGGCATCGGGAGTCGGAAATGACGGCACCGCCACACCGTCGTTGCGGCTCAGCCGGACGAGGAGTGTCCGTTGATTGGTGAGGTGATGCAGGGCCGTGCCGAGGCAGCTCAACCGTCTTTTCCGCATCGAGCCGGGGGAGTCAGCGGCAAAATCGAGACCACCCGCCGCACCCCTGCTTCCTCTCGCGCCTTGCCGTTGCGCAACGCCCGCGGCCATTCCACCACGCCCCGCGAAAATCTTCCGGCGACGCTCGGATCCTTGGCGAAAATCCCCTCCAATTCCGCCGCCGGAATCCGCAGCAGGATCGCCCGCGTGGCCACGACCACCGTCCGCCGGTGAGGCACATGGTTCAGCAGTGCGCGGTCACCCAGCAAATCCCCGGGGCCAGCCACTGTTTCCACGACAAATTCCCTTTCATCGCGTGCGCCCTCTGGCGTGGGATTCGGGGTCTCATATTTGCGTACTTCACAACGCCCGCTGAGAATCAGATAAATCGCATCGCACGCCTCGCCTTGGTGGAAGACCACGGTTCCCTTCGGGTATTCGGATACCGCGGAATCGGTCAGGAGCCGATCCAGAGTGCCACGAGGCAGGAGAGCCAGGAGAGGATGGGGGGCGACGGTATCCGAATCGATGGCGATTCCCCCATTTCCGGCGTCCGATGGTGGCTCCAGAAGATGCCCTACTTCCGTCGCCGCCAGCGACGTCGACTTAGCTTTTCTTATTTTAAGCCAGCCAAACATCACATTTACTTTATAGCATCATAGATGCCGTAAAACAAATCGCACCGCAGGTTGTAGTTGGATTTGACCCTAGGGAACGAGATTGATCGGCCCGCCGGCGACAAACGCGGTGATGTTCTCTACCGTCACTTGCTGCACGCGCTCCACCGCTTCCACGCTATTGAAAGCGACATGCGGGGTGAAGACGACGTTGCTTTTTGAAAGCAGGGCGTCGCCAAGCATCAGTTCCTGTAATTCCCGGACGCGATCGGCATCGCGCGCATCGTAGGCCGTGGCATCGGAACGAAGGTGCTGCACGATGTCCGCTGCGATGATGTTTGAGAAGGACTGGCGCATCACGCGTTCATCCTGCAGGACGTCCAGTCCCGCCCCGCCCACCTGCCCGGAATCGAGCGCCTCGCGCAAGGCCTGCGCATCGATCAGCGCCCCCCGCGCGGTATTCACCACGAGCACGCCAGGCCGGCATTTGGCGAACGTCTGGCGATTGAGAATGTGATACGTCTCCGCGGTGAGCGGCGCGTGCAGGGTGAGGATCTGCGCCTCGCGCAACACCTCGTCGAGCTCGACGAATTTGAAATCCAGGGTCTGCTCCAGCTTCGTGGGATGATCGATGTCGTAAGCCAGCACCGTCATGCGAAAGGCGTGGGCCAGTTCCGCGACGCGTTGCCCGATCCGCCCCATGCCGATGATGCCGATGGTCTTACCCGCCAGATCGAAGCCGCGATTCGCCGCGTAGGAAAACGCGCCGCCTTTCGGCGCCAGCATCACTTCCCGCAGCCGGCGGGAAAGCGCGAGGATGAGGGCGAAAGTATGCTCGGCCACGGTGGTGAACCCGTAGTCGTTCACATTGGAAATGGTGATTTGGCGTTCGCGGCAGGCGGGCAGATCGAAATGGTCGATGGCCGTCGAACGCGTGGCGATGAAGCGCAGCCGCGGATGGGTCTCGAGGAATTTGGACGTGATCCGCGAGTTGATGAAAATCGAGATCGCCTCGGCGTCGTCACCGACTTCGCCGAGCTGCGAGACAAAACGCAGATCATGCGCCGACAGTTGGTCGGAGTAGTATTCCTGCTCAGCCTCCTCGGTTTCGACGAAGTAGATAATCACGGTGGAAAGATGCGAGTGCGGCAGGGAATCACACCTGCGTTGTCGGAGCGATGCGGAAATTACGCTTTGTGGTCGGAGCGGGTGGATTACCGGACGCTCCCGGGCGGCCATTCTTCGGCATTGCCGCCCGGGGGCCGCGAGGCTTAGCTGTGGAGGTATGAGTCAGACCCAGCGATTGCTCCGGCGAGCCGCCGTCCGCATGATGCTGGCGTCGTTTGGTCGCTGGCTGCGCTGGGCGCTGCTCGCGGCGGCTGCGCTGTTTCTCGCTTACCTCGCGGCGTCGCGATTGCTGGGGCTTTTGCCCGATCGCTTTTCCCTGGTCGCGCTCATTTCGTTGAGTGGCGCGGCCTTCGTCGTCGCGTTGCTCTGCATTCGCCGTCCGGCGGAGCAGCGCGTCGCGCGGTTGGTCGATTCGCGCGCTGGGACGAAGGACCTGTTTTTATCCGCTGTGTTGCCGGCGGATAGCGCCGGTGCGTTTCTCCCCGTCGTCCAGGGCGAAGCTGAACAGCGGGCGCCGGGGATCGACCTGGCGAAGATGCTGCCGTTTCGCTGGACCGCGGGCGCGCTGCAAATCTTCGTGGCCGCGTTGCTGGTCGCCGCGGCGTTCCGTTGGTCGCCGCGGCTCGATCCTTTTCACAAGCTGGAGCAACGGCAGAAAATCGCGCAGCAGCAACAGAAGCTGCAGGAAGAGCGCAAGCTCACGGCCTTGCGCGCGGAAGCCGTCGCCGAGGAAACGCAGAAGCAGTCGGCGCAGATGCAGCAGGCGCTGGCCAGGCTCGACAAGACTTTCAAGGACGCAAAGCCGGAGAACAAGGACGAGGCCTTGAAGCAACTCGCCGATGAGCAGCGCGAACTCGGCGAGCTCTGGCGCAAGGTGAACAACGATCAGCTCAAGCAGGCGCTCGATAAATCGGCACAGAGCTTCGGCCAGATGAATGCCAGGGAGCGCAACGAATGGCGCGAGCAATTGCAGAAGGGCGATCTCTCCGGCATCCAGAAACAACTGGCCGAACTGCGCAACGCGCTCGCCAAGGTGGCCGCGATGCCGGATTCCGCGGAGAAACGCGCCGCGCAGGAAGAACTCGCGCACAAGCTCAGCCAGTTTGCCGAGGCGATGAAGGACATCGTGAAATCGCCCAACGTCGACGACGCGCTGAACCGCGCGCTGGCGCAGCTCGATGCCGGCAAGTTGAGCGACCTCGCGCAGGAAGCTACGCAGGACGCGATGAAATCCCTCGACCTCAGCAAGCAGGAGCTCGAGCAACTCGCGCAATCCATGAAGGACGGGAAATCGCTGGAGGATGCGCTCAAGAGTTTGCAGATGGCCAAAAAGCTCGCCGCCGCCGGCAAGCTCGATGGCGCCAATGGCAAGGACGGGATGAGCGCGGAGGATTACGCGAAGCTTTTCGCCGAGAAGATGGCGGAATTGACCGCGCAACAGGCCGACCCGGATGGACAGGGCGCTCAAGGCCGGGGAGGCGGCATCGGCAATGGCGCCAGGCGGCCGGAGGACGATTCGGTGAAGACCAGTTTCAAGTCGGAGAAATCGCCGGCGATGCTCACCGATGGAAAGATGCTGCTCGAGTGGAAGACCAAGGACGTCGGCGAGAGTGGAGCGCGCGCGGAGCAATTCCGCGACGCGGTGCGCGGAGTGAAACAAGGAGTCAGTGAAGCGTTGCAGGCCGAGCAGGTGCCGCCCGGCTATCACGACGCCATCAAGAAGTACTTCGATACCCTGCCGGAAAAGAAATGAGGAATCGTGTCGCGCTGATCGCGCTCGTGGCCGTGCTCGTGCTCGGCGTTTGCTGGTGGTGGCGCGCGGCGCACCGCGGCGAACTGGTCGTCTACTGCGCGCACGACGCCATTTACGCGGAGAAGATCCTGCACGATTTCGAAAAGCGCACCGGCATCCCGCTGGCCATTCGCTTCGATACTGAAGCCACGAAGTCGCTCGGCCTCACCGAGCTGATCCTGCGCGAAAAAGATGCGCCGCGCTGCGATGTCTTTTGGAACAACGAGTTGCTTGGCATGCTTGATCTGCAGGAGCGTGGGCTGTTGCAACCGTATGAAGGACCCGGCTACGCGCGCATTCCCGCGGCGTTCAAGGCGGCGGATGGAAGCTGGGCCGGTTTCGCCGCGCGACTGCGCGTGGTGATTTACAACACCGCGAAGATCGGCACGACCCCGCCGAACATCACCGGCCTGTTGCCCGACAGCGATCTGTCGCGCGTGGCCATTGCCAAGCCGCTCTATGGCACGACGCTCACCCATTACACATTGCTCTGGCACCTCTGGGGTGGCGACAAGCTCAAGACGTGGCATGCCGACTGGCGACGCTGCGGAGTGAAAGAAGTCGATGGCAATGCGGCGGTGAAGGATGCCGTCGCGGAAGGCGCCTGCTACGCGGGCTTTTCGGATACCGACGATTTCTTCGAGGCAAAGGATGACGGCAAGCCAGTGGCGATGGCTCCCGTGCGGTTGGATGATGGCAGGACGATCTGCATTCCCAATACGGTCGCCATCATTCGCGGGGCGAAACACGAGCGGGCCGCGCGCCAACTCGTCGACTTCCTCTTGAGCGAGGAAACGGAGCTCGCGTTGGCCAATTCCCGGTCGCGGCAGATTCCGCTCGGCCCGGTGCCCGTGGAAAAGCTCTCTCCCGAAGTCCGCGAACTCGCGCTAGCGGCGCGCGATGGAGAAAGTCTTTCGTCACTCGGCGCGGCCCGGAAGGAATGCCTGGCGTGGCTCAAGTCGATCTACGCACCGTGAGCATCGAGGCACAAACCGCACTGGCGCTGGCCCGCGCCCTTTTCATCGCGTTGCTGGCCGTTGTGGTATCCGCGCCGCTGGCTCCGTGGCTTATCGCCCAGCGCGGCCGCGCGGGCGTGGTCGCGTGGCTGTTGCTCCTCGCGCCATTCTTCACGCCGCCGTTGCTCGTCAGCTACGCATTTTCGAAATTCGCCATGGCGTTGCTCGTCTCGTTTTGGGGACACGAGACGCTCTATATCGTTGTCCTCGCGCTCAAGCTCATTCCCGTGGCGGTGGTGTTGCGCACGCTGCTGCCTTCGCCGCTTTCGCCGGAAGGGCGGCATGTCTTTCGAATTCTCGCACCGCCCGATCGCTGGACCCGCTTCCGTTTTCATCTGCGCGCGGCGGGGCACGCTCCGTGGATTGCCGGTGGCCTGGTCTTCCTCCTCGCCTTCGCCGATTTCGAACTGGCTTCGCTGTGGGGCGTGAAGACGTGGACCATGGCCGTCTTCGATGCGCAGGTCGGTGGCTATGCGCTTGGAGCCACACTGAAGCTCGCGGCCCGGCCGCTCATCGTCCAACTCGGCGTCCTCATCGCCATCGCTTTCGCGAAACGCGATCTGCCTGGCGTGCACGAGGAGCCGACGTCCCGGGCCGGCCGGATGCCCTGGGCCTATCTCACGTTTTCCGCTGGGTTCATTTCGCTGATCCCGCTGTTGATTGTCACCAGCCAGGCCATCACCGGCATTCCGAGTCTGCTGGAGAACTTCGTCCTCGGCGGACAACTTGCCGCCAGCGTGGTCTTCGCGGTGGTCGCAGCTGTGGCCGCCACCACCATCGCCGCCTGGGTCCGCCAATCTCCCGTCTTCCAACTCGCCGTGATTACACCCGGCCTCCTCGGTGCGCTGATCATCTCCCTGCTCCTCCTGACGCTCTTCCAGCTCCCGCTGCTCCGCGCTCTCTACGACACGCCGTTGCCCCTCGCCATCGCGCTCACCCTGCTCCTGCTCCCGCTCGCGCTGCTGCTCGGCGCGCTCTGGTTGCAACCATCGCCGGCTCTGCACATCGCCCGGCAGACCGGCAGCCGCCGGCTGCTTTGGCAAATGGAAACACGGCCGCGCGCCATGGCTGCCGGCATCCTCTTTTGCTGGGCCTATTTCGATTTCACCGCCTCGTCGATTCTGGCCCCGACCGGCTTCACGCCCGTCTTCGTCCGCCTGCACAATCTCGCCCACTACGGCCAGACCGCGGTCCTTTCCGCGATGATGCTCGCGGCTTTTGCCACCCCGATTTTGGTTCTGCTGTTGACCGGCACGGCATGGCGCCTCTATGCACGCGGGCATGGTCGCTGATTCCCTCTGGCAACTCGATGCCGTTTCGCTTGGCCCAGCGCGGCTGCGCGCGGTCTCGGCGACCATTTCTCCCGGCGCAACGGCGGTCATCGGTTGGTCGGGCGCCGGGAAGACCTCTCTGCTCAACCTGCTCGTCGGCTTTGAGTGCCCCGAAGGCGGTGCCATTGAGGGCACGCCACGCGTGGCCTGGGTGCCGCAGAATGGCGGGCTGTGGCCGCATTGCACCGCACTGGAGCATCTCGCAATCGCCCGTGGTTCGAGCGAAGGCAACGACGCGCTGCTCGCTGCCTTCGATCTCGCGGAAAAGCGTGACGCGCGTCCGCCCAAGCTTTCCCAAGGCGAACAATCCCGCCTCGCGGTAGCCCGTGCGCTGGCGACGAAAGCGGACGTGCTCGTCATGGATGAGCCGCTCGCTCACGTGGATCCCGCGCGCGTGGGTAAGTACTGGCGCGTCATTCGCGAGCACCTCGCGAGGACGCATACGTCGCTCGTCTTTTCCACCCACACCCCCGAGACCGCCGTGGGCGAAGCGCAACACGCCATCTGCCTTCGCGCCGGACGCGTGATGCACGCCGGGCCGGTGGCCGCGCTCTACACCGAGCCGCCCGATGAAGAGCTGATGGGATATCTCGGCGCCGGCAATTGGTTCACGCCGCCGGAAGCGCGCCGCTGGTTGCGCGCCCAAATCCCCACCAATCGCTGCCTGCGTCCTGAACAATTGGTGATCGAGTCCGTGAGTACCGGCGCCTTGCGCGTCGAGGCCTCGCACTTCCGTGGTTCCTGCGCGGAGATCGAATTGCGCCACGTGCCGAGCAATGCCACGCGCACCTTTTTCCATCGGCCGGCGCGGGATGAATTCCGGGCGGGCAAATTCGTCCAGCTCACCGCGCTGCTCTGCCTCACGCTGCTCTTTTTCCTCACCGGTTGCCATCGCCAGGCGGCCGCGACCCTTACCCCGCGCGACTGGCGCGTCTGGCAGCTCCCGCCGGAAGGCCCCATGCTGCCCACACCGCGCAGCCTTGCCACTGGCCTGGGCGACGACATCGCTTCCCTCGACACCGCCGGGCGCGTGCTCATCTATGGCGCCGATGGCAGGCTCAAGCGCCAGTGGCACATGCTCGATGTGAAGGTCGGCAAGCCCGAGGGCATCGTCGTCTTGCGCGATGGCCGCGTCGTGGTCTGCGACACGCATTACCATCGCGTCGTGTGGTTCGACGCCGACGGGAATTGGCTGAAAAACATCGGCCAGCAGGGGAAGGGAAACAGCGAGTTCATCTATCCCGTCGGCATCTGCAAGGATCCCGAGGAGAACCTCTACGTCTGCGAATACGGCGGGAATGATCGCATCCAGAAATTCACCCGTGAGGGCCAGTGGGTCACCAGCTTCGGCAGCTTCGGCACTGGACCGGGACAATTCCAGCGGCCCTCCGGCCTCACCTGGCTCGCGGGCAAAATCTACATCACCGACGCGGTGAACAATCGCGTGCTCATCTATTCCGACGGCGGCCAATATGTCGGCGTGCTCGGTGCGCCGGGCCAGCCGCCACTCGACTTCGATCTGCCCTACGACATCGCCGCCGGTGGTGATGGCGAGCTCTACATCATCGAATACGGCGGCGGCCGGCTGACCAAGGTGAGCCCGGATGGCCGTCTACTGGGACGCTACGGCCACACCGGTGGCGGCGAAGGCGAATTCTCGACACCCTGGGGGCTGACCATCGATTCCCACATGCGTTTGCGCATCGCCGATACCAAAAACCGGCGCATCGTTTCCCTGCAGCTATGAACCCGCTGCGCATCCTGTTCCCCCGAGCCCGGCGACCGGTTACCTTCGGCGCGCTGCTGCCGCTGCTGCTGTTTCTGGTGATTTTCGGAGTGGGCTGCGTTCTCGCGGAATGGCGCGGATGGTTTCGGTTTTCCTATCGTCCGGCGTTTTATCTCGCCGTGGTGATGCCCTGGGTATGGTGGTTGCATCACGCGGGCAATGCGGGGCTTTCGCGCGGCCGCGCGGTCGTGGCGCTGCTCGTGCGGCTGATGATGATCGCCGTCTTCATCCTGCTCCTCGCCGAACCGCGCGCGGTCCGCCGCAGCGATGTGCTTTCCGTGGTCTACGCGCTTGATGTTTCCGATTCCATGGGCAGCAAGGTGCGCGATCAGGCGCTGAACTGGATCATGCAAACGGCCACGACGAAGCCGCAGAAGGACGAAGCCGGCCTGGTCGTTTTCGGGCGCGACGCCGCGGTGGAATTGCCGCCGCGCTCCAGTTTCCCATTTGAAGCGATCAACTCCCGCGTGGCGAAGGACGGCACCGATCTCGGTCAGGCCATGAGCCTCGCCGCGGCCATGCTCCCCGAGGAACACCAGGGCCGCATCGTCCTCATCACCGATGGCAATGAAACCGAAGGCAGCGCGCTGGCCAAGGTCGACGAACTGAAAGCGCGCGGCGTGGCGGTGGACGTCCTGCCGGTGGCTTTTTCCTACGACAAGGAGGTGTGGCTCGAGCGCCTCGATCTTCCGCGTGTGGTCAAGGCGGGCGAAACTTACGAAGCCAGCGTGCTGCTCGATTCGCTCGCCGCCGGCCACGGCACGCTGCGCCTGCGTGAGAACGGCAAACAGATCTTCGAAAAGGAAGTCGACTACAACGCCGGCAAGAATCGCTTCACCCTGCCGCTCTACCTGCGCGAGCCCGGCTACTATGAATACGCGGCGACGATCGATGTGCCGCCGGGTGAGGACGGCTGGGCGGAGAATAACATCGCCATCGGCGATCTGTATCTGCGCGGCGAGGGCCAGGTATTGTTGCTCACCGATACGAAGAGCGACACCCGCGATTGGGAGCCGCTGGTGGCCGCGCTCAAGGCCAGCGAACGGATCGTGCAAGTGCGCATGGCTTACGAAATCCCGCGGGAGGCCACGGCGCTGCTGCCCTACGATCTCATCATCATGGCCAATGCCTCGGCGGATGCCTTTGACGCTCCGCAGCTCCAGGCCTTGCGCGATGCGGTCTATCATCACGGCGCCGGTTTGATCATGCTCGGCGGCCCGCAGAGCTTCGGCCCCGGCGGCTATCATCGCACGCCGATCGAGGAAGCGCTGCCCGTGGAGATGGATGTGAAGCAGAAGAAGGTGCTCCCGAAAGGCGCCCTCGCGATCATCCTGCACACCTGCGAATTCCCCGAGGGCAACACCTGGGCCAAGCGCATCGCCAAGGAAGCCATCCGTGTGCTCGGCGCGCAGGATGAAGTGGGACTCATCGACTACGCCTGGGGTGCACAGAATGGTTACAACTGGGTTTTCCCGCTCACCCCTGTCTCGGAGTACGACAAGCTCGTCCCGCTCATCAATGCCGCCACACCCGGCGACATGCCCGATTTCCACACGCCCATGCAACTCGCGCTCACCGGGCTGCAGCAGAGCGACGCCGCGCTCAAGCACCTCATCGTCATTAGCGATGGCGATCCCTCACCGCCGACACCGGCGCTCGTGCAATCGTTTGTCGATTCCAAGATCAGCGTCTCGATGATCGCGATCAACCCGCACGGCGGCCGTGACATCTCCATCATGCAGGCCATCTCGCAGCAGACCGGTGGGCGTTATTATTTCCCGGAAGATCCCGCCGCGCTGCCGAGCATTTTCATCAAGGAAGCGAAGACGCTGAAGCGCTCGATGTTGCAGAACAAGACCTTCACGCCCGAGGTGGATTTTCCTTCGCCGGTGCTCAAAGGCATCGACCAAATGCCGCCGCTGCGGGGTTACGTGCTGACCACCGCGAAGCCGCGGGCGAGCACGGTGTTGCGCGTGCCGCCCGACAAGCAAGCGCCCGACCAACTCGACCCGCTGCTTTCCATCTGGCGTTTCGGTCTCGGCAGCACGGCGGCGTGGACGAGCGATCTCGGTCAGTCGTGGGCCCAGGACTGGCTCGGGTGGGACAAGTATCGCGCCTTTGTGAAGCAGCTGGCGCAACAGGTCTCGCGCGTCGAGCAACCGAATGATTTGCGCTTGAATACGTTTGCCACGGGCAACAACGGCATCATCTCCGTCGAAGATTTCGCCAAGGACGAAGCGTTTCTCGAAGTGGTCGCCCGCGTGACCGGTCCGCGGGGCGATGCTCTTGACCTGCCGCTGCGGCAGACCGGCTCGCGCCGTTACCAGGCGCAATTCCCACTCTCCGGCAAAGGCCGCTATCAGGTCTCCATCGCGGCCACCGGACGCGCCGCGAAGAACGGCGAGCCGGAACAACTTTTCGGCGGATTCGCCGTTCCTTATTCCCCGGAATATCTCAGTTTCCGCAGCAATCCGCAGTTGCTCCAGCAGATCGCTGCGCGCACCGGCGGACGCGTGCTCGATCCTGCGACCACCGATCTCTATCACCCGGAACGGCACACCCGCGAAAGCACCCAGCCGGTCTTCGATTGGTTGCTCATCTTCCTCGCCTGCCTGTTGCCGATCGATGTCGCTGTGCGCCGCGTGCAGCTCGATTGGATGGTGATTCGCGGCTGGTTTAGCTTTGGCAAAAAGTCCGAGGATTCCACCGCGACCATGGGCGCGCTGCTTGGCCGCAAACGCCGCGTCGAAGCAACTCTCGCCACGACTCCCGAGCCCGCATCAAAACCGATCGCCAAACCGCCGCTCAAATCGGCCCCTCCATCCATCCCGAAACCTGCCGCGCCGGAAGCAAAGCCGAGTGATGCCGGCGAATCCATTTCCACCACCGAACGTCTCCTGGCGCGCAAGCGCAAACGGGACCAAGACCAAAAATAAGCCGCCATGGAACCCTGGAAAATCCAAGCCATCCTCGCTGCCGTCTTCGCCGGCCTCACCTCGATCCTCGCCAAGAGCGGTATGAAGACGCTCGGGCCCGATGTCAGCCTTGCGTTGCGCACGGCCGTCGTCTTTGTCCTCATTGTCGCCAATGCCTTCATCTGGACCTCCGGTCGTCCCGGGGCTGCGCTGGCCGCGGCCCGTCCACGCGATCTGCTGCTCCTCGCGCTGAGCGGACTCACCACGTCGCTCTCGTGGATCTTCTACTACCGTGCCATGAAAACCGGCACGGTCTCCTTCGTCGCGCTGGTCGATAAGGGCAGCATCATCGTCACCCTGGTGCTGGCCTTCGTGCTGCTCCACGAACCTTTCACGCCCAAGACGGCCTGTGGCGCGGGGCTCATTCTGGGCGGCGTTGCCGTCCTCACGTGGAAGTAGCTGCGTATTGGAAAAGACTGATATGAGCACCCCGTCGAAAAATCCGTTCCTCGAAGATGTGTTGAAAGACCACGCGACCCTCTTCCAACCTGGCCAGGGCGAAATCCTGCAAATGGGCGGATCGAAGATCACCCTCAAAGTCACGAGCGCCATTTCCAATGATCAGTTGGGCGTCTACGAAATCGAGCTCGCGCCCGGCAGGATCGGCGCCCGGCTGCATTATCATCGGTTTATGGACGAGACGTTCATCGTCACCGAAGGGGTGCTTACCGTGCAGCACGGCGATACCGAAGTGGAAGCGCCCGCCGGCTCGGTGATCTACCTCCCGCGCTTGACGCCCCACGCCTTCGCCAATCGCTCATCCGCGCGAGCCGTGACCACGCTCATCTTCAATCCGGCGCAAAAGCGCGAAGGTTTCTTCTACGGCCTGCAGCAGATCCTGGCGGCGGACCCGATCAACCCGGAGGACTATCTCACGCTCTATAACAAATACGACAGCTACCCGGTGGATACTGCGAAGATGCTACCGGTATAGGGAGTGATCAGACTCCGATCGGTCCTATACTTCCTATTCCTCCTATACGCCGCAGGCGTTTTCCTGCTCGGAAATCGGTTTCTCCAAAAGCCACCTCATGTCGTGAAAATACCCGCGTCTGTAGTGGCAATGTTTACCGTATTGTTCATCGCTGATAGGATGGTTCCCGATCCATGAACGACAGCATTCTCACCCCTGAACGATTCGAACAAATCCTGCCGCTGGCGACCGCTTGGGCGGAGGAGCAGGAAAAGCACATCCTCGCCTCAGGCGTGCCGCTGACGTCTTCCCAAATCGCCGACGCGCGGGTCCGTCGGCGTGACCCGTCCGGAGCGGGTCCGCCTTTTTGCTATGTCCCATCCATTCCCACGCCGGAACATCCGGTTCTCCGCGCGGCAGGAGAGGCGGCGCGTTTGATCAGCCCCTACACCGCCGGACTCACGCTGCGCTACGGCATCTTCATCCGCAACGATCAGAGCAATGACCGCCGGTTGATCGCCCACGAGCTCGTCCACACCGGCCAGTATGAGCGCCGCGGCAGTGTGCTCGAATTTCTGCGCCAGTATCTGCACGAATGCCTGACCATTGGCTATCCCGCCGCACCGATGGAACAGGAGGCGATCATCGTCTCCGAGCGTCTTCTGCGCCCAGCGAAATGAATCGCGTCGTCCGGTAACTTCTGGAAGGATCCCCACTATGAGCGACCCCACTCAACTTCAGGCCGAGGCCCAGCAATTCCGGACGGATTTTCAAAGACTGCGTGAGGCGGTGGGGACGGTCATCGTTGGGCAGCAACGGGTGGTGGAAGGCGTGCTCACCGCGATCGTGGCCGGCGGCAATGTGCTGCTCGAAGGTGTGCCTGGGCTCGGCAAAACGGAGCTGGTGAAGACACTCGCCCGCGCGCTCACGCTGGATTTTCGTCGCATCCAATTTACGCCCGATCTTATGCCCGCGGACATCGTCGGCACGAACGTGATGACCGCCGGACCGGACGGCCGTTACAACTTCGAGTTCCGCCGCGGACCGATTTTCACCCAGCTCCTCCTGGCCGATGAAATCAATCGCGCGACGCCAAAGACGCATAGCGCACTGCTCGAGACCATGCAGGAAGGCAGCGTCACCGCCGCCGGCTCGACGCATATCTTGCAGCAGCCCTTCTTTGTGCTGGCCACGCAGAATCCGCTGGAACAGGAAGGCACATATCCGCTGCCCGAAGCGCAGCTCGACCGCTTCATGTTCAAGCTCAACGTGCCGTTTTTGAATCGCGCGGAGCTCAATGAAATGGTGCGCCGCACCACGCTCGGCGGCGGCGCCGAGGTGCCGAAGATCATGGACGGCGAACGCATCCTCGCCTTGCGCGCCATTCTCGAAAAGGTGGTGGTTGCCGATCCGGTCCGCGACTACGCCGTGCGGCTCGTGCTGGCCACGCATCCCGATGCCGTGGAAGCGGGGGACAACGTGAAGCGTTTCGTCAAATGGGGCGCGAGTCCGCGGGCCGTGCAGGCGCTCATCCGCGCCGCGCGGGTGCGGGCGCTCGCCGAGGGTCGCGTGCATGTGGCTTTCGAGGATGTCCGCCATTTCGTGCCCGAAGTGCTTGGCCATCGCGTGTTGCTGAATTACGACGGCCTGGCGGAAAACTTGAGCGTGCCGGCACTGGTCATCGAGGCGGGCAAGGCGGTGCCGGAGGAAGCCGCGGCATGACGGGTCCCGCGCCGCAACTGACCTCGCTGCTCACCAACCGCGATCTCGACCGGCTGGCGCGGCTGCGGCTCAAGGTCTCGCGACGCTTCACCAATCGCGGGCGCGGCGAGCATCTCGGCGTGAAGGGCGGCACGAGCACGGAGTTCTGCGACTATCGCGACTACGCGGCGGGCGACGATGTGCGTTTCGTGGACTGGAATATTTTCGCCCGCATCCAGCGGCCCTACCTCAAGCAGTTCCACCAGGAAGAGGAACTGCACGTCGCCCTGCTCATCGACGCCTCGCGCTCGATGCTCTTCGAAGAAAAGTTCGCGTTCGCGCAACGACTGGCCGCCGCGCTGGGTGTGCTCGGTATCCGTGGTGGCGAAAAAATCAGCGCCTATGCGATGGGCACGGAAGGCCCATCCCCGCGGCTCGTCCCGACGCGCGGACGCACCGCGCAGGGGAAGCTCTTCGCGTTTCTGGAAAACATCGAAGGCGGTGGCGAGACGCCGCTGGAGCGGGGAATCGAAGCATTTCTGCGTCATCATAGCGGGCGTGGCGTCGCCGTGATCCTCAGCGATTTTCTTACCGACGGCGACCTGCGGCGTTCTTTCAATCTCCTGCACAATGCCGGCCTGGAGATTTTTGCGGTGCAATTGCTCGGCCCCTCGGAACTCGCGCCCGAGATCAATGGCGACCTGCGTTTCGTCGATTGCGAAACGGCCGCGCATCTCGATATTTCCGCCGCGGGGCGACCTGCTCTCGCTCTACCACGAATACCGGCTGGCCCACGAAGCACAGCTCACCGCGCTCTGCCAGCAGCGGTCGGGGAAATTCCTCTCGATCTCCAGCGCCGAACCTCTCGAGCGCGTGGTCTTCGACATCATGCGCCGCCGCGGCTGGATCGTGTAACGCGCCATGCTCCCCGCCTTTTCATCGCTCGGCAATGCGTGGCTCTTCGCGCTGCTCGTTCCGCTGATCGCCTTCTACTTCCTCAAGCTCAAACGCCCGCGCGTCGCCATTCCCTCGCTGGTGCTCTGGCGCCAGGTGCTCAACGACCAGCGGGTGAATTCTCCCTTCCAGCGTTTCAAGCGCAACCTGCTGCTGCTCCTGCAAATCCTCATCCTCACGCTGCTCGCCCTCGCGGCCATGCAGCCCTTCTTGCGACGCGAGGCAGCGCGGGCGCATCGGCTCCCCGTGCTCATTGATGTCTCGGCGAGCATGGCCGCGCTGGACAAACCGCACGGAAAATCGCGCCTCGACGAAGTGAAGCAACGCCTGCGCGAACGCATCGACGCCCTGTTGCTCGACCAGGAGTTGTGCCTCGTCGCTTTTGGCAAAACCGCCCGCCGCCTCACCGCCTTCACCAACAACCACCGCGAACTCCGCGAAGCGCTCGATGCGCTCACCGTGGAAGATGTGCCCAGCGACATCGAGGAAGCGCTGCGTCTCACCCAGGCCCTCGGTCGCACCGAGCCTTTCGATAAAGTGTTGCTCCTCTCCGATGGCAACCTGCCGACGCAAGCGAACTTCGAACTGCCCTTCGCAATCGATTTCCAAAAGACGCCGCCGGCGGGTCCGAATTTCGGCGTCACGGCATTCAGCGCCCGCCGCGCCCCGGGCGGTCACTGGCAGGTCTTCGTGCAACTCGCCGGCTCCGCGAATGCGCCATCCACGACCGGGGCGCTGGAGCTACGGCAGGGCGACAAGGTCATCGCGCACGAGGACGTCTCCCTCACCAAAGGCAGCGCGCCGCGCCTGACCTTCGATCTCGCGGGTGGCCCCGGCGCGGTGCTCGAAGCGCGGCTGAAGCTCAATGACTTCGACTCCCTCGGCGCCGACGATGCCGCCTGGCTCACGTTGCCCGCTTCGCGTCCGCTGGCGATCTTCGTCCCGGAAAATCTCGCCGGCTACCGCCACGCGCTCGCCGCGTTGGAAGATGTGAACGTCTTCCCGCAGGCCGATGCGCCGACCCCGGCGGCGTTCGATCTCGTCATCAGCGATCACGAAGAGGACCTGGCCAAACCGGCGCGGGTGAAGTGCGTGGTCGGCATCGTCCCGGCGGACGCGCGCGCGCTGGTCACCGTGGAACACAAGAACGCCCAAGCCATCGACTGGCGCCGCGATTCCTCGCTGCTCCAGCACGTCAGCTTGCGTGACGTCGTCTTCATGGATGAGCCGGTGGACAGCAGCGCCACCGCCGAGGATTCGCTCGCCCAGCTCGGTTACGAAACGCTCGCCCAGGGTGAACACGGCCCGCTCATCCTGCAGAAGCGCACGGGCGAAGCGCTCCTCATCTCGCTCCTCTTCCACACCGACCGCTCCACGTTGCCCTATCGCGTCGGCTTCCCGATCCTCGTCGCAAATCTCGTCCAGACCGCCCTGCACGAAAGCGGGCTTGCCGAGGCGGAAGCCGGGCACACCGGCGTGCTCAGCGCGGATGGCTTCGTGGCCAACGCCTCTTGCACGATCACCGGCCCCGCGGATTTTCGCCGCACCGTGCAAGCCGATGCACAAGGCCGCCTGACCGGCATTCCCGCACCACGCGCCGGCGAATACAGCATCACCGCGAGCGGCGGCACCCCGCAGTCCGTTGGCGCCAACCTGCTCTCGGCGAGCGAGACCTCGCTGGCCGCGGTGGATCAATTGCAATTCAACGATCAGCTCACCGTCGCCGCGGTCACCGCGCCGGCGAAGAGCGATCGTGCATTGTGGTGGGCCATCGCCCTCGCCGCCTTCCTCGCGCTGCTCGTCGAGTGGTGGTGGTTTCAGCGTCCCGCACGAACGGTCTAAAATTCATTGCACACCCATGGCGGTTTCGATTGTCACGGCGGGCAGCGGAAGGCGGCGGAACAGGCGGCCAGGGTGGAGCGTCTTCGCGAAATGCCTTTTCATTTTCCTGGGGGCGTTTGGCGCCCTCTCCGCCACGCGGGCTGCCAATTCCCCGGTGAGCGCGGATGTGCAGCCCAGCACGCTGCGTCCTCGTAGCCAGGCCCCCGCGTTCATCGAGATCAAACTCCACTCCGGCGGACGTGGCCTGCTGGAAGGCACCCTCAAGCTGCAGGCCTTCGGCGCGAGCCGGGAACTTTATCGACAGGAAATTCCCGACCTCGTACTCATGCCGGGAGATTCCACCCAGCGCCTGCTCCTGCCACCGCCCGCCTATTATTTCGGCGTGGAAGAACTTCGTCTCCAATTCTCGACGGGTTCCGGATCGTATGATCTCGGCCGCTTCCCGCTCGTTGCGCCCGCGGCTTCCAGTGCGCGGCAGTATGTCATCGCCATCTGCCGCGGGAGTCTCGATGGGAATCCGAATCAATCCCTGACCTGGCGAGCTCTGCGCCCGGAACGGCTCTTCACGGATACGCACAACTATTACCGCCTCACCCCGCAGGCCTCGCCGCTCTGGATCGCGCCAGAGGATTTGCCGACGCCGCCCGGCCTGTGTGCTTTCGATACCGTGCTGCTGGAAGGTGGCGGTCTCGCCGCGCTCGGCGAAAAACAACTCGCCGATCTCACCACCTGGGTGGAAGCAGGCGGCAGCCTCTGCGTTGTCGCGCCTTCGGCTGTCGATGCGCAGCACATCGCTTTCCTCAATAACCTGGCTGCTTCGCCAGGTAATTCCACACCCCTCGCCGGCACGTCCACTGGGGCCGTCGTTCGGTCCACCCACGACGAAGTCACTCCCGCGGCGTCCCCAGCATTTCTTTTTCGCCGGCCGCAACTCGGCTGCTTCGTCCTCGCTTTCCAGGCGCCAACGGATGAAGCCGCCGCGGGCGAATCGGGCTGGGTGAAGGCAACCCACTTCCTCGCGCATTCCGAGGCCACGGATCTCATCGACCCGCAGGCCTACGCGGCGAAGCACTATGGCACGACGAACCGCAACGCGATCGTGGAGCGGTGGCTCATGACGCATCTGCCCCGGTCCACGCGCGTCATCCCGCGTTCGCTCGTTCTCTCGGTATTGACGATCTTTGTCGTCATGGCCGGACCCGGTGAGTGGTTCGTGCTGGGCTGGTTGCGTCGCCGGCGTTGGACATGGTTCACGTTTCCGCTGTTCGCCGTGGCGTGCACCTTTTTCATGGTCCGCGCGGCGGAACACTATCTCGGCAGAGACGACCAGCGCTGCTCGCTGGTCATCGCGGATTTTTCTCCGCAAGGAAAAGCGCTGCGGGAAAGCCGGTTCGACCTGTGGCTGGCCGGCCGGAACAAGGACGCGGTGACCGACGTCCAGCAGTCTTTGGTCATGCCGGGCGGGAGTGGGAATGGCTATTCGATGATGGGCTACAACACCGGGTACTCGCCCTATGCGGTGATGAAGCCGGATCCCCGGCCGATCTATCAGGGGCGCCTCCCCGGGCACTACACGCTTCGTCGCGCGCTCACGCAGTGGACGCCGTACATCCAGCGCTCGTTCACCTTCGCGCCGAAGGGCGCCACGCCGCACTTGCATTGGGAAGCGCTCCAAGAAAGCGCGCCGCCGACGGCGGATTTCTTTTCGGGGAAAAGCGATGCCCAAGCGGAGAAATATGTCTCCGCAAGAATCGGAGCCCAAGGCTGGAAGGTAAGCGTGTTTCGATCTCGGTCCGGCCCTGGTAATTTCAACGGCTACGAGCAGGTGCTCTCCGTGGATCCCAACCTCCCGTGGATGAACGCCCTTTCGCCCGGGCCGCGAGCCGACTTGCTCGACTTGTTGCTCGATTATGGTCCCGGTGACTGGGTCGTTACCGCCCTGCGTGACCAGGGCCCGCAAATTCAGATCGAGCGCTGCGTTTACCATTTCCATTCCAATGAGTGATTCCGCCTCCGAACCGCCCCTCGTCGTCGTCAGCGACTTGCACGTCCGCTATGGAAAAACCGACGCGGTGCGCAAACTCTCCTTCACGATCGGCCGCGGGGAAATCTTCGGCTTCATCGGGCCCAATGGTGCCGGCAAAACTTCGACCATCAAGGTCCTCGCCACGCTTTTGAAACCCTCGCTGGGCACTGCCACGGTGGGCGGCGTGGATGTCGCGCAGCATCCCGAAATCGTCCGTCGCAAGATCGGTTACATGCCGGATTTTTTCGGCGTCTACGAAGACCTCACCGCCTCCGAATACCTGCACTTTTTCGCTGCCGCCTATCACATTCCCACCGGCCAGCGGCCTGGGCTCATCCGCGATGTTCTCGCGCTGACCGATCTCACCGAGAAACACGATGCGCCGGTCGATGGCCTCTCCCGCGGGATGAAGCAGCGGCTGAGCCTGGCGCGTGTCCTCCTGCACGATCCCGAGTTGCTCCTGCTCGACGAACCGGCCAGCGGCCTCGATCCACGCGCCCGCATCGAAATGCGCGAGTTGCTCAAGGAGCTGCAGTCCATGGGCAAGACGATCATCGTCTCCAGCCACATCCTCCACGAGCTGGCGCAATTCTGCTCGCACATCGGCATCATCGAGGCGGGGCGCATGGTGGCCAATGGCTCTTTGCGCGACATCTACCGCGCGCTCAGCTTGCGGCGCATCATCCATCTGCAGTTGGCGAATTCCTCTCCCGAGTTGCTCACCGCCATGCGCGCCCTGCCGGAGGTCGCGGAGGTCGAGGAGCAGCCCGACCGCCTCGCGGTCCAGTTGCACGAGGACCAATCCACACCCGAGGATTTCCTCGCCGCGCTGCACACCCTCGGCGCGCGCGTGCGCATGTTCCAGCCGGATGCCATGGACATGGAGACGGCCTTTATGAAGCTCACGGAAGGAAAGGTCGCGTAATGCCCGACGCCGTGCGCCGTTTTGCCGCCAGCACCGTCGTCCGGCTCTCGATGCCGCTGCTCTGGAAGGAGCTGGCCGAGGGCGCCGCACGTCCGCGCACCTATGTGCTGCGCGTCGTCTATGCCATGGCGCTCTACGGGCTCTTTGCGTTCGCCCTGCCTCGCCTCACCGACAGTAGATACTACAGGGGAGGGCCGTCTTTCCCCTCGAGCACCGAGCTTCTCGGCTTTGGAAGCTGGATCTTCGAGCGTCTGCAGTCCTTCCAATTGTGGGGCATCATTCTCTTCCAGCCGGCGCTCATGTGCGGGCGCATCACGCAGGAAAAGGAACGCGATTCGTTGGTCCTCCTTTTCCTCACCGAGCTGCGACCCTGGGAAATCGTGCTGCAGAAATATATCGGCGGTCTTGTGCCGATGCTCTCCTTTCTCTTCCTCAGCCTGCCTCTCGCGGGTGTGGCTTACGCTCTCGGTGGACTGGAGAGCGCGACGATCGTCGATGTCGCCCTGGGGCTCGTGCTCACCGTCTTGCAAGTCGGCGCGCTGGCACTGCTCTTTTCGGCGTGGTGTCGCACGACGGTTGCGGCGCTCATCTCCACTTATTTTTGGGGGGCGCTGCTCTATTTTATCCCGCCGATTCTTGGGCGGATTATGTTTGTGCTGCTGGGTGGGAGCATCTCTCATTTTCGTTCAGCGCCCTGGCAGGAGGACGAACGTTGGAAGCTATTGAATCCGACGGATGGGATCTCCCTGGCGCGCGGTTTGAACGGGTCTCTCTGGCTCTATTTGCTTCCTTCCATTGGCACGATCCTCCTCTGCCTGGGATTGACTCGCTGGTTTCTTGTGAGACGGGCGTTCGTTCCGCCGAGCAATTTTCTGCCGCGCCTTTTCTCCCGCATCGATCGCTGGATGAAAGGCGTCAATCGTCTCGCCGGTGGTCTCGTGCTCTACCGCGAATCCAGTTCGCTGCCCGTCACGGAGCCGGTTTTCTGGCGGGAAACCCAGCGACGGGTGCTGGGCAAGGCGCACTATCTCGTGCGATTGCTTTGCGCCATCGAAGTGCCGACGGTGTTGCTGCTGATGGCTCTGCTCATGGTTTTCGGCGATGGCTACGAGACGGGTGGGATGCTGGCTTTCGCCACCGCCGTGTTGGTCGGACTGGCCGTGCTCACCCTCAGCACCACGGCCTCCAATAGCCTCGTTTCCGAGCGGGTCGGTCAGACCCTCGATGTCCTGCTCACCACTCCGGTGAGTGCGCGCGAGATTGTGCGGCAAAAGGAGCGAGCCCTGCGCCGGTTGGAATGGGTATTGGTCGTGCCGCTGCTCACGGTTTTTTCCGCGCATGCCTTTTTTCTCACGAGCAGCGATGCCGGCCAACCGTTTCCCAGAGACTGGATTCCGTATCTGGTCTGCTGGGTCCTCACCTTGGTCATTTATTTGCCGATGATCACCTGGCTCTCGCTGTGGATCGGCCTGCGAGTACGCACGCGCTTCCAGGGCATTCTCATCACCCTTAGTGTGCTGATATTTTGGATGGTCGCATTACCATTCACGATCGTCATGACCGCGGGCCGGCTTGGGTTTAATCCCGAGGACAGTATTTGGGCCCTGCTGGCTTCGCCCCTCAGTGTTCCCTTCCTAAACGAGGCCGGTGAACTCCAGCGCATAGCCCACAACTCGAACGAGCCCGACATGATCTGGCAGATCATTCTTATCAACTCCGCTCTTTATGCCGGCATCGCGTTCCTCATTCGGTTCTGCCTTTTCCGGGAGGCGGACCGCTGCCTGCGCCGGTGAAGTGCCCGGAGCGCTCGACTGCCCATCGTATGCAAGCTTGGAACGCACGCCCGTCCTGCGCTAGTCTCGCGACACTCATGGCCGGCCTATTTGTTCCCCGTTGGATGCTTTTCGTGCTGGCTGCGCTTTTTGCCCTGCCCGCTTACGCGCTGGAGGTGCAGCAGACCATCTGGGGCTTCGATGGCCGGGTGGTGCCGGATCGTTTCAATCCGCTCTCCGTCCTCGTGTCCAACCCGGGAAATTCCACCTTCGATGGAGCGGTCTCCCTGGAATCCGCGGATGGCCCCGCGGGAGGCCGCGGCGCGAGCTACGTGCAACCGGTCTACCTCGCGCCTCGTACCTCGCGCTGGGTGCAATTTTTCGTTCGCCCCAGCAACCCGGCCGGTCGGTATCAGCTGCGCTGGGGACGCAGCGTGAAAGAATTCTACGACCTTGATGAACCTCCGAAGATCGGCGCGCCGGCGTGCGTCTGGCTGCGCGATCTGGAGAGTCCCTTCACCGCTGGCGCTTCGATGAAATCCTTTCCCGATCAACTCTTCCCGACGAGTGCGGTCGAGGCGGAGAGTCTCGACGCGGTGGTGCTCGATCATTTGCCAAATTGGGAAACCGCGCGGCGCGAGGCCTTCCTCGAGTGGGTGAAGCTGGGCGGCACGGTGCACCTCCTGCCGAATGTCAAAGGCGAGCTGCCAGTCTTCGGGGAAAATTTAAAGGAACTCGATACCGACAAGATGAGGGTGCACGTCGGCGCGGGGTTGGTCGTTCATCACACGGTCACGTCGCAAGAGATGAGCCTGGATTACCTGGCCCAGCATGGTTATCCCGAGCGCACGATCCAGAATACGAAGGCGCCGCTCGTCTACGATTTCGAGAGCGTCTTTTTCCGCGATCTTTCCTCGATGACCCGGCCCAAGGTGAACTGGACGCTCATCAATCTGCTCATGATCGCCTACGTGGCGGTGATCGGCCCGGTGCACAATTACTATCGGCGCCGTCTGGACTATCGCGTCTCCATCTTCGCCTTCGTCGGTTGCGTGGCGGTCTTCGGCCTCGCGCTCGGCATCACCGGCCGGCGTGGCTACGGCGAAAGCCAGACGGTGCATTCGCTGGCCATTGCCCACTCGATCGGCGGTGGAAAAGTGGACCTCACCCAGTGGATCAGTGCCTTCGCCATCACCGGCGATCGCTACACCCTCACACATCGCGCTCCGGCCAATCTTTACGCGCCCGATCGCTTTGCCGAGGCGGGCAGCGGGCTCATTTTCAATGGCAAGGATGGCTATCTGCTCATGGACATCCCGCTTTATTCGGCGCGGGCCTTTGTCCATCGCGCCATCATGACTGGCGACGACACGGCGGTGACGGTCGAGAAATGGGAGGAGAATCGCGGGTTGCGGAACCTGCGCCTGCGCACCGGTGCGGGATTTCCCAAAAATGCCAGGACCATCCTCGCAGTGTTCGGAAATGACGTCTACGTCCTCGCGCAGAATGGGGGAGTCCTGGAGCTCAGCGATCGGCGACCCGAGCCCATCACCCGCTATCTCGCCCAGGACAAACTCAACTACGGAAACTATTACAACGCCCCGACGAAGACTCATGTCCAGACGGCGGATCTTCTCTCGCCGCTCACACCCCTGCTGGTAGCGCGGGCCCTGGAAGTGCCGGACATTTTCCCGACGACCATCTCGCCGGCGAGGCGTGCGGAGATGCAACTCCTCGTCGCCGCACCCGCGCCGGCCGCGCTGCAACTGCAAGGCAAGGGCTTTGCGCACGAGGACGGCTGGGTGCTTTACGTGCAGGACGTCTTTAAACCCTAAACGCGCGCGCGCCTTCGATTTCCCATGGAAGCTGAAAACGTCATCGACATTCAAAACCTTCGCCACCGCTACAAGACGCATCAGGCGCTCGGCGGAGTCACCTTTTCCGTGCAGCGGCAATCCATCCACGGCTTCGTGGGGCCGAATGGCGCGGGCAAGACGACCACGCTGAAGATTCTCGCCACGCTGCTTCGGCCGCAGATGGGTTCGGTTGGCGTCTTCGGACACGACATCTTCGCCGATCGCAAGGCGGTGCGCCGCCGCATCGGTTTCATGCCTGACCATTTCTCGATGTACCGGCAGATGACCGTCTTCGAGTATCTGGATTTCTTCGGCGCGGCCTACGGCATCGGCCTCAAGGAACGCGACAAGATCATCGGCGACGTCCTCGCGCTCACCGACATGGCCGGGCGCAAGGACGATCTCATCAACGGCCTCTCGCGCGGCATGCAGCAGCGCGTTTCGCTGGCGCGCGTGCTCGTGCACGATCCCGATCTGCTCCTGCTCGATGAACCGGCCAGCGGTCTCGATCCGCGGGCGCGCATCGAGCTCATGGAAATTCTCGGGGAGCTCCGGCGGCTCGGGAAGACGATCTTCATCAGCTCCCACATCCTCAGCGAACTCGCCACGCTCTGCGACCACGTGACCATCCTCGATCGCGGGGAGGTGAAATACACCGGCACGATGCGCGGTCTCACCACCACCGGCGATGACCTGACGATGAACTACCAGCTCACCCTCCGGGCCGAACATCCGGCGACGGGCGAGGCGCTGTCCAGGCTGCCCGGTGTGTCGCGCGTCACGCCGCCGTTGCCGAATGAACCGCGCTATACGGTGACCTTCGATCGCGCGCAGATTTCGCCGAACGTCATCCTGCGCACCGTGCTCGACGCGGGCGGGGAAGTGGTGAGCTTTACCGAGGATGTGAAGCACTTGAACCAGGCGTTCATGGATCTCACCGAACCCGGCGTGCGCACATGAATTCCGCGCTGCTGGCCTTGTTCATCCGTTCGCTCCGCGAAGATGCGCGGAGCCGCGCGACGTACTGGGCCCGCGCCGGACTGGGCTGCTTCCTACTGCTGGTCATGGCCATTTTCGTGCTGCCGGCCCGGGGCATCAATGCCCCCGGCCGGATTTTCTTTTCCGTCGTCATGGGCTTTCAAATCGTGGCCATCTCACTCATGGGGCTGAGTTATTTTTCTTCAGCTATTGCCGAGGAGAAGGAGGAGCAAACGCTCGGCCTGCTGCGCATGACGGGGCTTAGTCCGCTGTCCATCCTCCTGGGAAAATCCACCAGCCGGCTCTGTGGCGCGCTCCTCATGCTCGCGGCGCAATTTCCCTTCACCATCATCGCGGTGACGCTGGGTGGGATTTCGCTGGGGCAGGTCGTGGCGGCCTACTGCGCGATAGGCGCATTCATTTTCCTGCTCTGCAATCTGGCCCTGCTCGGCTCGGTGCTGGGGCGCAGTACCGCCCAGGCCGCGGCCTTTTGCGTTATCGTCATCGGCCTGATCCTCGGCGCGGCGCCATTGCTGAATGGCCTGGAGTGGCTGGCCGTGAACGGGTTCAACCGCCATCTCTCGCTCGATCGGGTGGCCAATGTCATCTGGTCAGCCACGCCGATCGCGCGGCTGACCGAAGTGCTGGAGACCGGTTACCATGGCGGTGCGGTTGGGCTGGCAGGCGGTGATCAATGTCGCCTTTGGTGTCGGTTGCTTCCTGCTGGCCTGGGCGGTGTTCCAGCGATTCTGCGAACGCGAGATCGAAGGTCCGGGCGCGGCCACCCGCGCGGTCGCTTCGGTGATGGTCAACTCCATGGGCGTGCGGCTGCGCGGCCCGCGGGTGCCTCGGCCGTGGCGGGATGCGTTGGCGTGGAAGGATTTCTATTTCCTCTGGGGCGGCCGGGTCGGCTTCATCATCCGCACGCTTGCTTACGGTGGGGCGCTCGCTTTCGATGGCTGGGGCGTGGCGACCCAGGGGACGGCCTTTGCGACCTACAGTTTCGGTGTGCAGTCGTTTCCCCTCATGTCCCTCGCCTTCTCCATCGACCTCTCGGTGATGGCCGCGCGCGTTTTCCGGACCGAGTTGCGCGATCAAACTTTCTCCACCCTCGCCATGCTGCCGTGCGGCGTCCGCGACATCGTCCATCGCAAGGTATGGGGATGTTTCCTCGCCGCGGCGCCGGGAGCGTTCTGTTCGCTCGGCATCCAGATCCTCTTCCTCGCCTTCGTGCCCGACTCCACGCTTTCGGGGACGAATATGTCGACGCATACCATCTGGGGCATTCAGGTGGCGACCAGCTGGCTCGGCAGGGTCTTCGTGATCGTCCTCATCGCCTGGCTCTCGCTCTACATGAAGAGGGGTGCGCTGCCTGCCGGGTGGTTCCTGAGCTTCGTGGCCAGCACGCTCGTCTCCATCATCGCCATGCTCATTCTTACCGCAACCAGCTTCGCCTTCATGCGGGGCAGCCCAGTCTTGATCGTCTATGGCCTGCCCGCCATCACGGCGATCGTGGGTCTGTTCGTGAGCTGGATCCTCTACGTCCAGGGCGTCCAGCGCCTCCAGAGCCTGGCCGGAGAAGAATGATCGCCCGCGCATGAGTTCGCCCCTGCTCGCTCTTTTCGTCCGCTCACTCCGCGAGGATAGCCGTCTCAAATTCACCTATTTCACCCGGGCGGGCTTCGTCACGGTCATCCTGCTGTTCCTTTTCTCCGTGCAATCCGAACGCGGCTGGACGAATGCCCCGGGGCTGCGCTTTTTCGAAACGGTCGTGGTGGTGGATCTCGTCTTCGTGATCCTCGCCGGGCTCAGCTATTTCTCCTCGGCGATCAGCGAGGAAAAGGAGGAGGCGACGCTCGGTCTGCTGCGCATGACCAATCTCAACCCACTATCGATCCTGCTCGGGAAATCGACGAGCCGGTTGTGCACGGCGGTGCTGTTGTTCGCCGCGCAATTGCCCTTCACCCTCCTCGCCGTCACGCTTGGCGGCATCGCGTTGCGGCAAATCTTCGCCGCTTATCTCGCCATCGCGGCGTTCCTCGTCTTCGTCTCGAACCTCGCGCTGCTCGCCTCGGTGCTGAATCGCCGCAGCAGCGGCGCCGCGCTGCTCACGGGAGTGGGGCTGCTCTTTTTCTTCGGCGTGGTGCCGGTTGCGGCGTGGTTCGCCGCGCTGCCTGTTCGGCTCGGTTTACTCGGGTCTGGCAACGGCCTTTCCAATCTATTGGTGGGCTTCGCGAAGCTGGCGGAGGGTGCGTCGCCTTTCATGCGCATGAGCAAAATCCTGGCTACCGGATTTCATGGCGACGTGTTCTCCTTCCAGGTCGCGAGCAATCTCGCGATGGGTCTTGGCTTCTTCCTGCTCTCGTGGGCGATCTTCGAAAAATTTTGCGGCGAGGAAAAAGAAAACGTGCTGCCTCGTGCAGGTGTGGCCCGGTCGCGTGGCAGACGCCGCGCCCTCTTCAGTCCCGGCCGCCCGTGGGGGCTCGCTCTCGCGTGGAAGGATTTCTATTTCACCACCGGCGGGAAGCTCTGGATCCTCATCAAGCTCTTCATTTACGGCACGCCGTTGCTCGTCATTTGCTGCGTGCCGAGCCAGATGGGCGGCCCTCCAACGTGGGAGGATTTCGGCTTCGGCGCATTTTGGATCATGCTCGTCTTCATCTTCGTGGAGCTCGCCTTCGCCGCCTCGAATCTCTTCCGCAACGAACACCAGGAGCAGACGCTTTCCACCCTCGCCATGCTGCCGAGAAGCATGGCGCGCATCGCCTACGAGAAGTTGCTCGGAATTCTTCCCTCGCTGCTCGCGGCCGGGGCATACCTTGCCCTCAGCCTGCCGCTGGTGGCGAAGCCGTTTCTGCGGCACATGAACTCGACCAGCGCGCACGCGGAATTCTGGATGGCCTCCATTTTTATCACGACGCAAAGCCTGCTTTTCCTCCATCTCGTGGCGACCCTCTCGCTCTACATCAAGCGCGGGGCCTTGCCGTTGTCCATCGCGTTGCAATTCCTCCTGTATCTTTTTGCCATGTTTGTTTTTTCGGGGAGTCGAAATGATGAGCCGTTCTTCTATCTTTTGAGTCTGTTTGCACTCGGGGCGGCCGGGTTTCTCCACGTGCATATCGGTTATCGCCTCGAGGCGCTGGCGGCCGAGGAATAGCGAGGGGAAGGCAGAGCATCCAATGGGCCGCGGTGAGCGGTTCTTCTTGGGTAAGAGCGCAAATCGCAGCGATCGCCCACATTGGGTGTTGGATGTTGGGCGTTGGATGTTGGATGTTCTCCCCCTTTCACCATGCCCGATCCCATTGCCAGCGCCAGCGAACTGACCGTTCGCTACAGCACCCATCTCGTTCTCGACCGCGCCACCGTTGCCATCGGCGAAGGCGAACGCATCGGGCTGGTCGGACGCAATGGTGCCGGCAAATCCACCTTCCTGCGCATCGCGGCGGGCGAATTGGAACCCGACTCCGGCCTGTTCACCCGGCGACGCGACCTCATTACCGGCTATCTGCCGCAGGTCTTCACCCTCGATGATGCCGAAACCGTCGAGACCAACATCCGCAGCGGTGCGCAACGCGTGCTCGAGCTCCTCGCCGAATACGAATCCACCCCGCCGGAAAGCCCGCGCGCGGCCCACGTTGCTCGACCAGATCAATCATCACGACGGCTGGGCGCTGGATCACCGCATCGGGAGCCTGGCCACGAATCTCCACGCGCCGCCGCTCGATCGCACCGTCGGCACGCTCAGCGGCGGGGAGAAACGCCGCGTCGCCCTCTGCCGCGCCCTGCTCGCGCGCCCCGATTTCCTCATCCTCGACGAGCCGACCAACCATCTCGACACCGAGAGCATCGAGTGGCTGGAGGATTTTCTCTCGCGCTATTCCGGCGCGTGCCTCTTCGTCACGCACGATCGCTATTTCCTCGATCGCATCGCCACGCGGATGCTCGAACTCGCGCGCGGCGGCTTCGTGAATTACGACGGCAGCTACAACGATTACCTCCTCGCCAAGGCCGAGCGCGAAGCCGCCGAGGCGCGCGTCGAACACAAGCGGCAGATGTTCCTCAAGCATGAGCTGGAATGGGTGCGCCGCGGCCCCAGCGCCCGCCGGACGAAATCCGTCGACCGCATCGAGCGCTATTTCGAAGAAGCCGCCAAGGCGCCGCCGGAGGAGGAGATCGACGTGGATATGATCATCCCGCCTGCGCCGAAGCTGGCGAATCGCGTCATCACGCTGACCGATGTCGGCATGGAACTCGGCGGCCGGATGCTCTTCGATTACGTGAACCTCGATCTCGCCGCCGGCCAGCGCCTGGGCATCGTCGGCCGCAATGGCCTCGGCAAATCGACGCTCCTCAAGATCATCATCGGCCAGTTGACGCCGAGTCACGGCGAAGTGGAAATCGGCGCGCGCACGCAGATCAATTACATCGACCAAAACCGCCTCGCGCTCGACGACGACAAGACCGTGTGGGAGGAAGTCGGCGGCGGCAGCGAGCATGTGCGCCTCGGGGAAGAGAGCATCACTTTGCGCAGCTATCTGCGGCGGTTCCTCTTCACCGAGGACCGCATCAATACCAAAATCTCGCAGCTTAGCGGTGGTGAGCGCAGCCGTATCCTGCTGGCGAAAATTCTCAAGCGCGGTGGCAACGTTCTCATCCTCGACGAGCCGACCAACGACCTCGACCTCGCCACGCTGCGTCTGCTCGAGGAAGCGCTTCTCGCCTTCGGCGGCGCGGTCATCGTCGTCAGCCACGACCGCTATTTCCTCAACCGCGTTTGCACCGATACCCTGGCCTTCGAAGGCGAGGGCGTGGTCACGGTCAACGCCGGCAACTACGACTACTACCGCGAGAAGAAAGCGACACGGCCGATCCCTGGCCAACTCGGCGCAATGAGCAAACCCGCTGAGTCTGCCACCCCGCGCCGTACCGAACGCGCGCGGAAGTTGAGTTACAAGGAAACGCGCGAACTGGAGACCATCGAAGCCGATATCCTCGCCGCCGAAAAGGAAGTCGCGCGCCTTGAAGCGGCCTTCGCCGCGCCCGACTTTTACGATAAACACGGTCACGAATGGCAGGCGCTGGAGGACCAGCTCAAGCAGGGGAAGGAACACGTGACCCATCTCTACGCGCGTTGGGAAGAGCTGGAGGCGATTCGGGCCGGGGCGGCTTAGGGGGCGGTTATCAGTAATCAGTAATTAGTATTCAGTATTCAGTGAGACCAATGCGTCGCACGTTCTGATTACTGATCACTGATTACTGATTACTAAAGGTCCACCCATCCCCCGAGATGCGTATCCGCAGATAGCCTCTCCTCCCTTATGAAGACCACCCTCGCCATCGTCTTCCTCTTTCTCCTCATCTTTTTCGTTTTCATCCTGGTGGCGATGAATTGCGAGCCGAGGGTGCCGGGGCCACAGGTGATCACCATGGCCCTGGAGTGGACGCTCCATCTGATCGGCGCTGCCGTCGCTGTGGCCTCCGGCGTCGCCATGCTCGCCGTGGCCGCGGTCCACGGCTCATTTCAACGCCAGGTCGTTCTCGCGCTGCCCTTGCTCGCCGGGATTTTGTTGATGGCGGCGAATTGGGGCGTGGCCCTGGCCTTCGGCGCAATCGTCACGGTCTGGGTTTTCAAATTCGGGGCACCGGAAATCGAGCGCGGGACTGGTCCCGCGGCGAAGTAATCCACTCCCATGCCATGAGCGTCCAGGTCTACGGCTGCAACCACGTCGCCATCGAAGTCGGCGACATCGAGAAAGGGATCGCTTTCTACCAGGACGTCTTCGGCCTCGAGAAACTCGACTACGGCGAGGGCGACGCATTCTTCAAACTGGGCGAACATCAGTTCCTCGCCATGTTCGAGCGCAAGGGCATGAAGGTCGACGCGAGCAGCAATCATCATTTCGGCATCATGGTGCGCGACGAGAAACAGATCGCCGAAGTCCGGGAAAAACTCGCCGACAAATACGGCCTGAGCCTCATCGAAGGTTTCCGCTGCGACTTCCGCGATCCGTGGGGCAATCGCATTCAGGTCGTCGACCTGCACGACGAATCGCTCATCTGGCTGCTGCCCTATCGCGAAGTGCAGAAAGCCGGCGTGAAGTTCGCGGGTTGAACGTGTCACCGGGTTCATCGAGCCCGGTCGCGCAGCCTGCCAAATACACCTCCTTCCGGCCGTAGAGTGCACCCCACCGGACGAAGCGCCGGGCGCTTTCCCCTTTCGTCCCGTCCGGGCGGGACGACATGTGCGAATCGGAGCTCGCGCGGTTTGCTCCGATCGCGGAGCGATCCAAAGCCGGTAGCCGAGGCTTTCAAGCCCCGGAAAATCGTGGCGAGGGATCGTCGCGGAGCGACGTCGGCCTTCAGTCCCAAAAATAGGGCAATTTCGTCTGAACGATGAAGTGGTCCTGCGATGAAGCTGCGGTGTGGCCCATGTCTCTTGATCACCCATCGAGCAACGCACGGCAAACGTCGCTCCGCGACGACTGCGTTCGCCAAGGTGACCGGGGCTTGAAAGCCCCGGCTACAGGCTTGGATTGCTCCGCGATCTCCTTTCCATCGGCGCTTACTCTTTCAAGAGGTCCGTCGTTGCTATTGAAGATGCGTATAAGATCAGGTCATCTGCTCCGCCTACAGCTTACCGCTTACAGCTTCGTCCCGTTCACCTTCGTCCACGGCGACCAGGCACCGACGGCGTGGGTCTTGACCTTGCGCTTCCAGATCTTGTCGCCGGCGAAGGCGTAGAGTATGTCGAGATCCTTCCCACCAAGGCAGACCGCCGTGACGCGCGCGTCGCCGGGCACGGGCAGGATGACCTGCGTCGGACCATCATCCGCGCTGATCTGCACGCCTGAACGCGTAGCGGCAAACATCTGCCCTTCCTGCGCGTAGCAGAGACCTTCGGTGCCCGAGTCGTCGTCCCAATCGGCGACAAACCAGTCGAAAAACCGCTCCTTGTTGGTCAGCGAACCATCGGCGTTGACCTGATAGCTATACCCCCACTTCGAATCGCCATCCGCCGCGGTAAGCAGCCATTGATCGGGCCGATACGTCAGCCCCGTCGCGCGCTTCAGGCCGGAATCGACCAGCGTCTTTTTGCCATCCTTCACGTGCCAAACGGCGCCGTGTTCATTCGCCTTTTCGCCCTCGCCGGTGATGTAAAAGCCGCCGTCAGGCATGGCGAGAATCGAGTTCCCGTGCACGCCCTTCATGACCATGCTGCCCTTGCCGCTCTCATCATAGCTCATCACTTCCCCGGTTTGTTCCGAGACGGTGTAGAGCTTGCCATCCACGCCGACTGTCAGGCCATTCGCCTGCCCCGCGTCAGCCGCGAAGACCTTCACCTTCCCCTCGGCGTCGATGCGGTGGATCTCGTTCTCCGCCGTGTCGACAAAAAAGATCTCGCCCTTGGCGTTGCTCGCGGCCGCGCGGATGCCCTTGTAGCCTTGCGCCGCGGGCTGCCACGTTTCCTCCGGCACCAGCACATCCTGCGCGCGCGGCGCGCTCGGGCCGGCCTTCACGTGCTCCGGCCAGCCTTTCCACAGATAGGCCATGGCCTCTTCCCAGTGGTCCATGTAACCGGCCACGTGACGGCCATCGATGATGCGGAACTGGTAATCGTAACCGGAAAACTTCAGCGCCTTATCCATTTCCTGGTCGAGCAGGAACCAATCGCCGGCGCAGTTCTCCATGTCATGCGTCGCGGTGGTAAAATAACCGCGGATCGGCTTGGCTTCGAACTTCCGCACCATCGTCGGGAATTCGTGCCCGCCGCGGAACGCCACGAAACTGCCGCTCGCCGCATAGACGCGGCTGAAGGCATCGGGCCGATTCCACGCCGCGACGAACGCCGCGATCCCGCCGCTGCTGCCGCCTGACATGCAGCGATCGTTGCTGTCCGTCGAGAGCTTGAGATTGAATTCCTTCGCGACGTAGGGGAGCAACTCGTCCACGAGGAAGCGAACGTTGTTATCGTTCACGCCATCGTATTCGAAATCGCGATTACGCCGGCCCAGCGTGCCTTTCATCGGCGCGGGCACTTCGCCGGGCCGCACGAAGACGCCGACCGTTACCGGCATCTCCTTCGTCGCGATCATGCGCTCCAGGTATTCCTTTTCCTTCGGATTATAACCGTCGGTTTTCACATACACGCACGCGGGCTTCGAGCCGTCGTACTGCGCGGGCACGAAGACGGTCACCTCGCGGGTGGTGCCGGGGAAAATCTTGCTCTCCGCGAAAGTGAATTTCTTGATCTCACCGGGCTTGATGTCCGCGGGATTGATCTCCGGCGGTACATACCCTTTCTCCGCCGTGGCGGCGGTGGCCTCCTTCACCGTGCTGCCGGCGAGCGGCTTGATGACCCACTGCAAATGCGGATCGTTCGGATTGTGCGCCCAGAGGTCGATGCGCGCGCCGGGATTCTGCTTCCCGCCGTTGTCGTCGATGCCCATGCCCGGCGCATGCTTCGGCTCGAGACTGTAGTTGCCGTTGTCTTCCTTTTTCAGCGACCACAATTGCCACGGCTGGCCGCTCTCCGTTTCGAGGACGAGTTGGGCGCCGTTATTTTTGCCACCCTTGGCAATCGCCAGGACGAGCGAGGAGCTATAGGAGGGCTTGATGGTGAAAAGATGGTCGCCCTTCGGCGTGATCACCCATTTCTGGTTGGGCGTATTCGCGGGCTTGTTGATCGAGACGATCGTGCCGTCCGTGGTGCCGGCGCCGACCGCTTCGAGGGCCATCGTCGGCGCGCTGGCCGGGGCGATCGAGTAGGCGCCCCAGTCGTCGGCGTGTGCGAGGGAGATGAAAGATCCCGCCGTGAGTACGGTGGTAAGATGACGGAGAAGCCGGGCTTTGGTGTGGCGAGGGGTTTTCATGGAATGGGTGGTGAGGGATTTGGCCCCTCCTCGCTGTCATCCTGAGCGGAGCGCTCGGGGGCCAGCGGGGAGCGCGCAGTCGAAGGACCCCGCCGCTTCACGAACGATACTCGCTGGTGGTTCGGCCGGGTCCTTCGACTGCGTGCCCCGCCGCTTTAACCGCCGGAGCACTCCGCTCAGGATGACAGCGGGGAGGGAGATGAAAGTGAGCGACGGCTGGCCGTCATTTGGCCAGCGCGTCTTCGATCGCCTTGGTCAGCGTCGAGGAGTCCGGCTCCACGTCCGATTCATAGTGGGCGAGGATCTTGCCGTCGCGGCTGATGAGATACTTGTTGAAATTCCAGGTCACCGGGCCGGGCACGGGTGAGGCCGACCCGCTGAGCGCAGTGTAGAGCGGATGGCGATCCGCGCCAATGGTGTGCAGCTTGTCGAAGAGCGGAAAGGTCACGTCATACTTCCCTTTGCAGAAGATCTTGATCTCGCTGTTCGTCCCGGGTTCCTGCTGGCCGAAGTCGTTGCACGGGAAGCCCAGCACCACGAATCCCTTGTCCTTGTATTTGCGATAGAGCGTCTCGAGCCCTTGGTACTGCGGGGTGAAACCGCATTCCGAAGCCACATTCACGATGAGCAGTGTCTTGCCGGCATAAGCCTTCAGCGAGGTCTCCTGGCCATCAATGTTCTTGAGCGGGATCGAGTAAAGCGGTTCTTCCGCAGAAAGCGTGGCAACCATGAGCAGGGCGAAGCTGAAAAGGAGGAGGGGCAACTTCATAAGATCGGCCAGACAACCCCTGCCAGTCCGAGATGTTGGGGTCAATCGCAGAGCGATTTCCCTAGTGTTGGTTAACTATTTCTGGGGGGTGGGCGCAGCGCGGCGTTGCGCCCGCTTGGATTCGCTAAACGGGTCGATGCGCCGCTATGGCACTCGCGCGACGCGAAATGCGGACAATTCCGCCGCTACACGCTCGATCACTTCCTCCCAAGCGCCCGCGGTCTTTTGGCGGAACAGGCGCATGGTTGCATACCAGGGCGTGGATTCGCTTTCGAGTCCCCAGCGCCAATCGGGGGCGAAGGGGAGGAGGGTCCAGACCGGGCGGCCGAGAGCTCCGGCGAGATGCGCCGCGGCGGTGTCGACGGAGATGAGGAGGTCGAGTTCCGCAAGGCAGGCGGCGGTTTCCGTGAAGTCGGTGAGGTGCGCGGTGAGATCGATGACGCCTTCGGGAGAGACGAGAGGAGCGGGGATCGATGGGTGCGTGACTTGCAGGCTGTAGAAGTCGACCTCGGGAACGCGGAGCAAGGGGGACAAAAGGTGTGGGTCGAGGGAGCGGCGGCGATCGTCGACGTGTTTCGGGTTGCCTTTCCACACGAGGCCGACTTTGGTCCGCGACGAAGAGCCGAGGCGATCGCGCCAGCGGGCCCGCTGGTCGGCATCGGCTTGCAAATAGGGATGGTCGGCTGGCTCGGGCGTGAACCGGCGCAGGGCCAGCGGAAGGCTCGGCAAGGCGATGTGCTGGTCGAACTCCAGCGAAGCGGAGCCATCTTCGGTGGCGTGCGGAATGATCTCGGCATGCCATTCGCCGGAGGCGGCGAACAGTCCGGCCAACGAGGGCGGACATCGGAACAGGACGCGCCGGGCACGCGCTTGCGCGCGCACCAAGGGCAGGTAGCGCGCGAACTGGATGGTGTCGCCGATGCCTTGCTCGGCATAGACGAGAATCGTCGCGCCTTCTGCCGGACTGCCATCCCACTTCGGCTGGCTCACGCCCGCCGCGAGGCCGCCGAGGTTCTTCTGGACGGTAGAGCTATGGCGCCATTCGAATTCGCGCCAGCCGTCCTCGTATTGCCCACTCAGTAGCAGAGCGATGCCGAGATTCCAGTGCGCATCGGGGTAATCGGGTTGGCACGCCAGCGCGCGGCGAAAGGACTGTTCCGCCTCACCGACCTCGTCTTTGCCCATGTAGGCGGTGCCACGATTAAGCCAGGCTTTGGCGAAGGTGGGTTGCCGGCCGAGCGCCCGGTCGCAACTGGCGATGGCGTCGTCCAGGCGATCCGCCTCGATGTAGGCGTGGGCGAGATTATTGTAGGCGGCGATGAACTGAGGGTTGATGGCCAGCGCGCGGAGAAAGTGGTGGATCGCCTCGTCCAGCCGGCCCTTGTCGCGCAGTGCATTGCCGAGATTGCTATGCGCCTCGGCGAGATCCGGCTGCGCGGCGACGGCGCGCTGGCCGCTGGAAATTGCTTCATCCAGACGCCCCACGCGCAACAGCGTGTCGCTCAGATTCGTCCACGCCGGGGCGTATTCGGGATCGATTTGCAGCGCCCGTTCGAAACAGCGCACGGCCTCTTCGTGCTGGCCGAGGAAGCGATGCACGACTCCCAGGTCGCAACGCATGCACGCCACGGAAGGCGCGAGTGCCGCCGCTTGTGCAAGACACTCGCGCGCCTCTTCATGACGCCCGGTGGAAAGCAGGCACACGCCGAGCAGATGCCACGCCTCGGCATGACCCGATGCGGCCGCGAGGATCTGCCGGCAGATCGCTTCTGCCGCCGCCAAATCGCCGCTCCCGTGATACTGCACGGCGAGGCGAAACGCTTGGGCGATGGTGATGGCTGGCATGCGGCGCCACCTTGGAAGAGTGCTCGGCTGACAAGCAATTCCGAAAGACATCCGAGCCCGCGTGCTGCAGCGGGAGGAGACGACCGAAGCAAGCTGATCCACCGGTCACCGAATTGCGAAAGCGGCGGCTCGCTTTTCGAAGAGTGAGGCAATTCTGCCGCAAGAATTCTCTTTGCCTAAGACCGGCAATCCGTACCATCGGCGGCCGTCTCACAGATCTATGCACCTGGGGGTGCAGAGGGTTTCTGGAGACGACCTGTTCCGACGGCTTTCAACATCCTTTTCATGAAACTGACCTTCCGTACGTTCGCTCCCCTTTGCACGAGCATCGCTCTTCTCCTCGCCAGTCATCAATCGACCCAAGCGGCCACGGATATCTGGACGAATACCTTCGGCTCCGCCGGCGCCGGGCCCTTTCTGGCTGAATGTTGCGGGTTATAACGGCAATTGGAGTCTGAACACCTGGCCTACGGCGGCGGACGATGCAGTGTTCCAACTGCCTTATGTGCCGATTCCCAGCTTTGTTAATTCTCCCTTTTCGCAGTACCGGCCACTGGCCAATGGCCAGACTGTGGTGCTGATCCAGGGACCCGGCTTGCCGCTGCTCTCCGCCAATAGCCTGACCTTTCTCGGTAACTACACACTCGTCTCCGGCCACATCGCGGTCGACCCCAACTATGTGACCCTGCCGCTGGCGCTGACTTCGGGCAATATCACGGTCGGCGACGGCTTCACCGCCACGATCAACAATCCGCTGACGTCGGGTAGCGGGACGATCACCAAGCTGGGCGATGGCACGCTGGTGCTGGAGCAGGCAGTGCAGAGCAGCCTGCTCGTGCAGCGGGGTATCCTGCGTGGCAGTTTTTCGGTCACGGGCAATCTCACCAACCACGCCACGCTCAGCCCTGGTAATTCGCCGGGGACAATCTCGGTGCAGGGGAATTTCCAGCAATCCCGTGCGGGCACGCTGGATATGGAAGTGGCTTCGCCCAGCTCCTATGATCGCCTGCAAATCGGCGGCAAGGCAGCGCTGGATGGCCAGCTCAACGTCACGCTCCTGAATGGGTTCCGCCCGAAAAAGGGGGAAAAGTTCACCATCCTGACCGCGGGCAGCGGGGTCTCGGGAGAGTTTTCCAAGACCGATCTTCCGACATGGGATTTGCTGGCCCTGCGGGTCTTTTACGGGGGCAACGATGTCTTCCTGAAGGCGGTGGTGAATTCCTTTGGCGATCTGCCGGGATTGACGCCGAATCAACAAGCGGTCGGCCACAGCGTGGACCAAATCCTCAACGACCCACGTGAGACGAAGCTGGTGAACTATCTCTACGATCGCAGCCTGAACCAATTGCCCGGTGATCTCGATCGCCTGGCGCCGGAGGAACTGACGAGCGTGTTCAGCATCGGCGTGGCCTACGCCAATGTGCAGGCGATGAATCTCCAGCGCCGGACGGAAGATATCCGGAATGGCGCGAGCGGATTCAGTGCGGCCAACCTCGCTATTAATGGCGACGGACCGAGTTACAGTGGCAGCTTCGGCACCGCGGGCCCGAATGGGGACGATGGCAAGGATTCGAAGGAGCCGAAAGTCTTGTATCCGGCGGAGAATCGCTGGGGCGTCTTCCTTTCCGGTACGGGGGATTGGGTGAGCGTCGGGGATGATCACAACGCGCGGGGCTATGACTTGAACAGCGGCGGATTTACGCTCGGTGTGGACTATAAGGTGTGCCCGAATTTTGCCATCGGCCTGGCGGCGGGTTATACCGGAACGACGGCGGATCTCGTCGACGGCGGCCGGGTGTGGATGAATGGCGGCAAGCTCGGTCTGTATGCTACGACCTTCGCCGGTGGGTGGTATGCGGACGTGGCGGCCTTCGGCGGCTACAACAGCTTCGATACGAAGCGCGCCGCCCTGCAGGGCGATGCCCGCGGCAATACCGACGGCGGTGAAGTGGATGCGCTCTTCGGTACGGGCTATGACTTCAAGGCGCACGGTTTCACCTTCGGTCCGACGGCGACATTCAATTACACCTACGTGGGCATGAATGGCTTCACCGAGCACGGCTCGCTGGCGCCGCTCGATATTCACAGCGGGAAGGGCGAGTCCATCCGCACAGCATTTGGCGCCAAGGCGAGCTACGACTGGAAAGTTGGCGGCATCGTCATAAAGCCCGAGGTGCGTGTGGCCTGGCAGCATGAATACGGCGACTCCACCTACGACCTCGGTTCGAGCTTTGCTAATGGCGCGGCGGGCTCCTTCGTCGTCCAGGGGCCGCGGCTTGGTCGCGACAGCTTGTTGCTCGGCGCCGGCTTTGCCATCCAATGCAGCGAACGTTGCTCGACCTACTTCTACTACGATGGCGAACTCGGCCGGACGAATTATCAGTCGAACGCCGTCACCGGCGGGATCCGCGTGGCTTTCTGAGCCCGCGGTGACAGCGGGTCAAGCGCCGCGGTTTTCGAACGTGCCGCGGGTGACGCCGAGCTGGGATTGCGCCTGCAGCGTGCGGGAGAGGTCTTCGCCGCGCTGCTCGCCGGAGAGCAGTTCCTGGTAAGCGCGGATGACGCGGCGCGATTGCTCGAAATCTTCCTCCAGCAATTCGATGCGATAGTCGCGCAGGCCGGCGGCTGCGAGTTGTTCGAAGAAACGTGCGCCGGTCTGCGGCACGGCGTTGAAGAGGGTATTGCGGCAGCCGACATCCGCACGCAGCGGGTGCTCCATGCCCACGCGATCGCGTAGATGTACGCGGTGTTTTTCACACGGGCGCCCGCAATCGAGGAACGATTTGCCCTTCGAGAGAAACCCCGCGAAGACGCAGTGCTCCATGTGAAACATCGGCATGTGCTGATGAATGGTGAGCTCGAACCACGCGGGCGGCGCGGCCTGGAGCAGGTCGAGCACTTGCTCGATGTTCAGGTCGTAGCTCACCGTGACGCGCTGGAGACCTTTGCCGATGAAATGCGCGGCGGTCAGCGGGTTGGCGACGTTGAGTGAGAAATCGCCGACCAGTGGCAGCGGGCCGCCGGCGAAATGGGCGATGGCGCCGAGATTGCGAATGAGCACGCCATCCGGCGCGGCATTTTCGATGAGCTTGAAGAAGCCTTGCTCGCCGGCCTTTTGGATACGCGGCGTGGCGAGGAAGATGCGGGTGCCATTGGCAGCCTGGCGCACCCGGGCGACGGCGTCCTTGCCGCGGCGGATGTCTTCGAAATCGACGTAGACTTCGGCGACGTTGTTTTCCAATGCGGCGTCGAGTTGTTCCATCGAGCGGCAGAGCACGCGCAGGGTGGCTTCCTCACGCGGCCCGGTGGCGGCGCGACATTCGCGAGCGACGATCGACTCGACGCTCGTCGCTTCTTCGCGGCGCGACACGGCGTGCGCGGCGTCGAGTTGGAAGACCAATTCGCGACGCAGGCGATTCAGTTCGCCGATGGGCAGGATGACTTCGCCGTCGATCTCGGAATGCAGTTCGCCGAGTTCGTAAACGCTATCGCCCAGGCGACCGAGATGCTCGCGCAGTTTTTCCAGGGTGAGCGGGGCGGTGCGCGCAGTCTGCAACGGCATCGTCGATTGCACGGTGATGGCGCCCGAGCGCAGGGTGAGCGGTTCGCCGGTGCGTCCGCTCACGGCCAAATCCACGCGCTCGCGGTGGCGGGACTCGATGCGGCCGGTGAAGGATTGGCGCAGCCGTTTGTCGAGCTCGGGGTCATCGGTTTTCCACACACGATCGCCCGCCTTGAGCCGGCTGAAATCGATGTGGTCGTGCTGGAAGAAAAGCCGCTGACCTTTGACCTGGAAGATGCGGCCACCTTGCTCGGCGTTCGTATCGCCGCCGGTGTCGAAGACCACGCCATCGCCCGCCTTCAACGGCACTTGGGGCGCGAATTCCACGAAGTCGCGGCCGATGCGCGCGATGCGGCCGGCGAAGGCGCCGCGCTTTTTGCCGAAGCGTGCGGAGACCAGCTCCTGATGATTCACGCCGTGCATCCAGCCGGAGTAAAGGCCGCGCGAGAAGGTCATCTCGAGCTGATAGCGATCGGCGGCGCTGGGCCGAAATTCGCGCTCCGCGAGTGCAGCGTCGATGGCCTTGCGGTAGACTTGGCAGACGGCGGAAACGTATTCCGGCGATTTCAGCCGGCCCTCGATCTTGAAGCTGATGACGCCCGCCTCGATGAGTGCGGGGATTTCATTCACCGCCGCGAGATCCTGCGGCGAGAGGAGGTAACGTTTGTCGCCGAGATCGCGCACCGCGCCATCGACGACGAGCTCGTACGGCATGCGACAGGCCTGCGCGCATTCGCCGCGATTCGCGCTGCGCTGGCCGAGCGATTCGCTGGTCAGGCATTGGCCGGAGTAGGCCACGCACAGGGCCCCGTGGACGAAGACCTCCAGAGGAAGTGCGGAATTCGGAGTGCGGAATTCGGAATCGGGGGCGGCGCGGAATTTTTCCAGTTCGCGCAGCGAGAGTTCGCGGGCGAGCACGGCGCGTTCGATGCCGAGGTCGTGGGCGAATTCCACACCTTCCGGTGAGGTGATCGTCATTTGCGTGGAGGCGTGGATCGGCAGTTCGGGCACGATCTCCCGCGCGAGCCGGATCAAGCCGACGTCCTGCACGATGAGCGCATCCACTCCGGCGCGGCTGAGCAGCCGTAGGTATTCCGCGGCGTCCGGCATCTCGCCGGTGAAGACGAGGGTATTGAAAGCGACATACGCCTTCACCCCGTGCCGATGGCAGAACGCGACGACTTCCGGCAGTTCGGCCTCGGTGAAATTGTGGGCGCGCAGGCGCGCATTAAAGCGCGGCAGGCCAAAGTAAACGGCATCCGCGCCATTCGCCACGGCGGCACGAATGCACTCCCAGTCGCCCGCGGGAGCGAGCAATTCGGGCGTTTCGGTATGGCGTGGCGGATTCATTTGGCGAATCCCTACAAAGCCACAGTTTTGGCCGGATGAAAGGGCGATTCGCACAAAGCGGGATTTCGCGGCCTCGACATCGGCGCAAAGGCTATCGAACCTTTCCTCATGCCTAATCGCCGCCCAAGCTCTCAGCACGATCGCCACCGCCCTCTCCGCGCTCGCCGCGGGCAACAGCCTCTCGCTCGGCGAGGAGCCCGCTCCCGCCAGCGCCTCGAAAGTCACCAAGCTCCTACAAAAGGATCTGCCCGCCGATGCCAACGAAGAAGTCACCGTGGTGACCGTGGACTATGCCCCCGGTGGGGCGTCCCAAGCGCATCGGCATCCCGGACCAGTGGTCGGCTACGTGCTGGAGGGCGAAGTGGAGATCGAGGTCGACGCCCCCGAAGGAACGCCGCTGAAGACTTTTCGCGCCGGGGAGATTTTCTTCGAGCCGCAGGGCGCGATGCACAAAGTCTCGCGCAATGCCAGCAAGACCAAACCGGCGCGCATCCTGGCTTTTGTCGTCGGCAAAAAAGGCGCGCCGCTCGTCTCCCCGGCGAAGTGAGCGAACGATCGCGCCCGCTCTTGAGTAGTCGATGAATTCGAATCCTTTTCTCCGCGTGGCCATCTGGCTGCTGCGACTCGCGCTGGCCGCGGCGTTCTTCTCCGCCGTGGCGGATCGCTTCGGCCTCTGGGGCGCGCCCGGCGCACACGGTGTATCTTGGGGCGACTGGCCGCACTTCCTCGCCTATACGAGCAAGCTGCTTTGGTTCCTCCCGCCGGCGCTGGTCAACGTCGGCGCGTGGGCGGCGACGATTGCCGAAGTGGTCCTCGGCATCGCGCTGCTGACCGGCCGCTGGTCACACATCGTGGCCCTCGCCACCGTTGCGCTGCTGACCTCTTTCGGCCTGACCATGACCGTGGCGCTGGGAGTCAAAGCCCCGCTCGATTACTCGGTCTTCACCGCGACTGCCGCCGCTCTGCTGCTCGCGGCGATCACCATGCCTCGACGCTGAGTCCGGCGCGCGAACAGAGATGCGGCTGCTTTAGCGGTGGTCAATGACCGTCGGCGGATAGGAAGAATAGGAGAGATAGGAATAATGGGACCCTATAACTCCTATTCTTCCTATTTCTCCTATCTGCCATCGACGGTCGTAGACCACCGCTAAATACGCAAGCCGCGCTCTACGCGCCGTGCTCGTAGTAGCCGTTGATCTTCTGCAGGAACGCCTCCCAGCGCGGGCCGGGTCTGCCGTGCTCGAGGAGGATGCGCGGGCAATTCTTCTGGTTGCCGTGAAAATGCCATTGCGGCCAGTGGTAATGCGGCACGACGTGATCGAGCGGAATATTCTGGTCGTGCATGAGCCACGCGGTGAGGCGCGCGGCGCGGTCGAGAGCGGCCGCCTGGCGCGCGGGGTTGCGCAGCTCGCAGATCTCGATGCCGATGCTGGTCATGTTGCCGGGTCCGTCGTGATCGGCGTGCTCACCCTGGATATTGAGCGGGAGTGATTGAATGGCCTGCACATCGTCGACGGTGAAATGCCACGTCATGTAACCGGTGCGGTTCCATTTCGTCCGCGCGCGAAAGGCGCCCACCGCCATGCCACGCGCATGCTGCAGCGCGGTTGCATTTGGATTATCGGTGGAGTGAATGGTGATGTAAGTCGCGTGCAGCGGGAACTCGATGTGCCGCCCGTATCGGCCGTGCGGTACGATCATCTGGCGCAAATTGACATCCGCCGGCGCGGCGCTCTGGGAGAGCGTTTCCGGGCTGCCATTCCCGGCGGTGGCAGTCTCTTGTTTCGTGGTCGAGCAGCTCTCGAGGAGGAAGCCGACGCACAGGACAAACGGAATTGCGGCGATTTTCACGACGTAGTCTTTAGCCAATGTCCGCGAGGGTTCAAAGGGGAACATGCTACCGTTGATCGTGCGCCGGAGCGGCAGCGCGTGGCTGCAGTGCTCGTGAATAGTGGGTGGCGTGGCATTTCTCGCGGCGGCGTTTAGTGCGGCTTCCTCCCCAGTGTCATTCTGAGCGAAGCGCCCGAGGGCGAAGGCGGGCGGGCGCGTAGTCGAAGAACCCCGTCGCTTTACGAGCGATGCTCGCTGGTTATTCGGCCGGGTTTGCGGCCAGTCCCATGGGCATCTCGCTGGTTGTTCGACGGGGTTCTTCGACTGCGTGCCCCCCACGTTCGCCTCGGGCACTCCGCTCAGAATGACCGCGGGGAGGGAGCAGATTCCAAAGCGGCGCAGCAGTGCCGCACTCCACAATGCAAGCGCTGATCGATCGCTATTTCTGAAACGCTTCCGGAAGGCGGATGTCAGGATGTCCGCGTAAAGCGGCGCGTGATTCGGCAGAGAGGGAGATCAGACCTTTTAGGACCAAGGCGCTCGGACAAGGAGCGAGCGCTTTGGCCGTGTCGGCGGGCAAGGTCGTGAGACCGTTCAACACAATTGTGCCTTCGTGTTTTACGAGAGCCGCTGCGGTGTCAGGCGCGAGAGCGGTGAGCCCATTGAGCACGAGCACGCCTTTCTGTTTGGCCAGTGCTGCGGCCGTCGCGGGGGCGAGGGTGGTGAGGTTGTCGAAGCGCAATACTGAAGCCGCATGATCGGCGCGCCGCTGTTCCACTCCGGGCCGGGTGCGGTCCACCAACACGCCCTCATTGGTGGCGAGGACGGCCGCAATTTCCGGCGTGAGCGTCGTGAGGCCATTGAGTTGCAATTCGCCCCATTGCCGCGCCAGCTTTTGGGCGAGTGGCAAAGAGTCGAGCGTGCGCAAGGATTTGAGGGTGATCGCTCCCTGGTGCGTGGCGAGCGCGGCCGCGGTGTCCGGTGCGATTTGCAGAAGACCGTCGAGTAAAATGTCGGCGACGCCAAAGCGGGCCGATGCCTTGTGGCGTGCCAGCGCCGCGGCAGCTTCCGGCGAAAGTGTTTCGAGTCCATCGAGCGACAGCTCTCCATCGTAGCGGGCAAGCACGGCGGCCACCTCCGGCGAAAGGGATTTCAACTGGTTCAATGCCAGCGTTCCTTTCTTTCCCGTCACCAGCTTTTCCGCCTGCGCGGATGTGAGATTCTCCTGCGCGAAAGCACCGCCGAACATCGCCAATGTGACCACGAGGGCCGCGAGCGTCGTCTTCATTTGCGACGGAAGATATCGCTTTCCGTGCAGAGCAGAATGAGATCGCGCAGGCGGTAACCATCCGGCGCGGCGGTTTCGAGGATGTGGCGAATGGCCGGGCGATCGGTCACGTCGAGCTCCCGCCCCAGCGCGTGGATGAGCAACTTCTCCACGAGGCAACGCGCGAATTGATCGTGATCCTGCAAGAGCGCCGTTTTGAAGCCGCTCACGTCCTTGAATTCCGTGGCGCCGAGCTGGCCGCTGGAATCCACCGGCACAGCCGCGTTGGCCTTGACGTAATGGCCGCGCCAACGGCCGATGGCGTCGAACGTCTCCAGGGCAAAGCCCGGCGGGTCGATGAGGTGATGGCAACTGCGGCAGGTGGCATTCGCGCGATGCTTCTCCAACTGGTCGCGGATGGTCTTCGCTCCGCGGATATCCGGCTCGATCACCGGCACATCGGGTGGTGGCGGTGCAGGCGGCTCACCGAGAATGTTTTCCAAAATCCACACGCCGCGAATGACCGGCGAGGTATCCACGCCATTGGCGGTCAGCGTGAGGATGCTGGCCTGCCCGAGCAGACCGCCGCGGCGCCGATCCGGCAACTTCACCCGGGCAAAGCCGAGCGAGGGTGCGTGGCCTTCGGAATCCGGCACGAGATCCTGCGCGGTCAGCCCCTCCACCGGTTGCCCCACGGCGGCTTCCACGACTTTCGGGTCGATGCCGTAAAGCCTGGCGAGCTTGCGATTGATGAAGCTGTAGTCGGAATCGAGGAAGAGATCGATCGATCCATTCGTGTGCAGCAATTGCCGGAAATACAGGCGCGTCTCGGTGCGCATGGCCGCCTCGAGATCGTCGCGATAATACTCGGCGAATTTGTTCACATCCGGGGCCATGGTGCCGAGCTTGCGCATGGCCAGCCAGCCGTTGAGGAATTCATCGATGAACGCATCGGCGCGCGGGTCCGACAACAGCCGCCCGGCTTCTTCGCGGAGCACTTTGGGGCGATGCAATTCACCGGCGGCGGCGCGACGGAGCAGGCGTTCATCGGGCATCGAAGACCAGAGGAAATAGGAAAGCCGCGAGGCGATTTCATAATCGTTGAGCGTCTCGCTTTTCTCCTCGCGATAAAGGAACTCGGGCGCACAGAGGATCGCCTTGAGACCTTGTTGAATCGCCACCTCCGGCTTCTGCCCGGCTTTCTCGGCAGCACGCACGAGCGTAACGATGGGACGCACTTCATTCGCTTCCACCGGTCGGCGCCAGGCGCGCGTGGCGAAGCCGTGCAAGACTTCATCCGCAGCGGAACTCTGGTAAGGCTTGTCGCCGAAGATCAGGCGATGGCTCGCCGGCGGCCACGCTTCGTTGAGCGGACCCTCGACCTCGACCTGCGAGACGAGAATGCGCGGCGATTCGAACCACATCGGCGCGTTGTAATTGTCGCCGCGCAACGCATCCTGCTCGTAGCGCGCGAGCTGTTCCTTATTCAGCAGTGTGTAACGGTTCTCGACGAAATAGTGGTGGAGACGATTGTTCGCGTCTGTGGGCCCGTTCGGATAAGCGAGCCGCGGGAAGTAGCCGCGATCGAGCCACACCCGGCAGTCGAGCCACGTCGCGCCATCGTCGGGCAGATCCCACGTGGCCAACTGGCGTTCGCCGAGCTGCTGATGCGTGGCCGCGTAATTCACGATCTCCTTGTTCTCGGGATCGATGCCCTCCAGCGTGCCGGTGAAGAGCGAGAGACGGATGGGTTCGGTGGGATCGTTCCCCGGCGGGAAGTGGAATTTCTTCAGGTCGAAATCCGCGTGGCGAAACTTCGCTTCCGCGCGGATGCGAATGTGATACCAGCCGCTCGCTGGTACGCCGGCCCGCAGATCGTCCAGCGGATGATAGCCGCCCTTCGGCGATCCGCTGGCCGCTTCGTAGATGGTCTGGTAAGGCTGCGGCTGCTTTGCGACCGTCCGAAAATAAGCCGTCTCGGAGTAGTTGAATCCGAGCGTGGTGCGGTCGAACGGAGGCTTTAGATCCCAACGCTGCACCGCCGGCTTCGGCTCGAAGTGCACCGCGCGCGCCACGATCTGGTCCGTCGCTTCGAGATATTGCCGGAGCAGGAAGCTGGAGGTGACGAGTTTCTCACCGTCGCTTGGGAAGCCGTGCACGCGGTTGTCGTCGGGAAATTCGCGGGTAGGATCGAAGCTGCCGAGATTGAGCTGGAGCAGATCGCGAATGGTGTCGCGATATTCCACACGATTGAGCCGACGCAGCATCGTGGCTCGACGCTCGGTGTGCGGGCTGGCCTGGGCGACGAGCTTCGCCTCCAGCGTGAGCTCCGCGGCGTGGCGCTCGGCTGGCGTGGGCTGGTCTTCATCCGCGGGCGGCATGTTGCGCCGCTCGATCTGCTCGAGCACTTTCAGCCACTGCTTCGCATTGCCGTCATCGATCTGGTCGCTCAACCCTTCGAGCGAGAACTTGCCCTTGTGCGTGGCGTTGTCGTGGCAATCGAGACAATGATCCGACACGAAATCTTTCACTTCCGCCGCGGAGGCGGAAGCCACGGCCGCGAAGGCGGCAAAATGCAGAGCTGCGAGGAGGGCTCGACGCCCACGGACGGCCATATCAGGTCAAACCGTTGATCGTCCCCTTGCTGGTCCCGAAGGAGGCCGTCTCGATGCCAAAGCGTTGCGCCATGGTGAGGTAAAGATTGCAGAGCGGCACTTTTTTCCCGGTCTCGCCGGGCATGGCGAGGTGCGTCTGGTGAGCGTAGCCGCCGCCCGCGAGAATGACCGGGAGATTTTTGTTGGTATGGGCGCTGCCGTCGCTCATGCCGCTGCCGAAAAGGATTTGCGTGCTGTCGAGCAGTTCGAGTTCGCCGAGTTTCTTCACGAATTGCGCGAGGTGTTCGATCTGGTAGCGCTCCACCTTGCGCAGGCCGGCCATGAGCGTCGGGTCTTTGCCGTGATGCGAGTAGCCATGGTAGCTCTTCTCGGTGAGGCCGACACCGGCGCAATCGAATGCGCCGGGAACTTCCAGCGTGGCGACGCGCGTCGAATCGGTCTGTAGCGCGAGCGCGATCAGCTCGAAGAGAATCGGGACCTGTTGCGTGACGGTGCCGTTGCGCGGCTCCTTCATATCCACCTTCGGGCGCGGACGGGAGAGCCACGCTTTTTCATCCTGTAGCGATTTTTCGACCTGACGCACGGAGGTGAAATACTGGTCGAGCTTTTCCTGGTCGCGCGTGCTTAGCCGGCGGTTCATCGCCTTGGCCTGTTCGTTGACCGCATCGAGAATCGAGCCCTGCTCATCGTAGCGCGCCGCGCGTTCGCCGGCCTGCGCCGCGGGGTCGTCAACGAACAGCATTTCGAAGACCCGGGTGACTTTCTGGATGGAGGGGACCATCACCCCGGAGCGGGTCCACGAGAGTTCCACGCCGCCGCCGTCGTTGCTGCCGGCGGAGGTGTTCAGCACCGGAAAGCGGGTCTGGCCGGCGCAACGTTCGCCGCAAAATTGGTCGAGGGTGATGTTGCCATTCGGCATGCTCGCCGCCTCGCTCGAGCGGACACCGGAGAGGAAGGCGTGGGTCGCTCCGTGGCCGCCGCCGAAGCCGTGGTCGAGATTGGAAAAGACGGTGAACTTGCCGCGCAAGCCATCCAGGGATTGGAGATTTTCCGGCAGGGTGGTCGCGAGGCCGACCTCGGTGGGGAAGAAGGCGTCGTGGATCATGCCGAAGGGATTGGCCACGCAGACGAGGCGCTGGATTTGCGGCGGTGCATTGCGCCCGCGGGCGAGGCTTTCCAGGAACGGCAGGGCGAGACACGCTCCCACATTACGCAGGAAGTGGCGGCGATTCACGAGCCCGGGTGAAAGTAGTGGAGGGGTCATGGGAAGAGGTGGGGTTGCTGCCGGGAAATTGCCGGCCAGGATCGCATGTAAATGCGGGGGAGGAAACGTACCTTAGCGAAGAATAGGCTGGGTGCGGTCCCCCGAAAACTCGGGGGGACGTTCCGCGTACCTAATTGAAAAAGTAGACAAAAAGGACGGAGGTACGCCAGGCCTTCGAGCGGAGGAAAAGGACACGTTGGCGGAAATCCACGACTCTCCGGGCCGCCCCCAAAAAATGAGTCATCCATGAGGGAATTCATACCACATCAGTCCGCGATGGACATTGCACCCTGCTCGCGACAAGGCTACTGCGGTGACTGAACCCCTGCGCATCGGCATCTGTGGCTTTGGCGTGGCCGGGGGCGCGCTGGCGGTGATGCTGGCGCGCGACGGGCATCAGGTCACTTTGCTGGAGCGCGCGCCGAAGGTCGGACCGGTCGGTGCGGGATTTCTTCTGCAACCGTCGGGACAGCAGATCCTCGCGCAACTCGGGCTCTTCGAAACGGTGGCGCGACGCAGCGCGCGCATTGAGCGACTGGAGGCGTTCACCGAGACGGGCAGGCAACTTACCGATCTGCGATATGGCCGTCTGGCGCGCGGCATGTGCGCTTATGGCGTCCAGCGTGGCGTGCTCTTTTCCGTGTTGCACGAGGCCGCGGCGGCGGCGGGAGTCACGATCACCCTCGCCGCGGAAATCGCCGGCGTGGTTGAAACGGAAACCGATGTGCGAGTGCGCGATGTTGCGGGCCGTGAATTCGGCCCCTTCGATCTGATCGTCGGCTCCGATGGCTCCCGCTCGTGGTTGCGCACCTGGTTGAATCCTTCGGCGAACGGCCGGCGCGAGTACATCCACGGCGCCTTGTGGGGCAGCGGCCGTCTCGATTCCCCGCACGATGCCTTGCACCAGGTTGCCCGCAGTGCGCGGCAATTGCTCGGCCTCCTGCCGATCGGCGAAGGGCGCGTCGCCTTCTTCTGGGGCCTGCGGTGCGATGCACTCGACCCGCTTCGCCAGCGTGGCTACGCGAGCTTTCGCGAAGAAGTAGCCGCGTTGTGTCCGCGCGCTTTGCCGGTCGTCGATGAGCTCGGCAGTTTCGAGCAACTCTCCTTCGCCGGCTATCTCCACGCCTTGCCGCGCCGCGTGCATTCCCGCCGCGTCGTGCTGACCGGCGACGCCGCGCACGCCATGAGCCCGCACCTCGGCCAGGGCGCGAATCTCGCGCTGCTCGATGCCGAATGTCTCGCGCGGCTTTTGGCCCAAGGCCCATTGGACGAAGCCCTGCCCCGTTACGCGCTCGAGCGCCGCGCGCACTCGCGCTATCTCGCCCTCCTCTCGCAAATGCTCAGTCCCTTCTTCCAATCCGACAGCCGCCTGCTCGGCTGGGGCCGCGACCTCGCCCTTCCTCTCCTCTGCGCCGAGCCGTGGATGCGCCGGCAAATGGAGCTCTCCGTCGCGGGGTTGAAGCGGGGATTTTTCGATCGGCTGATTTAGAGAAGTTCTGCTCGCTGCAATTTTCAATTTTCAATTTCCCATTTTCATCCCTCAATTCCCCCATGGCTACCTACGTCTACGAAACCATCCCCCAGAAAAAGGGTCAAAAACCCAAGCGCTTTGAGTACGTGCAAAAGATGAGCGACCCGGCGCTCACCCACGATCCCGAGAGCGGTTTGCCGGTGCGGCGCATCATCACCGGCGGCAGCGGCAATATCATGCGCGGCACGAGCATCCTCTCGATGAACAACCCGCGCAAAGGCCGGTAGCGCGCGCGGGGGGCGGCCGCTCGACCATCGAAATTTCCAGGGTTCTTTGGGCGCATGCCTGGCGCATGATCCTCCGCGGCGGAGTCGTTTCGTGGCCCGCCAGCGTCGATCGCGGGCCAAAAAAACGTTGACAACGCGGGTTGTGTTTACCACAACCTCGCTCCGTTCACTCACAGCGAAGGTACGTTGCGTCCGTATTTCAGCGCAACGCAGGCCCCCTAAAAACCCAACCCAAGGAGAATATGAAAGTGAAAACACCCAAATCCAAATCCGCTTTGTTGGCGCTCGCCGTGGCCGCCGCCCTTTCGGCCACTTCGGCGAAAGCCCAAGTCGTCAATCCCAACTTTGCCGATGGCCTCACCGGCTGGACCGTCAACGGTTCCAACACCAAAATGGCTTTTGGCTACAATCAGGCGCCGCTCGGTCCCTTCACCGCCGCGGGCGTCGTCGGTTTGCAAAACGGCGCCGTCATCATTCGGAGCGGCAATTTTCCTCCTGATTTTCAGACCATCAACTTGGTGACGTCGCAACTCAGCCAAAAGTTCTCTCTTCCTTCCTCGCTGCCGGCCTTCCACACCGGACGGCTGCAATTGATCGGCAAAGTGAATATCAGCTTCGATTGGCAGGCGCTCTCCAATGAGGCCCCCGGGGCTCCCTTCGATTACGTCCGCGCTGCGGTTAACGGAAGAACGCTCGTCGTCGACGAACTGCGGATGACTGGGAACAACAACACACCCGGTGCGTTCGGTTTCTTCCGCTCCTCCAGCGTGAACCATTTTAGCGGGAACATCGGTGGCTTGAGCGAGGGCGTCAATACCCTGAGTTTCTCTGCTTCGGACACGATCGACAGCGTCGTCGACAGCGGCCTGGCGATCAGCAATCTCAAGCTGAAGTTCAGGCTGGCGGACGTGGAGGCCATCAATTCCGTCTACAACAGCGGTTTGCCGGTGGTGCTCGCCCAGCGGCAACTCCTCTTCAACGTGGCCTTCAATGCCAACCGCGACGTCAACGCCCGCCTCTTCCGCCTGCGCTCGGAGATCGATGAAGTGACCGGCGCCGCCGGCCCGAGCGGGGACGGCAAGGCCTGCAAGGAATGCAAGAAGGAGATCGTGCCGGAAGAGAAGCGCTGGGCCTTCTTCGCCACGGGCAATTATGGGTATCGCGACCAGAACAACGTCAACCTCACCGCCGGGTTCCAGACCGATCTCTTCACGGCGACCATCGGCGGGGAATACAAGCTCACGCCGCACCTGACCATCGGCGTGGCGGCGACCCGCGTGGAAGCGGACAATGACCTCGGTGCCCTCGGCACATCGGACATCGAAGGCTGGAGCTACGACGCGTATATCTCATATGCGGCGAACCACTTCTACGCCGACCTGCTCTACGCGCTGGGCACTTACAATAACCAGATCAACCGCAACACCGGTTTCCTCGGCCAGGGCGCCACGGCTCGACCGGACAGCCTGACCAACAGCCTCCAGTTCAATACCGGCTACAACATCCCGGTCGGCCGCTTCGTCACCGGCCCGCTGGCCAGCCTCAATTGGGTCCATGCGGACATCGATGGTTACAACGAACAGCAGGGCGGCAACGCCGACCTGACCGTTCCCAAGCAGCATGCGGATTCGCTGACCTCCGAATTCGGCTGGCAGCTCTCGATGCCCTTCCACACCGGCTTCGGCAGCGTGACCCCGCAGGTACGGGCGAGCTGGGTGCATGATTATCTCAACACGACCAAGGACGTGACCGTCGGGCTGCAGAACTCGCCGTACTATCTGGTCGATGGCGCCAGCGTGAGCCGCTTCGGCAGCTTCAACGCCACCGGCAGCACCAGCGCAGCGGGCAACGATTACATGAGCGTCGGCGCCGGCGTCGCCTTCGGCATCGGCGACCGCGCGGCGATCGTGGTCGACTGGGAAGCGCACTTCTTCCAGGCCCACGCGTCTTCGCAGAACGTCTCGCTCACCGGCGAGATCAAGTTCTAAGCGGACCGGATAGCCACAGTCTCATTTGCCATGGGCCGGACAAGCGATCGTCCGGCCCATGTGCGTTTAAAGGGTGAACATCCAACATCCAACATCCTATGGAGCTGTCGCACGTGCGCTTGCGCCCATTGGAAGCCGAGGCTTTGCGAGACGCCCGCGGTGCCGTGGGGGCAATTGGACGTTGGGTGTTGGATGTTTGCGCCGAAGGCGCCCCTCTGTGCCTCTGTGTCACACTGTACGGGCCAAAAGTGGGACATGACCCGGTTTTTGGCACACCTGTGCACATGGGAGTGCCAATCGTAACCATCCACAAAATAGCCACTTACAACGCGCACCCATCCCCGGCGCACTCCGTGCTGAAGGGCGGGTGATCTCCAATTTTTTCAAGAAAGACCCTAAAACCAATGGCTAAAATACTCGGTATTGACCTCGGCACGACCAATTCCTGCATGTCCGTCATGGAAGGCGGCGAGCCGGTGGTGCTCGAAAACTCCGAAGGCGCACGCACCACGCCCAGCGTAGTCGCTTTCAGCAAGACGGGCGAACGCCTCGTCGGCCAGGCCGCGAAGCGGCAGGCGGTGACCAATCCGCAAAACACCATTTTCTCCGTGAAGCGCTTCATGGGCCGCAAGTTCGACGAGGTCCAGGACGAGCTCCATCGCGTTCCTTACAAGCTCGTCAAGGCTTCCAATGGCGACGCGCACATCTCCATTACCGTCAACGGCGAGACCAAGACCTACAGCCCGCCGGAAATCTCCGCGATGATCCTGGCCAAGCTGAAGGCCGACGCCGAATCCAAGCTCGGTGAAAAGATCACCCAGGCGGTCATCACCGTCCCCGCTTACTTCAACGACTCGCAGCGCACCGCGACCAAGGACGCCGGCAAGATCGCGGGCCTCGAAGTGCTCCGCATCGTCAACGAGCCCACCGCGGCTTCGCTGGCCTACGGCCTCGACAAGAAGTCCGACGAAAAGATCGCCGTGTATGACCTCGGCGGCGGCACCTTCGATATCTCGGTCCTCGAGATCGGCGACGGCGTTTTCGAGGTGAAGGCGACCAACGGCGACACCCACCTCGGTGGCGACGACTGGGACAACGCGGTCATGGACTGGATCTTCCGCGAATTCAAGACCGACAGCGGCATCGACCTCACCAAGCAGCCCGACGCCGTGCAGCGCATCAAGGAAGAAGCCGAGAAAGCCAAGATCGCCCTCTCCAGCTCGCAGGAATACGAGATCAACCTGCCCTTCGTCACCGCCGACCAGAGCGGCCCGAAGCACATCCAGAAGAAGCTCACCCGGGCCAAGCTCGAGCAGCTCACCGATCCGCTCTTCGAGCGCACCATCGGCCCGGTCAAGGCGTGCTTGAAAGACGCTGGCCTGAGCGAGAAGGAAATCGATGAGCTCGTGCTCGTCGGTGGTATGACCCGTATGCCGCGCGTCATCGAGACCGCGCGCAAGCTCGTCGGCAAGGAGCCGCACAAGGGCGTGAACCCGGATGAAGTCGTGGCCATCGGCGCGGCCATCCAGGGCGGCGTGCTCAAGGGCGACGTCAAGGACGTGCTCCTGCTCGACGTCACCCCGCTCACCCTGGCCATCGAAACGGCCGGCGGCGTGGCCACGCCCATGATCCCGCGCAACACCACGATCCCGACCCGCAAGTCGCAGATCTTCTCCACCTACAGCGACAACCAGCCCGGCGTGGAGATCAAGGTGCTGCAAGGCGAGCGCCCGCTCAGCCGCGACAACAAGAATCTCGGCACGTTCCACCTCGACGGCATCCCGCCGGCCCCGCGTGGCACCCCGCAGATCGAAGTGACCTTCGACATCGACGCCAACGGCATCCTGCACGTCAGTGCCAAGGACCTCGGCACCGGCAAGGAGCAGAAGATCTCCATCACCGGCAGTTCCGGCCTGAGCAAGGACGAAGTCGAGAAGATGCAGAAGGAAGCCGAGCTCCACGCCGAGGAAGACAAGAAGGCCAAGGAGACCATCGAGATCCGCAACAACGCCGACAACCTCGCCTACCAGTGCGAGAAGCAGCTCAAGGACCTGGGCGACAAATTGCCCGGCGACAAGAAGACCGAGATCGAAGGCAAAATCGCCGCCGTGCGCGAAGCGCTCAAGGGTAGCGACACCGACGCGATCAAGGCTGCTTACGACGACCTGCAGAACAAGTTCCAGAGCGTGAGCGAGGAACTCTACAAGCAGGCCGCCGCCTCCCAAGGTGGCGCCGCGGGCGCAGGTCCCGGCCCCGAAGCTTCCGGTGGTGCATCGGCTGATGCCGGCGCCCAGAAGAAGCAGGATGGCGACGTCGTCGACGCCGAATTCGAAGTCGTGGACGAAGACAAGAAGAAGTAAGTCGCCAACGCGGATTCCCATGCGCTTCCTCGGCCTCACCATCGCCCTACTCGCCTCGTCTCTGGGCGCGCGCGCCCAGTCTGCTGAAGACCGCGTCGCCGCGCTGGAGGCGCGGGTGAAGTCTCTCGAAACGGCCTTGCAACAGCGTTCGAGCGCGCCTCTGGCGCTCGACGCTGGCGCGCAGGAATCTGCAACTGGCGCCTACGAAATAGCCGTCCCGCGAGTCATTCAACTCACCACCGGCCCTTCCGACACGGCCCCCTAAACTTTACCGAAAACGCCGAGGTCCGCGGATTCTCTAGCCCGCCGACCTCGGTGCTCGCTAAAAACCAAAACCAAAACAACCAACCAAACCAAAACCAACATGGCATCTGTCAATGTTCGACCCCTCGCCGACCGCGTGCTCGTGAAGCCGCTGGAGGCAGTTGAAACCAAAAAGGGCGGGATCATCATCCCCGACGCCCACAAGGAAAAGCCCCAGGAAGGCGAAGTCGTGGCCCTCGGCACCGGCAAGCGCGACGAAGCGGGCAAGCTGATCGAATTCTCGGTGAAGAAGGGCGACAAGGTCCTCATCTCCAAGTACGGCGGCACCGAAATCAAATTCGAAGGCGAGTCCTACCTCATCATGCGTGAGGACGACATCCTCGGCATCATCGGCTAACCAAACCGGCGTGCTGCTCTCCCACTCTTAATCGTAATCTTTAATCCTGAATCGTTAATCCTCGCTCCTCGGAAAGAGATTAAGATTAAGGAATAAGATTAACGATTAAGACCCGAAGCGGTCCGCCACTATTCACTATCAACTAACTACTATCCACTAACTCCACATGGCAGCTAAACAACTCCAATTCGACGAAGCCGCTCGCCAGGCTCTTCTCCGCGGTGTCGAGAAACTCGCGAAAGCGGTCAAGGCGACCCTCGGGCCAGCCGGACGCAACGTCATCCTCGACAAGAAATTCGGCAGCCCGACCATCACCAAGGACGGCGTGACCGTCGCCAAGGAAATCGAGCTCGACGATCCCTATGAAAACATGGGCGCCCAGCTCGTCCGCGAAGTCGCCAGCAAGACCAGCGACATGGCGGGTGACGGCACCACCACCGCGACCGTGCTCGCTGAAGCCATCTACAAGGAAGGCCTCAAGAACGTGACCGCCGGCGCGAACCCGATGTCGCTCCAGCGCGGCATCAACAAGGCCGTCGAAGCCCTCGTCAACGAGATCTCCCGCATCTCCAAGAAGGTCAAGGATCGCACCGAGATCGCCCAGGTCGCCACCGTCTCCGCCAACTGGGACACCACCATCGGCGAGATCATCGCTGACGCGATGGACAAGGTCGGCAAGGACGGCACCATCACCGTCGAAGAAGCCAAGTCGATCGAGACCACCCTCGACGTCGTCGAAGGCATGCAGTTCGACAAGGGCTACATCTCGCCCTACTTCGTGACCAACGCCGAGTCGCTCGAAGTGATCCTCGACAATCCCTACATCCTCATCCACGAGAAGAAGATCAGCTCCCTCAAGGACCTGCTCCCCGTGCTCGAGAAGACCGCCAAGACCGGCAAGCCCCTCCTCATCATCGCTGAGGACGTGGAAGGCGAAGCGCTCGCGACCCTCGTCGTGAACAAGCTCCGCGGCACCATCCAGGTCGCCGCCGTCAAGGCCCCGGGCTTCGGCGATCGCCGCAAGGCCATCCTCGAAGACATCGCCATCCTCACCGGTGGCCGTCTGCTCAGCGAAGACCTCGGCATCAAGCTCGAGAACATCACGCTGGAAGACCTCGGCAAGGCCAAGCGCATCACCATCGACAAGGAAAACACCACCATCGTCGAAGGCAGCGGCAAGAACACGGACATCCAGGGCCGCGTTGGCCAGATCCGCCGCCAGATCGAAGAGACCACCAGCGACTACGATCGTGAGAAGCTCCAGGAGCGCCTCGCGAAGCTCGCCGGCGGCGTGGCCGTCATCAATGTCGGCGCCGCGACCGAGACTGAGCTCAAGGAAAAGAAGGCCCGCGTCGAAGACGCCCTTCACGCGACCCGTGCGGCCGTGGAAGAAGGCATCGTCCCCGGCGGCGGCGTCGCTCTGATCCGCGCCCAGAAGGCCCTCGAAGCCGTGAAGCTCGAAGGTGACGAAGCGATCGGTCTCGCCATCATCAAGCGCGCGATCGAAGCGCCCCTCCGCCAGCTCGCCGACAACGCGGGCCAGGAAGGCGCCCTCATCGTCAGCGAAGTCAAGAAGCGCAAGGGCAACGAAGGTTACAATGTCGCGACCGGCGAATACACCGACCTGATCAAGGCCGGGGTCGTCGATCCCGCCAAGGTGACCCGCAGCGCGCTCCAGCACGCGGCCTCCATCTCCGGCCTGCTCCTGACCACCGAAGCGGTGATCACCGAGCTCCCCGAGAAGGAAAAGCCGGCTGGCGGCGACGCCCACGGCCACGGCCCGGGCGGCATGGACTACTAAGCCACGCGCTTAGCTAGACCTGCTGACTTCGAAAACTAGTTAGCTAAATATTCACGACCGCCGGGTTCCGCAAGGGGCCCGGCGGTTTGTGTTTTTTTGGGGGGAGTGAAAGTGGCAGTGGCACCCTGCGGCTGATGGGTAAACGCCAAACGACGGGAAGCCGCTCCGTAAATAGCGCGAGCGCCCAAAAAAAACGCTGTCATCCTGAGCGAAGCGGGGAAGCATGGGCGGAGTCGAAGGACCTCCAACTTCCGTGGGTTTTCGTGCGGAGCCGTGACGGCTCTCCTGGCAGAAACGTCTTCTGCAAACATACGGATGAAGAAGGATATTGGAGGTCCTTCGACTGCGCGTCCCGCCCGCCTTCGCCCAACGGGACGCTTCGCTCAGGATGACAGGCAGTTTTTGGACCGCTGCCGCTACGTGCGGAGCACTATCTGGACGAAGGCGGCACCGTTGGTTCATATGCTCTATCACCATCAACAAATACGTGATCACCGTCGTCAGCGTGATCGGCCCGAACACGAATCCTTCCGGCATCTTTCGTATCGATTACGGCCAATCTGCCGAAAGTTCCTCCCAGCGCGGATTCATCGTTTCAATCAGCGCATTTTTCTTCTCCCGTCGCCAACCCTTGAGCTGCTTCTCTCGCGCAATAGCGGAAAGCGGATCGGGGAACTGCTCGTAGTACACCAAGACGATGCAATGATATCGCTGGCTGAACGAAGCCTTCTCGGGATTTCGGTGCTGCCACAGTCGCGTAGGCAGGTCATTCGTCACGCCGATGTAGAGCGTTTTGCGCCCCTTGTCGGTTAGGATGTAAACGTAGTATTCACGGTTCATCTGCTAAAGCGATTTCGATTCAGTTAGTCGCACAGAACGGAGCGCCAGCGCCGAAAAAAGCTGTCATCCTGAGCGCAAGGAAGGAGCCTAAGCGACTGACTGGAGTCGAAGGGCCTCCAATATCCCGGGCGCAGGCGAAGGGGAAATGGGCGTGCAGTGACGCGCAAGTTGAGGAGGCTCCGCGCGAAAACCCACGGATATTGGAGGTCCTTCGACTGCGTGTCCCGCCCGCCTTCGCCCCCCGGGACACTTCTCTCAGGATGACAGGCTTTTTTGGCCCGCTGTCGCTACATGCGGGGCACAATCTCAACGTTGGTTCGCATCGTCGGTCCATATCTCCTCATCACCCCATCAACAGATACGTGATCAACGTCGCCAGCGCGATAATCCCAAACACAATGCCCGCGATGATCGCCACCAGTTTCCAAAACGCGTGCTGGTTCCGTGTCCGCAGCCGCCCGAGCTTTTCCAGATAACTCGTCCGCTTCGAATGCGAGCGTTGCTTCGGCTGGCTGGCCTCGATGGCTTCACGCCAGGCATGAATCGTCTGCGGCCGATCTTCCGCTCGGAAACGCAACGCCCAATCCACCGCGCTGAGAAACCCGGCTGAGTACTCCTGCCCTTTCAGCCGTCGCGTGAGTGGCACCACGGGATCATGCGTCATCCGATCCGGCGCATTAGGGAAACGCTCGTTGGCCAGCATCGCACGGAAGAGCACCACGCCCATGGCATAGATATCGGTGTAAGGTCCCTGCGGCGAGGTCTTGCCGTACTGCTCGATCGGTCCGTACGGCGGAGTGAGGATCTGCTCCACCGGCCGGCTGCGGCTCACGATCATCTGCCGCGCGGCGCCGAAATCGAGGAGCAGCGGAATGTGTTCGCGGGTGAGATAGATATTCGAGGGTTTGATATCGCGGTGGAGATAGTTCAACCGGTGCACCGTCGCGAGGCCATCGAGCAACGGCATGAGCAGGCGGCGCAGTTCGTTTTCGTTCAGCCGATTGGGTTTCTGTTTATCGAGATGAATCTGCAGGTCGTAGCCGTCCTCGTAATTCATCACCATGTAACCCGTTCCGTTGGCCTCGAGGTAATCGAGGACCTTGATGACGTTGTCATGCTGCACCTTGGAAAGGATCGTGGCTTCCTGGCGAAACATGCGGACCGCTTCGACGAGGACCTGTTCATCCGACTTGGTCTGCACGACGACGCGATGAGTGCCATCGCGGATCACATAGTCCGAGGGAAACAGCTCCTTGATCGCCAGCCGTTTCCCGTTCTTCACATTCCGCGCCGCGTAGGTGATGCCGAATGTCCCCGGGCTCCCCAGGACGCGCTCGAATTGATAGACATCGAGGATGTATCCCGCGGGCAGCGGCTTGTGGGAAAACGAGGGCGGCGGCATGGGCGTGTCGGTCTCCTCGCTGGATCAGCCGAACTTCATAGCTTGCTGAAATCCAGCCGCACCTCGCCGAGGGTCAGCGTGTCGCCTTCGCGCAACGGCACTTCATCGAACGCCTTGGTATTGAACTGCCCATTGACCGCGGTGCGGTTCGACGAATTGCGATCCGCCACGAGAAACCGATCGCCCTCCTTGCGAATGGACGCGTGTTGCTTGGACACGCTGTCATCGTTGACCACCACGTGACAGAGCTCCGCGGTGCGGCCGAGCACGAGACGGTTGTTATTGCTGGCAAACATCATGTCCGTCACCTCGATGCGCACGCTGTCGCCCTTCGGCGTCCGACCGACCAACTGCCACTTGCCAAACCCCGGCAACGGCGCGGGCGAGGTCCGCAGCGAGGACGAATCGGCGACATCGAGCAGCTTGCTCTGCGTCGTGCCGAGCACTTTCGCCATGCGCGGGTCGCGCAGGATCGTGGTGAAGGTCGGCTTCTGGTTGAATTTGATGAGTCCGAGGATGAGGGCGACGATCGCCACGGCCACGGCCAATGCGATGGCCACGATGATCTTCACCGGCAGCGCCGCCGTCGGCAGGATCTTGTGCGTTTCCTGACCGATGACGTAGCCCACGTGATTGTCGTCCAGCCAGCCCTTGAGTTCGTTCGCAGCCGTGGCCCACTCGATCATTTCCTTGTCGCCGCTGGACACCTTGCTCATGCCGTCGCCGACCACGCCGAGGACCTGGCCACCGGCATTGAGCAGCGGACCGCCGCTGTTGCCATGCTTGATCGCGCAACTGTGCTGGATGGTGAGCACATCAGGATAACCCACGCCGAGGATGCCGTGCCGTTTCGAGATCAGCTCGATGTTGCCCTTGGTCACCGTGGGGGTGAAATAATTTTTCCACAGCGCCTTGCGCTCGACCACATTGGTGATGTCCCACGAAGTGGCCGCGGCGTCGGACTGCTTGAGATAGGAATCGATCGCCGAAAGCAGTTCGTTGCGTTCCGCGGAAACGGGACCCTGGTGATCGGCGACTTCACCGACGACGGCGTTGATCTCATTCTGGGTCAGCTTCCGGCGCAGCTTCAGGGTCAGGTCATTCACCACCCGCTGCGCCTTGATCATGATGATCTCCTTGCGAATTTCTCCCGAGCGATTGAAGTCCTCCACGGCGACATCGGTGATGCCCGGGAACCCCATGCTGTAGACTTCTTCGGAAGCGGTCGACTTCGTCTCATCGAAGAGCAGCGGCAAAGGCGTGGCCTTGAGCTGCGGGCACTGGATGATCGCCACGTCGCGGTTCGCCGATTGCCAGACGACTTTCGCCTTATGCATGAGGTAGCGGTTGCCGACCTTCTGCACGACCATCACCAGCTTCTCGGGAACCTCCTGCTTCACGTCCGGCGCCACCACGTGGTTGTTGGTCACGATGTAGCCGTCCTTGTTGATGACGAAGCCCGTGCCGAACGAGGAGTCGACCATGTTGACCGTCTCGCCGTTGGACATCTTGATGTGGAAGACATCGAAGCCCACGCGGTTGTTTTCCGCCGGCTCAGGGCAGAAAATGCGGACCGTGGATTCCTGCATTTCGTTACTCACCTGGGCGGTGGCCGGTGCGGCCAGCGCCAGGGCGAAGCAGAGGAGAAGGAACGCGAACAGATAAGTGGGAAGTTTCATATCTGAGCTGTTGAGAAACGGCGGGAGGTTGTGACGAACTTTTGCTGGTGGCTTACTCGTTGCGGATCACGGCGACGGTGGTGTTGTCCTGTCTCTTGCGGCCGAGTTCGTTGATGGCGATGAGCAGCGCGGTGGCGATATGCTCGGCGGATTCGCGGGCATTCGTCTGCATACGCTCGGCCACCTCCTCGTCGGTGAGCGAGGCGAGGCCATCGGTGGCCGCGTAGACGATATCGCCGCGTTGCAACTCGAAGGGTTGATCGCGCAATTCAAACTCAAACAACGGACGGGCCGCGATGGCCGAGCGCAACGCGTGGCGGTCGGGATGGTGCGCCGCTTCCTCGGCGGTCATCTCGCCGCGCGCCACCTGGTCGGCGAGGAGCGGAGCCATGGAGTGGTCGGCATTGACCCGCTGCACGACACCGTCGCGGAAAAGATACAGGCCGGAATCGCCGACGCTCACCCAATGCAGCCCCTGCGGGCTACGAACCACGGCGACGAGCGTCGAGCCCATGTGGCCGAAACTCTCGTCGTGCCGCGCGATCTCCTCGAGCAGGCTGCGCCGGCTGGCGTGCAACGAGCCCAGCATCCGCTCGCGGAGCGTCCCCCGGCTGAAACAGAAATGTTCGATGAACGACTCGACGACGATGCGGCTCGCCGTTCCACCGCCCTTGTAACCGCCCATGCCATCGGCCAGCACGAGCAGGAGACCATCGAGGCCGTCGGTGTCCGCGGAGAGCGGACAGAAGCCGTAATAGTCATCCTGCGTTTCGCGTGAGCCATGAACCTGGCGCCCGGCAAAATCGATCTCGGGCCTCATGAATTGTCCTGCCAATCGAACGTCTCACCACACAAGGCCACGAAGAGCAGCTCGGTATCGCCCATTTGCATGCGATCGCCGTTCTGCAATTGCGTCGGCCCAAGGAGCGCCTCGTCGCGCAGATAAGTCGGGTTGGTCCCTTCGCCGAGGGTGAGGGTGAATTTCCGGCCGCGCGGATCGTAGAGCAGCTTGGCGTGATTGAGCCGCGAGATCTGCGAATCGCCAAAGTCAAGGCAGGCGCGCTGGCTGGCGTCGCGCCCGATGCTGTTCCAGCCGTAGCCGAGCCGCACCGCATTGCCGCGGCCGGGGCCTCGGACGATGACGAGCCAGCCGACGACCGGGTCATCGCTATCGCCGCCGGATTCGGTGCGAGGCGCGAGGGGATTGAACAGGGTGCCTTCACCGCGATTCGGCGATGGGCGGAAGAGGACGGTCTTCTCCTCGCCGCCAGAGCGGATCGGTTTGACGGTCTCGCCGGCGCCGGAGAGGGTGTCGTCACGCTCGACTTTGCGGGTGGGGTCGGTGTCGTCGCTATCGCTGTTGGCGGCTCTCTGGAGTTGCTCCAGGGGCCGCACGATGCGGGTTTTTTCGTCGTTGTCGCTCATGGTGGTAACGGGGTTGGTCGATGATGGCAGGTGGTGGTGATTTAGGAATAGCGCGTAACGGGCTCCTGGGCTTTCCGCAGGAGGTCGCTGACTTGAATGGAGAAGTAACCGCCGAAGCGAACCTCATCGTCCCCGCTGACATACTCCTGCTTCACGGGCTTCCAGGCGCCGTTGCGTTTGATCGCGGTGCCGTTGCTGCTCCCGCAATCGACGAGGTAATAGCGGCCGTTGTCGGTGATGGTCAGTTCGGCGTGCAGGCGGCTGATTTGCTTTTCCGCGTCTTCCAACACGATGTCCGTGCCCTTGCGTCCGATGGTGAGGATTTTCATGGGCTTAGCTTTCGGAGTTGTTGTTGAGGACGAAGCGCAGGCGCACTTCGCCGAGTTCGATGACATCGCCTTCCGCGAGCGGCACCTTGTCCACCCGCTTGCCGCCGATGAAGACGCCATTGGAGGCTTCCAGGTCGGCGATGATGAATTTGTCGCCGCGCTTGATCAGTTCCGCGTGATGGCTGGAGACGCTGTTGTTCTTCATCACGATATCGTTGTCCTGCTTGCGGCCGATGCGAGTGGCCGCCTTGGTGATGGGATAGCGGGTCTCGTCGGCGTCGAGCGTGACCAGCCAGGCGAGGACCGCGGGCTCGGGAATCGGTGTCTCTGGCGGCGTATCGAGTGGCGCGATCGGAATGAATGGCTCGGTGACCAGCACGGGTTCCGGGTTCTTGAAACTGCGGATGAGCGCGACGAGCAGGAGCAGGAAGGCGACGAGCAGCACCGCCCCGCCGGCGATGGCCAGCGCGTAGTGCACGCGCAGCCTGGCCACGAAGAGCGCCCAACTGGATTCCGGAGAAACCACGGCAGGCGCGACCGGCTCGCTACGTACGACCGGCTGCGGCGCTTCCGGCACGCCGTTGGACTCGAAGCTCTGGGTGAACGTGTAGAGCTTGCCAAATTCCGTCTGCACCTTGCCCTCGAGGTTCACGGTGCCCTTTGGCGCGCTCAACTGGATCTCCGCCTGGCCGCCGGCGCTCATGAACTTCAGCAGATTGCTCTCCGCGTCCTCGGGCAGCTTGGGATCGCTGCCATCGGCGCGCAAGGGATAGCCGCCGGTTCGTCCGCGAGTGGGTCGAGCTTCTGCACATCGGCGCGCGCCTCGGTCGATTTCGGAAATCCGATGGTGCAGATGTGCACCTTCGCTTTGAGCGCGGCCTGCACGACATCCTGCTGCGAGACGACCTTGTCATTGGAAATGCCGTCGGAGATCAGCACGATGTATTTGCGATCCGCCGGCGTGCCGCTGAACCACTCGATCGCCCGCTTCGCTCCGAGATACAACTCCGGGGAGACGCCGTTGAACGTCACCTTCTCGATGGCCGAATCAACGATGCTCTTCTTGCTGCCCATCGGTGCCATGAGGTCGATGTTCCCCGCGGAGAACGTCGCCACACCGACTTGATACGGTGCGGTCTCGGCCACGGCGGAAACTTTGCTCATCGTGTCGCGGATCGTTTTCCACAATTTCTCGCGCGCCTTTTCGTTGGTGTCCTTGTTGTTGCCGAGCGTCTTGTCGACGAGCACGAGCACGGCGCAGTGATAGTTGGGCAGCTTGTCCGCCGGGGTGAACTTGACTTTGTCTTTTTCGACGGGTGTTCCATTGGCCGTCACGTCGAGCGACGAAACGCGATCCGGCGCCGGCAGGGCGAAGTCGATCTTCACACTCGTGCCGTTGTAGGGCTGGACGACGTCGATGGTTTTGAGCGCGGATTGCGCGAAGACTTGGGAACCCGCCACCAGCATCGCCACCCGAAGCCAGCCACGCGCTGCTGCCAATCCACGGGCCGCCACTTCACGAACATTCTGCAGTGAGGAGAAATCTCTCATAGGCAACCAGATTAGTTCTGTTAATCGATTCTGATTTTCACGCAAAGAGAGGTCAATTTGTTTGTTGGCCAGTCGCGGGCTGGCCGCGGGAACACGGGGTGCGATGCAAGCATCCGCAGGTGAGCTAGTTAGGTAGTTACCGAGGATCATTGGGGTGTTGGGGAGTTGCGTATTTATGCCCTGCTATTACGAACCCCGGTCCGTTTGTGACGCCGATCGGGGAAATTTTTGCAGATTGTTTGCCCCCTGGGAGGGGCGACTTTCCAGTCGCCCTGCGTCGCGTAGCGCCGCCCCACAGAGTGGATCTTTACCCACACCTTTCCTGACGGCGACGAAGTCGCTGCGGTGTAGTGGAAGGTTGTCCCGGAGGGACAAAGGAATTTAGCCGGGGGTACAGCGAGCTTGCGAGCGACACCCCGGAACACCTCCCCCAACACGGATGCGCCCCCGGAGGCGGCGCCGGAATCCTTCATCAGCGGGAGTTTCGCCCCTTCGCGGCGAATCGTGGGAGGACGCGGGATTACCTTGCCAAGGCCATGAAGCTGGAGCTATCAGCGAAGCTCCTCATCGCCGCTTATGAAGGCACTTTTCCTCTTCGCGATCGTCGCGCTTTTCTGTCCGCTGTTTGGCTTCACCACGACGATCGCCGCAGGATCGGGCAATGACATCTACGCGGTGGTCGAGATCGGGGCGAGCGGCGTGAAAGGCGTGGTCGTGCAGACCGTGGCGGAGAATGCCGATCCGGAAAATCCGCCGATCAAAATGCTCAAGCAGTACGAGCCGCTCGATAAGAATGCATTCACCGCGGAAGCGGCGGCGCGCGTGGGCGGGGCGGTGGCGCAGATGCACCGCCAGATGGTGGACGAATTCAAGGTGCCGGAGAATCACTTCTATCTCGTGGGCAGCAGCGGCATTCCGGCGGACGTGAAGAGCGCGATCGCGGGAAAGACTTTCCTCGAAGGAACGACCGTCGAATACATCGACGCCACCAAGGAGGCGACGCTCGTCTTTCGCGGCATCGTGCCGCCGCGCCGCTTCAGCCAGGTGGTCGTGCTCGATATCGGTAGCGGCAATTCGAAAGGCGCGTACGTCGAGAAGGCCAAACCCGAGGCGACGTTCAGCACTTACTCGATCCCGTGGGGGACAAAGACTTACGCGCAGGAGATCAACAAGGGGCGCAAAGATGGCTCGCAATTCATGGTGGTGGCCGATCCGCTGCGCAAGGAATTGGTCCTGCCGGCGGTGCAGAGCGCGGTGCGGGATTTTCCGGGGATGCAAAATTTGCGGCGCGTTTATCTCGCCGGCGGCACGCCGTGGGCCATGGCCACGTTGCTTCACCCGGAGGAAATCGGCCCGGATAAAAAAGGGCGCGAAAGCGCGTGGGTGAAAATCAGCGTCGAGGACATCGCGAAATATTACGGCAAGGCGACCACCGATCCCGCGGGACTTCTCCAGCCGGACCTGAGCGGCGTCCGCAAGGAAAACCGGCAGAAAGCAGAGAACGAAGTGGCGCGGGTGGGCAAGGTCTTCAATCACGATCAACTCATGGCCGGCGCACAGATTCTCAAGACCTTCGCCGACGAGATGCACTTCGAAAGAAAAGACGCCATCTACTTCGCCCGCCGCGCCCTCTACGCCTGGCCGCAGGGGTACATTTTGGAGAAGCTCGCGGCGGCGAATGCGAAGAACTAAGAAAACCTACCTCCCCGGCGGCACCAGCACGCAGCGGAACCCGATGAACGGCCGCCGGCTATCCGCGCTCTCGTGATATTGCGGCTTGTCGCGGCACGCGAGGGCATCGCCCGCGGCGTCTCTCCAACTCGCGCCCATCACCAGCATTTCGCCGCTGCCGAGATCCTGGTCCGCGCTCCATTCCTGCACATTGCTGCCGAAATCAAAGAGGCCCGCTTTATTCGCCCGGAACGTGCCCACTGGCGAAGTCGTGGCAAAGCCATCATCATAGTTCGCCACGATGGCGAAATTGGCGCCGAAACGTTTTCGCGCGGTGAGGTCGGCGTAATTGCCCGCGCCCTGCGGCGGCACGCTCTCGTCGCCCCACGGATATTTGTCATCCCCGCGCGCGGTGCGCCATTCGGCCCAGGTCGGCAGTCGATAAGTGATCGTCTTTCCGCTCCTTTTGCTCTCGGTCTCGGAGAGCCATTGGCAAAAGGCGTTGGCTTCATTCCAGCTGACCATCACCACGGGATGCGTCGGCTCGCGACCTACCGGCACCTTGTTGGTCGTCTCGGCCGTCTCCCAATCTGATGCTACCCCGGGGTGCCCGTGCGCATAGGCGGCGTAATCCACATGGCGCGTCTGATGAACGCAGAACATCACCTTCGTCCCGGCTACCGGGACAAACTTCATCGCGAGCGAATTGACGTAATCTCCGCCCTGCCACCCGCCGGCCGGGGATTCGATTGGTGCTCCGGGGGTGGTCACCACGTCCTTCGTCTTCGTTTCGCTGCCGGTGACGAAATGCAGAATCCCGCCACCCGCAACCAAAGCCAGCAGCGCCGCCCCGGCGAGCACCAGCACACCCTTGCGTTTCGCCGGTTCGGGATTTGGCGGCGTCACCCGTTTCGAGTCACGACGCTCCGGTCTCTCCACTTTCTCGACCACGAGCGGCGGGGCGTGCACCGATTTGCCCTTCGTCAAATCTCCCGCGAGCATGTGCCGCCATTGCATCACGCTGCGCGGACGGTCGTTGGGATTGACATGAAAGCCGGCATCCAGCGCGCGCAAAAATAGATCGCTGTATTTTCCGTGGTAACGTTGCGCCAACGCCGGAAAGCGATCGACGCTGGCGCAGCGATCCATGGACAGCGACGGGACCTCTCCGGTAATCGCATGGGCCATCACACCCGCGAGCGCATAGATATCCGTGTAAGGTCCCTGCGGCGAATCGGTCTGGTATTGCTCGATCGGCGAATAGCCCGCCCGCACCACGCCGGTGCTCGTCTTGTTCTTGTCCACCGTCGTGCGCGCCGCGCCGAAATCGAGCAGCATCGGCCGTCCCTCCGCAGTGACGAGAATGTTCTCCGGACTGATGTCACGGTGCAGCACATGATTGCGGTGCACGCAGTCCAGCCCCTCGAGCAGCGGAAAGAGAATGCCGCGTAACGCCTGCTCGGACGGCTTGCGATGTTTGCGCATCCACTCGAGCAGATTCTGACCGTGCACGAATTCCATGACCATGTAAGCGGTGCCGTGGCATTCCAGGAAACGATAGACGTGCACGATGTTCTCATGCCGCAGGCCGGCGAGAATACGCGCTTCGTTGATGAAACGCTGCTTCGCCCAGGCAAAGCTCTCCGCGTCCTCCGGCCGTTTGGGCATGACCGTCACACCCTCCACGCGCGTGGCAAAATCGCGTGGCAGCAACTCCTTGATCGCCACCTCGATATTCAACAGCGTGTCCTGCGCGAGATAGGTAATGCCGAACCCGCCCTGCCCCAGCACCTTCACCACGCGGAACTCCGCAAAACGATGCCCCACCGGAAGTGCGAGACGGTGGGAGGAGCCGATCATGGCGTGTTAGGATAGAGCATGGGATAGGAACATCCAACATCCAATGGCGCAAGCGCGTGGCGCGGACGCCCTCTTCATAGGGCACGCGCCCAAGCTCTCCGATCGGAGCAGGCCCTGCAAACCCTCGGCGGCTATCAACTATCAACTATCAACTATCAACTGCGGCAGGTCAGTTCCGACATGGACGGGTGGGTGTTTTTCCCCTATTCTCGCTCCGGCATGAACGACCCTGCTCCCCGCCCTTCGCGTTCGAGTCCCGCCACACGGGACATGCGTTTTGAACCGACTCGCTGGACGCTCGTCCTCAAGGCACGCGAACAGGAAAATACGCGGGAAGCTTCCAATGCGCTGGAAACGCTCTGCCGCACTTACTGGTACCCGCTCTACGCTTTCGCCCGCAAACAAGGCCATTCCGCACACGATGCCCAGGATCTCGCGCAGGGCTTCTTCTCCTATTTGTTGGAAAAGGATTTGTTTTCCTCCGCCGATCGCACGCTCGGCAAACTCCGCACTTTTCTCCTCACGGCGTTTACCCGCTACATCACTCGCGAACGGGTGCACGCTGGCGCGCAGAAGCGTGGCGGTGGCCGCCGGGTGGAATCGCTCGACGAGGAATTCGACGACGGCGAACGCCGCTACAAACTCGAGCCCGCCGATCGCGTCACCCCGGAGCAGCTCTACGCTCGCTCATGGGCGCTGTCCTTGTTGAAAGTGGCGAAAAAGCAAATCGCCGAAAAGGAAGCCGCCGCCGGCCGCGCCGCGGTTTTCAAGGTGCTCGAACCATTTCTCGAACAGGAGCGTGATCCGGGCATTAGTTACGACGCCATCGCGAAGCATCTGGGTATGTCGCAGGAAGCCGTGCGCAAAGCTGTGAGCCGCCTCCGCGAGCGCTACCGCGACGCCGTGCGCGACCAGATCGCCAGCACCCTGCGCGAGCCCACCGAAAAAGACATCGAAACCGAGATGCGCTCCCTGTGGGCGGCGCTCAGTTGACGGAGAATTTTAAACGCAGAGACACAGCGCGGCGGAGCCGCAACCAAAGGGGTGTTGGTTCGGGGGGAACTGGATAGACGCGGAAGCGTTAGCCGAATCGGATGGAGTTTATGAGAACAACCACTTCATCGACCAACGCCTCCGCCAGTTTTCTATCGCAGCTGGGGAGCAAAGTGAGCGGGATTTTACACGGGTTTGACCGCTTGCGTCTGCGCGGGACGCTGCGGGAGCTTTATTGTCCGACGGTCATGGAAGCCTATCTGTGTGCGCAGCATTTGCGCTATCGCGACTATGCAGGCTTGGTGGAGAAGCTGACGGCGAAGGTCAAGGCCTCGGCGGAGGCTTTGGCGGCCGAGCTGGCCCGGCCGCTGATTTATCTGCCCTCCAGCGCGCGCAGCAAAGAGCAGGCGGCCCGAGAGCTTGCCGCCCGGGATGGGATCCAGGAAGGGCTCATTGGGATCTTCAAAGCGGTCGAACCTTGCCAGGCTTACGCTTTACGGCGCCAGCGCGAGGCCAGCGGCTTTGAGTTTCGCATGGAGGTGCGCAAGTGCCTGCATTTCTACTTTTATTTCGCGCACGCGACTTTCGGTTTCATGCATGTGCGGCTCCAGAGCTGGTTTCCTTTCCGGGTGGATGTTTGCCTCAACGGTCGGCACTGGCTGGCTCGACAGTTGGAGGCGGCGGGGATCGCCTATCGCAAACGGGAGAACGCCCTGCTC
>NZ_ABVL01000020.1 GCF_000173075.1 Chthoniobacter flavus Ellin428
GCGGGCGCGTAGTTCGACCCGCCGGATTTTGCCCGAGATCGTCTTGGGCAGTTCCGGGAGGAATTCTATCTCGCGCGGATACTTGTATGGGGCTGTCACCCGTTTGCAGTGTTCCTGCAATTCATGGCGCATTTCGTCGCACGGGCGGTAATTCTTTCGTAAGACGACAAACGCTCGCACGATCGAACCGCGCATTTCATCCGGTCGAGCGACGACCGCCGCCTCAAGAACGGCGGGATGTTCGATGAGGGCGCTTTCCACTTCGAATGGTCCGATGCGATAGCCGGAGCTCTTGATTACATCATCGCTGCGCCCGACGAACCAGTAGCGACCATCGGCATCGCACACGGCCCGGTCGCTGGTGAGATACCAATCGCCCCGGAAACGCGCCGCGTTTTCATCGGGCCGCTGCCAGTATTCGCGGAATATTCCGACGGGCCGGTGCGGGGCCACGCGCACGGCGATCTCGCCTTCCTCGCCGGAAGGGACTGGGTGCAAATCCTCGTCGAGCAACGCTATTTCATAACCCGGCACCGGCCGGCCCATCGAACCCGGTTGCACTTCATCGCCGCGCGTGCGCAGGTTGGCGATGATGACGATCGTCTCCGTTTGGCCGTAACCTTCGTAGATGGTCAATCCGGTCGCGGCCTTCCAGGTATCGATGACTTCTGGATTCAGCGGTTCACCGGCGCTCACGCAGTGGCGGAGGCGCGGGAAGCGAAAAGCACCGAGGTCTTCACGCACGAGCAAGCGGAGCGCGGTGGGCGGCGCGCACCAGGTGGTGATGGGATAGCGGGCGAGCGTCTGCAACGCGGCGGTGGGATCGAACTTCCCTCGCGCATCGATGCTGAAGATGCACGACCCCATATGCCACGGCCCGAAAAGGCTCGACCATGCGGCCTTGGCCCAGCCGGTGTCGGCCATGTTCCAGTGGACATCTTGCGGTTGGCAACAGAGCCACTGTTCACCAGTGAGGCGATGGCCGAGGCCATAGCTCTCCTGGGTGTGCAGCACCATCTTCGGCGGACCGGTGGTGCCACTCGTAAAAAAGATCAGGCCCGGATCCGTGGCCAGCGTCGATTCGGGATAAAAGTCGGGCACCACCTTGTCCAGATCGCGTTCGACTTCTTCGACGAGGAGGGCGATGCCTTTGAAGGAGCCCATCTTGCCCGCGCCTTCCGCATCGGTGAGCACCGCCTTGATTCCCGCTGTCTCCACGCGATAGGCGATATCTTTTGAGGTTAGCAGGACCGTGCTCGGGATCGGCACTGCTCCGAGGCGGATGAGGCCGAGCATGCCGATCCACCACATCGGGATGCGCGGCAGCATCACGAGAACCCGATCGCCACGACGAATGCCGGCTTGGTGGAAGAGGTGGGTGGCGCGCCGGAACTGGTCGTTGAGCTCGGCAAAACTATATTTCCGTTCGCCTCCCGCATCATCCACACACCACAGCGCGATATCGTGCGGACGCAACTGCGCCCAACGCCTGACAACGTCGTGAGCGAAATTAAATGCGGGCTCAGCTTGCGCGCCCATATGGTGCAACCTAAGTTCGGAAGCGGATATTCGCAATGGACACTCTCGCACAACGTCTTGCGGAATACGCTGCGGGGCTGGAGTTTTCCCGGCTTCCGCCCGCGGTGGTGCACGAAGTCAAAAGACGCGTCATTGATTCGATCGGCTGCGCCTTGGGAGCTTGGGATGCGGAACCGTGCGTGATCGCACGCCGGGTAGTCTCACGATATGGCGCCGCGCGAGGAGCCGCATTGTGGGGCACAACCCATCGTGCTCCGCCCGATTGGGCAGCCTTCGCGAATGGTTGTCTCGTTCGCTATCTCGACTTTAACGATACCTATCTTTCCAAAGAGCCGGCGCATCCGAGTGATAACATTCCCCCCATGCTTGCGGTGGCCGAAGAGATCGGTGCAACCGGGCGGGATTTGATTGTGGCCATCGTGCTCGGCTACGAGATTCAGTGCCGTTTGTGCGACACGGCGAGTTTGCGCGCGCGTGGTTGGGATCATGTCACCTATGTCGCATTTTCCAGTGCGCTTGGGGCGGCGCGCCTTCTCCGCCTGGATACGGAAAAGACCCGGCAAGCGGTGAACATTGCTGGAGTGTCGGCGGGATCGCTGCGGCAATCGCGCGTCGGCGAACTCTCGCATTGGAAAGCGGCCACAGTGGCACACGCGGGCCGGCGGGGTGTTTTTGCCGCGCTGCTCGCGGGTGAGGGGATGACTGGCCCCGCGCCGATCTTCGAAGGGGCGATGGGGTTTGAAAAATTGGTGAGCCAAACGCCGTTGGAAGCAGTCGTTCTTGAACAAGGCGATTTCATGATCACCAAAACGAGCATCAAGGCCTGGCCCGCGGAATATCACAGCCAGAGCGCGATTACCGCGGCGCTGCGCTTGCGGCCGTCGATTGAGGATACCGAACAGATCGAATCCATCGTTGTCCAAAGTCACGACGCGGCGGTGGACATCATCGGCAGCGAACCGGAAAAATGGCGCCCTCAGTCGCGCGAGACGGCCGATCACAGCCTGCCTTATATCGTCGCTGCGGCGCTGGCCGATGGCGAGATTACCGATCGGCAATTCTCCTCCGCGCGGTTCAACGACCCGAAACTGATCGCCCTGGTCCAACGGGTGAAAATCGAACGCGATGTTGAACTCAGCCGGCGTTACCCGGAAGCGGTGGCCAATCACGTGATCGTACATCTGCGCGACGGCCGCGTGCTTCAGGAGCAAGTGGACTACGCCCTTGGGCACGCTCGCAATCCGCTCGACGATGCGCAACTGGAGGCAAAGTTTCATGCCTTGGCGGATCGCCGCCTCGGAGCGGAGCGCGCGTCGGCCGTGCTGCAAGTGGTGTGGAATCTCGATACGCTCGCCGACGTCCGAACCCTCGCCGAAACGCTCGTCCTGCCGTGAAACGACCTCGCAAAACGACCTCGCTTCGCCGGGCCATTCGTGCTGGCTGCGTTGCCATGCCCGGCGCTTTCAACGCCGCCACCGCGCGCCTCGTGGAGCGAGCGGGTTTTGAGGCGGTCTACGTCAGTGGAGCCGGCCTGGCGAATGCGACTGTCGGCGTGCCGGATATCGGACTCCTCAGCCTCGCCGAGGTTGCGCAACTTGCCGGATACATCGCCCGTGCGGTGCGCATCCCCGCGCTGGTCGACGCGGATACCGGCTTTGGTGGCCCGGCGAATACCGCGAAAGCGGTTCGAGCGTTTGAGCGTGCGGGACTTGCCGGCATGCACCTCGAGGATCAGGTGTTCCCGAAGCGCTGCGGTCACCTGGCGGGAAAGGAGGTCGTTTCCGGCGAGGAGATGACCGCGAAACTTCGGGCCGCGGTCGAGGCGCGAACCGATCCGGACTTTTTGATCATCGCACGGACGGATGCCCGTGCAGTGGAAGGATTCGACCAGGCCGTAAAACGCGCGAAAGGCTATCTCGATGCCGGCGCCGACGGTATTTTCCCCGAGGCGCTCGAAACGCCGCGTGAGTTTCGCGAGTTTGCCAAAAAAGTCCGGGCGCCGCTCATGGCCAACATCACGGAATTTGGGCGCAGCCCGTTGCTCAGCGTGCGGCAACTGGCGAAGATGGGATACCGCATGGTGCTCTTCCCGCTCACCGCCTTTCGCGTGTCGATGCAGGCTGCCGAGGAATGTCTGCGTGATCTCCGCCGTCGTGGCACGCAGCGTTCGTGGATCGACCGAATGCAGACCCGCGCGGAACTGTACGAATTACTTGGCTACGACCCGATTTCGGGCGACTTTTCCCGAGGAGACTAAACAATGAGCACGGAAGACAAACCTGCTTACAGTCCTGGTCTTGCAGGCGTCATTGCCGGCGAGTCCGCCATTTGCTGGGTTGATCCCAATGCCGGGCTGCTTTATCGCGGGTACGATATTCACGAGCTGGCGGTGAAATCGAGCTACGAGGATATTGTCTGGTTGCTGCTGCACGGCGAATTGCCGGATATGGCGCAACTGGGGAAGATGACCTGGGAGTTGTCCGAGGAGCGCACGCTGCCGGCCCCGGTGCTGGCCATGCTGCGCACTCTGCCTCACGACACCCATCCGATGGATGCCTTACGCACCGGAGTGTCGATGCTCGCGTCATTCGATCCCGAGTTGAACGACAACTCCCACGCCGCCAATCTGCGCAAAGCCATTCGCCTGATAGCCAAAGTATGCCAGCTCATCGCCGACGGCTGGCGCATCCGGCAGGGCGACGATCCGTGTGCCGCACCGCATGATTTGACGCATGCCGGCGCTTTCCTTTTCTCGCTCAACGGCGTGCTTCCGGAGGCGTGGCTGGTCGAAATGCTCGATACCGTGCTCGTGCTCTACGCTGACCACGAGTTCAACGCCTCCACCTTTTCCGCGCGTGTCACCGCCTCGACCCTGTCCGACATCTATTCCGCCGTGACTTCCGCTATCGGTACCCTCAAGGGACCGCTCCACGGTGGCGCCAATGAGGAAGCACTGGGCGTGCTGGAAGGCATCGGATCCGCCGACCGCGTCGAGTCATGGGTAAAGGAGCGTCTCGAACGGAAGGAGAAGATCATGGGCTTCGGCCACCGCGTCTATAAAACGGGCGACTCGCGGGTGCCGGTCATGCGAGAGCTGGCGCGCAACCTCGGGGAGCGCACGGGCAAAACGCATTGGGTGCCGATCTGCGAGAAGCTCGAGGAAGTCATGACGCGCGAAAAGAATCTCTGCGCCAACGTCGACCTCTACGCCGCCGTTGTCTTTCGGCTGATGGGATTCCCGGGCGCGCTGAATCCGGCGATTTTCGCGCTGTCCCGCGTCGCCGGCTGGTGCGCGCACGTCATCGAACAGCACGACCACAATCGTCTCATTCGGCCGCGCTCGCTCTATACCGGCCCCGTCGCGCGCAAAATCAAGGAGTGAGCGGTGCTCAATCCCGACGACGGTGTCTGCGCTGCAGACCGAGGAGCAGCCCCAGGCCACCGAGCAGCGAGACAAGGCTGCCGGGTTCGGGGATGACGCTGAAGGAGAGATCGTAGCTGTCGCCCACTTGCGTAATGTTGGCCTTCCAATTTGTCGTGTCGTAGCCGGTGATGCCGGCGAAGGCGAATCCCGTCGTGCTCACGTTTTGAAATACGACGTAGGTGCTCGAGTAGTCGATGGAGCCGTTGATGGCCAGGGTCACGTTGCCGGAGCCGGACAGCCAATCCGAGGCGGTGCCGCCAAAGATCACGCTGTCGGAACTTCCGGCGGAGGCGACGTCGAGCCGAAGGGTGGATCCGCTGTCGAAATTCAGTTTAGTGCCGGTGGCGAGGGTCAGGGTAATCGGTGCAATGTTAGTGTCACCGGGGGACAGGATACCGGCGACATCAATCGCATTGCCGGACGTGGCGCCGGTGGTGATGGAGCCGCCGCTGGCTCCCGAGGCGAGCGTCGCGCCGCTCGCAACATTCACGGCGGTAGTTCCGTTCAGGGATCCGCTCACGACGACTTCGCCGCGGCTGATCGTCGTCGCACCGGTGTAGGTGTTGACGTTGGAGAGGATTAGGGTGCCCGCGCCGCCTTTCACCAGCGCTCCGCCGGGGAGGCTGCTGCTAATGACCCCGCTGATGGTCGCGGTATTGGCACTTGCGGCATTCACATTAATCGTGCGCGTCGAGCCATTGAGGTCGATCGCATTCTGAAAATTCAACGTGTTATTGGCCGTACTCTCATTGAGCACCAGGCTTCCGGGATTGAAGTTCGCGCTGCCCCAGGTAAGCGCGGTCGGAGAACCGACTCCGCCGAGAGCGACAGTCACGGCGCCGCCGTTGGCACTGAATCCGCTCAGCCCGCCCGTGATTTGTACGTTGCCGCTAGCCGAGCCCAAGGTGCGGGTAAACGTGGCCGCGCTGGTTTCGAAAACGCCATTGTTCAACACCAGCAGGCTCGTGGTCGGCAGGCCGGTGCCGTCGACGGCGCGAAACACGCCTCCGTCGATTGCCGTGTTACCGGTATAGGGATTCGCGGCTGTAAAAACCAGGGTCCCCGGGCCGTCCTTGGTCACGGCCATGTTGTTGGTGCTGACGCCCACGGTTGCTGAAATGGTCAATGTTCCAGTCCCGAACTGATGGATAATCTCTTCGCGTCCACCCGAGGCAGTAATGCCGACCAGTCCGTTTTGAATCGTGAAGTCGTTGGCGCCCGTGACCAACAACGCTCCACCCAAGGCCGTCGTGGTGTTCCCGTTGAGATCCAGGACACCCGACCCAGCACTCGTATCGAGTTGAAGCGAGACCATCCGATGATTTCCGTTGGTCAGCGTCAGCGTATTGCCCGAATAGCCCGCATCACCCACCTTGGTCACAAAGTTCGATGACGATCCGTCGCTCGTGGTCTGGAGTGTGCCTGCGGCCGTGTAGCGCACGACGTTGTTGTTTACGACTGTGGGCGAGGCCGGTCCCGCCGCTATCCGTCACGGTCGCATAGGTGATAATACCGCTGGTCACCGTCTGACTGGCGGCAGAGGCAATCGGTTGCGAAGTCAGCGTCGTATTGGGGGACGATAGGTCAATATTCAACGTGCTGCCCGTGGCGCGGGTCCACGTATTTCCGAGGGTCAAAGTCATACCGCCACTTCCCCCGGTGGAACTCAACTTAATCGCGCCATTGGTATTCGTAACCAGGGTCAGATTTCCCATCGTCTGCGTACTCGTGACATTGTTCGTGCCATTGATCTGCAATGCACCGCCGGCGAGAGTGGGAATACTCGTGGACACAAAAGAGCCGCCCGCATTCATGTCGAGCGTAAGCGTGCCGCCGTTGACGGTCGTGGCGCCGGTATAGGTTTGAGGGCCAGTCAGAGTGAGCCCGCCGGGACCGTTTTTGGTGAGCGCCTGGTTGGTGGCCACCGTGCCTGTGTCGCCGGCCATGGTCAGATTCGCCGCCGCATTTGTGACGTCGATGATCGCGTTGGTGTTTACGCTGAGCGTGAAGGCGCGATCCGTGCTGACGGTCGTGCCGGTATATTGCAGCGTGGGGTTGAAGCCACTCAACGAGGTAAAAATGAGATTCGTCGCCGCATTGCTGGATGCGCCAATGCTACTGTTGGATCCTCCGTTCGCCAGCGTGCTCACGCGAAGGGTGTTACCTTTGATCGTCGTCGTGCCGGTGTAGGAATTGTTGGGATTCGAGAGCGTTGTGATGCCACCAGCGGCACTACCGATGATCAAGCTGCCCGCTGTTCCGGGGCCGCCGCTGGCGTTGGCGATAACGCCGCTGATGATCGTGTTGCCGGCACCGGCAATAGTCCAGGTTCTACCGATGGCAGTTGATTCGGATAAATAAACATTGCCTGCCAGGGTCAAGGTGCCACCGGTAATGCTGCTGTTCAGCTGGCGATTGCCCAGATCGATCGTCCAGCTTCCGTTGAAGGTAATGCTGTTTGTCCCACTCACCGTCGCAGTCCCTTGGTTGTCAACGTTGTTGGAAAGAACCAGATTTGCCACCCCCGACTGGAGGACGCCGCCGTAAAAATCAAACTGCCCTCCCGCCAAACCACCGTTATTGGAATTATTCAGAATGACGGTCTCGCCGTTATTATTCATCCTCGTTATTCCCGTGGCACTGCTGTTGGTGCCGGAGAATACCACGGTGGTTGCGGCATTAATTAGAGTGGTTCCGCTGTAGTTGTTTGCTCCACTCAATGTCCACGCTCCGGCAGACGCCGAAATGGTCAGCGACAGCGCTCCCGCGCCATCCAGGAGGTTCCCGGAAATCGTATTCGACCCGGTGCCTGCGCCATTGAGGGTCAACGTGCCAGTCACCGCCTGAGTGATGTTGCCACCAAAAGCGAGCGAATCGCCTGCGCCAGTCACGGCGTTGGTGAATGTGTAAGCGCCTTCGAGCGTCAGGGGCGCATTGATCGTCTCGGTCAAGCCCGTGGTCGTCATGGTACTCAGGATCTGGATCGAACCACCACTGGTCAACGTGAGCGCATTGCCGCTTGGGCTGCCGATAAAGAACGCGCCGGCGCTGGTGTCAAAGGTGATACCCTTGATGTTGCGGGTCGGATCAATCACCAGCGCATTGGTCAAAGAGTCCCCCGCGCCCACAATCGGAGCGACGTTGAATGTCGCGATATCGGCATTGTTCGTTGTGCCAAGAGCTCCCGGCGCAATATTGCCGCCCCAGTTCGATGGATCACTCCAATTGGCGCTTGTTCCCGTGCTGCTGTAGGTTTCGCTGGCAGCGTACGTTGCAGGCAATGCGAGAAGGGCGGTGATCGAGCCGGCGAGGACGAGATGAACCGGAGTGCGGCGCAGGATGCTGGAGAGGATCGGACGAAGGGCTTTCATGGGGCAAATGTCTGGCGGGGGCGCGCGCAGGCGGGCGCTGAAATATGGGTGGCAGCTTATTCGTGTAATCACTCCTCTCGCTATTGTCCGAACGGCCAATAGCTGCGAAGCTGGGATACTGCTCTGTTGGCTGCACAATGACCCCGCGCAATTCCATCCGCCTCCTTTTGGTAGACGACCATTTCGTGGTGCGCTCCGGGTTGGCGATGCTGCTCGCCCAGCAGGACGACTTCGCGGTGGTCGCGGAAGCCGACGACGCCGAGCAGGCGGTGGCTCATTACCGTCAGCACCGGCCCGACGTTACGCTCATGGACGTGCGCATGCCCGGAGCCAGTGGCATAGAGGCCCTGCAGCGCATTCGCGGAGAATTTCCCGATGCCCGGGTGATCATGCTCACCACCTATGATCTCGATGAGGACGTCTTCCGCGCTCTAGAAGCCGGCGCCGTCGGGTATCTGCTGAAATCAGTGCGGCATGCCGAGCTTTTCGCCGCGGTGCGCAAGGTGCATGCGGGGGAACGTTGTGTGCCGCAATCGTTGGAAACGCGCTGCAAAAACGGAGCGCTGCGTTCCCGGTTGTCCCCGCGTGAAGTGGAGACACTCGATTTGCTGGCCCGCGGATTTTCCAACCGGGAAATCGGTTCCGCGCTGGGCGTGACTGAACGCACGGCCAAGGCGCACGTGCAGGCGATCCTCGTTAAGTTGGAAGCGGCCGATCGCGCGGAGGCGGTCGACGCCGCCTACAAGCGCGGACTGCTGCGCGCGGATTACAAATAATCGGCTGGGAATCTTAGAGACTGTGAAATAAAGCGGCAGTGAGGTCTCAGGCCCGCGAATCACACAGATGACGCCAATGAAAAACGCTCCATTCGTGTCATTCGCGTGATTCGCGGGCACTTTTTCACAGTCTCTTAGGCGTCTGCCACCACCGAATCCGCGATCTCGATCGGGACTGTCACTGAGATGCGGGTGCCTTTGCCGGGGGCGCTGGAGACTTCGAAAATGCCGCCGAGTCGTTTCACGCGCTCACGCATGCCCTGAATGCCGAAGTGGCCTTCGCGCGGCGTGGCCATCTGCGCGGTATCGAATCCGCGGCCATCGTCTTCCACCGTGAGACGCAAGGTGTCTCCGGCGAAAACCAATCGCAAAAAGATGGAACGCGGTTCGCCGTGCTTGAGCGCGTTGGTCATGGCTTCCTGGGCGAGGAGCAATAGGTTTCCAGCGATGAGATCGGGCAGATCCTGCGAGGTGCCATCGGTTTCGACGGCGACGATGAGATTGCTCTGCCCGGAAAGACGGTCGGCGCTGGCTTGCAGCGCTTCGGCCAGGGTGTGACCCTCGAGCGCATCGGCGCGAAGATTCCACACCGAGCGCCGCACATCCTCGCGCACGCCGGAGAGGAGATGACGCACCCGCTCCAGGTTCTCCGAGTTGTCCTGCGCCTTGGTGTGCTGCACCACCATGGTTTCCACGCGAAAAGCGATGCCGGTTAATCCTTGCTCGAGCGTGTCGTGCAAGTCTGCGGCCAGTCGCTGGCGTTCGCGCAGGGTGGCCTCGAATTCGACCGCCGCTTCGCGCCGCGCGCGCATCTCGTCCGCGAGTTGCACGCTGCGCTGCTCCACCTTGCGACGCAGCAGCCAGTTCCATCCGAGAGTGATCGCCAGCACGGCGACGATCCCGCCGAGCAGCAGCCAGAGGCGCTGCGCCGTCCACCAAGGGGCGGCCTCGATCACGGTGACATCGGCGGGCGTGGGAATGAGAAAATTGAAATTCACCGGGCGCGGGTGCTCCAAAGCCGGCCAGCTCGAAGCGAGATCCACGCGGATGATCCCCACGACGCGGAGAATGCTTCCCGGCTCGAAACGAGTGAGCACGTCCGGCGGTGTGGTGCGGCTGAAGGAAACCGCCACCAATCGATTCTCGCTGCTGAGCAACAGTCGCGGTGTTTCTTTGTCGCCCGTATCGATTTTCTCCAGGCGACCCTCCATCGTGGCCAGCAGGCCGTCCACATCCGTGGCGTCGGTCACACTTCGGCCTTCCACGGATCTGCCCAGGACGAGTCGCCGATCCACGGGAATGGGCGCAGGTAGCGTTGCCGTACCGACCTTCCGCACCACGGCCGAATGAATCATTCCGAAATGCTCTTTCATTTGCACGAATCCGGCGACGTCCACGCGGTCGCCCGGGGTGAGCGGTGTGCGGTCGTTGGTCTCCACGAATACCCCGCGGCCGCCGTCCTGAATGAAAAAGGATAGTCCCGGTCCCGGACCGGGCCACACGAGGGTGACCGTGCCGGTGCAGCGACGGCGATGCAGGGTCGAGCCTTCGCGGGAAAACGGCTGGATTTCGGAAAGCTTCAGCGCGGGCACCGAAAACGGGTCTTCCGGTCCGTGATCGATGACGTGAATATCGTCGAGGTTCTCGACATTGACGCGCGCGCCGACCAACTCACCGCGGCTGTTCCAGTTGACAAACATCACGCCGGTGGCTTCGACCTCCGCGTCCGACAGACGGGCGAGGTCGGCTGAAGAATCCAGTCGATTGATGAGCACGCGGACGCGTCCGCCGTGTGACACCAACTCGCACCAGGCTCTTTGCGATTCGGTGGGCGTTTCTTCGGTGAATTGTACGACACCGCGCACGCGCACGCGCTGGCAATCCCACTTGCCGTCCAGCAATTCGGAAATGGGCAGCGGAGTCGCTTCCGGCAGAGGCGCCTTGTCGACGATCCGGATGTGCCGAGGATAGACGACCGGCGCATAGTCGCCGGCGCCGGTGACGCCATCCATCTCGATGACACTGCCCGGAGGGAGCGATCCCGGCCATGACCAACCGGACGGGATGAGTCCTTTCGCCCGCGCAAACTCTCCGCGCTCGACATAAGTTCCCTCACCGCCGGTTTGAACTACGAACGCCGTGTTTTCTTTCGGATAACTAAACGTCACCACGCCACGGATCTGCACCGGCAGACGCTGAGCGGCGACGTCTCGAGGGAGGCTGCGAATGGCCGCGCAATCCAGCAGCGGCACTTCCTGGGCACTGACGCAGCAGGCGGCGGCGAGCGTGAGCACGAGCCACAGCTTGAATGAATGGGGGATCACGATGAAGACAATGCGCGACGGAACGGACTCTCGCAAGAGGCAGGGCAATAGGGCGTAGCATCCATTCCAGAAACCGGGGTGCTACAGGCCGGGACGGAAGAATTTCAAAGCGCCATTCACCGGGTCGATGGCGATGGTGGTAAAATCGGTGGGCGGTTGGGTGAGGCCATCTCCCAGAACTTCATCGTGCACCGTCAGAAACCACGTGTTTGTCGGGAGGAGATCCGTGGAGCCGTCGGGACGGAAGCGAATCGTCGCGTATTGGTAATTGGTCCCGGTGCGCGGCAGTGGGGTGGTGCCGTTGACGATGGTGCGCTTCGACGAATCGAGGAGGGAAGACAACGTCGGCGAGGCATCGACGATCATCGTGTTTGGCAATAACTGGACCCGATCCACCGGCGAGGTCACCCGGGAATTGATGACCTCCATGATTTGCACGGCACGATAACTCGTCGTGGAGTTTGGAATCTCGGGATCGGAAAATTTATAGAAACGCACCTCGACGAGGCGATTGCGACCGATCGCCGTCTGGCGCGCGATGGCGAGTTGGTCGCCAATGATCTGCGTCGCCTGGGTGAGCCTCGAGCCGCGGCTGACATTGACGACCGCAGGTACGGCGAATGCCGCGATGATCCCGATGATGAAGACCACCACGAGCAGTTCGATCAGGCTGAAACCGCGTTGTGTTGGGCGAGTCATGGATTAAACCGCCGCGTGCCGGTGATGCGGAATTTGTAGTATTGGTCGATGTTCAGCGCGGAATTGGAAGGATCCTGCACGGTCAATCGGGCAAAGTCGGGCAGGGAAGGATCGTTCGGATCGATGTAACGTTCCAGCGTGGTGCTGCCCCGGTATTCACCGAGGATGGCGTCGGTTTGGCCGGCCGTGGGTCCATTGGGGTCGACAAAGACTCCCGCCGCGGCATGGGAGGACGATTGTTGCAACGCCTGGACATAGACGTGAACGGTGTAGGTGTTCGATTTGGTGGTCAGCCGTGGATAAAGATCCACGTAAGGCTTCTCGCGCAAGTTATCGCCGGTGAGCTTATTGCTGTTCCAGAAGCTGGTCATGCTGGACTGGCTTTGGCCGTGCGGGATGAGGTTCAACTCACAAATCTCCGTGGCCGATTTGTAGATATCGCTATTGGAGAACTTCGTGTCGCAGGCCTGCAACGTAGTTGGGATGTCGATCGTCTGCCGGCGGTCAGGCATGCTCGGCGTGATCTGGGAGCCGTGGTCGCGTGCGCTGGGTTTGTAGGTGCCGGCGTCGCTGGTGGGGATGGCCAGGAACTTGGTCGATTTCATCACCGCGTTCAGTCCCGTCTGGCGCTTGATGTAGGTAAAGGGAAGGATCTGGTAGTTGAGATTGATCTTACCCGCCGTGGAAAAAGGCTGGCTGATCGCATAAGGCTCGACCACCGGCATCCAGAACAAGTCTGCGATGAGATGATCCTTGGGCGAGGCATTGCCTGGGTGAGTTGTGTCCTCAGGTGTTGGATGGAAGAGCAGAGTCTGCCAGGGCAGGTCCCGCTGCACGCCGGTGGGGATCGACCCGAACATCAGCGGCGATGGGGCCTGCCGATCCGGCGAGAAATAAGGGGCGCCGGGTGGGGCGCCGTCAAAGATGCTGCCCAGAAGATAAGGGTACCGTGTAATGGTCTGATCCAGGGTGTGACAGATCAACCGTGCATCGCCCTCATCCGGCTTGTTCATGTAAGCGCCGTCCGGCATATTTCCAATACCGGAATCCCAATCGCCGGGGCCGCCGTCCTTTCGGGTGACACCATTGGTCACGCGGCTGGGAACGTAGGGCGGATTCAGAGTGTTTGCCCTCCAACCGGCGCCGGTCAGGTATTGGTAGCTACCGAGGGGGGCTAAATTACCTAACGACCCTCCAGTATAGAAGTTCTGAAAGCTGCTGCGGACACCAGAGGTGATGAGCCCATGGGCAAACTGGGTGGGTTTATTGACGGGATCAGCAGCGATGTAATTGTTGTGGGCTCGATAACGCGAACTCGGGACTACCTGTAAAGGAGCGATCATCCGGTAATCGCCCGCCGTGGAGTCTGCGCCGGGCAACGGATCGGCGTTGTTACCCGCGCCCCCCGGTTGTAGGCCGACCACGGTATCGTTAGCGGTGATGAGGACGGATTTGATTCCGTTACCCGTGCCGCCGGCGACTTGCAAGGGAGAACCGGTCATCCGGGCCGCGTTAAAATCATAGGTAGCGGAGCCGCTGGTCGTCGCGTTGGGCATAAAAAAAGTGCCCTGCGGGAAGTTGAGGGTAATCTTCTGCACTACCACCGACGGGGTGGAGTCGCCGGGGATCGGTTGGGTGGAGATGACGATGGTGACGTCTCCGTGCTCAGCTCTCGACGGATCCGACGAAAAGACAAACGAACGCGCGCCGGTGACTTTGGTGGGGGGAGTAAAAGTGACGTCGGTGCTTGAGAAAAAGGGGTAATTTCCCGGGGTGCTACCGCCGGAAGTGAACAGCCCCTTGATACTGGAATCATAGGGCCACCCCGAAGCAAAGAGATGCCCCCCCAAGGCGTAAAGACCTTCGGCTGGACCTTCCACGCCGCCAAGGCCCCGCCCTTCCTGTGTTTGAAAGTCACTGAGTTGAATGAAGTTCGTGCCGCTCGCCGGCAGGTTGAGCGGCTGGAAGGTTCCGCCGGGGGTAGGTTGGACCACAAACTGGTCCAGGCCGGTGACGGAGAATTTCAAGCTCGACCGCATGCCCGCCATTCCTTGCATGGGAGACGCAAACTGCAGGAGAAGCATTGCGCGGAATTTATCGGTCAGACCCGCACTCGTCTTGTGCGTGCCGTAAAAGAGCAGGTCTGCCTCCACGACAGTAAGACAGCGCCCGACTCCCATCGTCGGACCGATTTTGATCGGGACGACTTCGCCGGCTCCCATTGGGAAAAGGTCCGGCACGTCGTTGCTCATCGAAAAGGGGGCGGTCGGATCGAGCCGCGGATCGCTCGGCGGGACGGTGACTTCGTAGAGCGGAGTGAATGGCACCGCATCCGTGGCGGAATTGGCTGGAGTGCTCGTTTCGCTGTCGGCGAGATTGATGCAGCGAATGTAATCGAAGATGAGGGTGAGAATCTGGTCGCGCTCTGCGGTGGAGTATTTCGAGGCGAAATTGCCGCCAAAACCGGGAATGCTTTTCGACGTCAACGCCTGTAGATATTGATACAAAGTCTGATTGCGCGGGATCTTGTCGTAATCGTCGGTATCGCTGCGCGCGTTCATCCGCGTGAAGTAGTAACCCTGTCCGCCGATGGTGCCGCAAAACTGGGCGAGTTTGTCGTAGGCGGTGAGATTTTTTCCGGCGGTGGGATCCCATGTCGGCCAGATGGAGATGCGCGGCGTATTGAATAGTGTGACCTCCGGCGCATTGCTACCGGCGGTGAGAAAGAATTTGGTCTTCTCCAGGACGTTCTTCGTGATCACGGTCGGAATCGTGGAAGATCCACTGGTCGTGGGATTGGTCACCCGCGAGTCGCCAGCGAGTTGCGGCGCAAACATGAGTTCATCGACCGAAGCATAGAGACGGTCGGTATCCGGGACCAGCGGAGTGAACCCAGTTACTCCCGGCGGAGTGGATAAGACCGTTCCCGAGTTGGACCCTCCCTGGGCGACTTTCGGCGCGATCGCGTAATAGGGAGCGAATTGATTCACATTCGATTTGGTGACGAGGGTGGGAATCGTCAGGCCGAAGTTGCCAAAGATCGGGCTGAGGCTGGTCGTGGCCGGATGGCCGGGATAACGCTGGAATTCCTTTTGCGACGGCTGACAGATGGCCAGGCCAGGGGTGAAGCTGCTCTGCGCTCCCACCCAGGAATCACTGCCGAGGACGCCGTAATCCGCTGCCGAGAAGACGTGTGGCACGTCCCAATAGACACCCTCGGACGCCGTGTTGATGTTCACTTTCGAGGTATCGTCATCCGTCCAGAAGGCCATGCGGCCGGTCACGGGATTATCCTTGGTCACGCCGGGGATGGTGACAACGCCATTCTTGGCGCCGGTGGGGCTCACGATCTGGCCATTGTGCAAGACGTACAGCCACTTCACCGGCATCGGCGCAGGATTCGCCGTGGCATTGGCAGAGGCTTGCGTCGGGTCGTAGGTGGGATCGGTGGGCAGGGTGTTCAGACCCGTCGTCGGATCCGTGAAACCGGGCCGGCTCGTCAGCGAGAATCCATCGACGAGGCCCTCGGCATTAGGATCCATGATCGGATACACCGCCGAATAGGTATCGGGTTTGTTCGGATCCGGTTTGATCTTGCCGTTCGGGTCGGGGACGAGGACGGGAGCATTGAGATCCGTGTAGAGGCCGACGTTAGTGGCGTTGTCCCAGTCCGATGCCGGGCTATCGGTGCTGATACTAAATCCGTTGCCGCTGCTGACCATCTGGTCCGAGGAGTAGAGCTTGAAGTAGTTCTGCGGATTGCCTTGCGAATCGTAGGTCCGAATCATTCCCGGCTGCGAGGCCCACGCCAGGTTCGAGGTGTTGGCGTTCGAGCCTTTGGTGGCATCGACGATCTGCGCCATCACCACATTGACGGCCGATTGCGCGAGTTGTTGTGTGTTCGCTGCATCCGCATTGGTCCTGGCGAAGCGATGTTCCGAGGAGATGCCGATGAAAAACGCGACAATGATTCCGGAGATGAGAACCAAAAAGGCGAGGACGATGATGAGCGCGATAGCCCGCTGGGAGGATGATCGGGAAATCATAGAGTTACTTTCTGCTCCATTTGGCACCGCGCAGGCTGACGTTGGCGGTGAAGATGCGGTAGTTGATCTTGTGTTTGATGAGATAGGATTCCAGAGACGCATCGGAAGACGCCGTCGGGTCCTTTCTCAAGTCGGCTTCGAATTGGCTGGCCTTGACGAAAAGCCCCTCGAGTTCTGCCGTGAGGGCATTGACATCGTTTCCCGACATGCGCACAGCCGAGGCTTCGTCGATCGCCACCAAACTGACTTGCACGACCGGTGGCAGTTGGTTTTTGGGATTCAGCTCGGGATCCGCGCTCGGGTTCAAGGCCGTTGTATCGACCGTCGAATCGTAGTCGTAAGTCGGCGCGAGCTTGATGCCGGTGGGATCCTCCGCCGTCGAAAGTTTCGGCAACAAGACCATGGCGATGATATTCTCGGCGAGAACATGCGTGGGCGGGTTCGTGACGCTCAAGCCCGTCCAGGAACCACTCATGTCCGGTGTAATTGGGATTGCCGGAGGTTTCGAGTAAATCGTCAGCCGGTTCGAAGGCTGCATGTATTCCATCAGACGCCAGCGATTGCGCAGTGAAATCCGAGCGGCTTGCGGAGGCAGCGGATGGGCCAATGGCTGGAGAAAGGGAGGGATGGTGTCCTCGTTGTACTCGATGTAGTAACCCCACGTGTTCAGCAGATTTTCCAAGCCGCTGAAGTTAACCGTGTCATCCACATAGCCGGCGGGCGCTTGAAAGAAAATGGAGTGAGTGGGGCGAAGCGGATTGCTGCTGGCGAAGAGCGTCTCCGCTTTGCCGGCAATGAAGCGGAGGTCGGATTGACGGACATATTTGTCGGGCGTTCCGGTGCTCATGCCATTCGGGTAATGGTAGTCCCAGGAGGTATTGAGCGTGGCCTGGCTGAGCCGGCGGGTGATGGTTTCGAAGGCGCTGGTCGCGCTCCGGAATTGCTCGATCTTGCTCGACGTGTATTTCCAGCTGGAAGCCGTCGCGCTGGTCATCGATGCAAGGATGATCGCCAGCAAGCCGATGAGGACGACCGACAGCATCAGCTCGACGAGGGTGAAGCCTCGATGAACAGAACGGTGCGTCATGGCGTTATGATCTACTGATTTTTCGCGATCACCGCCGAATACACCGAATAGGAATTCGGGCTGGTGGTCTCGAATGGCGAAGCCCGATGCGCCGGGTTATTCGCGAACTTCACGATGACGGTGGCGAGGCTCGTGGAACTCGGGGTGCTGGTGTTAGGCAGCGGCGTGGGGGCGGTTACCGAAATCTCGGCCGTGTAGACGGAATTGTCCAACGAACTGACCTCGTTGCCCTGGTCATCGAAATAGCGATCGAAGGTGGGCGTGGCGACCAGCGTCGTGTAATCGGTCTGCTGGGCCTCGTTGATGATCCGGTGGACGATTTGCGAGCCGATCGTCGTGTCCATCGTTTGCCGGAAAGTGGTTAGGCCGACCGGCAGAAGAGCGAACAAAGAGACAAAGGCGAAGCTGACAATCCCGATGGCCAGGACGAGCTCGACGAGCGAGAAGCCCGAGCGGTGCGAGGCGCCGGAACGCCGGAGCGACATTCCGTGAGAAGGATTCGGGCGATGAAGGCGGCAGAACATTGGGGAACGGGGCTTTGAGTGAATGCATCAACATCGCGCAGGGAGTTCCCATCCGCCAATTGGCCGAACGGCCAATAGCCCCAAAAGAGGCGCCCTGCTCTCTTAGCCAACCGTGGGCGCCCGGAATCCGGAACACCTTTGGCCCCCGAGAAGATATGAAATTCCCCACCTCCCTGCGCCCCCGCCCGCTTCGCTCCTCGATCAGTCTTTGTGTGATCGGCTTGATGGGACTGGCCATCGACAGCCACCTCTCGGCCGACGTCACAATGCCCGCCATTTTCGGCGATCACATGGTGCTCCAGCGCGACATCACTGCGAACGTCTGGGGCTGGGCCACACCGGGTGAAGCCGTCACCGTGACTGCCGGGCAGGATCACGCCACTGCCACCGCCGGAAAAGACGGCAAATGGATGGTCAAACTGGCCAAACTCGCGGCGTCCTCGAAGCCGATCGAGATCACCGTCGCCGGGAAAAACCGCATCATCATCCACGACGTCCTCGTTGGCGACGTCTGGATCTGCTCGGGCCAATCCAATATGGAACTCGGCTCCAAGGCGGTGATGTCGACAGATGAGTTCAACAAGGCCGGCAATCCGCAGATTCGACTTTTTTCCGTGCCGAAATACATCGCGCCTGCACCGGCCAGGGACATCACCACCGCGCCGCAGGGCTTCCCGCTCCTCGGTACCTGGCAGGTGTGCACGCCGGATACACTTTCCAAGACCGGCGAATGGTCCGGCTTCCCTGCAGTGGGGTATTACTTTGGTAGCGAGATCCAGAAATACACGCAGCAACCGGTGGGCTTGATCGGCACCTGCTGGGGCGGCACGCGCATCAACTGCTGGACCAGTCTGCAAACGCTGCAATCCGTTCCGGCCATGGCCAGTATGGCGGCCGGCGCGGCGAAATTCCGCGATCAATACAAGGAACTCGAGGACCACTATCTGAATGTCGAGGTGCCGAAGTGGAAGGCCGACGTGGAGAAGTGGCAGCAGGACAACAAAGCGGTCATCGATAAATACAACGAAGATTACAAGGCGTGGGAGGAAGCGAACAAGGCGGCCAAAGCCGAGCGAAAACCCGGCCCGCCCCGGCCCCGGGCGCCCATTGGACCAAAGGAACCCCGCGACCCCGTTCACAACAACCAGACTTCGGCCGCACTGTTCAACGGGATGATCGCCCCGCTCATTCCTTTCGGCATCAAGGGCGCCGTTTGGTATCAGGGCGAATCCAACGCCGATAACCCCGCTTTCTACAAGATCGCTCTGCCCGCGCTGATCAATGACTGGCGCACGCAATGGGGGCAGGGAAATTTCCCCTTCATGATCGTGCAGCTTCCGAATTTTGGTAATCCGAAGCCGGAGCCCAGCGAGAGCTACTGGGCCGGCACGCGCGAAGCGCAGGCCAATGCGCTGACGGTGACCGACACGGGCCTCGCCGTGACGATCGACCTCGCCGCCGGAGGCAACCTCCATCCGGGCGATAAATTGGACGTCGGCTATCGCCTCGCCCTGGCCGCCGAACGTGTGGCCTACGGCCAGCAGAACGTCGTCTCCTCTGGGCCGGTCTATAAGAGCTTCAAGGTGGAAGGAAACAAGGTTCGCATCACCTTTGATAACCTCGGGGGCGGATTGGTCCTCGGAAATCCGCCGGAACACTTCTTCACCAATCAGCGGAAGACCGCGCCGGCGGTTCCTTCGGAGCTGAAGGGATTTGCCATCGCCGGGGCCGATCACAAGTTCGTCTGGGCGAATGCGACCATCGATGGCAACAGCGTGGTGGTCTCGAGCGACAGCGTCGCCAATCCCGTGGCGGTCCGCTACGCGTGGGCGGATAATCCAGTATGTGATCTCTACAACAAGGAAGGCCTGCCGGCGATGCCGTTCCGGACGGACGATTTCCCGCCGGGGAAGTAAGCCGTTCGGCAGAGCCGAACGATTAGTTGCAGGTTTCTAAATCAGCAGCGGGGGTCTATGATCGCCGCTATCTTTTTGGTACGGCATTTAGAAAGAAATAGGCGCTTCCCCCCGCGTGTCATTCTGAGCGGAGTGCCCCGGGTGGTGAGGTGGCGGGGCACGCAGTCGAAGAACCCCGTCGCTTTACCAGAGATCATCGCTGGTTGTTCCGCCGGGTTCTTCGACTGCGTTCCGGTCGTTACACTCCCTCCACTCCGCTCAAGAATGACACGCGGGAAGGGCGGATTATTTTTTTAAAAGATTCTTGGAAAGGCGATTGGACACATCATGATGCATAGTTTGGGAAAGCGTAAGGCAAGAGCGCGAAGCGCTCCAAAAATTAATGTCATCCAGCGGAGTGCCCCGGTGGGCGAAGGTGGGCGGGGTATGCAGTCGAAGGATCTTCAAATATCCGCGGGCGAAGGTGGTGCGAATAAAGGCGCGTGGTCACGCGCATGGTAGTGGAAGCTCCGCACCGCCGTTGCCCACGGAAGCGTGAGGTCCTTCGACTCCGCCCCATGCTTCCACGCTCCGCTCAGGATGACGGGATTTTTTCGAGCGCTTCGCGCATCTCTGCCCAGCGCTCACTCACAGCGTGTTAGTTACCTCACAAATCCCCAATCCGTCAAAATGCGCCCACCGAATTGCCGGCCGCCGCCGCCCCAGTTCGGTGAAAACCCGTAAGCTCCGGCTTGCAGATCGCCCGCTTCCTGCGTCCAAAAAGTGCGACCGCGTCCGCCGGAATCATTCACCGCGAAGGCGAAATTCGTGCGGTAAGTCTCTCCGTGATGCAGCCCTTGCAATTTCGTCCCGAGTCCGCTGAGGCACGACCACGGGATGGCCAGTTCATAAAAGAAAACCTTGGTGTTCTCATCGTAACGCACGACGACTTGTCCCTCAGTACCGCTCTTCGGCGCGGCCTGCATCGCTCCCAGCGGCGGCGTGGTTTGCGCGTTCGTCGGGTAGTAGGATTGATAGTTCGTCCCCGGCGCCTTCAGACGGTCCAATTCGGAAACGCCGTTGCCGATCTGCGCGGCGGAAAATTCGTAGTCGATGTCCGAGCCGAGCGCTTTCTCGTAGAGCGGATTCCCGCGCACCAAGTCATCGGGATTGCGGTCGAGGCAATGGAAGGCGAGCTGCAGGCAGTCATGCATGTAGGGCATGTTTTTCGTCGAAGAGATGTCGCCATTGTAGGGTTCCGCGCGGTCGAGCTTGGCGTCCGGAATCTGCGCGGCGACGTAGAAGTTCTGCGCGTCCCACTTGGTCCACACGCGATAGATCGCCGTTCCTCCGGCAATTTTTGCGCGAGGAGGTCCGCGGCCTTGTCGGGATTCAACGCGATCTCGCGCCAGTCCTTGCCACCACGTGCGACCATGGTGACCGGAATCGCGTCCTTCCAATCGGAGAGGTCGCCATCGATCTTCGGCGTGCCATACGTCGCGCACGCCACCTGCACCACCTGGTCGCCGTCCTGCGTAATGCCCCCAGCCGTCGCGTGAAACTGCACGCGGTAACGATTAATTTCATTCGACGTGGCAGAGGTGACCGGAAATTCCACGAAGCGAATCTCGCCGGGTTTCATGTCCTTCAGATCCGCTGTCGAAGTGGTCAGGGTAATCTCCTTCGGCGCCGTGATTTCGAGGTGAGCATCCGTGGCGCGCGGCAAAAGGTTTTCCACTTTGACGCGCAATTTCGGATGCGTGCCGAGCGGCGCATCGAAGCTACGCGGATTCACCAGCAGCGCCGGCAGCCCCTCGAACTTCGCTTTCGTGAGCGTCTCGCGCACTTTCTCCACCGGCAGTTTGCTCACGAGGTAACGCGCTTCCCAAGTCTGCATCGGCATGCGCAATTGATCGGCCTCCTTTTGACCGATCTTGCGACCGAGAAAGTCATAGGCGTCGAAATCGGCCGCGGGCAGTCGCATTACGCTTTGCTGGCGTTCGGATTCATCGGCCGTCGCGGGCGTAAACTCACCCAAAGGGCGCCGCTCCGGAATGACCACGACAATGCTCGTTCCGTCCTTTTTGACGAAGTGCAGGGCCCAGCCCGATTTGCTGCTGGCGTAGATGTCACCCAGCAATTTGGCGTCCTCGAGGAAATGGGTCATCGTGCTGAAAGCCACCAGTGCCGGCCGCGGCGCGGGCACACCAGCCTCATCGTCCCACAGATTGTGTTCTCCGCCCGAGAATTTGCTCGGTCCGTATTGGCTGGTGAAGAAGAACGGGCGAATCGGCGTATCGCCGGCGCCGAGCTTGCTGAGCAGATACAGCGGCGCCACGGTACGGGCGACCATCATATCTTCATCGAAGCGGGGCAGGGGCGCGAACATGTAGGCCGCGGTGCCGAGCTCCGGTTGCCCAGATGCCGCCACCTTCACCGTGAGAGTATTTCTTCAGGAGTTGTGATTCGACCGCCGAGAACGACGGATGATTCATGTCCGGCTTGCCGTAAGGATGGCTCGAGACGCCGTCCACATAGCCGGCATTTTTGCTGCCTTGAGCGAAGACGACATCGCGCTGATACGAGGTCGAACCGCCACCTATCAATTTCACATCCGGCATCTCCCGGTTTCACGCGATCCCAGATCATGCGCGACATGTCGCGGTAATCCTGTGCCGTGCCGGTCCGCCACGTCCAGCCGCCGACCCACGGCTCGTTCCAGATCTCCCAGTATTTCACCTCATCGTGCAACGGCTTGATGAGATGATAGACCATGTCGGTTTGGACCTGCATGTCGTCCGGGCGATTGCGGTGCCAGCCGCCCTTGCCGCCGCCGAGGCAGTTCCAGGGCAGATTGTAATTCACATAGCCGAGGCAGAGCACGCCGTGATCTTTCCACTGGTGAATGATGTCGCGCACGACGCCGATCTCCTTGTCGTTCCAATAGCGAATCGTGTCCTCCGGTTTGCGGACGAAGGGATCGCCGCTCTTCTGCATGACATCGGCGGGATTGGTGTGCGGAATGCCGCGGCGCCATTTCACGCCGATCAATTCCGCCACCTGCATGTCCTCCGGCTTCTCGCCGATGCCGAGGCCAAACATGCTGTCGGGCCGCGGTCCCTTGGCCGCAGCGCGGATTACGCCGAACGAACTGTGAATGTGCGCTGTCTGGCCACCGGCTTCGACCGCGACCCGCAATTCAAACCAGCCACAGCGCGGCGCCCTGAAAGGGTAGGGCACTTCGAGTTTCGCCCCCGGTTCGAGTCGGACGGTCTTGCGCTCGAGTTGCGCGACCGTCCCGTGATCGTCCACCAACTCGCCAGTGATGACACAATCGGATGGACCACTGACTTTGCTATGCAGCGTGAGCGTGAAGGGAATATCCTTCGCCTTGGGGCCGAGATAATCCTCCTCGGGAAACAAGCCGCCCACGACCGGCGAAACCAATTTTTCTGCCGCCACCGGTTCCTGCGTGGCGGAGGTTTCCTTGGGCTGGGGTTCTGCACTGATCACGCTGCCACCACACAACAGAGCCGCGGTGAGGAACGTCGGGACGGATAACTTTCGATTCATAATAAAGGCGAGATCATTGCAATTGGAGTGTGCCCCAGTCATCCGTGGGGCGGGCTTCGGTGGGGACGTCGCTGACCATGCCGCTGACGCCGCTGTGCCAGTACTCACGGATGGCGGTTTTGTGTCCGGTCGGATCGGAATAGAATGCCCCGAGTTCGAAAGGCACGGACAGGCCGGGTTTCGGATCGATGCCCAGTAAGTCCCACGGCAGCGTGAGTTGGACGTTGTAACTGTCTTTGGTCCGTCGCACGCCCACCGGAATCGACAGCTTCTCGACGAGCGGTACGCGGGTTTCCGCGACGCCGGACTTATAGGTCACACCCTGCGAACTATCCGCGGCATCATAGCGCAACCGCACCACTACCGGTTGACCGGCATTCATGGTGATGACAAAGCGGCAACGCCCCAACGTCGGGGATTTAATCTGCAGATCGGCGGCATCGCCGGTGGTAAAGGCCAGCGTCCAGTCGGGTTCGTTGTTGATGAAAGGCGAATCGTCCCCGGTGACCGACCATTTCAAGTGCAGCCCGCGTTTGTCCCACGCCGGCCAGACGGTGGCGCTGGCAAATTGTGCGGGCTCGCCGCGGAAAGCGTCGGTCTTGGGTATGACGCTGGGCGCGATCAACGGCCCGGGCTTGGGGTGATCGCCGGTCGACGCGATTTGGGCCGCCGCCGCGCCGGGATCCAAACGTCCGCCTTTGCCGAAAAGGCCCACGCCGGCAACCAGCTTCAAGGTGCCGCCGGAGAAGCGCTGCACGGAATTCAGGCCCGTGAGTTCGACCACAGCCGAACGTCCCATCCCGAGCAGATAGTAGTGTCCTTTCTCGAATCCCTGGCCGGTCGCTTCCGCGCGGGCGAAGTGACCGTTGAAGCATTCTTCGCCGACCGTGTATCTGTCCAATTCCATCCCGGCTTTCGCCTCGGGAATGGTATCCCAGTTGTCGCCAAACGCGTAGGGACGGAACATGGTGGCGATGAATAGGCCATCGTTGCGGGTCAGGAAATAACTCATTCCATCCACACTATGCAGCATGTAGACCGGACCGAGATCGCCGGGACCCTGGGCCACGCCCTGCATGGAATTGATGCGAAAAACATGGCCGGGATAGGTCACCGCGCGTTTCGCGGGGCCGAGCTCGCGCAGTCCTTTGGGATTGATCGGATAAGACCAAAGTAACTTGCCCTGCGCCGAATGCAGCGCACCGAAGGACAACATCGAGCCATCGTCGCCGACTTGATCGACGTTGAAGCTATCGTCCGTAACCTTGGTCAAGTTATCCCACTTATAAACGGGCGCGCCGATGGCGTTGAAGCCACTGCGCTGCAAGCGATAGACGCCGCCACCATGTTCCTTGCGGACGGGCATGTAGGCGTTGAGTTGATGATCCAGCGTCACGGTTTCCGCATCGGGGATTTCGTGAAACTGGATTTCATCGGTCTGCACGCGGCCGTCGCCGTTCGCGTCGGTCCAGAGGAAACCGCTGATTTCCTTCGGCCACGGATTCGCAATCCAGATGCCGGAGTTGCGCGGGTGGATCGAGTGCGGCACGTCCGAAGCATCGGTCGCGATGTGCATCTGCGCGGCGTATTTCGGCCAGGCGGGCAATTTTCGCGCGGCTTCGAGAATGACCGGCGGCATCCATTGTTCCTCGCGCCGGCATTCGAGTTCGCGATTGCGCATCCACGTACGCAGATTTCCGATCGCCGCTTCCGGGACAAATTTGTCGTCTTTATATTCGCCGATCATTACCGGCCCGGTGCCGTTGAATTGCTCGGGTTCCCAATGCGCCTGGGCGCCGTGGCCGTAGCCGCCCTGGCAGGCAGTGAAGCGGCGTCCGTCGAGCGGGAAGACCACACCCGGCGTGCCCATGAAAGGAAGATCCGGTTGATAGGCGTGCTCTTTCCACGAATCGTAAGCGCGCCATGGCAGATCGGTCGCCTGGTAACTCCCGTTGGTGAGATTGACGTCGAAGATGACGCCGTAGTTGGTGTCGATCACCCGCCACGGTTGGGTGGGATCGATCATCGCCGCGCCGCCGCCATACATCGCGGGGCCGAGGAATTGTTGCGTCAGCTTGGGGGCGGTAGCGGCGAGGTCGTTGGGAATTTCCCACACACTGACGCGTTTCGGTGAAGTGGTGAATTCGGTGACCCACAATCGGCCGCGGGCATCCACGGCGATTCCTCCCGGCTGCCAAAATGAATTGGGATCGATGTGTCCCGGTTGCCGGCCGCCTTTGAGTCCAATGGCGCGCAACTGTCGGCCTTTCGCGTCGAAGATTTTGATCTGCTGCGATGACTCACCGTTCAGTCGCAGCGCGCGCCACGGCATTTGGCCATCGGACGTGAAGCGGTGCATCCCGGTGTTGCCCTGATCGGAAACGTAGATACGACCCTTGGCATCGGTGGCGATGGCGTAGGGCGCGGAGAGTCCGTCGCTGACGAGTGGCTTGGTTTCGCCAGTGCTGGTGTCGAGCACGGCAATGGAATTCTCCAGCGCTGCGACACAACGGCCATCGGGCAGCCAGGCGACACCCCAGGGCCGGACCGGCAGGACGCGCTGCAGTTTGAGTTTCTCTCCCGATTTGCCGAGGGAGAAAACATACGTCCGTGGAATCTTTCCAAATAAGTCGACCACGTATAACTCTCCGTTAGTGCCGTCCGCACCTTGATGTCCGCCGATCACCCGCAAGCCGGGCGCAAAGGTGCAAGGCGGACGGGGCTCCGTGTTAGTCTGGTCGCTCGGCAGATCCGTTTTTTCCATGACCAGCCAGCTCTTGCCCGTGACGGGGTCGACTTCCCAAACGGCATTCTGCTCCAGATAGCTGTTGGCGAAGACGCGTTCGCCGACGACGGCCAGCGCTTCGGCTCCGGCCCACGCGCGTTTGGCCAGCCAGCGCACGCCCCATTGCTTGTGTCCATCGAGATCGCTGCTGACCAGGCCATGACCATCTTCCGCTTCATTGGAACCGAGCAGGACCCGGTCGCCCACGGCCGCGACCGCGGTCGCGCTGCTATGATCGGCGAGCCAGCCGCCGGTGCTGCCGTAGAGCCACGGCGGATTTCCGTATTGGAACGACCCACGATAGAGCGCGTGCATCGCGTCGCGATGCAAGCCCAGCCAGCGGTAATCTCCTGGGGGAACAGGATTTCCATCGTCATCGCGACCGTCCCACTCCACGGCGTGCTCGCCCTTGGTGAAATGCAGATCGCCGAAGAGGTTGCGCACGCGCCTCCCGTTCGCATCATCGATCGCGACCGTCGCCCAGCCGTCGTGCGGCATGGTGAAGACGATCGCATTTTCCTTTTCCCCGCGGGCGCGATGGACGCCGCCGAGCAGTAGAAGGAGAGCGACGAGGGGCGAGCGATAATTCATACAGGTTGAAACCGCCAATGTGCCTCGAATATCAGGCGGCAACGACCGGCAGGAAAGGGGATGCATAGGTTATTCTGCGGAGCTGGGATGACCATTGTCCGAATGGCCAATAGCGCGAGAGGTGTCATTTTCGCGATGCGGGTTCGAAGTGTTGTCAAAAACGACTCTCCCGAAGGAAGTGAAACGCATCCGACAAAGGTGGTTTTACACCCGGCACGTAATAATACGGAGTTACCAGAGGATAGGATACGTCAGATTACGCATCGTAACTCAACTTATGCAGACTTTGAGTAACCGATGCGGCGGTGTCGCTTTGTGAAAATACGCATTTTTGCAGGAAACTATCTTCCATTGGGGTGGCCTGTCGTGGTTTCCTCTGCACCCATGATGTGGCGTGCTTTTTATTCTGCAGATCGTCGGCGGTCGATTGTTCTCCCGGCCTTACGTAGCAAAGTCTCGAAGCCGATTTTTTCCGGATTGACACTTTTTGCTTTCGGCGTGGCTTTCGGCGCTCCGCAGCACGCGCTGCGCGCGGAAGTGAGCAAGCCTTTGGATAAGCAGGTGGAGATTCAGTCGCCGGATAGCGATGCGGAGCGCGCAGGCCGTGTCACTTTCGGTCTCGAATTCTACGAGCATCAAATCGACGAATCACTCGACACCCTCGTTCCGCTGGCCACGCCGCAAAATGGAGTTCTCTATTTCAATCCCAAGCTCTCGCTGAGCGATCGGCTCAACCCCAGCGTGTCCATAGGGTTCGGTTATCGGCATCTTTTGAAGGCCCGCAGATCATCCTCGGGGGAAACATCTTTACGATCCGACTACACGAACTTCGATCATCACGTGAACCAATTCGGCGTCGGCGCCGAAGTGATGAGCCGATGGGTGGACTTCCGCGCGAACTATTATCTGCCGGAGCAGAATCGCCGGCGCATCAATACGAACCAGACGACCAGCCTCTCGCAAAAGGTCACTTCCTCGAGTCAGCCGCTCGGTCCCGTTACGACTTCCGATACGCTCGGCTTCGCCGGGCACAACGTGGTCGAAACGATCAACGGCATGAACGAGACGTTGAATACTTTCCACGTCACCAATTCGCAGACCACGCATTTCTGGGAACAGTACGAGGGCGCGATGCGCGGTGTCGATTCCGAGTTGGGTTTCCTCATTCCGGGCCTCGATAAGTACGCCGAGACACGAATCTTCGGCGGCTATTACTATTACGAAAATCCTTTCGGGAAAAACCTCTCCGGTTTCAAGGGACGCTTGGAGGTGCGTGCATTGCCCGCCATCACCCTCGATGCCGCGTATTATCAGAACAAGGAAATCGTCGGCTCGAATTGGTACTATGGCATCCGGGTCAGCACGCCCTTCGATATTGGCAATATCGCGCACGGCAAAAATCCGTTTGCTGGCTTCACCGAGGGCTTCAAGCCGCAGCACGCCAGCGACGCGGAGCGCTTTGCCGATCGCTTGACGGAAAACGTCATCCGCAATCCGCACGTCGCCACGGCGCAATCGAAATTCATCGAGGTCGGGCAGAAGACGGTGGCTATCGATCCACCGGCATCCGTCGTCACCGGCACGCCCTTTACCAAAACGATCGTGCTTACGCTGGATGGCACGCCGATCACTGTCACCCACGTCGACAGCGCGGCCGCGGTGGCGGGCGATGGCACCGTCGAGCATCCCTACATGACGCTCACGCTGGCGGATTCCGATGCCGTCAAGCGGGCCATCGTTCTACTCCACGCCGCCAGCACGTTCAACAGCCAGAGCATCACGCTCGCCGCGAATCAGCAACTCCTCGGCGATTCGAAGAACGTCACCAATTCCATCAAGACCGATCAGCTCGGAACGATCAAGCTGCCGCACATCGGCAATAGCGCCGTCCTGCCGACGATCACCAATCCCGGCGGCACGATCGTCACCGTCGCGACCAATAACACCATCTCCGGCCTGAACCTGACCAACGCGGCTCGCGGTGTGGCCGCGCCCTCCGGGACGACGAACCTGCTCGTGCAGAATTCCACGATCAGCAACATGACGATCGCGGGCCTGGGACTCGACACAGTACCCTCGACGAAGACGACGATCGCGAACATCACTTTCACCGGCAACAATCAGGACGTCGCGATCAACGGTTCGGATACCACCATCGCCAACGTGACGAGCAGCGGTGCGACACATGGCTCGATCGATTTGATCAGCCCCTCCGGTACGACCACGCTGAGCAGTGTGACCGTCACCGGCGCGTCGGATTTCGCCCTGCGCTCGACGAATGCGGCCGTGGGTTCCACGCATAATTTCGCGAGCTTCACCGCCACGGGCGGAGCGGCGGGTGTGGACATCGAAGGCGGTGCGGGCACCTTCAATTTCGATTCCGCCTCGGCGCTCACCAGCACCGGCGGCGCGAGCCTGCTCATCAATGGCGGCTCGTCGAACGTCAACTTCGGCGGCAATATTACCCAGGCCATGAACGCCCCGGCAGTCGCGGTCCTCGGTGGACATACCGGCACGGTGCAATTCTCGGGCGGCACGGTGGCGGCGAGCGCCGGCCCCGGCTTGCAGTTCGACAATGCGAACGGCACTTACCAATTCCTCGGTACGACCAACCTCACCGGCGGCGCCGATCTGCAGATCCTCGACAACAGCGCCGGCGCGTTCACCTTTGGCACCCACGCCTCGATCGTCAATGGCAGCGGACAGGACATTCTCGTCGATAGCAGTACCGCGAGTCTGACCTATTCGGGGAGCGCCAGCACAAATTCCGGTGCGTTGCTCCAGGTCAACAATCACACGACCGGCACCCTGCAATTCGACACCGGCACGCTGAGCGCCACCGCCGGCAGCAGCGGCCTGCAATTCAACAACGCCGACGGCACTTACAGGTTCCTCGGCACGACGACGCTGAACGGCTCCACCGCCGGCGTGAGCCTGACGAATGGTTCCGACGGAACCTTTGCTTTCGATACCGCCACGACGATCACGAATCCCATCGGCAATGCCTTCTTCGTCGATGGCGGCACGTCGAATATCACCTATTCGGGCAACATCACCGCGAATGCGGGCTTCGCTCTCCTGGTGCAAAACCACAGCACGGGCACGATCAACTTCAACACGGGGAACATCAACCAGACCGCGGGGATCGGCGTGCAATTCCTGAACGACACCGGCACCTACAATCTCGCCGATACGCGGGTGAGCAACTCCGTCGGGACGCCGCTTCAGGTAATTAACTCAGCTGCCGGCACGTTCAATTTCGGCACCGTGAAGCTCGTGGATTCGGCCGGTACGGCGGTGCTGCTGAACAATGGCGGCACCGTGAATCTGTTCGCAGGCACCATCGATGGCGCGGGCGGCAATGGCATCCTCTCGATCAATACCACGCTCACCGCTACGGGCCTGACCCTCGGCGGTGATCACAGCAGGACGATCTCCGGCATCGGCGTGCAGGAGATCAACAATGACGGCATCACGCGCCTCGTGACGATCAGCAATGACAACATCCGTTCCAACGGTCCCGGCATCCTGACCACCGATGGCGGCAATGGCAAACTCACGCTGGTGCTGGATGGCAATACCATCGAGACGTTGGCGGGCGGGGCCCCGGCGATGAGCATCACCGGCAGTACGCTGAATTCGACCATCGTGAAATCGATGAACGGCGGCACCGTCGTGGCCAATGGCACAGGCGGTGGCGTCGTCTTCAATCAGGTGACCTTCGATGCCTCCGGCAGCGCTCTCAGCGGCACCCAGGTCAATGCCGGGACGTGGAATATCGGGCAGGGGACTGGTGCAAACCAGCGCGTGCTCAACGACGGCCTGGATCTGAAGGGAACGACTGGCCTCCTGAATTTCGGCACCCTGAATATCGACAACAACGCGGGCACCGGCCTGCTCGTCGATACCAAGACGCTCGGCACGACCTTCACCCTCAGCGGCGGTGGCAGCGGCACCATCGATACCACGGGCGGCACCGCGGTGAACCTCGATCCGCTGACCACGAATTTCACCCTGGGCAGTGTCACTTCCACGAATAGCCCCGGCGCCGGCGTCATTGTGAATGGTCTCACTTCGGGCAGCACGTTGACCTTCGGTTCGACCCACGTGGTCAACAGCGCTGGGAGCGGCATCGTTGTGCAGAATTCGAATGGCGCGAACATCAACTTCGGTACCACCACCGTCAATAATCCGGGCGACAGCGGAATCGACCTGAGCGGCGCGGGCGGTGCGAATGTGACTTTTGGCACCACGCTCATCGTGAATCCGGGCGCCAGTGGCATCAATATGAGCGGCGCCACGGGCACGTTCGTTTTCGGTGACACCACGATCAATGGCACCGCCGCCGGTCAGACGGCGTTCAACCTGAACGGCGGCAATGCCGACGTCACCGCCCTGAGCTTGAATATCAATGGCGGCGGCATCGGCATCGATCTGCGCAATACGATCAATGGCCGCACCGTCTCCGTCACCAATGGGGGCACGATCCAAAACGTCGGCGTTGGTGTGCAACTCGGCGGTGGCACGACGGGTGACTTTACCCAGACGGCCGACGCCTTCTTCACCTTCGACGTCACGGGTGGCCACAACAGCACGATCAGCGGCACCGTAGCCATCGAGGCTCGCGGCCTCGTCAGCACGGCGAGCAACGTGGAAGGCACCTACGACTTCCGCAACGTGACGAACATCCTCGGCGCGGAAAATTTCGAGCCCACCATCGGCACGCCGTTCTTCGTGGCAGCCTCGGCGCATGGCACTGGTGATGGAAGTACGCCGAACAACGCGGCTGCTTACACGGCCATTTCCGGAACGCCGGCGGGCACCTTCATCATCTTGGTGAACGACGGCAACACGATCAATCTCGGTGCGAGCACTATCACCCTGCAGAACAACGATCACGTCGATACCTTCGGCAATGGCCGCACCTTCTCGGCGGGCTCGGCGCCGCTCAATATCCTCCTGCCGGGTGTGGCGCAATTTACCGATCCATTCGGCCATGGGGCCGCAACGATCACCGGCACTGGCACCCTCTTCGCTGCGGCGAATGGCGACCTGCTGCAGGACTTCACCATGACCCTCGGCGGCGGAACCGCGATTTCCGCCTCGGGAATCAATGGTTTGGACGTGACGAACCTCACGATCAACGGTACCGGCAGCGTCTTCAGTCTGACCAACGATACCGGTAGCATCGATCTGACCGGTAACTCGGTTCACGTCTCGGGCGGTCAGTTGCTCAATGTCAGCGGAGGCAATGCGAATATTACGCTGGCGGCGACTCTTTCCCTGCCCGGAGGCACCGGCAGCATCACGGAAAGCGGGGGCGGTGGCGTGAGTGTGACCGGGACCACCGGGGGAAGCGTCACGATCACCGGAGTCACCGTGACCGGGGCAACCTCCACTCCGCTGGTCTTCGATAACAACAAGGCGACCTTCAATATCACCAATTCGACTTTTGCCGCGAGCTCCGGGGTCACGCTTCTCAGTGTCGATACGACGGTCGGCGGCAGCACGACGACACTGGCGTTCAACAATACGAACGTGCTCACGCAGAGTTCCGGCACCATCGCCAACATCGGCGCCGGCGCGCGCAACATCGACCTCAGCGCGCAGAACTTCACCAACAGCGGCACCACCGCGGCGAATGTGATCAACGTCACCGGCCAGACCGGTGGTGCGATCAGCTTCGGCAATGTCGGTATCACTGGTTACAACAACGCGGCCGGCACGGCGGTGAACCTGCAGGGCACCGGTGGCACGGTCAGCTTCGGCGATCTCGATGTCGCCACCGCGGCGGGCGCGGGCGTGAATGTCGGCGCGGTCACTTTCGCCCCGGGCGCTACTCCGACCATCAGCACCGCGGGCGGTCCGGCTCTGGTCATGAATGGCACGACGATCAGCGGCGGTGCGGCCACCTTCACTAGTGTCACGGCCAGCAACGCCGGCGCGGGCAATGCCGCCATCAGCCTGACGAATGTCATCGGCTCGACGACCTTCTCGACGGTGAACCTCAGCGGCACGGCGGCCAATGGTCTGAACTTGAATAACGCCGGTACGGTGGCTGTGCTCGGTGGCACGATCAATGGAACGAGTGGCGACGCGATCAGCAGCACCAACACTGCACTCACCGCCACCGGCCTCACCATTGGTGCCTCCGCTGCTCCCCTCGGCAATGGCATCACCATCGTCAACAGCGACGGCATCGCACGGTTGGTCACGTTGAGCAACGATACCATCACCGCGCGTGGCGACGCCATTCACACCACCGACGGCGGCCACGCCGGCGAGCTCTCGCTGGTGCTCGATAACAATACCTTGCAAACGCTCAACGGCGGCACGTTGTCCTTGAGCGTTACCGGCTCGGCGTTGAATTCGACGACGATCAACTCGCTCAACGGCGGCACGGTCATCGGCAATGGCGTGAGTGGGGGATTACTCTTCAATCAGGTGACCTTCAATGCCGTCACCGGCGGTCCGGCCCAGCAGGTCAATGCCGGCAACTGGAACATCGGCCAGGGAATAGCGGCGAACCAGCGGGTGAACGGCAATGGCCTGGACTTCGAAGGACCGACCGGCAATCTCGCTTTCGGCACACTCACTATCTTCAACAACGCCGGCACTGGCTTGATCGTGAACACGAAAGCGCTGGGCACGACCTTCAGCCTCAGCAATACCGGGGGGGCCATCGACACCTCGAACGGCACGGCGATGAACCTCGATCCGCTGACCGCGAACCTGACCTTCAGCGGTGTCAAGTCGGTCAATTCGCCGACGAGCGGCGTCATCCTCAATACCGTCGGCGGTTCCGTTGCTCTTGGCAATGTCACGGTCACGGGAGCAACGAATGTCGGCCTGTCGGTCACCAATTCCAACGCGGCCGTCACGACCGGCACGCTGACCGTCACCAATGCCGCCACCGGCCTGCAGTTTGGCGATAACACTGGCGGCAGCTTCACTGCCAGCGGCCTGACGAACCTCACCGGCATTACCGGCACGGGCATCAATGCCAATGGCGCGACCGGCACGTATCAGTTTGCGGACCTGGACATCAACTTCATCGGTGCGAGCCGCGGCCTCGACCTGCGCAATTCCAACGTGCAGTTTAGCACGGCCAACCTCTCGATCACCGGCGATGGCACGGCGGGTAGCATCGGCCTCGACCTTAGCGGTTCGACGAACCCGAACGGCGTCAACGCCGCCACGCCAAACCTCCTGCTCGCCACCGGCGTGGGCCAGAAAGCGACGATCAGCAATGTGGCCACCGGCGTCCTGCTCGGCGACGCCGCGAATGGCTCCGCAGGCGCTTACCTGAAGTTCGGCAACCAGACGCCGACCAGCTCCGGCGGCAGCGGCAGCAGCATCTCGGTTATCGCCGGCGGCACGACGATCGACACCACGAACCTCATCAGCACCAGCGGCTTCGTCCAGGGCCGTTACGAGTTCACCGGCGTCGCCTTCACCGGCAATGCCAGCTTCCAGCACTCGCCAAATTTCTTCTTCGTCGCGGCGAACGCCACCGGCAACCACGACGGCAGCACGGTCAACGATCGCGCCGACGCCGCCACGCTCATTACGGACCTCAATGGAAACCTGCTGACCAACAAGACCATCGTCCTCATCAACGACGGCAACGTCATCAGCCTCGGCAACAACACGGCCACGCTCGACGCGCTGACGAACATCGACGGCTTCGGCAACGGCAACAGCGTCACCGCCTTCAGCATCCCGGCCAACGTCATCGTCGATGCCTTCACCGGCACCGTCAGCGATCCGACGGGCAATGGCGCGGCCACCATCACGGCCAATGCGGGCAATAACGTGATCACCCTCACGGGCACGCACTCGATCGAGAACATCAACATCACCGGGGGCAACTTCCTCATTGGCGGCACGACCACCGGCCTCACCGTCCAGGGCGTCCACCTCACCAATGGCGGCGTCGGCGCGATCAGCCTCACCAATTCGAGCGGCGTCGTAAACATCACGAACAACACGATCAGCCAGGGTGGCGGCAGCCTCCTCACGGTGAATGGCGGCACCGCCGGCATCACCCTCTCCGCCGGCACCGGCACCATTGCGAATACCAACGGCAGCGGTATCAGCATCAAGAACACAACGGGCGGCAGTGTGACTCTCGATCACCTGAGCGTCACCAGCGCGAACGCGACTCCGCTGACCTTCGACCACAACCAGGCGACCTTCAACATCACGAACTCGACCTTCTCGGTGGGCAGCCCGAACGTCACACTGCTCAACGTGGACGCCACCGGCGCGAGCACCACCTCGCTCGTCTTTGACGGGTCCAACACGCTCGCCAATTTTAACGGTGCAATCGCGATCATCGGCGCCGGCGCGCGCAATATCGACCTCAGCGCGCAGGGCTTCTCCATCGGCGGCTCCACTGCGGCGAATGTGATTAGCGTCACCGGCCAGACCGGCGGCACCATCAGCTTCGGCAATATCAACATCACCGGTTACAACAACGCAGCCGGCACGGCGGTGAATCTCCAGGGCACCAATGGCGCGGTGAACTTTACCACTCTCTCCGTGACGACGAGTTCGGGCGCCGGCGTGAATACCGGGGCCATTACCTTCGGGACGGGCACGGGCGTGAATATCAGCTCGACCGGCGGACCGGCGCTGACCATGAACGGCACCACCGTCACCGGCTCCGGCTTCGGCACGGTCAGTGCGACGAACACCGGCGCGGGCAACTCGGGCATCAGCATCACCAACGTCGCCAGCGCGTTCACGATCGGCTCGGTCGCGATCAGCAATACGGGCGCTGCGGGGATCGTCTTGAGCGGCGATGCGTCCGTCACCATTACCGGCGGCACGATCAATGGCACCACGGGGAACGGCATCACCATCACGAACTCAGGCTTCGCCCTGCAGAACCTCAACATCGGCGGCACGGCGACCATCGCCGGCGACGGCATCCACATCACCGAGACGGATGCGACCAATCGTTCCGGGCTGACGATTACCGGTGTCACCATCGGTGGTATCAGCGCCGCGAACAAAGGCATCTCCTTCGCCAACTCGGGCGCCGGCAACGACGCCCTCGATATCGAGAGCAGCAATATCACCGCACCGGGCAATTCGCTCGATGTCATTAAATCCGGCGCCGGCAACCTGAACATGGCTGCGGTCAGCGACACCCTCGCCTCCACCGCGGGGGCCGGCATGAACGTGGACGGCAGTGCGGGCGCCGGCGTGCTTGCCGTGACGACTCTGCAAAACATCACGGTCACCCAGGCGCAAGCGGGTGGCATGCTCTTCCATGGTGTCACCTTCGATGCCGACACCACGGTCGCCGGTATCCAGACCGTCAGCGGCGGCACCACCGCCATCGGCAATCCGGGCTCGCCCAGCGCCATCCATGGTGATGGCCTGCGGCTGGATGGGGTGCTGGGCTCGATCGCCTTCACCTCGCTCAATATCGGCAACAACATCGGTACCGGCCTCTACATCCGCGATGCCGCGGGCAAGGCCGGCAGCTTCAGCTTCAGCAACGGCGGGGGCGTGATCTTCACGACCAGCGGCTCAGCGATGGACGTCGACCCGGTCACCTTCAACGCGACCTTCAGCGCCGTCACTTCGACCGGCTCCACGGGCAACGGCATCACCCTGAATACCGTCGCCGGCACGTCGAACCTCGGCACGGTCACCATCCAGAATGCGGCCAGCACCGGCTTCAGCCTGGTCGGCTCCAGCGCCAACGTCACGCTCGGCTCGTTGACCGTCACCGGCACGCCGAATGGCCTGAATCTCGGCAACAACACCGGCACATTCGAAGTCACGGGCAATACCAGTTTGACCGCTACCACCGCGGGCATCCTGGCGACAAACGCTACTGGTACTTACAAGTTCGACGGCACGACGACCATCACCGCACCCACCGGTATTTCGGCCAATGGCGCGACCGGTTCGTGGACTTTCACCGGCAACACCACAATCAACTTCACCGGGGCCAATCGCGGCCTCGACCTGCGCAATACCCAATTCACCGTCTTCCAGACGGGCACCATTGCCATCACCGGCGACGGCACGGTCGGCGGCATCGGCCTCGACCTGAGCGGCTCGAAGTACACCACCGGCGCACAGCCGGTCACTGCGCCGGCCAATATCACGCTGGCCCACGCCAGCGGAAAGACCGCCTCCATTGGCAACGTTGGGACCGGCATCCTGTTGGGCAACACCACCGACGGTTCGGCTGGAGCGTATCTGCAATACGGCAACCAGACGCCGCTCACCTCGAGCGGCAGCGGCAGCAACATCGCGGTCATCAGCGGCGGAGTCACTCTCGACACTACGCACCTCACCAGCACTACCGGCTTCCAGCAGGGCCGTTACGAATTCACCGGTGTAACCTTCACCGGTAGCGCGAGCTTCCAGGCCTCGCCGAACTTCTTCTTCGTCGCCGCCGGCACCACCGGCACCGGGGACGGCAGCTCGGTCAACAACCGGGCCAGCGCCGCCACGCTCCTCACCGACCTCGGCACGAATGCCCTGGCCAACAAGACCATCGTCCTCATCAATGATGGCAACGTGATCAGCCTCGGCAACAACACCGCCCAGCTCGATGCCGGCACGAATATCAATGGCTTCGGCAACGGCAATACTTTCACGGCGTTCACCGTCCCGGTGAACGTCATCACCGACGCTATCAACGGCACGGTCAGCGACCCGACCGGAAACGGCGCGGCTACGCTCACTGCTAATGCGGGCAACAATGTCGTCACGCTCACCGGCACGCATTCCATCCAGAACGTCAATCTCTCAGGGGGCAATTTCCTCGTCGCCGGCAGTGGTTTCACCGGCTTGACCGTGCAAGGCGTCGGTCTCAGCGGCGCGGGCACCGGAGTGTTCAGCTTCACGAACCCGACTGGGACGATCAACATCACCAACAACACCATCAACCAGTCCGGCGGCAGCCTGCTCGTGCTCAATGGCGGCTCGGCCAATATTACCTTCACCGCCGGCACGGGCAGCATCTCGAATACGGGTGGCAGCGGCATCAATATCAAGAACACCACCGGCGGCATCGTCACGCTCATCGGTCTGAGTGTCACCGGGGCGACGGCGACCCCGCTGACCTTCGACCACAACCAGGCGGCCTTTGCGATTGTGAACTCCGCGTTCGGTGTCACCGCCGGCACTACCCTGCTCGACGTCGACAACGGCACCGGTGGCAGTACCAACGCACTCGTCTTCGGCGCGACCGATACCCTGACCCAGACCTCCGGCGAGATCGCGATCATCGGCACCGGTGCGCGCGACATCGCCCTCAGCGCGCAGAACTTCACCAACAGCGGCACCACCGCGGCCAACGTGATCAACGTCACCGGCCAGACCGGCGGCACGATCGCTTTCGGCACGGTCAATATCACCGGTTACAACAACGCCGCCGGCACCGCCGTCAATTTGCAGGGCACCGCTGGCACCGACTCATTCGTCAATCTGACGGTTGCCACGACCGCGGGAGCGGGTGTCAACACCGGTGCGATCACCTTTGCCCCGGGTTCCAGCCCGAGCATCAGCACGACCGGCGGCCCGGCCCTGGTCATGAACGGCACGACGATCAGCGGCGGTGCGGCCACCTTCAGTAGCGTCAGCGCGAGCAATGCGGGCGCCGCGAATGCCGCCATCAATCTGACGAATGTGATTGGCTCGACGACCTTCTCTACGGTGAATCTCAGCGGCACGGAAACCAATGGCATCAAGCTCAGTGGCGATGGCGCGATCTCCGTCCTCGGGGGCACGATCAACGGCGGGAGCAGCGATGCGATCACCAGCACGAACACGGCGCTCACCGTCACCGGCGTAACGATTGGTGGCACTGCCGCGCCGGCGGGCAATGGCATCACCATCGTCAACAACGACGGCACCGCGCGGGTCGTGACCTTGAGCAACGACACCATCACGGCGGTGGGCAACGGCATCGCCACCACCGATGGAGCTCATGCCAAGGAACTGACCCTGGTGCTCGATGGCGACACCTTGCAGACCACCACTTTGGGCAAGTTCGCCCTCAGCGTGACCGGCTCGGTTCTCAACTCGACGATCGTCAAGTCGATGAATGGCGGCGCGGTCATCGGCGGGGCTAACACCGGCGGGGTGCTATTCAACCAGGTCACCTTCGACGCCTCCGGCGCGACGCTCTCCGGCACTCAGGTCAACGCCGGTACCTGGAACATCGGTCAGAGCACGAGTGTCCGCGTCCAAGGCAACGCCCTCGACTTCGAAGGCCCGACTGGCAACCTCACCTTCACCGCGCTCAATATCTTCAATAACAACGGCACCGGTCTGCTGGTGAACACGAAGGCGCTGGGCACGACCTTCACCCTGGGCAGCGCGAGCACCGCGGTCGATACGACGAGCGGTACGGCAATGAACCTCGATCCGCTGACGGCCAACCTGACCTTCTCCAGCGTCAAATCCACTGGCGCGGTGAATGGCGTGGTGCTCAACACGGTCGGCGGCACGGTCGCCTTGGGCGCGGTCAATGTCAGCACTGCCAGCGGCATCGGCCTGGAGATGATCAACTCCAGCGCCGCGGTCACTGCGTCGAGCGTGACCGTCAATGGCGCGGCCACCGGCCTGCAGTTCGGGACCAACACCGGCAGCTTCACGGTCAGCGGGACGACCAGCCTCACGGGTATCACCGGCACGGGTATCAACGCCAACAGCGCCAACGGCACCTATTCCTTCCAAGGAACTACGACCATCACCTTCAGCGGAGCGGGCCGCGGCATCGACTTGCAGAACTCGAAAGTCACGCAATTCAGCACGGGCAATCTGACCCTGACGGGTGATGGCGCTACCGCAGGCAGCATCGGTATTGACCTGAGCGGCTCGCAATATTCTGGTCCCCAGCCGGTCGGCACTACCTCCCCGAACGTCAGCCTTGCCACCGGTGCGGGTCAGACGGCGGCGATCAGTGGCGTCTCCACCGGCATTGCATTGGGCAACGCGGCGAATGGCTCCGCGGGTGCTTATCTGCGCTACGGCAACCAGACACCGGGCAATTCCGGCAGCAGCATCGCCGTGAATAGCGGTGGCACGACGATCGATACCAGCCACCTCACGAGCGTCAATCCCTCCCAGCAGGGCCGTTACGAATTCACTGGCGTCACCTTCACTGGCAAGTCGACGTTTGAGGCACCCAATCCCAATTTCATCTTCGTCGGCTCGGTTGCGGCCGGCGCGGCCAACGGCGCCGATCCGAACGATCGCATCAGCCTGACGACGTTCATGACGAACGACAACGCCGCATTCCTCGCGGGCAAGACGGTCATCTTTGTCAACGACAACGGCGGCGCCGGTCTCACCCTCACCAGCACTCTTAATCTCGGCGCGGGCACGACCATCGAGAGCTTTGGCAATGGGGCTTCGGTCATCGTTCCCGCTGGCGTGCAACCGGTCAACGTCATCGGCGACAACTTCCACCTTAGTGGCGGCACGTTCTCCGATCCGACGAATGGAGCGGCGACTTTGAAAGCGGCCGCCGGGGTCAACCTCATCACTTTGGACAATGGAGACACGGTGCAGAACATCAATCTGACCACTGGCAACAACCAGATCATCGGTACGAACACCGCCGGCTTCACCATGGCGGGGGTGAACCTGACCAACGCGGGTGCTTCGGCGATCAGCCTTACCACGCCGAGCGGCACGATTACGATGACCGGGGGCAGCATCAGCGGCGCGGCCGGTCCGTCGTTCTTCGTCAGCGGCGGCAATGCGGTGATCAGCTACAACAGCACGATTACGAACACCGCCGGCCACTCGGTGCAAGTGCAGGGCATCACCGGCGGTTCGGTCACGCTCTCCGGCGCCATCACCGACACGGGTACGGGCATCCTGGTGCAGAACAATACGGGTGGCACCATCACCTTCTCGGGCGCCAGCGACTCGATTCATACCGGCGCAAATCAGGCCGTGACGTTGAGCACCAATACCGGAGCGAAGATCGACTTCACCGGCGGCGGGCTGTCGATCCAGACCACCACAGCAACGGGCTTCGGCGCCAGCGGCGGCGGCACGGTAGGGATGAGCGGCGCGGGCAATACGATTACCTCGACGACTGGCACCGCGCTGAGCCTCAACGGCGTGACCACCGACACCGGCGGCTTCATCCTGCAAAGCGTCTCGGCCAACGGCGCCGTCAACGGTATCGCCCTCAACAATCTCACCGGCGCCGCGTTCGACAGCGTATCCGTCTCCGGCGGCACTATCCAGAACACCACCGGGACGGCTGTCTCGCTGACCAACCTTGGCTCGCTCAACGGCGGTGTAATCCTCAACAATCTCACCCTCAGCGGCGCCAGCGGTATCGTGGGTACGAACTTCGGCACCCTGGCCACGGCCAACGATTCGGTCAGCGCGACGGCGGGCGCCGGCCTCAGCCTCACCACGGGAATCATTGTGACGAACAGTTCGTTCAGCACCCTGTCTTCGACTGGCGGCACCAATGGCGTCCTGCTCAGTGGCGTGAGTGGCAGCCTTACGGCCAGTGCGGGCACGATCACCAACGAAAGCGGCGCCGCTTGGTCTGTGGTGGGCGGCACGGTCAGTGCAACCTATTCGGGCGGTATCACCCAGGCAAACAATGCCGCGCTCGTCAGCATCACCGGTGGCCATGCCAGCGGCACGATCACCTTCCAGACGGGCACACTCAGTGCCACCAGTGGCACTGGCTTGGTCTTCGACAACGCCGACGGTGCCTACAACTTCAATGGCACCACCACGCTGAACGGCGGCAATGCAGCCATCACCATTCAGAATGGTTCGAGCGGCACGTTCACCTTTAGCGCTGCTACGAGCATCGGTGCGACGACCAGCCCCGCCGCCGTGGCCTTCAACGAGGTGAACAGTTCGGCGAATGTGACCTACCACGGGTCCATCAATCAGAACAACGGCTTCAGCGCGGTGGCAGTCAGCGGAGAAACGGCCGGAACGACCGCCTTCACCGGAGCCATCACCGCCTCGACCGGTGCCGCTACCGCGATCAATCTGACGAGCAACACTGGGGCCACGATCAACTTCACCGGCGGCGGGCTTTCGATCCAGACCACCACAGCCACGGGCTTCGGCGCCAGTGGCGGCGGCACGGTCGGGGTGACCGGCACGGGCAATACGATCAACGCGACCAGCGGAACTGGTCTCGACGTCGCGAACACGACCATTGGGGCGAGTGGGCTCACCTTCCGGTCGATCAGTTCCGGGGCCGGTGCCAATGACGGTATCATTCTCGACACCACCGGGACCAGTGGCGGTCTCACGGTCACCGGCACTGGCACCGCCAATTCCGGCGGTGTCATCACGGGTAAAACCGGTGCGGATGGCAGCACGACCACCGGCATCGGCATCTATCTCAACAGCACGCAGAATGTTTCGCTCGCGTGGATGGATCTCGAGAGCAACCAAAACTACGGCATCCGCGGGAACAGCGTGACGAACTTCACGCTCGATCACTCGACTGTGGGTGCGACCGGCACCAACGGCACCAGTCTCACCGCCGATACCGACGCCAGCGGTTACTTCGGCGAAGGCAGCATCCGCTTCTACAACCTGTTCGGGACCAATACGATCAGCAACAGCACCGTGGACAAGGGCTTCGCGCGGTCGCTCGCGGTGAGCAACGACACGGGCACGCTGACCAACCTGACGATCTCGAACTCGACGATTAACAACACGCTCACCAAGACCGCTGGAGCTCTCGATGCGCTTTATTTCCAGACGAAGGGCAGTTCGACCACCGCCACCCTCACGGTGACGAACAGCACCTTTAGCTCGCATCCGCAATACGCCATCGACGCCAGCGCCGATACCGGTTCGACGATGCATATCACCATTACCGGCAGCACCTTCAAGAACGTCAATGCGGACATCTGGGGCGCGAGCAATGCCGTCGTAATCAATGGCAACGGCACCAATACCTTCGTGACCTTCGACATCGAGAACAGCACCTTCACGCAAGGCAACGGCACCACGGCGGCTTCCACGAGTTTTGGGCGTCTCATCACCGCGGGTTCGGTGGGGGGCTCCGGCACGTTCTACGGCAAGATCATCAATAACACCTTCGGTGTGGCCGGCGTCCAGTACTCCGGTGGCGGTGTTGGTGCGGATAGCATCGGGCTCTTCATGAATGGTAATGCGGGTACCGCAGGCACCATGGGCAGCAACCACGATTCGCTCTTCCTCGTTCAGGGAAATACCATCCAGCAGTACGACCAGAGCGGTCTCCAGATTGGGGTGACCGGCGGCAATGCGGTCGTGGATGCTACCGTCATCGGTAACACGATCCGCGATCCCAACACCGACGCGCCAAATCCCACCCCCAACGCATTTGCCGGCATCTGGGCTTATGCGGGCGGATCTGGCACCGATGCGAATACCCTGAATCTCCTCATCGGCGGTACGACGGCGGCGAACAAGAACATCCTCACCGGCAGCGACCCGAACCACATTGACGACGTCTTCCTGGGCAGCGGCGCCGGGACGAGCCCGAGTGTCATCAATATCTACCAAGGGGGAAGTACATCCACGACACCCGCGCAGGTCATCATCGACGACAATACCGTGCCGCCGGCCGAGGCATACGGCGATGATGGGCTCACGACCATCCACGTCATTATCGCACCGCCGGCGGGACCGCCGACGCCGCCGTGATTTTCTTGTCAAAAACAACATTAATTTGATAATATTGTCCCATGTCCGAGCCGTTCCTATCTGAGATCAAAATCATGTCCTTCGGATTCCCGCCCAAGGGGTGGGCATTGTGCGATGGGCAGTTGTTGCCTATCAACCAGAACCAGGGGCTTTTCTCCCTCCTTGGAACCACCTATGGCGGCGACGGACGCGTCAACTTCGGTCTGCCGGATCTGCAAGGCCGGGTGCCCATGCACATGGGCAACGGGCACACTTTGGGTGAGCGTGGCGGCGAACAGGGGCACACCCTGGCAATCTCGGAGATTCCGACGCATACGCACACCGCTCAGGCGATCAGCGACAATGCCGACCAGACGATTCCCGCCGCTGCCACGGTCCTCGGTGGGGTCAGCGGCATGTACAATGCGGGCACGAATCTCACTGGTATGGTCCCCACGACCGTGGTGGCCGTGGGTGGCAGCCAGGCGCACCTGAACATGCAGCCATTTCTCACCCTGTCCTTTTGTATTGCCCTGCAGGGCATTTTCCCGTCTCAAAACTGACTTTTTCATCCCATGAGCCAACCTTACGTCGGAGAAGTTCGAATTTTTGCCGGCAATTTTGCTCCGGCCGGCTGGATGTTTTGTGAGGGCCAGCTTCTTCCCATTTCCGAGTTCGAGACCCTTTTCAATCTCATCGGTACCACCTACGGCGGTGACGGCCAGTCCACCTTTGCCCTGCCGGATCTCCGTGGCCGGCTTCCCATGCATCAAGGAAATGGCTTCACCCTCGCGGAAACCGGGGGGAGTGGAGACAGTGACGCTCACAGTCTCGCAGATCCCGTCGCACAGCCACCCCTTTCTCGGGCTCCACCGATGCGGGGGACCAGGCTACGCCCGTCCGGTTTTGTGGCCGCGGCCAACAACACGGTGAAGGTCTATACCGCCTCGCCACCGACGGTGGTGCTTCACCAGATCTCGATGCTCTCGACCGGAGGTAGCCAGCCGCACGACAATTTCCAACCGTACCTTTGTGTGAGTTTCATCATGTCGATGTTTGGGATATTTCCCAGCCAGACTTAACCGCTTACTTGCTGTCGCATTATGTCGAATCCTTTCGTTGCCGAAATTCGTATCTTCCCCTTCAACTTTGCGCCCACGGGCTGGGCGTTTTGCGATGGACAGATTCTGCCTCTTTCGCAAAACACGGCTCTCTTTTCGCTCCTCGGCACCACTTACGGTGGCGACGGAAAATCCAACTTTGCGCTGCCGAACATGCAAGGAAACGCGCCTATGCATCCCGGTCAGGGCCCCAGCCTTTCCCTGCACGATTTGGGCGAGACCGGTGGATCCGACACGGTCTCGCTCCTGGAGAGCGAAATCCCGTCGCATAATCATGGTATGAAGGTCAGGAATTTGGCGCCGCCTTCCGTATTGCCTGCTCCCGCTCCGGCCAACGCCTTTGGTCGATCCAACGGTGGAGCGGCTTATGCGACCTATACAGCCGGCACGAGCAATATCGGGGCCATGGATCCGCGCGTCATCGCACCGGCGGGCGGAGATCAGCCGCACAACAACTTGATGCCTTACCTCACTCTCAACTTTTGCATTGCGTTGCAGGGCGTCTACCCGCCGCGCACTTAGTAAATTGACACCTTGCGGAACGATGTCTGAGGGCACCGCGGAGTTGCCGGCCCCGCCGGCCGTGTTGCGGGATACGCTCGCCGGGGATGCCGAGTTTCTTTATCGCGTCTACGCCGGTACCCGTGCGGAAGAGCTCGCCATGACGAATTGGAGCGCGGAACAAAAGGAACAGTTTTGCCGGATGCAATTCCAGGCGCAGACGACCGACTACCGCGCCAATTATCCCCAGGCACGCCATTCCATCATCGAGCGCGAGGGCACGCCGGTCGGTCGGTTGATCATCGAGCGCAAAGAGCGGGAGATTTGCATCATCGACATCGCGATCCTTCCCGAAGCGCGCGGGGGCGGAATCGGCACGCATTTCCTTCGCGACTCATGGAGGAAACCGCCGCCGCCAGCAAGGCGCTGCGGATCCACGTCGAGAAATTTAACCGTGCGCTACGGTTGTACCTGAGGCTGGGTTTTCAGCCCATCGAAGATAAGGGCATCTATCTGCTGATGGAGTGGAAGGCGCTTAGTTAAAGATCGCTTCGAACTGCGAGCCGCCGGCGGCATCGGCGACTTGCACCAGGAAAATTTCCATCGTTCCGAGAGAAGTGTTCTCGAGGCGGTAAATGCCTTGCGGGAGGCGCAGCTTCGGCCGGCCTTGGAATGTCAGGGCAAATGGTGCCCGTGCGCCGGGGGCTCGCGCCGAACCGAGCGGTCGGGCTTCGGCGAGCGTGAGCGGCAGACGGCCATCGGTAAAGACCGCCTCAAAAATATGACCGACGACGGGCGCAAACGTCTCGACCGTGACGACGAGCAGATCCATTGAAGGCAATGGAGCGGGAATATCTGAACTCACGCCGTGGCAAACGCAGGATCGTTCAGCAACTGGCGCATGTCGGCGAGCGCATCCAGCGAAAGAATGGCGTTGAAGCCACCGTTCGCTGGCAGGCCCAGCGCGTTGGTGAGATCGCCACTCTGCGGCGATATCTGATTGGGAATCAACAGGGCCAGCCAGATCGTTTCATCGGAATACGACCGGTTCACCTTGGTGCGCAATACACTGAAACGCGCCACGAGTTGAGCGGTGCTCAACGTGAACTGCGTGGCCAGACTGGCGGTGAGCAGCGGCGACTTGAGAATGGGCGCAAGCGAATTGGCGGGAAAGACCTGCGCGAGCAAGGCGAGATTTTGCAGGAAGATGCGGTTCACCGCCGTGGCGTCGCCGGCTTTTGCGGGCTTACTGTTCAGCACGCTGTTGCGGAAGGTGTTGAAGGGGGCATCCTGCGTGAGCTTGTAGAGCGTGCTTTCCACGAGTCCCGTGACCAGCGCCTGGAAATTCTGCGGGACGGTGCGGGTCTTCGCGATCAACTGGATGGTGTAGTTGATCTGCGCCGAGGCGCCGGTATCGCCGAGCGGATCCGTGAGGATGTGAGTCTTGGGATCGTACTGCAGCGCCTGGTGTTTCCAGTCCGTATTCGCCACCGTAGGCAAACTGGTCGAGGAGTTTTGCAGCGTGAACAGCGTCTGTCCGTACTGGAAGCTGTAGCTATCGCCATTCACCAGCGCAGAGGAGAGGGGAGATTTCGCCGCGAGCAGACTGGCAAATTTGGCCGGGTCGGCCATGTGGGCGACGATCTGGGTGAACTTGTTGGGGCTGCCGCGCAAATGGCCCAGGATGCAGCCGCCTTGCAGACGGTAGCTGTCCGCGTAGCTGGCGACCCAGGCCAGGACCGCTTGCTCATCGGTCGTCAAAGCGAGGGCCGGCGTCAGTGTGCGCGTGGCGACGGCCGTCGCGGCCGAAGCGGTCGTCCACGTCGGAAGAAGCGCGGAGCCAGCCGTAAGAATGGCGCTGTTGCGCAGAAAGGAGCGGCGGTCGGTAATCATAGGAAAATTCCAGAGCTATGGCCATGCTGGCTGCACCGGGCGAGTGCGTAAGCTACGGCTGGGTTGAGGCTATCCGCCGCCCCCCTCCGGTGCGAGACAATTTCGACCAAAAAGAGGCGGCTGTTTTTACCTCCGGAAGAGGCCGGTCGACGAGAAATCCATCGCCTGCCCAACCGCCTGCCTGCCGACGAGCGAACCTTTCTCTCGGATGAACCCGACTGGCTCGAGCCACTGCCCTTGATCGAAGGGGACGGTACAGTCAAAGTCGTGGTGCAAAGCGGCTCGCCGCACCCACATCTGAACCGGTTCTCGCATGACCATTTCCTTTTATTCCATTCTCGTTCTCGGCTTTTTCCTCGGGATGCGGCACGCCACCGATGCGGATCACGTGGTCGCGATCACGAACATCGTCAGCCAGCAGCGTAGCATTCGCAGCGCGGCGTGGACGGGCGTGCTCTGGGGCATTGGGCATAGCCTCACGGTCTTTGTCGTCGGCGCCGCGATCGCCTGCTTTGGCTTCGTCGTGTCCAAGCGCATTGGCCTGAGCCTGGAACTCTCGGTGGGAATCATGCTGATCGTCCTGGGGTGGTTGAATCTCCACGCCGCTTTCCGCTGGCCGGGAAAGGCAGGGGGCGAAGAGCAAACGGACGCCGCAGAAGCAGCGCGGCTCGATCGCTGGCTGCGCTTTTTCTCGACCGGCAGTCCGTTTCGGCCACTGGTCATCGGGATCGTGCATGGCCTGGCCGGTTCCGCCGCGGTGGCGTTGCTGGTGCTGCCTTTGATGCGCGACACTTTTGGCGCGATCACCTATCTGCTGATTTTCGGCGCGGGCACCGTCGCCGGCATGATGATCGTGACCGCGGCCATTGCCGCGCCCATCCGCTATGCCGCGGAACATTCGGCCCACTGGCACCGCGTGCTGGGCGGACTGGCCGGGGCGACCAGTTTTGGTTTGGGAGCTTTCCTCGTTTACCAAATCGGCTTCGTGCAGAAGCTGTTTCTCGCGAATCTGTAGACGTCGCTTCTCCTAGCTTCCAACGATTCCCCGCCCTTCGAGAGGGCGATCAGCAGCAGACTGCCGCTGCATTTTACTTCGGAGAAGTATTGAGCGAAGTCGCCATGGGATGTTTGGGACTCAGGAGAAGAACACGCCCGGGAGTACCGATGCCAGCGGCGAGCGTCGTGCCCCGGCAATACTCGGCGATGGCCAATTGCTGCTCGGGTAGCTTGAGGATATCGATGGGGCGGGCCAGTGGGGCGAGCACGCGTTTGGCGGAGGTCGTCCGCGCGGAAAAATTCGGTTTGAGTTGCAGGACGTCGAAGCCCGTGTCGGCACCACGTTTCAGTAGATTGCCAAAGCGCACGACGAGAAAACTCGAATGGAAAGGCGCTGGCCAATCGGCGCCGAGCCAGACCATACCCGCGGGACTCGAATGCGGATCGAAAGTGGAAAGTCCGCGGGCACTGCCGCCTCCATCCGGGCCGAGATTGCGAAAGGGCCTGGTGATGACGAGGCCCGGTGGCACCTCGGGAGTGTGCGAATAGGGTTTCGTTGTCCAGTCGGAGAATTGATAGGGAAAGCCGTAGTGCTTGCCTTGCTCGACGAGATTCAACTCCTCAGGCGCGTCGGCATCTGGTCCATTTTCGGCAGAGAGCAGGTGGCCATCGTCATCCCAGGTAAAGCCGTAGTTATTGCGCAGGCCGCGAGCGAAAACTTCGACGACGGGTCGGTCGTCCTTGGGATTCAACCGCCAGATGCAAGCCGTGATCGGCGCTTCGCCAGTCGTCGCGTAGTTGGGGAGCGTGCCCGCTTCGCCATCATCGGTTCGCGAGCCGCTGTTCACATAGATCAAGCCGTCGGGACCTTGGGCGATCGTGGAGACACCGTGGTTGTAAGGTCCGACACCCCATGGGTAAGCGGTGCGCAACCAGGACTTCGGTGCCTTCCAAGGATGCTCGCGTGACCAACTACCCGTCCGGAAGATGGTGACCTCATTGCGCACCGGCGAAACGGTCTCGTTGCGCTGATTGCTCACGAGGTAAAGGCGCTGATTGCGATCCACCGTCAGCCCGAGCACGGAAGGATGGCCCAGCGTGGCGTCCAGGTAGGAAGCACCTCCGAAGAGCCGCATGAGCTCGCTGCCGTCGTGCCGGCACCACCACACGTCGCCATTCTCCGCGAGGATGAGAATATGCTCGCCATCGGGATGCGCTCCGAGGCGCACGGGTGAAAAACTCAGTTCCGTTGCGACGCGCAATTCCCAGCCTTCCGGCGCGGCGGGCAATTCCGTCGAGCCCATCGCCGCGAGCAGCGCTTCGAAGGTGTGGAATTTCGTCGTCGCGCGCAGGGCGGCGAGTTCCTCGCGCGTGGGCGTAGGGGAGTGATTACCCCACGTCTTGCATATGTAACCGAACACGGCGGCGATTTGCTCGTCGGGCAGCAGCACCGGTGGCATGCCACCTTCGTAAGTGCCGCCGTTGACCTCGATCTTGCCGAAGAGTCCGGCCAGCGGCGCGCGCAGGGCCTGCTCCCGTTCTTTCACGAGAAAATCGGAGCCGGCCAGCGGAGGAAAAACTCCGGGAATTCCGGCGCCGGTCAGCCCGTGGCACATGGAACAGTGTTGCTGGTAAAGCTCCGCGCCGTTGGGGCCGGCGAAACTTTCCGTCGCTCCGCAGAGCAAGGAGAGCGCGGCGATGAGGGTGGGGGAGAAAGGCGAGAGAAACTGTCGAGTCACGGAAGCGATCAACGCATTTTTTGCAGCTCGAACTTTTCGCCGGCGAGCGCCCGCTTGGCAAAGGCGCCCCAGTAAGGCGTCGGCTTATAGCTCCAGTCTTCGATCATCACGGGCGATGCCTTCGGATGAAAAGAGAAGCCCGTCCAGTGCAGCTTGTATTTTTGGATGAGGCCCAGCATGTCCGGCACCCAGGTGTAAGGATCTTCCTGCGCTTCTTTCGGGATGAAATCCATCTTGTGAATATCCGCGCCGACTTCGCCGAGAAGGAGCGGATACTTATCCACGACGGCGAGCGCCTTGTCTTTCCAATCGCGCTTCCACGGATAGATATGGGAGGCGTAGATGATGCCGTTGCCGCCCTTGTCTTCGAGCGCGAAGCCATTGGCGATTCCCGAGAGGTCGTAAGACCAATCGAGTCCACCGACGACCACCACATTCTTCGCGCCCACTTCGCGGACGGTATTGAGGAGGGCCTGCATGCCCACGCCCTGGTAACCTTTCGCCGCCTTCGCTTTGTCTTCGGGCGTGAGAAAGGAATCCTCGTCCGCCGCCTTCTTCTTCTCGGCGATGAAGCCGCCGTTGCGCCAGATCTCCCAAGTGGTGCCGTGCGGTTCGTTGAAGAGATCGAAAATGACCGCCGGGTGATTCTTGTATTTCGCCCCCGCGTCCTTCCAGAAATCGATGTCGTCCTGCTTCGGTGAGCCGAAACGATGGAGATCGAGCAAAACATATGCACCATGATTGGCCGCAAGCGTGATCGCGCTGTCGACGAGCGCGCGATACGCCACGCCGCCATCGGTCTGTTCCGGCGACCGGCCGAGCCAATAGTCGCCTTTCACCGGGAGGCGAATGATGTTGGCCTTCCAATCGTCGATGCCGACTTCGATCGACTTCAGCAGGTGGTCACCCCTGAGGAGAAACTCCAGGCTCACCACGTTCATCCCTTGCAGCCACACCGGCTTGCCATCCTTGTTCAGCACCTGCTTTCCCTCGACGTGTAACTCCTCGGGCCACTTCGCCGTGTTCGGCGTTTCCGGAGCTAGATACGCTTTCTTCTCCGCTTCCGCCGCGGCCTTGGCGGCAGCAATCAGCGGCGCGGCCTCGGCGGGCTTCAGCGAAATGTCGTCGAGATCGAAAGTGCCGGCCGAGACCTGGAAGAGCGACGGCATGATGACCAGCGTGACCGCTTCCTTCGGGACGAGAAACGTCGTGCTCTTGTCTTCCCAGCCTTTGGTATCTTTACCGCTATAAGGTGGGCTCGGCTTTTGGGCGAGCTTGTGCCCGGCGCCATCCAGGAAATCCATCATGATGCGCGCGTCATTCCACGGCAGTTTGCCTTTCTTTAGCCCGGTGATGCGCTGGCGCCACGAGAGCGTGAGCGCCTCGACCCCCGTGGGAATGTCGACGGTGCGGTAAAGCATCGTTCCCTTGCCGGGTTCGCTGGTCTGGAGGCGGAGGAAATGGTTATCACCTTCTTTTTCCCAAGCGATCGTCTGGCTCTTCGCACTGCCCCAGCCGTCTGGCCATCCTTTGCCTTTGGCGTCCACCTCGAGATTTCCGTTGGCGATGAGCGATCCGTCGGATTGCACGGCTGCTTTCGCCTTGGCGCGCCTGGCCTCGGTGAGTTTGGCGATCTTTGCTGCGGTCGCCGCCGCGGCCTCAGCGGCGGCTTTTTGCAGCGGCGCGGCGTCGACGGGCGCGAGGACGATATCGTCGAGATCCATCGTGCCGCTTTCCACCTGGAAGAGCGCGGGCATGAATTGCAGCGTGCGCGCCCCGTCCGGCACGAGGAAGTGCACCGAGCCCTGCACCCAGCCATCGGTGCTCTTGCGCAGATACGGCGCCGCCGGACTCGGCTTCACTTTCTGGCCGGCGTCATTTTTGAAATCCATCATGATGCGTGCGTCGAACCAGGACTGCTTGCCCGGCTTGAGATCCGTCACGCGCCAGCGCCACTTGAGTTCCAGCGCTTTCGTGCCATCCGGCACGGCGATCTCGCGATAGGCCATCACCGTCTGCCCCGCTTGCTCGGAGTGCAGCCGCAGGAAATGATTATCGCCCTCCTTTTCCCAGGAGATCGTCTTGTCCTTGGCGCGTCCCCAGTCATCGGGCCAGCCCGGGGTCTTGTGATCGGATTCGAAATTGCCGTTGCTGATGAAGTTGACGCTGTCATCGCCCAGGACGTAGTACGGTCCCGTCGCCGCAAACAACAGCAACGCGCCGAGAGCGGTAAGGATTTGGCAGCGGAAGGGTGAGGATGATTTCATAAAGTCAAGGTGGCGGCGCGTCAGGCGGTGTGGCGGCGGCGGCGGAAGCCGATCAAGCCCAAAATACCGAGGGAAAGCTCGAGCGCCACCGGTGTCGGTTCCGGGACGGCGACGATTTCAAAATGGTTTGGATCGACCTGGAGAGCCATGTAACCGCCGACCCCATTGAAGGAAACGTCCGACTGATTGTAGGAGCTGGTGAAAGCGTTTGGAGTACTCCCGATGAAGAGCAGTCGGTCGTTCGAAACGCCGCCCGCCTGGGCGGCGTTTCCGCTCCAGTCCGTGATCGAAAGTGTCGCCCCCGGGGTATGGTCGCCGACTCCGGCAAAGATGAGCGAATTTCCATTGAGCGCGCCGAAGTCGATCGTCGAGGCGAACTCCAAATTCAGGTTGCCAAATGTCTCGGAGACGCTGCTCAAGCTGTCGTTCAGCTTCAGCGTGCCCGGGGTCAGGTTCAGACCATCGCCAAGCGTGAGATCGGAGGTCGGGCTGCTGATTGCGTTGCCGGCGGAAAGCACGAGCGTGCCGTTGTTCACATTGACCGGAGCGGTCGTCGATCCATTCAGGCTGCCGCTGACTTCGAGCGTGCCGCCGCGTACTGTGGTGGGGCCGGTGTAGGTATTCGGTGCGGTCAGCTTCAGCATGCCGTTGCCCGTCTTGGTGAGGCCGCCCGCGTTGGCGCCATTGTCGGTCAGCGGAGCGGTGATCGCCAGGTCCACGGCCGCAGCACCGTCGCCTACGTTGAAAGACCGCGTGCCATCGAGTGCGAAGACCCCGGGCGATGTTCCCGCTGCGCCGTTGATCGTGGCCGTGTTGGCATTCGTGGTGTTGCCGGTGAAGGTGAGATCACCGGAAAGAACGAGCTTGCCGCCGAGATTCGCGCTGCCCGCGTTGATCGTGATCGGCGTGTAAGCACCGCTGGCCGGATTGACAATCGCGATACCGCTGCTGAATGTCGCGACGTTGGCAAAGGTCGAAGGCGAATTGGAAATACCCAACGTCAGGGTGCCACCGGTGAAAGTCGCCAGGCCACCGACATTGAGTTTCCCCCCGGTACTCGTGGTGAACCCCGAACCGTTGAGAGTCATCGTGCCGAAGATCGTTAGCGTATTACTGCTGCCCTGGCCGGGGCTGATCGTGCCGCCATTCAGCGTGAGGCTGCCGATGGCTTCCGAAGTGGAAGACCCGGAATTGTTCGACCCGTTTTGGTAGAAGGTGCCACCGTTGATGGTCACATTCGAGGTATCCGCAATCTCGTTGTTGCCGTCGTAAATTGCACCGGCATTCAGGACGAGATCGCCAGGAATGGCGTTGGTTCCGCTCGTTTTGGACAATTTGAGGACAATTCCGTTCACCGTGGTCGTCCCCGTATAGGTGTTGGCCGTCGAACCGGAGAATTGCACCTCACCACCGTTGGTCCCCTGGGTGCCATTGCCGAAGACTGTCACGCCGTTACCGCCGTCATTACTGATCGAACTCGAGATATTCAGCAGCCCGGAGGTGCTGATCGTGCCAGTGCCCGGCATCGCCGTAAAAGCAGTAATGATTCCTTCATGTCCGTTCAGGCTTAACGTGGGCACGCTGATCGTTTGGGCATTGCCTGTCGCCGAGGACGCCGAAGAACTGGTGTAGATCACTCCGCTCGCGATGGTCAGCGTCACCCCGGCCATGCCGTCGACCGTGATCCCGGCGTCCGTCCCGGTGCCGCTCACGTTAAAGGACAGGGAATTGATCGTCGTGTTACTCGACAACGTGGTCAAGAGCACGCCGGCCCCGGAAGTATGGGCGAGGCGCACGTTGTCCAGCTGGGTCTGCCCGTCGGTGATGGCCGCCGTGTATTCGGTCGTCGGATTCAGTACTCGAATACCCACCGCGGGGTCGTACGTCACGAGCCCGCCGGTGTTGAGGCCGTTACCCACACCGGTGGCGCTGGAATCACCGATTGCGCCGGGGAGAATGCTCACTGTCGTGCTGCCGGCTGCGCCGCCCCCGCCGGAGAGGGTGGGCGCGGTGGTGAAGACGATATTCGACGAATTGGCGGTCGACGACGCGATCGAACTTGTGCCGAGATTGGTGCCACGAAACAGAATCGTTGCTCCCGGATTCCGGATGAAGCTGCTTGCGTCCAGTTGGGTGTTCTGTGCTGGATCGGCCTGGAGAGTGACCACGGACATGCCGGCCGCCGCAGTTAGCGCATTGGCAATGCTGTCGATCGAACTGGCTCCGGAGTTGCCGGTCACGAGCAGCGTCGAGGGGACGCCGGTATTTTCAAAGAGGGAAACACTTTTCGCGCGCACGGTTCCGGTGGTGCCGGCGGCACTGCTGTCGAGATTGAGCACGGAGCCAGCGGTGACCAGCACATCCGAGAATACCACGGAACCTATTGGGCCGCTCAAACTCAACTGCCCTCCGCCCCGCAAGATCGTGTTGCCGGTATAGGTATCCGCGACGGTCAGCGAGATCACTCCGCTGGAGTTGGCGGCCGTGAGGCCGAAGCTGCCGGAGATCACACCACTGAATTGCAGCGTCCCACTCGTCACCGTGGCGGTTTCGTTGGCGGCGAGCACCAGGTTTCTTGTGTAATTCAAGATTCCCGCACCGGTCTTGTTCACGTCAAAGATTCCGTTGCCGCCCGTGACAGCGCCGTCCAGTTGCAGGATGCCGCTGCTGACCGTCACCGTCGGAGTGGGGGAAGCCAGCGTCGTGAGATCGATATCGGGAGTGTATTCCAAGGTGCCCGCGCCCGACTTGGTGACGTCGAAAATTCCATTGCCGTCACCGATCGTGGAATTGATCGTCAGGTCACTCGCCGCATTCGGCGAGTCGCCGATATTGAACGTGCGCGGGACGCCCAGGTTGAGTGTCCCGCCGGAGATCACCGCCCCGTTCGGGCTGTTCGAGGAGGAAAAAGTGAAATTGCCGCCCATGGTGAGCACGCCGCCGGCCCCGATATTGATCGCCGCCGTGCTGCCGGCCGCACCCCCGCCCATGGTGAGCGCTCCGTTCAAGGAACGCGTGAGGCCGTTGATATCCAATGTGCCCCCGAAAATGGTCAGTGCGCCGGTCCCGAGCACACCCGCGCCGCTCAACCGCAGCGTTCCCGCATTGGCGGCATTTGCTCCACCGATCGATGTCGTGCCGGTATAGGTATTTACTCCTTCCAGGGTGGTGGTGCCGGTATTCGTAATGACCAAACTGTTCGTTCGGCCGGCGCCCCCGTTAGCGATGGTGCCCTGGACGATCGTATCTCCGGTGCCTGCGATGGTCAGCGAGCGGTTCGTCCCGGTATCGGCGTTGATATCCACATCCGAGAGCGTGAGGGTGCTGCCTGCGCCGATGTTATTTGTCAGTACGCGATTGCCGCCGCTGAGGCCGGACATTTTGCCAGTGAACGTCAGATTGTGGCTGCCCTGTACGGTGACTGCTTGCAGGGTGACCGCATTGGCTATGATCCGATCCGCGCCGAGCGCTTCCAGTTTGCCCGTGGTGAGCGTCAGGACACCGCTGGCCAGGCCGCCGTTGCTGTTGCTGTCGAGTTGCAGCGTGGCGGTGGCGCTGTTCAACGTCGTGCCGCCGGCGGAGTTGTTGCTGCCGGCCAGCACGGTGAAGCTATTCGCCCCCGTGATGGAGGTGGTGCCGCTATAGGTATTCGCCCCGCTCAAGGTCCATGTGCCGTTCGTCGCCGAGACGGTGACGCTTTGCACACCGACGCCATCGCTCACAATCCCGCTGATCAAATTACCGGTGCCGGTGCCCGCGCCACTGAGCGTGAGTGTGGAGGTGGCGGTATTCGTGATGTTGCCGTTGAAGACCAGCGCCGAACCGGTGTCCGCAAAAGAATCCGTGAAGGAATAGCTCCCTGCGAGAGTGAGCGCCGCATTGAAAGTTTCGACGACATTCGTGCCGGTCACGGTCGAAGCGAGAGTGATGTTGCCGCCACTAGTCAGGATCAGCGGATTGCCACCGTTCGCGCCGCCGCTGCCGATGATATAGTTTGCGGCGGCGGTATCGAAGAGCAGCGATTTGATGTTGCGGCCGGCGTCGATGGTGATGGTCGTGTTGCTGTTCCCGGCGCTGTTGAACGTCGCGGTGTCGCCGTTGGTGCTGCCCGTCGTGGCGCCGGGTGCAGGGGCCACGGACCAGTTCGTGCCATTGGCGGCCGACCACAGCCCGTCCGTCAATCCCGTCCAGGTTCCGCTGGCCGCCTGGGTGGAATCGTCGGTCGATAACATCGCCAGGGCCATGCCGGCGAAACCGATGATGGCTTGCCTGGTTAGATTTCGGCACTGCCTGGCACTCAGCAGACGAGCCTTTTTTGGGGCTGGGGGAGGATTCATCACGGGCGGGTGAAGGGTTAAAATGGGCAAACGGGGGGACAACTACGCAGTTCGCATGTTGCTCACGACCGTCACGACCGCCTACCTAGACAAATGGCTAATTCTTTCTTCGCTGATTCCGTGTAGCGTGGGTCACCTCCATTTGTTCCCCCGAATCCTTTTCCTAGTTTTCTTTCTCATCGCGTGCGTGAGCAGCGCCGTTGAGCCGTTGACCTCCATCACTCGTGTGCGCGCGTTGTCGCCCGAGGAGGCGGCGCAGGGCCGGCCCGTTTCCATCGAGGGCACGATCACCTTTTGCGACCCGCCGCGGCCGAGTCTATTGCTGCACGATGGCCATGAAGGCATCTTCGTGAGCCTCACCGACAACCCGCAGGAGCGGCCGCAATATTCCACCGGCACCCGGGTGCGCATCGATGGAGTGACCCAGCCCGGCGGCTTTCTTCCCATCATCGAAGGGCGGCACATCACCGTGCTCGGCGAAGGGAAATTGCCGGAACCGCTGCACATCGACAGCAGCGAATTGTTTTCCCCGGCGCTCGACTGCCAGTGGGTGCAAGTGCCGGCCACGATCACCGGCCTGGAAAAATCCGATGAATTCGTGCTGGTCGCGGAAATCGCCGGATGGACGGTGAAACTCATCATGCCGCATGAAGAGCATGGCATGGAGCAGGCCAAAGCGTTGATGCAACGACCGGTCATCGTGCGCGGGGTATTGGGCAGCGTCTTCAACGGGCACCGGCAATTGACGGCCCGCCATTTTTTCGTGCCATCGTTCAACCAGATCATCCCCACCGAGAACCTCCAATCCGAAGAAGAGCCGCAACTGCGCGCGATCAATGAATTGCTGCGCAGCGATGCCACTTCGCGTTCCCGAGTGCGCGTGCGTGGCATCGTCACTCATGACGGAAGCGACGGCTTTTACTTGCGGAGTGATGATGGCAGCATGCTCGTGCGCACCTCGGGCGCCGATGAGTACGCTCCGGGCACCGTCGTGGAGGCGGAGGGATTTGCCACGGTGGCGCCCTTCCGGCCCATCTTCCGTGCGACCCAGATCACGACCCTGAATCACACCGCCCCTCCCGCGCCGCAACCGCTCGACCTTTCGCGGGAAGAGATCGTCCGCCAGCAGGCCGAGTTCGTGACGGTGGATGCCGATTTCCTCACGCGCCGCGACGGACCGGCGGGAGATGTGGTGCTGCAGTGCCGCACGGACAAATGGTTTTTCGAGGCGGTGCTGGCCGATCACGCCACCCTGCCGCCGGATCTCGCCGCCAATGACAAGGTGCGGCTCACCGGCATTTGCGAACTCACCACCACGCATCCGTTGCCGTTTGCTTCGGCGGTCGACGGTTTTCGACTCCATCTGCAAAAGGAAAATGGCATTTCGATTCTGCAACGAGCCCCGTGGTGGACGCTGCGCCGGTTGTTCTGGGCACTGGGCTTCATCGCCGGCCTGGCGTTGATGGCGATCGTATGGGCTGCGCTGTTGCGCCGCCGGGTCACGGAGCAAACGAAGACCATTGCCACGCAGATCGAGCGAGCGGTGATCAAGGATGAACGGCAGCGTATCGCGCGGGAATTGCATGACACCATCGAACAGGAACTCGCAGGGCTTTCCGTCCAGTTGCGCAATGCCCGCCAGCGTCTCCTGAATATGCCTGAACAGGCGGGCACGGCGATCGAACTCGCGGAACGAATGCTACGCCACTGCCGCGAAGAAGCGCGCACCTCGATCCGCGATCTACGCAGCGTGGCGCTGGAACAGCGCGGCCTGCCCGGGGCATTGGAAGAAACGCTCGCGCCGCTGGTCGAGGGGAGCGGTGCGCGGCTTTCGTTTGAGGCCAGAGGTCGCGCGCGCAGTCTGGCCGGCCCGGTGGAGATCCACATTCTGCGAATCGCGCAACAGGCCGTGGCCAACGCCGTGCAACATGCCGCGCCGAAGGAGATTCGCGTTCACTTGGAATACCTGGCTGACGCCGTAACGCTGGAGGTGCGCGACGATGGGCGCGGTTTTGATCCCGCGGCGCCCGCGCCGCGCGGACATTTCGGCATTCTCGGCATTCGCGAGCGAGCGAATAAGATTCACGCTACGCTGACCGTCGACAGCGCGCCGGGAGCGGGCACGACGATTCGCGCGGTCGTGCCGATCGCCGCCGTGGAGATGGCGTGGAATGGCCACCCCAACGGAACAGTTTTATGAAACGAAAAATTCGCGTCTTGATCGTCGACGATCATGCTATGATGCGGCTCGGTCTGGTGGAAGCAATCGCCGGCGAACGGGATCTCACCCTCGTAGGTGAGGCCGCCAACGGCACGCAATGTCTCGAGCAGTATCGCAAGCATCAGCCCGATGTGGTGACGATGGATTTTCGCCTGCCTGGCGCCGATGGCGCGGAGAGCACCGCGCATCTGCGCACGGAATTTCCGGACGCGCGGGTCGTTGTCCTTTCGGTCTTCGAAGGAGAGGAGGACATCTGGCGGGCGGTCGAGGCCGGGGCGATGGGCTATGTCTCGAAATCCGCCGAGGTGGAGGAAGTTCTCGAAGCGATCCGCTGTGTTGTCGGAGGGGAGACGTATTTCCCTGCGCCGATCGCCAGCAAGCTGGCCTCTCGCCGGACGCGGGACGCGCTCACTCCGCGCGAGCACCAGGTCCTGCACCACATCGTCGCTGGTCTGAGCAACAAGGAAATCGCCGCGGCGTTGCACATGTCGGAAGCGACGGTGAAGCTGCATATCTCCAATACGCTGGCCAAACTCCACGTGGCCGACCGCACGCAGGCCGCGATCGTCGCCGTGCAGCGCGGGATCATCCACTTGGATACGTGAACGTTACGGCCGGAACGTCCGGATTCGTCCGGTGACCGGCTCGACCAGCGCCGTGAAGTAGTTATCCGGAATGCCCGTGGCGGCATTCTTGGGCGCGTTCTCGAGATACAAGGTCAGAAACCACCGGCCATCGGGCGGGTCAACGGGGGTCAGATTGGTTCCGCCCGTGGAGCGGAAGAGGAAGCTAATATAAGTGGTCGGGTCGGTGTTGCCCGGTAGCGTCTCCTGTCCCTTCATGAGGCCGGCGCGCTGGCCCCCGATGCTGCCGTAATCCAGCAATGTCGAGTATTGCGCATTACTGGAGATGATTGCCGGTTCCGGGAGATAACGGATCTCGCTCAGCGGTTGTGCGGCGGCGGCATTGAGCGGGTTCGGCAGAAAAGAACGAAAGGCACGGAATTGCAGATCGTTGGGGTCCGACTTTGAGGCCACCTGATAGAAACGCACCTCCACGTCGCGGTTCTGGGTGAGAGCAGTCTGGTGCGCGAGGTTGAGCTCGTCCATGAGCATCGCTGCCGATTGGTTGACATTGGAGGCGCGCAGCAATGGCACCACCGCCGGGGTGATGAGGGCGATCAAAATAAGGATGATCGCAATGACGATGATGAGTTCCACGAGCGAGAACGCTCGCGCGAAAGATCGTCGTGGATTCATCCGGTTCATATTCACTACGGAGCAAATCTTTTGCTGCTCAATACGCGGATTTTATACGGGCCGACCATCGCATCGGCATCCAATTCGGTGGCCGGCGTGCGGCCGTCCGCCTTGACCAGGCCATCGGCATTGGGATCGAGATAGCGTTGCACGACAAAGGATCCGCGAAACTCACCGACAACCTGATCCTGACCCTCGACAAATTCGTCCACCGCCGTTTTCCCGATCTTCTTCAGCGACTGGGCGCGGACGTGGACGGTGAAGGTATTCGATTTCGTGGTGACGCGAGGATAGATGTTCCCGTAAGGACTCTCGCGAACGTTGTCGCCGGTGAGTTGATAACCGTTCCACCAACTATCCATTGTGGCGTAAGTCGGATTTACCCCTGGCATGCCCGGGTCGACGGAGTCCTTCGGCACGAGGGAGATGTCACAAATCTCGGAAGCGGAGCGGAAGATGTCGCCGTTGTTGAAGCGCTGCTCGAAGCCGGCCAGCGTGCCGCTTTTTTCATCCAGGTTGAGCGAATAGCGGTAGTCCTGGGTGGGGGCGGCGGCGGTATTCAGCTTGTAACGATCCCCCTGGCCAGTCCCAATCGCCATGACATCCGTGGACTTTAGAACCGCCCGCATCCCGGTATCGCGCGTGAGATAGGTGAAGGGCACGATTTGGTAATTCATGTTTACCTTGCCCGCGGTGGAGAAAGGTTCGCTGATCGCGTAGGGTTCGACGATCGGCATATCGAAGAGATCGAGCAGCAGGTGATCGGGCGGCATGCTATAAGGCGGCGCGGTGCCGTGGGCGCTCGAACGCGGCACACCGAATCCCGGGTGCGCCTGGCCGCCGAGCGGATTTTTGCAAAACAGCAGGGTCTGCCAGGGTTTCGGATGTTCGGGTGCGGATGGGTCGATGCCACTCGGCAGCGAACCGAAGGCGACGGCCGAGCAAATCTGGCGGTTGGGCGAGAAGGAAGCGCCGCTATCCACGACACCAGCCCCGTTGATGTATCCGCCGCTGTCGTAGTAGAGCATGCCGCCCGACTGCGATTTGTTGGCACTGCATTGGTCGGCGGGATTGATGTAGGGACCGTCCGGTTGCGCGCCGATGCCCGTGTCCCAGTCTCCCAGCGTGAGGCCATCCGCCATGAGTGCCGCAGGCAAGCCACGCGGGACAATGGGTACCTTGCGATTGCGGATCGTCGCGCCGCGATTGGGGTCGGGGTAGACGACGTTCGCAACGAGCTTTCCACGCGTGTCTCCACTCCCACCCGCGCCAGCGTAGTAGCCATTCTGGCTGCTGGTATCAGAACTGCCGGCCATGCCGTCGATCGTCAGGCTGTGGACCAATTTGGCGGCCAAACTCGGGTCGTTATAAAGCTTCGCTGTGCCTTGGGGTGGATCGGACAGGCCGTGCCCTTCGAAATAATCCTGGGGCACATCCTGCAAGCCGGCGAAGACGCGGTAGTCGCCGCGAGCAGGACCGCCGTAACGGGCTTCCACGCTGCGGACGGTATCCCCGGTAGTGCCGGCGAGAATGATCAAGGGCAGGGGATTGTGTTGACTATCCTCAGCGATGCCGTAGCGGCCATTGCCCGGCGCCTTGGCATGAATGTGACTCAGGCGGTCGTTGTAGGAGGTGTAGTTATTGCCGTTGGAGTCGGTCTCGTTATCGGTAATGGTAGTCACTAGCGTTTTCGAGTTATAACTCGATGTCCGCGCATAAGTGGGGACCGGCAGCGTAGCCGGTGGGAACGACATGTGTATGGTTTGGACCAAGTCACCCGGGTCGAGGGCTCCCGTGCTGCCCTGGTAAATCTGGATCTGCACGTCGCCACCGGAGAAATCGAAAGTCTGATCGCCCGCTTTGGTGACGAAGTTACCAAAGAACGGATAGAGCCCAGGGTCCGGGTTTTCCGCCACCGTGGTTCCCAACGTCTTGGGCGAACGGGTTGGTTTTTGCAGAAACGGCTCCAGGCCGGTAAGCGCGGTCGCGTTGATCGTCGAATCGACGGATGCGACCATGTTCACCGCCTGCGACGGGAATCCCAGCGAGTTGCCGCCGGAAGTGAATTTATCGAGTCCGGTGACGACAAAGCGCGCATTGGTCGTCCACGGCGGCGGGCCAGGAGTGGAATTGAATGGCTCCAGAATCAAGACCACGCCGATGTTTGCGTCGGAATCAAAGTCCGAATAGTGAATGATCGTTCCGGGTTGCTTGCCGGGGACGACGACGGGGGAGTTTCCCGGGAGGATGACCGACCCGTTTGGCACGGTCGGTCCGCTGACCACCAGTTTATCCTTCCGATAGAAAACCAACGCCGCCTCGGTGACGGTGGAGAAGCGACCGAATCCTTTGGTGCCATTGGGGAGGACCAGGGGGACGACCTGGGATTGGCCTTTGACAAAACCCTTGGGATCAAAAGGCGTGTAATAGTAACTCGGTGTCCCCGCGGTGCTGAACGTGTTTACGTTACTGCGGATAAAGTCGAAGATCTCCGTGAGAATTTGATCACGGGTGGCCGCGTTGTATTTGCCGTTGGCGCCGCCAAAGATACCACCGAGTCCAGGGATCGACTGTCCAGTGAGCGATTGCAGGTAGGAGTAGAGCTCCTGGTTGCGAGGGACATTTGTCCAATCCATCGTCGGGCTCTGGCTGCTCGGGATGGGACTCTGGGTGGGCGAGGTGTAAGTATTGTAGCGCTGAAAATAGTAGGGTTTCTTTCCGATCGTGGAGCAGAAGGCGATCAACTTGTCGGCCGCATTGCGATTGGAGGCATGCGCCGCGTCGTCGACGTTGGCCGTATTGGCCTGCAACGGCCACAGACAGATGCGCGGCTTGTTGAAAAGATTCACCTCGGGCGCGCAACTGTTCGTCGTGAGGAAGAAGCGCGCGCGGTCGACGTCCTCCTCGGTGAATGGGGTGTTCGGGCCCTTGAGATTGGGCTGGCGCGGTCCCGCGGAAGCCTGGAAGAGAAATTCATCCACCGAGGCAAACAACCGGTCAGTGTCGGGGACGAGCGGCGCCGTAGTTTGATCGACCTGCACCGTCCCCGCTTCGCTGCCGCCATCGACGACGCGCGGGATGATGCCGTAAATGCGTTTGTCGTAATCGAGGGGACTCTCGCCCGACAGCGCCGGAAAAACCGCGCTCAGGCAGGTCATCGCCGGATGCCCCGGGTAGCGTTGAAATTCATTTTGCGCGGGTCGATTGAAGGCGAGATTTCTCTCGTAGAGATAGGGAGCGGTGCCTTGCGCCACCCATGGACGATCCCAATAGGTGCCTTCCGAAGCGGTGTTGACGTTGACTTTGCACGTCTCGTCATCGGTCCAATAAGCGATCCGGCCGACGATGGTATTCACCGTGCCGTCGGGCAGGTTCTGTCCGGTGCCCGGGATTTTTTTGGTCGCCGGGTCGATGGCGACGACGGCGCCGTTTTTCAAGACATACATCCATTGCACGGGCAGGGGCAGAGGATTGGTCTGACTCGCGCTGGCGCCGATCGGCGCATTGGTGGAATTCAGGAAACAGCCTGGGACCGGGTTGGTTCCTCCGTCGAGGGCCGTATTGCTATCCTGCGCGGAAGCCACCGCGGAGGGATCGAGGATGGGGTAATGTTGCGACGCGGTGCTGCCGATGGTCACGGTGACCGGTTGGTTCAGGTCGGTATAGAGATTGGCGTTGGCCGCGCTCGACCAATCGGTGGGTATTTCCTTGGAGAGATTGGCATTGGCATCGAAGCCGCCATCGACCCGCAACTTGTTTGAGGAATAGAGTTTGTAATCGGTCGTCTCGGTGCCGGTGTTGTCGTAGGTTCGGATCATGCCCGGTTGAGAGGCCCAGGCGAGGGATGGGGTGCCGGTGGCGTCCTGAATCTGCGAGATGACGATGTTCACCGCGGAATCGGCGAGGGCGCGGGCATCCGATTCCGAGGCATAACTCTTCGCGGAGCGTAACTCGAGCGAGACGCTGCTCAGAAAGGCCACGATGAGCACGGCGATCAAGACCAGCATGCCGAGGACGATGACCAGCGCGACACCGGCCCTGCGAAGCGGACGGTGCGGTGGCAGGCACTGCATTGGGTTCATAGTTCTAGTCATTGCTCCACTTGGCTTCGCGCATGATGATCTCTGTGTTGAAGACGTGGTAGGTCAGCCGCTGCCGGTTGCCAGTAAGATTGCCGGGTTTCGCACTGCAAATGTCTTCCACCGCCTGGAGGTCGCTGCTCATATTGGCGGCATCGGTAAAAAGCCCCGTGGCGTGCAGGTCGATCGCTGTGGGGACGTTGGCGCTGCCGCCCTGCAAACGGGTGGCGGAAGCCTCGTCGATGACGATCATCGCCACGCGCATCGTCGGCGGGAGTTGATGATGCCGGGAGGCCTGGGCCGTCGTTCCGTCCGAGGGGTAGGTGGTAAATGAATCGGGAGGAAACGCGGGAGTGGCGCCCGGCCAGGAATCGTCGTTCGTTGCGCCGAGGGCGACACGGGAGTTATAGTTATAGTTAGGCGCGATGGAGACGCCTTTGCCCTGGAGACCGGGGTCGTCCTCGCGGGGCGATAGCTTCGGGAGCAATACCAAGGCGATGACATTCTCGGCCAATACGCGACTGGAAGTGCCGGCGTTGTCGGTGAACCAGGAATTGGGCGTCTTCGCCGCTGGATCATAGATGCCCGACTGCTCCGTGCGCTGCATCAATTCCATGAGCCGATAACGATAGCGAGGTTGATAGCCCGGCGTTTTCACCACATGATCGGGAACCATTTGGGAGGCGTCATCGAACTGCAAAAAATAGCCGCAGCTATTGAGGGCGTTGTCCAGTCGTTGATACGAGACGGAATAGCCCAGCGGCGCCTGAAAGAAGACCGCATGCGTCTGCGTGACGATGGGCGGAGAACTGTCCTTGAGCAACGTGCCGGCCTGTCCGGAGATGAAGTGCAGATCCGACATCCGGTCGTAACGGGTCGGCGTGAAATTCGCGAGATTGGAACCGGTCAGCGGCGCGCGTGGGTGATTGGACGCGTCGTAGTAGTCGTAATAGGTGTTCAGCGTCGCCTGGCTGAGTTTGCGCGTCATCGCTTCGAAGCCGGCCCGTGCATCCTGGAACGACTGGATCTTGGCCGCCGACGCATGCCAGATACGGCCGGTTTGATCGGACATCTGGAGCACGATCGCTACGACGAGGACGAGCAAGACCATCGAGACCAGCAATTCGACCAGGGTAAACGCCGCCCGTGATCGCCGGCCGCGATGCCTCAAGGGGGGAGGGGGCGTGGACATGGCTCAGCGACCGTTGTCCGGGACCAGAAAGGTGATCTTTTTCGAATCCGGATTTTTCGTCAGGTCCTGTTCCTTGCTGTGGCGGTTCGATTTCGTGTTCAGGACACAGAGGGTGACCGTGGCCAGCTTCTGCGTCGCGACGGCGTCGGGCAGCGTAGTGCTGGTGGAAATGGCAAAGACCGCTTGATAGATCGCGTTGTTCGGATCCGTCACTGGATTGCCTTGGTCGTCGAAGTAGTACGGGCTGGCTGTGGAGGCGGAGGCGAGGTCGCCGAGTCGGGAAAAGTCGGTCTGTTGCACCTCGGTGGTCAATTGTTGGACGATCTGCGCCTGGACCGTGGTATCGATCGCCTGCCGGGAAAGATCGAGACCCATGGGCAGCATGCCCACCATGGGAATGAAGGCGAAGGCGATCACCCCGATGGCGATGATGACTTCGACCAAAGAGAAGCCGCCAACGCGCGCCCCGCGTTTCATTCCGGCAACGGGCGCATCCGGCACGCGATGCAAATTGCGGGACGGGTTGGCCAGGGAGTGATGGGCTAAGGGGGGCATCGGCACGTTACGGTTTCCGGAATGTCCGAAAAAATGACCGCCGGGCCCGGGACTGTCTACCTAGCCAAATGGCTAAATCGATTCACAGCGCCTCGGAATCGAGCGCCTTCGTTCGGTGCCGATTGTGGAGATCTCGGGGTGTCAGGGTAGCGAATTTTCGGAGGAGGCTGTCGTAGAAGTTTTGTTTCGGGGCTGATTTCGAAAATATTATTGAAAGCACGATACTTGCTTTGGCTCCTGTGAAGTGCTGCGAAACCCGATCAATGCCCGCGCTGAAGTGGGTACGTGAATGCCCTTATTCGATATCTCTCCGAAACGTTTGCTGGCTGCCAGCTGCCCAGAGAGCGAGGACAGCGTAAAAAACGCTTGTCAGAATGCCCCGTCGCTAATAAAAGATGCTGCTTGACGGAAGGCCTGTAAAAGAGGAAAAACTGCCCCGTCTCTCCAAACAAATTATCAACTTGTGAAAAAGCTGCTTTTGTCCATCTCGGTTGTGTCGGTGCTCTGTGGTTCCGTGGCCTTCGGTCAATCGACGGCAACCACGACTCCAGTCGGATTTATTTCTGAGACATTGTATGGGGGGGCTCTTTCGGCTCCAAAGTTGAGTCTCATTTCTCCTACGCTTACCCAGCCGGTCGTTTTTCAGGGAACCATTTCATCCATTTCGGGCACTTCCATCACTATCTCAGGGGCGTCGTGGACGTCGGGGCAGTTCAATGGTTCGAACGGCGAATATTACGTGGAGGTTTTTTCGGCATCGAAGCCGGGTGCGCTGTCTGATGTCACCGCGACCGGGACATCTTCCGTGACGACCGCCGACGACTTGAGTTCGTTCGCGGCGGCGGGTGATTCGATCGCGATTCGTAAGCACGTTACGATCAATGATTTGCTTGGTGCAACGAATACTTTCGGCCTGCTGGCCAGCGACGATCCGACTACGGCTGACGAGATTCAGATTTACGATGGAACCAATTCCGTTGGTTACTTCTACTATACCGGCTCGCCTGGCTTTCCTGCGGGTTGGTGGGATTCTGCGTTCACCGGTCCGGCTGGTAATGTCGTCATTGCTCCTCATGATGGAGTGCTTGTAAAACGCAGGGGCTCTAGTGCCCTTACTGTTGTTTCGACCGGAACTGTAAAGACGGGCAATACACTGTTTCCGGTGTATGTTGGAACAAATATAATCGGAACTGTTGCCGCGCAGGGGCTTACGTTGGATTCGAGTGGCCTTTATAAGGCCGATGGATCGCAATTTCGCGCATCGGATGACCCAACTACAGGTGATGAATTGACCATTTACGGTGGTGGCACTTCGATCAGCTATTTCTATTATATTGGATCGCCTGGCTTTCCTGCGGGTTGGTGGGATTCTGGGTTTACTGCGCCGGCTGGCAGTGTGGCCATTGTGCCGGGCACCGCATTTATTCTCAAGCATCGGGCAGGTAATCCGTTCAACTGGACTGTGCCGGCGCCGACAACCTTCTGAAAAATTCCTGTTCTCCCATTAAACTACATTCTTTTCTATGCGTCGCATTTTACTGAGTTCGCTTTTCGCGCTATTTGCGGCATGTGCCTCTAGCTATGGCACGATCGTTGTTTTTAGTGCGAGCCCGAGTGCGCGTAATGTCCTCGATTCGTCTCTAAACGCCTTACCCGCGAACGATCTTGTATTGGTCGGCATGTTCTCGAATGTCACCAATCCGACGAGCGCTCCGTTTACGTTCAACGCGTCGGAATCGATTGCGCAAAACTTCTCGGCTATTTCAGCGGCTGGTGGATGGACCCAATTTGGTTCGTCGGGACTGGCAATCACTTCCTCGCCTGCGGATAAGATCGGGGGAACCGTGACGGACGATACGGCTGCTGCAAATCCGTTTAATGGCCAGATGCTGTATGTGTGGGTATTCAATGCTTCTTCCGTCAGTGCGGCGACGGAGATGGGTATCTTTACCGCGACATCCGCGAACGAACCGTGGGTCTTCCCTGTGAACGCGGGTCCGAACAACAATACAACCTATTCCACTACCCCTTCGGCGACGACTACAATGGTTGCTGTTGGCAATACGGGCGCTGTGCAGCCTAGTGGGACGGGAAATATGGTTCTCTCCGCCGCTTCCCCAGCTCCAGAGCCTTCGACCGTAGTTTCCTTGATCGGCGCCACTGGCTTCCTGGCCATGCTGCGCCGGCGGCGGGCGGTTCATTCCTAAGTCCTGATTTTCTGGACGGCCCGGTCTCTGGACCGGGCCGTTTCTCTTTTATGACCTTCTGATCATGAAGCCTCTGCGAGCTTTGCTGCTGGGAATTTTTGCGGCAGGCTTCAGTTTGGCCACGGGCGTGGCGGCCACTCCGCCGGCGCTTTCCCTCAAGACGATCAGTAGTGGTCAGTTAATCGCGCCGGTTTTCATTACGAACGCCGCCGATGGGTCCAAGCGGCTCTTCGTTTGTGATCAGGTGGGAAAGGTTCGCATCGTTCAGGATGAGATGCTGTTGCCGACGCCGTTTCTCGATGTTTCGTCGGAAATGGTCACGCTCAGTCCCAACTATGATGAGCGCGGTCTTCTGAGCGTCGCCTTTCATCCGGACTTCGCCCATGTGGGAATGCCCGGCTACCACAAGTTCTACGTCTTTTACAGCGCCCCGTCGCCCAACGCTCCGGGAACGACCACGAACCCGGTCAATTGCCGATCGACGATTTCGGAATTTCAAGTCTCGGCCAGCAATCCGAATGTCGCCGATCCCACCTCCGAACGGGTGGTGCTGTCGTACGACAAGCCGCAATCGAATCACAACGGTGGCCAGCTCGGCTTTGGGCCGGATGGATATCTTTACATCAGCGTCGGAGACGGTGGCAGCCAGCACGACAACGACTACGGGCACACCGGTGGCCAGTCGGGAGATCCCGTCGTCTCTGGCAACCTCGGCAACGCCCAGGACCTGACGAAGCTCTTGGGCAAGATCCTGCGCATCGATCCCTTGGGGACGAACGGGCCGGGCGGCAGCTATGGCATTCCGGCGTCGAATCCTTTTGTGGGCGCTGGCGGCGGTGTTCGCGAGGAAATCTACACCCTCGGCATGCGCAACCCATGGCGCTTTTCGTTTGATACGGACCCGGTGCTGGGCGCGCGGATGATCGAGGGCGACGTGGGGCAGGACAACGTGGAAGAAATCAACCTCATCGTCTCGGGTGGCAATTACGGGTGGCGCATCAAAGAAGGCACGTTCAACCATGATAGCACGGCGCCGAGTGGCCCTGGCCCATTGATCGATCCGGTAGCCGAATACGCTCATCCCCTGACCAACCTCACCAACTATCCAGGCCTGACGCGGATTGGTGTGGCGGTGGTGGGCGGCTATGTCTATCGGGGCAACGCGATCCCCAGTTTGGTGGGGCAGTACGTCTTCGGCGATTACAGTACCAGCACGAGCTCCACTCCGGCCGGCGTCTTGCTGGCTTTGGACTCGAGCAACTGGTCGCTCTCCCGTCCCTTGGTGGTGGGCAATGTGCCGTTCTTCCTCATGTCCATGGGACAAGGCGAAGATGGCGAATTGTACGTCGCCACCGAAGTGGCCCGTGGCCCGCGCCTGAACCCGACGAACAGCCAGCCGAGTGGAACGATCTACAAAATCGTCCAGGCCCAGACGGCGACGATCACGCTGGCGCCGGTGCAGGACAACACCCTCTTTTCAGAGTCTTCCGCCCTGAGTAATGCCGTGGGGAACATTTATGCGGGGGAGACCAACACGGGCACTTGGCGCCGCGGCTTGCTGGCTTTCGATATTGCCAACAATGTGCCCACGGGGGCAGTGATCAACTCGGCGCAGTTGAGTCTGAATATGAATTTTACCGCGGCAACCACGGCCGCGAATATGTCGCTTTATAAGGTCTCGCAAAGTTGGGGAGAGGGGACTTCGGGGCCGTCTTCCGGCGGCGGCTCGCCGGCAACGGTGAATGATGCCACTTGGGGGGACCGTTTCTATGATCCGACGTCGCCGACGGCGTGGGCTGTCGCAGGTGGCACTCATTCGGCCACGGTCACTGCCACCACTTCTGTGGGCACGACCGCGGGCTTTTACACCTGGACTTCCTCCCAGATGGTGACCGACGTCCAAGGCTGGCTGACCACGCCTTCGACGAACTTCGGTTGGTTGCTCATCGGAGACGAGACCACCGTGCAGACGACCCGGCGTTTTGACAGTCGCGAGAGTGCGGCGGGCGTGCAGCCGGCCTTGCAACTGACCTACTCGTTCGCACCGCCGCTCACCCGGCGCGAAACCTGGTTGCAACAATACTTCACCCCAGTCGGAACTTTTGTGAGCGATACCGCGGATGCGAACGGGAACGGCGTGAGCAACCTGCTCGAGTACGCTTATTCCTTTTCGCCGATCGCCGCGAACTCCAGTTCGCCGGGATTCCAAACCAGCGCGAGCACGAGTGGAACGACGACCACTTACATGATGACCTTCCGTCGCGATCCGCGCGCGGTGGATCTGACTTATCAACTGCAGACGAGTGATGATCTCGCGCATTGGACCACGGTCGTGCAAAGTGCCGGTGGCGCCTCTCCCACCGGCTCGGCATTCGTTTCCGAGGCGGATGCGCCCGGCGAGGCGCCTGTCAAAGTCGTCACCGCGGTCGAAACTTTGTCCTCTTCCGTGAAGCATTTTTCGCGATTGCAGATTACGCGTTCGCAATAGGGATCACTTTGCCGTAAAGACTTTCAGGTCTCGTCCATGCTGCTTGCCCCTTTTCGGTATCCGCTTTTGCTGACGCTCGCCCTGGCGGGCGTGGTCGTGCCGGCTTGGGCTACCACCGTGGACCTGGTGCCGGTGGCGGACACCACGATTTTTTCGGCGTATCCGGACAATAACTTCGGCGCGAGCACCTTGGAGACGGGAAGCAATGGCGTGGGCGCGCCGGGACGCGCTCTGGTGCGCTTCGATCTGAGTTCCATACCCGTTGGCGCGGTGATTACCGACGTAGAACTCACGATGACAGTGGTGAGAGTTCCGCCCGGAGACCAGCATGCGGGGGCGATCGATTCGGATTTCAATCTTTACCGAATGCTGGTTCCGTGGACGGAAGGGACGGGCGGTGGTAACAGCGGTGGGATTGCCCAAGTCGGAGAAACGACCTGGAACGAACTCGGTGCGGATGGAGTGGCCGCGTGGGGCACACCGGGCGGACAGATCGGCACCGATTACGCCAACAATCCCAGCACCTCTGCCGCCGTCGGAACGGTAACCGGAGCGATCGGCTGGGGTTCCACTCCGGACTTCGTGGCGGACGCGCAATTCTGGTTGGAAAATCCGGATCAGAATTTCGGATTCATTACGATCAGCGATCAGGAGGGTGCGCCCGGCACCGCCCGCCGCATGGCTTCGCGCGAGAGCGCCGGCGGCTCAATCCCTCCTCCGACGCTCACCTTGACTTACTCGCTGGTTCCCGAGCCCAATGTGGGCGTGCTGAGTGTGGTTGGTTTGATGGCGTGGAGTGGCCGGCGACTCCGAGCCCGAGGGAGCCGCTAATCCTAAAAGCGGAAGCAGGGGATGGCCACAAAGAGGCACAAAGGGCACAAAAGGAATTTTTTCCGTGGACCAATAGACAGCGCACATGGGCACCCTTCGGGTGAGGCTGTCGTGCCCTATCATGGCCTGCCTCTGTGCTTTTTGTGCCTCTTTGTGGCCATTCAATACCTTATTTAGGCTAAGCCGCTTTACCTTTGAATGAGGTCGTCGCTCGTGCCCATCTTCCGGTCGGGGCCGGCGGACCAGATTTCCATTTGGGTGCCTGAGAGTTGATGGAAGAAATAGGGCGTGCCCCAGCGGTCGACCAGTTCTCCACTGCCGTTGAGGGACTGCCCTTCGGGTGGGCCGAGCTTGGCTCCTTTGGGATTGGCGCCCAAGATCGCTTTCATGATCTCGGCATTGGTGCCTACCGGATTCTCGCCCATGAGGGTGCGATAGTCGCGCACCATGAGGCTGACTTTATTGAGGTCGGTCAACGCTTCCGCCGTTTCTTGGGGCACGGGGGGAGCGACATATGAAAGCGGCTTCGATGGTGGATTGCTATTGGTGGAGGCCGCTGCAGGGGAGGGTGGGGATGGAAGGATCGACGATGGCGGAGTGACTTGCCCGGGTCCAGTCGGACCCGGTTTCTGTTTTGCCGTCTGTCCGGTGGATGAAGGAGAGGAGGTTGAAGCGGTGGCCGATTTCCCGGTGGGTGATTCCTGTGTTCCATTCGGCTTTGGCGTGATGGCGGATTCAGGGCTGGCGGTGTCCCGTTTCGAAGTCGTGGCAAACCAGATCGCGGCGATCAGCACCAGACCGCACGCGACTATGACTCGGACCTGCGATTTCATGCGGCGATGAACATCCCGCGATGAAGCTTAGATAAAGCCCAGGTTGGAAGAAGCAAAACGGCCAAGATTGGGGAAAATGGTGCTGAGATTGCCCGGGTCGACCCCGAACCACGTCGCCAGGGTCGCGGCATATTGATCGACGGACGTCGTCGGATCCAGCGGCCGGTGCCGGTATCATCCGGACCATTGATCGTCAACGTGGGCAATTTGCCGTAGGTCGCTCCGCCTTTGACGGCGCCGCCCACGACGAAGTGGTGGCTACCCCATCCATGGTCGCTGCCCGAGCCATTGCTGGGGAACGTGCGGCCGAAGTCGCTCATCGTAAAAGCGGTGACGTTGTTGGCTAAGCCCATGTCCGACATGGCCTGATAGAAGACGTTGAGCGTCTGGCTCAGTTCAGCAAAAAGTTGCGCCTGCGCGCCGAGGATGACCGTCGCGTTACTCGGGTTCGAACTCGTGGCGCTGGCGGTCTGCACAGTGTGCGTATCATAGCCGCCGACCTGGATGAAAAAGATCTGGCGTTTCATGCCGAGACCATAGCTGCCCCCTCCGGTGTACGGACGACTGCCGATATCGATCAAGCGAGCGACCATTTTCATCTGGTTCATGAGCGAGGAGGTAAACGGGACTCCCCCGTTGGGAGGGACGACCTGCGCTGGGAATCGATTCAAGAATGCGGGGTTTGCCGTATTTTGCGCGGTAATCGATGCCGAGACGATGGAGGCTTCGTTGATGGCGTGATTCAGCACGGATGCGTAGGCTTTCGTTTGCAAGTCCGGGCTGGCGATATCGCTGCTCAGGAGCGACTGCATTGCTGTCAGTCGCGCGCCAGTGACGCCGGAAATGGTGACGGCGCCACCTGTGGAGACGGAATACTGTGGCGCCGCGTTGACATTGCCGACCTCGAAGATATTCGAACCCGCGATGGTGAGTGCCATGGAGATTTGCCCGCCCGCATTGACATTCACTGGCGTCGTCATGAGATCGCCGATGCGGCCACCCCAGCCGCTGACCGCGGGTTGATCCGGGATGGAGGTTTGCCATTGCGTCTGCTGGTCGCTGTGCGAGTAGAGCTGCGGAGGCTTGGGTACGGTCCCGGAGTTGTACTGGGCCTTGGTGATGGGGTAGCTGAGGGTCCCTACATTGAACAGAGCGGCTGCGTGTCCGTTGTTGAACAACGCCGCCAATTCCGGCATCGCCGGGTGCAGACCATAGGTGTGGTGGTCATTCGCGGGATAACCAGCCTGGCCATTGCGCGAAGTGAGGGCCTGAGCGGTGGCGGGTCCACCATCGGTATTCGGAATCGCCAGCACGCTCGTTCGTGCGGCGGCGTAGCTTTGCCATTCCGCCGGAATCGTCGGAATGATCATGTTGTTGGCGTCGTTTCCTCCGTTGAGGAAGACACAAATGAGCGCCTTGTAATCGGTGATATTGCTTTGGGCGAGAGCGCTGCTCATGAAGCGCAAGTCGCGCAGGACACTGCTCATGCCGATGGACCCCACTGCCGCACAGGCGGCGTGGCGGATAAATTTGCGCCGGGATTGCAATTCGGAGAGGTAATTCGATTTCATGTGAGGATTACTTTTGAATGGCGAATTCGGCGGAGGTAAGGATCAGTTGAACGATGGCGCGTACCCGGTCTCGCATTTGTGAATTGGTTGGGGGTGACGAGAAGGGAAAGTTCGTGGTGTTCGCGACGTAATTGCTGATCGTCGTTTGCGACGCCGCGGAGAGATTATTTCCGCAGAGCAGAGTTCCGAGCGCCGACACGAGCGCCGGGATGCCGGAATTCTGAGTCTGCGCTTGCGTAAGATACGATCCCAAATCGATGGCCGCGGAGCCGTTGCCATTGACGTTCCAAAAGGAGAAGCCGAAGGTGTTTCCCGAAGTCAGAATACTGGAGGTGATCGCGTTGGTCAGATTCATTGTGTCTGAATCGTCGGTTAACTGGAACTCCGGCGTCGTCATTCCGGCCGTCGCAATTGCGCCCGGATATTGATAGCTGGGATAGAAGAAGTTGAAGACGGTCGCCGAATTTAAGGGCGACTGGTTCAACGTGCTGTTTGTCGTCGTGTTGCCGATACCGAAAGTCCCGTAGTCGACGTGGACCGTGCCATTTCGCTTGGCCGCATTGTTCGTCAGGGGATAGGCTACCATGCCGGTGGTGCTTTCCGTGCCTGCCGTAATGACGGTGGGGCTGGCGACGGTGATGAGATTATTTCCCGGCACAGCGGTCACCGTGTAAACCTGGCTGGCGGCTCCCAATGGCGTCAGCGTCACCAGGAAATCCACCTGAATCTGATCGCCGACCTTCACATCGAAGTTATTGGCGGTCTGCAAAGTGATGGTGGATTGATTGCCCGCCGTAGTCACCGTGTAACCGCCACTGAGTTTTGGAATGAGGGTCAACCCTCCGGTAGTGCCCGGCGGAGACGCAGATAGGGTCACGGTAAAGTTGGTGCTGGTGTTGCCGCCGCTGCCGTTTTGGACCTGGTAGATGCCGTCGTAGCCAGCGCCGAGCAGGCTGCCCGACGTGAACTCGATGTAGACGCTGTGTCCGGCGGTGTAACCCGGCGAGGTGATGGTGACGGTTGTGCCGCTGATGGTATAGCTGGGCGTGCTGACGCCGGTATTGTTTACTGTAAAGTTATTTGGAGTGAAGGCCGCGCCCGATGTGTCGCCACTTGGGGCGCTGGGGCCGAGGTCCACGGTAAAGCTTCCCGAGGTGCCGGTATCCGGAGGGGCGCTCACCACGCCGTAGGTCTGTACCGTGCTAAACGGGCTGATGGTGCTCAGGGTGCCGGTGGTGAACTGGATATTTACGCTATCGCCGGCCTTGTAACCGGGCGCGGGCGATCGTCGCAACGTGCGTGGCCCCCACGTAGGTATAGTTCGGTGTCGTGTTGCTGACCGGACCATAACCTTGGGTGTAAGGCAGGTTAGTCGTCGAACCGCCTCCATCCGCCCAGTTATCGAGCAGGACGAAGTCACTGTTGCTGAGCCGGTGCGGGTTGGGGGTGGTGATGAGGATAACCTGTTCTCCTTGTTCACGGTAGGTGGCATTGGTGATTCCCGTTACGGGGAAGGCTCGCATCGCGGCGGTGACGCGCAGCAGCGGTTCGCGTTGCTTGCCAAAACCGATGGCCGTGGCCTCCGTGGCGTTACGCGCTTCCGGATCGAGGAGAATGGCGCGGATGACGTCTTTCATGTCGCCCACGACCCCCGTGGCTACGCCATCGATGTTGCGCTCGCCATTGAAAGCACGAACGACGCGATAGACGTAGTCAGGTTTCGGATTGCTGGTGACGAGACGCTGGATGAGCTGCCGGCAGATGAACGGGCCGACGCTGCCGCTGTTCATGATCCCGTTGAGGGCGGCTTCGAGATCGTGCAGGCCGTTGAGGTCGAAACTGCTCGTGATGCTGGTCGAGACCAGGTTGCCCGGTCCGTTGGCAGGATCCGTCGACTGGATCGTGATCGGGTTCGGGTTCGGATCGTGTGAAGTATCCGATTGGCTGGTGACGATTGCCGCCGGCAACATGACGTTATCCAGCAGGATCTTCGTTCCCAGTTCGTGCTGGGTGGAAATCAAGACCATCGGGTCGAGGTAATTGGAACCCGGCGTGCCGGTGGGCAGGCGGCCATTGTTGAGGGATTGGCCCCAATTCCAGCCAGTAAAGACGCGGGCCATGCCGGTGATGACCGTTTGGTCGTAAGTGGGGATCGGATTGCCGGTGGAGTCCAGGACGAGCGTGCCATCCGGCCAGAGGCGATACAGGCCGATCGAGAAGAGCTGCATGATTTCCCGCGCGTAGTTTTCGTTCGGGTGCAGGCCGGTCTGATAGTTGCCCTTGTAGTTGCCCTGCATATTCAGATAGACGCCCATCGCCGAAGTCAGCGTGACTTGCTTGAGGATTGTGCGGAAGTCCGTGAAGGCGTAGTCCACGAGGGTGTCATAATAGTCGGCGAGCGTCCGCCCGTTGTTGTTCAGCGGGCCCACATCGGAGGTGACCAGGATTTCGCTCAAGGCGAAGGCCACCCGTTGTCGCAATTGATCCGGCGCATTGACCGAGTTGTTCCACCAGGAATTGAAGAACAGCGTATCGTAGTATGGGTTCTGTGGATCGCCGGTGAGATGCGCCAGGATGTAGGGAACATTGTGGGTGCCCGACAAAGTAAATTGATTCTCCATCCACGGGCGATAGCCGAGGCTCTTCACGGAGCTGGACAAAGTGGCCGAGACGAAGCCCATGTCCGATGGACTGGGGCCGAACGTCGCCTGGGTGAGGAAACGCGAATTGCTGGCGTCGTTGGTGGCATGGTCATCCGTCCAACTTGGCGAAGTGTAACTCGGCAACGATGGCGCGATCTGTGAACCGGCGACCGCTCCGAACGTGCCAGTGAGTTCGCCGTAGGGATTGTTGGCCGTGATCGGGTTGCTCGTGGTGCCGATCGCCAGGAATACCTTTCCAGTCTGCAGCGCAGTGAGGTCGGACCCCTGCATGCTCCAGGTATAGCCACCGTCCGAGGTCTTGAGGGTGGAGTAGTTCTTGTCCTGGGCTCCCAGGTCGAAGAGCAGGGTGGGCGGATTGCTGCCCACGGCAGCGGCGTAGAGTTGCTGGGTGGTGGCCCCGGAGGTGAGCCCCGAAGAGTTGACGTGAACGATTCCCGTGGAACCGTTGACGCGGATGTAGGCGCCACCGGTTGCCTTGATGCCGCTTAGGGTGGTGGGACCAGCCAGTGAGGCGAGGTAGATGGTGCCGGATGTTGCCAGCGTGGGAGGATTATCCCAAGGCCAGAGAACAAAATTCGGGACCACACCGCCGGCGGTGGCGGCGGCGGGGTTGGCGCCGTTGGCAATGGGATTGGCCGTATTGCCCGTCGGATCGAAGAACCAGCCCACGGAAAGCGTGCTGCTCGACCCGCTGGAGCCGGTGTTATGCAGCACTTCGAAATAGTAGCGCTGGCCGCCGACCAGCGATAGCCAGGGCGACTGCTGGGTGGCTTGCGCGTTCCAGACACGCGAACCGGTGCCCGTCGTGCCCGAAACGTAGGCCCGCCGGATTTTTGCCACCGCTTGATCACTGTCGGAAATCCACAATTCCGCGACCGTGTGATTGGCATCGACAGCGCCACCGCTTCCGGCAATCCAGAAATAGTAATTGCCCGTGGCGGGAGCGGTGAAATAGCCGCGGAGACGCTCGCCGGTGTTGTTACCGTAGGCGCTGGTGTCCTCGATGGTAGTGAGCGTGTTGTTGGTGCTGTTGGGGGCCGTCGAGAGCAGCGGAATATCCGACACGCTGGGGCCCGCCAGGCCGGTCCAGATTTCGCGGGTAATATTGCCAGGCGCGCCCACGACCTGAAGATTGACCACCTCGCTGCTGGTGCCGGAAGCGTTGTTGGTGGTGACGGTGAATTGGTAATTACCCGGTGTCGACAGCGTGCCGCTGATCACATTGCCGCTGAGAGAAAGTCCCGACGGAAGATTGCTCGCGGAATAGGTTCCGGGTCCATTGCTTCCCGAGATGGCATAGGAATACGGAGTTCCGGAACCGGCGACATACACGTCATTCGTGTTGCTCGTTACCCCCGTCGCCCCGGCGCCCGCCAGGCCGGTCATGTTCGGGAAGAGTCGGGCCATCGGAATGATCTGCTCGGCCTGGTCGGCACTGTACCAATTCAGATGGCACTCGGCGTTGCCGGTGCTTTCCAGATACTCGAGCTTGATGTCATAGAAGACCCCGGCCTGGAGATAGATCGGCGGACTGATGTTTTCCGTGGTGCCCTGGCTCTTCCATTGGTTGATCACTAACTGCCCATTCACCCAGAGTCGGGCGCCATCATCGCTCTTTACGGTGAAAAAATAAGGTTCCGTGTATTGCGGCAACACTTGTCCGGTCCAGCGCACGGTAAATCCGTCGAAGGGCAGAGACGGGTCGGGCCGCCCCGTCCCGTAGTAGTAATTCAGTTCCGGATTGTTGTTTTCCTGGACCTGATAGAAATAAGGAGCCGTCTGGGTGGTGTTGGCGTAGTACGTCGCCAGCAGACCTTGCTGGGAAGTCGTGGCATCGCGGAACACCGCGCTGTTGGGAAGCGTAGTTAGACTCGCCTGGGTCGGGGGCTGCCACAGCACGTAAAGGAAGCCTCCCGTGGCGCTGGAGGCATAATCAACGTGGATGGGGACGCGGGCGTTGGTGCCGCCGGGCAGAGAAATCGTGCCGGTCAACGGGTTCGCTGCCGAACCGGGCGTAGTCCAGCCGTCGATGATCAGCACGCCATTGACGTAAAGTCTCGCTTGCGATTGGGCCTGCAGGGTGAAGGTGTAAGTGCCGTTAGTGGCCGCGGCCAGATAGCCATCCCACGCAGCGGAGAAATTCGCTGCCGCCCACGTATCTCCCGGTTGACCGCTGCCCTTACTGTAGCTGATCTGCGTTTGGAAATCGGAGAATGACGGAGTTCCGAGGAAAGCGGTATTCGTCCAATAGCTGCCCACCACGCCAGGGGTGGTCGCTCCCGAGTCCTGGAAGAAGTTCGCCGCCGGCACCGTCACAAAGGGGCCGGTATTTCCGGGTTTCCAACTGAGGACGGCGGAGCCGTTCGCATTGACATCATAGAACTCCACCCGCACGGGATAGGCTGTACTCGCCGTCAGGCTGGCGACCGTGGTGGTCGATGTTCCGGCGGTGAAGGGGATGACTTCGGTGCCGTTGAAAACGAGACGGCCGGCAGTGGTGGCGACCAATTGGAATCCATAGGGGCCCGCGACCGTTGTCTTGATGTAGGTATCGAAACGTCCCGCATAGTTGTTGCTGCCGGCCGAACCAAGGCTGCCGGTGCCCGGCTTGGAAGCGCCGTAGGTATTCGTCAAGGTGACGCTCGTGCTGGTGGGCGTGCTCGGATCCTGGGCCGCATAAAGGGGCGGATCGGTCAGCGAGGCATTGCTGAAATAGCTGGCCCACAAGCCAAGGGTGCCGGTAGCCACTCCGGTAAGCGGGTCGGCGCGCAGGACGCAACCGACGGGAATCGGCGCCATCGTGCCGGTGCTGTTCGACTTCATTCGTACCTTTACCAACGCGTTGCTCGAGGCGGTGTCATTGTATTCGACGCGGAATCGATATACCTGGCCGGCAGTCAGCGTATAGGAGCTACTCGCGAGCGGGCTGCTGGCGGCCTGGCCGGTCCACGCATCGATGATCGTTTCGCCGGAGTCGAACGTTCCATTCTGGTTCAAGTCGAGATAGACCCGTGCGCCATCCGCCGCCTGAACATCGAATGTGTAAGTATCGGTGCCACCGGCGACCGCAGTCTGTGTTCCAGACTGAGTGCCAGACGTATTGACCGCAGAGCCCCCCGGCGTGGCCGAGACTTCGAAGGCATTCGCGGTCAAGCCGGCCGAAATAACGAAATAAGTCGTTCCCGCGGTTAGTCCGGTCGGAAGGGCGCCGGTCGTGCTGAAGACGACCGGGGCGCCGGGTTGAAGCCCGTGATTGGTCCAGGTGACCACGCAGGGCGAGGCGCTGGAGGTCGTCACGGTTGAGGTCTCGGTAGGGGAGAGATAGCCGTCCCAGCGGACCGAGTAGTTATTCGTGCTGGGTAACGTCGCCGACGGCTGGCTGGGCCAGCTTAGGTTGGCCAGCGAACTCGGGTAATCGCCATAGCGCGGCAGGCCATAAAAAGCGGTGAAACTGAAGGCGGTTTGCGTTCCTGATTGCGTACCAGAGGTGTTGATGGCCGCGCCTCCCGGCGTGCCAGCGACTTCAAAAGTGTTGGCGGTCAGACCCGCCGAGAGCACGTAGTAAGTGGCTCCAGCAGTCAGTCCCGTGGGAAGGCCATTGGTCGCGCTGCTGGTGAAGACCACCGGGGTCCCCGGGATCAAGCTGTGCGAATTCCAAGTGACCACGGCCGGCGTACCGATCGAGATATTGACTGCGGAATTTCCGGGGCTCGGAGCGTTCCCGCCGATGTTGGTCCAATACGAGCCGCTCCATCCATTGGCGCCGGTACCGGCGCCGGGGAGGAATACGTTCGAACTGGGGATGTTGACAAAAGAGCTGCTGCCCGGTGCCTTCCATCCCAAGTTGAACGACGCTGTAGTTCCGTCGAGGTGGTAGTATTCCACGCGGATCGGGATGACCGGAGTGAGCAAGGGGTTCAGCGAGATCGCGACGCCACCGGGCGGATAAGCTGCGTAACTGGAGACACCGGGAGTCCAGGCATCGATCACCAGGGCGTTATTAACATAGAGTCGGGCGCCATCGTTGGCCTGAAGCTCGAAGGTGTAGGTGCTGTTGCCGTAAGCGAGCGCGGTCTGCGTTCCGGATTGTGTGCCCGAGGTATTGATTGGAGTTCCTCCGGGTGTCGCGGAGACTTCGAAGTTGTTGGCCGTCAAGCCCGTGGAGCTGACGAAATAAGCAGTTCCCGCGGTCAGACCGGTCGGGAGCGCACCCGTGGTGCTGAAAACGACGGATGCACCGGCTTGGAACCCGTGATTGGCCCAGGTGACGACACAGGGTGAGGCGATAGTGGTGGTAACCGTCGATGTCTGGGTAAGGACGGCCGTCGCGGTCTGCGTTCCGGATTGCGTGCCCGAGGTGTTGACCGGAGTTCCTCCAGATGTCGCGGAGACTTCGAAGGCGTTGGCCGTCAAGCCCGAGGAACTGACGAAGTAAGTCGTCCCTGCGGTGAGACCGGTCGGGAGCGCACCAGTGGTACTGAAAATGACAGGTGCACCGGCCTTCAGCCCGTGATTGGTCCAGGCCACCACGCCGGGCGAGGCGATGGTCATGGTGACCGTCGATATCTTGCCGGAGAGGCTCCCATCCCAGCGAGCGGCCCAGTTGTTATTCGTGCCCGTTTGCAGCGAGGCGTTCGTGGGCTGGCCGGATCCCCAGAGAAAATCGACGGTGGGATCCAGGCGGGTGAGCGTGGGAGCGGTAAAAGGTGTGAGTGTCGCGTTCGCACTCCCGGTTTGGCTGCCAGGCACGGCGGTGCCGGTAATGGCGACGGTCAAAGTCCCGCTCCCTGATCCGCCGGTCACTTGCGTGATTGTGTAAGTTCTATCGTAAACTCCCACAGCAGAGCCCGTGAACAGGTTGCCCGAAGTAAATTGCAAAGTGACCGTGCCGTTGACTGCAAAAGGCGTCGCGGGAGTGCCGGTATAAGAGATCACCGCGGTGCCGGTGGTGCCCGTTGATTGCGTGTAGGTATAGGCCACCGCGAGGCCCCCAAAGTTCGAAGCATTGGTCGGCGCAGCAAATGGATTAATCGTGACATTGCCTGAGCCGGAGCCGGCCAGGGCCACGCCGTTCACCGATGCCGTGACGGTGAAGCTGTTCGTTCCGACCGAGGCGATATTATACGTGCCGTTGTAATAATCGTTCGAGCTCAGGAAAAGCGGCCCGTTCGTAAAGGTGAGGGTGACGGGACTGCCGACGGCGAAGGGAACGGCGGGCGCGCCCGTGTAGGTGACGGTGACCGTGCCGGCTGTCGAGGAGGTGGGAGCAAATGTATAGCTCCCCGTGGCGGCGCCGAGACCGCCGGAGTTCGTCGTATAGGCTGCGTTGGAGCCGACGTAATATTGGCCGGTTAATCCCGTTCCGGTCGCGGCTCCAGCCACAGTGCTCGGATAAATGGTGACGCTGGCCGAGGTCGGCGTGCCGAGCGAGTAGCCTCCACCGGCTTGCGCGGTAATGGTGAGAGTGGTGCTGCTCGTCCGGGTGGAATTGTAGAGCGGCGTCACATTCAATGTCACCGAGTTCACCCACGGCGGGAACGTCACCGAATTGGGCAGCGCCGCGTAATCGGTGCCTTCGATGGCGGTGCCGGATTTTTGAATCGGAACGGTAATCGAACTGAAAGATTGATAACCGGACCGGGTGAAAGTAATGACACCCGTGTCGCTTGGGGCGGTGACGCTGTCCGGAGGTTGGATGGCGCTGGGATCGGAGGTGGTGACGGTGACCACGTTTTGCGTCGCCAGGGCGTTGGCGAGCGCGGTGTGGTCATAAATGGATTGGGAGGAAATCGAAGTGCCCGTGGCATAACCCAGGACTGCTTTTGCCCAATCGGCGACCTGGTCGCTGGAGGTCGATTGATCTTGCGCGACCACGCGGAAGAATGCTCCCGCGGCCTTCGGGCAAACGAGCGTCTTCGAAGTGCCATCGCCCACGACGGAAACACCGGCTACCGCCTGCCAGTTCAGCGGGTTGAGCGAGGCCGTGGACTGCGCGGTGTAGAGCTTTTGATTGATCGTGGGGAAGGTGAGCGAAACGGTGGTGCTGTTACTCGTGATCGTGGCGACTTGCAGCCGGGAGTTGGGTTGGAAGGGATTGGTCCCGGCCGCGAGCTCCGCGCCATTGCTAATACCATCGCCATCATCATCCGCCGCTAGCCAGGTCGGACTGTTAATCTGTGCGTCGGTGACGCCGTAGAGCATTTTCCAGACGCTCTTGTTGATGTTGGAATCAATCTGTCCAAAGCTCAACGGAGCACTACAGCAGAGGCCGAGAGCGATCAGGAAGAGAAGCAATGGGTTGCGCCGTGGGTCGTTTGCTTGAGTTGGGTGGGTTGCGCTCATAACTAGGGTGAGTTGGCAGCTTGTTTGGAGGGAGAGGGGAAGCGGTCCGGAAACTAGAACGCAGCCGGAATCGGGTGCGGTATGGCTGGAGAATGACAGCAACTCGCGATGAAAAATCCCAATGACATCCGGAGCGGAGAGCGAGGCCTCAAGGGGGGAAGCGTCATTGTGGTTTGCGGGGACAAACGGAAGTTTCTCGAACTGATGTCGTAAACTGAATAAAGATTTTAGAGGAAATAATACGGGCGTCGAGACTTTTTCCGCTACGTGCTTGTCCTGAAATGCCTTCTCCCAGTTGGCACAGACCCGCGTTTGACAGAGAGGGGGATTCTGATAATTATCGCGGCGTGGCCCGCCTCCATTTCCTCATCCCACTTCTTGCCGGGGGCATTGCCCTTGGCCAGAATCCACCATCGCCGATTCTCCCCGCGGGAGGCCGCCCGCCTGTGCCGGAGGCTCCGGGGAAAGGGTCCGTGCCGACGCGGTTGCAATTTCCGAATACCGACGTGAAGGAAGTGCTCGCGTTTTACGAGCGCCTGACGAAGAAGCGGATGATCATCGACAATCAAGTGCAGGGCACGGTCAATATTGTCGTGAGCGGCGAAGTGCCGGCGGAAGAGGCCATTCGGATTATCGAGATCAACCTTTTGCTCAATGGCTTTACGTTGATTCCCGTGGAGGGGACGGACATGGTGAAAGTCGTCGGGAGCGGCAAGAACCCGCGCACCGCTGCTATTCCGATCATCTCCGACGAATTATTACTGCCGGAAGGCGAGCAGGTCGTGACTTACATTGCCAAGTTGCACTACGCCGACCCGACCGAGGTGCAGCAACTATTGAGCACCTTCGTCGTTCCGGCTCCAGGCGGATACACGAACGTCACGGCGTTGCCGAAGTCGCAGACTCTGGTTATCACCGAGAACACCGCGACGATTCGTGGGCTCATCCGCATTCTGCACGAGATTGATATTCCTCCGGCCGAAGTGATTAGCGAATTCATTCCGCTGGAACGGGCGGACGCCAAGGACGTGCTGGAAAAGCTGACCGCAATTTTCGAAAAACAGCCGACTTCGGGCAGCGGTGCGGCCCCGCGTGCGCCGGGAGCGCCGCCCGCGCCTGTGCCTGCGGCGCTGGCCAACGTTCCTCCGGGAAGTGTGGCGGCGGAAGTGAATCAGGCGGGGGCGGTGGAGCTACACAGCCGCTCCTTGTCGGAGGACTCGATCATCATCGGTAAAATCAAGCTGACTGCGGATGTGCGGACCAACCGGATTCACGTGGTGACGCGACCGGTCAATATGCCTTTCGTGCGGAAATTGATCACCGAGTTCGATGAGTCGGTGAAATTTGGCATACCGGTGGAACGTCCTTTGCGCTTCATCTCGGTGGGCGATGTGCTGGACGTCATCGTCAAGGCCATCACCGAACCCGGAGCGAAGGAGGAAGGTGGCGGTGGAGGCTCCGAGGGTCGCAAGTCGTCACAGCAAAACACGGCGGCGCGCTCGACGGGCGGAACTTCCGGTGGCGCCGGCGTCACGGGCTCGGGCGATAGCTCGGGCACGGGCAGCGAGTTCAATGTTTCCGAGGAGCTTTCCACGCAAGGCGTGGATACCACTCCCGAAGCGCGGGTGGTGGGGACCACGAAGATCATCGCGGACAAGAATGCCAATAAGATCATCATCATTGGCGGCGAGGACGTCAAAGCGAAGGTGTTTCGTTTGCTGGATGAACTCGATCAACGCATTCCGCAGGTCATGCTCCACACGGTCATCGGTGAGTTGAACCTCGACGACAAGTCGCAGTTTGGCGTCGACTACATCCTGCGCAATGCGGGACTGGGGCTGTCGCCGCTCGTGGTGAATGGCGGTAATTCGACGGGGACCAACAACACTTCGACGGGCACCGCGGCCGCGGCCACGGGTTCGAGCAATGCTGGCACCTCCACCGCGACGAACACGGTGACGCCCTCGAGTACGACCGGGACAACCACGACGGGGTCTACCGCTTCGAATTTGGTCGATGTGTCCAGTGGCCACGGCATACTCAATTTTAACAACCTGCTCAGCCAGGATACGATTCGGTCCGTCGCCGGTGTCGGAGGAAGTGGTGTGACTGGCTTTGTGACGGCTGGCAACTCCCTCACGGCAATCGTCACGGCGTTGATGAATACCAATCGTTTTCGGGTCGTGACCCGGCCGAGCGTTTTCACCCGCAACAACAAGAAAGCAATCATCGCTTCCGGTCAGGAAATTCCCGTTCCCACCAGCATTCAAAGCGCGCTCAATGCCGGAACGACGGTCAATACGGGCCTGGTTACCCAGTCCAGCGTCCAGTTCAAACGCGTCGCGTTGCAATTGGAGGTCGTCCCGCTGATCAATGCCGACCGCGAGGTATCACTCGATGTCCTGCAAAAGATCGATCAGGTTTCCGGTTCGACGCGCATCGATAACAACGACATTCCGAACATCGCCACGCGCTATGTCAAAACCAGCGTGACGGTTCCGAATGAGGGGACGGTGGTGCTCGGTGGGTTGATCCAGCAAAGCATGAACAAAGTCCGCTCGGGCATTCCGCTGCTCAGCAGCATACCGGGCCTCGGTTATCTTTTCAGCAGCACTACCAAGGAAAAGATCCGCACGGAGTTGGTCATCCTCATTCGGCCGGAAGTCAGTTGGGCTCCGCCGGAAGCCGCGCAAATCCGGGAACGCGCGCAGGAGGTGCTGTCCATGGATCCGGATCTGGAGGCATCGCTCTCTAAGAACGGCGTCCGCAAGGCCGAGGCGCCTGAGGGGCTGCCGACCGCGACCCCGACGCCGACTCCCAAGCCGAAGAAGCACAGTTGGTTTGGCAAGAAAGAGGCGTCGAGCACGGACACGCCGCTGTTGGACAAGCCGGCCTTTCGTTGGTAACGCGCGCGCCGGCGCAGCCGTGCGGTGGCTCGCGTTCTGCCGGGGCCGATCGCTAGCGGAAAGTTTTTCCGTCCGTTTCCGATCGGATTACTACCGGAGCATCTCCTTCGTATTCCGCGAGCCAGAGCGGTTTGGGACAACGCCAATGATGGATGTTCGGTCCGACCGCTGTCGTTCGCCAGCCATCCGGATAATGGGCGACCGTGGCGAAAGGGGGGGCGGTTCGTCTTTCGACCGCATCGATGCCATACCCGCGTTCCAACGGCGTGATGTAGCCTCGCGCGATCCACTCGGCCACCAGTTCGCCACGGACATTGGTGACACGCAATTTGGTAAAGGTGTCGTGCCCGTAAGGAGCATGCTCGCAAGCGGAAAGGCCTGCCGCGGCCACCAAAATAGGAAATAGAGAGGAGGACTTCACTCGAGGAAAAGATGCCCAATCCCAACTCCCATCACAAGCTCCGAGCGGAGGCAGTTCGCGGAAATGCAATCGGCTGAAAGAGACGGCTGCGTTGCCATGCTCGATAGCCGGAAGGGAAATGGACGCGAGTTTGCTGCGTCGGTGGCAAATTCTCCTCTGGTCGGGCGCGGGAGCTTGCGTCATCCTTGGCGGAATCTTCTCGAACAGATCTGCTCATGAGTATCGCCAAAGCCTGCCTCTTCTTCGCCATTTGCCTCGGGGCATCTCCTGCGTGGGCCGGGGATGCAGTTGCGTTTGATTATGCGAAGGGGCTCGGCGGGATTTACTATTCTTCCTCCCGGGAAGGCGGCGCCGACTATATGGAATCGCCCGACGCGCGTGCGCCCGCTCTGGCCTCGGCGCGAAAGCAGGGCGCTCGCTCGCCCATTATTATTCATCAATCCGACCTGACGGGTTATTTTTGCCTGGCGATCGGCTTCAATCAGGACGGGCGATACGTTGCCTATGTTGGCCAGGGAGACACCGCGGTGAATGCGAAGGCCGACGCCTTAAAGGGAGTCAAGGCATACGGCGCCGTGAGCAAACCAGATGTCATTCACGAGTACTTTTCTCACGGCGCGGGTTCGAAGGACACGAAGCTAACGAAATAGCTGATAGCGGCCGAACTAATGGCGCGTTCGGACTGCGATGAAGTCTTGGACCTGCCGAGACGATGCCGCGCCGAGTCCGATTTTTGTTTTGCTGTCGATCAACGACGCGTCTAAAACATTTGTATGTCTAAAGTGACGATTTGGAAGCGCGATTTGGCTGAGGAGATGAAGAAGGGCTACAAATCGAAGACGATTCCCGACATCAAGGGCTACATCCTCGAGTTGATCCTGAATGATGAAATTCTCGACGCGCTGGAGAAGGAGAATGATTATGTGACGCCGCAGCGCATGGTGGAGGACGCGCAGGAGCTTTGCGAAAAAACCGTCGCCGCGCTGAACGCCAAATTGAAGGACCTCGACGCCAAGGTTGCCGGCAAACCCAAGCTCGTGGTCGAGAAGGCGGTGGAGGAGTTCAAAAAGCTGCTGGAGAAAGAGGCACGGGATTTGGGGAACGCTTTGAAGAAAGTGCCGGCGGCGCGTTGGGCCAAGTTCATTGCGACCAAGAAGCAGTACAAGAGCTACAAGATCGATTGCGGTTTCAAGCTGACGCTGGGAACGCTCGGCGCAGTGGGGTCCGGGCTCGCCATCGCGGCGGCCGTCCCGACGGGTGGCGCCACCCTCGCGCTGGGTATCGTCGGAGGAGTCAGATCCGGCCTCTCGCTGGTCAAACTATGCGGTGATCTTTGGATGGAAATGGAAACGGTCCAAAAATCGGTGGGAATCAGCCTCGGGATCCTGGAGAAACTCTACAAGAAACGCGCGGGCGTAGTTGCCACGGAAACCAGTTCGACGGTGATCAACAGTGTTTTCGGCGCGGAGTTTGTCCCCAATGTGGGTAAGGTCGAAAAGGATGTGAAGCTTTGGAAAAACAAGCTCGCAGGGGTGGACATCAATGGCCACAAGCTGGGCGCGCAGGCGATGAAGGTCCTTCAGGACATCGATAAGCTGCAGGCGGTGCTGAAGAAATCGGCTTCGAAAAAAGCCGGTGAGATCATGACCAAGATTCCCAAGCTTCAGAAAGAGTTGCATAAGCTTCTCGAAAAAACCACGGCGATGAATGGGCGGGTCGCTCCGTCGGAAAAGGCGATCAAGGCGACCGAGGCGGTGTTGGAAGAACTGCAGAAGAAAATTCCGAATCTCCAGAAAGCTTTTAATACCCTGTTCCCGATCGTCACCAGTCTGGCACTGGCCGGCGCGAATGCCGGTGTCGGCTTCAAAGAGGCCCAGAATGCCATGGATAACGCGAGCACGGCACTCGGGCTCGCCAACGATCTGCTGGGCACATTGAACGACGCGATCGAAGACTAAAACGGCAATCGGGGCAGACCCGGTGGAGGAGACAAAATGGGCAACCGACTCCTTTTGTCCTGAGGCACCCTCTTAGGGATTAGGATACACGCCGATTTGCAAATCCCCTGGGTGGCCGGGTGTCTCGCGGTAGGAGAACTCGCAGCGGATCCCGATCAAATCGAGCGCGTCTTTGATGGCCAGTGCGTGGCGAGGGATGGGCGCCTGACTGGAGACAAACAGCAATACCGGCGGATTTTGCGGCGTCTCCGTTGCCGGCAGCAAGCTGACCGGCGGATCACTGCTGGCATAGCCGGCGTCGCTCAGTATCGAAGCAATCTTGGCGGCATAGAGATACGTTTCGCGGTCACCTTTGAATGCGGCAATGGTCACGGTACCGTGCGGTGCATTGTGCAGCGTTCGCACGAACCTGGCTTTCTGTTCACCCGTGATCGCCCGATCCTGAAGCTTCGGTTCGTAGGCCGGGGTTGCCGCCGATTTCGATTTCGAACGGCCTTTGTCCGCGGCTTGGTTTTCCATGACGATTTGGTCGCGCCCGGGAGCATTCCGATGCGCCCGGTGTTCTCGCTGCAGCCAGATCAGCCCAGCGATGGCGAGCAACCCGAGCCCGAGCACGGCGGCGACGAGGCGGGGGTTGCGCCCATCGCCCGCGGGCGTCGCGGGCGTGGGCCTGGATTCTTCAGCAGAGAGAGTGGATTTGGCTTTCAAGGACGGGTGCCGCTCAGCGGCTGCCCGCAGTTTATCTATGAAAAAGTCCGGCTGCAAAGAAGAGTCCGTGACGTTTATCTGTCATGCGAACGATCGAGTTCACATCGGATTTCCGGTCTCCTTGAAGGAGATGCTGAAATCCATCGTGAACGAGTCGTACCCATCCGAGGTGTTCGGCCCAACGGCCACATAGATGGTGTCTCCCGGATTCAGGAAGCCCACGTTTTGGTCGAAGTTGATCGTGCCACCGCCCGGATACAGGCCGCTGTATTTCTGGGTAAATACAGTCGTGCTGCCGTTGGCCGTTTCGGTGAAGACCATCACCTGGCCGCCATTGGCGCGGCTGTCGCTGCTGGTGACGAAGCTGCTGGTGATCGCGTAGTAACCAGCGAGCTTCGCCGTGTAAGCGGCGATGGGGTAACGATCATAGGTTGCGCCCTGGGTGCTTCCCCGGCCAGGATGGCCGCCGCTGGAGGTGAGACCGCCGTAAGGGAAGAGCGTGGAGGAGTTGTCGGGAGAAACGGGGAATCCGTTGACCGTGTATTTGTTGATCACCTGGCTCCAGTTCAGGCTCTCGTAGTTGCTGGCGCTGGTGATCGGGCCGTTCGCATTCCACAGGTAGCTCCAACCGGGTGAGGGTGAGCCGCTCCGGAAATCGCTGCGATAACCCGCGACGACTCGCGCCGTGTTGCCGGCGACGGTGAAATTGACCGTCAAGGTGGACCCACTTTGGGTCGTGGCCACGATGCTGTGGCTGCCTACCGCCAGCGTCGCCCCGGTGTAGGGCGTGGTGTCCGTGCCGAAGGCGGTGTAAGGCGGCTTCGTCTTGGTATTGGATGCGCCATCGTACTTCAGCGTCACGCTTCCCTGGGCGCTGCTGATGTTAGCGCGAATGGTGAAGTTCGTGGTCCCCAATTTGGCCGGATCGACCATGGCTCCGCTGGTCAGAGTCATCAGGTCCGCGTGGGTATTCGCGTCCACGAGAGTGAAGGTTTTGACCGCGGCATTATTGGCATAGCTGGGCAACTGCCACACGTCGATGTGCTGCCCGCCAGCACCGGCATCCAGACCCGCACTGGGCAGGCCCGTGCTGTCGACGAGGCCCGCCGGGATCCAGCCATAGATCAGCTGCGGCGGTTGGAACGGCTGGCGGCGCGAATCCGTCGAAGTCGTGTGCGTCGTATCCAGGGTCAGCGCACCGGGATCCAGTCCGCCGTTTCCGCCCGGTTGGTGGCAGGTCACGCAGAAGGCATTCGTTTCCGAATCCGGCCGCGGCGCGTTGTTGAAGAGCGGCCCCTCGGGGAAATGAATATCCTGGCGCACCGAAACCGTTCCACTCGGGATGCTGAAACGATTCGAGGTGTTGTCGTTTTTGTAATCGTAGAAGTTCGCGTAGAGCGGATAAGTCGTCTTCCCGCTATTCGCGAGTTGATTGGAGATTTCCTTTTGCACCCACGCTGGATAACGGCTGGCAAACTTGGTCTTCCACACGTCCGTGTAAGTGCTCGGCAGGCCGATGAGAGTACCATTGGCATTGTTACAAGCTGTCTCGAAATCCACCGCGTGGGCGAAGACTTTGAAATCGTCCACCCAACCGGTGAAACCGGTCATACCGCTGCCCGAAGGAACACCGATGGTCAATTTCCCCGGCGGCAACTGGAACAGCGCTTGATAAGCGTCCTGCCAGCGATCGAAGAGGATGCCGTTCAAGTAGAAGTCAACCAGCGTGCCGGAGGTCTGCACCTGGAAGGCGAGATGCGCCCAGCCGGTATCCGGCAGCAAGTCGTCCATCGGGCTCGCCGGAGTCGTTGTGCTCACCGGCGGCATGGCGATGCGATGGATGATGTTGCCGGTGGCATCGGCATAGAGAATCTGGTTGCGACCGTAGAGATGCACGCTCGTCCCGTCGGGGAAGGTCAGCAGCCGCCGATCGGTCGTGTCGTCGGCGAACCGGCAATCGACGAAGATGCCCATGTACCAATTCTTGGACGACACATTCTGCGGTTGCGGGTCGATGGTGAATTCCAGCCCGATGGTCCCGTCCATCCAGAAGCCCTTGCCATGCACCCCGCCGGCCGCGGCCGGTTCCACCCGCCCATCGCCGAGCACCAGTCCGTTTTTGGGAGTGATCCAGCGGCTGGTCGGAGCGGTCGCGGCATTCTGTAGTTTCACCGTCCCGCCGCTGAACGTATGCGTGCTGCTATTCCAGCCGCTCCAACTCGTGAAAGCGTTCATCCCGGTCCCCACCGTCGAGGGGAATGTGATGAGGTTGCTCATGTTGCAAACGATGAAGCCATCCGGGTCGACGTAGTCGTCGAAGGAGAGCTCGTCCGCCTGCTTGCTATCGCTGATGAGCCAGGCGACATCGCGGAAGCTGATCGGCAGCATGTAGTTCCGGTAATTGAACATGTTCTGCACCGACTCGATGATGTTACCGTTGTCGTTTTCGCCTGCGGGCATCTTGCGCGTGGCGCGCCCGTAGCCCATGCGCAGCCAGCCCGTCTCGTTGCCCAGCGGACCAGAGTTGGCCTGATACAGGTTCACCATGCGTTCCTGCGGCCCGGTCACTGGATTGGGGTCCGTCGACACCGCGCTATCGCCCTGGCCGATCGCGTAGTCCACGTCGTTGTTCAGGTTGTCGATGGTCACGATCTTGCCATGGCTCCAGAGCCCCACAAAAGAAACGCCCTGGTGGATGCCGCCATCTTCACCCTGCAAATAGTCGGCCGGGTCCTCGGGAACTTTCGTTTGGGGATAGCGCGCGTGGTTATAGGTGCCATCCGTGCTGCTGTAATAGTGGAGTTGATCGCGGATGGTCTCGAAGAAGAGGTTCTTGGCGTCGCGATCGATCCACGGATACGAGCCGCCGAGATCTTTTCCATCGGGCAGCAGCGTTCCTTCCGCATCGCGGAACGGCGCCATGGCGAAGCCGAATTTCGTATTGATCCGCGTATCGTAAGGCGCGTGGGTGATCGGGATGAGATTCGTCCACTGCGTGGCGTCCGCGACGTTTCCGCCGGTGTAATAGGAATACACGATATCCACCCCCTGCGGTCCGTGCGCCGTCCCGGTGATCGGGTCGGTCCACGTGAAGTTGCCCGATCCCACACGGGTGATCAGCAACCGGCCGTCGCCACAAATGACCGGTTCAAAAGCGGAGCCGTTGAAGCTGAACTGCGGGGTGCCCGTGGTCGCGCCGGTCTTGGCAATCAGACGGATGGTCGCGTTGACCGTCTTCGGATTGGTGACCGTGATTTGGATCGGCGTGACGAAGAACTGGGTCTTGTTGTTGGGAGACGTGCCGCTGTTGCTCGTGACGAAGACATAGACATTGTAGACGTCTTCGCCGTTGACCACCGTGGGGTTCGCGCCCGGATCGTAAAGGCAGGCGTGCGACACGCCCGCGGAGTTCAGCGTGTAGTTCGTGGAGCCGAGGCCGGGATTGCCGTAGGTGTTGGTGACATTGATGCGGGTCACCGTCGGAGACGACACCGTATAGGCACTCGCCGGGTTGAGGAGAAACGCCTGGGTCAGCTTTTCCGGAATGAAGAGCGTGAACCGGGGAATCCCGCCGTCCGGGCCCGAGCCCTCCACCGTCGAGGCAATGCGGCCATCGGCCGTGGTACGATAGCCCGGGATGTGCGGACGGGTGAAGTTGGGAACGGCCGTTCCCGTGGAATAATTGTTCACCACGCCGGTGACTTCGCGCCAGATGGCGGGAGATTCCGGGGTCGCTTGTTGCGCGGGGCTGAGCAGGGGCATGGACGCGAGGAGCGCCACGAGGAAGGGGAGGGAATGCTTCATAGTCGGGAGGCTGACGTATCGATGCATAGCGGTTGCGCTCGCACCTGCCTTGAATGCTTCGCCGCAATTTTTGAATAATTCGCTCGCTGCGCGCGATTACGGTGTCTGGTAGAGTTTGCGATACGCCAGAGGAGAAATGGCGTTCTTCGCCTTGAACAAACGCTGCAGATGGCTTTGGTCGGCGAAGCCGGTATCGCAGGCGATTTCGGCGATGCTCTTGGTCGTCTCGCGCAGCATGTGCGCGGCGCGTTCCAGGCGTAAATCGCGCAAGTAATCGCCGTAGCGCCAGCCGGTCGTTTCCTTGAAGAAGGCGCGAAAACGACTGGTGCTCATCCCGGCAAATCGCGCGACCTCCGGTTGCGGCACCGCCTCGTGCGAACGCCCGCCGACATACTCGAGCACGCGGCTCAAGCGCGCATGCCGCTCGGCGCGCCGCGCCGTGGTGTCCGGTGCGGAGTGGCCACGGGAAAGGAAGGCGCGCCGCAATTCAACGAGCACCTCGAGCAGGCGGAATTTCAATTCCACCTGCCGGTCCTTGCCGGACGATGCGGCAAACCACGCCTGGGTGAGGCGCAGCAGGCCCGCATGGACCGCTGATGAACCCGCGGCGTCGGCCGTCAATTTGGGCGGGATTCTTTCCGGGCGGCGGTCCCATGCTGCCAGGAATTCGCGATCCAGGGACATCCCGGCGGCGGCCACGGCTTCCGGGCGAAAGAAGACGACCAGCGGGGCATGGGTGGGTTCCATGCGGACGACCCCGTGGAGTTTCAATGGGTCGACCAGAATGATGTCGCCGGGGGCGAAAGAAAACTGGTGATTACCGCTGCGGTAATGGCCGGTGCCGGTGGCCATCCAGAATTCGTAATAGTCATGCCAGTGCATCCAATTTTCGCCGACCATGCGCTTGTAGCCGGGATATTGCTGCAGGGAGACAAGCAAAGGCAGCGGCGCGGGAAACTGCCGTGGTAGATAACGGCGGGCGTCGATTCGACCGGCTACGGTAAAGGCGTCGTGTTTTTGGGCACGGACAAAGGAAATGAGTTCGAGTTTGCGGGTATTAGTCGCCAACGGCATCTGGGGGATGGGGAAAATGAAGCAGGATGCGCACTAGCTAGCGTTTGCGCAGCTGCCGTTTTTCGTGACGAAGGGCCGGGATGGATGGGTCGGCCTGACTTAAACGCAGAGGACGCAACGCGGAGAGGCGTCTTCGGACGGTGTGTATTTCCTTAATCTTTAATCCTTGATCGTTAATCCTTAATCCTCCGACCGGCGGTTAGATTAAGGATTAAGGATCAAAGATTACGATTAAGAAAGGACACTACTCCGTCTCCGCCAACGCTTCGTCCTGCTGCGTCACGCGCACCACTTCCTCGACCGTCGTCTGGCCGAGGAGCACGCGCCGCCAGCCGTCCTGGCGCAGGGTATCCATGCCATCCATCGCGGCGCGTTGCTTGAGCACGCTGCCGGGTTCCTTGCGGATGATCAACCGGCGCAGGTTTTCATTCACCACGCAGACCTCGTAGATGGCCATGCGCCCGCGATAACCGGTCTGGCGGCAATGCTCGCAGCCCTTGCCACGATAGAGCTTGGAATCCGCGGGGATGGGCGCGTTGATCTCCCGCAGGTACTCGGGCAGGTAACTGGCTTCCGCTTTGCAATCGGGGCAAATCGTCCGGACGAGACGTTGCGCAAGGAAGCAGCGGACGACACTGGCCAGCAGGAACGGCTCGATGCCCATGTCCAGCAAACGCGTGATGCCGCTGACGGCGTCATTGGTGTGCAGCGTCGAGAACACGAGGTGACCCGTCATGGCCGCGCGGATGGCGATTTCGGCCGTCTCGAAGTCACGAATTTCGCCGACCATCACGATGTTCGGGTCCTGGCGGAGAATGGCGCGCAAGCCGTTGGCAAAGGTCAGGCCGATTTCCGATTTCACCTCGATCTGGCTCACGCCAGCCAGGCGGTATTCCACCGGCTCTTCGATGGTGATGATGCGCCGGCTGACCGCATTGATGGAGCTGAGGAAGCAGTAAAGGCTGGTCGATTTGCCCGAGCCGGTGGGGCCGGTGACGAGGATGATGCCATTCGGCTCCTGGAGGAGCGCGCGAATCATCTTCATCTGCGCATCGCTCATCCCGAGCCGGTCGAGGGCGAAGCTGAGCGATTCGTTGCGGGAGAGCAGACGCAGCGAGATGCTCTCGCCATTCACCGTGGGAATGGTCGAGACGCGCACGTCGATGGCGCCCTGGTGCGTGTTGAGATTGATCCGCCCGTCCTGTGGCAAGCGGCGCTCGGCGATGTCCATGTGGGCCATGACCTTGAGGCGCGAAATGATCGCGCTCTGCAGCACGCGCAACTGCCCGGGCACGGCGACTTCGTGGAGGATGCCGTCGATGCGATAGCGGATGCGCAGGTCGTTCTCCAGCGGCTCGACGTGAATATCCGTGGCCCGTTCCTGGATCGCTTCGCGGATGATCTGGTTGACGAATTTGACGACGCTGGCCTCGGGGGAGTCGCCGGTGATGTCTTGCGCCACGTCGCGCTCTTCGCCGTCGTAGTGGCGCGCGGTCAGGAGGATTTCCTCGAAGGTTTCCGCGCCGACGCCGTAGAGCGACTTGATGGCACGGAGCAGGGGGCTGCGCGGCGCGACCACCCACTCCACGTTCTTGCCCTTGAGCTGTTGGGAGGTGAGTCGGCGGGCGACGAGGTTGAAGACGTCGTAGGTGGCGACGCGAACGGTGTTCTCGTTTTCGGAAAGCGGCAGGAGGTGATGCTTGAAAACGAACCGGCTGGGGAGGAGGCCGAGCGATTTGCGGTCGATGCCGTCCGCCTCGATCTGGACAAAGGGATTATGGAACGAACGGGCCAGTTGTTCCGCCAGCCGGGCTTCGTCCACGCGGCCGGAATTGAGCACCTCCACCGTCCAGCTTCCGCCGGGCGGAGGCTGCAGGGCGGCCAGTTCGGTGGCGTCGTTTTCTTCGAGACCAGTCTCCTGCAAAACCTGAACCAAAATTTTCCGCGAGTTCATGAGGGCTGATGGGACAAGAGCAGAGAAAGAGGGGTTGGCAAAGCTCGCAATGGTAGCAGCCGATGGCGGAGGCGGTCAAACGCGCCTCTTTTCCGGCGCGGAGATTTTGCACGATTGCCGTTTTCCGGGAAGCGATTCGCGGCTAGTATGGCAGCGATGTCCACGCCCCGGGCCGCTTTTACACTGCTGGAAATCTGCCTTACCCTGGCGATCGGGGTGGTGCTGATGCTGCTGGCCGTGCCGAGCGTGGCGGGCCTGCTGGCTGAGCAGCGCCTGCACGAGTCCTACGAGCGGTTCCAGAAGTTTGCGGACAACGCGCGGGCCCACAGCCTGCGGGAACAACAACCCTACACGCTGGTGTGGCAGCGCCATGGCATTGCCCTGGTGGGGGTCGAGCGGGATGCCCACGGGGAACCGGTGGTGGTGGATCAGATGGGTTTCGACAAGGACGAGGTGTTCGATTTGGAGCGTCCCGCAGCGCTCGCGAAAAAGCCCGCGGCGGAATGGACGTTCTGGCCCAGTGGCGTCTGTGAGCCCGCGATTGTCAGTTACAAAGGGCCTTCAGGCCACTGGCGGGTGAGCTTTAGTGCGTTGACCTCGCGGGGCACATTCATCCAGTCCGAAGCGTTATGAAACACCAGGCCACGAGATCCGCGGGCGGTTCCCACCGGGGCTTTATGCTGCTGGAGACGCTTCTGGCCGTGGCGATCTTTGCCATCGGCGTGCTGGCGCTGGGCCAGGGCGTTTCGAAAGGCCTGCGCGTCGAGCGAATCATGAATGAAGAAGCTCGGGCGCGCCGCGTCCTGCAGAATCGTTTCGCCGAGATCGAGGCAGGCGCCATTCCGTCGAAGGATTCACACGAAAAGCTGGGCGGCGTGGCCACTGGGCTCACCCTGACCCAGAAGCGGACGCAATTGCACAAGACCGACGAGCATGGCCAGGAACTGGCGAACCTTTTCTCGGTCACGTTGACAGTCGATTGGATGAGCGATGGCGACAAGGAAACACGTTCCCTCACGTTCTATGTTTTGCCGCAGCAACCCTAGAGCGCGCTCCGCGTTCACCCTTCTCGAAATGATCATCGCCATGATGATCGTTTCAATGATCGTCTTTACGATTTATCGGTTCGTGAGCACGCATCTGCTCATTATGCAGGCCTCGACGGAGATCGGGGATGAGCGGGAGTCGATGGAAGCGGTGATCAACCTGGTGCAGGGCCAATTGGGCTCGCTCCCGGCGCTCGAGCCCGATGCGCTTCTCGGCAAGGCGTATAAATTCCACGGCCTTTCCAATGATGAAATGACGTGGATGTGTGGGCCGGGATCCGGACTGCTGACCACGGCCGCCCAAGGCGAATATCAAGTCACGCTCACCGTCCAGCCGATGGATTCGAAATCCTCCGAGACGGAACTCGGGTTGCGGCGCCGGCCCTCGGCGGCCAATAAATCTTCGGTGGAGTTGACCCGTGGTTCGGGCACCGATCGTTACGATTGGCAACCGCTCATCAGCCCGATGGCCGCCTTGGAAATCCGCTACTACGACTCGGTGACCAACTCGTGGGTTGACCAATGGACGGATGGCTCACGCCGGCCACCCCTGGTGCGGCTGCGGCTGCAGAAACATAAAGACGACGCTCCAATCGAGGCGGTGCTGAACGTGCCTTCCTCGCAGTTGACTCCATGAAACCGGCGCCGCATTCCCGAGCCTCCGCCTTGATCATAGTGCTGTGGGCGCTGCTGTTACTTTCCGCGGCGACGATCACCTGGGTCATGTGGGTCCAGCAGGGGATCCTGGCGCATGCGGTGGATAGTCGGACGGTCGAAGCCCGCGCCATGGCGCATTCCGGAATGACCCTGGCCATGCATCCGCAGGTCACGCGAATGACGCCTTTGCCGCCGGAAGAAATCTATCCCGGCGTGGGTTATGAGGTGCGAATTCGCGGCGAAGGCGGCAAGCTGAATATCAACTGGCTGTTGCGAGGGGAGGAGCCGATGAAGCTCGCGATCATGAAGCAGTATCTCCAGCGCCGGGGGCTGGAATTGCATCAGATCGAGACGTTCATGGATTGCCTGCTCGACTATATCGATGCCGACAATGTGAAACGGCTCAATGGCGCCGAAGACGACGGCGATTATCATCCGGCCAATCGGGAACTCTTGAGCGTGGATGAGTTGTTGCGGGTCCGCGGCACCGGCCCGCTGACCAGTCAGCCCGGCTGGCGGGATGAGTTGACGGTTTACAGTCTCGGTCCCATCGACCTGGCTTCGGCGGATGCCCAGGTGCTGGCATTGATCCCCGGGCTGAGCGATGCGCGCATCCAGCAGTTCCTCCAGATGCGGGCCGGGCGGGACGGCAAAGATGGCACCGAGGACGACGTCATTTTTCCGAGTATCGATGCGATTGCTGGGGCGCTGGGGCTCACCGCGAGCCAGTTTGAAGTGCTCCGACCATTGGTCTCATATCAGGATCCGACGATGAACATTCAGAGCATTGGCCATAGTGGTGACATCACGCGCAAAGTGGAGGCCGTGGTGCGCAAGGGCGGGGCCAAGCCGCAGATTCTCTCGTGGAAAGAGTGAAGCGAACGTCCGCTTGAAAGTGGATGGAGCCGACGCTAGGTAGGTGCGTGGTCATTTCCCAATCGCTCGCTGGTATGCGCTTCCTTAGCATCGCCTCGCTGCGGTTCTTTCGACTCCTTTTGGGCGCTGTGTTGATTTTCGCGGGCGCGCAGAGCAGGGGGGAAGAACCGATTCCCACGGCGTTCCCCAGGAACCGCTACGATGCGGTGCGCGCGCATTCGCCGTTTGCGGTAGCCACGGTCGAGGCTCCGCCGTCCGCTCCGACCGCCTCTTTTGCCGCGAATTGGTTTGTCAGTGGGATCGCGCGGGTGGGCGACGAAGATTTTGTGACGATCAAAAGCCGCGATCTGAGCACGCAGTTTTCGCTTTTCGGGAAGAATGACACCGTGTCTGGTGTCGCCCTGGCGAGCGTCACCTGGTCGGAAGCCGTCGGGAAGAGTACCGTCACCCTGCGCAAGGGGACTGAGACGGCCAAGCTGGAGTTCAACGAAGCGGAAATGAAGGCGACGCCGGCGCCGCACCCCGGCACGTCGCCGGTGCCGGGAGCAGTGGCAAATGGCGGGCCGCGCCCGGTGAACAACCAGCCTTTGATGCCGAAAGCGATTCCGGGACAACCTCCTATTGGTCAGCCCCCTATTGGACAACCGGCCCCGCCTTCCGCGAGCCCGCAAGTCCGCCGCCGGGTGCAAGTGATCCAGCCCCCCCCGCGCTAAGCGCAGCCGGCGAATTCAAGAAAACAACCCTCAACTTTCCTGTCTCTCCCCAGACCGCGGCCAAAAATTCTCGTGGGATTTGAGGCACCCTGGCTAAATAGGATGATGCCAGATGATTCCGACTCCAGCCTTCCCTCGGCGGATTTCATTTCGCACGTCACTCGTCTCGCACTCGTCCTCGCGACGCTCGGCATCTTTGCCTGCTCTGCCATCGCCGGTTCCTGGACTCCATTGACGCAAAGGGCGCCGAGGACGATCGGACTCATGGTCCTGCTTTCGGATGGCACGGTTCTGGCACAAAATAACAATGGCACCGCCTGGTATCGGCTCACGCCGGACAGCCAGGGTCACTATGCTACGGGCACCTGGAGCACGATCGCGGCGATGCACGACAGCCGTCTTTATTGCGCGACCCAGATGTTGAAGGACGGGCGAATATTCGTGGCCGGCGGCGAATACGGCACCGGTCACACCACTGCGGAAGTCTACAATCCATTGACCAATGTCTGGACGGAGTTGCCATCGGCCAACGCCACTTTCAGCGACGCCAATTCCGAGATCCTGCCCGACGGTCGCGTGATCGTCGCCCTGGTGCAGGGCACCTTGAAACAAACGATTATCTACAATCCCGTCGCCAACACCTGGACCGCGGGGCCGACGACCAATGGCATTCACAATGAATCCATGTGGATCAAGCAGCCGGACGACAGCATCCTGTTCATCGACCGGCTCACGACCAATTCCGAGCGCTATATCCCGTCGCTGAACCAGTGGATCACCGACGCCACCGTTCCCGTGTCGATTTACGATCCGTACGGCCTCGAGTCGGGGCCGGGATTTCTGCTGCCCAATGGAAAGAGCATCTTCCTCGGAGCGACCGGCCACACGGCCATTTACACACCCTCCGGCAGCACGGCCAATGGGAGCTGGATCGCCGGCCCGGATATTCCCAATAGCTCGGGAGCGCCCGACGCCCCGGGCGCGATGATGCCCAACGGGATCATTCTTTGCTCCGTTTCGCCCACGCCGACTTCGGGTAATCATTTTCCGACACCCACGACGTTCTACGAGTATGACTATGTCGCCAATACGTTCACGCAAGTCAACGCACCCACGGGGACCTCATTGAGCCAATCCGCCTACATCGGCAACATGCTGGTCGTGCCGGATGGAACGGTCCTCTATTCGAATGACGGCACCCAGCTCTACGACTATCAGCCCAGCGGCACGCCGCTGGTGGCGGGCCAGCCCACGATCAGCAGCATTACGCAAAACTCGGACGGTTCATTTCATCTCGTTGGCACGCAACTCAACGGCATTTCGGAAGGCTCGGCCTATGGCGACGACAACCAGAACGCCAGCAATTACCCCATCGTCCGTCTGACCTCGAGCGGAGGAACGGTCTATTTTGCGCGGACCTATAATTGGAGCCGCACGAGCGTGCAAACCGGTAGCACGGCGGTCACTACCGAGTTCACCCTGCCCACCGGTTTGCCGGCGGACACTTATTCGCTCAACGTGATTGCCAACGGCATCCCGTCCGATCCCACTTCTTTCACGGTGGCGCCGATCGTCGTCAGTATGCCGGCGACGGTGACGGAGGGGACGTCCGTTTCCGCTACCGTGACTTTGCCGGTCGCGCCCGGCCAGGACACCGCGGTAAACTTGAGCGCGAGTAATAGCACACTCCTTTCGGTTCCTGCTTCCGTGACTGTCCTGGCGGGACAGACCAGCGCCAACTTCACCGTCACCGCGCCAGAGCAGGCGGGGCTCATCGGCAAGCAAGCGGTGGCGATCTCTGCCGCGTCGTCGGGTTATCAGACCGGACTCTCCTACATCGACGAACTGGACGACAAGTCGGCGTTCCTGACGGTCTCGCCGGCCACTTCGTTCAACCCGAACGGGCTGAAAGGAGGGCCCTTCTCACCTGCCAGTGCGACCTACACGCTCAAAAACACCGGAAATTTCACCTTGAGTTGGACCGCGAAAAAAACGGCTAGTTGGATGACCCTCTCTCCAACCAGCGGTTCACTCGTGGCCGGCGCGAGCACGACGGTGACGGTCTCGATCAATACTTCCGTGGCCAACGGCGAGGCCGTCGGCAGCTATTCCGACAACATCCTATTTTCGAATACGACTTCCGGTGATGGCAATACGGCGATCGCCGCGTCACTGACCGTGAATGGCTCTCCGGCGATGGTCGTGAGCGGCAATGCGGTGAATTCCACTGGTCCGGGGGGAGGCCCCTTTGTTCCCGCGAGCACCACGTTCAGCATCAAAAATACCGGCACCGCGGCGATGTTGTGGTCGGCCACCAAGACGGCGAGTTGGCTGACGATCTCACCGACCAGCGGGACCATCCAGCCCAATTCCAGTACGAACGTGACGGTCTCCATCAATACGGCCGCCAACTCACTCGCGATGGGCGCCTACAATGACACGATTACTTTTACCAATACGAGCAATAGCGTGGGCAATACCACGAGCAGTGCGCTGCTCATCGTTGACCAAACCACTTACACGAACACCATCGACACCGACCCAGGCTGGTCGCGCCAGGGAGAATGGGCGTGGGGCACGCCGACCGGTGGCGGCGGAGCCAATGGAACGCACGATCCGACGAGTGGAGCGACGGGAGCGAAAGTGCTCGGAGTCAATCTCTCCGGCGATTACTCTCTCACCCCGGGAGGCCCATTCTATCTCACCGCGGGGCCATTCAACCTGACGGGGAACGCGGCCACGCGACTGCGTTTTGCGCGCTGGCTCAATACCGATGTGCAGCCCAACGCGTTTGCCACCGTCGATATCTCCAAGGACGGAACCAATTGGACCAACGTCTGGAACAACGGCACCTCGGCGGTCACCGATTCCTCGTGGCAAACGGTGCAGTACGATATTTCCAGCGTGGCGGATAACCAATCAACGGTCTATGTCCGGTGGGGGTACCAGATCGCCAGCGGCGCGTTGGCCTATTCCGGTTGGAACATCGATGACGTCAAGATCCTGGGCACGACCAACGGAATCGCCCCGACTGCCACGCTGCAAAGGGTGCTCGTGCCGTTGAATACGGCCACGGCTGTCACCCTCACCGGCACGGATACCAACAATCCCGTTCAGCCGATGACGTTCCAGGTCACCACCCAGCCACAGCACGGCACACTTTCCGGCACGGCGCCGAATCTCACCTACACGCCGGTGAATGGTTTCGTTGGACTCGACAGTTTCACCTTTACCTGCACCAACGAGTTCAACCTGACGAGTGCACCGGCGACGGTCACGCTCGACGTTTACGCGAACTACTCCACCTGGGCGGCCAGCCACGGTGTGACCGGAGCGCTCAATGGCCCGCTGGCCGACTTCGATGGAGATGGAGTGCTCAATCTGTTCGAGTGGGCGTTCGGGATGAACCCGGCCGCGGCGGACGATAGTTCGATCAGCCTTTCCGGCGGAACGATTGTGCATCGTGGCGGATTAAGCGTCGTTGTCACCGGCAGTGGCGTGAATACCCAGTATTCCGTGCTCTTTGGACGGCGCGACGATTATCTCGCCGTGGGGCTGGTCTACACCGTGCAGTTCAGCAACGATCTCCAGAACTGGGTGACGAGCAACGCCACGCCCACGGTGATGGCTGACGACGGCGAAATCCAAGCGGTGACCGTCGCCGCTCCCGCCGCGCAAAACGGCAAGCCTTTTGGCTTCGTACGGTTGCAGATCACCGGTCCGAATTAGGAGCTTAGGATTAATGGGGTTGGCCGTTGGCAGGCGTTTCCCGGCGCGCCGCGGTCGAGGCATGGTTCCGATACTCCTCGAGGAGATGTTTACCCTTCGCGATGTTATCCAGGCCCATCATATATTCGAGTTCCATCAGGCGCTTCTCCGCGAATTTGTTGCCCTGTTGCTCGCTGAGTTTTAGCCAGAGCCATGCCTGGGGCATGCTTTGCTCCACGCCCTTGCCCACGGAATAGAGGCGTCCGAGATTTTCCTGGCCCAAGGCGCTTCCTTGTTCTGCGGAAGCCCGGAAGAGCTCCACCGCTTTAGGCACATTCTTTTCCACACCTTTTCCGTCTTCGTAAAGTTGACCGAGAAGATTTTGGGCCGAGGCGTTTTTGCCGGCCGCGGCTTTGGTCAGCCACTCGATGGCCTTTGCCTGGTCGGGGGCGAAATCGTCTCCGCCACGGAAATAGAGTTCGCCGAGATGAAACTCAGCGAGGGAAAAACCCTGGTCCGCGGACTTGCGAAACCACTCCTCCGCTTCCTTGAAGTTATGCGGGACCGCGGTGCTCTTGGTGAGCAACTGGCCAAGGTTGTCCTGAGCCAGCGAGGCGCCCTGCTCGGCAGCCAGACGATACCATTTCACCGCCTCGGCATCATCCTTGGACACTCCGAAGCCCTCCCGGTAGAGAGTACCGAGATTGTTCTGGGCCTTGAGGTTACCCTGGTCGGCGGACTTGCGGTACCACTCCGCCGCTTTCGCACGGTCCTTGGGCGTACCTTCACCACGATCGTAGGCCCGGCCGAGTTGGAATTCCGCTTCGGCATCTCCACGCTCGGCGGAAGCCTTGGTGCTCTCGAGATCTGGTTGTGCCAGGAGGGCCGTCTCGGGGATGAACATGGCGGCCAATATTAATGGAAGGAGAGAATGAGAGATCTGCTGAGACATGGAATGGATGGGATTCTATTGTGGAGTTTCGCTGCTCGAGGCACCGCCTTCGCCGCCCCCGTAACCCACCACTTCCACGGTGATGTCCGAATCCGGCGTGGCGACAGGCGCCTGTTCCTGTTGTTGCTTGGTTTGATCTGCCTGACCGGCCGCGGCCGCCCCGGCATTGCTGGCGGCCGTCAATCCGCCGATATTCGGCGCCGCAGGAACCACCGCAGCCGGTGCACCGGTGGTGGTGCCCGAAACCGTAATGTTGTCGGCGTTCAAAACCTTGGTGGCGGCGATATTCAAGTTGCCGGTCGCGCGGATGCCCGCGTCGCCGGCGTCCACGGTGCCATTCGGGGCGACCAGATCGACGTTACCAGGCGCCACGCCGGCGACCGTGGCCAGCACGCCGATGCCGCCGCCAGTGGCCAGACCGGCAAGGTCCGTCTTGACGTCGGCACTGACGGGATCGATGAGCACGCGGGTGGGCGGTGCCGAGACCACCGTCTTCGGAGAACTACCGGCGGCAATGTTACCGGTCGAGGACCAGATGATGATATTGCCTCCCCGCAGGGTGAAGATACGGGAGACACCGAGATTTACGTCACTGTTGGTGAAGATATTCACGTTGCCACCGTCCTGGGTGATGATGCCTGGCGGGGTCAGTGTCGCGGTGGCCGTGGAGGTCTGCAAAGTGAGGGAACCTCCAGGCGCGGCGAGACTGATGTCACCGCCGCTTTCTGTCACGATCGTGCGCGAACGCGTGTTGATATCTCCCAACGTGTGACTGGTGCCGAATAGGCTGGTGATGGCATCCGTGCCTGTGGAGTACGTGCCGGTGCCGGCGGTTTGCGCCCGGCCGGCATCCCGGAGAATGAGATAGAATGCCTCGAGCGCGACGCGTGCCTTTTGCTCATCCGACATCGACGAGAGATCCGTCGCCTTGATCCCGAGTTCGGCGAGATACGGGCTTCCGGTGGTCAGATCTTTCGTGATGAAGGTATTGAAATCGAGGGAGCTGTTTTGAGTCAGGTCCCCAGGGCCACCGATGCCCGCCATAGCGATGATATTGGCGCCCTCGAAGGGCAGGAACGGGTTTCGAGCATTGCCATTGGAGGTGATGCCGACGCCGGTGCCGTCCGGGTTATTGGGGCCGTCGCCCAGATCGAGATTGCGTCCAGCCAGCACTTCCACGGTTCCGGGACCGTTGATTTGAACATCGCCGGCCCTCGGCGAGGCGGGCGTAAAGGATGTCACCGAGAACGCCGGAATGGCATTGCCGGGGGTTTGCGCCTGCTGGCGCAGGGCGGAGTTCGGATCGTAAAGGATGATGTCGCGTCCCGCGGATACGACCGAGATATCCTGGTCGCTGACGTTTTGGATGTACAAGCCGATATCGGTGATGTCGTGGGACGCCAGAACGTCCGTCATTTTGGGGGCAAAGAGAGAAATGCCCGAGACGTCGCCCCCGTTGGCATAAATATGGATGGGTGTCGTATCGCCGGCGTGCAGGAGGCTGCTGTCGTGCAAGGCCTCCTTGTTCTGAGTTGAGCCAAATGTCCCCGTGATGGAGCCAGACTCCGTAAACATGGTGGAAAATGAACTCAACGTGTTCGCGTTCGTCAGCGCGATATCGTTAGCCGCGGCGAAAGGCTGCAAGATGCTGGGAATATTTGCGGGATCAGCGTCCGAGATATTGATGGTACTCGCTCCCCATTGGTTGATGCCGCCCGTAATGGTGTTCGGTTGGAAGCCATTGACCGCGCCGGCGCTGAGGAGATTGAGCGTACCAGTCGCGGCAGGGGTTAAGGTGATGGTCCCTATCAGGTCGATGTTACCGGTAAACGTGGTTACGTTCAGAGTCGGTGGCATCAATGTGGCCGCGACCGCGAAGCCGGGGACAAAATTCGATTCATACGTTTTCAGCCACGGTTGGCTGACCACGGCAGCTTTTCCGGTGGAAAAGTACTGACTGGTGTACCAGGCCGCCAGCGAGCCGACGCCGCCCGAGGCGTTGTCTTTGATGGTAACGTCCCCGGTAAGAGAGGAGACGTCTACGAAATCGGTCGGTGCGTAGGTGGAGAAATACGAACGATACGCGAAGTTGTTGTCGATGCCCGAAGGGAGGAGGAACGGGTTGGCGACCGGTCCGAGGAGGACATTTCCGCGAGCACTGACATCGAAGCTTCCCTGACCGAGAAAGAGAGTCGTGGGCAGTTGGTCGGCGGTGGTCGCAGCGCCGATCGTCGCGGCCCGGGTGGCGTTGGTGTGAATGGTGCCGCCGGCTTGCAGTGTGCCTGTGCCACGTTCGACATAGTAAACGCCGCCATCGATATCCGCGCCGGCGTGGACAACGAGATCGCCACCGCCCAGTTCGAGTAGATTGGAGCTATTCGGAGTCCCCTTGGGCATGCGCGCGTTGGTGGGAATCACCGCATCCACATTGGTGATGTTGTTGCCCGCATTCATGGTGACATTGCCGCCACCCAGGGCGCCGACCCCTTCGAAGAAATTGCTGAAATCGACCCACCAGGTGGTGGAGGCGATGTCCCCTCTACCCAATCCGACCGAGCCAAATTGACCGGTGGTCGGATCTACAAAATCACGGCGATACAACCAATCGGTAGGCATCTCCTTGCTGGAGTCCGCGACACCGTTGACTCCCAGGTGAGTGATATTGTTTTGCGCCGTGATGGTCACCCGGCCGCCGTCCATGCTGTAAAACACCGGGTAGAATGGGGTCTGGGCGCCGCTAAGGCCGACGGTGTAGGGCAGATTGGGCAGATCGAAATCGGCCATGGCTGGGGCCTGGGTACCGGCGGTGTAAATCGTCGCCAACGGATTGAGCAACTGCACGTCACGCCCGGCGACGATATCGATACTGCCCGTTCCGGTGCGGATGGTCTGGTAAAAGTTCGGGATGATGTTCGACCGGAGTGTGGCGCTGCTCGTCGGCAGGGCGGTGGCGCCTTTGCCTAACAACAATGAACCACTATTCGCGGCCAGCGTGCTCAAGGATTGCACCTTGTGGTAATCGGTGGCGGAGAAGTCGGCACCGGCTACGAGGCGGTAAGACCATGACTGGCTGCCGGCCGGCATGAGGTTGGCCGTCCAAAGAGTGCTGGCGCCTGGGCCAAAGCCATCGCTCAAGCTGTCCTTAAAGTTGAAGATAAGATTGCCGGAGGTGCGGAGGGTGAGGTCGCCTGCGGCGGATTTGGGGCCAAACCGGTCGGTCGATAGGTCCCAGTTGTTCGTCAGCGTAAGGTCGCCGGAAGTATTGACCAGCTCGACGCCCGGTTCGATGAGGGTTACTCCCGAGTAAGCACTCAGTTGGCTGCCTGGCAGAAGGCGATTGAGCATCGCGGTATAACTCGCGGTCGTGGTTCCGTTCGCACCAACAAAGGCGTTCCCATTTGTGAGGACCTGAGTTTCAACCGTACTATTGATAGTGCCGTTGGCTGGTTTAATCACCGTGTAACCCTCCAGGACGATCTGCGACGCATCGACGATCGTACCCATGATGGGCGCAACCTGGAGATCCTTATTACCCGCCGCCTGGGGCGCACGGATGTGCAGAGTACCTGTGAGGTCACCCTTCGCGGCGCTGCCGGCAAAGTTGACCGTGCCATTGCTGGCCAATGTTACGGAAACGGCGCCGGCTACGGAAGTGGGAGTGTTGGCGGCAATGGCTGCAGTGGTTCCGTCGGCAAAGTTGATGATGCCGGCGGTGGTAGTCGTGAGGACATCGATTCCCTGGTCGATGGCCGGCAGATTCACCGGAGTGTTTGCCACCGCCACCACAGAGCTGGCTGGCACATTGCCCGCCACGGAGAGGATGATGGTCGACCCGCTCTGGACATTGACTTGCGGGCCGGTGCCCAAGGCAACCAGAGTCAGGTTCCCATTGGTTTCCGAACCGGCTTCCAACGACACGGAACCGCCCTTGCCATCGGCACTGAACCCTTGCGTGCCGGCGACGGTGAGCACGGAACCGGAGGCCAGGGTGACGCTTCCGGCGGAAATCAAATTGATCGAGCCGCCTTGCGGGCCTGAGGCATTGATCGTGCCGGTGGCGAGAATCGAACCGACATCGGAGGACAGTGTATAATTCAGGCTCGTGGCGTTGCCCACCGTGATGGTGTTGGCGGCCGTATTGACGACGTTGCGGATGCGATAGTTGCGGGACTGCGCGAAAGCGCCGGCGTCGAGCGCGAGATCGATCGGCGCCACGGTGTCGTTGGGCACCGTCTTGACGTCGAGATTGAAACTTCCGCTGGTGCCTCCCTCACCACCCTGGCCAAACATCGTGTTATTCGCCACGGAGAAGCTGCCGTTCGGAGCGCTCACCGACAAGGTTCCGGCGTTTCCACCTCCGGACGAAGCGGTAACATCGAGCTTCGCGCCAGTGACCACCGAGACGTTGCCTTTGTCTGAGGCCAGGGTAATCTGTCCCGCATCGGTGTAGGCAAAGAGATCGTAAAACTGTTCGGTGATCCCGCCGACGCCCAGAGTTCCGCCCACGGTGACATTACCACCCGCGCCAGTGGCGTGGAGCGAGAGAGTGCCACTTGGAAGCAGGATATCGCTGTTTTCCGTGACGCTGGATCCGGCGAGAGTGAGCGTCGCGGCGAGTCCGCTGGACAAGGAACTGGCGCCGCCGCCGGCTATCGGCTCGATGTCCAGCGCACCACCGGTGGTGATGGTTTGATTGGCCAGCTTGGCTCCGGTCAGCAACGGTGCCGTGATGGTCAGCGCGCCGGCGATATTCAGTCCGCCAGTGCCCTGGAACAGCACTCCGTTGGAGGCGTTGAAGGCGACGGTTGCATACTGATCGATGTTCGCCTGGCCCTGGCCGATGACGATCGCTTGGGAATTGACTGTGAGAGTGCCGGCGAGCGGTTGTGCAGGCGGGATTGGCCCAGCGCCGGTTTGTCCCGGGACGTTATCCAACGAGAACTGAGTCGTATTGATGACCACGGCGCCCCCATCGGCTCCGCGGAGATCGGGAGTGTGCAGAGCGAGAGAGTTCGGTGAAAACTGGCCGTTCCCGTAGAGATCAATGGAGGAGTAACCCGTCAAAGATAGACGGCCTGCTCCGGCGAGTCCGTCCAGCAACGAGCCTTGAAGGACGAGGCCAGGGTTGGCGAGCAAAGTTCCCGCACCCGGCAGCACGACGCTGATGCGTCCGGCGTCGATGGTCATCGACTGACCGTTGAGTATGGCTGCGGGACTGAGCGACGCAGCGGCGGTGGAATCCAGCGTGACGCTCAAACCCGAGACGGTCGCTCCCGCGGAGATGACCAGATCCGGGACGCTGCTGGTGGCCGAGGTGGTAAAGCCGGCCCGAACCAGCGGAACATCCAGACCGCTGACGCGCAAAAATACGCCGTTGCCGCTCCCTGCCACCGCCGAATTGCCGATATTGATGACCGGCGAGGCACTCTTGGAGGAAAGGACGCCGCTTTGGATAACTTCGGCGCCGGGATCCAAAGTGATCGTCTGACTGGCGGCGAGCATGATCTCCGATCCCATCAACGGGGCACCGGCGTTGTTGAGCTCGATGTTCGGCGTGTTGACGGTAATGGTCGTGCCAGTGGAGGTGACCTGCCGCAAACCGCCGATGAGCAGACTTTCCGCCCCATAGGAGTTGAGCAGCGAGGCATTCAAATAAACCGTGCCCGCAGGCGCGGAGCCATTGGGCCCGCCGATGAGGATGTTTTCGTCGGTACTGATATCGACGGCGGCATTGCGGCCTCCCGCGGCACTGCGACCGTAGATGGTGCCTTGCAAGATCAGCGATTGATTCCCGGAGATGGCCACCGTGCCGGAGTCGATCGGCAGACGCGGCACCTGGCCGCCGTTGAGCGAGATCTGGGTGTTGAGATAATCGGAGCCGAAATAATCCGTATACTGGGCCCGGTTTCGCGTGACCGCAGAACTGGCGACGTCGAACGATGACACGAGAGATTTGCCCGGGTTGGTTGAGTCAAAGCCATTCAGCGTGTAGCCGGCGACGACGCTCGACCCATCCGTCATGCTTATGGTGCCGAGCGGCGTTCCGCTTTGCGGAGTGACGAGAACGGCACCGGGCAGCAGCGCATAACGAGCCGGGAGCAGGTATAGGTTCCAGCCGGCAGCCCACTGCTCGCGCTGAGATAGACCTGCTGGCCGGCCTTTGAGGTTGCTACTTGTGTAACCAACGGCCACCTTGGAAGCCAGGTTTTCGGCGCCGCCGGAGGTATTGAATGTGCCGTAGGGCGCGTAATCGAACTGATACCCCGGAATGACCGCAAAGGATTGCGGGACCTGTGACCAGTATTGACTGGTCGAAGGCGTCACCCCACTGGTGGAAACGCGAGCCGTCCAAGTCGCACCATTGAAAGTAACCAGTGTCCCCGCGGAGTAGGTGGTGGTGCCGTCCCACGGCGCTGGCGCAGCCCCGGAGCCGAGAATATCGGTGCTGCCGCCATTCCCTGGAACGAACTGATAGGCATATAAGTCGCCACCACCGCGGACATCGAGAGTGGAGCCGGCCAGGTCGGTGACCTTGGAACCGGAAATGGTGATCGCTTTGCCAGGCACGCCTGCGCTGACGATGTTGACGCCGGTTGCATCAATCCACTGCGTGCCATTGATGACGAAGCCATCGGGGATGAGGACGCCCTGGCCGGTGATGGGATCGATCGCGGAGACGGAAGTCAGGCTGTTTGGCAGGAGCGTGATCTGCTGCGCGACAGGAACGGCGGTGCCGCTGAGGACATTCGTCGGGGCGGCGCCGGTCCCATCCCAGCCCAACGTGATGGTGCCGAGCGGCGCCCGCAAGACGCCTCCCTGCGCGATATTCGAGGCGTAGATATTCAGACTCCCGGTCGCTGAAAGAGGCAATTGGCGGAGACCGGAACCCGCGATGGTGATCGAACCCGAGCCGGGCGCAAAGACCACTTCGGCCGAAGTCACGGTTGCATTGGCGCCCGCGGCCAAAGTGACTGTCGTGCCGCTGATAGCCGAGACTGTCGATCCCAGCAAAGGCGCGCCTATCCCGAAGCCGGGCGGCAAAGCGGCTGAGGCGAGAGTCACTGTCTGGCTGCCTGCCGTGCTGGAGGCCACGAGGATATTCCGATCGTAGGCCGCGATGTTGAAGGTGGTGGCGGAGGCCGGGTAAATCTGCCCCGCGCGCAGGTAGAGATCTCCCGCCACGTCGAAGGTGCCGTCGCCGCGAATATCGCCACCATCGGCGATCAAGCTGGTGTGTCCGATATTCTGAAGCAGGAGGTTGCCGACATCGATCAAGCTCCCCGAGATCGTCAAACTGCCGGAACCGAAGCCGGGAGTAGCGTGGAAATCGCCGAGGCTCGACTGCAGGGGGGCGACCACTTCCGAAGACTGCAACGGTGCAACGAAGGGTTGCCCGAGGACGACGTGTGGGGCGCTCAAATTGACGGTGGAATTCGCGAGGATGACGCCGGACGTGCCAACGGTCAGGGTGTTGCGCGCCTGGATGGAGACCGGACCGGAAAATTGCACGGTGCCGCCGAGAGTCAGGGAATCGAAGCCGCCGTTCTGGAAAGCATTGGCGGCGAAATATCCTCCGCCGACGATCGTGTTGCCCGTGGCGTCCACCACGGGATTGCCGATCACGCTTTGACCCGCCCCGTGGTTGGGTTGGGGATTGGTCTGCGGTGTTTGGACAACGATGAGCGTCGGGTCCAGTGGTGTTTGGACAGTGCCTCCGGGAGGCGCAAAACGACCGGAACTGACACTCAAGTTTCCGCCTAATGCCGTGGGGCCGCCGGCCGCACCGAGAAGGCTGGCATTGGTCACCAGGAGTTCACCTCCGGTGAGGGTGATTGAACCGCCGTTGCTATCCACACGGGTGGGCATGACTGCCGAACCGGAGAACGATCCATTGAGACCGTTCGCCGCCGTACCCGTCGAAAGACCGAGCAGGCTGCTGGGGACGATCAATCCGTGAAAGGCAAAACTCGTCCCGGAGGAGAGAGGCTGCACGACCGAACCGGAGAGCGCGCCCAATAGCGAGGTGCTCGCGCCGCTGAGGGCCGGTGACAAATCGAGGATGCCCGACGTGCCGGATACATCGAGGACAGCGCCCGCGTCGGCGACGATATTGCCGGAGATATTGATATTCCCTCCGGGGAGAACGGTGCCCGACAAATACCCGCGATGGTCGCGAATCAGAACCACGGCTCCGGCGGTGGATAAAAGGCTTTGCGGACCCAGATAGACGGTGGCCAGAGCATTGGTTCCCCCCACACCCGGAAAGGCGGTGGCCGACGTCGATGCACCCGTGACGGAGATCGTTCCGCCAGGGGCGATGATGCTGCCTAACACCGTGGCGGTGTATCCCTTGATCGTTACCCCGCCAGTCGAACTCGTTTGGGGATCGGTCTTGATGACGGCGCCGGCTTCCACGACCACATCACCGCGGAAGGCCAGTAAGTTGGGAGTGGTGGCGCTGGAATTGGAATCCACGCTGCCCAGCGCATTGAAGGTGAGGCTCACCGGTGAACGGAAACCGATGGGTTCCAGGACCGGGTACAAGAGCGGGCCGCCGCCCGGCCCACCGGTGGAAGCGGCAACGTAACTTTCCGCCTCTGGCGAAATGATAGTGCCGGCGACGATTCTCACCGCGGGAATGACGTTGCCGCTGGCATCCAGACCACCAATGCCGCTGAGGGTAAAGTTGGCGAAGCCGCCTTCGTCGAAGAATTGCGGCGAGAACACGAGTGCGCCGTTTGGTGACGTCGTTCCGCCGACCTGAATCAAGGGGGCCTGGATGGAAAGCGAACCACCGGTGCCGCCGGCAAATCCCTTCAATGTCGAACCGAGTTCCAGATGACCCCCGTTCAAAAAGGTGTTCAGCGGATCGCGGCCAGCCTGAATGGTGATGCTGCCGCCGTTGCCATAAGTCCGTTTGCCAGTGCCGGAAAAAGCCACACCGCCGGAAGCATCGATTACGCTGCCCGGCAGGAGATCGCTGCTGAAGCTTTGAATCGCGATGGAGCCGCCGTTCGTGGTGGTGACCGAAGAAGTGCTCGTGGTCACTCCCAAAATGGTCGAGGTCAACGCAACCGAAGTTGCGGTCAACGGATTCTGGAAGGCGGTCGCAGAAGACGGGCGATCGTCCACGACGAGGCCGGCGGAACTGAGGGTGGCTTTCGCGCCGAGAGTAAACAGACCTCTTCCCGGGATGGCTGGCGCCTTGTCGGGGAGCGATCCATTGCTCGGTGATAAGTCGTAAGTGGTAAAGCTTTGGCTGCCGGCAGGAGTGATGACCTGGCCTTCCACATCGATATTTGCGCCGGCCAGCGTAATCGACCCGCCGGCTGGTGTCTTCAACGTGACGCCGTTCGGCACGGTGATCGACCCATCCCCGTTGGAGATATTGAGAGTGGCAAACCCATCGGTGCTGACCAAATTGGGGTCGAGGAAAACTTGCGACCGGCGATCCGTGCGCAGGGGCAACGGCGCCCCCGTGGAGTCCACGGCGAATGGATCGGCGGCTGCCGGATTATTATTCGACAGAAAATAGATGGACGGTGGCGTCGGGGAAATCGTGCCCGCCGAAATATTCTGTTCCTGAATATTGATGGCGAGCGCGCCACCTGCAGGAGCGTTGCTTTCCTGGCGCGGACCGGTGACGGTATTTCCGCGCAATGTTCCATCGAGCGCCACACTGGCTGCGGAAATGGAGATTTGGCCGCCCGCCGCACCGTTGACATAGGTTTGCTCGAAATGCGTACCGGTGAGTGCCAGTGGACTGGTGAACTGGTTGGTCACACCCCACGCCGAATGACTGACGGTAAATTGGCCCGTGTAAATGCCCGAGTAGACGCGATCCGGGGTGGCTTGCGAGAGGTCGACGAGTTGTCCGTTGGACATGAGTCGCGTGGTTTGCACCATGCCACCCTGGTAGTTGATGTAACCGCCGGAGACATCGATCGTGGACCCGTTCTGCAGAACCACGGAATCGCCCGCCTTGAGGGCGACGGATCCTCCCGTGGTCGTGAGTTGCGCGACGTTGCGCTGAATGAGATTCACAAACCCCCAGGCGTTGGCCAGGGGGGTCCCGATCCACGCCACTCCATTGAAAACCCCCGTCTGGCGCAGATCGATATCGAGCGAAATGCCACGCAACACGCCGTCGCGCTGGACCGGCGAGTCGGCCAGTTCTCCGCCGCGGAATTGGACGGAAAGAATGTTCTGGCCCACCGGCACGGAGACGTCAGTCGAGCCCGCTACATTGACCAACGCTCCGCGATCCACATAGATCTGGCCGCCGCTGAGCAAAAATTGAGTGGTCGTGCCGACGACCGCCCACGTTCCGGCGCTCATGCTAACGCCCGCCTGCAAGTTGAACAGGTTACTGCCAGCCAGCGGTTCGCTGCTGACGGGGACCACGGCGCCTGAACCGGTGGGAAGCGCGGCTCCCGGGGCCAGCAGAACCGAGTTTGTTCCCAAATGAATTGCCTTGCCTTGGATATTGACCAGAGAGGGCAGGGCCAGTTGCGTGCCCGCGACAGTCTCGTTGCTGCTGACTTCCGGCAGAATGCGCGTCACGCTACCGGCACCGAGCGTAACAGTCCCCGACGCAGCCGGCAAAAACTCCGGCGCATTCAAGGGCTTGGTGGCGTCGTAATTGGAGTTGGGCGTCGAATTGTAATTTGCCTGAAGATCGATCCGGCCGTTGAGAGTGACCGAGGTGCTGCTGTCGATGACCCCGTTTTGGTTGACCGCCGCGCCGGTGATAATCGTGCTGGCGCGCGGTGTTTCGAGCAATCCATTGTTAGTCGCGGTGCCACTGGTTTGCTTAATTACCCCACTGGGGTCGGTGACCATGCCCACATAGGCATCCAGGCCGCGCAGACTGGGATCGTTCGTCGTGTGGGCGTTAAAGCCAACCTGCAGACCGGCGGCGAGGATCGTCTGGCCATCCGGGGTCGAAATGGCGCCGTTGTTGGTTACATTGGCACCGACGAGCACGACGCGCCCGCCGACATGCGACGCGGTGGTCGGCGCCGTGAGGGTGGCGCCAGCTTCCACGGTCACGTCGCCATAGACCTGGCCGGGAGGCAAGGGGTCAGGGGTGAACGCGGGGGTGGCATTTGTCCCGGTCCCGGCGGGAATGGTCAGCCCGCTAAAGAGGAACTGCTCGTTCGGGTTATTCAACAAGCCGCTGTTGATCAGGTTGTCATTGATCGGCAACGACGAGGCGAAAAGAGCGTGCGTGTTAACCTGGGAAGACCCGCTAAAGATGATGCCGTTGCGGTTGATGACAAACACCTGACCGTTGGCCTGAATGGAGCCGAGAATCTGCGACGGGACACCAGTCGGATCGTTGACTTTGTTAAAAACGATCCACTGGCTGGTTTGATTGCCGCCGAAGGACTGATCGAAATTCAGCAACGTATTCCTGCCGACGTTAAACGAACTCCAGGTGAGGACGGCTTGAGGAGAAGTCTGCTGGACGTTGACCAGCGTCTGGCTGCCGCTGGTCGTCTGCTGAGGTTGTCGGGCGCCCTGCCAGACGCCACCGGGTGCCACCACCAACCCGCCGGGTGTCAGCCCGTTCGGGACGTCAGGCAGTTGAAGTCCATTCACCGGATTCCGCCCGGCATTGGAGCTCACGGCTGAGGAGCGGGCGACATTCTGCATGGCCTGCACCGCCTTTACCGCCTGCGTTGTCCGGGAGAGGATGTCCTGCGCATTGGCGCGAGCCTGGGCCGTAGCTTGGGCGCTGCTCGGATTGCTCCCGGGCGTATTGCCGCGCCCGCCGGCGCCGGCCCCGCCGCGAAGCAGATCTCCCGCGTGCGTGGCCAAAGGCGTCGCCGCGAGTGCGGCAAAGAAGACGCCCAGGATGGGCGAGAGACGGGTCGGCGCGACGGCACGACTGCGCCATGCCGGGCCGTCGGTCATCGAGAGAAACGCCGTGGCATCGTGGCGATGGCGCAAACGGGCCAGGAAGTGCTTCTTGAGAGCGGCAGTAGTAAGGTTGCTCCGGGTCATCGGCTAAAGACCAATTGCAATTGAGGAAGATGGATGGGGTCGCCTGTCTTGGGCGACAGGATCACGACTTGGACTTTTGCTCGCCGGCCTTGCTCTGGGCGTTTTTGGATTTGCCCGGTTTTTCGCTCGAAGGAGTGGCGTTGGCGGGTGTCGGGACGGTATCGCCAGGCTTGATGCGTTCATCGTCGATCTTGTCGCGATATTCCTCGAACAAGCTTTGCAACTTTACACGGGTGATGCCGGTGAAAGGTTCGCGCGCGGTGAGGGCGTCGCCTAAACCGAATTTTTCGTATCGCTGGAGAATCTCATTCGCGATCTTGAACATGCCCGCGTTTTTGGTCTGCTGATCCGCGACACGACGGTTGAGTTGGTTCGTCTGGTCCTCGAGCTTCGCGCGCTGGGATTCCTTGGTGTTGGCGATGTCCGTGACGCGCTTGGTGTCGAGTTGCGACTTCTGCAGCGCGTCCTTGAGCTCGGCGATCAACTTGTCACGATCCTCGACTTTGGTTTGCAAGTCATTGGCCACCTTGTCGGCCGCCGTCTTTTCCGCCGCGCGATCCTTGGTGATCTTTTCGACCTGCTCGGTGAGCGTTTTATTTTTGTCCTCCGATTCCGCCAACGCGGCCTGGGCCACCGCCTTGTCATTTTCCGAGGTGCGCAATTGCAGCAGGGTGTTGCGCAGCGATTCACGCAGTTTGTTCTCCGCGGCGCTGGGTTGGGCGTTTTCCGCTTTCAGCAGACCGGCAGGCAGGGTCAGCAGGAGGGCGAGGGTAACGAGGGTGGGACGTGAGAAGATCATAACTAGAATTTGCCGTTGATATCGACTTGGAGGACGTCGCTCTTGAAGGTCGGTCCGACGATGCTGTCCGCGCTCATCCACCACACCGCGAGCCACACATTGGAAGAAAGGGCGAAGCTGCCGCGCAGGGTGTAGCCCTTCAGGTTCGTGCCGTAGAGCGGGGCGCCGAAGTCCGCATCGTTGAAACCATCGATGACCGAGTCGGATTCGACATGGCGGTAATCGAGACTCAAATTCCAGTCGCCGAATTTTTCCAGGGCGGGCTTGCCGAAACGAAGGCCGACATTCCACGCGGTGTCGCCGCCGCTGAAAGCGCCGACGCTGCCCAGTGTGGTATCCGGACCGCGGTTGTTGACCGCGACGCCATTCACGTAGTTGCGGTTGAGCGCGAGGTTCTTGATCCACTGGCCGAAGAGCGAGATCTGCAGCGGTTCGAAGCGATTGTAATCGATCTGGCCGGAGAAACCGAGTTCGTGAAAAGGCGTGGCGAGGCCAAAATACTGGAACTGGTTCGTGGTGCCGAAGCCGTTTGTCGCATCTGGAACGATGTTACGCAGCGCCATATAAGTATTGCCGTTCTGCGCGAAGGAAGGACGGGTATCATCGGTATTGCCCGCGTCCGAAGCGGTGAGCGGAGTAAAGGGATCGGACAGCTTACCCTGGGTGTTATAGAAGTAGTAATACTGTGCGGAAACCTTGGCGGAGATATCCTTGGTAATCTTGATGTTCGAGCCGAGCTGGCCGCCGAAGAGATATTTGTCTTCGCTGCGGAACTTGCTCGGGTTGTTCGTGGCAAAGTTGAAATCGGTGTTAAAGACCGGGAAGGCGCCGGCGTTAAAGAACGGAGTGATTCCTTTGGCGACTTCATACTTCGTCTGCACGGCCACGCCGTCGAAGCCCATGTCGCGTGCCCAGGCGAGCGACGTCGGATCCCAGAACGGGTTTTCCATACGGCCGACGGTGATGGCGAGGTTCCTGTTCGGCTGGCCGCCGGTTTCGTATTTCAGGAAGGCGCGATCGATCCAGACCTGGTACTTGCTGAAGTCGCCACCCTGTCCGTTGTTCGAGAGGCCGAGCGTCTGGTTTTCGGTGACCGGGCTGTTGTCCTGGCCGCTGCCGACGCGCAGGCCGAGGGTGAAACCTTCACCCAGATCGACTTCCGCACCGATGCGGGCACGGAACCGGAAGCGATTGCGATTCTGGTCCACGTTGTTTTGCGGCGAGAAGATGTTGCCGGTGACGTCAAAGGGCGCGCCGGTATTGATCGTGTTGAAAATCGGGAAGGCGCCGGTGTTGTCGTTGCCGTCGGGGAAGAAATCGCCTTCGTAACGAACGCGCAGGTCGCCCGAAACGCGGAACTTCGTGACCCATTTCGGGACGGCGTCCGGTGCGGCCCAGTTTTCCTCACGGGCCTTGGCCATGATTTCGTCTTTGATCTCCTCGCGCATCTGCGCCTTCACGTTTTCCGGGATGTAAGTGACGCGCACCTGGTCATCGGTGGCCGGCGGGGCGGTTTGTTGGACGGCGGTCTGCGCGGCCTCGCGGGCCACGGCCACATCGTGCTCGAGAGCGGTCGCCTGGGCGCGCGCCACTGCGGTGTCGTCCTCGGCCTGGTGGATCAGGTCCTGCGCGTCGTCCTTGGTGAGGAGACCGCGTTGGACGAGGCGATTGATGAGGTTGATGGTAACGTTCTGCGAAGGCGCGGCTGGGCCGGTGATCGGCGGAGTTCCCGCCGGCTGCTCGGCGCGCGCCAACAGGTCTGCGGTCGGAGCGAGCAGATCGTTGGCGGCCAGTTGATTACCGACGGAAGCTTTGGGCAGTGGGGTTGAGGCTTTGGCGGCGGCGACTGCGGCAGCTTCGGCCAGCGTCACATTCTCCTGCGGGGTGGACGGACGTCCGGCGTACCCCGGGATGGGGTTGGCCGCGCACCAGATCGGGGCGAGCAACCAGACACATCGGCGGAAAACGTATTTCTCGTAGAACATAAAGGTGTGGAAAGCGAAGGTGAGAATCAGGGACGTCGTGCGGTGAGGCGCATGACGATGGGCATGGGCATGCCTGCGGGCGGTGGACCGTCGAGTTGGATGTTGTTCAGGACGTTCTGAACGGCTTCATCGAGGTTGCGGTCACCGGTCGAAGTATCGAGTTTGCTGCGATAGATATGGCCGCTCGGATCGGACCAGACGCGGACCTGCACCTTGAGGCTGGCCTTTTTGGTCCGGTCATTATTCCGCAGGGCGCTGGCGACTTTGCTTTGCACCCGGTAGGCGAAATCTCCCCACTTGCTGCCGCCGTTGCCGGAGCGCGCGCCGCCGAAGCCGCCACCATCGCCGCTATTGCCGAGACCGGCGATACCGGGACCGTTGCCCTTGACTCCGGTGCCCAGCGCTTCCTTCGGCGGTGCGGCGGGTTTGGGGGCCTCTTCCTTTTTCTCGGCGGGCGCCGCTTCCTGCATCTTTTCCTCCTTCGGAGGCGGAGGCGGCCGCTTGACTGGAGGAGGCGGGGGCGGAGGTGGAGGCGGGGGTAAAGTGATTGTCGTAACTCGCTCCGGCGCCTTGGAAAGGGCGGAGGAAGGCTTGGCCGAATGCAGACGTAAGCGACGCCCGCGCCGAGAAGTGCGACGACACCGATGACGATTTTCGTCCGGTGCTTGCCGAAGAAGCCCCCGTCGTCTCCCTCGTCGACCAGTTTATCGTAATGGTGCACTTGGGGCTGAGCTGGTTTTGCCGGACGAGCCGGGCCGGCGGCGCCAGCGGGACGGCGACGCGGGGCGATCTTGCGCTTTTTCATCGGACGGCGTGTCACGCCTTGCGCGGCGCTGTTCTTCGGGGCAGGCGTTGCACTCCCCGTGGGCTCCGTGATACTGGACTCCGTCGTAGATTCAGGCGTGAGCTCCGGTCCGTCGCTATCGGCGGGCAGGTTCGCGGGATCGTCGAGTTGATCGTTCATGGCAGCGGGTGGCATTTACTTCTTCGGCTTGGTGGCCAGGCCGATGTTCGTGATGCCCACCCGGCCACAGGCATCGAGCACGTCCATGATCGTCTGATAGGGCGTCCCGGTATCTCCCCGCACGACGACCGGAAACTCGGGCGTCTTCGCCTTGATGGCGCCGAGCTTGGTCTCGAGATCGCTGAGATTAGTTGCCTCGGCGTTGAGCTTGATGTTACCGGAGTTATCCACCGTGATGGCCTGCATCTTCGGGCCATCCATCTTCGATGGAGCACCGGCGCTCGGCAGGTTTACCTTCACGCCCTGCACACCGGCCGTCGTCATGATGATGAAAATCAAGAGCAACACCAGGTAGAGGTCCACCATGGGTGTCACATTGATATCGTCGTAGGACTTGTCGTCGCCGGCTTGCATCGGAGTGTCTGGTTTAGTGTTCGCTGATGCTGCTCTCTTCGTAGTCGCCGTGTTCCTCGGGATAGAATTCCGCGACCTTGGCGACGAATTCGTCGATGAAGACGTGCATGTCGCTGATGGCATCCTTGATGCGCGTGCTGATGTAGCTGTAGGCAAACAGCGACGGAATCGCGACCGCGAGACCGGCCACCGTGGCAAGGAGCGCGCCGGCGATACCCGGCGCGATCGAGTTCACCTCGACCTGGCCGGATTTCGCGATGACCGCGAAGGTGATCATAACGCCGATGACGGTGCCGAGCAGACCGAGATAAGGGCCGCCGGCGATGCCGATGGTGAGGAAGACGAGGCTGCTGTTGAGCTTCTGTGTTTCGCGCACGACGCCGCCATCGAGGGTGGCCTTGATGGCTTGCATGGAGCGACCGGAAAGCCCGCAGAATTCCTCCGAACTCACGCGGTCCTGAATTTCCGAAGAACCGATCTGGTAAAGATGATAGAGCGGCGACTGACGCAGGAGCTTCTGCTGGTTGGGCGAGGCTTTGCCGCCCATGCTGTTGATGCTTTCTTCACTGCCGTGGTCGAGCACGTGCAAATTCGAGGCGAGTTCTTCCCACTGCGGGAGGAAGGCCTTCGTCGCCTTGCTGATCCGGCCCAGATACATGAGTTTGAGCACGGCAACCGCGCCGCCGATGAGGGCGAGGACGGAGCACAGGAAGATCACCGCCCAACCGTCCGGGGTGAGCGACTTCGAGATGTCGGAGATGAGCGAAAGATGCTTGGTCAGTTCGTTCTCGCTACCTTTTCCAGAGGCTTCGTCCGGTCCGAGGTTCAGCGCCTTCGCGGCCTTATCGCCACCCGCCTGGGTGATGACGGCGAGCTTAAAAAACCCGGGCGCGCGCGCGACCTTGGAAATCTCCAATTCGTCTAGATCGCCGGCAAAACCAAGTTCACCCTCTTCGGTGGATCCAGGTTGGCCGTCGCGACCCAGCAACGACTGCGAGTTTAGCGCAGGAATCTTGGCGGCAAGTGTCGCATAGCTTTCGCCATCCAGATAAACTTTAATATCCGCCGCCGTGGCCACCACGGCGATGTGATGCCATGCTCCCGCCGCGATGGGCTGTCCGTCCGGGCTGCGCTGCGTGCCGCCCGCGCCGGTGACTTCCACATAGGGAATGCCGTTATTGAGACCGATGACGAGACCGTTCCCGTTGTCATGCCGGCTGAAGATAGCGGCGTTGGCGGCTAACACGGCGGGCTTGACCCATGCCGACCAGGTAAGCACCTGGCCTTCACTCCAGGCAAGCGAAGGGGACTTCGGCAGGGTGACGGAATTCTTGCCGCTGAACCGCTGGCCGCCGCTGATCAGTGAACCGTCGACCGCCGTGCCATTCGTTGCCGCATTGTTGGCATTGCCGGTGGAATCCTTCGGTGGGGTGTTCTTCTCGGCAAAATGATAGACGAGAACCGTGTCGGTGTCGTAGGTAGCCTTGGACTCCTCCACGCGCAGCGTGTTCTGACTGGCGTTGCCGTAGTACAGCCAAAAGGTGAAGGGGGTGCCGCCCTTCAAATCCGGCACTTTGACCCAGACATAGGCTTCATTCAGCATGCTATCGAAACGCTCGATATGAAAGGAGAGCGGCGTCTTGTCGTCGGCAGCGACGAAACGGATATCGCTGGCGTCGTCGCGCACCGAGTTGAATTGGAAATTGTTTTCGGACAGGCGAATCAGCACGACCGCGGTGACCGGCGCGTCGCCGGTGTTCAAGCCCGCGGCGGCCGGGTCGATGGTGATCTTCTTGCGAATGGTCCATTCCGGATTCCACCACGCGTGGGCAGAGGCGGAGATGGAGAAGAGGCCGAGAAGGCTGAGAAACAGCAGCTTCAGAAAGCGGGCCTTCGCTGGAGATTCGGTGGTGGGCATGCGGTTAGGTGTTGAAAGCGGCAGGTGGAGCGTGAGTTAGAAGTCGGCCCAGACGCGGAAAGTGAAGAGCCAGTCATGGGCGACCGTGTGGGTCTGGCTGGTCAGCGGAAGACCGGCGTCGATGGAACCGTTCAGATGGTCAAAGAGGTGGATGCGGCTGCCGGCGCCGACGCTGGCCAGCGTCCAATGCGAATCCTGCTCCGGAAGCGGATCGTTGATGGTGACGTAGCCGTAGTCGAAAAAGGTATAGATACGCCAATCGCCGGAGTCTTTTCGGAGCCAGTCGATGAGGTTCGGACTGCGAAACTCGACGGAGCCGATAAAGGCGTTGTCGCCCGGGACTTCACCTTCGAGATAGCCGCGTACACTGCTCAAACCGCCGGCGCTGAATTGCTCGGCGCTGAGCAAGGGTTGATCGGCGATCTGCGCCTGGATCTTGCCCATGACCTGGAAGCCGCCGGGAAGATCGTGTTCGTGCGCGAGATCACCACGGAAATAGATGAAGTCGCCCCGGGCGTTGAAGCGGCTGTTGTCGAAGCTCGTTTCGCTGCTGCCCATGCCGCGAAAGTGAAAATAGACGGCCGCATTCAGGTCGGTCGAGTAAGGCAGAATATTCTTTTCCTTGTCGGCCCGGCCGATCCAACTGCCGTTGTAAGCAATACTGAAAGGATAATAACTCGTCGGCGTCGAAGTCGTATCGAGGCCGAGCAGGACATTTTGCTCGTAGTGCTTGTAGTCGATGCCGAGGCTGAGCGAGTGGACGTAATCCTTGAGTGGCGGCAGGGTGAATCCCGCGCGGAGACCGATCGTTTCGCCTTTGCCCGCGACGGCGGCTCCGCTGAGCGTGGAGACATCGGAGTCCTGCTTCGTTCCTTGCAGAGTCAGGGTAAATCCTTCCAGGCCCGGGAAGCGTGCGAGATAATAAGCGGAAATGACTTTGACGTCGGCGGTGTTTTCCGGGGCCACCTGGAAGCTGACGCCCGCGGCGTGGCCGAGTTGCCAAAGGTTGCTATAGCTAATACCGCCATTGATCCGCAGTTGAGTCGTATCCGGGCTGTAGCGGTTGTTCAGTTCGAGGCTGCCGTGCAGGGGGAGGGTATCCTTGACGTTGAGATCGATATCATAGGTGCCAGGCTCTGCGCCGGGATGCATGTTCGGCGTCACGCGACGGTCCGGCCATTGATTCAAGGCGATGGTTTCTCGCGTGAGGTCATTGAAATTGGGCACCTTTCCTTCGGCGATCGAAGGCATGGCCTTGCGAATGGCATCAAGGGAGAAATAGCGCGAACCCTTCACGCGCAGCCGTCCAACGGTGGCTTCAACCACTTCCAGAAAGACCACGCCGCCACGGCCGGTCTGGCTGGGGATCTGGACGGATACCGTCTGGTAACCTCGAGCGTGATACACTTTTTCCAAAGTGGCGGCGGCTTGCTCGACGTCCTTCTCCGTTCGTCCCGGGCCGAGGAAAGGATAGACGGTATCACCGATTTCCGCCGGTGTTAGAAGCTTCGAACCACTAACTCGATATTCTCGAATGAAGAAAGTGCGCGTCGAAACGGGGGCCGCGTTGGGATTTGACCCGCCGGCCGTTGGCGTCATGGCGGGAGCCGGGGTCGGCTCGGGTTTTCGCGGCGCCGTGTAGTCGGTGATCGTTTCGGCGGAAACTACGGAAAGCCCGGCCCAGCATGGCAGAATTGCCAATACGAGGATAATCAGACGTTGCTTTGCATAGCCGGCCGGGACCATGGATCGAAGTTGTGATTGCGAAGGCACATCCATGCACCCTGGCGAAAAATCAGACGTTACGATGACTTAGTTAGATGGTTAAAGGATTCGGAAATAACAGGAATACGAATGCGCCTTCGCGGGCATCGACAAACGGCCCGAATGTTACTCTGGCGTGCTAGGGGCGCCCAACTGCTTTATTGTAACATCTATGTGACGACCATGACGCCGGAAGGACCACGGGCACAGAGGTGGCGAACCGTTCTTTGATCGTGGCTATAGAGAATATCGCTACCGAATGTTACGATTGCGTTACGGAATTCGCCGAGATGCCATCGAGGGCATTGGGCGTAATTATCCGTAAGGGAGGGCGGCAACCGCTTCTTCCATCCATGCTCTATCTGAGGTGTGGGTCGGACCTTTCCCGATGGTGTCGCCTTATTCGCTGGTGCGACATCCACGTTGCCGGAGGCGGAATGAACCGAACGCCGATTCAGCTTCCAGTCAATCGACGCGCGATTGTCCAACGGTGGTGCGTTTTGTGACCTGGAGTTCACATGACTGTGATATTCCCAACATGGAATTCGTGCACATTCTCCGCCTTCATGCCCATTCACTGCTCCGCCGATGACGACTTCACTCGCTGGCGAATCCCTCAACGAGGGCCGGCGCTTGACTCAACGCAAGTTCAACAACGACCTCCGCTAAGGCCCGTTGGCGGCAACATCATGGCAGGTCGCCGTCCCGGGGATAGCCGTTTTCCGATGCGGATACCTCAAGTTGTGGCTCGCAAAGTGCCGTTTCAGTCGTAAATCCTTTATCCGAACGAATGAAACGCCCCTCCGACGCTCTTTTTTCTCTGACGCCGCAAGCCGAAGGCTGGGCCGTGTGGCGTGATGCCCAGCGTCAGCACGTTGCCCCGACGCTGTCCGAGGCGTTGGCTTTGCTGCCGGGAGCGAGCGCGTTCGAGTTTGCGATGCCGTGCTATCCGCTGATCATCGAGCGCTTGCGCCTGCCAGCGACCGAGCGCGAGGACCTGGCCGGCATGATGCAGCTTCAGTGGGAGAAGTCGCTGCCTTTCTCCCCGGAGGAGATCGTTGGCGCATTCATGGTGCTGGGGTCGACGGACGGCGACTCGGTGGTTTGGTCGGTGGCGGCGGCGCTGGATTCGTTGGCGGAATTTGACGAGACGTGGAGCAAGGCGAACCGCTGGCCGCAACGCGTGGCGCCCTATGTGTGTCACGTGGCGGCGTCTTGCCCGGCAGGCGAGACGGTACTGGTCCTCTATGTCGAACAGCGGCATTGGGTGGTGGCCGTCGTGGAAGACCGGCGACCGGGTTGGGTGCAAGTGATGTCGGCTTCGGATGCGGCGGGCTTTGCCACGGAGTTTCCGTCGCTCATGCTCACCCTGGGAATGGACGACGTGCCCTCCGAATTTGCGCGGGTGCTGGTGGCTCCGGAAATCGTCGGTTGTGAAGATACTTTGCGTTCGGTGACACAGGCGCCGATCGAGGCGTTGCCGCTGATCACACCCGCGGCCCAGGTGGACATCGATCTGCTGCCGCCGCACTGGCAGGTCTCCGCGCAGCAGCATCAGCAGGGGAAGGCCTGGCGAAAGCGTGCGCTGGCGGTTGCGGCGGTTTGTCTGGTTTTCGTCGTCGCCGGGATCGTCGATCTCCTCGTGCTGCAATACCAGTCTTCGCGCCTCGAGTCCGAATTGAAGGCGCAACGCCCGGCCTTGAGCCTCTTGCAGACCCGGCAGGCGCGCTTCAATTCCCTGGCCCCGGCGGTCGATCCTCATCACTACGCGATTGAGTTGCTCTTTCTGTTGAACCGCTGTCTACCGGGCGAATCGGTGCGCCTCACGGAATTCGACCAGATGCCACAGGAGTGGCGCGTGGTTGGCGAAGCCGCCTCCGCGAGCCAGGCCATCGACTATCTGTCGCGGCTGAAGCACGATCCCGACTTGGGCGCGGGTGATATCAGCGCCGATCCACCGCGGTTGCTGGCCAATGAGAAGGCCCAATTTCAAGTCATCGGCAAGCCATGAGTCGTAACCTGTCCTCACGCGAAAAAGTCCTGGCAATCATCGTTGCCGCGATCGTCGGAATCGGCGGCACGCTCATTCTCGTGCAGTCTTATACCAGCAAGCGCGCGGCCTTGACGGTGCAGATCGCCTCGCAAAAAAAGCAGCTCCGTTCCATGCACGAAGTGCTGGCGCAAAGCGAGATGTGGGCGCAGCGCGATCAATGGCTGGACGCGAAACAGCCGCGAATGGAAAATCCCGACACGGCAGGCGTGCAACTGCTCAACTCCGTGCTGGAACTGGCGCGGAAGCATGAGGTGCTGCCCGAGAATCCGACGATCCGGACGCCGGAATCGCGGCCGAATTGTATCTCGGTGGTACTCGAGATCGAGACCAAGAGTCCGTGGTCGCCGCTGGTCGAGTTTCTCCAGGAGTTGCAGACGCCCGAGCAATTCATCGCCATCGAAAGCGCCAATCTCAAGGTCGATCCTGCCGATGCCACCCAGGTGCGCGGTCATTTCAAAATAGCCCGCTGGTATGCTCCGAAGTAAATTCACTTCTGCAGGCGCTGTCCCTGGTCTCGTTCTTGTCGCGGTGCTGGCCACCCAATTGCTGCCGTCTTTGGCAGAAGATACTTTGCCCTCGGCTTTACCGAAGGATCGCTACGCTTCGTTGCGCGCCCGTTCGCCCTTCGCCCTGGCCACGGTTGCCGTCGCGACACCGGCACCGCAGGCGTCGTTTGCCGCCAATTGGTATGTCAGCGGCGTCGCGCGGCTCGGGGACGACTATTTCGTGACCATCAAGGGCCGCGATCTCTCGACGGAGTTCACGCTCTTCGCCAGCGAGGCCGTCGATGGCGTCACCCTGGCGAGCGTCAATTGGTCGGATCAGGTCGGCAAGAGCACGGTCATCCTGAAGAAGGGGACGGAGACCGCGCGCCTGGAGTTCAATGAAGCGCAATTGCGGGCGCCAGCAGCCGCGGCGACCGCCGGCGGGAATCATCCACCTGCAGTCCGGCCGCCCGTGGTTGCGGCGACCATGCATCCGCAAAACCCCAGGGCGGCGGGCGTCAACATGGCCGCGGCGGTTCCCAACGCCCCCGGCGGCGGTGCTCCGCTGCGCCGGCGCAGCCTGCCCATTCCGGTGCCGCGATAGCGGAGGGGCGATCGATCGACGCACAACATCCCGGAAGTTGCCTCCCGGGATGTGCACATTAGCGAAATCCTGATGAACTAGTTAGTCGCCGGTTCCCAGTTGCCGATGTTATCCTCATCGGTCTCGGGATTGCGGTCCGGTCCGGCAGAGAAGATGTCATACTCCTTCGGGTTGTGCTTGCCCGGGTAACGATAGACATACTCAATGTCCCACGGATCGCGCGGCACCTGGTCGTCGAGTTGATGCCAGTTGCGCGGCTTGGGATCGGTCTCCGGCTTTTGGACGAGCGCCTTCAAGCCTTGCTCGGTGGTGGGATAGAAGCCATTGGCCGCCTGATACATCATCAGGTTGGTCTTGATCTGCTGCAGATCGGCGCGGACACGCACCTGTTTTGCCTGATCGAGCTTGCCGGCCGTGTAGTGCAGGCCCATGCCGATCAGCAGGCCGATGATCATTACGACGAGCATCATCTCCAGCAGCGTAAACGCCGAGCGGCGTGAGTAAGTGTGACGTTTCATGGCGAGGTAGGACTGAGGTTGTAGTCGAGGTTCTTCCAGTTATTCTTGAGTTGAAGGGCGAGATTGCGCACGGCCGCGGGCCCGGCGTCCGGGGGGAGCGTGAGCACGAGACGATTTACGCCAGCTTTGAGCAACGCGCCAGGGATCATCTTCTGGGCACGCAGCCAGCCCGCGTAACGGAAGCGCATGCCGGCCTCCAGTGGGCGCACCACGCCAAGATACCCTGGGTCGGCGAGATCCGGCCACGACACCGTGATCGGCCCGAGCGGCTGATCATTCAGCGTGACCTCGAGCGGCGCTTGCTCGTCCGCATTCGAAACCTCGAAACTGATCATGGTGAGGAGCGGCGGCGACACGAGTTCAAATTCCCAGGTCACACTCTGCTCGCCCGTGGCGGAAAGCTTCACCGTGCCCTCGTCGAGCTTGGCCTTCACTCGGCCGAAGAGCGCGACATCATTGGCGGGAAGCGGCAGCGCCGAACTCCGTTCGAAGACATCGATCAAGTCGCCCGGCGCGGCGAAGTCGAGCGCCTTCATCATCGTGTGCGCCTGCAGAGTGGCGAGAAAAGCGCCGCGCAGATTGCTGCCATCGCCCGGTACCTGAATCTCCAGCGTGGCGATGCCCGCGGGCGAAAAGACCATCGTCTCCGAGGTCGGCAACTCGAGTCCCTGGCCCAAGGGGCCGCGGGAAAATTTCTGGGCCCCGGAAGCGTCGAGCCCCACCACCACCGGCGAGGCCCCGGCGTGATCGTCGAAGAACAGCCGCAGCAGCCGCTTTTGGTCGAAGTCGCCCACATCGCGCAATTGCAGCCGGATGGTCGTGGTCTCCTTGCCGTCCGTCCCTGTGGTGTGATCCCCAGTCACGCTCGCCAGCCAGATGGGCAACCCCGGCAATCGTTGGCCATCCGCGAGCTGATGAAAATCGAGCCATGTGGTGAAGGGAGTCGGCTCCTGCTGCATTTGCTGCGCATTTGACCGCATCGTACCGAGTACACAAAGACCAACACCGAGCGTAAGGAAGAGAGAACGCATGAGAAAAAATCAGTGCACCTGCACCCGCAGGTTCTGGGTGAGGCCGAACACCGCGGCCATGATGCCGTAAACGACGAGGCCCACCACGGTGGCGATCGCGATCATCACCAGCGGTGGGATGAGCGTGGAGACGACATGCACCTGCTTGTTGAGCTCGCGCTCGTAGACCTCGGAGATGTGATGCATCGTTTCGCTCAGCCGGCCGGTCTGCTCGCCCACGGCCAGCATGTCGAGAAAGAGATCGGGAAAAAGCTTCTGCTCGCGTAACGCCACGGAGAGCGAGGCGCCATCGATCACCGCCTGCCGCGCGGCCTGCGTGCGTGCCTTCACCCACGCATTGCCTGAGATTTCCTCCAGCAGTTCCAGCGCGCGCAACATCGTGAGCCCATTTTCGCACAGCGTCCCGGAGCGTCTGGGCAAATTGCACAAAGAACCGGTAGGCGCGTGATCCGACTGGCCAGCGGCAGCCCCCACATGAGTGCATCCCACGCGAGCCGGCCCTCGGGGTTTTGCGTGAAGGCGCGTTGTCCAGCGAAAATCAGCGCCCCCGCCAGCGGCGCCGCCCACCAGTAGTGCACGATCACATAGTTGATCGAGATGAGCATCTGCGTCGGCCCGGGAAGCGTCTGGCCGGTGCCGTGGAAAAAGGTGGTCAGCTTCGGCACCATCACGGTCATGAAGGCCACGACCAGGCCGATGCCAGCCACGATCAGCACCGCCGGGTAAAGCAGCGCCCCGCGCACCTTGTCGCGCAGGTCCTGCAACGCCGAGAGATGCTCGGAAAGCCGCATGAGAATCTTCGGCAGCGCACCGCTGGCCTCGCCGGCGGAAACGAGATTCACGTAGAGCGGCGTGAAGATGCGCGGGAATTCGGCGAGCGCCTGCGAGAGACTGCGGCCGTCGATGAGCGCGCGATGCAGGGTGGACGAAAGTCCGCGCAACCGCGGCTGGCGCAGGCGTTGCGCGAGGACATTGAGGGATTCGTCGAGCGTGAGCCCGGCGCCGAGCAGATGGGCCAGCTGCTCGGTGAAAAGATGCTGGTGGCTGAAGCTGAGGCCGTCGCGCGAGGAAAGCGTGGGCGTCTGCTGGGCGGCATCCTTGCCCCGCAACGCCGAGGGACTCCAGGTCGTTTTCGGCAGGGCTTTGCCTGCGGAATTGGCCGGCGAACCGGCCGCAGGTTTGCCCGGCGGCGCGGCTTTTGGAGAGGCCGCGGGCTTTGCGGGAGGAGGCGCGGTCGTCGTCGCCGCCGCCTTTTTCGCCGATGCGGGGGCCGCAGCCCCCTCCGCCTTGATCGAGATCGGCACCGCGCCCAGTGCTTCCACCATGGCAATGGCCGCCGCCCGGGTGGTCGTGGTCACGGAACCATCGATCACCTTGCCGTCGAAATTGCGAGCGCGATAGAAGAACTCAGGCATGCGGTGTCAGGGCGTCAGGACAACAGGCCAGCACAGCCCGTGCGCGAAAGGGCAAAAGTGGAGGGAACGTCCATCGTCCATGAAAGAGGCAAGCTGGAATAAGAGTCTAAAAAGGGGCTGGCGGCAATGCGGAAACGCCTAGAATCCGTGGGACGGGATTGCCCACAAGTGCCAAGTCGGGTGACACCGAGATTTAACAATCGTGGAGAGCGGCGAGGAAGGCGTCGGCGTCGAGGTAGTTTTCGAAGACGTGGCTGGCGCCTTCGGCGTAGAGTCGTTCGGCTTTGGCGGGGTCGCGGGCGATCCCGATGAAGCGGTAGCCGAGATTGCGCGAGGCGCGGGCGTCCCACACACCGTCACCAATGTAGGTAACGCCGTCGAAGGATTCGCGGGCCTGGGTGCGGGCGGCGGAGGCGAAGGAAGCACGCATGATGTCTTCGCGTGCGGGGGCGGTATCCGCAAAAGCCCCGGGGGTTTCCGGCAGGTGCAGCCCGGCGCTGGCCAGCTTCAGGCGCGCGGAGGCTTCCCATGCGCCGCTGGCCAGGGACACGGCAAATTTCGAGTGATCGCTAAGATGCGTGAGCATCGCCGCCGCGCCGTCAACGGCGCTGAACGGTTGCGCCTCGATGGCCGCGGTGAGCAGAGAGAGAAAGTAGGCCTGGAAAGTGGCGAGCTCGATGGCGAGCAGAGCGCGTCCCGTGCGTCGCAGAAAGAGTTCGGCGAGAATGCCGGAGTCGCTGCAATGGCGGTAGGTCGACCAGTCGGGGACGACGTCGCGAAAGGCGAAGACGTCGGCCAACGCGCGGACGAAGCAGGCGTCATCGGCCTGGACGGTCTGCGTGAGCGTGCCGTCGATATCGAACATCACCAGCCTCATGGCTGCTGGTAGAGCAGGTCATTCGGGTGGACGCCGGTGGAGTGAAACTCGTCGACCTGCTTCGGCGTCCACATGACGAACAGCTTGTGCCGCCGGGTGAGCGTGCGCTCGGGATAGGGGACGGCGGGATTGAGGAAGGTGATCGTTGCGCCATCGAGCTTGTAGCGGCCGCGGATGGGGTAATGGTTGGACTGCGGATGGTCGACGAGATCGGCGGTGTAGAGCGAATACTCGAAGGTGCCCTCACCGAGGATGATCGATTCGCCGGCATTCCACATGCCATTGGGCTGGCCCTCGTAGGTGTACTTGCCGCTGATCGTGTGGGGCGTGATCGGAATGACTTTGCAAGAGCTGAGCAGCAGCGCGGCGGCGAGGAGAACAAAGGGCAGAAGAAGAGAGCGGCAGCGAAGCATGGTGTTGCGTCTTTTAGAAGCGGGATGGGGGGAGCCAGCGTTGATGTTCCGAACAGTCATAGGCGAATTCTGCCGCGACCAGCAAATCGCGCCAGTCTTTCTGCGCGAGATCGATCATCTGGTAAAGCCGATCGAGATTGCCATCGCTCGATTTCAGAGCGGCAAACTGAAACCGTTCGAGCTGTTGGGCGTCATAATTTTCGAGGAAGGGCAGATTGTTGCCGCATTCCTCAAAGAGCAGGCGCGCCACTGGTTCGCGTTGTTGAGGAGGGAAGAGCAGCGCGATGCGGCGGAGGGTTTCGGAGCTGAGTGCGGAAGCCTTCAAGCGAAGTCAGACGTTCGTGCTGAGCCGCACGGCGAGCGAGCGGGCATAGGGGTGAAAACCCAGCGTCTCTGCGATGCGGATGGAGGCGCGGTTGGATTCGAGCGTGCGATATTGCGGTAGTAGTCCGGCGTCGATGGCCCGCGCCGCGAGGTGGGCCACTGCGCTGCGGGCGAAGCCGTTGCCGCGATGATCGGGATGGGTGATGATCAGGACGTGGGCGATCTTGCCGCCCCAGATTTCGTAACCGGCCACGGCGACCAGTTTCCCATCGACGAACACCCCCGAGCAGGAATTCTCTGTGCCGCTGCCCCCGTGCTCCCATTCGGTCGGATTGCATTTTTGCTGAAACTCGTGCAGCGCGGGTATGTCCTCGGGATTCAACGCGCGAACGGGATGCTCCGGAAGGGCGACTTTCGTGGCGTAACCGATGTAGGCGGGGCCGACGACGACGGCGGCGGCCGATTGCAGAGCGGTCGCCAGGGCATCGGGCGAGCAGTCCTTGGCTAGACCCGCGAGTAACGGTCGCAGCGCATCCGCGTGCTGGGGCGGCAGCGACACGATGGCAGCTCCCTCGCGAAAAAGCGCGAAGACCCCATGGTAATCCGCGAGGTCCGGTCCGTGAGTAATGATGCGCAGGGGTTCCGAGAAAAGTTCCCCTGCCGCGCAACCGAGATGGTTGGTCCAGTAGTGGGTGGCAATCGAAATAGCGGAGTCGTCCAACATGAACACGCACCGATGCGTGGCCGGTAGTCTACCAGATGAATGGCATCAGTCGATACCGCACCTTTTGGCGAGAGCATTCATGGCCACGGTCTCGTGATCGTGCCCGCGCGTGGTGGCGGTTGCCCAACGTGCGCCATCAGTTGCGGAAAGAATTCCGCGAAATCGTCGCGAAACGCGGCATACTCGCGTTCCAAAATGGGAATGGAGCCGGCGAGGTCGATCGGGCGGCGGAAACGGTTGCCGATGCGGGTGAGACTTTCGGCGATGCAACGGACGTGACGATAGGAGGAGAGCAGATCGTGCTGCCGCATGCCTTCGAGACGTTGCCGGGCCTGCGCGGGAATGTAGGCGAGATGCGTCTCGATCGAGGCGTAGACTTCCGCGGCGAAATCCGGCAGGGGCACGGTGGCGAAGGACTCCCATTCGCGGGCGAGGACGTGATCGTAGAAAATATCGATGAGCACGCCGCCGTAGCGCAGGAAGGGCGGTTCGATGCGCCGGATGCTGCGGCGGAAGATGGCGTGGGTGTCGGTGAAGGCATCAATCTGGCGATGGCACCGAATGCCCGGCTGATAGGCGGGCGGCAGATCGGCCAGCGCGGCGGCGGGGAGCAAATCCGGCAGGAGATTGCCGAGGCGAAAGGCCGGCGTCGGTTCGGAAAGATAGAGATGCGCCAGCCAGTTCATGCGCCGAAGGGCAGTTGAGGATGAGAGGGTGGACCGAAATTCATTTCGCGCAGAGGAAGGACCACGGATTACGCGGATGGCACGGATTTTCGGAAAACGGGAAACTCTGAAAATCCGTGGAATCCGTGATGGCATGAAGTCATTCAGCAACCGGCGCTGTGCAGACCGAAAGGTTTGGTGCAACGTCCCTGGCGGAACCCGTGAGTGCTTGCAACACGCACTGGTGGCCGAAGGTCCCAAGGTTCGATGATTGCGCTGAGCTAACTGCTCCTATCCGTGATTGAACCGAGGCGGAAGGCACCCTCGTGGGGCGACAAGACCCCGAATGCCTGAATGCCAACTTCCGTCCGTGGACCAATCCAGATTGGCTGCCAGCGCCGGTTGCCCTGACTCTTAACCAAGAAACTGGAGAGCGACCACTGAAAAAGAACACACCCTCGACAACGAAGAAACCAAAGCCGCCGGAGCCGACGCCACCTCCGGAGGTCGAACTTTATACGGCACCGAAGCCGCCCAAGCAGGGGCGGATCATCGGCCTGGACTGCCACCCGGATACCTACACGGCGGCGGTCTTTGTGGGGCAGACACCGCATGACGCCCGCAAGGTAGGGGCCCGCGATCG
>NZ_ABVL01000019.1 GCF_000173075.1 Chthoniobacter flavus Ellin428
CAAGTCCCATGGACGGGGTTTCGCCGCCCCGCGCTGCTTCCGCAATCCCGTAACTCCACCGCTACGGATTCGTCGTTGCGGACACTACGGGGGCACTGCTAGCGTCCCCGCTCCATCATGAAAACCTCCCTTCTCGTGGCGGCACTCGCCGCTCTCTCGCTCCCCGCTTTCGCCGCCGATCCGGCGGACGGCTGGGTTTCTCTTTTCGACGGCAAGACCCTCGACGGCTGGAAGGCCAGCGATCAGCCCGGCACCTTCCAGGTACAGAATGGCGACATCATCGTCTACGGCCTGCGCTCGCACCTCTTCTACGTCGGCGATATCCACAACCACGACTGGAAGAATTTCGAGGTCAAAGCCGACGTCATGACCCGCAAGGGCGCCAACTCCGGCTTCTATTTCCACACCGCGTGGCAGGAAGCTGGCTGGCCGGACAAGGGCTTCGAAGTGCAGGTCAACAACACCCACAAGGATCCAAAACGCACCGCCGGCCTCTACGACGTCATGGACAACTACGCCGCTCCCGCGCCGGACGACGAGTGGTTCACCCTCTACATCAAGGTCGAGGGCAAGCACGTCATCACCAAGGTGAACGACCGCGTGATCGTCGACTACACTGAACCGGAAGGTTACGAGCCGAAGCCGAATCACCCCGGCCGCAAGATCGACCACGGCACCTTCGCCCTCCAGGGTCACGACCCAGGCAGCGAAACCCATTTCAAGAATATCTTCGTCCACGCTCTGCCGTAAGGCGGACGCTGGCGAACCCAGTCGAAAAAGTTCTCGCAACGGGCCGTCTCCGATTTCGGAGACGGCCCGAAGCTTTTTTGCGTAGCCGGTTTGCGTACGAATTCGGACTGAAGTGCAGACCGGAGCTAGGTCGTGAGCTGGAGCCAGCCCGAAGGGCTGATGGACCGTGGCCGGGGGTAAGCGAGCTTGCGAGCGCCACCCCCGGAAACCTGCCCCTCCACAGGTTCCATCCCGGAGGGATGGCGGAAATGTTTCAGGATTGACGCCGGCCATGGGAAGAATCCAATTCCCGCCACGAAGGAGACATTTATGCCCGAAGCCAACGCCCATTTGTTGAAACGGTGGTTTGAAGAAGTCTGGAACCAATCCCGCGAAGCGGCGATCGATGAACTGGCCGCGCCGAACATGGTGGCGCATGGATTGCTCGATGCGAATGGAAAGCCCATCGATCGGATCGACAAGTTCAAGGTGTTCTGGCGCCAGTTCCGCGACGCGTTCCCGGATATGCACATTGAAGTGAACGAGGCGCTCGCCGACGGGGACAAACAGGTCGTCCGTTGCACTGTGCGCGCCACGCATACCGGCGGAGGCCTCGGGTTCGCCGCCACGAATAAGCCTATCATGTTCACCGGCACGGTGATCGCGCGCATCCAGGATGGCCGCATGGTCGAGGCGTGGGATAACTGGGACTTCCTCGGCCTCTACCAGCAGCTCGGCCTCACTCCGGCCGCCGCGGTGTAACGAGCCTATTCAAGGCTTCGGAGCCGCCGGCTTGGGAGGCGGCGGCACGTATTCGAGGGCGACCGGCGAGAATTCCTCCAGCTTCGGCGGTTCGGTGATCACGCCGCCCGTGGGCACCTCCCGCTTCGCCGTCCAGACGATGCCATTGAGGATGAAGCGTCGCAGGTCCTCGTTGCGCCAGTTCTTGTAGAAGTGCGGCATCACGATGCCGAAGCCCCGCCCGCCATCCTCGCGCTGCACGCACCAGGCGACGTTCTCCGGCTTGGGCGCCTCGGGAGGCAGCAGTGACGTGGCCAGGATGGTTACGTTTGCCGAGGGATGGTTGTCGTCCTTGCCGAAGTAGTTGTTGATGTACGGCTCGTCGTTGAGCGTGAACTCGTGCCAGCCGCGCGTGATGGGATGTTGCGGTGCGGCCGGCGTGATCGTCGCCGCGGGATAAATTCTCGCGATGGACTGGTGATGTTTGCACTTGGTCGCGAAATAACCGCCAAGCCAATGCAGGAGCGGATGCTCGCCATCGTCCACCACGTCTTCCGCCGCGAGACCCGTGGCGTAGTGCACACACACGATGCCGCAACCGCGCTTCATCATCTCACCGACATCGGCGAGATTTTGCGCGGCATTCGGAAGCCGATTGGGCGGAAATTGATCGCCGATGAACACGATCGTGGAAGCGGCGTCGCGCAATGCCTTGTCGGGCCATTCGTAGACCACGTCCGCCTGCACGCCGGGCACGTTGGTCATGTGCTCGACGCAGGATTTCATGAGCCGCCCGCCCGCGGCGACTTCATGCGAACCTGGCGGATGTTTGCTCGGCCCGACCACGATGAGCACATGCGTGGATTCGGCAGCGAAGAGGCCGGTGGCGAAAAAGAGCGGGGCAACGAGAGCGAAGACGCGGGCGATAGTTCTCATAGGGAGGAACGTGGGGTGAACGGCCGTCGAGTATGCCGGATTCACCCCGTTTCGCCCGGAAAAAATCGGGGCATGAGCCGAATCGGCCGCGCGGGCAGCGTGCCCTCTTCGGCGAGGCGTCGGACGATCATCGTGAGCCGCCGGGCGAAGGCCCCTGGGTCGATGGCGTAACGCGTGATGGTGGGGGTGGCCGATTGCAGGAAGGCGTCATTGTCGCGGGAGATGATGGCGATGTCCTGCGGGATGCGAATGCGCTGGCGGAGCAAGTGGGTGACGACCGTGAGCGTCGGACCGGGGCGGGCGACGATATAGGCCGTGGGCGGATCGACGGAGCGGTGCGTCGCGTCCAGCAGCCGGCGAATACCAGGGACGGTGCCGTCCTGCTCCAGCACGCGCGAAGTGATTGCGCGCCGCCAACTGGCGATGGCCTCGAGAAATCCGCGCCGACTTTCGGCGTCGCCGCCGTGAATACCCTTTGGCAGCAGGATCGCGAGGCTCCGGTGTCCCTTGCGCAAAAGCAGCGAGGTGGCATGCCGGCAGACGGCGCGATAGTTCGAGTCAATCGACGGTAGCGGAATTTCCGCTTTCGGTGTCCCCATCACAACGCAGCGGACACCGGACTGCACGAACCACCGGTGCACGGGGTCCAGCGTTCCCATGAGCAGCCACGCCGAGCTGGGATTGCCGCCCACCAGTTTTTCCAGGGCGCGCGCCGGGCGGGTGGAATAGCAGGCGGGATTCACGTGGAAATGCACGGCGTAGCCCGCTTCGGTGAGTCGCTCGCGCAAGGCGTCGAGTGAGAGCAACGCGAGTGGAATCAGACCCTGCGCGGGCGAGGGCGACAGCACGGCTATCACCTTCGGCGGACCTCCGCCACGAGGAATGTGGTGGCGTTTCCGGATGCGGGGGCGTTGTCGTGGCGAAACTTCGATCCAGCCATTCTGCCGCAATTCCTCCAGCGCGGCGCGCAGCGTGGGCCGGCTGACTTGCAGCCGCGCGCAGAGTTGACGCTCTCCCGGCAGCGCTCCTTTCCAGTGCCCGCTGCGGATGCCTTCCTCCAGGCTTAGTGCCGTCTGGGCGACCAGCGAAAGACGCTTGGGTGGCGTTGGGGGAGAAGGGGGCGAGCCAGGCATCTGGTCAGGAAATGTGACCAGAAGCTTACGATTGCCGCCCCTGGGGCGCCACGTGAAAGAATACCTCTCCGTCCGTTCTCCCCCCGTCTTTCCACTTTCCTATGTTTTCCCTCGCGATTTGTGCCCGCCTCGTGCGGATGGCCTTTCTCCCCGTTTTCCTGGCGAGCTCCCTTCCTCTCCCCTCCCGCGCGGGAACGCCACCCGCGAAACCCGAGGAGCAAGTCTTCTTCAGCTTCGACGACGAATCGTTGCCCTGGCGGGACAATCTGCATCTCACCCTCGTCGCACCCAGGAAATACGAGGGCAACCCCGTCCTGAAACGCGGGCCACAGGGTAGCGTGGATGGTAATGGAGCGCTGCTCTACGGCACGGTCATTCAGGACGGCGGGAAGTATCGCATGTGGTATATCGGGCAGCCCCAGCCCGATCCGAAATTTCCCGAAGACACGAACCCGCCCTACCGCCCGGTGTGCTATGCCGAAAGCCAGGACGGTATTCATTGGGACAAGCCGGCTCTCGGTCTCGTCAGCTTCTGCGGCCGCAAGGACAACAACATCGTTTCCATCGAGCCAGCCGATCATCCCTTCGCGCGGCCCGATGACTTCGTGAGCGTGCTGCGCGACGAAGGCGACCCAGATCCCGCGCGCCGCTACAAGATGGTCTACATCGCCTATCTGCCACAGGTGAAGCACAGCACCGCGGTGCGTTGTGTGAGCCCCGATGGCCTGCGCTGGAAACTTGCCAGCACCGACGAATTCACCAAGGGCCACTTTGAGAACACCTCGCTCATCAAGTTCAATGGCCTCTACTACGTTACCGGGCAGAATCTCGGCCGCGCCGGTGGCCATCGCCCGGATGGCATGGATGCCGGGCGGACGATGACCGCGTTTTTCTCGCCGGATTTCCAACACTGGTCGAATGGCCGTGCGCTCTGCTTCATCCGCAGTGGCTACGAGCAAAAGCCGGAGAGTCAGGGGCAGGAATTGCACATGGGTGCGGGCCTGTGGAATCGCGGCAATGTCGTGCTCGGTCTCTATGGGCGCTGGTACGGTGACCACATCGATACGACTCCGGAGAAGAAAAAGATCAGCTTCCTCTACGACTTGAAGATCGATCTCGGTTTCGTGGTGAGCAACGACGCCATTCACTACCGCGAACCGGTGCCGGATTTCGTGATGGTTGGGCCCGGCGCGGACGATGCGTGGGATGCCAGGGCCATCCTCCAGGCCCAGGCCTTTTGCAATACCGATACCGAGACCTATATCTGGTACACCCCGTGGAACACGCGCAACCCCGCGAAGGTCCCCCCGGTGCCCGCCCCGCAGCTTCCCGTGACGCATAACATCGGCCTGTTGACCTTGCGCCGCGATGGCTTCGGCTATCTCAGCAAACACGTCACCGATATCCCGGAGAAACCGTCGCCGTTTCTCCGCAAGGACACCGAGGCCAGCGTACTGAGCAAGCCGGTCACGCTGCCCTTCGCCTCGACGCTGATTCTGAATATCGACGGAGCATCGCCAGAAGCGCCTTTCCAGGTCTCGCTGGTCGATGACGGCGAACAACCCTTGCCGGGCTTTGCGCCGGTCAAGGTCGGCCAGAGTGGGATGCGCGTGCCGGTTTCGATCGGCGAGCACGGCATCCCGGCCGGGCTGAAGTTTCGGGTCAAGGTGCAGTGGCCCGGCGGATCGGCGAATCCCCGCTTCTACGCACTCTATTTCCAACCGCAATGATCCGTTCCGCATTGTTTTCTCCGCGCGCAGTCGCAGTACTGTTCCTCGCGTCGGTAAGCCTTCGGGCGGAAGTCCGCCTGCCAGCACTCTTCTCCGATCATATGGTGCTGCAGAGCCACGCGGCGGCGTCCATCTGGGGCTGGGCGGATTCCGGGGAGAAAGTGACGGTGAGTATCGCGGGCCAGACGCAAACGGCGACCGCCGGCACGGACGGAAAGTGGAGCGTGAAGCTGGCCCCGCTGACCGCGTCATCGCCAGAAACACTCACGGTGACCGGCCGAAATACGCTCACGGTGCACGATGTGTTGGTCGGCGAAGTATGGCTTTGCTCGGGGCAATCCAACATGGGCATTTCGGTGGGCCGCACGATCGGCGGCGAGGCGGCTGCGGCCGAGGCGAATTATCCGCAGATTCGTGTCTTCCTCGTCGGACAGGCCGGCTCGCTCGAACCACGCGACACCCTGTCCGGCAAATGGGAAGTCTGTTCGCCATCGGTGGCGGCGCGGAGTTCGGCGGTCGCGTTCTATTTTGCGCGCGGGCTTTTTCGGGAACTCAAGACCCCGATCGGCATCATCCATTCCGCGGTCGGTGGGACGCCGATCGAAAATTGGATCAGCCGCGAAGCGATCGATACCTTGCCAGGCTACCAAAAGCGGGTCGATGCCCGGTTGGCGTTGATGCGTTCGCAGGATGAGGACGCGAAAAAATTCCCCGCTGAGCGAGATCGTTGGGAGGAAGCGAATGGCGTGAAGCCGCCGCCGGATCAAGGCCTGGCCAAGGGGTGGGCCAAGCCGGATTTCGATGATCGCGATTGGAAGACCATCGCGCTTCCCGCGAAATGGGCCGACTCCATGGGCGTGAAGCAGGGCGGTGTCTTCTGGCTGCGCAAGGAAGTGACGTTGCCGGAAAGCGCGGCAGGCAAGCCAATCAATCTCTTACTGAATTACATGCATGAGCAATACGACACCACGTGGTTCAATGGCGTGGAAGTCGGACATACTGGAGATCAGCCGCCGTACTTTTATCTCGGTGCGCGCAGCTATCTGGTGCCGGGCAAATTGGTGAAGGCAGGCCGCAATGTGATCGCGGTACGGGTGGTCGCCGCCAATCCACGGGCGGACCTGATGGGCCGCGGCGCCCGGGGCGATTACAATTTGCCCGTCGATCAAAAGCTCGTCGGCAATCACTGGCGTTGCCAGATCGAGAGCCTGCTGCCGCCGCTGAGCGCCGTGGCATTGAAATCCCGTCCATGGGTGAACAACGCCGCGCTCTTCGACACGCCGGTCGTGCTTTTCAACGCGATGATTCATCCGCTCATTCCCTACGGACTGCGCGGCGTAGTGTGGTATCAGGGCGAATCCAATACCAGTCATCCCGCCGACTACGGCCGTCTCCTGCCGTTGATGATCGAGGATTGGCGTCACCGTTGGGCGCAGCAGTCGCTGCCTTTCTATTTCGTGCAGATCGCCAATTTCGGTGACCATCCGAAGGATCCCAATCAGCCGAGTGGTTGGGCAACGGTCCGCGAGGCTCAGGCGAAGACGGTGCAGACCGAACCGCACACCGGCATGGCGGTGATCATCGATGCCGATGACGGCGAAAACATGCATCCGCGTAACAAACTACCCGTCGGCGAACGGCTCACGCGGCTCGCGCTGGCCCGGACTTATGGCCGCTCGATCGAAGACACCGGTCCGACCTTCGACACGATGAAAGTGGAAGGCGATCACGTGCGCGTCCACTTCCTGCGTGCGGATGGGCTGACCAGCAAGGGCGGCGCGCCCAAGTGGTTCGCCATCGCGGGGGAGGATCACAAATTCGCCTGGGCCGAAGCCCGTATCGAAGGCGACAGCGTTGTCCTTTCCTCTTCCTCCGTCCCGCATCCCATCGCCGCACGCTATTGCTGGGCCGACAATCCCGCGGGCTGCAATCTCTACAACGCCACCGGTCTCCCCGCGGCTCCTTTCCGCACCGACGACTGGCCGTGAACACGACTCGTTTGAAATTTCCCATGTCTCTCTCTTCCATTCGTCATTTGTTATCGGTCTCTGCCATTGCGGCGGCTGCCCTATTGAGCGTCCAGGCCGCGGAGCCGAATGTCCCGCAGATCGGGTGCTTCATCAGCACCGGGGATAATCATTGGCTCGGCGAGTCGCTGCCCATTGATTCGCCCGCGGCGATCGAAGACAGCATGGCGCTGCTCGCCCGCCTCGGCGTGAAATGCGTATATTGGCGCGGATTGGAAGAGGCCACGTGGATGGAGACCATGACGAGCCGCCCGGAAAACTGCCGCTACGACTCGGCCTTTCACTGGTTTCATCAGCTCTACCGCGACGTGCATCCCGACAAACTCGCCGTCGAGGCCGCGCATCGCCATGGCATGGAAATCTGGGGTGTGGGGACGTTGGTCGATTGGCAGGGGCCCGGCGACACGCCAAACTTCAATGACTTCCCGAATGGCTTCGAGTCGCGTTTGCGCCTCGATCATCCCGAGTGGGTGCCGCGCGATCGCTCTGGTCTTTTGAAACAGTGCGGGCCGATCGAGTTTGCCTATCCCGAGGCGCGGAAAGCCCTCGTCGATCTACACATGAAGTTTGTCCGCCAGGATGGCTACGATGGGATGACGTTCGTCACTTACGCGGAGAACTATGGCATGCGTTTCCAGGATGAATTCGGCTTCAATGAGCCGATCGTGAAGGAGTTTAAAAAACGCCATGGGGTCGATCTGCTCACCCAGCCTTTCACTCGATCGGCCAGCCGCTTCGATTGGTACAATCTCCGCGGCGAATACCTCACGCAGTACCTGCGCGAACTGAAGTCGCAACTGCAGCACGATGGCAAGAAGCTGGGAATGATTCTCAATCCCTTCGAGCCGCGCTTCACCCAGCCGTGGAATGTGCCGCAGATCATGCTCACCGCCGGGCACATCACCGTCGATCTCGATACCTATGTGCGCGAGGGCATTGTCGATCACCTCATGGTCTGGGGTTATTGCAGTCCGCAGATTCAGAACAAAGCGGTGGACGACTGTCTGTGGCTCACGCGCGCGACGCCCTGCAAGGTGGCGGCGCTGACCTCGAGTCCTTTCGCGCCGCGTTGGAAACCGTTCCAGAAAAAGGGCGTCACGATCGCGATGTCGCTCGGCGATGACGCCTCCTATCTCGATCGCAGCAACATCCCTGAGCAACCGCTCGCCGCGCTGAGCAGCGATGATCCCGTGCTGCGCATGCGGGTGCTGGCCCAGATCATTTACGGCAAGACGAAAGCGACCACGGAGCAAGTGACGCCATTGTTGCACGATCACAATGTCATCGTGCGGCGTCTTGCATTGTCGGCGCTGGGAAAGCTCAAGGATCCCGCGGCAGTGCCGTCGATCGAGCAAGGCCTCGACGACGAGGAAAATGCCGTGCGTTGCGCGGCGGCCCTCGCCTTGCGCGATAACAATCGCCCGGAAAGCGCGGCGAAAATGCTCGGGGCCGTGGACATGCACGGTACGCATCCGTTGATGGAAATGGTCTTTCACACCATGCCGCGGATCAAACCGGCACCGCGTGAGGTGCTCGCCGAAGCGGCGAGTAAACATGCCAATCCGCTGGTGCGTTCCACGGCGATGCGTTCGCTTGTCTTCATGACCGATGTGAAGCTGTTGCCCGTTTTCGCCCAAGGTTTGCATGATTCCGATCGTTTCGTGCGTTTCGCCGCGGCGGAAGCGCTGGGCAATGTGCGTCACAGTACCGAGGCGGTGGAATTGCTCCTCCAGGCCTTGCAGCACGAAGATCCTACCGTCTCCGATCGCGCGGCGACCTCGCTCGCGGTGATTGTCGCCGCGCATTTTCCGGAGACCGATCCATTGCGTGCGCGGATCGTCACGGCCCTCGGCGAGCTTTACGCGAAGCTGGGCGATGGGTGCCAGCGCTCCGATGCGGAGTGGGGTTATCGTCCGGTGGGCAATGCGTTGCTCAAGATGGGCGCGGAGGGAGAGCAGATTCTCCAGCGTTTCATGGATCAGAAAAGCGATCGTCAGCTCGCCCTGGAGGCGTGGAAAACTCTGTGGATTCGCCAGGATTCGAAGACGTTCAGCGAAGTGACCGAGAAGGAAAATGAGGAGGCGTTTAGCCATCTGCCCGCGTGGCTGCGCCCGCCAGCGGCGGCAAAGTAACGAGGCAAGCTGCGGGTTTTCCCCGGAAAAACTCAGTATTTTCCCCCATTGTCAGCTTCGCGGGTAGGCGTAAAAGTGCGGGCCGTTCGAAAACACAGTGAATAGCGGCCTGCTCCATTCTAATTCGGTTAGCCCCAGCGAGGAAAACGTGGGGCGAAGGGAGGCGTTTGCCGCGAAGGCCCTGATGAAGCGCCGGCTATGTGTATTGATCGTCGAGGATTGCCCCGAGGACGCGCAACTGCTGCTCAACGAGCTGGAGCGCGAAGGGTTCGCGCCGGATTGGAAACGTGTGCAGACGGAGGAGGAGTATCTCGCCCATCTCGGGCCACACCTCGATCTCGTGCTTTCGGATCACACGCTGCCGGGTTTTTCCGCACCGCGCGCGTTGTCGCTGCTGCGGGCGCGCGGTCTGGAAGTGCCCTTCATCATTGTCTCCGGCACGATCGGTGAAGAAGTCGCCGTCACTGCCATGCGGCAGGGCGCCACGGATTATGTGCTGAAAGATCGCATGAAGCGCCTGGGCGCGGCGGTGGACCATGCCCTCGAGCAGGCCCGGTTGGCCCGGCAACGGCAGGAAGCCGAGGATGCGCTGCACTCCACGCATGCGCAATTGCGCCAGCTCCTGGATCACAGTCCCGCGGTGATCTATGCGCTCCGCTGCGAAGGGCAGAATTACACGCCTCATCTCGTTAGCGAAAATATCACGACACTGCTCGGATTCACCGTATCGGAGACTCTCCGTTCTGACTGGTGGCCGGGGCAGCTTCATGCGGAAGATCGTCAACGTGCCTTCGCCGGCATGGCCGAGATCCTGGTGAAAGGGACGAGCACTACGGAGTACCGCGTCCATCACAAGGACGGTAGCGTGCGGTGGGTGGAAGATAAGCGCCGCCTGGTCTGCGGCGCTTCAGGCGAGCCGAAGGAAATTGTCGGCATCTGGACGGACATCACCGAAAAGAAGCGCGCGGAGGAAGTGCTGGCCGGGGCCTTTGACCGGGAGCGGCAGGCCCGCCAGGCCGCCGGCACCCGCGACTTGATCGTCGGTGGTGTTAGCGTCGTCGCCATCTTTACGCTCGCGTATTGGCTGAAGATTTTCACCGGCCCACTCGAGCTGCTGGTCAAATACAAGGAGACGGCGCTGGACGATTTTTTCGGCACCCTGTTTGTCCTCAGCCCGCTGGTGTTTTGGTTCGGTTATCGGCGCTGGAAGGATTCCGGGGCGATCATCCTCGAACGGCAGGTGTGTACCCGCGATCGACGCATCATTTCCCAGGACTGGATCAGGAAGCTGCGGTCCAGCATCGCCAGGGAACTTTTTGGCTTGTTGATTCTCGGCGCCCTGATGGTCACCGTGTGTGACTACTTCGATGCTTTTGCCAAGCCTTTCACGCTGCTCTGGCGTTACCAGGATACGGTGATGGACGAATTGATCGGCACCATCGTCGTCCTGACGATTGCCGCCGTGCCCGCCGCGAGCCTCTTCGCTTACCGGCGTTGGTTCGATATCAAATCCGAGGCCGGTGAAGAACAGCGAACGAATCTCGCTTTGCAAACCTTGCTCACCGAGCTGGACCAGCGCGTGCAGCAGGGAGCCACTGACCTGGCCAAAACGAACGAAGCGCTGCGCATCAAAATCGCGGATCATAAGCGCAATGGCGATGTGCTGCGCGAATCGGAGCGCCGCTTCCGCGAAATGCTCGAGAACCTCGAGATGATCGCGGTGACGCTCGACAAAGACGGCACGGTCACTTTCTGCAATGACTACCTCCTGAAGGTCACCGGTTGGCGGCGCGAGGAAGTCATCGGGAGCAATTGGTTCACCCGGTACCTTCCGAATAATCCGGAGGCGAAAGCGCTGTTCCTCGAGACCGTCGAAACCGGTACGATCCCGCGGCATCAGGAAAATCCCATCCTCACCAAGAGCGGTGAGCTGCGCGAGATCGTCTGGAACAACACCATGCTTCGTGGTACCGCCGGCAATTTCATCGGCATGGCGAGCATCGGCCTGGACGAGACCGAGCGAAACCGGGCCGAGCACGCCTTACGCGACAGTGAGCGGCGTTTCCGCTCGTTCATGCAACATAGCCCCATTGCGGGTTGGGTTGTCGATGCGGATGGCCGGTTTTGTTACGTCAGCCCGGGCTACGATCGCCTGTTCAGTGCCGGTTCAGAGAGCGTCATCGGCAAATTGATCAGTGAAGTTTACCGTCCGGAAATTGCCGAACCATACCTGGCCAATAACGAAATCGTGCTGTGCGAGCGTCGGGTCCTGGAGACGGTGGAGATGGGCACGCGTGCCGATGGATCGATGGGCGAATTCATGGTGGTGAAATTCCCCATGGATGGCCCGGATGGAAAAGCTCTGGTCGGTGGCATCGCCCTGGACGTGACCGAGCGCAAGCAGCTCGAGCAACAATTCCTCCGTGCGCAGCGCATGGAAAGCATCGGCACCCTCGCCGGTGGCATCGCTCACGACCTGAATAATTCCCTCGGCCCCATCCTCATGTCGCTCGATGTGCTGCGGATGAAATTTCCCGATCCGGACAGCCGCGAATTGCTCGACCTCATCCAATCCAGTGCGCAGCGCAGCGCGGACATGGTCAGGCAGGTGCTCTCGTTCGGCCGCGGAATCGAGGGCCGCAAGATGGCGGTGCAGGTGAAGCATCTCCTCCGCGAGATCGAGAAAATCGTCAACGATACCTTCCTCAAGAACATCCAGATGAGAGCGGATTTTCCGCGCGACTTGTGGACCGTCGTGGGCGACCCCACGCAATTGCACCAGGTGCTGCTCAACCTGTGCGTAAATGCGCGGGACGCGATGCCGCAAGGCGGCCTGCTGTCGATCACCGCCGAGAACCTGACCCTCGATGCGCAATACGCGGCGCTTAATCCCGAGGCCAAGCCGGGGCGCTATGTGCTCATTCGCGTGGAGGACAGCGGCACCGGCATTCCGCCGGAAATCCTCGAGAAGATTTTCGATCCTTTCTTTACCACCAAGGAAGTCGGCAAGGGCACCGGGCTCGGCCTCTACACTTCGCTCGGGATCGTCAAGAGCCACGGCGGCTTTGTGCGTGTGAGCAGCGAGGTGAACCAGGGCACGCGCTTCCAGGTTTACCTGCCCGCGGATTCGGCCGAGGTCGCCGAAGCGGCCAGCTCCGAAACCACGCTGCCGCGTGGCGCGGGGGAGACGGTCCTCGTCGTCGACGACGAACGCATCGTGCGCGAGATTACGCGGCAGACGCTGGAGACCTTTGGCTATCGCGTCGTCCTCGCCTGCGATGGCGCCGAGGCCGTGGGCAAGATCGCGACGGACGGCAAAGACATTTCGGTGGTGGTGACGGATATCGCCATGCCGGTAATGGACGGCGCGGCGATGATCCAGGTGCTGCGCCGTTTCAGCCCGCACCTGCCCGTCATTGTCACCAGCGGCCAGGCCAGCAAAGAGCAGCTCGCGAAGATTGGTGGGCTCGAGGAGAAACACATCCTGGCGAAGCCGTACACCGCAGAGGAGCTGCTGAAGACGCTGAAGGCGGCGCTGGGCCAGGCGCGATAGGTGATTCGTGCTGAACGGTGATGGAAAACGAGGTCGGGCGGTAGGATTCTTAATCTTTAATCTTATTCGTTGATCCTTAATCCCTCATCTCCACCGACGAGGCAGAGGGATTAAGGAATAAGGATTAAAGATTATGATTAAGAGCGCCGCCTTGCGATGGCGGTGGGCGAAGAAATGTGGCAGAGAACCATTGGCAACGGCGGGGTCTCCAACGAGAATTCCCGTCGCCGAATCCATGTGCCTTCACTCTCCGTCTCAGAGCGCCCGCCGCCCTTGCCCGGCTTTTGCCCGATGAACGTTTCCGGGATCGCAGAAGCGCTGGCTCTGGGCACGCAGTTGCACCAATCGGGGCGGCTGGTGGAAGCGGAAAACTTGTATACCCAAGTCCTGGCCCGGGAACCCAATCATCCCGAGGCCAACCGGCTCCTCGGGATCATCGCCATGCAGACCGGGCATCTCGAGGCGGCGCGGCAACTCCTCGGGAAAGCGATCGCCGGGAATGACCAGCATGCGCTCGCGTATTCCAATCTCGGCGAGGTGTACCGTGCGCTGGGCCAGCCGCGGGAGGCGATTGAGGCTTTTCGTCGGGCGCTGCAAATCGGCCCGGTGTATGCAGAGGTACTCAGCAATTTGGGAATCGCGCTGGCGACGGTCGGTGAGACGACCGAGGCGATCTCCCGGTTTCGCGAAGCGCTCCAGATCCGGCCGGATTTTCCGGAGGCGCAAAATAATCTCGGCAACGCGCTTCAGCAGCAGGGCTCCCTGGCAGAGGCGGAGGAGTGCTACCGGGCGGCCTTGCGGCTGAGGCCGGATTTTCCCGACGCGTCCAACAATCTCGGTAACGTTCTCCTCGAAATGGGTCGTCCGGAGGAGGCGGTCGCGTGTCACCGTCGCGCGCTTGAATTGCGGCCCAGCTACCCAGGCGCCTGGAATAGCCTCGGGAATGCTTGCGGAGCGATCGGTGGGGTGGATGAGTCGGTCGCGGCTTACCGCGAGGCCATCCGTCTCGATCCGCGCTATGGCCAGGCTTATAGCAATCTGGCGGTGAAATTGTCCGGCCAGGGATTGGCCGAGGAAAGCCTGCGGTGCTTGAGAACAGCCGTGGACCTCCGGCCGAACGACCCGAGTTTGCTGAGCAATCTCATCTACGCACAACACTTCATGCGCGGCGTTTCGGCTGGCGAAATCGCGGAAGATTGGGCCCTGTGGAATCGCCGCTTTGGCCATCCGGAGGGTGCCTTCAGCAGTTACCCCAATCTCCCCGAACCCGATCGCCGGCTCCGCGTGGGATACGTGACGTCCGAATTTCGCGAGCACTCCCTGGGGCGATACCTGGTGCCACTGTTTCGATCCCACGACCATGGCCAGTTTGAGATCGTGTGCTTTTCGGATGTGGCGAAACCGGATGAGCTGACGACCTTTTTTCGGGAGCACAGCGATGCGTGGACCAGCATCGTGGGCATGTCGGACGCGGCGTTGGCCGAACTTGTTCGAGAAAAGAAAATCGATATCCTCGTCGACCTGCATCAGCACATGGGGAATAACCGCCTGCCGCTGTTCGCGCGGAAGCCCGCGCCGGTGCAGGTGAGTTTTGCGGGCTATCCGGCCAGCTCTGGACTGGAGGCGATCGGGTATCGGCTGAGTGATCGCTGGGTGGAGGGAATGGGCGAAGAAATGGCAGATGGCAAATGGCAAAATGCCCGTGGTGGGGCGGAGCGGGTTTTTCTACTCGATAGTTTTTGGTGCTATCAATCGGGTGGCGTCGATTTGCCATGCAACGCGCTGCCGGCTTTGCAACGGGGATACTTCACGTTTGGGAGCTTGAATAACTTCTGCAAGGTCAACGTAGAGACCCTCGTACTGTGGGCGAGGGTTTTGAATCATGTCCCGAATGCGAGGCTGGTATTGCTTTGCGAAGAGGGAAGCCAACGCCAGCGGACCTGGGATTTATTCGCGCGGCACGGAATTTCCGCCGAGCGCATTTCTTTCGCGGAACCGCGCGCGAGGACGGATTACCTGAAGCTCTATTACGACGTGGATATCGTGCTGGATACCTTTCCCTACAACGGCCACACGACGAGTCTGGATGCGCTGTGGATGGGCGTGCCGGTGGTGAGCCTGGTGGGTGAAGTGGCAGTGTCGCGCGCGGGGTTGAGCCAGTTGAACAATCTCGGGCTGCCGGAATGGGTCGCGCATACCGAGGACGAATATGTGGAAATCGCCACGCGACTCGCCGGTGACCTGACCCATTTGGCGGAAATGCGGGCAACGTTACGAGCACGGATGGAGGCTTCGGTGTTGATGGATGCCACCCATTTCACGCGCCAGATCGAGGAAGCTTACCGCGCGATGTGGCGGCAGTGGTGTGAAGAGAAGCGCGTTTCATGATGACCGTCCAACAGGCTTTCGAACTGGCGGTGCGTCACCAACTGGAAGGGCGGTTGGCCGAGGCTGCGGGCTTCTACCAGCAAATCCTGGCGGTGCAGCCGGGGCATGTGGAGACGCTGCATTGTTTTGCGGTGCTCCTGCACCACACGGGCCAGCGTGACCAGGCGTTGGCGCTCATTCAGCGTGCCCTGACTCTGGCCCCGAATTATGCCGCTGCGTACATGAATCTGGGCAATATGCTCAAGGATGGTGGCCGGCTGGACGAAGCGGTGGCGGCATATCATCGAGCGATCGCGCTGCACCCGGATTTTGCCGAGGCGTATCACAACCTGGGCAATACTCTCTGCGAAGCGGAAAGGGTGGAAGAGGCCGAGGCCGCCTGTCGCCGCGCGATCGAGATCCGGCCGGACCTGGCGGAAGGTTGGAACAACCTGGCGGCGGTGATGGCTGCGCAGGGCAGCCTCGAGGAGGCGGAAGCGGCCTACCGCAATTCGCTCGGGCTCCAGCCGAATCAACCCGCCGTCCAGAGCAGCTTGATCTACACGTTGCTGCTTCGTCCACGTTTGACGGACGCCGCGCTCGACGAGGAGCAGGCCCACTGGAACGAGCGTTTCGGTGGGCCGTCCAAACAATTCTTCCGCCCGCATGCCAACGATCGCGATCCTGCCCGGCGGTTGCGGATCGGCTATGTTTCCGCGGATTTTCGCGAGCACGTTATCGGGAAAAATCTCCTGCCGCTTTTCAAAAACCACGACCGGAGCCGTTTTGAGATTGCGTGCTTTTCCGGAGTCATCCGGCCGGACGGAATGACCGAAGCATTTCAGCAACACGCCGACCACTGGTGGAACACCGCGGCGATGGATGACGGAGCGCTGGCCGAACTGGTGCGAAGCGAGCGGGTCGATATTCTCGTCGACCTGTCGCAACACATTATCGCCAATCGGTTGCTTCTCTTCGCGCGCCAACCGGCGCCGGTGCAGGTGAGCTTTGCGGGTTATCCGGCGAGCACGGGGTTGGAGACGATCGGGTATCGGCTGAGTGATCGATGGCTGGAGGGGGCGGGGGAGAAAATGGCCGATGGCAAATGGCAGAGAGCCCGTGGCGGAACGGAGCGGGTATTTTTACTCGAAAGCTTTTGGTGTTATGAACCGGAGAGGACGGCGTTGCCGGTGAGTGAATTGCCTGCTCGTGTGGAAGGTGGGTTACGTTTGGAGCCCTGCATAATTTCTGCAAGGTGAACGAGCCGATGCTCAAGATCTGGGTGCGGGTGTTGCAGAATGTTCCGGGATCACGGCTCCTGTTGTTACGTGGCGGGGGAAATTATGCGGAGCGAACGCGGCAATTTTTCGAGCGATACGGGATTGACGCGGGACGTGTCGAATTCCTCGGTGTGCGGGCGCGCGGGGAGTATCTGAAGAACTATCATCGTGTGGATATGGTGCTGGATACCTTTCCGTACAATGGCCACACGACGAATCTCGATGCCCTGTGGATGGGTGTGCCGGTGGTGAGCCTGGCGGGTGAAACGGCGGTGTCGCGCGGGGGCTTGAGTCAGTTGAATAATCTCGGGTTGACGGAATTGGTCGCGCACTCGGAGGACGCGTATTTGGAGATCGCCACGCGACTCGCCGGAGACTTATCGCGCCTGGCGGAATTGCGCGCGACGCTGCGGTCGCGAATGGAAGCGTCGGTGTTGATGGATCCCACGCATTTCACGCATCAGATCGAAGAGGCCTATCGCGCGATGTGGCGGCAATGGTGCGTGGAAAGCACGGCGTCATGATGACGGTCCAGCAAGCTTTCGACCTGGCGTTGCAACATCACCAAGCGGGCCGTTTGGCGGAAGCGGAAGGGTTGTATCGGCAGATCCTCGCGGTGCAGCCGGATCATGCTCAAGCCCTGCATTTGTTGGGAGTGATTGCCTTGCAAATGGGGCAACACGAAGCGGCGGAGAATTTGCTGCGCCGGTCGATCGCGATGGCGCCGGACAATCCTGCCGCCCATTACGATCTCGGCAATGCGCTGAGATCGCGGAAGCGGCTGGAGGACGCGATCGCCGCGTACCGTCGCGCGATCGAGCTCCGGCCCGACTATGTCGAAGCGCTGCACAATCTCGGCGTGGCTTGCAAGGAAAGCGGACGGCTCGACGAAGCGATCGCCGCCTTTCAAGGGGCGCTGCGCCTCCAGCCGCAGTTGATGGTGGCGCATTACAATCTCGGCAACGCTTTGCGGGAACGAAAGCGGTATGGAGAAGCCATCGCCGCATATCGACAAGCGATCGCGCTTGGCCCCGACTATGTCGACGCGCATAACAATCTCGGGGTGGCGTGCAAGGAAGCCGGCCGGTTTGAGGAGGCCGTGGCGGCTTACCAGCGGGCGATCGAGTTGCAGCCGGATCATGCGGCGGCGCACAACAACCTGGGTGCGGCCTGGCGGGAACGCGGCGCACTCGATGAAGCGATCGTGGCGCAACGCCGGGCCATCGAACTCCGGCCGGATTTCGCGGAGGCCTACAACAATCTCGGCGTGGCCTGCAAAGAGCGCGGCCGTACCGATGAAGCGGTCGCGGCGTTTCGCCGGTCGATCGAGCTCCAGCCGGATTTTGCCGAGACGCACAATAACCTCGGTAACACCCTGCAGGAATGCGGGCGGGCCGATGAAGCGATCGCGGCCTATCGGCGGGCGCTGGCTTTGCAGCCCGAGTATGCGGCGGCGGCCAATAATCTCGCCAGCACGTTGCGCAGCGTGGGCCTGTTGGACGAAGCGACGGCGGCCATTCGGCGGGCGCTCGAGCTTCAGCCTGCGCTTTCGGATATCCGCAATAACCTCGGGAATATTCTCAAGGATCAGGGCGATGTTGAAGGGGCCATCGGGGCCTACCGCGAGGCGCTGCAATTGGAGCCGGTTCACCCGGCGACCTGGCAGAATCTCATTTACTCGCTGCTCTATCAGCCGGGTGGTGACGAAACGACGATCGTCCGCGAGCAGGAGCGATGGAGCGCGACGCTCTGCGCGCCATTTCGGCCGGCCAGACCGTCGTATCCGAACGCGCGCGACCCGGAACGCAAATTACGCGTGGGTTATGTATCGCCGGAATATCGCGACCACGTGACGGGCCGGAATTTGATCCCGCTCTTTCGCTGCCATGATCATCAGCAATTCGACTTCGTGTATTACTCGGGCGTGTTTCGGGAGGATTGGTTGACCGGCGAATTTCGGCAGGCGGCCGATGCGTGGACCAGCACGGTGGGCGTGTCGGACGAGGCGCTGGCGACGATGATTCGCAAGGACGAGGTGGACATCCTGGTGGACCTGACGCAGCACATGGGCGGTAATCGGCTCGGGGCGTTTGCGCGGAGACCGGCCCCGGTGCAGGTCAGCTTTGCCGGGTATCCGGCCAGCGCGGGGTTGGAGACGATTGGGTATCGGCTGAGTGATCGGTGGGTGGAAGGAGAGGGGGAGAAAATGGCAGATGGCAAATGGCAGAGAGCCCGTGGTGGAACAGAGCGGGTGTTTTTGCTCGATAGCTTTTGGTGTTACGACCCGTGTGGTGTGGAGGTGCCGGTGAATGCGTTGCCGGCACGGGAGAGTGGGAGGTTGACTTTTGGGTGTTTGAATAACTTCTGTAAGGTCAATGAGCCGTTGTTGCGCCTTTGGGCGCGGGTACTCGTGGCGGTGAAGGATGCGCGACTGGTGCTGTCGAGTCCGCGTGGCAGTCATCGGCAGCGGACGCTGGATTTTCTGGAGCGCGCAGGCGTGGCGCCGCGGAGGGTCGAGTTTGTGGAACCGTGTCCGCGGCGGGCGTATCTGGAGTTGTACCATCAGCTCGATGTGGTGCTGGATACCTTTCCTTACAATGGCCACACGACGAGCCTGGATGCACTGTGGATGGGCGTGCCGGTGGTGAGCCTGGCGGGGAAGCCGGCGGTGTCTCGCGCGGGATTGAGCCAGTTGAGCAATCTCGGCCTGCCGGAATTAGTCGCGCATTCGGAGGACGAGTATGTGGCGGTTGCCGCGCGGTTGGCCGGCGCCTCACCGCGCCTGGCGGAATTGCGCTCCACACTACGTACGCGGATGGAAGGCTCGGTGTTGATGGACGGGGCTCACCTTGCCCGACAAATGGAGGAGGCCTATCGCGCGATGTGGCAACTGTGGTGTGCGGAAAACTCCCTCTCGCGATGACCGGGTAACAACTGGACGTTCATTCGCCGCCAGTGATCATTGTCGGCGCGGCGCCGGCCGGTCGAAGCCAGTAATTGGCCCGAAATTTTTGCGCCCCAAGGAAGGCTGGCCGGGGAATCAGATGCAAATCGGTTGCACGAGAGAGGCTGGGCTTTTTCCGTGGGTAGCTACCCTCCGGGGCGTTGGCACGGATGAAGCTTTAAAGAGGTTCACCATGAACTCACTCTCCGCCCTGAACGTGAAGATCTATGCCGATGGCGCCGATAAGGCGGGTATGCTGGACCTTTATCGCAATCCGCTCATCCAGGGGATGACGACGAACCCGACGCTGATGAAAAAGGCGGGGATCACAGATTACGAGGCCTTTGCCAAGGATGTGCTGGAGACGGTGAAGTCGAAGCCGATTTCGTTTGAGGTGTTTGCCGATGATTTCAAGGAGATGCGCCGGCAGGCGCTGCGCATCCGCGAGTGGCAGGAGAACGTGTATGTGAAGATCCCGGTGATGAACCCTGCCGGGGAGTCGTCGGTGGATCTGATCAGTGACCTCTCGAAGCAGGGAGTGAAGCTGAATGTGACGGCGATTTTGACCGAACGGCAGATCGAGCAGGTGGCGGCGGCGCTCGAGCCGAGCGTGCCCTCGGTGGTGTCGGTGTTTGCCGGCCGCATTGCGGATACGGGCCGTGACCCGATGCCGGTGATGCGCGTGGCGCACGAGATCCTGAGCAGCCATCCGAAGGCGGAATTGCTGTGGGCGAGCGTGCGCGAGGTCTACAATATCTTCCAGGCCGAGGAGGCCCGGGTGCACATCGTGACGGTGCCGCATGACATTCTGCACAAGGCGATCAGCATGTGCGGCAAGGACTTGAACGCGCTCTCGCTGGACACGGTGCAGATGTTCGATCGCGACGCTAAGGCCGCGGGCTTCACGCTGGCCACCGGCTCGCAGGAACTGGCGGAGATGGTGGCTGCGGCGATGAGGTGCGCGGCTTGAAAGAATGAAGAATGACGAATGCGGAAGGCCGGAGGTCGGCTGACTACAGGACGCTTTCGTTTCAGGCGGTGGAAAGAAGGAAAAACGTAGAGACGCAGAGGAAAAGACCTCATTTCAGCCGTCGTCATTCGTCGTTTTGAGGTTCGGCGTAAGCCCTACTGCGCCGCGGGCTTGAGTGCGGGCGTGTTGAGCTTGTCGCGCAGTTCCTGGAATTGCTTTTGGTTCGGGCGCAAGCGCAGGGCGGTCTCGATTTCGGCGCGAGCGGCGTCGAGGTGATTGTCCTCCGCGTAGACGCGGGCGAGCAGGTAGTGGATCTTCGCGTCATCGGGCTCAGTCTGGAGCGCGGTCTTGAAGAAGGTCGCGGCGACGGACCAGCGCTTTTCTTCCATGGCAAGGACCCCGAGGTTGTTCAGGGTGCCGGTGTGCAGCGGGGAGATCTGGAGCGCCAGGCGATAGAAGCTCTTCGCCCGGGTGCGGTCGGCGATCTTCGTGCGCTCGTCGTTGGAAGGCTGATCGGCGCGGGCAAGCCAGAGGTTGCCGAGGGCGAAGTCGATGTCGGCGTTGTTGGAGACGTAAGCGTAGGCGGTTTCGAGATTGCGCTGGGCACGATCGAGGGCGCCGGCGGCTTCGGGAAAATGGCCGCGCCCTTGTTCGATTTGCGCCGCAGTGGTGGCACGGATGCCCGCCTTGTAATAATCGAGTGACCAGAGGCCGATTTCGTGGCGTGGGATGGAGACGAACCACCCGGCGCCGGCGCAGAGCGCCACGTAAATTCCAGCCTGGAGCCAATGGCCCGAGACGAGGTCTTGCCAGAAGATCCAGAGCCCGGCGGCGCCGAGGATCATGAGTCCGGGCACGGCGGCGATGCGGTAGCGCTCGGTGATGAAAACCGGCATGAGGGCGCACAGGTGCAGAAGCACGGCAGCGGCGACCCAGCCGGCCCTGGGGAATCGCCACAAGGTGGGGATGAGCGCGGCCAGGCCGAGGGCGGCGATGATGCCGAACTTCAGGCCGGGGGGCAAGACGCCATCGTCGCGCAGGAGCTTAATGATACTGAGGTCGTCGTATTGGTAAGCGTTCCAGAAGTTCGCAAACTTGGCGCCCATGAGTTTCAACCACGCGTGAAAATGGGTGGAGATGTAGGCTTTGGCCTGCGTGGACCAGTATTTGGATACCTCAGAACGGGTCAGCTTCCGGCCGGCCGCGGTTTCAGCCAGGGTAATGGAGTCCTTGAGAAGACCTTCCTGAGTAGCGCGGATGCCCGGCGGCATTTTCGGGTAGCCGGTGGCGACGGGGTTGTTGCCGATCCAGAAATTGATGCCGCTGTGGGCGGAGAGCATCACTGGTTCGTGGGCGATGAAGTAATTGTGGATCCAGGCCGGCGAGGCGCCGATGAAGAGTCCGGCGACCAGCATGGCGACGGCCGCGCCGATCTTGGGCAGGCGCACCTTGAATGGTCGACCGATATCCACGCTGCGAAAGATGGCCACGATGAGCAGCGGGACCGCGAAAAGAATCGTGGCGACGAGCATGGCGATGAAGCCGCAGAAGATCCCGAGGAAGAGCCACGGCTTCCACCACGAGGCGGCGCGCGTTTTCACTGCGTACCACAGGCACAGGTAGTAGGCGAAGACTTGCCAGACGGTGGGCATCATGACTACGGAGAAGGCTTGCGCGGGAGTGAAGAACGTCCAGGCCAATGCCGCACCGATGCCGATAAAATCAGGCGTCCGCGGCGATACGTCGCTTTTGCCGTCGCGATTCAGGGCGGAAAAGACTTCGCGCGAAATCTGCCACAGCAGGACGGCAATTCCGGCATCGAGCAGTGCTTGAATGAGCCCGACGCTGAAGGGATTGAAGCCGCCGATGGTGAAGATGAGCGCCAGGCAATAGGCATAACCGGGCAGACCGTAAAAGGCCTGGTGATCTGTCCATTGGCCGTGGGCAATACGCAGCGCCCAATCGGTGTAAAACTTCATGTCGTCGCCTTCCGGGAGGAAGTTCAGCGAGTCCGAGAAACGAATGAGGATGACGAGCCGGACGGCGAAGGTGAGGAGGAACAGCCAGATGCCAACGGAGAGGCGATTTTGGGGGCTCTGGGAGGGCGTGGAAGAGGGGTTCAAGTATTATTTTTATTAACGGACCTAATGATGGCTCTACAGAGTGCGCCGAGGGGTTGCTGCGTAGCGTCCCTCGCTATTTCTAAGTAATATTTTTCCCCGAAACAGGGCTTACGTGGCACCACGAATGCTTTATTAGGGGTATCAATAAAATGCGGAGTAATCCGCGAGTCACAGAAAAAGAACCGAAATCATTCATAATCCTATGTTGCAGAAACTGAATAAAAATCGCGCGGGCTTCACGCTCGTGGAAATCATGATCGTGGTCGCCATTATCGCCATGCTTGCGGCGATCGCGGTGCCGAACTTCCTGCGCGCCCGTAAGCGTTCGCAGGCCACCCGCATGCTGGAAGACCTCCGCATCATCGATTCGGCCATCGACCAGTACGCGATCGAAAATAACAAGTCCTCTGGCCAGACCGTGGCGTGGTTGGACATCCAGAACTACCTGAAGAAGGGTTCCGTGCTCTATAATTCGGGCGGTGCTGACCTGTTCGGCTACCTCTACAGCAGCGGATCCTTCTCGGTCGACAACCTGCCGAAGCTCAATTCCAACAGTTTTGGCAAGCTGTCCGACGTGGCCCCGAGCGACTTCTGGTCGCCCTTTTATCCCTGAACCCCTAGCTTAGCCTAAACTCTTCTTCTTCAGCCGCCCCCTGTTCGCAGGCGGGCGGCTGAATGCTTTTTGAGGCAGCCGTTTGAAAGCAGGCTTTCACGTCGCCTGATGGGAAACGCATTCGATTCCGGGACAGTGCCGGCGGGGCCCTCTCTATAGTATATAGAGAGGCAGAATCAGAGATCTGCGCTTCAACTCGCGCCGCAATACGTAAAAATAAGGTCAAGATTCAGAGGGGAAGCGTGACGATGGCATGGCAAAGCTGGTTCTTGGATCCTCCGAAAAACCAGCGAATTCGCAATATTGCGTCGCAAATGTGCTAGTAACGATACGTTTGCTTCGTCGACGTGCGATTAATTTTTGGTTTTTGTGCCCAGTGGGAAAATACGTGTCTGCACGTGGATCCTACTCTGAAATTTGCGGTGAAACGCCTGTTGTACAAGGCTTGCAAATCGGAATTTTTCCGATCAAATCTCGGGCTGTTGAGGGGCTGAGGCAATCCAGTTGCTAATTACTATAATCATCAAGGGACTGCATAAGCCCCGAAACCGAACTAAAAACTCAAAACACAGACTACATAATCCTATGTTGCAGAAATTGAATAATCGTCGCGGGGGCTTCACCCTCGTCGAAATCATGATCGTGGTTGCGATCATCGCCCTCCTCGCGGCAATCGCGGTGCCGAACTTCCTGCGCGCTCGCAAGCGTTCGCAGGCCACCCGGATCCTGGAAGACCTCCGCATCATTGATTCGGCGATCGACCAGTACGCGATCGAAAACAACAAGTCCTCTGGCGACACCGTCAGCTGGACCGACATCCAGAAGTACCTGAAGACCGGTTCGGTCCTCTATAATTCCGGTGGCACCGACCTCCTCGGCGGCACCTACAGTGGTGGTACCTTTTCGGTCGACAACCTGCCGAAGCTCAACTCGACCAGCTTCGGCAAGCTGTCCGACGTGGCCCCGAGCGACTTCTGGTCGCCCTTCTACCCCTGAGCCACTTAGCTTAGCGTAGAATTCTCTCCCTTCAGCCGCCCACCTGTTCGCAGGTCGGGCGGCTGAATCTTTTTGGGCGACAGACTGAGGAAATTGCCAGTCCGCGGCGGCCGCAAGTCGCGGTGAAATTATCCCCAAATAAGCTGCAAATAGCCTTCTCGTCGTGCGCCGCACCGGCTCGCCTGATTTTCCTCTCCACTCCACACGCGTGCGGTGCACATTCACCCTTGGCCAACCCATGTCATCCTCTTCCGCTTCCCCCACCCGCGAATCATTCCTCGACCGGCTAGCGCGCCCGTGGGTGGCCTTCTTCTTGTATGTCGCCGCGGGTTTCGCGGTCTATGCACCGGCGCTGAATGGCACCCTCGTCTGGGACGATTACTATCTCGTCCGCGAAAACCCCTTCTTCCGCAGCCCCGTCTTCAGCCTTGAGGTCTTCCGGCATTACCTCTTCTTCGAGTCCTTCTCCACTTACTACCGGCCGGTGCAGAACTGGTCCTACATGCTGGACTACTGGATCTGGCGTGGCAGCCCGTTCGGCTATCACTGCACCAATATCCTCATTCATAGCCTGAGCGGCTTCCTGCTTTACCTGCTCCTGCGCCGTCTATTGCCAGGGCTGATGCCGAAGACCGCTGACGGCCAGCGCCCGCGCTGCGATGCTGCCGCGCTCCTGCTCGCGCTCATCTGGGTCGTGCACCCCATTCACAATGCCGCGGTCGCGTATATTTCCGGGCGTGCCGACAGCCTCGCCGCACTCTTCTCCCTCAGCGCCTGGTTGCTCTTGCTAAAGGCGATGGAGCCAGGCGAGCCAGTGTGGAAAAAAGCCACGCTCGCGCTGCTCAGCGCCGTCTCATTGCTCATCGGCCTGTGCTCGAAAGAAATCGCCCTCGTCTGGCTGCTCTTGCTGCTCGTCCATTTGTTCGCCTTCGATCGCGAGCGCTCGTGGAAAACGAAGTGGACTGTCCTCGGCGCCGCGGTCGCGGTCTTCGCCTGCTACGCGATCCTGCATTCGCTGCCCGGCTATCGCGCGCCCATGGAAGACGGCCCACCGGCGCCCTGGGCTGAGCGCGTGCTGCTCATGTTTCGCGCGCTGGGCGACTACACTGGCCTCATCTTTTTCCCGGTCAAGCTCTACATGGAGCGCTCCATCTCAAATCCCGCGATCTACCGCAGCGTTGCCTCGTGGCGCGACCATTCGCACTACGAGTATCTCTCGATCATCGGCCTGCTCGCGCTCCTCAGCGCCCTCGCGGGTTGCCTGAAAGCAGGCCCCGGCCGGCGCTGGCGGATCTTCGGCGCCGTGTGGTTCGCCCTCGCGTTCCTGCCCATTTCCAACCTCTTCCCGCTCAACGCCGAAGTCGCTGAGCACTGGATTTATCTGGCCAGCATCGGCTTCCTCATCTTCCTCGCCGGGGTCGTCATCGAATTGCCGCCGCGCGCCCACCGGCTCGCCGGCTGGGTCGCGGTCGTGGCCATCGTCGCGCTCGGCGTGCGCACGACGATTCGCGCCGGCGATTGGGTGGACGCCGAGACCTTCTGCGCGCGCACCATCGCCGATGGTGGCGCCACCCCGCGCATCCTCAGCGCTCTCGCTGGCATCTACGGGCAGCGCGGCGAACTGCAAAAGCAGGAGCAAATCCTCCGCAAAATGATCGTGCAGTTTCCGGAATATGCGCCCGCCCGCCTGAATCTCGGCATCTGCCTTTCACGCCAGGGAAAGAAAGCGGAAGCCGAAGCGTTGCTCGGCGCCACCCACCAGCAGGCGGATCAAGTCGCGCGTCAGTATCCGCGCACCTGGACGGCCGCGCTGCAACTCGCGCAACTGCGAACCGATGCCGGCCATCCCGACGAAGCGCTGGGCATTTTGCGCGAAGCCCGCGGACGTTTTCCGGACACGTGGGAGTTGATCAAAGGCGAGGCCGAGATGTTGCGCGAGACTTCCGGCCCCGCAACGGCCCTCCCGCTCGTGGAGGACTTCGCGGCGAAACATTGGTGGCACTACGATTCCCACGTCACACTCGGCGCGCTCCGCTTCGCCGCCGGTCAACCGGACGCCGCGATCCGCGCCCTGACCGCGGCCAGCCGCCTCGATATCTATGACGGCCGCGCGCTGGCCGGCGTGGCGGAAATCGAGAATACTGTCGGCCATTCCGACGAGGCCCTCGAGGTCCAGTTGCAAGCGATGGACCGCGATCCCGACCAGCCCAAGCATTACGCCGAGCTCGCCGCCATTCTCGAGAAGCTCGGGCGAAAAGCCGAAGCCGCCGCCGCTCTGCACAAGGCGCAGCTCCTCGCCGCCGAAGCGCGGCGAGGGTCGTAATCTCCTCGCGGTCACTCCGCTCGGAATGACACCGCGGGGAGCGCTGAAAACCGACCCCTACTTCCCCGCCTTCGCCGGCTGAGAAAAATCCCCCGGCTTGATCTCTGCGCTGCCGAGGTCCAGCAGGGTGATCATGTAGGTCTGATCATGCGGCGGCAGCTTCTTGTGCCAGGCTGCCTCGTTGCCGTCGTAGAATTCGGCGAACGCCGCGTGATTACCGGCATGCATCCAATTGGGAAACACCACGTTCCACTCCTCGATATGACGCCCTTCGCCGACCTCCGGCGCGCAGATGCCCTTGAGGATCGGATACAGCCGTTGGCCATCGGAGAACACCAGCACCATCCACGGAAACCGCCGCCGTTCGCCGGTGAAATTCCAGGTCATCTGGATCTTCCACGCCCCGGGTAACCGTTTCGTGATTTGGAATGACTCGATCGTGGTCTGGTCATCGATCTTCAGTGGGGTTCCCGGCAGTAACGGCAGCGACACCGCGCCCCGCCGCAGGACCGCCACGGCGTTGCGTGACTGCGTGTGCCAGTGCCCCTGTCGCAGGTAATCATTCAGCAGGCGATCGCTCGACGGAATCGAGTGCGTGGCATCCACATGACTCCACGGATGGTAATAACCGGCGAAGGTATTGAAGGTCAGCGTATCCGCGTAATCGATGACCACCACATCGCCCGGCGGTGGCGGTGTGTAAGTGGCGATGCTGAGCGTCTTCAGCCCTTTCAAGATGTGATGCAGCGAGATGATGTTCTCGCGTTTCGCGAGGTGTGAAAGGAAGCCCAGCCCCGCCGTCACCGAGGCGTTGTCGGGAATATCCTCTAGCATCTGCGCCTTCCACTCGCGCTCCTCGAGCATCGCGCTCATGCCGGGGATCTCCTGCACCAATCCGTGCGCGGGGCCAAAGCGGAAATGCGCGGCCGTGCAGGCCAGCAGCACGCCCGCCGCGATCCACGTTTGCCGGCGGAATCGGGTGAGCGCCTCCGCTGCCGCGACCCAGAACAGCGGAATGAACGGCGCCGGATAATGCGCGCCCAGCGACCATTCCGAGTAGCGGTAGGAAAGCATGTGCTGGAGCAGCAACGGCGCGGCGACCACAAACCAGCGCGGACGCAGCAACGGCAGGAGCAGCAGGGGCAGCAGCAGCGCGGGCAACATATTGCCCTGCGTGAGCGCCGTGTGCAGCGCACCGAAAACGCGATGCGGTTCGGTGAAGAACTTATGGATGATATCGCCGGGCGAACTGCCGAGCTGTCCGTAGAGCTGGATGTAATCGACATTACCCGCATTGAGCGCCGGGCTGATCACTTTGCCGTAGATCAACAGCCACGTCACCGCGAGCAGCGCGGGCAGGATGTTCCATTGAAGCTGCCATTTGGAGAGCACCGCGCCGTCGGTGCTGGAGCGGGAGGTTTCCACCAGCGCCGACGGCGGCTCGCCCAAGGACCTGCCACCACTTGTCCCGTACGCCGCCGCCTCGGCGGTGCTCTCCATATCTCCGACCTTCGGCTTGCGCCCCTGTCTCCACTCGAGAAACGCCATCACCCCGCAATACATCACCAGCAACGGCGCCATGTTTTCCTTCACCCCAAGCACGGCGGTAAACCATACCCAAAACCACCCGTAGCGTCCCGCCAGCCGTGCCTCAATGAGGAGCAGCAGCAACGGCGCCGCCAAGGCCTCGGGGTGAAACTCGTAGACCGCAATGGAAAACGTCGCCGGAGTGATCAGCGTGGCCAGGGCGAGGAGCAACGCCGCGGTGGGTTGCAACTTGAGTTGCTTTCCGATGCGCCACGCGGTGAACGGCATGCTGGCAAAGGCGAGGGTCTGCACTGCGACAAACATCATGGGATGCGGCCAGATGGCGAAAAGCGGGGTAAGCAGAAAGACGATCGGCTCCGCGTGATTGCCCATCAGTGGCACATTGAGCAGCGAGACCATCCACTTCCCGCGCAGGGCCAGCCACAGCGCCTGCACATAAAAGGCGAGGTCGAACGTGCCGTATTGAAACGTCCACCAGTGCCACCACGAAACCGCGAAGGCCAGCCCCGAAAACAGCAACGCCGTCCAGATGAGAAAACGGCGCGCTTGGACAGTTTCGGAGGACATTGATGACACTGAGTCGTAGCGGGCACCCCGCGAAAAGACAATTGTGCCGCTGTGTGTTGTAAGGCCCGTGCCGCCAGGGAATTTTTAAAACGCAGAGACGCCGAGACGCAGAGGGGGTAAAGGAATCTGCACTGTGACGCATGTCTCCGCTTAAACATTCACCCCGCCGCCTGACGGCCGTCTATTACTCGACCGGGTTGATCATGTCGGTGATGCTGATTTGTGCGGTGCATTTCGCGGTCATCGCCTGGATGTGGCACCGGGCCACGCCGGCGCGGACCTTTGTTGACCGGCTTTCCGGGCCGCTGGTGTCGCGGGAGGAGGTGCTTTCCATCGCGCAATCGTATGCGGAGCATCCGTGGACGGCCGCCGCACAAAATGTGCGACACGGGGTCGATGCCCATGGCATCGATGTGCAGACGCCGGATGGACCGGCAAACAAGGCTGTGCCCGGTAAGTGGCGGGTCGGCCTGGAAAATGTGGGGCTGCCTTACAAATGGGGCGGTTTCGATACGCCGGAGAGTTTTGATGCCGGGGTCGCGGCGGGCAAGGCGGCTGGCGATGTTTACACCATCGGCAAGCGCCGCCGGGGAAATGCCGCGGTGAGTGACGAGGCCGTGGGGATCGACTGCTCGGGCTTCATTAGTCGCTGCTGGAAGCTGCCCGAGAAGTACGGCACGGCTACGCTGCCGGGTCTGTGCAACGCGCTGAAATCGACCGATGATTTGCTACCAGGCGACGTGATGGACGCGCCGAATGGGCACGTTGTGCTCTTTGTCCGCTGGTTGGATGGTGCGAAGTTCCGGGCGCTCTTTTACGAAGCGGAAGCAGAGCCTAAACCGAAGGTCGTTCTCAGTGAGCATAACCTCCTCTGGCTCCGCTTCTGCGGTGCCCGCCCATTCCGATTCGCGCTCATCGGGGAGTGACCGCGGCCGGTGGAGGGATGCGAGTTTTGACGACAGATTTCAGGACGCGACGGATTGGAGAAAACCCCGGCGAAGCCTCATCCGGGAAATCCAAAAAATCCGTGGTCAAAGCTCACATCCCCCTGCGTTTTAAAGCTGCTCGATACCTCGACCGTGATAGCCTTTCCAATCCCCTATGAAATCCCCGTGCCTGTTGCTGCTCGTGGTATTCGCGCCGTTTGCTTTTGCGGCCGAACGTCAATTGTCACCCACCCGCGTGGAGGTTTCGCGGGATCTCTGGATTTCTTCGTATGAAAAGGAACGTGAGGGGAACAACGGGGCTTCGCCAAAGCTGAAGCTCAAAGGCATCCAGGAGTTTTTCCTTATCGACTTTGATCCGGTGCCCCTGCGTGGAAAGCGTGTGGTCCGGGCGGAATTGCACGTGCATCCCGAAGGCGCGGAATCGCTCGGGCGCACCACGGTTTCGAGCATCGCTGAAGAATGGGTCGAGGGCACGGGCACCGGTTATGCCCGTGTGCCGGGCGCGAGTTGTTTTGCCTGGGCGCGGACCGACCAGCAGCGCTGGCGGGATGTCGATATTACCGGTTCGATCAATGGCGCAGGAGGATCGCTTTGGGGATTCGGCGACCCGACGCCGCGCGATTCGGACGGCTGGCAGGTCATTCCGGTTGCGCCGGAAGTAGTGCAGGCACGGCTCGATGGTGGCAGTTACGGCTTCTGCGTAATGGACGACGTCGGCAACGAATACACGCGGCATGGCGAGACCATCGAATACCGGCAGTTTCCCAATCGTTTCCTCACCAGTCGGGAAGGCTCGCGCAAGACCGCTCCGTACTTTGTGCTCTGGCTGGATGACCACCCGCCGCTTCTGGCGCCGCATCCGGCTCCGCCGCCGAACAGTCGCGATGTTGCGAAGTTGCCTGAACTTTCAGCGCCGCCCAAAGGTCCGCAACATGCATCGCCGTTCGCCGCGCATGACGAATTCGGCGAACCGCTTGCGTCGTTGGATTTCTCCGCGGCGCGCAACGAAGCGATCGCGTTCTATCTGGAAACGCCGTCCGCGGGCAGCGTGGTGGAGGAGGGCGGCGGGTTGCCGGTCTCGCTCTTCTCGGTGCGCAAGGTGGAAGGCCGCTTCGACCCGCTCGTGCCCGCGGGATGGAAGGCCGCGCCGGACTCGGAGGACGCCGGCACTTACGTGGAGATCTTTGTCCCGCGCGATGCGAGCCAGGGATCGCACGAAATCACCCTCAACGTGGCTGGCAAACACGTGCGCTTCGCGGTGCAGGTCTGGAACTTCACGCTGCCCGATCAGCTGTCCTTCATTCCGCAAATGAATTGTTACGGTCTGCCAGGACACGAGCGCGATTACTATCGGCTCGCGCACGATCATCGGGCCACCTTGAACCATCTGCTCTATGGCTGGACCGGGAAAGTGAAAGCGGCGCCGAAGATCGCGGCCGATGGCCAGTGGGATTGGCGCGCTTGGGATGCGGAATACGGTCCGTTGTTCGATGGCTCCGCGTTTGCCGGCACACCGCGCGGACCGATACCGGTGGAGGCCTTTTACCTGCCGCTGAATGAAAACTGGCCCATGGACGAGGAAGGGCATTTTCGCGGTGGCTACTGGATCGAGAATGCTTATGACGACGCGTACTGGTCCCAGTTTCGCCATGCGGCGGCGCAGTTCGCGCAGCACTTCGCGGAGAAGAAATGGACCGAGCCGGTCTTCGAGTTTTATCTCAACAACAAGGTCTATTTCAAACGCGACCGCGGCAACCGCTGGGATGCCTGCAGCGCACCATGGATTTTCGATGAGCCGGTCAACACCCAGGACTTTTGGGCGCTGCGTAAATTCGGGACGGAATTCTGGCGCGGTGTCGCCGCGAACCCGGGAGCGCATTTTGCCTTTCGCGCGGATATCTCGCGGCCGGAATGGCAACGCGACCTCCTCGACGGCGTGACCAACACCGAAGTCGTCAGTGGCGTGCTGCGCACCTATCGTGATCGCGTCATCGGGCGGGCCCGCCGGCTGGGGAACCAAGTCTACATGTATGGCTCGGCGAATCGCATCGGTACAGCGAACATCGTTCCCGCCGCCTGGTGTGTGGAGACGTGGGCGCTTGGTGCCGATGGCGTGGTGCCCTGGCAGACGATTGGCCAGGAGAGCGCGTGGACCAAAGCGGATGAGCTTTCGCTATTCTATCCGACTGCCGATGGCCCCATTCCCAGTTTGCGGCTGAAATCCTTCCGCGCCGGAGAGCAACTCGTGGAATATCTCACCCTGTATTGTGCCCTGGCCGGTGAAGATCGGGATGCCGTCGGCGCGGCCGTGCTGGCCGAGCCAGGAATGCATGCCGTGCTGAAAAAACAGTCCGAGGCCGATGCCGGTGATTCTCTTTTCGGCCCGGAAGCCCATCACACCTTTGTGGATTTGCGCCAGCGTCTCGGCGCGTGGCTCGATGCCAAAGCACCCGCTCCGCGAGACCGCTGGCACGACCCTCGTCCCACGCCGCAGAATCCGAACAACGTCCGGAAGATCGCCCCGCTGCCCGCGCCGCAGTGAGGTTGTTTCGCGAATCCTTCTTTGGTGCGTACTATCCGTGAAGCGGATCACGTCATGCCCAAAGAAGATGTATCAGGTGCTAAAACACAAACGGCACGCCGAGTTTTTGGAACTCGGCTTTTTGTTCGCTGAGCCATTTGTCGCCGAGTTTTTCGAAGCCGCCTTTGGTTTTGTAATCCTTGAGGAATTCGTTGACCTGGGCGCGCAGGGAGTCGTTGCCTTTGCGCAGGCCGATGGCCCAGTCCTCGGATTGGAAAGGGGTGAGAATGGCGCGGGTGGTAGTGGAGTTTTTGCGCCAGTTTTGCAGGTTGGAGAGTTGATCGAAGAGGAAGGCGTTGGCTTTGCCCTGGACGACTTCGAGGACGCACGAAGCCGGTTGGTCGAGGACGAGGATGCGCGCCAGTTTCAAATGCTGCGTGGCGTAGATGTGGGCGGTGGTGCCTTTGACGACGGCGGCGGTGCGACCGACCTGGTCGAGGTCGGTTATGGACTGGATATCGCTCTTCGCGCCGACGAGCAGGCAGAGGCCGGTCTTCAAATACGGTTCGGAAAAGTCGATGGATTGGGCGCGCTCGGGGGTGGCGGTCATCGAGGAGATGACGAGGTCGATGCGGTTGGTTTTGAGCGCGGGGATAAGGCCGCTGAAGGGGATGTTCTCGATCTTCACCGGGCGGTGGAGCGAGGCGCCGAGAGCGTAGGCGAGATCGACGCTCACGCCGCTGGGCGCGCCTTTGGTATCGCGGGTTTCGAAGGGCGGGTAGCTGAGATCCATGCCGACGACGAGGGGCGTGTTATCCGAGGCTCGGACGAGGGAGAGGCTGAGGAAGAGAAAGAGGAGCGTGAGGGTTTGGGCGGCTTTCACAGTGGGGAGGGTAGGGGAAGGGAGGGAAACATCCAACTGCCTTTCCAATCCACCGTTCCCATCGGCAGCGATTTAGGAAAAGATACCGCAATTCGCGTGAATGAATCGCGGCTTGCTCCTGTCTCATCTGCATTATCCTCATCATGAAAACTTTTCGGCTTTTGGTTTTGCTGGCAGCTTTGATTTTCGCGGGGGTGGCGGCCCCTTCGCGAGCGCGCGCGCAGGATGACGCGGTGTCCTTCGACTTTTTTTACGATTCACTCGCTCCGTACGGCGAATGGATCGAAGTCGGCGATTACGGCCTGTGCTGGCGGCCGACGAATGTAGACCCGGACTGGTCGCCGTATTCGGACGGTTACTGGGCTTACACCGATGCCGGCTGGACATGGGTGAGCTACGAGGAATTTGGCGGGATCGTTTATCACTACGGACGCTGGTTGCATCTCGATGACGACAGCTGGTGCTGGACGCCGGGCTACGATTGGGCGCCAGCTTGGGTCTCGTGGCGGTCGAATGATGACTATGTCGGCTGGGCGCCGCTACCGCCGGAGGCGCGTTGGGCGCAGGATACCGGCATTAGCGTTTGGGTGGATAGCACGTGCGACATCGGCCCGGGGTATTATAATTTCTGCCGGGTGCGCGATTTCGGCGCGCCGGTGTTGCGGGGCGTGCTCTGCCGCCGTTCGGATAGTGTCGTGATCTTCCGCAACACGCTGAATGTGACGAACATTTGCTACCACACAGGGTTTTACGGTGGAGCGGTGATCTTCAATGGCGGACCGAGTTTCGAGGTCGTCAGCCGTTTCTCCGAACGGCCGATTCCGGCGCTGAAGCTGGTGCAGAATGCGCATTTCGATGGGGCGCACTGGCGCGATCATCGCGGGCCGGGCGGCCGGGGAGGATTCAATGCGCAGACGGTGGGCAACGAACTCATCGTCGCCGCGCCGCGGGTGTTGCGGCCGACGGATCCCGCGGAGTTCCGTTCGCGGGCGAAGCGCATGCTGGCGGGGGATAGCGTGACGAAGGGTTGGGACATGGTGAAAGACCCGGAGGTGCGGCGTGAATTGCACGCCGAGATCGGCCGCCAGGCGAAGGGATTGACCCCGCAGACCGCGCCCGCGCGCCATGTCACGGCGGCGGAATTGAAAGTCGTGCCGCAGAAAGCGGACCCGAATGCGGTGTCGCCGACCGCGGAACGCCATGAAAAATTTGGCAAGGGACAGCGTTCGGAAAGCTCCGTGGAGCAGCCGGGCAATACACCGGCGGCCCGCTCGGCGGAAGTCGCTCCGGGGACGCCATCCAGTTCCGCGAACCGTTCGGAAACGCCGTTCCGCGATCACAGCCACATGCAGAATGTCCCGCCGACGACGGCGGCGCCGGGGGCGAATGGCTTGCTGAAGCCGTTCAATCCCAATGCTGAGACGCAGACGCGTCCGGCTCCGCAGAATGTGCCGGGTCCGACGAACCCCTCGACGCCGATCGGCCGCGAACGTTCGGGAGAAGCCCAGCAGCAGCAAGAGCGCGGCGCGCAGCAAAGACGCGCCGAGATGCCGAACCAGCGGCCGCAGCAGGAAGCGCCCAGAGATCAGGCCGAGCAACAGCGGCAGCAACAGCTCCGGCAGGAGCAGCGTGAACAGCAGCAGCAGCAACAACAACCGCCGCAGCGTGGACAGCAACCGGTCCAGCCGCAACCGCGCGAACAACAGATTCAGCAACAGCGGGAACAACAACAGCAACAAGCCCAGCGGCAACAACAGTTTCTGCAGCAACGCGAACAACAGCAACAGCAACGCGCGCAGCAACAGCAGCAGCAGATGGAGCGGAATAACGACGCCCGCCGCGCGCAGGAAGCGGAGCGGGAACGCGATCGTCAGCGGCAGCAACCCGAGCCCCAGCGCAATTCAGAAAAGGAGCAGCGGCAGGCTCCGCCGCAGGGAAATCCGCCCCAACAGGGTTCACAACACCCGGGCGGCGGCCATTCCTCGAAGGACGGCAAGGACAAAGACAAGGATAAGAACGGGAACTGATTTCCCCGAATAAAACCGGCCGTTTTCCGCTTCGCCGCCCTCGCGGCGCTCCCCTGATAGCCCTACGGGGCACAATCCCGAAGTGTCTTCATTAGGCTGCGAGCGGAAAAGGAAGATAACTAAACAGGCTAAATCCCCCTGTTTCTTTCCAAAAATAACCGCTCGCCATTCCCTGGCGCCCGTGCCAGCTTCCCCGACTTTCATGAAACTCCAAGGCCCCCTCTCGATCGCCCTTTCCCTCTGTCTCGCGGCACCCGCTACCATTTTGGCGGCGGACAAAAAGAAGCCCGCGGCACCTGCTCCCACCGAGGCGGCCCCGGCTGCCAAGCCGTTGACCCTGCCGGATACGGTGGCGACTGTCGACGGCGCGGAGATCAAGAAGGACGAGTTGGAAAAGGCTTTCGCCAATCTGCTGGCCGCGCGCAAGATGTCGCCGGACGCGATCCCGGCGGAGCAGCGCCTGCAGGGCTACCGCATGGTGCTCGATGAAATCATCATCGACAAGATTCTGGCCAAGAAGTCGGCCGATACCAAGGTGACCGACGAGGAAGTGAATGCCCAGTGGGAGCGCATCAAGGGCAACTTCGGTTCCGAGGCAGAGCTCAAGAAGCAGGTCGAAGCCGCCGGCGAGACGCTGGACAAAGTGAAGAAGGGTCTGCACGACCGTCTGGCCGAGGAGCATTGGATCGACTCGCAGGTCAAGGACAAGGTGAACGTGACCGACGCGGAAGCGGAAGATTTTTACAAGAAGCACCCCGAGGCTTTCAAAACGCCGGAAGAAGTGCGCGCGAGCCACATCCTCGTGAAGGTCGACAAGGACGCGAAGCCCGAAGTGGTCGAGGAGAAGAAGAAGGGCCGCCCAGGCGATCGCCGACCGCGTGAAGAAGGGTGAAGATTTCGGCAAGCTGGCCCAGGAGATTTCCGAAGACCCGAGCGCCAAGGAAAACAAAGGCGATCTCGATTTCTTCCGCAAGGAAGCGATGGTGCCGGAGTTTTCGAATGCCGCCTTTGGCATGAAGAAGGGCGAGATCAGCGATCCGGTCCGCAGCGATTTCGGTTTCCACGTGATCAAGGTCACCGACCGCAAAGACGCGGAGACGGTGACGCTGGAAAAGGCGAAGCCGCAGCTCCTGGCCTTTTTGAAGAATCAGAAGAAGCAGGCCGCGGTCGAAGAAGTCATCAAGGGTGTGCGCGAAAAGGCGGAAGTGAAGATCAACCTGCCCGAGCCGCCCGCCGCCGCTGCCGCCCCTGCACCCGCGCCCGGGGCGATCACGGCACCCGCGAAATAAGACCCGCGAAGAAGCTCTCCGCCACGCGGCAGTTGCGCGAGAAGACTGGTTCGGCGAATTAAGGAATTGATGCGCCCCGGTTTTTTAGCCCAGATTCAGAAATCGACCGCGCCGCTTGTGGCGTTTATCGAGCAACCTTCATGTCACGCAAAGCTCGGAAAAATGTAGGGGTGATCGGCCTCGGCATCATCGGGACCCGCGTCGCTGCGGGGCTGCGAGCCGGCGGCTTTCAAGTCTACGTCTGGAATCGGAGTGCCAAACCGGCACCGAATTTCCTCGGCTCCCCGGCGGAAATCGCCGAGTCGTCGGAGGTCATCCAGATCTTCGTCGCGGATGCCCAGGCGCTCTTCGATGTCATCGAGGCGATGGCCGAGGCCATCACGCCGAAGCACGTCATCATTTGCAGTTCGACCGTCGGCCCCGAGGCCGTGCTCGAGGCAGCACAGCTCGTGCAGGCTCGCGGTGCGCAGTTCCTCGATGCGCCTTTCACCGGGAGCAAGGTCGCCGCGGAAAAGAAACAGCTCGTTTACTACGTGGGCGGCGACGAGGCCGCTTTCGTGCGGGTGCGTCCGATCCTGGAGGCGACCAGCAAGAGCATCGTCCGCATGGGCGAGGTCGGCCACGCTTCGACGATCAAGGTCGTGACGAATATGATTTCCGCAGTCACCTCGCAGGTGCTGGCGGAGGCCCTGGCGATCGTGCAAAAGGCCGGGCTGGAGCCTGAGACGCTGACTGCGGCGATCGAGCAGAACGCCTGCCGTTCGGGGGTGATCGATCTCAAGCTGCCGAAGATGATGAGCGGCGACTACGACCCACATTTTTCGCTCAAGCACATGTTCAAGGACGTGCAGCTCGGCATTCACATGGCCAACGCGCTCGATATCGAGATCCCGGCCACGACGGTGACTGCCGGAGTGATGTATGGCGCGCTCAACCAAGGCTGGGGCGAGATGGATTACTCCGTCCTTTTCAAGAATTACACGCCATCGGAGGTTTTCGACGAATTGCCGGCGCTCGAGCATGTCCTCGCCCAACGCGCCGGGGCGCAGCCCCCGGCCTTGCCGTCTGAGAGCGCGACGTTCTCCGAGCCGGTGCCCGAACCCATATCCGCGTCTGCTCTGGTGGTGGCGGAGCCGACTTTCACCGTGCTTCCCGAGCCCATCTCGGTAACTGCGGAACCCGTTACCACGCTGAACGGAAGTCCGGCCCGCGAGATGGTCCCGCACGAGGAAGCTTCGCGGATCATCGAAGCCGTGCTGGCGCACGTCAGCAGCCAGCGCCGTGAGCTTGGCGTGGTGATGCACGAGAATCGTCATCCTGCACCGAAGACGGTGGAGCACGCAGCCGAAGAGAAGCCGGCGGCTGCCCTGGTGAATGACGTCGAAAAAGATGCGGAAGCGAAACCCGCCGAGACCACCCAGCCCGAGGGCGATGAGAGCAAATCCGAAGGCAAGCCGGTGAACTTCGTCCGCCGTTGGTTCGTCGGACGTTCGCAGAGCTAGTGGGGACCGGCATGAGTGCCGCGAGCGCTGCCCTTTACCACGATTGCCTCGCGCGCGGAGCGGTGGATTTTTCCGAGCGCGCCCAGCTCATGCTCACTGGGCCGGACCGCGTGCGCTATTTGAACGGACAGGTGACGAGCGATGTGCGGAAGCTTTCGCCCGGCCAGACGCAAATGGCCTGCGTGACCACCGCGAAAGGAAAGCTTTGCGCGGATATCGTCATCACGGCGCAGGAGGATGCGTTGTACGTCGATGCGGAGGGCAGTTTGCGCGAGGGGCTGCTGGCCCGCCTGGAGCGCTACATCGTGGCCGATGACGTGGCCATTGAAGATGTCTCGGAGAAATACGCCCTGCTGCATTATCTCGGTGCCGAGCCGACGATTTCGGGAGCGGGGAAGGTCGCGAGCGCGCGGCGATTGGGGCGTGTGGGTTGGGACTTGCGCCTGCCGCGCGAGGAATTCGTCGCGGCGCGGGAGAGCCTGCTGGCCGGCCGTGTCGCTGTGGATGCAGCGCTGGCGGAGACGCTGCGGATCGAGGCCGGCATCCCAAGCTGGGGCCGTGAGCTCGACGAAAATACGCTCCCGCCCGAGGCCGGCCTGGACCAGACGCACATCGATTATCACAAGGGCTGCTACATCGGCCAGGAGGTCATCTCCCGGCTGCGCAGCGTGGGTCACGTGAATCGCCAGCTCACCGGCTTCATCGCCGAGGGCGCTGCCCCCTTGGCGGCGGGCGCGCAGCTCTTTGCCGCAGCCGATGCCCCGGCGTCTCTCGGTGTCCTGACCAGCGTCACCTACAGTTTTGCCTTGGAAAAGCCGATTGCGCTCGGCTATCTCAAGCGCGGTTCGCCCACCGGCGCGCTTCACGCCCGCCCGGAAGGCACGCATGGCCCAGAGGCCATCGTCCATGTCCAGGCGCTGCCCTTTGCTTCATGAAAAAACTTCTCTCTACTGTCTGCATCTCTGCGATGGCGATTTCCGCGGTGCATGCGGACGACGTCGCGCTCCTCACCTTCAAGGTCGGCAAGGACAAGAACCTGAAGCACGCCGCCATCGAGTTTTACCAAAACGACGCGCCGATGACGGCCGACAATTTCAAGAAGCTCGCGCGCAAGAAATTCTACAACGGGCAGGCCGTGCACCGCGTGTTTCCGGATACGCTCCTGCAAATGGGCGACCCGTTGAGCAAGCGCTCGGACCGCGCCAAGACGGGCACGGGTGGCCCGGGCTACACGCTCCCGCCGGAGATCCATCGCAAGCACACCAAAGGCGCCATCGCCGCCGGCCGTCTGCCCGACAAGATCAACCCCGGGCGTCTTTCGAACGGCAGCCAGTTTTTCATCTGCCTCACGCCGATGCCCTCTTATGACGGCCAGTACACCGTCTTCGGTAACGTCATCTGGGGCTTCGATGAACTGGACCAGATCAGCGAACTGCCGGTCGACACGAACGACAACCCGCTGCAGCGCGTGGAAATCAAGTCGATCCAGATCATGCCGCGCGAGAAATTACCGGCGCCTCCGGTGGTCGGACCGACGGCTCCGGCGCCTACAAAAGCGAAGAAAAAGCACTGGTATCAATTTTTCTAAAAAGAGGCGTTGCAGGCGAGCCGACTCGCCCGTATAAAGCGCTCCCCTTTCTGAAACGGGTAGGTACCGAAGTGGCCAAACGGGGCGGACTGTAAATCCGCTGGGCTTACGCCTTCAGTGGTTCGAATCCACTCCTGCCCATTCTCTCTCAAAGGAAAAACGAGAGAGAAAATGCGGGCGATCTCCAGGATCCGGAGTCGCCCTTTTTTTGCGAACCTCGCGGAAGTCATTTTCGCGTGGGCAATGGTTCTCGGAGGATGTCGTCGTCGAGCGCGCAAATGTTGGGCAGCGATGCTCGGCACCGTCCGTCGGCATTCTCTCCATTCCTCCCGACGTGGCGGCGAAGATTATCGCCCTACAAACGTGTTCTCCATTCAGCGCGCTGTCGACCCAAGCACCGGGATGGATTCGACATTCAGGAGATTTCCTTTGCGAGACGCTTGCCATTGGTGCGGGGTTCGCTTGATAATGGATGGAGGGGGGACGCGGTGTAGTGGTTTATGGCAAGGTGGATTGAGAATTTTTGACGGACTGGCTCCCATAGCCGCAGCCTTGAGTCTGCATCTCATTTTCGCCATGTGGACGCACGTTTTACGTGGATTTTCGGCGTGCACCCCCTTCATTGGGACAACGCTCGAGGTGTAAATACCACGGGTGGAATTAGTTTTGTCGGATTCCGTGTTTCCACGGATTTTTCAACTTTTCTTTGACTAGAGGCTGGCGATCGGCTCAACTCAGAGTAGCGAAAAGCACTACTCTCATTGTGTATCGCTTGTACTGAGTCCTAAGTATCCCCACTTATGTCGAACCCCAAGAACCCCCGCAAAGCTGCCCACATCTCGAAGCATTTTATCAGGCGGCTTTCCTCGTGGATCGTGCTCTCCACGGCCCTCACTCTCAGCGCTGCCAAAGTCGCTCATGCAAGCACGCTGTATTGGGATCCGGATACCGTTCCGGGGAATAACGTGTTCGGCACCCAGGCCGGGCTCGGCGGCGCTGGTACGTGGAATGCCACGAATGTCAACTGGTGGGATGGCAGCTCCGCGACGGATACGCTTTGGGCCTCCGGGAACATTGCGAGCTTTGGCGGCACTGCTGGTGGGGCGTTGACATTGGGTTCGCCGATCTCGGTGGGCGGGCTCGCTTTTACGACGAGCGGGTACACGACGGTGCTGACGGCGTCGAACACGATCACGCTGGGGGCGGGATCGGTGATCGCCGCGGACGCGAATGCGACGATCGGCACCGCGGCAGTCAATGGGATTCTCGGGACGAATGGGTTTACGATGTCGGGTGGTGGCACGCTGACGGTGGTTGGTGCGAATACGGGCTTAACTGGAGCGATCACTGTAGCGAGCGGCACGCTCGTCAGTTCAGGTAATGCTTCTGCGCTGGGGACCGCTCAGCCGATTACGCTGGACTTCGGCACCTTGAGCCTGCTGAACAATGGTGCCGGCAGCAGTTCCGCCACGGCGATTTCCTATGGAGACGCCGTAACGGTCAATGGCAACTCGACAATCAACGTCAACAACGCTGGATCGAATGCGAATAACACGATTTCGATCGCCACGCTGAACTTGAATAATAGTCAGTTGACCGTCACCAACGGTAACTCCTACGGTCTCCAGGTCACCGGCAGTACGACTCTTGGTGGTCCGATTACCACGATCAGCACCGGGTTGACGTTTACGGCAAACAATGCGAACCCGACTTCGAACATGCTCGCGCTCAGTGGTGGTGTCACTGGCGGGGGGGCACTCAACAAACAAGGTTCGGGAACCGTCAACCTCTTCGGTGCCAACACCTATACCGGTGGCACGAACATCTTCGCTGGTGCGGTCACCCTCGCGAACAGCACGGCGACCGCGGGGACCGGCAATATAATTGTGAACCCCGGCGCTGCTTTGGCGGTGACCAATGCGGCCAACGTGACCTTTAGTGGCGGCCAGACGCTGGCAGTCGAAAGCGCGGCGAATAGCTTTGGTATTCTGCGTCTTGACTCTACGGCGTCTAACATTGTGACGGGTAGTTCGCTTGGTTCCATGTTTGTCAGTCCTTACGGTGCCGCCTTTCAATTGAATACCGGTAGCGTGAACTATAACGCGACGGGTGTGCCTGGGGCTGCGGCGACTTATACGCAGAATATCAATCTGGCCAATATCGGCGCCTCCACGGCCGGCAATGGACCGGTGTTCCTTGGCGCGGCCAGCAATACGACAATGTCTGGCACGATTTTGCCTTCGGGTGGGGTGTATCGTATTGGCGCCAACGCCACCACTGGTACCGTCCTGACTCTCTCTGGTTCCGGCGCTCTCACCGGTGCGAGTAACGTCATTGTCGGTTCGCCGATGGAAAACGTACAGGGCGTGGCGAACGCTTCGGGCACCGTGGCCATCAGCAACGCTAACAGCGGGCTGACGGGGACTATCACGATCAATAAGGGAAGTGCTGTTCAGGTGACAGGCACTTCAACTGCCTCGAATAATCCTCTCGGTACGGGTACGGTTAATATTTACGGCGGTAACATCGCAATTTCCACGGGTACTGCCAACCAAAACGCTGCCGCCGGCACGCTTGATACGACCGCGACCAACTATACTGGCACCGCTCCGTATCTGGGCAACACGCTCTTCGATCTCTATCAGGGTGGCATCCTTCAGTTGAATGACACCGCAGTGACGACAGTTGGTGGCACGACCAACCTGCGCCTGTCGAGCAGCGCGACGATCAACTCTTACAGTGGCGTCTTCAACCTCCTGGCCTCCAACACGGCCACGACGACGACGGCGCAGACCATCGGCACGTACAATGCGGCCGGCGGTAACATCATTGCCGATACCCAGGGCTCCGGGACCAATGCCAACGCGTCTCTGACCATTGCGAATTTGAACCGCGTGGGTAATGGCACTATCGCGCTGACGCATGGCGCGAACGTCTATGGTGCGACCCAGACGCAATTTGCTATCACCAACCTCAACGGTTCGGCGCCTCTGGCAACGAATGGCATGATTGCGCCGTGGTTGGTCGATGCCACCACTTTCTCTTTCTTCAACTACGCTTCCGGCAGTCTGCAGACGCTCGGGACGACCTATGGCAGCGCCAATAACTGGGATGTGAATGCAAGCACGGCCGCTCTCCTCCAGGGCGCCACGGCCACCCAAAAAGTGGACGTCACGGCCGCCGCGGCGCTGAGCGCCAGTGCGAATGTCTATGCGCTGCGGGTTGGCAACTTTGCGCTGACCAACGGCTCGGGAGCAAACACGATCACCATCAATGGCAACGCCACCGATGGTGCGGGCCTGATTCTGAACAGCACGGCCGCTCAGACCGATACGGTCAATTTCACCTTTGGTGTGACGGGTAACGTCGAAGCGATTATCTATGCCACCACGGCAGCTCAGACGACGACCCTGTCCGGGAGCGTCGCGGCCAATGGTCTGACAAAGTTTGGCCCCGGCACGCTCGCCCTTACCGGGACCAACACCGGAGTGACTACGCTTCCCAGCGGCCTCGGAAACGCTGCTGGGTCTTCGTTGCAAGGTACGATTACGCTCAACCAAGGTGTTTTGAATGCGACGCCCGCTGGGGCAAATTTCCGCCCCGTCACGGTCAATGCCGGCGATCTGCAGTTCAATACGGCGAGTTTGTTCCTCAATGATATTACGTTTGCGGGTGACGCCTCGATCGATACGGGCACCAACTTGCAGCCGCGCTATAACAGCTTGACTGTTGCGGCGCGTAGCGGTTCGACCGACCCGATTACGATTGCGACGATCGCGGGTGGTTTGGTTTCCAACCAGGGTCTCACCCTGAATGGAGCGCTGAATTTGAATCATGTCACGGGCGGTAACCAATGGGTGCTCGGCAACTTCGGCCTTGCCTCATCCTCTCTCTCCGGGACGGGCGCATTGAACAAGTGGGGAGCCGGCCAGGTCATCCTCGTCACCTCCAGCCCGAGTTACACCGGCGCGATCACGATCAACGGCATCGGCGGTAACAATAACAACGCGTTGATTCGTTCCCAGGATGCGGGAGCCACTGATACCCCGTTTGGTAGCGGTGCGGTCGTGGTCAATCCGGGTGGCGTCGTCAGTCTGGCTCATCCGGCGAACCTGGTCGGGAACAGCAGCGTCACGCTGAACAGCGACCTCAACGGCCTGGCGACCGTGGCCCTGAGTTACAACGGCAATGCCACCCTGCCGACCAACACGTTTACCTTCAATAACACGAACCTCGCCGGACCTTTCAGCGCGGTCCTGGCGGTGGATTCGGTCGGTTTCAGCGGCGCGATCGATCTCTCGGCTGCGACGGGCTTTGGCAATGGCCTCGCCTTCCTCGGCAGCGCCAACGCCACGGGTAACGTCACTGGTTCGATCACCCCGAGTACGACCAATCTGACCCTGCCGAACACGGGCACGGGTGGGGTGTCCATGTCCACGACCTCGACGGGCGTATATCGCATTGGCGCGGGTGGTGGCACCACGCAGTTCCTCGGCAGCGGTCAGTTCGCCTCTGGAAACGACATCGAGGTGGGCGCAATCAGCAACGTGCACCAGTATTCCAGCGTCAGCCTGGCGAATGGCAACGGCACGGCGGCGATTTACAACCTGAATTCCGGTTTCAACGGCACCATTGTGCTCAATGGTTCGGTCAGCGGTCTCGGCCAGGGCAACCTGATCGTCGGCAATGACAATGCCCTGGGTTCCGGCACCATTCTGTTTGACGGCGGCGGCATTCAGGCGGATACCGGTACCGGGTTGCCGTTCAATGACCCGACCCGCACGATTGGCAATGCCATTGTGTTTGCGGGGGATGCGCTCTTCAACGGGGCGACCGACCTGAAGTTCACCGCCAATTTCGGCCTCGCTCCCGGGCAGAGCGGCGTGACCCGCGTCTTCAACGCGGCCAATACCACCGGTGTGACGACCTTCACCGGTAACATCAGCGACGGCACGGGTGGCTCGCTGAACAGCATCACCAAGACGGGGACGGGCTTCCTTCAGTTCACCGGCTCCAATACCTATTCCGGTTACACGAACATCAACGCGGGTGAAATCATCGTCACCGGCGACAGCAGCATTTCGTCGAACTCGACGATCACCCTCGGTGGTGGCTTCCTCGGGGCGTGGAGCTCCACCTTTACGACCAACCGCAACTACATCCTCACGGCGAGCGGCGGCGGTTTCGACGTTGGACCGGGCCAGACGGTCACTCAATCGAACCAGAGCAATATCAGCGGCGCGTTTACGTTCAACAAGAGCGGCTTGGGCAATATGGTCCTCAATGGAGTGAACTCGCAGACCGCCACGCAGGTTAACGCGGGTGAATTGTGGGTGGGCAGCAACGTTGCCTTGGGCGACATCCCCACCAACGGCGCCATCATCCTGAACTCGGCGCCGAGTGCGACCGTGGTTCCGGCGACGTTGGTGGTGACCAACAGCTTCACCAGCGGTCGCGCGATCAACAGCGTCAGCAACTCTTCCGGTGTGGTCTCGGTGCAGAGCGGGCAGACTTTTACCGATACCGGGGTGATCAACCTCGGCACCGGTCTCTTTACGAAGGCCGGTTTCGGTACTCTCGTAACGACTGGCACCAATACGGGCACCGCAGTCGCGGTGCAGGCCGGTATCTGGCAGTCGGCGAACAACCAGCCTTTCGGGCTGGGTGCGGCCGTGGATGTCAACGGCGGCACCTTGTTGTTGCAAAACACCACGGCAATCAATGCGATCGCCGGTACTGGAACGATGAGCTTCGGCGGTGGCGGCCACCTCGCCCTGCAGAGCGCGGCCACCTTCAGCGACCAAATCACGGAAGCGAATATCAACCGCTCGGTCGCGGGCACGTTGATCATCGATCCCGGTACCAGCACCTTGGGTGTAGCGGGCAATACCAACGACGTGCGCGTGATCCCGAGCACCCAGATCAACGGCGTGGCGGTGGCTTCGGCCAACGTGAACGGCATCCTCCCGGCCAACATCATCACCCAGACGGGCGGCATCGGCAGCTTTGCCACCTACCTTAGTTCAGCGGCCGGTATCGGGACCTTCACCGGTTACACGGCTGCCGGCAGTGGCAGCTTCGTGGGTTCTGCCACGACCCTGACGGATGTCACGGCGCCGATCACCTCGATCCCGGCCGGCTCCACCGGGCCGAATGTCATCCCGGGCGCTCCGACGTACGGTTTCCGGACCAATAGCAATATTTCCGGCGGCAGCCTCCGCATCGGCAGCGTCAGCAGCACGAACGAAGGCGGCATTATCGTCAATGGCACCGTCAATATCGGCGCCAACCTCACCTTCGATCCGACAATCGCCACCGGTACGGCGGCTTCCGGTGAAGGCTTGCTCTATGTCAATCCGGGTGGCACGGCGACTCTCAGCGGCGGATTGCTCGCCACGAGTCTGGTCAAGTTCGGCACCGGCACTCTCGTCCTCGCACCGACTGCCAGTAGCCAGGCCATTCTTGGTCAGTTGACGGTCCAGGAAGGCACGCTCCAGCTCTCCGGTGTCAACTTCAACAAGTTCCAGACCGATCTGGTGCTCAACGGCGCGGCCACCACCCTCGATCTCAACGGCCAGAACCTGGCTTTCGATTCGCTGGCCAACTCCGCCGGCGTCACCGGCACGGTCGGCGGTGGCATCATTGGCAACAGCAGCACCAGTGCCGCCGGCACTTTGACCATCGTCGGCGCCAGCGGTGTGAACACCACCTTTGCCGGCAACATCGTTGATGCCGTCAACGGCGGCAACCAGACGACCGCGCTCGTCAAGGAAGGCGCCAGCACCCTCGTGCTCGGTATCGCCGTGCAAGGCCAGCCCGACGCCAGCAACAACACCTACACTGGTGGGACGACACTTTACGGTTATGACAGCACTGCGGGGAACCAAAATGGTGCGCTGATCAGCAACACCGGTGTGTTGACCGTCCAAAATCCGCTCGGCCTCGGCACCGGTGCGGTGAACCTCGACGGCGGCACCTTGAGTTTGTTGAGCAATGGCGGTGGCATCAACGGCACCATCATCCTCGGCAACCAGACCGGCATCGGCTCGACGGTGAACGTCGAAGGCCCGTCCATCATCAACGTGGATCGCGTGGCGGCCAACACCGGCAACTCCTGGCAGATCGGCAATCTGAACATGACGGAGAACGCCCTCGATGTTACCGGCGGCGACAGCTATCACCTCCGCGTCGCAGGCACGACGACTATCCTTGGCAACTACGCCAGCTTTATCACCGGCACGACTTCCTCTTCCGGGACCACGGAACTGGCTGGATTGATCACGGGTAGCGGCGCCCTGGACAAATACGGCGCGGATATCTCGCGCATGTTGCTGATCGACAACGGCGGCAACAGTTACTCCGGTGGCACGAACATCATTTCCGGTAACCTCATCGTGAACACCGCCTCCGGCACACCGCTCGGCACGGGTCGAGTGAATGTGTTCCCCAGCGGTATGCTCACCATCAGCGGGCTGGGTACCTGGGCTTCGGGAACGATCGGCGGCGCGCCGGTGGTGGTGAATAGCTATGTCAACAGCGCAGCTACCATCGGCTTGCTGAACGACAACTTCGATCCCACAACGTGGCTCGGCGCGAGCGGGGTCTTCAACAACGCCTACGGAACCAGTGCGGTATCCTTGAATCGTCCGTTCTGGACGCGGGCTCTCGATCAATCGGCCTTCGGTGATGGCCGGACGTTCCTCACGCCCGGCATTGTCGGGGAAGTCGACTACATCGCTTCGAACCTCATCCCCGGCCTCGGGGATGGTACGGCTGCGCGCATTTACCGTCTCGGCAGCGGTGCTATCAATGGACAAAACCTGGCCTTCACCGGTGCGGACAATGTCCTCAACGACCTGGCCGCCCCCGGCACGATGGTGCAGATCGGTTCTCCGACCAGCATCATGAACAACGGTGCCCTGACCAACCTGGGCAATAGCAGCGGTAACACCACCTCGGTCATCATCCGCAATTCCAACGACTACACCGGCGGGACGATTGTCTGGAAGGGCAGCGTTTTGCAGATCGAAACCGGCGCTTCGCCTGGCGCGAACAACAGCCCTCTCGGCACCGGCGCGGTCGACGTTTGGGGCACGTTGCAAACGTCCGGCCAGAACGGCTCGTTCGTCAATGCCTCCACCGGCAACAACAACAACGTGATCAATCTCCACCCGGGCGGCTTGATCGTCATCAACGATGTGGCTGGAACCGTCACGGGCGGTCAGGGGCGTTGGGCGGACGCCACGGGCATCAACCTCAATGGCGGCTCGTTCCAGTTCACCGGCGCCACGGGTTATGGCTCCTCCGAAACCATCGGTACCGTCACGGTGGACAAGCTCGGCAGGATTATCGTCAGCAAAGGTAGCGGCGCTGGTACGGCGCAACTCAATATCGCAGGCCTGACTCGCGTAACAGCATCGGGTTCCACCGGCGCAGGCGCTCTGCTTCTCCAGGGGAGCGGCAACGGCACCCTCGGCATGGTGGCCTCGGCGACGATTAGCAACACCAACGCCAATGCTTTTGATCGCATCGTCATCACGGGTACGGCGCCCACGCTTGGCGGTAACGTTTCGATTGGCGCTGGTATCACCGCCGGCATTGCCACTGCAGGTATGGCCGCGCCGTGGATCATCAATACGAATGATCCGTTGGGCGTCCTCGATTTCGTGACCTACAGCCCAGGGGCCAGCAACACCGGCTTCCAGCCGCTGGTGACGATCGGCTCTCCGGGTGCGGGCACGCTGGCTGCGAACGGCACCTTCACGCCGGGCGCGAATCAGGTTGGTTACAGCAAGGTCTTCGGTGGCGGCACGGCTGCTCCCACCATCGGTGCCGGTCAGCTCACCGCCTCGGATACGGTGGACTTGAACGGCAATGCGGCCCTGACCCTGGCCGACGTGAACACCTCGGTCTACGCGTTGCGCACCAATCAGAACATCCTGCCGGCCACCAGCGCGAACCCCTCGCTCACCATCGTCAGCGGCGGTTTGCTCGCCGTCACCAACAACGTGACGATCAACCCCAACGCCGTTGGCTTGAACCTGCCGAACCAGGCGATGACCCTGAACTTCGGTGTCGGTGGCAATGCGGAAGCGGTGATTGGCAGCACGGTGACGGTGATGACCATCAACGCCCAGATCGTGGCCACCGGCCTGACCCGGATTGCGACGCAAGGGAGCGGTGCCAACTTGATCCTCACCGGGGACAACCTGCTCAGCGGCCCGGTGACCCTCGACGGCGGTATCATCCAGGCGCAAAACACGCTCAGCGGCATCGGCAGCGTGGTTCCCGGGGTGTTCAATGGCCAGAATGTGATTCTCGGAGGCGCCGCCAATGCCGGCGCCGACCGAATCGTTCTCGACGCCCGCGTCGGCACGAGCACGACGTCGGTTCTGGCGAGTGGCGTGCAGGCGACCAGCCGCTTCTCGGACGCCTTTTATGTCAATGGCGATTCGGAGATCGATACCAACAACGCCTCCATTTCCCAGCACATCGCCAGCCTGACCATGGCCGACCTCGGGGCGGAAAAGCCCATCGCGCTGACCCTGAGCAACGGCGTTTATGTCGAGGGCACCACGACTCTCGGGACGAACAACCAGTTCAACGTAGTCTTCCAGAATTTCTCCAGCTCGACTTTCGGCGGCCTGGTGCAGGGAGGGACGTTGAACAAGTATGGCAACGCCACCCTGCTCATGGCGGGAACCGCGAACACCTACGCGGCGACCGTGATCAACGAAGCGGCGGCGAATACCGCCACCAGCATCGTCGGCAGCTTGACCCGCAGCGGCTCTCCGTTTGGTTCCGGGCCGATTACCATCAATCCGGGCGCCGAACTGCGCATCATGGATCCGAGCAACATCGCCGGCAACACCGTCAATCTGAAGACCGACGGGGAAGGTATCGGCGGCATCGGTCTGGCCGTGACGATGTCGCAAGCGACCATCGCCGGTCTCTTTGGTTCCGGGGCCGGTCTGATCAATGTGTCGAGCACCGGCGACCAATCGGCCTCTGTCGCGCTGGACGCCAACAGCTGGAACAACGCCGTCAATATCGGTGGCATTGAGACGGCGATCGGGAATAGCAAGCCGGTGTGGCTTGGCAGCTCGATGAACCCGGTCCAGATCTATTTCAACAGCGGTTCGGTCAACTACAATGCGTCGACGCTCACCGCCGGTGCGGGGAATACCCTCCGGATCGGTGGCGGTGGTAACCAGGGCTCCATTGCTCTTGGTGTCGGACAGTTTGAAAACGTCCTGACCGGCAATGAGACGGTGATGCTCTCCGCGTCCACGGCCGGCCTGATGCAAAACGGGCCGCTTTATGTCAATGGCAACATTGGCAGCCTCGTTCTCGACAACCGGGATATGGGCTTCACCGGGACGGTGGTAATCAACGCCGGCGGCAACATTAACATCCAAAACGCCTACGCCCTCGGCTCCGGCACGATCCAATTCAACGGTTCGGCGGCGCTCAATAACGGCGGTGTCCAAATTGGTAACAACCAGACCGTGCCCAACGCGATCAGCGTGACGGGAGATTTGTTGGCTTACCTCGGCGGCACCAACGCCACATTGAGCGGCAATGTGAACCTCGCCCCTTCCGGCACCGGTGGCACACGCGTCTTCTTCGACGCCTCGACGGCGACGGGTTTCACGGGCGTCATTTCCGACGCTGGAACCGGCACCGGGATGTCCAACATCATCTTTTCCGGCAACAACAATAACAACGGTGGCTCGGCCATTTTCCACGGGGCCAACACCTATCATGGCACTACCACGATTACTTCCGGTCTGCTCTATGCCGCCACGGATGTGACGCCCAACGTCGCGGGCGCTCTCGGTATTAGTGACACGCCTATTCTCCTGGGTAACGTCGGCACGAACAGCGCCGGCCAGTTCGCTCTGGCTGGGCAGTTCAACATGGGCCGCGATATCATCGCGACTGGTCAGGCAGGCAACAACTTCAACCTTGTCCGCCTGCAGTCGATGCAGTACGGCACCATCACGGGCAGCATCAATACCACGATTAGTACAGCGGGCGGTGGTTTGGCCCTGGACGCTGTATCCACGGCCAACGGCGTCGGTGGTATCCTCGATGTGAAGGGGCAGATCGTGGGCGCCGGTGCGCTGCAGATCGGTGGCGGCGGTGCGGGCGTGGTGCGCCTCAGCAGCAATGCCAACGGGTTCGGGATCAATACCTTCTCGGGTGGGGTGAATATCTGGGGCGGTCGCCTCCAGATCAATGCGGACACCTACTTCACCGGCTCTGCTTCCTCACCGACGATCATCAGTGGTCCGCTGGGCACCGGCACGCTGTTCCTGGGTCGCCAGGGCACCACGACCAGCGGTGTCGGCAACCAGGCGCCCACGTTTGTGGAAAATCGACCCGTACGGCGGCGATCGCACGATCGTCAACCCCTTGGGTGCAATCAACCATAACGGTAACACCACCCTCATCTTCGGTGGACACAACAACCTGACGTTCACGTCGGGTATGGACTTGAACTCAGCTACCACGATCGAAAACCGCAATTTCCAGGTTAACGATATCCAAGGGAACGTCACCTTTGGCGGCGTGCTGAGCAATTCGAGCACGGCATTTTCCAATATCACCAAGTCCGGTTTGGGCACTCTCGTCCTTTCGGGCGCCAATACTTTCGGTTCCACCGCTTCCGGTGTGACCAATGTAACCGTCTCTGCCGGCATCCTGCAGTTCTCCGCGGATAATAACCTGGGCACGGACAGCGCCACGGCTAACAACGTCTCCCTCGGTGGCGGCTTCCTCGAATATACCGGAGCCGGTTCGTTGATTTGGAATAGTGCATCCACCAACCGCACCCTGAATTTGACCGCGGCCAGCGGCATTCAGGTGGATAGTGCTACAGGCATCCTCGAGATCGATAACAACACCACTGGTGCTTTCGCCCTGACGAAGGCCGGCGCCGGTACTCTCAAGTTGATCGGCACGGCCAATACCGACACGACGCTGACCATCGGTGGGCTGCCGACCGGTGGCGGCGTGGTCAGCACCACGGCGACCAGCGGCAACCCGTTTGTGGCCAGCAACGGCACGGTCAACCTCCTCGGCGGCAACCTAACCATCACCGGTGGCGGAGCGGCGCAAGCGCTCAACCTCGGCCTGACCAGCACGCTGAACTACGGCAGTGGTTCATATATCACTATCAACGGTCCGACTTCCGGCACGAATAGCCTCCAGACCCAGACGTTGACCCGCACGAACCAAGGTACGCTGACGATCATCGGTACCGACCTCACCAACTTCGGTGCCGGTACTTTGGTGGAAAAATTGCTCGTTGGCGGAACCGCACCCGCGACCGCGAACGGCATGCTCACGGTGCCGACCGCTTTCATCCGTTTGGCGGGCACAGGCGCGGTGGCCAACTTCGCCACCTATGGCGCGACGAACGGCTTTACCACGGAGACGAATCTCGCATCTCCCAACAATATCACCAATCCTGGTGTAGCCGTGATGGCGGACATTGCCGCCGGCGCGGCCCCCGTTACGGCCACTGCGACTGGCGTGAACAACGCGCTGGCTTTGCGCACGGCAAACAGCATTACCGATAACTCCGGCGCGAACCTCGTCATTGCCAATGGCGGCCTCATCCTGAACGTCAACACGGCGAATGCCAACGCGGGTGTCACGATTAGCACCGCGAACTTGACCTTCGGCTCGGTGGCGACCCCGGCGGAAGGCATCATCTACGTGGCGGACGGAACGAGCAGCACCCCGACCATCAGCAGCGCGATTACGGCGACCAACCTCACCAAGGCCGGACCCGGCACCTTGCTCTTGAGCGGTACCGGCAGCGTCATGGCCCCGGTCGGCACCGGCCTGCGCAATATCTCGATCAACGAAGGCACACTGCAGTTTGCTGGCCAATCCAGCTTGCCCAGCAGCGGTCTGGTCACCATTAGCCCGATGGATACCGGCACGTTCGATTTGAACAATCAGAGCCTGACGATCGGAGGCTTGGGCAGCGGTGCTTCCTCGGCGATCACTTCCACGGGTAACGTGATCAATTCCGGCGCTGGCGCGCAGACCCTGACGCTCGCGGTCAATAACCAGACCAGCACCTTCAGCGGCCTGATCAGCGGCAATATCAGCATCACCAAGGGCGGCACGGGCACGCAGATCTTCGGTGGTAACAATCTCACCGGGACCGGCGGCAATACCTACACCGGCACGACCACGATCAACGCCGGCAACATTCAGAGCGCCGGCGGTATCTATACCGAAAGCGGCACGTTGCAGGTCAACGGTGTCAACTCCCTCGGCACCAATACTTCGGTCACCCTGGCCGGCGGCGCCTTGCTGCTGAATAATGCTTTCGCAGCCAGCGACATGATTGCGGATTTCACCACGCTGCAACAGGGTCCGGGCAGCGGCTACAACATCACGGTCGCCGGGACGAATAACTTCGGGACGACGAATACGACCAGTATTCTGCAAACTGGAACTTCGGCAGCATCGTTGCCGAGCGGCGTTTATGAGGCGTTCAACAACTTGACGGTCAACGCTCCGGTTCTCACGCTTCAGCAAGGTCAAAACAACGCGAATATCACCAACGGTATTCTCATCGCCGGGACGACCACTTTCGCCGGCAACACCACGCTGAACGTGAATAACAACGGGAACACCGTTGAAAACTTTGTTCTGGCCGGGACGATTTCAGCTCCCACCTTCACGCTGACCAAGATCGGCAGTGGTAACGTCACCCTCACCGGAACCGGCGGCAGTGGCAATGGCACCGGCGGCGCAGCCAACAACGTCGGGGCTTGGAATATTTATGCCGGCACGCTCGAAGTCCGTCTATCCGACGGCAGTAGCAGCCCGTTGGGAACGAATAACGTTACCCTCAACGGCGCGACCCTGGCCATTCGGCATGACGGCGACGACCTGGCAGATCCCGAGAACCTGACCACCTTCAGCGGCTTGAACCTGGTCATTGGCTCGACGGCATCCGTCGCCAGCGGGAACTACCTGGATAGCGCCAATACCACGCTGAATTTGGGGACGCTGAACAACGGTAACTTCAAGACGATCGAAATCAACCAGCTCCAGTTTGGCGGCCCGTTGGGCACGGCTTTCCTCACCGAAGGCAACCTGAACAACACCTATCCGCTGGAGGCGTTGAATGGCTTGACCATGATCAAGGACGCCTACCTGTCCCTCGGTGGCAGCCCGGTGACGCTGGATGGCGCCATCAGCGGCAATGGCACGATCTTCAAGACGGGCACCAACGAATTGGACATCAATACCGTAGCTACCAACACCGGCGGCACGATCTTCAACCAAGGCAACGATCAAACTTCGGCAGCTTTGGAAGGTAACACCCCGCACGCTGAGGCAGCCACCGCCCAGCTCGGAAGTGGAAACATCACGGTCAACCCGAGTGCGGGTTCTCCGCTTCAACGGCATCGGCAACCTCAATTCGAGTTCGCTGGTCGACGTTCGCAGCAACGTGCTCAACTACGGTGTCATCGGCATCGGCGACAACACGGCGCTCAGCAGCTATAACCTGCGTGTTCCGCAGGCGGCCGGCGTGTTCAGCAACAACATGCTCATCGGACCGAATACCGGTTCGGGCGTTCTGGCCATTAACTCCGTCTACAGCCTGCCGATCAACCTGGCGACCATCGGTGACGGCACCTGGTATCTGGGTTCGACGAACAACGGAGCAGGCGTTTCCGCCACCAGCAGTGTCAACGGCACCATTACCGGCACGGTCGCGCCGGGCGCGCCGGGCAACTTCCGTTACACCGTCGGTGCAACCTCCAACCAGTCGAGTTCGTTGCCGACTTACCGTCTGGGCGGCGGCGGGAATTTCCTCAACATCGGTCTGGTCGGTTCGGACGCCGCAGCCACGGCCACGGCCAACATCATCACCGGAAATGCCAACGTCGTCGTGGGCGGCCAGCTCACGAATACGAGCAACAACAACGGTGCGATCATCGGCAACGTCACCGGCACAGTCTTCTTCAACCAAAACGAAAACTACACCGGGGCGACCTTGGTCGACAATGGCAGCACTCTCGAATTCCGCGGCACCATGGCCACCAGCGGCTACGAAGTGTTTGGCATCCTGGCGGCTGGCGGAAGCGGCGGTACCTTTGCCGGCGGCCCGGCACCGGTGATCCGTCCCGGCGGTTTGGTTCGCCTCGACAACTCCCTGGATCTGCTGCCCGCTTCCGCCACCCAGGGCCGGTGGGGAAGTTCAATGGCGGTCAACCTCGACAGCGGCACCTTCCGCGTCATCGGCAATGCCGCGGCGGATCTGACGCAGAACGTCGGCGCGGTCAACATCGCCGGTGGTTCGTTCTTCACCCCGCAAAGCGTCTTTGGCGGTCGTGTCATGCAGATCAATGCGGCCAGCATCAACCGTGTGGCCAATAACAACGGCGTCACGGGTAGCAACGGCATGGTCTCTATCGAACCGACGAACGGCAGCCAACTTGGAACGAACGAACGTGTGACGGCGACCACGATTGCCAATTATGCCGGCACCCAGGTCAGCCCGACCTCCGCGATTCAGAACGGCATGGTCGCGCCGTGGATGTACAATAACCGCGACCAGCAGTTCCTCACTTACAGCGACTTCGGCTTCGTCAACGCCGGCTTCAATCTCAACGTCGGCAACATCACCCTGCCAGCGTCGACCGGCACCGGGGTGGAACGCCTTCTCATCAACGGTGGCACGGCGACCCTCCCGGTGGGTGGCTCGATCAATGTGTGGGCGTTGCGTCCGGATAGCTCGGTGGTGATGGCGACGACCAGCGATACGACGGCCTCGATCACGATCGGCAGCGGCGGCATCATCGACGGTCAGAGCATTTCCCTCACGCCGAAGCTCGTCTTCGGCAGCACCGGAAGTCCGGTCGAGGCGGACATCGCGGTGGCGGCCAATACGTTGGTCATCGGTGACATCACGAACACCACTACTTCCGGCCAGATTACGGCGACAAACATCGTCAAGGCTGGCACCGGCACCCTGCAGATGGATTCCGAGCAGGCGACCTTCAACGGCAGTATTGCCGTCAATGGTGGCGGCCTGACCCTGCGCAACACGGTTGCGGCCGGCAACACCTCGAATGCCGGCGGTGCGGGTGGCTCGATCATCATTAACGGCTTCCAGTCTTCGCTCAACCTGCGCGCCGATAATAACAACACGGTCTTTAACAATAGTGTGGTGATCAACGCCAACAATCCCGTGGCGATCATCAGCACGGACCGTGCGGCGAGCACCAGCGTCACTGGCAACACAATCGCTTTGGCTGGCGGCCTTACCTTCCTCGGTTCGCCGGGCGACCAGGGGCAGACGCTGACATACAACACGGCGAATGCCTACAACCTGCAAATCAATGGCACGACCAGCCTTGGCGCGGGCTATGACATCTTCAACATCACCAACGCCAATTCCCAAAATCCGAACCTGACACTGGCCGGGGCGGTGACTGGAGCCGGCACGCTGGTGCGTGAAGGCGCGAGCACCGGCACCTTGTTTGTCGGTGCCAGTGGCGTAAACCCCACCGCGAGCAACACCTTCACGGGAGGCGTGGTCATTCTGACCGGTGGTAACGTGCAGTTCAATGCCACGGCCACGGCGAATGGCAACGTGGTCAACAACCTCCTGGGCGCAGGTAACAACGTGAACTTGCTCGGGGGCCAGTTGAACCTCCGCGTCGACCAGACAAACAACAGCACCTTCGAAACCGCGACTTTCACTACCAACACGGTCACGGTCACGGGGAACAGCACCATCAACGTCGACCGTGTGACGTCCAGCGGCGGCACCAACAAGGCCGTGGCCTTGTCCAGCCTGTCCATCGGCGGCCAAACGTTGACGGTCTCCAGTGCTGACACTTACGCGCTGCGCTTCAACGCGGTGAATCTCAGTGGCACGCCGACGCTCAACACGAGCAACGACTTGGTCCTCAGCCATGTCAGTGACAGCGGCGCGGGGCTTTCCATCGTCAAGAACGGCGCCGGCCAGCTTTGGTTCGCCGACAACACCAGCACGTTCAGTGGCGGAGTTTATGTGAACGCCGGCACTCTGCGCTTCGGCACGCCAGGCGCGGTCAGCACCACGGCCACGGCTGGCACCGGCAGCGTGCAGATCAACGCCCAGGGCGCGGTCCAACTGGAATCGGCTTCCAACATCGGAACCGGCAAGCTCCTCGTCGACGGCGTCAATCCCTCGCTCGGCGTTGTCCGCGTGGGCGCGGATGCCTCGCTAACGGCTACTGTGCTGAGCAACAGCGGTGTCTTCAACAGCGCGTCCACGAACGGCGATCTGCGCATTACCACCAATTACGCCAATGCGCTCGACCTGAGCAATAACGCCACCACCGGTATCGGCGACGGCACGTTCTTCCTCGGCGTGCAACAAACAGGTGGCACTACCAGTTTCAGTTACACCGCCAATACCTTAGGGGTTGGCACAGGTAACGTATATCGGCTGGGCGCGAACGATGCCAACACCACGACGCTCATTCTGGCGCCGGTGACCTCCACCAGCACCGTCCTGACGGGCGCGAACAGCTTGCAGGTCGGCGCGCTGGCTTTCGGCTTCAACAACGGCACGGGCACCGTGCTGCTCAATACCACGAACAACTACAGCGGCGGCACGGTCATTTCCCGTGGCAGCACCCTGCAGATCGCTTCCGGCGGCGCCAATACCCCGCTCGGCAGCGGCCAGGTGGATGTGTTCGGCACCATGACGGCGCAAAACACCAACGGCAGCTTCAAGACCGCGACGACGGGCAACACCAACACGTTCGTGTTCCATCCGGGTGGCATCCTGAGGTTCGAAAACAACGTCACCGCGACCAATGCGGATCGTTGGGATGACTCGACCGGGATTGCCCTCAACGGGTCTGGCGTGACCATCGACAGTCTCAATAATAGCACCAGCACGGAAACGGTTGGCGCCATCAGCTTCTCGAACGGTTCTCGCATCACCTTAAACTCCACCGGCACCGGCCAAGTCCAGTTGACCACTTCGGGCGGATCCGGCAACCTGACCCGTAACGGCACCGGCACCCTGGTGTTTGTGGACACTGCGGCGGCCCGCTTGGGCGCGGCTGCGGGCAACAACAGCGAGCGCTTCCTCGTCACGGGTGGCGTGGCGAACATCAATGCCACCACGCTCAATGGCATGCTGCCCGGTTACATCGTGTCGGCCAACGATAACGCCTTCGTCAATTACGGCACGAACGGCATCATCGCCACGGCGTTCAACAACACGAACTTCGGCTCCGGCTTGACCAACAACTCGCTCGTCGACGTGACCGCCAACACTTCGCTCACCGGCAACGTGTCCGCTTACGCCATGCGGATCGCCGCCTTCACCCTCAGCAACGGCACGGGCCAATTCGATACCGTGACGTTGAACGGCGCGGGCACCGCGAATTCCGCGGGCGGCCTCATCTTCTCGGGTACCGGCACCCTCAATGCAAACCTGAGCTTCAATGGATTCGAAGGGCTCATCTACACCGCCAGCGGGGTGACGGGCACGATCAACGGCGACCTGAGCGGCATCAGTGCGACCGGCATCACGAAATTCGGCGTCGGTATCCTGGCCATCGGCAAAGACCAGACGGATCTCGCCCGCGGCACTGGGGCTGGCTACTCCAATGGCTGGAATGTCAACGAGGGCCAGCTCACTCCTCTGACCTTTGGCGCCCTGGGTAATGCGGTCAGCACCAACTCGGTCAACCTGAACGGCAACGTCGCCGGCACCGCGACCAACGCTATTCTGCCGAATGCGGCTACCCTCCGCTTGCAGTTGAACCAAGGCAATCTCGGGATCGCTTATTACTCCATGGGTAACCTGAACGTGACCGATCTCGGCTCGATCAGCTACGACCCGCAGTCCGACGACCGCACGCAAGCGCTGGGTGCGGCGGGCGCCCTCTCCAACGTGACCATCACCTCCACCGGTGGCTCCAAGGAGGACGCGCAGCTCTACTTCAACGACGCCCGTAATCGCGCAATTCTCCAAGTCGGTACCTTGACGGTGAGTGGTGCCAATGCGGGTGCTCAGCTCTATATCGCCACAACCACCCAGGGTAGTAACATCACCTCGGGCATCAGCTCGGGTCTCTCGGTGGCCTCACTGGCCGGCACCTCCGATCAACGCATCGAGAAGTGGGGCAGCGGCGTTCTCTACGTCCGCGGTTCCAGCACGTTCGCCGGCGCGGTGAACATCGAGGAAGGTGCGATCCAGGTAAACAACAACGGTTCGCTCGGCACCGGTGCAGTGACGGTCAAGCGTTTCGGTATCCTCGACGTCAATACGGCCAACTTCGCGCCGACCAATTCGACCATCACCTATCAGTCCGGTGCCATCGAACGCTGGACGGCGGATGGCGCCCGCACCGGCACCCTCGACTTGACCAACGGCGGCACCACGACCGGGGCGAGCCTCCAGGTCGCCAACGACCAGACGGCCAACACGCTCAACGTGATCATGAACGGTGGCTCGATTTCGGGCTTCCTCCGCACGGACGATCTGCTCGGCACCAACGGCAACCGTGCCGTTTACCGGACGCTGAATTCGAACATCACGTTCACCTTCAATGGCAACACCTACCTCGGGCAGGATATCAGCCAGGGGGTGAATGGTACGGATATGGGCATGCAGGCGAATGCTTTCAACCCGCTGACCGCGGCGGCGAACGGCGTGCTCCTGCAAATCAACGGTGCTATTTCCGGCACGGGTGGCCTGATCAAGCAGGGTTACGACACGATCACGATTGCCTCGAGCAATGACACCTACTCGGGTGGAACGTCTGTGACTCAAGGTATGCTGCGCGCGGGAGCGACCAACGTCCTCGGTTCGAGCGACAATACGGTCGGCAACATCGGCACCGGCAACCTCAGCACCACAGGTGGCGGCATGTTCGATCTCAACGGTTACGATCAGTCCGTTGGCCGGTTGACTTCCACCGCCAGCGGCTTCACGGCGGGCACGACCAATTCCACCGGCAGCGGTTACATCACCAACACGGCGACGGTGACCAACACGCTCAGTGTCGGCAATGGCACGACCGGTTCGGCGACCGACTTTACCTACGGTGGCGTCATCCAATACAACGTCGCCGTGGTGAAGAACGGAACTGCGGTCTTCAGCTTGACCAACGCCAACACTTACGCGGGTGGCACGACGCTCAACAGCGGCTGGCTCCAGGCGGCGAACACGACCGGCTCGGCCACGGGCTCGGGCAACGTGACGGTCAACGGCGGTACGCTGGCCGGCGCCGGCACCATCGCGGGTACGGTCATCCTGAACAGCGGTGGCGCGCTCGAACCCGGCGCCCTGACGCTGGGACCCGTTGGCAATCCGACGAGCACCATCGGCACCTTGACCGTCGGCGGCCTGACGATCAATACCGGCAGCACGCTCACCTTCAAGCTCACGACCCCGGGCGGAAGCGACGATCTGGTCAGTATCACCGGGACCGATCCGCTCAGTAGCTCGATCCTCAATATCGCGGGCGCCCCCACCTTGAACATCCTGAACTCGGGTGGGTTTACGACCGGCACTTACAAGCTCTTCTCCTTTGCCAATGGCACGGATACCGGCTTCAGCAATCTCCCGCTGCATCCCACCAGCCCGGTGGCTGGTCTCATCCTCACGACCGTCGACAATACGGCTTCGCACGAAATCGATCTTTTGGTGCAAGCGAATACGACCGTCGTCTGGAGCGGTAAGGAAAACCAGATCTGGGACACCACCACTCACGCGTCTCCGAAGAACTGGGTTGACCTGACCAGCAACCCCGCGGACTTCGTCAATAATCTCGATGTCACGTTTGACGATACCGCGACCGGTTTTGCCCCGGTCGTCAGCGGAACCGTTCAACCGAAGTCCATCTCGTTTAACAACGCGACGGCCGACTACGTGCTGGGAACGGATGGTTCTGGCGTCATTGCGGACAGCACCTTGCCCACGGCTCTGGCCAAGACCGCCGCCGGTGGGTTGACGATCAATATCGGCACCAACACCTTCAGTGGTGGCTCGACCATCAGCGCCGGCACGGTGACCTTCGGGGCTTCGACATTGGTCACGGGTGGAACGCTGACCCAAGGCCCGCTGGGCGTTGGGGCAATCGCCCTCAATGGCGGCACGATCCAGGACAACGGCTCCCCGATTACCATCGCCAACGCGATCAATATCGGCGGCAACCTCAGCTTCGATTCGACGGGCTCCGGCAGCCTGACCTTCACCAACGAAGTGGCGGCCAATCAGACGACCCTCATCGTCAGCCCGACGCTGACGGTAGCCAGCGGTGCCAGTGTCACCTTCCAGCAGCCGATTGTCGGCTCGGGGAAGAGCCTCACCAAGGCGGGCAACGGCACACTCATCCTCGCTGGTGCAAACACCTACAATGGCGGAACGACCGTCAGTGGCGGTGTGCTGCAGGTCAACTTGGGCGGCAGCCTGGCTGCGGGCAGCAATCTGACGGTGAACTCCGGCGGCACGGCGGCGTTGAACAACGTCGGCCAGTCCCTCGGCACGGTGCAGGCGAACGGCGTATTGAACCTCAATGCAGCCGCCAGCACGACGACGGCGACCACCCTGAATGGCGCCTCCTCCGGCGCGCTCGCCTTGGGCACCGCCCCGACGACGATTCTGAGCGTCGCCAACGGCGCCTATAACGGCACTCTGACGGGCAGTGGTGTCCTGACAAAGGCGGGGACCGGCGCTGATGTGCTGACCCTGACCAACAGTGGAAGCACCTACACCGGTGGGACCAATCTCACCGCTGGAACGCTCACTCTCGGTGCGAGCTCGATTGTGACCGCGGGCAGCTTGGTTTCCGGCCCGATCGGGACGGGCACTCTGGCCGTCACCGCTGGCACCACCATCAACGGACAAACCGCGGCGCAGACCATTGCCAACGCGGTGAACCTCAATGCCTCGGTCGTTCTTGGTGGCACCAGCCTGACCATCGACGGGACGGGTTTGACGTCGCCGACCAGCATCACCCTGCTGGCTAATGCCAGCATCGCGGCAAATAGTACCGATACCTTTGCCAGCGTGGTGACGGACGGCGCCTCGACGTTCAACCTGACTCAGGCGGGCACGGGCACGCTGGCCCTGACCAATGCGGCCAGCACCTACAAGGGCATCACGACCGTCAACTCCGGCGTTCTCCAAGTCTCGAAACTTGCCGCGGGCGGCTCTCCGAGCAGCATCGGCCAATCGAGCAATGCGGCGACCAACCTGGTGATCAACGGCGGCACGTTCAAGTATGCTGGCGCCGGTGATACCACTGACCGACTCTTTACCATCGGCGCCACCGCGGGCAGCACGATCGATGCGTCCGGCACCGGTCCGGTCAACTTCAGCAACAGCGGTTCCATGGCCTTTGCGGGGACTACCGCGCGCACCCTGACGTTGACGGGCTCCAACACGGGCGCCAATACGCTCGCTGCGAAGATCGCCGACAGCGGCTCCGGTGTGACGACGCTCGTCAAGAACGGCGGCGGCACTTGGGCGCTGACCAACGCGACCAGCAGCTACACGGGGACGACGACGATCAACTCCGGCACGCTGAGCATCAGCGCGATGGCCAATGTCTCGGTGGCGAGCCCGATTGGCGATCCTACCACGACGGCCAATGGCACGATTGGTATCGGCAACGGCGCGGGCGGTGCGACGCTGCAATACACCGGCGCAGCCACCAGCAGCAATCGCGTGATCAATCTCGCCGGCACGACCGGTGGTGCGGCTCTCGATGCGGAAGGCACGGGCGCCTGGACGCTGACCTCCAACATCACAGCGACGGGCGGTGGCGCGAAGGTTCTGACGCTCACCGGCGCTGCCGCGGCGAACATCGTCAACACCATCAGCGGCACCATCGTTGATAACTCGGGCACCAACACCACGGGGATTACGAAGAGTGGCACCGACACCTGGCTGCTTTCCAACGCGGCCAGCACCAACACGGGTATCGTCACTCTCAACAACGGTATTCTTGAGTTGCAGAAACTCAGCGCCGGTGGCGTCGCGAGCAGCATCGGCCAGTCGAGCAATCTCGGCGCAAACCTCGTCTTCAATGGTGGCACATTGCAATACGTCGGCTCGGGTGATACGACCGACCGCTTGTTCACGCTGACGGCTTTCGGCGGCACAATCGACGATTCGGGCACGGGTGCGCTGACCTTCAGCAACACCGGCGCGCTGACTTACACCGGAAGTGGCGCGCGATCCCTGACCCTGACCGGGTCGTATACCGCTTCCTCGGATACCTTCGCCCCGGCATTGGCCGATGGCACAGGTGGTTCCACCTCGCTGATCAAGACCGGCGCCAGCACATGGACGGTTGCCTCCGGCAGCACCTATACCGGGTCGACCAATGTGCTCAACGGCACGTTGGTGGCCGGCAGTAACTCGGCCTTCGGCACCCAGACCGGCACGTTTACGCCGACCCTGAACTTGGGTGATGTGACCGGCAGCAACAACGCCGCGGTGCTGCTCGATGCGACAAACGCGCGCTTCATCACCAACACGATCACCGCACGCGACACGACCGGCGGCGCGCTCACGCTGGGTTCGCTCAATACTTCGGGCACCGGCGACTTTGCGGGCAACGTTGTCCTCGGCGCCACCGCCAACACCGGCAAGGGCGTAACACTCGGTGCACAAGGTGGCGGAACCACGGTCTTTTCGGGCCGCATTCTTGCGAATGGGACCGATACCACCGCGGGTGTTCGCACGGCGAACCTCGGGGGCACGGGAACGGCGACGGTTAAACTCGCCGCGAACAACAGCTATGCGGGTGGCACTGTGGTCAACAGTGGAACGACCGTCCTGGTGGATAGCATGACCGCCGGTGGCAATACCTCGCTGGGCGCCAATGTCGCCTCGAACGTGGTGACCCTCTCGGGTGGCACGCTGCAATTCGGTAATAACTACGGTTCGGGTCTCACGGAAAGTTACATCCTGGGCACGGGTTCGATGAATACAATCGGTGCCGGCACGCTCTTCGCCAGCACCTCCAATGTGAAGCTGGCGGAGTTGAATACCTCCGGCACTGTCACACGCACGGCTGGTCAAGTTAACGACACCTCCTGGGGCAGCAATGAAACCTGGGTTTACTCCGGCCAGATCTACGCGCCGACGGGGCAGATCTCCTTCGCCAAGAGCTTTGACGATGGCGTCCAGATCAAGGTCGACGGCAACGTGGTCCTCAACAACCAAGCCGTCGGGACGATCCTCGGCACGGGGAACTTGAACCTGGCACCGACGGCGGACGGCTGGCACACCATCGAAATCCGCCTGTTCAACGGCACCGGTAGCGCAGGTGCGGTGGCTCAGGGCACGGGATGGACGACAACCTTCGGTCTCGGTGTCAGCGGTATTCTGGGCAAGGTGGTGGACAATACGACCACCAGCCCGTTGGGTACCAACTATGTGTCACCGGCCGATTCCGGCAATATCACGGTGTTCCGCAACAACCTTGGGACCGTCGCTCAGACCTACGCCAACAGTGTCTCGGTCACGCAGAGCAGCACCGTCGACCTCGGCGCCAATACGTCGTCGCTGACTCTTGGTGCTCTCAGCATCAACAGCAGCACGCTGACGACCCAGGCCACGGGCGGTTCTGGCACGCCAGTGGTGAACTTCGGCGCGACGACCCTCACGGGCTCGCCGACGTTTGCTCCGGCTGCCTCGACGATCGTCACGCTCGGCGCTCTCAACGACAGCGGCACCGCCCAGGCGATCACCGCCAACGGTGCCGGCACGGTGCAACTGACCGCTGCGGCGACCAGCCTCGTCGATGGTACTGCGGTCAATATTACCAACGGGACACTGGCCTCGAACAATGCGACCGCGCTTGGTAATCTCGCCGCGGTGACGGTCACGAGCCCGGGTGCCTTCTCCGTGGGCGCTTCGCAAACCATCGGATTGCTTGCTGGCGCCGGCACGACCTCGCTCAACGGCAATACGCTCACGGTCGGCAGCACGAATGCCCTGAGTTCCAGCTACAGCGGTGCTTTGGTGAACGGCACCGGCACGGGCAGCTTGATCAAGGCTGGCAACGGCACCCTGAGCCTCTCGGGCAATAGCACCTACACGGGAACGACCGGGGTCAGTAAAGGCACGCTGAACCTTGTGGGCAGTGGCAGCCCGACCTTGGGCGGAACGGCGATCACAGTCGCCAGCACGGGAACCTTGGGCATCATTGGCAACACCACCATCGGGACCACCTCGGTTGGCAACATTACCATCAACGCGGGTGGCACCCTGAGCCTCCTCGATGGCAGCATCAATACGCTGACGCTGCAGAACACGACCAGCGGGTTCCTAAGCATGGGCAGCGGCGCCGACCTCGCGCTCGACCTGAATCCGAGTGGTTCGGTCGATAGTTTGAGCGTCCAGTCGCTGACCCTCACGGGCGGCAACTCGATCGTCAGCCTGAACAACCTCTCGGCGGGCACGTTGAGCAATGGTAGCTATACGCTGATGAGCTACGCTGCTGGTTCGACGCTGAACGGCTTCGACTTCACCTTCGACGGTACCAACACGGTGAAGCAGGTCGGCGGCGGGCACACCTACACGCTGGTGACCAACGGCACGAACCTGCAACTCATCGTGGGTACGGTCGCCACGCCGACACCGGTCTACTGGCAGGGAACTCAGAGTGATGGAAGCTGGGCGACGATCACGAACACGAATGCCACCAACTGGGTCAATGGCCCGACCGGCACGGACACCAACCAGATTCCGGGTAGCGTTTCCGACGTCTTCTTCACCGCCAACTCGGCGACGAACCTTACCACGACGCTTGATCAGAGCTTCGTGATCAACAGCCTGAACTTCACCGGCGCTGGGACCACGGCGGATTCGACAAACGTGACGATCAATAACGGCACCGGTTCGAACACGCTGACGATCAATAACGGCGTCACCGACGTGAGTACCTCGGCGGCGCACACCGTCAACGTGCCAGTCGTGCTCGGTAACGATCAGACCTGGTCGAATAGCAGCACGGGCGACCTGACCTTCAACGGCAATGTGACTGGTGTGAATACCAACCTGACCGTCACCGGCAGCGGCAACACCGTCATCAACGGCGCCATCCAGACCGGCAACGGCGGGCTCAACAAGACGGGCGTGGGCATGCTGACCCTCGGCTCCGGCTCGAACACCTACGCGGGCACGACGAACATCGCTGCGGGCACGGTGAAACTGGGCGCGGATAACGCGATCCCGTCCGGCGCCGGCAAGGGCAACGTCACCGTAAACGGCACGCTCGACGTCAACGGCCACAACCAGACCATCAACGGCCTGAGCGGCACCGGCACGATCGACAACACCGCGGCGGCGACTTCGCCGACGCTGTCCGTGGGCGCGAACAACCAGACCAGCACCTTCGGCGGCACGATCCAGAATACGGCTGGCGCCCTGGCGGTGAACAAGGTCGGCACCGGTACGGTGACGATGAGCGGCGCCAACACTTACAGCGGTGGCACGAATGTGAGCGCCGGCACGCTGGTGGTCAGCGGTTCCATCCAGGGCAACACGACGGTGGCCTCGGGTGCTACGCTGGCCAGCGGCGCCAACATCAGCTCGCAAGTGGCGGCACTCAATGCCGCCAGCGACGCGCTCGGTGGCGGCACCGTGGCTCCCGGCAACACCGGTGGTGTGGCCGACCTGAGCACCGTCGGCCAGCTGAATGCCACCGGCGCGGTGACCCTCGGCACGGCCAGCACGGCGGGAGTCGCCCATCTCTCCATCGAGGTCGGCGGTAATCAGGATGGTTCTGGGGTCGGCCCTGGTGTCCTCAACACCACCAACTCAGGCTCGCTGCAATACGACCGCGTGGCCATGTTGGGCAGCACGCTGACGCTGAATAACGCCAACCTCGATATCTCGCCGGTCAACAGCTTCACCTACACCGACCCGAGCTACAACAACAGCACGCAGCAGTTCAACCTCGACGGCCACATCTTCTTCCTGATCACCGGGGCATCGAATGTGGCCGGGACCTTCGGCAACCAGCAGGGAGTGGATCCGAATCTGCCGGGCTTCAACACCATCTACGGCACCGACGGTCAGGAGTTTGCCATCAGCTACCAAGCCAGCTTCTCCGGTGGCACCTTCACCGGGGGCAACGACGTGGCGATCATGGCCATTCCGGAACCGAACTCGATGGCGATGCTGGCGGGCAGCCTGGGCATGGCCCTCGGCCTCCAGCGCTTCCGTCGCCGCCGAATCTCGTAACCGTGACGCTTTCTACCTCTGACGGGTAGAAACGGGCAAACTTGCGCGTTTGTACATAGGCGCACAAGGGGGCCTGGACACTAAAGGACGCCGTCCGCCGGGGGGCGGACGGCGTCCGACTTTTTTCGGGCACCGGCTTCCTCGCTTCCCCGCGGTTTTTCCGGGAGGCTTTTTGACCACGGATTATGCTCATTTCACGGATGAGCACGATGCAGAGTTTCAATCCGTGAGATCCGCGTAATCCGTGGCCCACTCTGCTCTTCGTTGATTGGCGTTTTTCTGCGGGTAAAAGCGACCGACACCAGGGGCGGCGGCGCTCCTGGCAGAGAGTCATCTGCGGCCGCGAAACTTCACGCGCTTCGATATTCTACGAGTATTTACGGCTTGTCTTCTCGTAGACGATTGGCTACAACGCAGCTCTGCGCGATTCGCCACCGTCGTATGAAAACCTGGCCTTTTTCTCACCGAACGAGAATCCTAGCCGTAGATGATGAAGTCGGCTTTACGCGGGTGCTGCAGCTCGCGGCGGTGCAGTACGATATCCGGACCGAGAACGATCCGCGTCACGCCATCGAAGCGGCGACGGAATTTCATCCCGACCTCATCCTGATGGATCGTTTCATGGCGAAGATGAGCGGGGATTGCCTCGCCAAAACTTTCGAAGCGCACCCGACGCTGCATCACATTCCGATCGCGTTCCTCACCGCGAGTGTGCCGTGCGATGCCGATGGCCACTATTGTGCACACCTCGATGGGCGCCCGGTTCTCATGAAGCCGGTGAGCATCGAGCAGATCGACCAGTGCGTGCGCGAATGCGTGAAACGGTGAAGCGCGGGACGCGTTAGGCGATAGATAACAGTTATATAACTGAGTGGGGAACTGTCCCCGGGGGAGTTATACGTATAGCTATGTATATCTCGATAATTCAGCACCCGTTGTCGACCGGCGTCTGCAAAAGCTCTTTCTTGTAAGACACGAGATTCGCGTAATACTTCGAGCGCATGACTGAACGTCCGCGCATCGAATTCATCCGAGATCGAGAAGATACGGTAATCATTCTTTTGGTCGACGATGAGCTGATTGAGGCGGAGTTATTCCGCGGGTTGCTCGAGGCCGAAGAAGACCTGGAGTTTCACTACTGCCAGCGTGTGGAGGATGCTGTTACGCAGGCCAACCAGATTCAGCCCACGGTGATCATGCAGGATCTTTCGATGCCCGGTGATCACGGGCTGACCATGATCAGCCGCTTTCGCGCGAACCCGTTGACCAAGGAGACGCCGGTGGTGGTATTCTCCGGGCAGGAGGATTCACGGACCAAGAGCATCGCCTTCAGCCTCGGCGCGAACGATTACATCGTGAAGTCGGTCGATCGCGTCGAGTTGCTCGCGCGCGTGCGTTACCATTCGCGGGCCTACTGGAGCCAGCGGCATCGCGATGAAGCGACTCGGGCATTGCGCGAGAGCGAACGGCAACTTTGGGACAGCAACGCGTCCCTGCTCGAGGCAAACCGCAAGCTCACCGAAGCGCTCGCCGAGGTGAAGCAATTGACCGGCCTGCTGCCGATGTGCGCGTGCTGCCGCCGCGTGCGCGACGAGAAAAACTATTGGAGCGAATTCAGTTCCTACATCGCCAAACACACCGACCTGCGGCTTACCCACGGATTGTGCGAGGAATGCATGACCACGCAAGCGGCGAAGATGGGGATGAGCCCGAAGCAAGTAGAGGAGCTGACGAAGCGGCTCCGCAAGAACCGCCGCGTGCAGGAATAGCGCGGTGCGATGAAGCGGAAACTGCCCGCGCGCGTGGTTGCCTGAGTCGATGCCGGCGAAGCTGCGACCTTTGTCCTTCGAGCTGGCTGAATTGGCATTTGCTTTCGAGCTCCGGACGTTTCTGGTACCGATCCCGCCAAAAAAGTTAGCTCCAACGATTTTTGCCGGGTTAGTGCCGGGGTTCGTTGGAGCTAATGAAAGGATGAACTTTGAGCGAAAAGTGTCAATAGCGGATTTGCGATCGACCACGGGTGGGGCCCCCTAATGAGGAGATGCCTAATAGTCTATCGCCTACGGCTTGGCCGGCTTCGCCGCTGAATCCACGTCAGATCCGGGTTGGGGAGGCGCCGCATCCGGACTCGGCAAGTTTCCCGCGGGTGGCGCCTCCGAAGCCGAATGGGGCGCGCCTGGCCGGGCGAGGGGATTGTTGTCGCCGAAAAGAGCCCATGGTCCGTTGGGCACATCCTTCGTCTCCATAAATTTCCAATCCACCACGTCGGTGCCTTGCAGTTGCAGGTATTCGCGCACGGCGGGCGAGACATTCAATCCCGCGCCGCTATTGAGGTTTGGCTTCGGCTTTTCGTTGCCGAAGACATATTGCCACTGGTCGCTCCCGAATGGCCCGCAATCGCTCCATTGCGCGTAGCAGACCTTCCCGGCGCTATTTCGAATCGCCAGCCACCGATCGCGGCACACGGATTTCCCTTCCTCCACGAAGGCGTCCTGAAACCACGGAATGACGACTTTCGCTTCCGGTTTGGTCACGCCCTCCGCGACGTCATTGTAAGGCAGCGCGATGTAGAAAGGATTCTGGCGCGGAATGAAGCCAACGGGGATGAAGTGATGCCGCTTCTGGGGATCCGGATCGTCGAACCCGCCGTAGTGCATTTTCCATTTGGGATCCCAGGCGCTGGCCCCGTGGTCGTCCTCGCCCTTTTCCGCGGAGCCGATCCAAAAGACGGTGGAGACGACATTCGTTTTCCACGGAAACTTTGCAGAAACGAAACCGTCGCGCGGCTTTTGCGGCGTGGCGACCTGCGGTTCCAATTTGAGGATCGCGGCCTCGCGGAGCTTGCGGGCGTTCTTTTCGAAGTCGGCCGGGTTGTGCGATGCGTCCTGCGCGCAAAGAGGCCGCGCGAGAAAAAGGATCGTGCCCGCCATCGCGAGGAGAATGGTCGGACGCATGACCACAAGGTAACAGGCTTCGCGCGGAATGCGATGGCGAAACGGAGGGACACGCTCCTGCGTGCTCCCCAATTTAGCCCTACCTTCGTCCGAGGAAGACTGGGGAACGCGCAGGAGCGCATCCCTCCGTTGATGTGTTGCCGCTTACAGCCCCGGGTGCGCCTGGTAGAAATGATACCGCGCGATGATATCGACAACGTATTTGTGTGTGGTCGGGAAATCGATGGCCTTGAGCAAATCCTCGGAAGTCACCTCGTCGCCACGACCCGTCTCGGATATCCAGCGTTCCATGCGGCCGTGGCCGGCATTGTATTCGGCCAGCGCGAAGGGAATCGGGTCGGCCTTTTGTTTCCAGCGATCGAGCGACTTTTTGAAATACCACGAACCGGCGTCGATGTTCGTCTTGGGATCGAAGAGATCGGTCGGCTCGAAAGTCTCGATCTTCATCGCCTTCGCCCAATCGCGTGCCGCCGCTTCGCTCACTTGCATGAGGCCGCGCTCGCCACTCGTGCCGACCTTCTCCGTTTGGAAAGCACTCTCTCGCCAGGCGATCGCCTTGATGAGCAGCGGATCCACGCCGCGCTTGTGGGCGAGGTTTCGATGAGCCCGTCGTAGCGCGTGTAGCGCGAACCGGCGAGCCACGATTGCAAGCGATAGGCCGGGTCGGGCGATGTGCCCAGCACCACGCCCGCCGCGACGAGGGCGGCGAGAAGGACAGCGAGCACGAAGCGTTTGAGAAAGCGGGCCATGAGCGTCCGCGTAGTCAATCGAGTGGGACAAAAAACTTCGACAAAAAAGCGCCTCGCCGCATGCTTTGCCGATGCCGAGATACGCGCGCGTGCTGGTCGACGATTCCGCCGGGAAAGCTTTTGATTACGAGCTTCCCGAGGCGGTGGCTGCCGTGTTGCAGCCGGGAGCGCGCGTGCGGGTGCCGGTGCGCACGCGCACGGCGCTGGCCACGGTCATCGAACTGCTCGAGGAAACGGATGTGCCCGGCGTGAAGCTCATCTCCGAGGTGGTGAGCGCGGAACCCATCCTCAGCCCGCTGCTCCTCAAGCTCGGCGCCTGGATTTCGGACTATTATTGCTGTTCGCTGGAAGCGGCGATGAAGGCAGTGCTGCCGAATGTGATCCGCAAGGCCGAGGTCGGACATCAGACCCGGCTCTTCGCCCGATTGGCGCGAGAGGTCGAAGAAGAGGAGCTCGAGAAGCTGCGCAAGAAAGCGCCGTTGCAGGCCGGCGTGATCGATCATCTGACCGAAGCCGCGCAACCGGTGTCCGTCACCGAACTCGCGGAAAAGTGCGACGCCTCGCACGCCGTGGTCCAGGCGTTGGTGAAGAAAGGCCTCATCGTCACCGAGGCCGCGCGCGTGGAACGCGATCCATTCGGCGACGAGTCTTTCGTCCACGCCGCGCCGCTGGCCATGAACCCGGAGCAGACCGCCGTCTTCGAACACGTGCGGCGGGCCATCGATCATCCGCCGGATGCCGCGCCGAAGCCGCTCCTGCTGCACGGCGTGACGGGCAGCGGCAAGACGGAGATTTACCTGCAGGCCATCCAGCTCGTGCTCGAGCGGGGCCAGACGGCCATCATGCTCGTGCCGGAGATTTCCCTCACGCCGCAGACCGTCGAGCGCTTCAAGTCGCGCTTTGCCGCCACCCGGCATGAGGTGGCGGTGCTCCATTCGCATCTCAGCGAGGGCGAGCGGCACGATGAATGGCATAAGATTCGGGATGGCCGCGCCCGGATCGTGATCGGTGCACGTTCGGCCATCTTCGCACCGTGCGCGAACCTCGGTCTCATCGTGGTCGATGAAGAACACGAGAACACCTACAAGCAGGAGGAAACGCCCCGCTACCACGGACGCGACATCGCCGTCCTGCGGGCCAGCATGGAAAAGTGCGCCATCCTGCTCGGCAGCGCCACGCCGTCGCTGGAGAGCTTCCACAATGCGCAGACTGGCAAATACGAGCTCTTGCGCCTGATCGCGCGCGTCGATGACAAGAAGATGCCGTTCATCCGCATCATCGACCTGCGCATGGAGTCGAAAAAGCACGGCGCCATCCTTTCCGAGAGGCTCATTACGGCGATCAACGACCGCCTGACCAAGAAGGAGCAAACCATCCTCTTTCTCAACCGGCGCGGGTTCTCCACCTCCCTCATCTGCGAGAAATGCGGTCACGTTTGCGAGTGCCCAAACTGCTCCGTGGCCCTGACTTTTCACCGCGCGGCGGCCCGGATGGTGTGCCACATCTGCGGTTACCAGGCGGTCGCGCCCCAGAAATGCCCGGAGTGCCGCGACCCGGGAATCAAATACACCGGCACCGGCACGGAGAAGGTCGAGGATTCCGTCTCGCGGCTTTTTCCCAAGGCGGTGATCAAACGCCTGGATGCCGACGTGATGCAACGGCGCGAGGCCTTTCGCGAAACGCTCACCGCCTTCCGCACGGGCAAGATCGATATCCTCGTCGGCACGCAGATGATCGCCAAGGGGCTGCATTTTCCGAACGTCACCCTCGTTGGCATCATCAACGCCGACCTGGGTTTACACCTGCCGGACTTTCGCGCGGGCGAACGGACCTTCCAGTTACTCACCCAGGTCGCCGGACGCGCGGGCCGCGGGGACGTGGAGGGCGAAGTCTTCGTCCAATCCTTCACGCCCTTCAGCCCGTCGATCCAGCACGCGAGGCATCACGATTTCGACGGCTTCTGGGAGCAAGAGATCGAATTCCGCCGGCAATGGGATTACCCGCCGTTCACCCATCTGGTGTTGATCATCGTCCGTTCCGCGCATCAACAGCGCGGGAGCTTCTCCGCCGAAACCCTGCACCGTCGTCTCAAGGAAGAGCTGCCTCCCGGCGTCACCCTCAGCGAGCCCGCGCCGGCCCCGCTGGAAAAGTCGCACGGCAGCTACCGGTTTCATCTCATGATGCGCACGCGTTCCATCGTGCGCCTGAGCAGGCATCTGCGCGCGGTTTTGGACAAGCTTACGTTTCCCGAGGATGTCTTCGTGACGGTGGACGTGGATGCCTATCAGTTGCTGTGATGTCGACAATAGGCAGCCATGAAATAAGTAACAGCGCGTATTAATTCCTGTGTAACGCGCGGCGGAGATACTTTGGATGGACTGAGTATTAATGCGTAATTTTTCATATATTTTGGCATCGTGAGTGCTGCTTGCTCTCGGCGTGTTTTTCTCCGCCTTTATCCATTCCGCTCTGAAAAAGAGTCGAAAGGAGCCGTCTGCCTTGATGCCCATGAAGAGCGCCCTCTCGCGGCTCGGCGGCTATACCCTCGTGGAGGTGATGGTCGCGGCCACCGTTTTGTGCCTCTGCGCCGTCGCGGTGACCGGCGCTCTTCTGCAACTCAACCGTCGTGCGGCCATCTCCCGCGTGATGAATGCGGCCAAGGCGGAGGCGCTTTCGCGAATCCACGAGGTCCAGCAGCTTTCTTATGATCCGGATGCCTCCCCGGCGGTCATTCCCGGGCTCCTGAGTTCGGCGCTGCCGAAAACGGTCGATTTGGGGAGCACTTTGACCAATCTGGGCAGCATTCCTGCCACGGAGACCTGGACGGTGGCCTCGGTGCCGGGCAATGCCGGGATCCTCTCGGTGACCTGCAAGATTTCTTACACCTACCTGAACCGCAATGAGTCGTATCAAGTCTTTACCTACAAAGCACCGAACTGATCTCGGAGGGTTCACCCTTGTCGAGTTGATGGTTTCCATGTCGGTGGTCGGCGTCGTCGGTCTCGTCATGTTCAGCGTCATGATCAGCACGATGAGGCTTTCCACGGTCAATACGGCAACGAACCTCTCCAACTACCGCACGCGGCAGGCGCTGGATCGCCTGGCCGACACCGTCCATTATGACAGCGTGGATATGCCGGCGCAGATCAATTCGGACGGCACCACTGCGAGCGGTGGCACGTCGGATGGCATCTTGATCAAGCACCTCGTCCCCGGAATGTACGTCTTCCTGAATTCGGATGGAACGACCGCCGACATCGCGTCGACCGCCAGCGCATTCACGTTGCAGTATGCCACGTCGGCTTGGGGGACTTTGCCGCAGCCATACGACTACTTTTTGCTGGCGAGTTCCACGGCGCCGGAGCTCGAAATACCGAAAACCGGCGGGGTTGGCACACCGACTACGTCCAACGGCGTTACATCGGTAGCCATCAAGACCACTGCCGCAGTAGGGGAAAAGCTCACGCCCAGTTACTATACGGTGACCGCGGTCCGCTACCGGAAGGAGGCCTACATTTTCGTCCAGAATGGCACCAGCGCCTACTGGACTCTCCGCTTCTACCCGACGGTGTACCCTGGGATGGATTACACCAACGCCCAAAACTACTACACGCTGGGTACCGGTTTTGAAAAACAGGGAACCCAAGGATGGTTCACGGCGAGCACGGACAGCGCCAACAACAATACCCAGGCGATCTGGCTGCAGGCGCTCGTGCGCTCCTCGGGACACGGCGAGTACTCCGAGGATATCGATAAGCGCAACACCGCGACGACCATGCCTTTGCAGATCAAACTTTGGAACTACACCACCCCTTCGACCACGGCTCCGAGCTCTTAAGACCCCGAACCCAAGCGAACATGAAAACATCCAGCAAAGAGAGCGGCAGCATCCTGCTATCCGTCCTCATGATTGTGACCGTCTCGATTGCCATCGTCGGCGCGGCCTATGTCTCCACCACGAATCAGGGTCAGATGACCTCGCGGAGCGCGGACATGGATGCTTTGCAAGTCACCGCCGAGGGCGTGCTGGACTATACCTACGGAGTGTGGAAGTCGTCGCTGGAGGACAACGGCAAGATGTTAGACGCGGCGGGTGCGAATGCCCTGGTCAGTGAGACCAATCTCCCGGCCGTCCCAGCGAACATGCAAATTCTGGGTCTGACTCTCACTCCGATCGATTCTTATGGAGTGCCCCAGTCTGCGGTGACGTATGCCAACGACTATCGGACGTCACTCGTCTATAACTATCTGGCTACGGTGGAACTGCGGACTACTGGTGTGGGCGGAGGGCGACGAGTAAAGATGCAACGGAACTTCTACTACAGCTCGTTGCCGCCGACCCGGGGGATGTTCTTTTCCCAGGGTGACTTCGAGCTCTACAAGCCGGCGAAAATGGTGATCGGCGGCAACGTGCACACCAATGCCAACGCGCACGTTTCCACGGGTACTCAGCCCGTCCTGAACGCGGACGGTTCCGTTAAAACCACAGGCCTCGAGTTCCTGCCTACCTCCAACGTGACCCACGTTGGCAGCTATGACAACAATGCTCCGCCGGGCGCGACTAACTGGAATAATCAAGGCACCAACTACGCGCCGACTTATGACAACGGCTTTTCCAAACAGGTCAAGCAAGTGCCGGACATGTCCGGTATCGGTCTCGGGACGGCCGCAGTGTACGACACCACCGATAACAACCCGAACAACGACGGCAACCACGAGATGATCGAACCGCCTGTGGCGGGCTACACCGATCCCGCCCCCATCGCGAACAGCCGGCTCTATAACACCGCCGGCATTCTCATTGATGTCACGGGTCCGGTGGACACGACGGCGTCGCTGGCCAACTCGACCGGCAATACTTTTTCCGGCGGTAATATCACCATCACCGGGCAGAACGGAACCACCCTCACGTCCGCCCAGGCGACGGCCATCCGCAACGCGGTGAGCAATTCGACCGTCACCCAGAAGCAAGTCTGGGTGCCGAAACTCGTAACCCAGCAGGTTTGGGTTTCGAATTGGGTATGGGTGACCAGCGGCTATTATACGACCAGTAGGTCTGGAAAAAAGACCTGGGTGGATACGAGCGGATATGTGGACCAAGGCGGCTACCAAACCCAGACGGTCGATCAGGGCAGTTACGTGACCCAGAACGTGACCGTACAAACGACCCTCTACGACAAGCGCGAGTCGCAAAGCATCCCCATCACCAATCTCGACGTCGGTGCCGTTAACCCTACGCTCAACAGCCTCAACAGTTTCAACGGCATCATTTATATGTATGACACGGGTTCGGGCAGCAAAAACGCCATCCGCGTGACCGATGGCGGAGTGCTTCCGAATGCCGGCCTCACCATCGCTACCTTGAATGGGCTCTATGTGCAGGGGGACTACAACGTTGGTACGACTAATCCAAATCAGGTGCCGTCGAATGCCAGCCCGGGATCTGGTGCACTGACTTATTATACTCCCACTCCGGGTTACATCCCCCCCTCTGCGGCGCTCGTCGGCGATGCCGTCATGGTGCTTTCGAATAGCTGGTCCGACAGCAATGCGAGCAGCAGCGTGGGCAGTCGTCTGGCCTCGAACACCACCTTGAATACCGCGCTCATCGGCGGTTACATTCCCTCGACCAGCACCGGAACTGGCGGCCGGTCCGGCTATTCCGGTGGGATGAATAACTTCCCTCGGTTCCTCGAGACCTGGACGAACGATAGCATGACTTTCTCCGGCGCGTTTGTCTCCCTCTATCAGAGCCAGACGTTCACCGCAGAGTGGGATACCGGCGATATCTATGCGCCGCCCACCCGCTACTGGTACTTCGATACCATGTTGCTGACCCGCGTGCTGCCGGGCATTCCGTCGACCGGCGGTTGCTCCCGCGGCCCGATTACGCGGCTGCCCGATATTCAGCTGTGATCGCACGCATCCTGTTTTCGAAAGCCCTTCTCCTCGCTGCTGGCTTTCTGACCCTGGCTTTTGTCCCGGGTGAGATGAAGGCCGCCGATGGAAATCCTCCGCAGATCTCCTTCGGTGCGCACAAGCTGATGGAGACCAATGTCGAAGGTCCCGACGTGGAGCGGACTTATTTCACCATCGGTGAAAACCGCGTCGTCTTCGGCCTGCCGAAAGGTTGGCGGCTCAGTACGGGCGACGGCTTTCTGCTGCTCCCCGAGGAAGGAACGGTCGATGGCGAGATTCACGTCACCCGATCGCCTTTCACCCCGGATTTCGATCTCGCGACGAATGTTCTGAAATACCGCGAATCCGCGGCCCAAGGCATGCCGCAAGGCGCCAGCAAGGAGCAAGCGCAGCAACCGCTGATGGACCCCTATCCCTTCAATGGCTGGAAGAGTCTCGGCTTCGTTTGGAGTTACGGCGGCCAGGGCCGGGCGATGGTTCGCACCGTCAGCTACATCAATCTCGATGCAAAACTCGGTGTTCAGGTGATCGTGACCACCCTTGCTTCCAAACAGGACTCCCCAAAAATCGAGAAGGCTGCCAAAGATTTCATGGCCTCCTGGTGGGTGAAAGGGAAGTGACCAAAAGCAAAAAAGGGTGACGATTGCTCGTCACCCTTTTGATGGAGTTTTTGTCTTCGTGCCTGATCAGGCCGGCAAGAGCTTCCGGCGGATGGCCGGGCCGCCGATGATCATGCCGAGCACCGCGAACAGTGGGAGGAGCGCGGAGGTCTCCGGCACGGAAGTAAGGTTGGAGCCTTCCACGGCGAAGGTCTCTTCGTAGCCGCCGCTGGAGGGCAGCGTATTGCCCCACATTTGGTACATGTAAACGTAGTCGCTCGCGCTGGCGCCCGCGAAATCCGAAACCGGGATGTAGATCGAAATGTCCGCCTGGCCGCTGCCGCTGTTGCCATCGAAGTAAAGGACGTCATTGGAGCCGAGCGATGGGCTCATGTTGTAACGCAGAGTGCCCAGCGAGCCGTTGAAGAGACCGCTCGAGTTCGTCGAGGTGCTGCTTTGCAAGGTGGGCGAGGTCCAGACGCTGAGCATGTCCAGCGAAATGGTGGACGTCGACGTCGCGTTGGGTTCATTCACGTCGACAACGAATTGGTAATATTGCTGGCCGTTGAGGCTCACCTCAGCGAGCGAACCCAAGGTGAGAGGATGGTTCCATTGCGGAACACGCTTCGTGTCGAAGTTCCCATTGGTCCCGTTATAACCCTGCTCGGTTGGGCTGGATTGGATGGTCAGAAACGGATCGATCACCCCAGTGCCGGCAGGTTGGGTGAAGTTCGTGGTGAACACTGCGCCGTTGATGGTGCCCGGATCGGTCGGAGCCGGACTGAGGCTCGGATCGTTGAGATTGATGGTGGTCGCGTGCGCGGGCTGCGAGGCGAGCAAAGCGGAGAGGCTCAACAGCAGCGCGCCCATGGGGGTGGTGAACGAGGACAATTTCAGCTTCATAATGTTCGAGGCTTGGACCGAGTTTGTGTTGTGGGCCGAACCATCATTGGGCGGAGATGGTCGGATTGGTTGCGTATTTCATAACTGCTAGAAAACGCGTAGGTCAATCACATTTGAGAATCTATTTCCGTGCCAAAGATGAGACAAACGTATTTTGTCGCCGAAAATATACATCCGGCGTACAGGCTGCTGGGTCGAGTCGACAGAAACGAGAGAACGCCCAAGCGTCCCGTCGATGCCAGACTGCAAAAGCTCCGGATGAAGCGCGGTGGCAGGGGGCTATTCCGGCTCCGAGCGGGCCGTCTGGATCTCCTCCCGAGCCGTCCGCAAGAGTGCCTGTTCTTCCGGTAGCAAATCCGCCTTTTTTGCCAGTTCCAAAAAGGCCGGAGCGCGATCCCAGTCGGCGGTTGCCGCCAGCAGAACTCCATAATAGGCCGCGAAATTCGGCGTTTTCAAAATCGCGGGGCTGAGGCACTTCATCACCTGCAGGGCACGTTCCGACTGTCCCAGCCGATGCAGCGAAAAAGCATAAGTTGAAACGTAATCCGCCTCGTAGGGATGTCTCTCGTAGAGGGTTCTGGCCAGTTCACTGGCGTGGGCTACGTCCCGGCCGAGAAGCAGGGAGTAGAGCGCGAAGTTATTGGCGGCGGCGTCGTTGCCCTGATGTGTTTCCCGGTAGCGGGCGGTTGCATCGAGAAGCCCGGCTGTATCCTTGGTGCGGCTCAAGATAGGAAGGATGGTTTGCGACGCCCAGGCAGATTCTTTGGGATCCTTTAGCAGGGCGCGCAGGAGATCGGTGTACTGCGCTTCCCAACCCCAGTTGGCGACCATTCTCGTCAACTCGGCGGTGGCGCCCGGGACTTTGGCGGCGGATGCCACTGCGGCGTCCCACTGTGGTGCGGATTGGGAAACGCTGCCCTCCTCGCGCAGGGCGCGGGAAAGAAGGGCGTGGCGAACGTATTCCAGCCGCTGCCAGTTTCCGGTTTCGGTAAATGATTCCAGAGCAGCCCAACTGCGCAGGCCGAAGATATTCAAGGCCGCGGCGGCGCAGACTCGCGGATCGTCCCAAGCTTCGGGGGGAAACTCCGCGGCCCACTCCACGGCTGCGCCGAATCGGCTGTTCCGATTCATCCAATTCAGGAGTTCCGCAGTGGCCGGAGCATTGCCTCGAGCGCGATCCTTCATCGAGGCGAGGAAGGACGGGAAGTCCGGGGTATCGGTGGCGCGCAGCAGGTCGAGCAGCGTCATTTGATCCGCAAGCTGGGCATCCGGCAGCGAGGCGAGCTGGCGGGCCAGGATGACGGCGCCGCTCAGTTCGTTGTTCCCCATCGCATCGCGGACCAGGGCGCGGAAGGCGCGAAGCCGCAACTCCGGTTTGGCACTGATGCGTTTCAAGGTTGCCTGCGCCGTGGGGCGATCTTCGATCCAACCGCGATCGACCAACGCGGCTGCTTGCTCCAACTGATAGGTTTCGTTTTGCGGTTCGAGACGGACGGCGGCTCCCAATTCTTCGACCGCGCGCGTATGCTCACCCATGGCGGCCAGAGTGCGTCCCAAGGCCTCGTGATACCGCGCATCGTTTTGCCCGGCAGCAGCCAGCTTCTCCAGCGCCTCCCTGGCGACCGCGGGCTTGCCAAAGCGAAGCGAAGTCTCCGCACAATCCAGCGCGGGCTGAAGAATTCCTGGCTGAAGATCGACCAGCCGTCGCCGCCAGACAACGGCCTCGGACGCGCCCTTTTCTTCGCATACTTCGGCGGCGAGGCGATTGGTGGCCAGGTCGCCAGGGTTGATGCTGAAAGCTTGCCGGATGGTGATTGAGGCGTTGATCACATCTCCTTTTTGCATCAGGGCGCGAGCCCGTTTTGCCAGATGCGGTGGTACCCACTTGCGGTAGGCACGCCAACCTCCATAGGAAGCCGCGGCAATCAGGATCAACGCGGCAGCGGTGATGAGGAGATTTCTGGGGAGATTGGATTTTTTTGCGAGGTCGACCACGGCTGGGGTTGTAGACTGTAAGCAGCCTCTCCGCCATGGCATCTGATTTTCGCCGCCCTTCCGCGATTTCCGATTCGTGGCGCGGATTCGACTTGTGTTGCGGAACCATTTCAGTCTCTTGGCCTTAATGCACCCCATGGGCCGATCGCCCTCCCTTTCTTCGAGTCATGGATTCGCCATCGTGACGGCGGCCGCGGCGTGGGTTGCCTGGTGGTCGCTCGCTTTCTGGCCGCTCGCGAGCTTTTGGAACACGAGTCCGCAATACAGCTACGGGTGGTTGGTGCCTCCCCTGGCCCTTCTGCTGGCCTGGCGCCGGTGGCAGACCCGGCCCATGCCAGAGCAACCGACGAGCTGGGCAAGGTGGGTGATCTGGGTCTCTGCCGCGGTGGTTATGCCTGCCTGGATTATCGTCCAGCCGAACCCCGGATGGCGGCTCGTGCCCTGGCTGCTGGCTTTGAGCGCGGTGGCCGGCAGCGTCGGATTGTCCGCCCAAGCTGGAGGCAAGAGTTGGGCTCGGCACTTTGCTTTTCCCATCGCCTTTCCGCTCACCGCCGTTCCGTGGCCGAGCCATCCCGAGGAAGTCGTCGTCCAGGGGCTCATGCGTTTCGTTGCCGGAGCGACGGTGATGTTCATGAATCTCGCCGGTGTGCCCGCTATCCAGCGAGGGAATCTCGTCGAGGTCGCCACCGGAGTGCTTGGCGTGGATGAAGCGTGCAGCGGAGTGCGCTCGTTGCAAGCTTCCTTCATGGCGGCGCTCTTTCTCGGTGAATTCTATCGATTGAAAGTGAGATCGCGCGTGGCCTTGGTGGTCGTCGGGTTCGGTGCGGCGTTGCTCACCAATATTGCGCGCACGGCTTTCCTGTCGTACTCGGCCGCTCGAAATGGGATTGGTGCGGTCGGGCAATGGCACGATCCCGCAGGCTATACCGTTTTGACGATCTGCCTGATCCTGATTGCCATCGTCGCCAACTGGCTCCGGCCGGACGATCGGGCAGACCAGCCAGCAGCCGAGACGGCTCCCCCGCATGCTTTGCCGCCGTACATCGGGCCGGTCATGGGGGGATGGCTGATTCTCGTCGTCATCGGTGCGCAGGCTTGGTACTCATCGAAGACGAAGGGTGAATCCTCGAACTGGACGCTCGTCCTGCCACCCGAAGCAAAGGAGGAACCGCTCTCCGCCAATACCTTGGGCCTGCTCGGATGTGACCGGACTCACGTGGCGCACTGGCGAAGCAGAACGGGCGCGCACTGGACGTTGTTTTATCTCGAATGGTTTCCCAGTAACGGCCGTACCGCGCTGCTCGCGCGCGTGCACCGGCCGGAAGTCTGCCTCCCCAGCGCGGGTTGGAAGGAGGTGGCGCCGCGCCAATCCCTGACCGTTTCGGCGGCTGGTTTCGACCTGGTTTTCGAATCGATGCAATTTCGCGATGCCAAAGGCACCGACGCTTTCGTCTTTTACTGTCCGTGGGAGATTGTTCCGGGGCAACCGGGGCGCAACAGTGCGTTTAGCGACGATACGCGCACCGCCAGTCTTCGGCGGGTGTGGCGGCATGAGCGATTGCTCGGGCAGCAGACGGCTGAACTCATTGTCACCGGCCTCTCTTCACGGGCCGAAGCCGAAGCTTCATTGCGCGAGGAAATCCCTTCGCTCCTCCGGCGGGCGGAGGTAACTTCGACAGCGAAGAGATGAAGTCGAAGAGCACTTTGGGCTTTGGGTTCGTTGCTTGCCTCGTGGCATTCGCGTGGTGCGCCAATGCCATCGATCTCACGCCGCACTTTTCGGATATGACGGTTGGCGGATTGGTTCAGCGCCGCATGTTTTTTGTCGATGGCAACCAGAAGGTCAGCGTGAACATGGATTTTCAAACGCGAGTGGAGGCTGGCTCAGGTGGAGCCGTCTTTCGTTTTCTGCGCGTCCCCAACGCCTTTTTAATTCTGCGCCCGTCTCCCATGTCCGCCGACGAACCGTTCGTCGGTGTGTCACTGCTCCGGTATCGGGAAGCGGCGCACCGCTTCCTGCCGCCTGGTGTCGCGTCGGTCGAATCGCTCGAGGAAATTTCCGATCCGATTACGTCCCATGGATGGCACAGCTTTCGATTCGCCTACTCCTATATCGAGCAGGGCACTCCACGCATTTGCAGCGTGACGTTCATCAACATCCGCCCGGAAGAGCAGATCGTGATGCTGGTTGCGGCGCCTTCCAAAGACTTCGACGATGCCGCCCATCGATCCTGGTTCATCGTCCGCACGTGGCAGGTGTTGCCCGCCGAAAACGGTCCGGCGGCGCCCTCGTCGGTGGAGGAGAATCCCGGTCGATAGGGACGGCGCGATTACCGGCAGGGCGGCCACAGAACTCCGTGTCTACAGGACTCTACCGGATGTCTTCGATCCAACTGGCAACTTTGTAACCCAGATTGTTGCTGGTCGAGAGAGAGGCCAGTGACTCGTCGTAATGATATCCGGCGCTGCCGCCCAGGCTCGCGCTGAGCATGATCAATGCACCCATGAAATCGCCGGTTCCCCAAACGGTGAGAGCATAAGAGGGCGCGTTGACCATCCCGACAAAGGTGCCCGTGCCGGAAACCGTGAAGGTCCTCGTCGAGCCATCGGAAGGAGTGACTCCATTGACCGTGAGATAGGCGGCTCGATTGTTCTCGTTCTCAAAGGAGGAACCGCCGATGCTGACGTTGCCATCGACGTAGATGGTGGCGTGGACGCCCGCCAGTTGCTGGATGAAGGCATTGCCGGACATCGTGAGGTCTCCGGTTACCCAGATATTCACATAGCTGTCCTGAGTTTGCCCAACCACCGGCGGGGCCAGGATCAATTGTTTGGATTTTGAGCCGAGGTCGATGGCGGAAACTTTGTAATTCGTCGGTGCGCTTTGCGTGCCCGCCACCAAGGTCAGCGGAGCCGCGAGGGTGCTGATCGATGCCGGTCCCGGCGTGGTGTAAGCGAATGTGGGATCCGATACCGCGCTGATGGTGGTGGAGTAATTATTGTAAACCGTGCCCTGGACTCCCTTCGTATTTTGCAGGACGCCGCCATTACTCGAGGCATTGCCATAAACCTTGTTATTACCCAAGTCCGATAGATTGCCGCTCGAATTGCTGGCGACGTCGCCGTGCATCTGGCGTTTGGAGGGGTCATACTGGCCGTTGGTCGACTTGGTCGGATCACTCGAATCAAAGCTGTCTGTAAACGAGGAACCGCCCAGCGTGATGCTTTGCTGCACGACCAGCGCGCGCCAAAACATCCGCGCGGAGACCGGCTGAGCGATCGTTTCCACGGTGCGGGTCGTTTGGGGAAGATGCAGCGCGCCCGTGGTGGTATCTTTGTTGTAAGCAATCTTGCGCAGGAAGTTATTGTGATTCTTGGTCCCGGTTGCCGAGAGTTGGGACGGGGCATAACCTACTCTCCGCAAGCCGGGAACCTCGGTCGATCCGGAGGAATGGATGCGATACCAAACCTGTCCGCTGCCATCGGTGATGCTGTTGTCGACTTTCACGTAGACATACATCTTGTTGTTCCCCTCGCCGGAATGGGCGGGAAGTGTGTCGCTGTAAGTCTTGGGAAAGGTGGTGGCGTCGGAGGGTGACCAGCCGGCCCAGGCGGTTGTGGGCGTTTTGACGGAGGCATTGAGAGCGTGCATCGCGATGTCCGTGCCGGATTCCGCGACGATGAGCGCCTCCTGCCAGCTCCCCGCGTTGGCGGAAGTCTGGTTGCGATTGTTGATGTAATAAAAAACGGATGCCGCCGCGAAAGAAAGGACAGCGATCGTGACCAATGCCATAGCCAGAGTGCTGCCTGTTTCGAAGTGACGTGTTTTCATTTCAATCGCGGCGGGTGTTGCGGACGGAAGTACTCCCGATGAGCGTTGTGTTGGCGCGGGCGCCACTGCTATTACGATCAAAGCCCGTGAGGTTTGGGGCGAAGGTGATGGTATAAGTGACGATGGAAGTGAGATCCGCAAAGCTGCTTTGCAAGGTTTCAACAGAATCGGCGATCACGATGGTGTTGGTGGCGCCGGTAGCCCCGATCCATTGCTGGCGCAGAAGTTGTCCACCGCTCAGATAATAGGAGACGGTAATGGGCTTTGCCGGATCGCCGTAATTGACCTGTCCGTTGGTGATTGTGGGGCTCCGCAACGTACCCGTGGGATTGCCTTGGGAGTCGTAAGCGGTATAGGTGTCGGGAACCGTCAGGGTGAGAGTCTGGTTATATTGCGAAACTGTCACTGTGTAGGCGCGGCGGAGGTCGCGCGCGACGTAATCCAGTGCCCTCATTTGATCGGTGGTGCCACGCGAGTAGTTCATGGCGCCGGAAAAGCTGCGCTGAAAGCCCACGGTGGCGGTGAGGAGCGCAGCGAACATGAAAGCACTGACCGCCATGGCTATCATGACCTCGGGGAGGGTGAAGGCGGCAGATGGGGAGGTGAAGTGAGCCGGCTTCATCAGTTTTGTCCGAGAATGCCTCCCTGGCTGGCGATCAAGCGGACCACGCGAGTGTGCGGGACACTCTTAAAAGTGCTGTGCCAGTTCACTGTGATATCGACTTGAATGGAGCTTTCCGCACTGAGGTTGCCGTTGCCGGGGAGGACCGTGGCGACATTGCCGCCGGCATCGCGTTGCACTTGAACCGTCTCCCCGTTTCCCAATGTCGAACCATAGGGATAGGCCGTGATCGTTTGCACGACATTCGGCAGGTGGCCGACGGTCGTGGAGTTCGCCATGATCGTTCCAGAAAGGTAGGCCGGGTCGGTAATCTGAGTCCATGTGGCGGTGCGAATCTGCTCGGCGAGATTGGTCGTCAGTTCGCTGGCCGAGCTGACGTCGATGCTGGATTTGAGGACGAACAAGCCCCGCCAGTTCATGTCGTACAAGCCGGCCAGGAAGATCGCTACGATGCCGCAGGCCAGCATCGCTTCGACCAGCGTGCTGCCGACGGTGGCGAAAGAGGACTTGCGCATAATCTAAAAGGAGCGAAACGGCGGCGATTGGATAAAAGCGATCGGCGACAAAATGTATTCAGCAGGCGACGTACCGAAGGCAAAACGAGCTGCGATTTCACGTATTATTACGTGGAAATGAAGCCCCATAGCGCCGGTGCGCCGCATTTTTGAGACACCAAACATGAAAAATCCGCGCCAATGGCTGAATTTAAATTCAGGATGAAAGGCGCCAGCGATATGCTGCCGGTGGACGTTTGGGAAGGGTCAGCGGCAGGGATGCCACTGCCACTGAAGGATCGAATTGCGGCCGCCTACGTCCCGTCCGTACGGGAAGGGAGGAGCATCTGGAAGGTGGTCTTGCCGGGCTGGCTTTCGTAGCGCAGCACACCGCCCATTTGCTGGACAAAGCCGGCGGTGACGGTAAGGCCGAGGCCGGTGGCGTTGGTCTTTTTCTTCGTGGAGAAGAAGGGCTGGAAGATGCGGTCGCGAATTTCCTCCGGGATACCGGGACCGCTATCGGTCACCGAGATGGAGACCCATTGCAGCGCCTGTTTCGCCGGGGTGCCGGGCGGCTTTTTCGCGGAGCTGACGACGATGTGCACGTTCCCGCCGGTGAAGGCGGCTTCGACCGCGTTGCGCACCACTTCGAAGATGGCCGACTTGACCCGCGTGGCGTCGCCCCAGATGGCGGGGAGCTGGTCCGGGCAGTCGAGATACAGCTTCGTGCCCGGGCCGCAGAGCGACTCGAACGACGGCATCAGCATGTGCAGAAAGTCGTGCAGATTGATCTCGCGCCAGACGACCGCCGGCGGACGGACCAGCGAGTGGGTGCGGTCCATGAGCTCCGAAGCCGCGCGTGCGCCTTCCTTGATTTTGGCCAGGCCTTCGCGGGTCTCCTTGTCGAGCTTCTGGTTGTCCATGAGCAGACCGAGGTAGCCATTGAACAGGGTCAGGATGTTGTTCATTCGGTGCGCCAGCCCGCGCACGAGTTGGTCCTGAAAATCCGAATGTTCGATCTGCATGTAGGTCACAGATGAAAAAGCAGTTGTTATGCTTGGGTGACAACTCTTTTCGGAAGTGCCTGCGGAGTGTGCATTAAGGAGACGATTCGGCCTGATCGGCCAATGTGGCCCTGTAATTCGCCCGGCTCGGTTTCCAAAAATGAGACGAAACCGGCCTTTCCCGGGTTCGGAAGTCATGAGGGGATGATGGTGACTTCGCCTGCGCTGAGGCGGCTGAGGGTGCCATCGGAACGGCGCAGGAGCAGTTGGCCGTCGGGGTCGAGTTCCTCGGCCCGGCCTTCCAGGATGTTGTGGCCGGATTGCACCTGCACCCAATGGCCGAGCAGGAGGCTGCGCCGGCGGGCTGCGGCGATCATGGCGGGGAAATCCGCGAGGATCTGAGGGAAGCGGGTGCCGAGTTCGCGCAGCAGGTGTGCGGCGAGAGTAGGCCGGTCGATGAGACGGCCGGTGATCATGCTCAGGGAAGCGGCTTTCGTCGCGAGTTCGGGAGGGAATTCGGCCTGGCTCTGGTTGACGTTGACGCCGATGCCCACCACGGCGAACGGCCGGCCATTCACATCGGCGCCGCTTTCGGCCAGAATGCCGGCGATCTTCCGACCGGAAAGATAGATGTCGTTCGGCCACTTGATCGATACGGGCAGGCCGAGGGAATTTTCAATGGTCGAGGCTAGCGAGACGGCGGCCCAGGTCGTGAGACGCGGCCAGGCGCTGGGCGGCAAATCGGGACGCATGAGCATCGAGAACCAGAGACCCCGATACGGCGCGGAAGCCCACGCACGCCCGAAGCGTCCACGCCCGGCGGTCTGGCGTTCGGCGAAGATGACGATGCCGCCTTCCGCACCCTGGCGCCCGCGTTGCATGGCGGAGTCGTTGGTCGACGCGGTCTCGGCGAAGACGACGATCTCGCGCGCCAGTTCGCAAGTGCCGAGGCGGGAGAAGATGTCGTCGGCGATCAAGCGATCCGGCGAACGCAAAAGCAGGAAGCCGAGCCCCGGGCGCTCCTCGATCTCGAATCCGGCGTCGCGTAATTCCTTCAGCCGCGCCTCGACCGTCGGAAGCGTGACCCGGAGCTGCGTGGCCAGATCGGTGGCGGGAAGATACACCTCCGATGCACGCAAAGCCGCGAGAATGCGCGCATCGAGCCCGCTCATGTCAGTTCCAGCGAGAAATCGACCGCGCGTGCGGAGTGGGTGAGCGCGCCGACGGAGATGAAATCCACGCCGGTCGCCGCGATCCCGGCGATCGTCTCCAGCGTGACGCCGCCGCTGGCTTCCAACTGCACGCGCCCCGCGGTGAACCGCACCGCTTCGGCCATCTCCGCAGGCTGCATGTTATCGAGCAGGATCACGTCCACGCCCATCAAAGTCAGGAAGCGGCGCACTTGCTCCAACGTGTCGGCCTCGAGCTCGATGCGCAGGCCGGGGTTTTCCGCGAGGCAGGTGCGGATGGCCTCTTGCAGGTGGCGCAGCTCCGTTTCCGCCGCGAGGTGATTGTCCTTCACCATCACCATGTCGAAAAGTCCGAAGCGGTGATTTTGCCCGCCGCCCGCGACGACGGCCGCTTTCTCCAGCGCGCGCAGGCCCGGCGTGGTCTTGCGTGTGTCGAGGATGCGCGCCTTCGTGCCGCTGACGGCGTCGACGTATTTGCGCGTGAGAGTGGCGACGCCGGAGAGGCGCTGGAGGAAATTGAGCGCGACTCGCTCGGCGGTCAGGATCGAGCGTACCGAACCGGCGATCTCGAGCACGGTCTGCCCGATTTCCAAACGGCTGCCGGAAGCGCGCACGATGGTGATATCGAGCTGGGGATCCACGCGCTTGAAGACCTCGGCCGCGGTCTCCACACCGGCGGCGACGGACGGTTCCTTGGCGAAAATGCGTCCGCTCCGGCGATCGAGCCCCACGAAATAGCGCGAGGTGAGATCACCGCGCCCGATATCCTCGGCGAGCGCGATCGCGATGGGATCGTGCGTCGTCCTGGCGGCGACGGGCAAAACGTGAAGGGACGGCTGGGACGGTTCAGGCACGCCTGTTATCTACGGGCCGTTCATCATCGAGGGCAATGCCCAATCAAAACAACTCCGGCTCCGGCGCGCGATAGATGCTGCGTCCGCGCACGAAGGTCTCCAGCACGGCCGGCGGCCCGCCGCGGTAAATACACAAGCTCACGATGTCCTCGGCAGTGAGGTCGGCGGCGTTCTTGGCATTCTGCCGATAGGGGAGCAGCGCGCCGAAATCCATCAGCGTCAGGTCCGCGTCCTTGCCGATCTCGAAGCTGCCGATGGTGCCGCCTTTGCCCAGCGCCTCGGCCGCTCCCTGGGTGGCCAGATGCAGCGCGGAGGCCGGCGAGGGGATCGGCGTCTCCGGTTCGTAAAAGGAGCGCGCCTTCTGCGATTCGATGGCCGAGCGCATGACCTGCCAGAGATTCAATTCCGGTCCGGCCGCCACATCGCTGCCCAGGCCCACGCGCAGGCCGGCGGCCCGCACCTTTTCCAAGGGCAAAATGCCACTGCGCAGAAAGAGATTCGCCGTGGGGCAATGCGCGACGCTGGCGCCCGCCGCGGCGAGGGCCGCGCGTTCGCGATCACAGAGATGGAGGCAATGGCCGAGCACCGTGCGCGGCCCGAGCAGGCCGTACTTTTCATACACCTCGGTGTAATCCTTCGCCCAACTGAACTGGTTCCGCACCTTCTCGATCTCCTCGCGATTCTCCGCGAGATGGGTCTGCAGATACGCCCCATATTGCGTGGCCAGTTCCGCCGCGCCGCGCATGAGCTTCTCGCTGCACGCCACCGCAAAACGCGGACTGAAGGCATATTCCACCAGCCCTTCCGAGGCGCCGTGCCAGGTCTTGCACAGCCGCTCGCTTTCGTGCAGGGAGATGGAGACGATCTTGGTCGGCTGCAGGCTCCCGTAGCTGCCCACATCCATCATCATCTTGCCCATGATGATCCGCATGCCGCTCTTCACCGCGGCGTGAAAGGCCGCGTCTGTGCTGTCCTCGAAGATGGCGGTGTAAATCATCGCCGTGGTCGTGCCGTGCCGCGCCAGTTCGGGGAAAAACGCCCCCGCCTCGCGCCGCCCTTTCGGCCCGGTGAACTCGCGTTCCAACGGAAAGATCTGTGTGCGCAACCAGGGAAGCAGTTCGCTGGTCCCGCGCGCCACCGCCGGGTATTGCGGGAGGTGCGTGTGCAGGTCGATCAAGCCCGGGAAAACCGCCACCCGCTTCGATTGCAACCAGCGGACCGGTTGGGTACGCGGCTTTCGGGAAAGCGTCTCGTAGTCGCCGATTTCCGCGATCTGCCCGTCGTCGATGATCAGCGCCCCGTCGCTCCATGAGCGAAGCCGGCCATATTCCGGCGCATCGATCAGGAAACCCCGCAAGCCGACAAGGCTGGAGTTGGACGAAGACGGACGGGAACTGGAAGCCGGGTCAGGGAACAAAGCGGATCAGAAGCTGGCTAAAAAAAGAATCCGGGCCGTGCATGCCAAGGAAACGATTCACAGCTAATCGCAAGACACATGCACGACCCGGAAATCCCTAAACTTGGTAGCTTTGACCGGTCGCGCAGGCCGTCGTTCAAAATATTTTTCGAAAATCACGAATTATCTTAACCCGTTTATCTTAAACAGCTTAGGATAAACATCCGGCATTCGTAATTCGGCATTCGTCATTTTCTCACTTCCGCCGCCTCGAGCGCCAGCGTTGCATTCCCAATAATCCCCGCCTCATTCCCCAGCGCCGCCGGGACGACCCGCAAGTTCTGGTTGAACAACGGCAGCGTTCGCTCCCGGATCGTCCGCTGGATCGGGCCGAACAACAAGTCGCCGGCCTTCGCCACTCCGCCGCCGATCACGATTGCGTCCGGGTTCAGCAGCCAGATCATGTTCACCAGCGCGCAACCCAGCTCCAGCCCCACGTTCTCCCACATCTGCTTCGCTACCGGGTCGCCATTCCGCGCCGCTTTCTCCAGATCGTAAGGCGTGCACTCCTCCACCGGCACATTGCGCCCCGCCACCTTGTAAAGCTGCGACGCTCGCGCCGCGATCCGGTGATTCCCCACAAACATCTCCAGGTCTCCCGGATTCTTATAAAGTCCCGGCGTCCCCCGGTAGTCGATGCTCGCATGCCCGAGCTCGCCGGCCGCCAATTGCGCCCCGCGATACAAACGCCCATCCAGGACCAGCGCCCCGCCCACGCCCGTGCCGAGCGTGATGCACAGCACGAACCGGCACCCCTTCGCCGCGCCATATTTGAATTCGCCGTAAGCCATCGCCTTCGCATCGTTTTCGATGATCGTCGGCAACCCCGTCCGTTCCTGCAGGATCCGCCGCAGCGGCACCTCATCCCAGCCGGGCACATTCGTCAACTCATGCACGATCCCATTGAGACTATCGATGAACCCCGGCAACCCCACGCCCAGCGCCGCCACCTCCGGATGCGTGATCCGCAGGGCGGCGATCACCCCGAGGATCTCCTCGATGAGCGCCGGCGCGCCATGATGTTCGGTCGTCTCGATGACGTCCCCGTGTTGAATGAGCCGGCCATCCTCCACCACGGCCGATTTGATCGTCGTCCCCCCGAAGTCGATGCCGATGGCTTTGCGTTTTGTATCCATGGAAAGGGTCGGACGCAGACTGCGGGCCAGACCGGGCGAGGTCAATCCCCGGCGGCCTGCGAACTCGAGATAACGCCTCCTCTGACGCTTGCGTTTTGGAGTGCGCGCGCTGCTCCTCTGCGTTACCCACATCTTTGTGCGATGTTTGGGTGCCGATAGCGGATGACGCCACTGGGAGCGGCGACTTCCTAGTCGCTGACCGAAAAACCGGTGCGCGCAGCGCCTCTCTTTTTGGGCATCGCTCCGCGACGCAGGGTCTTTTCTAGGAAGTCGCCCCTAAGCCGTGCCTTGCGATCTTGCGATTTTTCAAAAAGCGCAAACTGCTGGGGAAAGGTAGGATACGTAAAATGATGAATTATATTCTTCTTAACAAGGACGGTATGAATCATTTTAATCGCGGCGGCTCGTTCCCCGGCGGGCCGCCCCTTACCACCATCCCCTATTTGGAAAAATGACTCACACCACCCGTTCCGGGCGGTGCGCGTGGCTTTTTGCCGCCGCATTTGCCTGCCTCGGCGCGACCCTGCATGCCCAGGCTCCCGGCGCCCCTTCGAAGATTGATTCCGGCGACAACGCCTGGATGCTGACCAGCGCCGCCTTGGTCCTGATGATGACCGGCCCCGGCCTGGCCCTCTTCTACGGCGGGCTCGTCCGCACGAAGAACGTGCTGGCGACGATGATGCAGAGCTTTTTCCTCATCTCGATGATCAGCCTGCTGTGGTTCCTCTTCGGTTACGGCGCGGCCTTCGGCAAGGGGAACGCCTTTATTGGGAATCCGCTTTCCCATCTCTTCCTGCATGGCGTGGGAGCGGCGCCGGATCCGGATTACGCGCCGACCATCCCGGCGCAGACCTTCATGGTTTACCAGATGATGTTCGCCATCATCACCCCGGGGCTGATCACTGGCGCCTTTGCCGAACGCATGCGGTTCAGCGCTTATGTGGCATTCACCGCGCTGTGGACGATCGTCGTTTACTTTCCGCTGGCGCACATGGTGTGGGGCAAGGGTGGCTTTTTCAATTGGGAACTCGGTGGGCACATTCCCGTACTCGACTTCGCCGGCGGCACGGTGGTGCACATCAGCTCCGGTGTTTCCGCGCTCGTCTGCGCCATCGTCCTCGGGCCGCGGCGCGGCTTTCCGCGTGAGCCCATGCTGCCGCACAATGTGGTGCTGAGCTTGATCGGTACCGGTCTGCTCTGGGTCGGCTGGTTTGGCTTTAATGCGGGCAGCGCGCTGGCTTCGGGTGCGCTGGCGACCAGCGCCTTTGCCGCCACACATTTCGCCGGCGCGGCCGGTGGCTTCGCCTGGTCGGTCGGGGAATGGATTCACAAGGGCAAGCCGAGCGTGCTGGGCACGGCTTCGGGCATGGTCGCGGGTCTCGCAACGATTACGCCGGCTTCCGGTTTCGTCACTGTTCCCAGCGCGGTGCTCATCGGCCTCGCGGGCGGTTTCGTCTGCTATCTGTGCGTGACGCACGTGAAAACCATGTTCGGTTACGATGACTCGCTTGATGTCTTCGGCGTGCACTGCTGCGGGAGCATTGTCGGCATGCTGCTCCTCGGCTTCCTGGCCAGCGCGGAAGCGAATCCGGCCATCGCCAATACGTTTAAGAGAGGCGACGCAGTCGTTTCGCTCGTCGGTGGGCCGGGGCAGTTCGTCAACCAGCTCATCGCCGTGGCAGTCACGGCGGTGGCGGCGGGGCTCATCACTTTCGTTCTCCTCAAGATCATCAATGCCGTCATCGGCCTGCGGGTCGATCCGGAATCCGAACATGCCGGCCTCGACGTGAGCGAGCACGGCGAAAACGCTTACAACCAATAAGTCACCTCTGACCTGCGATGAAAAAAATCGAAGCCATCATCAAACCGTTCAAACTCGAAGAAGTGAAATCCGCGCTCCAGGAAGTGGGCGTGGAAGGCATGACCGTGACCGAAGGCAAAGGGTTCGGCCGGCAGAAAGGCCATACCGAGATTTATCGCGGCAGCGAATACACCATCGACTTCCTGCCCAAGCTGAAGCTCGAAGTCATCCTGCCCGATGACATGATCGACACGGCCGTGCAGGCAATCATTCGCTCTGCGCAAACCGGCAAGATTGGCGATGGAAAGATTTTCATCCTGCCGATCGAGGATGCGATTCGCATCCGGACGGAAGAGCACGGCGACGGTGCGGTGTAAGCGCCTTGCAGGCGCCCCACTCCGCCGGGGCGTGGTGATTGAGGGATGTAGAGTGCCCGCGAATTACGCGAATGACACGAATGGAGTGTTTTTCATTCGCGTCATCTGTGTGATTCGCGGGCCAAATAATCTCGCTGCCGCTTTATTTCACAGTCTCTGAGAGGGACGACTTCCGAGTCGCCCGGCACTGTGGAGCGGTGCCCGATAGCGAGGGCGCTTCGCGCCAGGGTTTTGGGTCGGCGACTTGGAAATCGCCGCTTCCAGTGGGCGTGCCAAGCGCAACATCTTGCCCGTCGCACCCCCGAGTCGCTACAACGACATCATCTTGAAAAAAGTCACCATCCATACCGACGGCGCGTGCGAAGGGAACCCCGGCCCTGGTGGCTGGGCGGCCATCCTCGAGTATGGCGCTGTGCGCAAAGAGATCAGCGGCGGTGTCATCGCCACGACGAATAACCGGATGGAACTCACCGCCGCGCTGGAGGCTCTCAACCGGTTGAAAGAGCGTTGCGCGGTCGACCTCTTCACCGACTCTGAATACCTGCGCAACGGGATCACCAAATGGATTTTTGGCTGGAAAGCGAAGGGTTGGAAAAAGGGCACGATCAAAAACATCGACCTCTGGCAGGCCCTCGATGCCGCGGCGTCGAGGCACAAAGTGGAATGGCATTGGGTGCGCGGCCACGCGGGCCATCCGCTCAATGAACGCTGCGATGTGCTTGCGGTGCAGGAGACGCAGAAGTTCCGCCAATCCCACACCAACGCGGAACGCAAAGCCGCGCGGGCGGCTTTCCTCGCCGAGCGCGTCGGAGTTCCCGAGCAGCCGGAGCTTTCGTCTTCGTTGCTGAAGTGAAAGCCTGACTTCCGTCACGAAGGGGATGGGCAACGAGGCTGCGCTGCTGGAGTTGGGGGCGTGAAAACCCGTAGGATTCTCTGAGTATCCCGGACATGCCGATGTTCCCGGTTGCCCAAGTCCCGGAAATACGGGAGGTTCCTGACGGTCCTCCAACCTTCCCCCGCTTCATGAGTCTCGAGAACAAACCGGCCAACAGCGAATCCCCCGAGGTGCCATCCAATGACCAACTCCGGCTGGAACTGGTGCTGGCCGCGACCCGCATGGGCGCCTGGAACTTTGAGATCGAGACGCGGAAGATGATTTGGGACCAGCAGATGCACGTCCTGTTTGGCCTGCGTCCCGATTCCTTCGGCGGACGGGACACGGATTTCTGCGCGCTGGTGCATCCGGGGGATCGCGATCGGGTCGCCGGCGAATTTGCGGCCAGCCTGCAGGGCCATGCGGAATTCGATACCGAGTTTCGCGTCGTCTGGCCGGTGGACAGCAGCGTGCACATTTTGCGTCTGCGCGCGCACGCCACCACCAATGGATCAGTGCACGTCCTGGGCATCGCGTGGGACGTGACCGAACGCCGGCGCGCGGAGGCCGATTTGGAACGGAAACGGAATCTGCTGGATGCCCTGATGGCCAACCTCCCGGACAAGATCTATTTCAAGGATACCGAAAGCCGGTTCATCTCGGTGAATAAAGCGAAGCTCGCGCAGCACGGGCTGACCCGGGAGAGCGAGATGATCGGGCGGACCGATCTCGATTTCTTTCCCGAGACGCGGGCGCGAGACGCGATGGCGGATGAGAAAAAGACGATCAGCACCGGCGTGCCGATCATCGACAAGGAGGAAAAAAACGTCTGGGCCGATGGCAGCGAGACATGGGTGTCCACGACCAAGATGCCCTTGCGCGATTCCGACGGGCGGATCATCGGCACCTTCGGGCTTTCGCGAGATATTACGCGGCGCAAGCGCACCGAGGACGAACTCGGCCTCATTGCGAATGAACTTCGCGCCCGCAATGCCATGCTCGAGGAGGATCTGAAAATGGCGCGCGAACTCCAGAGCGCCATGCTTCCGCAACAGTTTCCGTCCTTCACCAATGGCAACGCCGCGGGCCGGGGCTTGGTGCGCTTTCACCATTACTTCACGCCGTCCATGGTGGTGAGTGGCGACTTTTTCAATGTCTGCAAGATCTCCGAGAGCGAGGCGGGCATTTTTATTTGCGACGTGATGGGGCACGGCGTGCGGGCGGCGCTGGTGGCGGCGATGATGCACAGCCTGCTGGGCGAATCGCATGCGCGGCTCAGCGAACCGGCGGCGCTGCTCACGCACTTGAATCGCACGCTGTGCGATACCTTGAAGGGCGCGTTCACGCCCATCTATGCCACCGCGTTCTATGTCGTCGTCGACTTGCACAAAGGCGAATTGCGCTATGCCAATGCCGGGCATCCGTGCCCGCTATTGGTCTCCGGCGAGACCGATAGCAAACTGGAGCCGACCAAGCTGAACGGGATGAAACCCGGGCCGGTGCTCGGCCTGTTTGACAATGCGAGTTACACCGGCGGCCACCATCGTCTCGCCCCACGCGATGTGCTCCTACTCTTCACCGATGGCTTGTTCGAAGTAGAAGGGCCGGAGGGAGAGCTCTACGATTACCAGCAACTCCAGCGGGCAATCGGCCAGCGCAGTGCTCTCCCGACAGCGGAACTGTGCAGCGGGCTGATCAACGAGATCCAACAATTCTCCGCGCGGAAAGAGTTCGACGACGACGTTTGCCTGGTGGCGATGGAGATCGAGAATCTGCAGTTGGGAAGCTGTTGAGAACGAGAAACGTGGTTGTCGGTATCCTGGTGCTCTTCGCGCTCGCTGGCGGGAAGCTGCTGGGAGCGGAATCCGGCTCCGCGGAACTCGATGCTTTGTTTCGTCGAATCGTCCAGTCGAATTCGGCGGCAGCAAGTATTCCGGAGGCGTTTGTGGAGGCGCCGGAACTGTGGGACAGATCGGAGGATTTCAAGAAGCTCGAAGCCATCACCCAGAATCACTGGCGTGAAATGTTGGATCACCTCGGCACGATCGCTCCGGATCGGCTCACCCAGGTAATCTTCTTTCAGTCCGCTCATGGCTTGAGCCAATTGGAGGAGAAGCAAACGGCCGGCGTGTTGAGAGGCGCCCCTCGAAGCTAGGCCATCCGCTCGGCGTGAATTTTGACGTGGAGGTGGATGTGGTCGTTGACGACGTGAGGGCCGAGGAAGCGGAAGAGTTTGCCGGAGCCGTACTGGCTGCCGTAAGCGGTGCGGTCGAAGGTGAGCACGCCCTGGCCGGTGAGATGGCGGGCGTCATCCTTCGCGGCGATGAGGACGGGGAATGCCATGGGGTGACTGATGCCACGGAGGGTGAAGGTACCGCGCAATTGATAGTTCGGTGTGCCATCGGTCCAAGCGGGAATTTGCTCCGCCGTGTCGGCGATGAACTCGGCGGTGGGGTGATGTTCCGTATCGAAGAAATCGGTGGTGCGCAGGTGCGCCAGGAGCATGGCGTTCATGCTCCGGTCGGTGAGGTCTTCACAGGCGATGCTCGTCATATCGATGGTGAAACGAGCGCCGGTGAGTTCGCCTTGCCGGACGCGGATTTCGCCGAGGGCGAGTCGCACGGTGCCGCTGTGGTGATTGAAAAGATTGCGGCCGGTCCAGCGGATGACGCTCTCCGCGGGATCGACCCGGTAAGTGCCATGGGGAATGGGAGGCTCCGGCAGATGGCCGGTCCCTTCGAACGGCAGACCGGCGGCTTGCCATGCGGTGATTCCGCCACCGAAGGTTTCGACGTGAGTAAAACCGGCCGCGCGAAGTTTTTCCGCCGCGGCAATGGCGTCGAGCGAACCTTCGCCGGCGCCGTAGACGACGAGTGGTGCGGCGGGGTCCAGAGCGAGCGCGTGGACCTTGTCGAGGAAAGCGGTTTCGTAGACGCAGGCGTTCAGGGAGTGGGGAATATGTACCGCGGCGAAGACCTCGGGCGGCAACACGTGGAGCAACGCGGGCGGTTGAGGGGTCTGAATTCGGGTCTGGAGTTCGAGGGCCGTCATGCGAAGCGCAGAGTCAGAGGCAGAAAGCAAATCGTGCCGGGGCAAACGTTGGGACGGAACTATATTCCATTCTTTTCCATCCTTTCCCGATTGAGCGCGAAGTAGGGTTTCGGCTATTTATTTAGGTTCCGATGAAGCATCTCGTTTTAGTTTCGGTGATTTTCTTTCTCGGTCTCTTGAATTTCGCACAACCCGAGGAATCTCGAGGTCCGACGATTACCGATTTGCTGAAACGCCTCGTCGAGTCCGATGTGCATCGCATTTATGGATGGGAGAGGATCCAGGGGCGAAATGCCGGGCTCCCGAGGATGGCCGACATGGCCTCCTTCTCCGGCGAGGAGAATCATGTCGCCCTCATCCAGATGGTGGAGGAACAAACGGACTACCGGTGTATCGTCAGCAGGGATTATTTTTTGGTCCTTCCGAAAGAAGAGGAACTACCCGCCGGTGGTGGGTAGGCGACGCGCAAAGTTCGATATCCCGCGGCCACTGACGTCCGGCACTTTGAGTATTTGAGTGAAATCAAAGCGGAGAGAAAAGAGGACCAGCCGCTTGGGATCTGCGGCGCATTGTGCTACGAAAATAATCAAGCGCTGGGATCCATCTCCATGGATGCGGGTTCGAATGAACTATCGACGGTGCTTAACACGGTCGCCGGAAAATTGAACGCACGGTGTTGGATTCTCTCCGATGTCGTTGAATACGATTCGAAGACGAGGAAGCCGCTGTTGCCCCGGAAACTGTTTTTTGGGTCGGCCATTTTCTACAGAACGTCGGCGGCGATTCCGTTCAACTACTGATGCGAGATTAACTCGCTGCAGGATATCTGCCTCGCTTGCGTTGGGCAGGGACGCGAATTTTCGATTCGAAATGAATGGCGTAACATGCTGGTGGTAAGACGCTTGGATCTCCAATCCGGGATTGGAAACGGGCGGGACTCAGAGGGAAGATAATGGCTCAAGACGTCGCCGATTTGCGTCCTTTGGGTGAAAATCATCGGAAAAGACTGGTAAATGTTTTTATGCCACCTTAATGATGCACACCTTTATGCACATTCGTCCTTCTGTAACCCCGCCGCTCGATCCCGGTTTCATTCCGGCGGAGTTATGGAATCGCGCGTATCTCGCCCAATGTGAAAAGGATCCGGCGTCACGGGCGCTGGCCATTGCGCTGGAGCGGACCGATGGGACGATTTCGCGCTTCGATACCCGCGTGCTGCCGCACACCGGAACGAACGTGGCCCTGAATCAGCAATACGTGGAGCGGCTGGTGAAGTTCCTGCTCTGGGCCCGTGGAGGGTATCGAGTGATGATCGGGGGCGATGCGGCGATCGGTGAGATGATTCGGGAGATTTATTCGGCGGCGGGCGAGCGGAAGTTCGATCACGAATTCATGGGCGCACGGATTTATGGGCGGCCGATGGTGGTAGACGTGATGGAGTTCGACGCGGTGCCGGTGGCGCATGAGGCGTCGATGCCGCTGGGGCGGCATCTGGAAGGCTGCCGAATCGGGTTCGATCTTGGCGGATCGGATCGCAAATGCGCGGCGGTGATCGACGGACGCGTGGTCTTTTCCGAGGAGATCACCTGGGATCCGTATTTCGAGAGCGATCCGCAGTATCATTACGACGGGATCAATGACACGCTGCGGCGGGCGGCGGCACATTTGCCACGTGTGGACGCGATCGGCGGCAGTGCGGCGGGCGTGTATGTGAATAATGAAGTGCGCGTGGCTTCGCTTTTCCGCGGGGTGAAGCCGGTGGATTTCGATCGGCGCATCCGGCGGATTTTCTTTGAACTGCAGAAGGCGTGGGACGGCGTGCCTTTCGAGGTGGTGAACGACGGCGAAGTGACGGCGCTGGCTGGTTCGATGAGCATAGGCGAGAACGCGGTGCTCGGTGTCTCCATGGGGACGAGCGTGGCCGGCGGGTATGTGAATGGCGATGGATCGATCACGCCCTGGCTGAATGAGCTGGCGTTTGTGCCGGTGGATTATCGGGAGAACGCGCCGGTGGACGAATGGAGCGGCGATCGTGGATGCGCGGTGCAGTATTTCTGTCAGCAAGGCGTGGCGCGGTTGGCGCCGCTGGCCGGGCTGAAGCTTCCGCCGGGGATGAAGTTTGCCGAGCAACTCGTGGAAGTGCAGCGGCTGATGGCGGCGGGTGATGAACGCGCGCGGCAGATTTATGAAACGATCGGTGTTTGCTTCGGCTACACGATCGCGCACTACGCAAACTTCTATGACATCCGCAACCTGCTGATTCTCGGGCGCGTGACCAGCGGCCAAGGCGGGACGGTGATCATCGAGAAGGCGGAGGAAGTGTTGCGCGTGGAGTTTCCGGAGCTGGCGGGGAAGATCCAATTGCGCACGCCGAATGAGCAGGACAAACGGCACGGACAAGCGGTGGCGGCGGCGAGTTTGCCGGCGTTGCCGGTGGGTGCGGGCAACGGGAATGGGCACCGGTGATGGGAAAAGGAACATCCAACATCCAACACCCAACGTTGCCCCCGCGGCGCCATGGGCGTCTCGCAAAGCCTCGGCTCAACATCCAATCGCGCAAGCGTGGTGGCGAGCGCTGCGTTCCTTTAGAAACTTGGGGGTGGAAAGGGAAGTTGTGGGAGCGGAATTTATTTTCCGGGGTTTATTTCGTGAGGGCTTACGGGCACCTTTCCTGACATGCAGCTTCGTAACCCTTCCGCAGACATTTTCATTCCCGATGGGAAAGCTCCGGCCGAGGCGTTGGAGCGCGTGACCCGATTGGGTGTCGGCGCGCATCAGGACGATCTCGAGTTCATGGCCTTCCATGGCATCCAGGCGTGCTATCATAGCGACGAGGAATGGTTTGGGGGCGTGACTTGCACGAACGGCTCGGGCAGTTCGCGCACGGGCGCGTATGCGAAATTTACCGATGAGCAGATGATGGCGGTGCGCCGACAGGAGCAGCGGCAGGCGGCGATCGTCGGGCGTTACGGGGCGATGATTCAGCTCGATTATCCGAGCAAGGTGGTGAAGGACCCGGCGGAAGCGCGCTTGAAGGATGACCTCAAGGACATTCTCGCGGCGACGCAGCCGCGAGTGGTTTACACGCACAATCCGGCGGACAAACACGACACGCATGTGGCCGTGGTGGTGCCGGTGATTCAGGCGATTCGCGAATTGCCGCGCGAGCAACGGCCGCAATTCGTCTACGGCTGCGAGGTGTGGCGCGATCTCGATTGGCTGCCGGATGCGGAGAAAGTGGTGCACGACGTGTGCGGCCACGAGAATCTCGCAGCGTCGCTCAATGGGCTGTTCGATTCGCAGATCGCCGGCGGCAAACGTTACGATCTCGCGGTGATCGGCCGCCGCCGGGCGAATGCGACGTTTTTTCGAAAGTCATGGCGTAGACCAGAGCGATGCGCTCACTTTCGCCATGGATCTCACACCGCTGGCGCATGATGAATCGCTCGACGTGGTGGCGTATGTTACCGGGTTCATCGACCAGTTTAAGGCCGATGTTACTGGCAAGCTTCGCAAACGCTTGGGATAACGAGCTATGGAAATCATCATTCAGCCGAATGCCGACGAAGCATCCATGATCGCCGCGCGCCACGTGGCGCGACTGGTGCGCGACAAACCCAATGCGGTGCTCGGTCTCGCCACGGGCAGCACCCCGCTCATGATGTATCGCGAACTCGTGCGCATGCACAAGGAGCAGGGCCTCGATTTCAGCGAAGTTACGACGTTCAACCTCGACGAATACGTGGGCCTGTCGCCGGATCACCCGGCGAGTTATCACGCGTTCATGTGGGATAACTTCTTCAGCCACATCAATGTAAAGCGCGAGCGCGTGCATGTTCCCGATGGGCAGTCGTCGCATGTGCCGGCGTTTTGCCGGAAGTACGAGGAGGCGATCGTCGCGGCGGGCGGGATCGATTTGCAGGTCCTCGGCATCGGCAGCGATGGGCACATTGGGTTCAATGAGCCGTCGTCGTCGCTCGCTTCACGCACGCGTATCAAGACGCTGACCGCGCAGACGCGGGAGGATAATGCCAAGGCATTTGGCAGTGCGGATCAGGTGCCGTTTCACGTCATCACCATGGGCGTCGGGACGATCATGGATACACGGCATGTCATCATCCTGGCCTTTGGCGAGAAGAAGGCCGAGGCGATAGCCGGGGCGGTCGAAGGGCCGATCACGGCGATGAACCCGGCGTCGATTTTGCAAATGCACCCGGTGGCGACGTGCATCATCGATGAAGGTGCGGCGACGAAGCTGAAGCGCACGGAGTATTACCGGTGGGTCTACGACCGCAAGCCGGACTGGCAGAAGCTCTAGAGCATTTTAAACAAAACTGTAGTCGCAATATCGCGCGGGCGGAGAACTCTGGGGAGCGCACTCGTCCGAGTGCTGGCGAAGGCGTCCTCGCCTTCGCGAACTTTTAAAACTTCCGCTCTTCTCTTGTGCTCAATCTCGGGAAGTTCGTTTCGGCGAGACGCCGAAACCAGCACCCGAGACGGGTGCACTCCCCGGACCTCCGCGGCCTGACCGTTCTCCCCCGACTACGCTTTTATTTAAAATGCTATAAGACGTCAGATGATAGGAGCAGCCAGACGGGCTGACTGCTATTTCCCCGGAGGAGAAACCGGAAATCAACAGGGGAAGATAGAGCCGATGGCTGGAAGTGTAGCGAATTCTCGCTATATGACCGGAACGGCGGACGGACTAAGATCGGGGTGACTAAAAACGCGGTTCCCTGCAGACGCCAGGAATCGCATCCCTCATTTCCCCCTTGCCTGCACGCCTAATAGTTTGCCGCACTAAAAGCGATCCGCACCAATGTCTCCGCGAGGCGCAGGGAGAAGACAGGAAGCTGGGCGCAGTCAATGGGGCAGCCAGGCATTCCCGGAGAGTGACGCGGGCGGGATGGCCAGCGTGCTTATGACACAAATTCCCTCTAAGGCGCTCTCTGAGAGCCGTCATCGTTTCACGCAAATTGCTACTAAGTTTTGTCGATTTCACTGATTCAGCCGCAATGAATTTTTCTTCCCTCAGAGTCGTTTTGGATCATTGGCGACTTTCATTCTGCCAATGGCGCCGGCCAGCATTGGCCGGCCTCCTCATGGTCGCCGCTCTGGCATTCTCGAGCCAGCGGGCGGACGCGGGCACTTGGACGCCGTTGACGAACTCGCCGCCCTCTGGTCCGAACCTCATGTCGCTGCTCTCCGATGGGAGTGTGTTGGTGCAGGGTGGAGGGACTAGTTGGTACCGGCTGAAGCCGGATATCCACGGCAGCTACGTCAATGGCACGTGGACCACACTGGGTTCGATGCACGACACGCGGCAGTACTACTCGCAACAGGTCTTGAAAGATGGCCGTGTCTTTGTGGCGGGTGGAGAATACGGCACGGGCGGGCATAACGCGGAGGTCTTCGATCCTTTGACCAACTCCTGGACGATTACGCCGTCATCGGGGCAGGATTTCATCGACTCCATTTCCGAAATTTTGGGGGACGGACGGGTCATGGTGGGGCCGGTGGGAGGGCCCGCTTCGACCGTCATTTACGATCCCGTGGCCAATACCTGGGCGACGGGCCCGGCCACCCTGCATGGCCAGGATGAGGTGCCGTGGTTGAAGCTGCCGGACGGCAGCATCCTTTGCGTGGATGGCAGCAGCCAGTCGGAGCGCTACATTCCCTCGCTCAACCAATGGGTTGCCGACACGAATACGCCAGTGGTGCTTTACAGCGGCGGCGAGACGGGCAGTGGTCACATGCTCGCGAACGGCAAGGCGCTTTTCCGCGGCTATACGCACACGGCGATCTACACGCCGAGCGGCACCAGTTCGCCCGGCTCCTGGGTCGCGGGTCCGGACGTTCCTGGCGGGCTTAATTGCGGGGACTCGCCCGGTGCCGTCATGGTGAACGGCAACGTGCTCTTCGTCGGGGGACCCGGTTACCTCACGGGGCCGACGAGCTTTTTCGAATACGACGCCACGGCCAATACCATTAGCCAGGTCAACGGCCCGACAGGGACGACTTACAATGGCGTGCCCTATGGCTTGAAGATGCTGGCTTTGCCCGACGGCAATGTCCTCGTGAACGTCGGCGGCGCGCTCTATGAATATGTGCCCGCGGGATCGCCCACCAGCGCGTTTCAGCCGGCGATCACGAGCATCACGCACAATGCGGACGGCACGTACCAGCTCGCCGGCACGAACCTGAATGGTTTCTCCGAAGGCGCTGCCTATGGCGACGATTTCCAGATGGCTACGAATCGTCCGATCGTTCGTTTTGCCGACAGTTCGGGAAACATTTACTACGCGCGGACCGGGAACTGGAGCAGCACCGGTGTGCAAACGGGCGCCACGGCGGTGACCACGGGTTTCACGCTGCCCCTGAACCTGCCGGCGGGCACCTACAATGTCGCCGTCGTTGCCAATGGCATCGCTTCTTCCACGGTGACGCTGACGACACCCTACGTCGCGGGTGATGCCGCTCCCACGGTGGCCACGCCCGCGGCCGCTTCGCCCGGCACCGTCACGGGCCTGACCACGAATCTATCGGTGCTTGGTGCTGACACCGACGGCGGCGGCGAATCCAACATTGTCTACACGTGGGTCATCGCCTCTGCGCCCACGGGCGTCTCCACGCCCTCGTTCTCCATCAATGGAACGAATGCTGCCAAGAACACCGCGGCGACCTTTCACCACGGCGGCGCTTACACCTTTACCGTCACGATGACGGATTCCTCGGGACTCTCGGTCACGAGCAGTGTGAACGTCACCGTAAATCAAGCGCTGACCAGCGCCACGGTCTCGCCAGCCACGGCCAGCCTGACCTCGGGCCAGACCCAGCAGTTGAGCGCCACGGGTCTCGACCAATTTGGAGTTGCGATGGCGGTGCAGCCCACCTTCACCTGGGCCGTTACCGCAGGCGGCGGGACAGTTGGCGCGAGTGGGCTTTACACTTCGCCCGGCGCCGGCACGCTGGCGACGGTGACCGCGACCACGGGCGCGGTGCAAGTTTCCGCCACGGTCGCTGTGGTCTCCTCGCCGTGGGTGTCCGCGGAGATTGGCTCACCCGCGCTCGGCGGCTCCGCTTATGACAGCAGCGGCACCTTCACCGTCAATGGCGAAGGCAGCGACATCTGGGGCACGGCGGATGAATTTCACTACGTTTATCGCACGCTGAACGGCGATGGCGTCATCATCGCGCGGGTGGCCACGCAGCAGAATACCAATGCCTGGGCCAAGGCGGGCGTGATGATCCGGGAAAGCACAGACGCGGGAGCAATCAACGCCTTCATGGCGATCACCCCGGGCAACGGCACCACCTTCCAATCTCGCACGGCAACTGGCGGCAGTAGCACCAGCAACAACACCAGCGGCCGGGCCGCCCCTTACTGGGTGAAGCTCGTGCGCAGCGGCAGTACGATTACCGGTTATTCTTCTTCCAACGGCACGACGTGGAATCAGCAAAGCTCGGCCACGGTGAGCATGACTTCGCCGACGGTGCTCATCGGACTGGCCGTGTGCAGCCACGATACCAGCGCCCTTTGCACCGCAACCTTCGACAATATTTCCGTCATGGTCGCGCAGAATGATTCGCTCGCCGTCAATCCCGGTGGGGCGGGCACCGTGAACGTCCTCGCCAACGATACCGGCCCGAGCGGCGCGACTCTGACCGTTACGAATTTCACGCAGGGAGCCAAGGGGACGGTAACTAACAGTGGCGCCGGCAATCTCACCTACACGGCTGCGAGTACGGCAATCGGATCCGATAGCTTCAGCTACACGGTGAGCGACGGTCTTGGAGACATCGCCACCGCCACGGTGAACGTGTTCATCAACGGACTTCGGGCTTATTACAAGTTCGAAGAGGGAAGTGGGACCACCAGTGCCGACGCCACCGGCGACGGCTATACCTGCACTTTGCACGGGGCCACATGGGCGACCGGTGTCGAAGGAACCAATGGTCTGGCCTTTGCCGGTACGAGCAGCAGCTACGCGACGATCCCGGCGCTGAATTTCAATACGAACACCATGACCGTCACTGGCTGGGTGCTGCGCAACGGCTCGCAGAGCTCGTGGACCGGTCTCGTTTTCTGCCGCGCGGGCACGACTGCCTGCGGCCTGCACTTCGGCACCGCCAATGAGTTGCGTTACACGTGGAATAACTCCAGCTCGACCTACAACTGGAACTCCGGCCTCACGGTACCGAATGCGCAGTGGACATTCGTCGCGCTGGTCATCACCCCGACCAACGCGAGCATCTACATGCAACCGCTGGGCGGCGGCATGATTTCCGCGACCAACAATGTGGCCAATAGCTCCGCCGCTTTCGACGGCAGTACGACGTTTGGACAGGATCCCAATGGGCAAACTCGATATTTCAATGGCTCGCTCGACGAGGTGCGCATTTACAATACCTCGCTCGACGCCTCGGCCATTGCCGGCCTGGCGGTTGCCACACCGACCGTCGCCACCGCCGCTGCTGCGAATCCCAGCCCGACGACTACCTTCAACACGACCCTCTCCGCTCTGGGCACGAGTAACATTTATCCCGAATCCGGTCTCACTTACACTTGGTCGGCGACCGGCATCCCCGCCGGAGCAACCCTCCCCAGCATCGCAGGTAATGGGAGCAACACTGCTAAAAGCGCGAGTGTCACGCTTTACCAGAGTGGGAGTTATACCTTCCAGGTTACGATCACCGATGCCGCCGGTGGTTCGGTAAGCAACAGTGTCACCCTGACTGCCAATCTCGCGCCCTACGACAACTGGCGGGGGCAGCAATTCGGTGTCAACGCCACCAATGACGCCATCTCCGGCCTCTCGGCCGATCCCGACGGCGACGGCCTGAGCAATCTTCTCGAATACGCCCTTGGGACAAGTCCGGGCATATCAAATAAGAATACGATTGTTACCGATCAGGAGAATATCTCCGGGCAGAAATACCTCCGGCTGACCATTGCGCGGAACCCGAATGCGACCGATGTGCAATTCATCGTCGAGGCCACGAGCACTCTTGGCAATGGCGCCAGTTGGAGCAGCAGCGGGCTCATCACCGAGGTGAATACGGCCACCCAGCTCATCGTGCGCGACAATGTGCCCGTTTCTGGCGGCAGTCAGCGGTACCTGCGTCTGCGGTTGGTGAAACCTTGAAGGTTCATGCCAACATGGTTTGCCGTCCGGCTTAGAACTCGCTCAGGAATTCAAGCGCCCGATGATCCTCAATCCATCCAGGGTCAGGTCGGGGACGACGCGCTTCATTTCCGGGAGGCCGGCGGCGATGAGTTCGGCGTAGCCGCCGGTGGCCACGACGGGCAGTTTCTTCGTGCCGAGTTCCTTGCCGATCTGCTGGAGAATTTCGCGGATGAGGCCGCGGTAGCCGTAAACCGCGCCGGCGAGCATGGCGTGCTTGGTCGATTTGCCGATGGCGCTGGGCGGCTCGAGCAGGGTGATCTTCGGCAGCAGCGCGGTGCGTTGATGGAGATAGTCGGTCATTGCCTCGAGACCTGGCGCGATGACGCCGCCGACGTAATTACCCTCGGCGGAGACGATGTCGAAGGTGACGGCAGTGCCGAAGTCGACGACCACGATGGGCGCGCCGAAGGCGGCGAAGGCACCCGCGGCATTGGCCAGGCGGTCGCCGCCAATGGTCTTGGGCTGCGGGTAGTCGATTCCCACGCCGAGCTTGGTCTTCGGACCGACGCGGATGACCGGGGCGGGGGAGAGGAAATCGGCGATTACTTCGCCCTTGGCCGGGACCACGCTGGAGAGCACCGTGGCATTCCAGCGCCAGCCGAAGAGGGCGTTCTTCAGCCCGCTGGCATCGAGTTCCGCGGTGCGCAGCTTGCGGGCGGGGCCGACCTTGTCGCGCGTGGACAGGGCGAATTTTGTGAACGAATTGCTGTTGTCGATGAGCAGGAAATCAGCGGTAGTAGTGCTCATGAAGGGGAAGAGGGCGGGGCAAGAGAAACGAGAGTCGCCGAAGAGGTCAAAGGTATTTCGCGAAAAAGGATACTCTTTTATCGCCTCCGAAACGCCCGTTTTCATGCTTGCAGGCGCATATAGGGGGCTTTGGAGGCCTCACCATCCACCTTGGGAAATCGCCCTTATGGATGGGAACGTATTGATGGTTATTGTGTTACAAAACTGGCGCGATTTCGCTTTCCGCCAAGCCGGAACCCGGCGAGACTTCGGCCTCACTCTTAACTCCTATGAAAGCTCTCCTCACCGCGCTCGCCGCTTCGGCCATTTTTATCGCCACCGCCTCGGCGGATTGGGTCATCGAATCGAAGATCGAAAGCCCGCAGCTCAATTCCGCCACGACGACGAAGGTAAAAGGGGACAAGCTGCGCGTGGACATCCCGAGCGGCCCGGTCGGCGCGATGAGCTCGATCGTCGATACGAAGACCGGCGACGCGATCCAGCTTGTGCATTCGCAAAAGATGGCCGTGAAGACCGGCTCCGAGCAGCTCAAGGCGGCCATGGAAGCGGCCAAGCAGAAGGCGGGCATCAAAGGTGCCTCTTCGGCGGAGTTGAAGCCGACCGGCCAGTCCGAGAAGGTGGGCGACTATGATTGCGACGTCTACACGTGGAGTGATGGCAGCACGACCTCGAAGCTCTGGGTGGCGAAGAATCATCCGCAGGCCGCGGCCTTGAAGGCCTTTGAAAAGCAGATGAAGAGCGGCATCCTGGGCGGGATGCAGGTCGGGCCGGACACCAGCACGTTGCCGGGGCCGACGATCAAGACCGAGACCACGACGCAGGGCATGACCGTGACCAACACGATTACCTCGATCAAGGAACAGGACGTCGACGCGAAGGAATTCGAAGTGCCGGCGGACTACCAGACCATGCAGTTGCCGGCCGCTCCTCCTTCAGGGAAGTAACCGGCTTTTCAGGGGAGTCGGCACTGAGTGACTCCCTTTCAAAAACAAGAGTCTTTTCCGGGCTCGGCGCCTTTCGGGCGCCGAGCCCGCTTGGTCTTCAGTTGGCCCCCCAACCGGTTTCGTCAAATAAGGTCCGGACCCCCGCACTTGCCGCTTTTCAACCCCACAGGCAGGTGCATAGTCTCGCCCCCCTCATGTCGCAGGAATACAAAGTGAAACTCGAGGTCTTCGAAGGCCCGCTCGATCTGTTGCTCTATCTCATCAAGAAGGATGAGGTGGACATCTACGATATATCGTTGGAGCGGATCACGGCGCAGTACCTGGAGTTCATGGATGCGTTCAAGGTGCTGGACCTGGAGTTGGCGGGTGAGTTTGTGGTCATGGCGGCGAATCTCATTTACCTGAAGAGCCGCGCCTTGCTGCCAGCCAGCGTGCAGCCGCCCGATGAAGAGGCCGAGGAAGAAGACCCGCGCTGGGATCTGATCCGGCAGCTCATCGAGTACAAGAAATTCAAGGACGCGGCGGCACAGCTTTCGCAGCGCGAACTGGAGCAGAGCAATCTCTTCGCCCGCCTGCCGGATTCGCCCGAGGCCGCGCAGCCGGAGCGTCCGCTGGGCGACGTGAGCGTCTTCGACCTCATCAACGCTTTCAACAACATCCTCAAGCGCATCGCCACGAAGAGCGAGGACTTGAGGGAGATCTTCGAGGAGAACTTCACCGTTTCGGATAAGATCGACCTGATCATGAAGCTGACTTCCAGCGGGGTGCCGCTGAAGTTCACCGAGCTGTTCGCGGATGCGGCATCGCGGGCCGAGATCGTGATCACTTTCCTCGCGCTGCTGGAACTCGTGCGGCTCAAGCAACTCCGGTGCATCCAGCCGGAAGTCTTCGGTGAAATCGAATTGCGACGTGTCTGATTCCGGGAAAGCTTTTTAGCCATCATGACGCTCAAAACAGTCATAGAAGCGCTCGTTTTCGCTTCGCCGAAGCCTCTCCTCACGAAGGAGATCGTGGCGGCGTTGAAGGCGGCGGGCGAGGGGACGGAGAACGAGAACGCCCTGGAGTTTGCCAAGGTGAAGGAGGCTGACGTCCTCGCGGCGTTGGAAGAGTTACAGCTCGAACTCAGTACCACGGGGCGGGCCTTTCAGGTCGTCGAGCGGCGTGAATGGCTGGACGCTGGTCAGCGATCCTTCCTGCGCGCCGTGGGTCCGGCAGCTTTATCCCGAGGCGAAGCCGACGCGTCTTTCCGGTCCGCAGCTCGAAACGCTGGCCATCGTGGCCTATCGGCAGCCGGTGACTCGGGCAGATATCGAAGCGGTGCGCGGCGTGGCCGTGGATGGCGTCATGCAGGTGTTGCTCGATCGCGGGTTGGTGAAGATCGCCGGCCGGGCGGAGGTGCCTGGGCGTCCGCTGCTCTATTCCACGACGGCCTATTTTCTCGATCACTTCGGACTCAAGACCACGGATGACCTGCCCAACGCGGGCGAACTGAAGCGCGTGGTATTGCCCAAGGCGGAGGTTCCGGAAGAAAAGGCCAAGCCGGCCGAAGGCGGTGAAAAACCTGCGGAGGCTGCGGAGCAGCCTGCCGAAGCCTCTGGGGAGATCCCGGCGGAAGCCGCAGCCGAGCCACCGGCGGAAGCTCCCGCGGAGCACGCGGTCGAAGCGTCTGCCGAACCCGAAGCCGCTGCAATCGAAGAGCCGGCGTCCGGCGCGGAAATTTCAGCGGAAACCGATTCGTCCGAGCTGCAACATGCCGAGCATGCCGAACCGGAGCCCGAGCATCCGGAACCCGCACCGACTGCCGAAACGCCTGTTGCGGAGCCGGAATCCCCGGCTGAACCTCCTGCCCACGAATGAAGCTCACCGATATTCGCCGCAAAATCGACGCCATCGATGATCAGCTCCTGAAGCTGCTCAACGAGCGAGCGGACCTTGTCCACGAAGTCGGCCTCGTGAAGCGCGCGGAAGGCTCGGAGATTTATGCGCCGGAACGCGAAGAAGCGGTGTTGCGCTCGCTGACGGAGAAAAATGCCCAGCTCCAGGGCCGGCTCCCGGAGAAATCGATCCGCGCGATCTATCGCGAGATCATGTCGGCTTCGCTCGCGCTGGAGAAGGACCTCACGATCGCCTATTTCGGTCCGGAATCCACAAACACCCATCAAGCGGCGCGCTCAAAGTTCGGGGCCAGCGTCAATTACACCCCCAAGACCACCATTTCCGATGTCTTCGACGTCGTCGCTCGCGGCAATGCCGACTACGGCGTGGTGCCGATTGAGAATTCCACCGAGGGCGCGGTAAATCACACCCTCGACGTTTTCATGGAGAGCGAGTTGCGCATCTGTGCGCAGGTCCTCATGAAGATCGAGAATCATCTCGTGGCGAATATCCCGCGCGAGAAGATCAAGCGCGTCTATTCTCACCCGCAGGTCTTCGGCCAGTGCCGGAACTGGTTGCGGCAGAATTTGCCTCACGTGGAATTGATCGAAGTTTCGAGCACGGCGCGCGCGGCGGAGCTCGCGGCCGGCGAGGCCGATGCGGCGGCGATCACTGGACCGATGGCCGCGGAAACTCACGGGCTGCAAATTCTGGCGCCGTCCATCCAGGACATCGCCACGAATACCACCCGCTTCCTGGTCATCGGCAAGACGCCGTCTCCACCCACGGGGGATGACCGCACTTCGCTCATGTTCTGCGTGCAGGACAAACCCGGCGCACTCTTCCATGCGCTCGAACCTTTCAATCGGCTCAAGATTTCGATGAGCAAAATCGAAAGCCGCCCCTCCAAGCGCAAGGCGTGGGAGTATTTCTTCTTCGTCGATATCGACGGCCACGCCAGTGAAGAAAAGGTGCAGCAGGCCCTGGAAGGGCTGTCCCAACATTGCACTTTTGTAAAAATTCTCGGCACCTACCCAAAGACTTTGCCGACCTAGGAGCAGAATCTATTAAGAGATTGTCGCGAAAGGGATGTAACGGATGTGCTTTCGCGGTGTCTCAAGACACAGCGAGTCCCCAGCATGCCCCCGCGATCATTCCTTCCCTTTAGATTAGTTCCTGTAATCGTCTGTGCCTTGGTGGCGCCGGCCGGCCCGCTCAGGGCTGTACCGGTAAAGCCGATTAAGGAAAAGGAAACCGTCACCGGTGGTACGCTGACCCTCGAACAGGCCTACGATCGAGCGCTGGCGACTGACCAATCGATCCACATCGCGTATTGGGAAATACGCAAAGCGAACCTTTTGCCGTGGAGCGCGCTGGCCAAGCTCGGCCCGCAGATCTCGCTCAATGGCAGCTACGATCGCCACGACAACGCGAGCAGGGCGGTGGTCGTCCATGGCGGCACCACCACGGTGAACGGGATCACCACGACCGTTCCCACGACCAGCTTCGATGAGACCGTCCACGCGCGCGGCGGAGCGGCGGAAGGCAGCGTGACCTACGTCCAGCCGCTGGTCGATCTGACGGTGTTTCCGGCCTATCACTTGGGAACCCTCACCAAGGTGGCCGCGCGGCTCGAACATCAATTCACCATTCGCGAGACGCTTTTCGGTTTGGTCGGCGCCTTTTACGAGGTGCTCAAGCAGCAACGTCTCGTGGAAGTGGATACGGAAACCCTGCGGCTCACCAACGAGCAGCTCGACCTCGCGCAGAAGCGTGCGAATGTCGGCGAAGTCACGCGGGCGGACGTGTTGCGCGCCACCGTCACCGTCGAGCAGGCCCGCCAGCAGTTGGTGCAGGATCAAGGCGCGCTTGACATCGACCGCAATACGCTGGCGAACATTCTCAATTTCGCGCCGGACACGCCGTTCACCGTGATTGAGCCGCAGGACTATCCGGGCAACCTGCCGGTGTTCACCGATCTGCTTTCCAGGGCCTACTCCCATCGCGAGGACTTGAAGGTCGCGGACATCGCGGTTGACCAGGACATCGCACGCCGCAATGCGATCATCGGCGAGTACGGTCCGCGTGTGGTCGCGCAATTCGACGGTTCCGCGGGCCACAATTCCGGTTTCACGAACAATAGCACGCACGATTGGGATGCGCTTGTTTCCGTCCAGGTGCCGATCTTTACCGGCGGCCAGCGTGAGGTCGATTTGCTCACCGCCAACCGCCAGATCGAGGAGACGAAGCTCAACCGCGATAAAACCGCGAAGACTGTGGAGACCGACGTGAAAAACGCCTGGGTGACTGTGCGGACGCTCCAGCAGACCCTGAAGGCGCTCCACGCGCAGGTCGTCGCCGCGGAGCAGGGTTACCACGATTTGGAAAACCAATACCGCGCGGGCACGGCCACGAGTGTGGATGTGCTCACGGCCCTGAATGACTTGAACAGCGCCCGCAAAGACCTGGCCGTCCAGACCTACGGCTTCCAGGTGGCCCTGCGGAACCTCGAGCAGACGACGGGTATTTTTCAAGAAGCGCGAGTGCAGCGCAGCAAAATTCCATGAAGACCCTGTTTACTCTCCTCATCATCGCCGGCCTGCTTGCCGGCGGCTGGTGGTACTACAAACGCAATCAGAACAACGAGCCGCAATTCCTGACCGCCACGATCGAGAAGGGCAGTCTCACGAAGGTGGTGACGGCGACCGGGACCCTGAACCCGGTATTGAACGTGACCGTTGGCAGCCAGATTTCCGGCAACATCGTGAAACTGTACGCGGACTGGAATTCGCCCGTGAAAGCGAATCAGGTGGTGGCGCAAATCGACCCTGCGGTCTATGTCGCCAATGTCGACCAATGCAATGGTGATCTGGCCAATGCCAAGGCAGTGCTCGAACTGGCGCAATTGACCGCCAAGCGCAAGCAGGAGCTCGTCGAACAACATGCCGCGCCCCAAGCCGACCTCGACACGGCCATTGCGACTCTCCATCAGGCCGAGGCCACCGTGAAGGTGAAGGAAGCCAATCTCGAACTGGCCAAGGTCAATCTGGAGCACTGCACCATTTATTCGCCCGTGGACGGCATCGTCATCTCCCGCAGCGTCGACGTCGGCCAAACCGTCGCGGCGGCGATGAATGCACCGGTGCTCTTCCTCATCGCCAACGATCTTACGAAAATGCAGATCGACTCGAACGTCGCTGAAGCCGACGTGGGCAACGTCGAGGTCGGCCAGGATGTGGATTTCAGCGTGGACGCCTTTCCCTACCGCACCTTCCACGGCAAGGTCGTGCAGAACCGCAACGCGGCTGTGACCGTGCAAAACGTCGTGACTTACGACGTCGTGATCTCGGTGGATAACTCCGATTTGAAACTCAAGCCAGGCATGACCGCCACGGTGCAGATCATCATTTCCCGGAAGGATGACGTCTTGAAGATTCCGAATGCCGCCCTGCGCATTCGCACCGTCGACGCGGATGCCACGCCGGCGCCCATCTCGCCGCAACCGACGCCCACACCGCCACCCGTCGGTAAACATCATACCTCCGGTCGCACGCGCGCGGAGAAGAGGGACCGCACGGTCTTCGTGATGCCGCCCGGCGGTGGAAAGCCGAAACCGGTGCCAATCAAGCTCGGCATCGACGATCTCGTCTACACCGAGGTCACTGACGGGTTGAAGGAAGGCGATGTCGTGGTCACGTCCGTGGAGTTCCCGCAGAAATCATCCCACTCGGGTTCTTCCAATCCCTTTGGCGGAATGCCGCGCCGCTTCTAAGTTCGCTGCATGCAGCCTGTCATCAGCCTCGAGAAAATCTGGAAGATCTATACGACCGGCGATGTCGAGGTGACTGCCGTGCGGGATGTTTCCATGACCGTGCAGCCGGGCGAGTTCATCGCCATCATGGGCGCGAGCGGTTCCGGAAAATCCACGATGATGAACACGCTCGGTTGTCTCGATCGGCCGACGAAGGGGCGCTATCTGCTCGATGGCGTGGACGTTTCGGTGCTGCCGCGCGATGAACTGGCCGATATTCGCAACCAGAAGATCGGCTTCATCTTCCAAGGCTTCAACCTGCTCTCCCGCACCTCGGCGCTGGAGAATGTGGAACTCCCAATGATGTACGGTGGCCGCAAGATTGCCCCGAAGGAAATGCGCGAACGCGCCATGCGGGCCCTGGAACTCGTCGGCCTGGCCAAGCGCTTCGATCACACGCCCAACCGGCTTTCCGGTGGTCAGCAGCAGCGCGTGGCCATTGCCCGCGCGCTCGTCAATGAGCCGGCCATGCTCCTCGCCGACGAACCGACCGGCAACCTCGACAGTCGCACGAGTATTGAGATCATGGATGCCTTCCAGGCACTGAACGAAAAGGGCATCACCATTGCGATGGTCACGCACGAACCGGACATCGCCCGCTACACCAAGCGCAACGTCGTCATGCGCGATGGCGTGATCGTCAGCGACATCATCGTCCAGGACCGTTTCAACGCGAAGGAAGAGATGCGCAAGCTCGATGAGGAGCACCAGGCCGCGAAGCTCGTGAAATGAAACTCACCGCCACTTTCCGCATCGCCCTGCGCGCGCTCAAGCGCAACAAAATGCGCAGTATTCTCACCATGCTCGGCATCATCATCGGCGTGGCCGCGGTCATCGCCATGGTTGGTGTGGGCAATGGCGCCAAGGCCGAGGTCGAGGCGCAGATTGCCACGCTGGGCAAAAACATGATCCTCGTCTTTTCCGGCAGTATGACGAGTAGCGGTGTGCGTGGGGGCTACGGTGCCGCGGGCACGATGAAGATCGAAGATGCGGAGGCCATCCTGCGAGAGACACCCGGTGTCACCCTGGTTAGCCCGGAGATCCGCACGTCCGCGCAGGTCGCCGCCGGCAACCAGAACTGGTACACCAGCGTGCTGGGCGAATCGGAAGACTATTTCGAGATGCGCGAATGGGAGTTTACCGAGGGTTCCTCCTTCACCGATCAGGATGTCCGCTCGGCGAACAAGGTGGGCGTCATCGGGAAAACGACGGCGCAGATGATTTTTGGCGAGGAGGATCCGGTCGGACAGATCATTCGCGTGAGGAACGTGCCCTTCCGCATCACCGGCTTGCTCAAGTCGAAGGGATTTTCCCTCGGCGGCAATGACCAGGACGACGTTTTCGTCGTGCCCTATACCACGGCGATGAAACGGCTCACTGGTGCGACCGTGCTGCGCGGTATCAATGTCCAGGCGGCGAATGACGACGTGATGACGCGGGTGCAGGACCAGATTTCCTCGCTGCTGCGGCAGCGGCACAACATCCGGCCCGGCCACGACGACGACTTCACGGTGCGCGGACAGCAGGATATCGCCGAAATGGCCACCGCGCAGTCGAAGACCATGACCATCCTGCTCGGCGCGATTGCCAGTGTGTCGCTCATCGTGGGCGGTATCGGCATTATGAACATCATGCTCGTGAGCGTCACCGAGCGCACTCGCGAGATCGGCATTCGCATGGCGATCGGAGCGCATGGCTGGGATATCTTGCTGCAGTTCCTCATTGAGGCGGTGACGCTAAGTTCGCTGGGCGGATTGATTGGCATCGCCATCGGTTTCGCCACGGCGGAGAGCATCTCGCACTTTGTCGGTTGGCCTATCATGGTGCCGCCGGTTTACGTCATCGGGTCGTTTCTCTTCAGCGCGGCGGTGGGGGTGTTCTTCGGGTTGTATCCCGCGAAGAAAGCCGCGGCGCTCGATCCGATCGACGCGCTGCGTTACGAGTAACGCTCTTTCCTTCGCGCAGGATGGTAATGCAAAGAGAGTGGCGCAGAGTGGGGTCTCTGGCTTACATTTCCCCATGAAAACCGGTAACTGCCCGCGGCTCTTGATCGGTGCGGATTGGGTCACGACGGAGTCGCAAATTTCGGTGGTCAATCCTTTCACGGGAGAAGCGTTTGCGCAGGTGCCACTCGGCGGTGCGCGAGAGGTGGAGCGCGCCATCGCCACCGCGCACGAGACTTTCCCCAAGGTACGCAAAACGCCTGCGCACCGAAGGGCTGCATTGCTGCAGGCCGTGGCTCGAGGCATCGAGCAGCGGCAGTCCGAATTCGTCAACACGATGGTCGCTGAGGCCGGCAAGCCGGTGACATTGGCGGAGGCGGAAGTGGCGCGTGCACAGGTCACCTTTCTCGCCGCGGCGGAGGAGGCGCGGCGGCAGCACGGCGAGTTGCTCGACATGGATGCCTTTGCCAGCGGCGACGGCCACTTTGGTCTGGCCCGTCGTTTCCCGATGGGCGTGATCGGCGCGATCACGCCTTTCAATTACCCGCTCAACCTCGTCGCGCACAAAGTCGCTCCGTGCCTCGCCACGGGCAATACGATGGTCCTGAAACCGGCGACGAAGACGCCGCTCTGCGCGTTGTTGCTCGCGGAGATTCTGGTCGAAGCAGGCATGCCGCCAGGGCAGGTTAACTTCGTCACCTGTACGACCGCGGATTCGGCGACGCTGTTAAAAGACGACCGCGTGAAGAAGATCACTTTCACCGGTAGCCCGGCGGTCGGTTGGAAGCTGAAAGAGCAGTGCGGCAAGAAACACATTACACTCGAACTTGGGGGCAACGCCGGCGTCATCCTTCACGAGGATGCCAATCTCGACACAGCGATTCCCGCCGTGGCCGCGGGTGGATTTGGTTACGCGGGGCAATCGTGCATCAGCGTGCAGCGGGTGATCATTCACGAATCACGTTACGAGGAGGTTAAATCGCGGCTGGTCTCGTACGTCCGCGAAAAAATCAAAACCGGGGATCCGCGCGATCGGGCGACGGTAGTCGGGCCGATGATTACTCCCGACGCGCTGAAAGGAATTTGCGAGAAAGTCGACGCCGCACTCGACGCGGGAGCGAAACTGGTCTGCGGTGGTGAAATCCACGGGCCCTGTCTCGAAGCCACCGTGCTGGAGGACGTGAAGCCGGCGATGGAACTCTGTGCGCAGGAAGCCTTTGCGCCGCTCGTCACCCTGCATCGTTATCGCGAATTCGCGGAGGCGCTCGAGATGGTGAACGCGTCCGACTTCGGTTTGCAGGCGGGAGTCTTCACGCAAAATCTCCCGCTCGCTTTGCAGGCATTCGATGTGCTCGATGTGGGTGGCGTGCTCATCAATCAAGTGCCCACCTTCCGCGTCGACAACATGCCCTACGGCGGCATCAAGGACAGCGGCTTCGGCCGCGAAGGGCTGCGTTACGCGATGGAAGAGATGACGGAATTGAAATCCTTGATTATTAAGCAGGGCTGAAATGTTCGCCGCTCTGCTCGCTGCATTCACTCTCGCCATCCCGCGCCCCGCTGACGGGATCGTTCGGGTGAGCCTGCCGTCGAATGATCAGCCGCCCATCGTGCGCCCCAGCCCTCGTCCCGGGCTCGCCACGCCGAGTCCGCGGAAGTCAGTCTTTGTGCTCGGCATTCGTTTTCAGAATCGCGGCGGAACGCAAGGCATCGCGCTGGAAGAAGTGGTGCCCGGCTCGCCTGCGGATCGCGCCGGTTTTGTCGTCGGCATGATCATCTCGGAAATCGACGGCAAGAGCACTGCGGGGCGCAGCGGTGAAGATTGCACACGCCTGGTGCAGGAAGCGGGCAACGCCGTGGCCGTGAAATATTACGACCCGGTGACCTTCAAACTCCGTAGCCGCACCGTGCAGAAGGAATGGATCGTACCGCCACTGCCGAATTGAAGAAAAGGATGAGGGATGAAGGATGAAGGATGAAGGATGAAAAAGCGCGCTTTCGGCAGCGACCGCCTCCGTCTGAAAATCCGCGCAGCGCATTTTACTTCATCCCTCATCCTTCCGCCTTCATCCTTTTCTTTCCTTTCACGGAAGTCGGCTAAGATTTCTCTCATTTGAACGGTCTCGACAGTGAACCTGTCCACGGACATCCCTTTCCGTCTCTCTCCATGAAAACCTTCCGCAAGATTTTTCTGTCCCTCCTCGCTGTTACCGCTTCTTTCGCGCTGCCGCTGCACGCCGCGGATCCGCTTTACAAAAACGACTTCGAGTCGGCGGAGGTCGGCAAGGTGCCGTCAGACATGATGGTGATGGCTGGCGCGTTTGAGGTGAAGCAGGACAAGGACGGCAAATATCTCGAATTGCCCGGTGAACCGCTCGACACCTTCGGCCTGCTCTTTGGCCCGGCGGTGAAGGACGACGTGAGCGCCAGCGCACGTTTCTTTGGCACAAAGAAGGGGCGCAAGATGCCTGCCTTCGGGGTGAGTCTGAACGGCGCCGGCGGCTACCGCCTGCAGGTGAGCGCGGCCAAGGGAAAGCTGGAATTTTTCAAGGGCGTGGAGGCCGAGGCGACCTCAGGTGTGCCGTATACCTGGGCGTCCGATACCTGGACGAATCTTCGCATCACCGTGCGCAAAGACGGAGATAAATGGGTGATCGAAGGTCGCGCCTGGGCCGTGGGCTCGCCGGAGCCGGAGAAACCGCTCATCACGCTCGAGGAAAAGAACGCGCCGAGCAATGGCAAGGCGGGCATCTGGGGCAGCCCATTTTCCGGCACGCCGATCAAGTTCGATGACTTGCTGGTCACGCCGTTGAAATGAGCGGCCTGCATTGCCACGCTTGATTTTTTCCCCTTAACCCCCTCACAACTACCCGCCACCACTGTACTATGCGTTACCTCGTTCCCGCCCTCGCTGTTGCTGTCACGTTGCCTCTTCACGCTGTTGACTGGCAGCAATATCGCGGACCGAGTGGGGACGGAAAATCGCCGGAAAAAATTTCCATTCCCGCGGGCAGCACTCCGCCGAAGCAGGTGTGGAAGGCGCCGAGTGAAGGCGGCTTCAGCTCTTTCGCCGTCGCGGGCGGACGCGCCTTCACGCTGTGCCTGAAAGACTCGGACAGCGTGAAGCAGGAGAGCGTGGTGGCGTATGATGCCAGGACGGGCAAGGAACTCTGGTTTGCCGCGCTGAATTTTCCGAAATACGACGGCGGTGGCGACTCCGGTGCGCCCAACAACAAGGGCGGCGACGGTCCGCGCTCCACGCCCACGACCGATGGCACGACCGTCTACGTCATGTCCTCGCAGCTCGTGCTCCGCACGTTCGATGCCGCGACGGGCAAGCCCGGCTGGTCGCACGATCTCGTCAAGGAATTCGCCGGCCGCAACATCCAGTGGGAGAACGCCGCTTCGCCGTTGCTGGAGCAGGGGCTGATCCTCGTCGGTGGTGGCGGGCCTGGCCAGTCGCTCATCGCGTTCAATGCGAAGGATGGTTCGGTGGTGTGGAAAGCGTTCGACGAAAAGATCACCCACGCCACGCCGGTTCCCGCCACGATTCTCGGCCAGCGGCAGGTCATTTTCTTCCTGCAGAGCGGGTTGCTCGCAGTCGAGCCGAAGACGGGCAAGGAACTCTGGCGTTACGCTTTCGATTACAAGACCTCGACGGCGGCGTCGCCGGTGGTGGATGGCGATATCGTCTATTGCTCCGCAGGCTACGGCGTCGGCGCGGGTGCAGTGCGGATCACCAAGGACGGATTCAATTTCAAGGCCACCGAGCTCTATCGGCTCCGCGGAAACAAGCCGCTGGCCAATCACTGGAGCACGCCCGTGGTGAAGGACGGCTATCTCTACGGCATGTTCCAGTTCAAGGAATACGCCAACGGCCCGGTGAAGTGCGTGGACATCAAGACCGGCGCCGTGAAGTGGGAACAGCCGGGTTTCGGTCCGGGGCAGGTCATCCTCGTGGGTGATCGCGTTCTTGCGCTGGCGGACAATGGCGACCTCGTCACCTTTGCCGCCAAGCCGGACAAGTATCAGGAAATCTCGCGAGCCAAGGTGCTGGACGGCAAATGCTGGACCACGCCGATCGTCAGCAACGGCATGATCTTCGCGCGGAGCACGAAGGAAGCTGTTTGCCTCGACGTGTCGGGAAAATAGCTTCCCGTGAGCGAAGCGAGGGTCTTAATCCTTAATTTTTAATCCCTTAATCCTTAATCTCTCCGCATGGGGAACGATTAAGGATTAAGGATTGAGGATTACGATTAAGAGGAGAATTACTTCCCCGGCGTCTTCTCCAGCACCGCTCCGCACGAGTTGGCGATCTCCTCGAGTTCATCGAGGAATTTTTCCCGCCGGTTCTGCGGCAGGATCGCCAGCACATTCTCCTGCAGGCCCATGGCGATCTTGCGGGCCTTTTCAAACGCCCTGCGCCCGGCGGGCAGGATCTTCACCCGATTGGCGCGCTTGTCCTGCTCGTGCGGCTTGCGGGCGATCAGGCCATTCTTTTCCATCCGCGTAATCGTCGAGGTGATCGTATTCGGATCACTCGCCATCAGGTCCGTCAGTGTCCGCTGGGTGAGCCCCTGGGGGTCGCCCTCGCTCAGCCAGCGCAGAATGATGTATTGATCGGGCGTGATGCCGAGGTGCGCGATGCGCTGGCGAAAGGCCTGGTTCAGGCCGTACCAAGCGCGGCGCAGCAGCACGGGCAGGCGTTTGGGAGCACCGTTGGTGGATGAAACTGGGGAGGGATCTGGCATGGCGAGGCGGGCGTTTACCTTCCGATCCTTCACGACCGGAAGGAGACTTGCGAACTGGATGAAAAAGAGGATGTCAAAGGAACGGAAAAAGCCAAAGAAATAATACGTGTAAGTATTATTTGACAGCAACCGCCCGAATTTCCTACTTAGCCACTCGCCGTTTTCTCCAAAAACCTCCCCCCGGTTCCTTCACCACCATCGCCATGAAGCTACGTCACGCCCTACCGTTCACGCTCCTCATCGCCGCGTTGCCGCTCTACGCGGCCAAGAAAGAAAAATCCACCAAGGAAGAAAGCGCCAAGTCCGATGCCGCCCAGCAGGGCTGGCTCGACTGGCGCGGACCCTTCCAGACGGGTGTATCCCTCGAAAAAGGTCTGCCGGACAAGATCGACGCCAAAAAGCCGTTGTGGACGGCAGATTTTCCGGGGCAATCGGCGCCGGTCATTTCCAATGGCAAGCTCTACATCATGGGCTATCTCGGTGAAGGAGCGGACTTGCAGGAGGGCGTGGGATGTTTCGATGCAGACACGGGCAAGATGGAGTGGAAGCAGCTCTTCAACGACTTCCTGAGCGACGTCATTTACCTGCGTTACGCGAATTCGAGCCCGGGGATCGATCCGGAAACGGGGAACGTCTACATCCAGAATAGCTCCGGCATTTTCGCCGCGTTCACTGCCGACGGGAAGCTCCTGTGGAAGCATTCGATGATGGAAGAGTACGGTCGCATGACTTTTCCGAACAACCGCACGGCTTCACCGTTGATCGACAAGGGACCTGGTCATCACCCGCGGCATCACCGCGGCGTGGGGATCTTACGGTGCGCCCGGAGATCGCTTTTACGCGTTCGATAAGAAGACCGGCGATCTCGTTTGGTCCAGCGCCCCCGGTGGCCGTCCGCAGGACAATACGTTCTCTCATCCCTGGCTGAGCACGGTGAATGGCAAGCGGGTTTTGTTTGCGGCCAACGGTGACAGTAGCCTGGTGTGCTTCAATGCCCGCACGGGCGAACCGCTCTACCGCACTGCAGTGGCAAAAGCGGGCGCCAAGGGCGGCATCAATTCCGCGGTGGTCCAGTACAAGGACAACATCATCGTCACCCACATGAGCGAGAACATCGACACCAGCGATGTGGGGCGCACGGCGATGTTCAAGATTCCCACCGAGTTCAAGCCCGAATCCCCGACAGTGCCGCAGGTGATCGACAGCAAAGGACTCGAGCAGTGGCGCAATCCGGCTGGTTCGCTAGCCAGTTCGCCGGTGCTCGTCGGCAATCGTGTTTATCTCGTCACCGAGACGGGTGATTTGACTGCCATGGACGCGGACAACGGCAAGATCCTTTGGAAGAAGCAGCTCGGCATCGAGCAGCGGCAGAGCAGTGCCTTCTACGCCGACGGCAAGCTCTACATCACGATCTACATCGCCGCGGCTTCGTCGGGCAAAGGCGAGAAGGCCGGCAATGCTCAGCCCGCGGAAGGCGGCGGCGAGGGTGTCGGCAACGGCGAACTCTTCGTCATCAAGCCGGGGGACAAGGACGCGGAAATCCTCAGCCACACCGTTCTCGAGGGCAAGTGCTATGGTTCGCCCATCGGCTACAACGGCAAAGTCTACATCCAGACCGAGAAGAAACTCTATTGCTTCGGCAAGAAGGGCAACAATCCGGGCCTCGCGCCGAATCCGAAACCGGAAGCCTGGCCGGCTCCGGGTGAAAAGAAGCGGCTGCAAATCATTCCCGCGGAAATCCTTCTCAACCCCGGCGAGACCCAGGCGTTCCACGTCCGCGCCCTCGATGCGAACGGCTTCACGGTGGAAGACAACGTCGACCCGAAATCCATGACGTGGAAGACCTTCATCCCGCCGACGGCTCTGGTGAAGTCGACCATGAAGGCGGCATTCAACGGCGATGGGAAACTCGTGGCCGAGACGGAAAAGAACCCGAGCGCCGGGGTGTTCGAAGGCACGCTGGGAAATCTCAAAGGTTACTTCAAAGGCCGCATCCTCCCGACCATTCCGTCCTTGCAGGATTTCGAGAGTTACAAATTGGACGAAGACACGTCGAAGCCACCGGCTCCCGCGGTGCCGAACACGGTGGAAGAGCCCACGCCGTTTGCCTATCCGCCGCTGGCGTGGAATGCCGCGCGGTTCAAGTTTGAGATCCGCGAGAAGGACGGCAACAAGGCGCTCGTCAAGACGATCGAAAACATGCGCATGCAGCGCGGCACGGTCTTCTTCAACAAGCCCAACTTGCACAACTACACGGTCGAAGCTGACCTCATGACCGAAGGCAAGAAGCGCAAGATGTCGGAGATGGGGCTCATCAATCAGCGCTATCTCTTCGACCTCAAGGGCAACGCGCAAGCCCTGGAAGTCACCTCGAATCAATTGCTCCTCGAGAAATCGGTGCCTTTCACCATCGTCCCGAACCAATGGTACCATCTCAAGACACGCGTCGATATCAATGCCGACGGGACTGGAGTCGTGCGCGGCAAGGCCTGGAAGAAAGGCGATCCTGAACCCGCCGAATGGACGATCGAAGTGCCGGTCAATCACCCCAACGAGGAAGGCTCGCCCGGGCTGTTCGGCTTTGCCTCGACGGCCCAGCACGCCTGGTATGACAACATTGCCGTGACGCCGAATAAGTAACAGCAAGCGAAGCGCTGCTTCTGCTTCCTAATCCTTAACGATTAAAGATTATGATTAAGATTAAGAACTCCCCGATCCTCACTTCTACTGTCGCGAGTGTCTTGCTCGCGGCGACATCCCTCGTTCTCCGCGCCGACGATTGGCCGCGCTGGGGCGGCAACGATCCCGGGCGCAACATGTATTCGCCGGAGAAGGGCCTGCCCGCCACGTTCGATCCCGGCAAGTTCAAGACCGGCTCGGAGGAAGTCGATCTTTCTACGACCAAAAACGTGAAGTGGGTCGCGAAGCTTGGCTCGCAGAGTTATGGCAATCCCGTGGCCGCCAACGGCAAGGTCTATGTCGGGACCAACAACGCTTCGCCGCGTGATCCGAAGTACAAGGACGACCGCTCCTGTCTCTACGCGCTCAACGAATATACCGGCGACTTCATCTGGCAACTCGCGGTGCCGAAGCTGGCCAGCGGCAAGGTGAATGACTGGGAGTATCTCGGCATCCTGGCCTCGCCTTGTGTCGACGGGAACAGAATCTATCTCGTGACCAGCCGCTGCGACGTGGTCTGTCTCGACGCCGAAGGCATGAAGAGCACTGCCGAGAGTCCCTACAAGGACGAAGCCAAGTATCTCGGTGGGCCAGGCAAGCCTCCGATTCAGCCGGGCCCGACCGACGGCAAGCTCATTTGGGTTTACGACATGATGGATCAACTCGGTGTGTTCCCACACAACGCGTCGAATTGCTCGGTCATCACCTTGGGTAACAAGGTCTTCACCTGCACCTCGAATGGCCAGGACTGGACGCACGTGAACGTTCCCTCGCCACTCTCTCCGTCCGTCATCGCGCTCGACAAGAACACCGGCGAATTTCTCGCGGAAGACGACGCCAAGGTCGGCCCGAACATCAAACACGGCGAGTGGAGCTCGCCCTCCGTGGGCAAGGTGAACGGCAAAGACCAGGTCTACTGGGGTGGTGGCGACGGCGTGCTCTATGCCTTCGACCCCAATCCCGTGAAGGAGGCCGACTCGACGTACCTCAAGAAGGCCTGGTGGTTCGACGCCGTGCCGGAAGAATATAAGCACGACAAAAATGGCAAGCCGATCAAGTATCCGGCGGCCGAAGGCCCAAGCGAAATCAATGCGACTCCGGTGTTTTACAAGAACCGCGTCTATGTCGCGATCGGCCAGGACCCCGAGCACGGAGAAGGCGTGGGCCGCCTCGTCTGCGTCGATGCGACGAAGACCGGCGACATCACCAAGACGGGCCTCATCTGGGACTTCAAGGAAATCCATCGCTCGATCTCGACTGTGAGCATCGATCCGACCACGGGTCTGCTCTTCGTTGGTGACTTCAGCGGGTTCGTCTATTGCCTCGATGCCGAGACCGGTAAGAAATACTGGGAGTACGACATGAAGTCGCACGTCTGGGGTTCGACCCTGGCGGTGGACGGCAAGGTCTATTGCGGCGACGAAGACGGTGACTTCCGCTGCTTCGCCGCGGACAAAAAGTTCAAGCTCCTCAGCGAAGTGAACATGGGTGCGCCCGTGCTTTCCACGCCGATCGTCGCCAATGGCACGCTCTTCGTGGCCACGCAGACGCATCTGTTTGCCGTCGCCGAGGGCGCCAAGCCCGGGGAAGCGGCCAAGAAGTAACTCAGCGCGGCTGAGTTCGCCCGGCAGGGCGCGCGGGCCGCACAACCCAAGGCTCGCACGCCCTCCCCCATGACCGATACGACTGCACCCAAACTGACGTTCCGTACCTGGCTGATCATCATCATCGCCAGCATCGGCTTCCTCTTCGATACTTACCAGTTGCTCATGACGCCACTGGCGGGGCCGCAGGCAATTTCCGAATTGCTCAAGGTGCCGCTCAGCAATCCAGCGGTGTCGAAGACGATGGGCGAACTCCTGTGGATGACCGCGCTCTGTGGCGGCGTCTTCGGTTTGCTCGGGGGTTGGTTGATCGACCGCCTCGGCCGGAAATCGGTCATGGCGATCGGCATCTACATTTACTCGCTGTCGCCGGTCTTCGGTGCGTTTGCCCACACGCTGAACGAGTTCATCTTCTGGCGCTGCGTGACCTTCGTCGGCGTCTGCATCGAGTTCGTCGCCGCGATCACCTGGATGTCGGAGGTTTTCAGCGACAAGGTGCAGCGCGAGCGCTTGCTCGGTATTACCCAGGCCTTTGCTTCGCTCGGTGGTGTCATCGTCACCATGGTGAACTTCTACATCATCGCGCATGCGAAAGATTGGCATCACCTCGGCATGCCGGTGGTTCCGGGTCAGGCTGGTCCGGCGAGTTGGCGCTATCTCCTGTTGAGCGGCATCCTTCCCGCCATCCCGATTGCGCTGATGTTGCCCTTCGTGCCGGAATCGCGCATCTGGCGGGAAAAGAAAGACGCCGGCACCCTCAAGCGGCCCAGCTTCCTCGAGCTCTTTTCGCCAGGCCTGCGCCGGGCGACGCTTGTCACCGCGGGCCTTTCCGCGTGTGCCTATGGCGTGGCCTTCGGTTGCTTGCAGCAGACGCCGGGACGCATCGCGCCAGGTCTGCCGAACCTCGCCGAACAGCGCGCGGCCCTGCTACCGCTGGTGGCTCAGTCGAAGCAACTCAATGCGGCGTTTGACGCCACCCAACCGGGGACGCCGGAGCGCGCCGCGGCGATGGGACCGCTCAAGGCGAATGCGGCCAAGCAGAAGCCGCTGATGGATCAGGTGAAGGAAGTGGGCAGCCGGACCCAGGGTTATCAAGAAACCGGCGGTCTCATCGGACGAATCGTTCTCGCGTTGCTCATCGTCGCCGGTATCAGCCGCCGGGCGATCCTGCGCATTTTGCAGATTCCCGGTCTCATCATCCTGCCGGTGACCTATCTCGTGCTCTACAAGCAGGACGCGAATGTGTTTGTCTGGGGCATGGCTGCGGCAGGTTTTGTCACGACCTCGCAATTCAGTTTCCTCGGCGAGTATCTGCCCAAGGTTTTCCCGCTGCACCTGCGTGGCACGGGCGGCAGTTTCGCGACCAACGTGGGTGGTCGCATGATAGGCACGGGCGCGGCGTTTGTCACCCCGATGCTCGCGACCCATTTTACCGGCAGCCCATACCAACAGATGGCCCAGGCGGCCGGTTGGCTCGGCCTTGGCATCGTCATTCTCGGTGTTATCCTCGGCTTCTGCCTCCCGGAACCCACCGACGAACATTTTGATTAAGTCATGATCCAGCTCACTTCCGAACAAGCTCAACAGCAACTCGACGCGCACCTGCGCGAGATCATCGCGTGGCATTTCTCGCCGGAGACCGGTTGTCCCTTCTGGCTCGAATGGGCCTCGAAGAACTTCGATCCGCGCAAGGAAATCAATACCATCGAAGACGTGAAGAAGTTCCCGCACTTTCAGGACGAATGGCTGCGCGACCTGCAGCCGGAAGTCTGGGTGCCGAAGGAATTCAAGGGCAAGCCGTTCAACATCTTCGAGACCGGTGGCACTACCGGCATGCCGAAGCAGCGCATCGGCTGGAATGATTTCCGCGTCGATTACTCCGAGTTCTCGGACAAGATCAACGACGAGCATTTCCCGAAGGGCGTGGCCTGGCTGATGATGGGCCCGACCGGCCCGCGCCGTCTGCGCCTCGCTATCGAGCATCTCGCCAATGTGCGCGGCTCTTCCTGTTACTTCATCGACCTTGATCCGCGCTGGGTGAAGAAGCTCATCTCGAACAAGAAATTCGACGAAGCCAAAGCCTACATGGAGCATGTGGTCGACCAGGCGGCGATGATCCTCAAGCATCGCAAGATCGCCGGTCTCTTCACCACGCCCAAGCTGCTCGAAGCGCTGGCCGAGAAGGTCGATATCTACGAAGCCGGTATTCGCGGCGTCTTCTGCGGCGGCACGACCATGCTCCCGCAGTATGTGCGTTTCATCGTCGAGGAAGTGCTCGAGAATCGCATCGGTTTCTACCCGACCTACGGCAACACCCTCATGGGCCTCGCGGCCAGCGTGCCGCTCCGTCCGGAGGACAATTTCTCCATCACCTACTACGCGCCGCAACCGCGCGCGGTGTTGCGTGTGGTAGATCCAAAGGACACGGAGAAGACGGTCGATTACGACACGTGGGGCCGTGTGGAGCTGACCACGCTGACGAAGGAATTTTTCATGCCACGCTTCCTGGAGCGCGACGAAGCCCTCCGCCGCAAGCCGCGCGCCCCATACGCGTGGGACGGCGTGGCCGAAGTGCGACCCTTCGGCGCGATGGAGAAGACCATCGTCGAAGGCGTCTACTAGCCCGCTATCGAATTCACCGGCCGTTGCTTCCGCGACGGCCGGTTTTTCGTATCGGGCAATCCTCTTATGAAACGACTGCTGTTCCCCCTCCTCGTGCCCGCGGCGCTTTATGCGCAACAACCGTCGGCGTTCCAGACGCCGCTCGATGCTTCGCAACTGGATGCGGCGGCGTTCACCGAATGGGTGGATGGCGCGGCGCGTCCGGTCGAGCAGAAAGAAGGGCCGCGTTGGGTCATTGGCTTACCGAAAGAGCACGTGGGTCATGCGGGGACGAAGTATGGCGTGTCGACGAATCCGGGGGCGCGCTATCTGCGGATTGGTTGGAAAGCGCCGGTGCCGTGTGGCGCAGTGATCGTGCGCGGTGGCGGTTTGCTCAGCGTTTTGCGCGAAGGCGCGGAGTATCCCGGAAGGCTGGATGACGAATCGCAATGGCTGCCCGCGACGCGCGTCATTAAAGGGGCGGTGGGCAGTGGGGAAGTCGGGCCCGATGAATTTGCGGTCTGGGTATTGCCACCGGGGACGAAGACGCGCGCGTTACGCTTCAGCCACACGCCGAAGACGACGGATAAGGAATTTGCCGGCTGGCTCGGTGGCGCCTGGGTGCTGCCCGAACGTGTGGCCAATATCGCCCCGCAAGCCGTGGCCGCAGCGAGCGCCAACCCCAAGGCGGCCGATCGCCTGAACGACGAATCGAACAACAACACCTGGCAGGCTTGGAGCAACCTGCCCGCGCGCGGACAGGATGAAGCGGTGCGAACCGCGCCGACGGTTAGCACCGAGCATCCTCAATGGGTGACGCTGACGTGGTCCAAGCCGGTGACCTTGCGTGGACTCGCGTGTCTCGGCGTGGGCGTGGCGGATGTCGATGCCGAGATTTTCACCGGCCCGGCGGACCTGCATCCGCAGGAGGCGACGGAGAAGGACTGGAAACAGGTCGCCTCGGCCAAGGGCTGGCAGGCCGGTTATCCGCAAACGCTCGCGCCCAATTTTCTCGATTTCGGTTCCACGGTGACCACGCGGGCGGTGCGCTTGCGCATGACGCGGTCGGCGGTGGAAGGGCATCCGCACTTGAAAGGCAACACGCGCGAGGGCCGCGCAGTGTGGCTCACGGAAATCATGGCGCTGATGCCGCTCGGCCAGGACGACGCGAAGATCGCGTTACTGCCGGTCGAAAAGCGAGACGAGCATCCGCCCATTCCGGTGCATTTCAAATTGCGCGAGCCCGGCTATGTCACGCTGGTCATCGACGATGCCAGCGGCAAGCGGGTGCGCAATCTCATTAGCGAAGATCCCTTCCCGGCCGGCGACAACGTCGCGTGGTGGGATGGCTCGGATGATCTCGGTCGCGACCGGGACGCTGCGCGCCACGGTCTCTATCACATTCCCATGCAGTTCGTGGCGCCCGGCCACTACACCGTGCGCGGGTTGGTGCATCCGGAGATCAAGCTGCGCTACGAGATGAGTGTCTACAGCGCAGGCAAACCGGCGTGGGAGACTGCTGACAAGACTGGTTGCTGGATGACCAATCACACCCCGCCGACGGCGGCATTGTTTGTCCCCGGCGACCGCACGCCCGAGGGGCAGCCGCGTATTTATCTTGGCGCGGTTGTGTCCGAGGGCGGGCATGGCCTGCAATGGCTGACGACCGATGGCAAAAAGATCGGTGGTCAGGGCTGGGTCGGCAACGGCATCTGGACGAGCGCCGCGACGCTGGCCTGCGACGCAGGTGCGGATGCGGACAAGAATGTCCTCTGCTACGTCGGTGCGATTCGCGATGGCGAGCTGCGCATTACGGCGAAGACGATCAAGGACGAGGACAAACCGGTGCTCAAGGTGCAGCTCGGCGAAGATTGGCGCCGCGACAAGGGGAAGGTGATCGGCATCAAACCGGAGCCGCTCGTGGGGTTCGATGGTGGCGACAAGACCTATGTGCTCGCCGGTGTCGCGGCGCACAATGGGCTGCTCGTTGTTTCCCTGCCGCGCCAGAATGAATTGCTCTTCGTCGACGCGCATACCGGCAAGACCTTGGGCCAGGCGAAAGTGGCGGACCCACGCGGAATGGCTTTCGACAAGGAGGGCCATCTGTTCGTATTGAGCGGCACGAGGCTGATGCGCCACACCATTCACGGCCTGCCGAATGTGCCGAATCTCGATGATGGCCAACCGGTTATTGCGAAGGGCCTCCAAGACCCGCGGCACATCGCGCTCGATGCGCGTGGCAATTTCTACATCAGCGATCGCGGCACGTCGCAGCAGGTGAAAATGTTCGGCCCGAGTGGAAAGCTGCTCGGAACGTTGGGCAAGCCCGGCGCACCGCGCGCGGGCGCCTACGATGAACTGCACATCAACAACCCGAACGGCCTGTGCGTGGATGAGCGTGGCCGCGTCTGGGTGGCCGAGGCGGATTACCAGCCGAAGCGGGTCAGCGTGTGGAGCACGGACGGAAAGCTGGTGCACGCCTACTACGGACCGAGCGAATATGGCGGTGGCGGCCAGCTCGATTCGCAGGACGCCAATCGCTTTTTCTATCGTGGGATGGAGTTCACGCTGGATCGTGAGCATGGCACCGATCGGCTCACCACGGTTTTCTGGCGTCCCACGGGTGATGGCGCGGATGGCTCCTCGGAATCGCACACCGACGGCCTGCCCGAATATCCGCTCTACTTCCAAGGGCGGCGCTATTTCTCGAACAGCTTCAATTCCAACCCGACGACCGGTTCGCCTTTCGTCACACTCTGGCTGGAAGACAAGGATGTCGCGCGTCGCGTCGCGGCCTTTGGCCGGGCCGACGATTGGCCGATCCTGCGCCAACCGGAATTCAAGTCGCGCTGGCCGGCTGGGGTCGATCTCGGGGGCGATCCGTCGAAGAACGCGACTTTCTGTGCGTGGAGCGATCTCAATGGCGACGGCCTCCCGCAGCCGGACGAAGTGCAGATGATCAAGGCTACGAGCGGCGGCATCGTCGTCCAGCCGGGACTGGCCTTCGCGGCCTCGCGAGTCGATAACGCGGCCATGCGTTACGCGCCCGTGCGCTTCACGGACAGGGGCGTGCCGGTCTATGATCTCGCCAAGGGCGAGACGCTCTTCCCAGGCGCGCAGAAGCCGATGTCCAGCGGCGGCGATCAAGTGCTCGCCGATCCGAGTGGCTGGACGATCTCCACTGTCGCGCCCGCGCCTTATCCGGCCGACAGCCTGGCCGGCGTCTTCAAGGGCCAGCCACGCTGGAGTTACCCTAGCTTGTGGCCGGGACTGCACGCCTCACACGAAGCCGCCATCCCCGATCGCCGCGGCATGCTCATCGGCACGACGCGCCTGCTCGGTGGTTTCATCAATCCCGCGGGCAGCGACACCGGCCCGCTCTGGTGTGTGAATGGCAACATGGGCGACATGTATCTTTTCACCGCCGACGGCCTCTTCGTCGCTCAGCTTTTCCAGGATGTGCGGCTCGGCATTCTGTGGCAGATGCCGCATGCGGAGCCCAACATGGACGTGACCGATCTCACGCTGCACGACGAGAATTTCTGGCCGAGCATCACGCAAACGCCGGATGGGAAAGTGCATCTGGTCGACGGTGGGCGGAGCTCGCTGGTGCGCGTGGACGGTTTGGAAAAGCTGCATCGCCTGTCCGATGCGGCTCTCGATCTCAGCGCCGCCGACCTCACCAAGGCTGCCGCTTGGGGCGCGGAGCGCGAAGCTGCCCGGCAGCGGGAACGCGGCACGGAAGTCTTGCGCGTCGCGGTTTCGAGCAAGCCTCTCACCGTGGACGGCAAACTGGACGACTGGTCCGGTGCGCAATGGGCGGTCATCGATCAGCGCGGGACCAAGGCCAATTTCAACAGCAACAGTTTGCCTTATGATGTGAGCGGCGCGCTGGCGATCAGCGGCGACCGCCTCTACGCCGCTTTCCGCAGCAATGAGAAAGACCTTCTGCAAAACGCCGGCGACGCGGGGAATGGGCTCTTCAAGACCGGTGGCGCGCTGGATCTGATGCTCGGTCCCGGCGGCGAGCGCAAAGGGGACGCCCCGGTGGAAGGCGATATCCGCCTGCTGGTCACGCGCGTGGCCGGGAAAACCCGTGCGCTGCTGTATCGAGCGGTGGTCGCCGGCACCAAAGAACTGGCCAAATTCAGCAGCCCGTGGCGGACGATCACTCTGGATCGCGTGGACGACGTCTCCTCTGAAGTGCAACTCGCCGACGATGGCACCGGCCACTTCGAGTTCAGCATTCCGCTCAAAACCCTGGGCACGGCCTTCCAGAACCTCCACTCCGGGGTGCGGTTGCGCGGCGATCTCGGGGTGCTGCGCGGCAACGGCACTCAAACCCTGCAGCGAGTCTACTGGACGAACAAGGCCACCGCGATCGTGGCCGACGTGCCCAGTGAAGCCCAATTAACGCCGAAATTGTGGGGAACGCTGGAACTGACGACTCCTTAACGAACCCTCTGCCACACCGAAAACACTCTGTTGAAAATACCTCTGTAGGCAACTTTTCACCAAGGAAAAACCCGTTGCAGGATTTAATACGCAGACGTATAAACAACGCTTCCCTGCTCCTCGCCACCCCTCACGACCATGCAAGTCCCGCACCTCCCCGTTTTACGTCTCGGTCGCAACTACGAAAGCCTCGATAAACTCGAGATCAAAGATCATCGCACCGGCGAGGTGAAGGCGGTCGTCTCGACGATCAATGCCGGAATCCTGCGCAAGGACTTCCGCAAGCTGGGCGAAGCCCGCGCCGCCCTGAAGAAATTCACCGTTTCGCAGCTCATCGAGATGTCCGCCAAGGCGGGAGAGCTTTTCCTTAACGGCACGCTGCCGCTTGGCGACAAGGGTCATACGCAATCGGCAGAGGAATACATCGCCACGCTGAGCGCCACCAGTGGTCTCCCGCACGTCATGGTGCGCCGTAACATGGCGAAGATCCATTACGCGCTGACCCATCTCGGCGAAATCCTCAATGGCCTTTCGCGCGGGCTCGACATGTCGATCCTCGATGCCGGTTTCGGCGAGCAGTTTGGCACCAAGCTTTCCTTCTTCCCCACCTGCCAGGCGCTGGGCCTCGTCATGCCGAGCAATTCGCCGGCGGTGAATTCCCTCTGGCTGCCGGCCATCGCGCTGAAGACGCCGGTCGTCATCAAACCCGGCCGCGACGAGCCGTGGACGCCGTTCCGTCTCATCCAGGCCTTCATCGCCGCGGGTGTCCCGGCGGAAGCGTTTGGCTTTTATCCGACCGACCACGAGGGCGCGGCCGAGATTCTCAAGACGTGCGGCCGTTCGCTCATCTTCGGCGACAAGGCGACCATGGCGCAGTACGCGGACAACCCCGCCATTCAGTTGCACGGTCCGGGCTGGAGCAAGATTCTCATCGGCGAAGACCAAATCGAAAACTGGCGCGACTACATCGACGTGATGGTCGCCAGCATTTCCGACAACGGCGGCCGCTCGTGCATCAATGCCAGCGCGATCGTTGTGCCGAAATACGCCGCGGAAATCGCCGACGCCCTCGCGCAGAAACTCGGTCCGATCGTGCCGAAGAAAAACGACGATCCCGAGGCGAAGCTCAGCGGTTTCGCCAATGTGAAGATGGCCGACTTTATCGACGCCCAGATCGAAGATGGCCTGAAGACGCCGGGCGCGGTCGAAGCTACGGCAAAGTATCGCAACGGTCCGCGCAAGGTGGAGTTTGAAGGGGGTGTGTATCTGCGCCCGACCATTGTGCAGTGCGACAGCTTCGCGCATCCGCTGGCGAACAAGGAATATCTCTGCCCCTACGCCAGCGTGGTGCAGTGCCCGCAATCTGAGATGCTGAGCCAGATCGGCTATTCGCTCTCCGTCTCGGCGATTACGAAGGACGAAAAATTCATCGAGCAAATCCAGGCTTTCCCCGAAATCGAGCGCCTGAATATCGGTCCCGTCTCGACGATGGCGATTTCCTGGGACCAGCCGCACGAAGGCAACATGTTCGAATTCCTCTACCGCCGGCGCTCGATTGAGCGCGGCTGGTAACCCCCGCCTTCTCATGCCTTCGCTCGCCCGTCCGGTTGCTTCCCTCGCGATTCGCTCCGCGAGTGAGGCGGAAATTCCGGCGTTGCGGGCGCTGGCGGAAAAGATCTGGCGCGAATCCTACGTCGAGCTGCTCACGCCCGGGCAGATCGATTACATGCTCGCCTGGATGTATGCGCCGGAGACGATTGCGCGCGAATTGCGCGAAGGCGTCATCTGGGAAATCGCGTGGCTCGACAGCGAGATGATCGGGTTCCACTCCTGCACTTTCGAACCGGAGCCGCGACGTCTGAAGCTCAACAAACTTTACCTCTTGCCGGAACAGCAAGGCCTCGGCTTCGGTCAACAGTTGCTCGAACGCGTCCATGCCCTCGCTGCAGAACGCGGCGCCGGCGCCGTCTGGCTCCAGGTGAACAAGCAAAACGCCCGCGCCCTCCGCGCCTACGAGCGCGCCGGCTACGCCGTCGAACGCTCCACGGTGTTCGACATCGGAGGCGGCTACGTGATGGACGACTTCATCCTGACGCGCGCGATTTCCCTTCCCTGACCATGCACGCCACCACTCGCCATTCCCCCACGACACCCGGCCTGAAAGGCTTCGACTTCAGTCCGCGCACGCGCGTGATTTTCGGCGAGGACAGCATCGAGCGGGTGGGGGAACTGGCGCGGGAATTGGGCGCGAAGCACGTCCTGCTCGTCACCGATAAAGGCATTGTCGCGGCCGGCCATCCGGCGCGCGCCGTGGGCTTCATCGAAGGCGCCGGTTTGTACGTCACCATTTTCGATGAAGTGCGCGAAAACCCCACGACGGTCGATGTCGATCGCTGCGTGGAAGTGGCACGCCAGGCGGGCATCGATCTCATCGTTGGCCTCGGCGGCGGCAGCAGCATGGACACCGCGAAGGGCACGAATTTCATCCTCACCAATGGTGGCCAGATGAAGGACTACTGGGGCGTCGGCAAGGCCACGAAGCCGATGCTGCCGATGATCGCCATTCCGACGACCGCGGGCACCGGCAGCGAATGCCAATCCTTCGCCCTGATTTCCGATGACCAGACGCACCTGAAGATGGCCTGCGGCGATCCCAAGGCCGCGGCGAAAGTAGCGATCCTCGATCCGCTGCTCACCATTTCCCAGCCCCCGCGCGTCACCGCCTGTACCGGCATCGATACGCTGGTGCACGCCGTGGAAACCGCGGTGACGAAAAAGCGCACCTCGGTCTCGGCGATCTATTCCCGTGAAGCGTTCCGCCTTTGCCTCGGCGGACTCGAGCGCGTGTTGCGCGATCCGCAGGATCTCGAAGCCCGTGGCATGATGCAACTGAGCGCCGCGTTCGCCGGTACCGCGATTGAGAACAGCATGCTCGGCGCGGCGCATTCCGCGGCCAATCCCCTGACCGCGCGCTTCGGCGTCGTGCACGGTCAGGCCGTGGGCCTCATGCTTCCGGCAGTGATCGGCTTCAACGCGCGCGATCCCCTCGCGCATGAGCGTTACATGGAATTGAGCGATGCCGCGGACCTCGGCCCGATCGAGGAATTCGTCGCTGAACTGGAAGTGCTGCTCGACGTCGCCAAGATGCGCGAAGGCCTCTCGCAGTACAAAATCGACCACAAACAGTTCCCCTCGCTGGCCAGGGAAGCGGCGCAGCAGTGGACCGCCAATTTCAACCCGCGCACCATCGCCGCGGAAGATTTCGAACGCCTTTATGAGGAGGTCTTCGGATGAAAGCGCTGGGTCGTGTTTGCGAATTACATTTGGACGGGACCGACGTGCTGACGTTTCGGGGGCCGCGGCTTTCTCCTCGGCGTCATCCTGAGCGAAGTGCCCCGGCGGCAAGGGGGCGGGGCACGCAGTCGAAGGATCCGGCCGAACAACCAGCGAGAATCTCTACTAAAGCGGCCGGGTCCTTCGACTGCGCTTCGGTCGTTAAAACTCCCTCCGCTCCGCTCAGGATGACACCGAGGAGAGAATCGGTATTCTGGAAATGCGGCCTGCTTGCGCTCTTCTCGCTCACGATCACCGCTCATGCATCCGACTGGCCGATGCACCGCGGCGGCCCGCAATTGCAGGGTCGCACCGATATGCCTGCGCCGGCGAAGCCGGATCTAGCGTGGACGTTTTCCGCGGGCAAACCAATCAAGGCCGGCGCGGCCGTGGTCGGCGGACGCGTCTTCGTTGGCGACGACGATGGCATCATCCACGCGGTCGACTTTTACACCGGCAAGGAACTGTGGACGTTCAAGACCGAGGCGAGCATCGAGGCCACGCCGTTGGTCTTGCACGACGTCGTCTACCAGGGCTCCGGCGACGGCAATGTTTACGCGCTCGACGCGGCTACCGGAAAGCTGAAGTGGAAGTACGAGACCGGCGACAAAGTGATGGGTGGCGCAAACTACGCGAAGAACCCGAACGGCGTCGGCGAATGGCTGCTCATCGGCAGCTACGACACGAACCTGCACTGCGTCGACGCCGCCACCGGCAAGGTCGTCTGGACGCACGGGACGGACAATTACATCAACGGCTCGCCCGCCATTTTCTCCAGCGGCGAAATCGTCTTCGGCGGCTGCGACAGCTATATCCACGTGCTGCAACTCAGCGACGGCAAGGAACTGCGGCAGATCGAATCCGAGGCCTACATCGCTTCTTCCGTCGCCATCATGGGCAGCACCGGCTATGTCGGCAATTACGGCAACCTCGTCATCGCCTTCGATCCCAACGGGCCGAAGGGCAACGAGATCCAATGGAAGTATCGTGACCGGAACTTCCCTTATTTTTCCTCCGCGGCTTTGACCGACGACAAAGTAGTCATCGGCGGCCGTGACAAACGCTTGCATTGCATCGATCGCGCCACCGGCAAGGGCGTGTGGAATTTCGATGCCCGCGGCCAGGTCGACAGCTCGCCGGTCATTTGCGGCGACGGCATTGTGGTCGGCTGCGAAGATGGCCGCCTTTATTGTGTGAATCTCGCCGATGGCAAGGAGCGCTGGGAATACGAAATCGGCGCCCCGGTCACAGCCTCACCCGCGGCCTCCAATGGCCTGATCATCGTCGGCGCAGAAGATGGAAACCTCTACGCCTTTGGCAAACCTTCAACACCCGCAAAACCATGAGTCACGACGTTCTCGAAATTCTCGCAGAAGAAAAGAAACACGACGAAACAGAGGTCGGTAATTACTTCGTTTCGAACTACCCGCCATTCGCTTATTGGGATGCCGAGACCGCAAAGACGGTGCGCGGCCTGCTCGACCAAACACAGAAACCCGGCGTGCCGCTCGGCGTGTATTTCACGTGCCGTTTGCCGGAAGCGCTGCCACTTCTGCTACTTCCGCGTCTACACCGACAAGAATGCCGACGAAATCAAGCGCTACCTCGACGCGGGCATCGCCGAACTGGAGATCTACGCGAAGTCGCCGCTCATTCGCGGACGCAAGCCGCGCTTCATCTATTTCGGCGGCGGCACCCCGAGCTATCTTTCCGTGGCGCAGCTCAAATCGCTGACCGACCGCATGAAAGAATTGCTGCCGTGGGACGAAGCGGAGGAGGTCGCCTTCGAGGCCGAACCCGGGACGCTCAACGAAGCGAAGCTCAGCGCCATCCGCGAGATCGGCGTCACGCGTCTCTCCCTCGGCGTGGAAAATTTCGACAGCCACATTTTGGAGATCAACGGCCGCGCGCATCGGACCGATGAAATCTATCGCGCCTACAACTTCGCGCGCTCCATCGGCTTCCCACAGATCAATATCGACCTCATCTCCGGCATGGTCGAGGAGACCGACGAAAACTGGCGCGAGAACGTGCGCAAAACGGTGGAACTGCTCCCCGACAGCGTGACGATTTACCAGATGGAAGTGCCTTACAACACCGGCATCTACAAAGAGATGAAAGCCGAGGGCAAACTCACCGCACCCGTGGCCAACTGGCACACCAAGCGCGGCTGGGTGGACTACGCTTTCAGCGAACTCGAAAAGGTCGGCTACACCGTGACCAGCGGTTACACCGCGGTGCGCGATCCGCAGAAGACGAAGTTCGTCTATCGCGATGCCCTCTGGAGCGGCGCGGATCTCGTCGGGCTCGGCGTGGCTTCGTTCTCCCACATCGCCGGCACACACTTCCAAAACATCACCGAATTCTCGCAATACCTCGAAGCGATTCAGCGTGGCGATCTGCCGATCTCCCGCGCGATGACGACGACGGAGGAAGAGCGGATGATCCGCGAGTTCATCCTGCAGATGAAGCTCGGCCGGGTGAACCAGCAATACTTCCAGGAAAAATTCGGCGTGAACGTCGGCGAACGTTTCCGAGAACAGTTCGATGATCTGCGCACGCGCAAATTGATCAGCGACGAGGGCGGCTGGATCGTTCTGACCCGTGAGGCCCTGCTCAAGGTCGACACCCTGCTCCACGCCTTCTTCCTCCCCCAACATCGCGGCCCCCGCTACGTATGATCGCCGCCAACGAAACCGAACTGCTCTACCCGCTCACGCTGTTCTGGCAGGCGGGCGGCCACGCCCTGCCGGAATACGAGATGGTCGATGGCCCGGCCGTGCCCGAGCCCTACCGGCGCTTGCTGGTCCATCATGGAGACATGACCTCACGCCTCGAAACTTTCTGGGAAGGCAAGATCGTGCTCGAGGTGTTGCACCGCGAGCACACGCCCGAGGCGTATCGTCGCGAAGTGGTGTTGCACATCGAGTCGACCGATCTGCCCGTGGAATATGGCGCGATCGAGATCGACCTCACGGCGTTCGACGGCGAATTGCGCCGGCTCATTCTCGAGCAACATCTGCCGCTCGGTGGATTGCTCAACCGCTTCGGCGTTCGCTATCGCAGCGAGCCACGCGGTTTCATCAAGCTCGGCGCGGACGCGATGATGCAGCGTCTTTTCCGTCTGCCCGAGGCCCGGGAATTTTATGGACGCAGCAACGTCCTGCTTGGCGAAAACGACCGCGTCCTGGCGCGGATCGTGGAGGTCTTGCGTCCCGCGGATGCCGTCCGAATTTAGTTTAGCGATGAATATGTCCAATCAATACGAAGTGATCATCATCGGCGCCGGCCCGGCGGGCACGACGACCGCCGCGCTGCTGGCGGAGAAGGGCCGGCGGGTGCTGGTGCTCGAGAAGGAAAAATTTCCCCGCTATCATGTCGGCGAATCGCTCATGCCGTACTGCTGGTTCACGCTGAACCGTCTCGGTCTGGTCGAGGAAATGAACCACATCGCTTACACGAAAAAATACAGCGTGCAGTTCGTCACGCAGGATGGCCGGCAATCCGCGCCCTTCTATTTCTTCCAGCACTACGATCACCCAAGCTCCACGACCTGGCAGGTCGAGCGCGCGGACTTCGACCTGATGCTGCTGAAAAATGCGCGGGCCAAAGGCGCCGAGGTGCGCGAGCTCACCCCGGTGACGCGATTGCTGAAGGACGAGAGCGGAAAAGTGATCGGTGTGGAAGCGCGCGATGAAAACGGCGCGACGCATGAATTCTACGCACCGATGACCGTCGATTGCTCCGGCCGCGAGCAGATCTCTATCGCGCGCGATGGCTGGCGCGTGAAGGACGCGAAGCTGAACAAGATCGCCATCTGGACTTACTTCCGCGGCGCCAAGCGCGACCCGGGCATTGATGAAGGCAATACGACCGTCGCCTATGTCGAAGGACGCGGCTGGTTCTGGTACATCCCGCTGAAGAACGACACCGTCAGCGTCGGCATCGTGGCGGAAAAGGATTACCTGTTTTCCGAGTCCAAGGACCCGGCGAAAATCATGCAGCGCGAGATCGAGCGCAACGCCTGGATCAAGGAACACCTCAGCATGGGCGAGCAGTTCGGCGAATACTTCGTGACCAGCGAATTCTCCTATCGCTCGAAATACTGCGCGGCGGACGGCCTGCTGCTCGCGGGCGACGCCTTCGCGTTTCTCGATCCGGTTTTCTCCAGCGGTGTCTTCCTCGCGCTGAAGAGCGGCGAGATGGCCGCGGATGCGGTGGACGCCGCCCTCACGACGGGGGATTTCAGCGGTTCGCAATTCGTCGAGTACGGCGAGACGCTCTGCCGCGGCATGGAAAACATGCGCAAGCTGGTCTACGCGTTCTACGATCCGAATTTCTCTTTCGGTCGGATGCTGAAGGCTTACCCCGAGCATCGCGGACTCCTGACCGATTCGCTCATCGGCCATCTTTTCGATCCGGACTTTTCCCAGCTTTACGCGTCGATGCAGGAATTCGTCACCCTGCCGGAGCCATTGTCCCACGGGCGTGCGCCCGAGAACGCCGCCGCGTAATGAACATTCAACCGCCAGGTGGGGATTACGAGTTGAACCGCGTGGAATCGCTCCGGGCAGAGCGTATCCCGGAGGGATACCGGACTTAGCCGGGGGTAAGCGAGCTTGCGAGCGCCACCCCCGGATAACGTTCCCTAACGGGCCCACCCCGGTAGGGGTGGAGGAAAATTCCACGAGCGAGAAATTCCGGCACCGCCTCCGGGGTGCATCCGTGTT
>NZ_ABVL01000018.1 GCF_000173075.1 Chthoniobacter flavus Ellin428
AAACGCAAGCGTCTCTTCACCGTTCCCGATGACTACGGCACGGGCTTGGGCGTCGGTAGAATCGGAGTCGTGGGGGCCGGCGTAGTCAGCGCCGGACTCGCTTTCGGCGTGCCAGGTGACGGACTGCTTTTCGGCGCAGCGGTCGGGGTCGGACTGGCAGCCGGGGTACCAGGCGCGGGCGTCGAGGGGGCTGGCGTGCCCGGAGCCGGAGTGCTCGGTGTGGGCGTCGCGAGTGGCAGCTTGGGTTTGGTCAGGTCCTCCCACTTGAACAACGTCCCGTTGTGTCCGCCAATTTCGTTCAGCAGCTTCTCACAACGCTCGTACCAGTGGTCGAGATTCGGCGCGTCGTATTTTTCCGCGGTGCCCGGAAAGACGATGTAGGTCACCTTCAAATCGCTGACCGGGCGATTCTCCGAAGTCGACTTCGCATTGACCTCCTTGCAAACGCGCAGCGACGCCTCGCCGATGAGGTTGCGCGGACCCGCGTCGCCGACGATCGCGGGATAGAGCGTCTTTTGATAGGCCACGACACAATAGTCGCCGATCGCCGGCGCGAATGCTCCCTTGCTTTTCCCGAAGAGCGATTCGGGCAGGACGATGAAGGGATCATCCGCGCCGATGAGGAAACTGTATTTTTTGAGATCGGACACCTCGGTTCGCAGATCGGCGATCTCCTGTCGCAGCCGCGATGCCAGGCCGACACCGGCGGAGATTTGCGATTCGTAATTTTTGATCTTCAGCTCGCGCGGAGCGACGAACGAGCTGGGGTTCGTGGTCTTGCGCGCCCAGCGATAACTGGTGAAAGGCTGGAAGGTCGGCGACGCGCCGTCCACCTCAGGCACGCGATCGGGATCGGAACCATCGGTGTCGACATCCATATCCGCCTGGATCAAGAGCGCGCGGCGGCTCGTCTTCGCGTCGCGCAACTCGAGGATCGTCTCGCAGTCGAAAAAATTGTGACGCGTGAGCAGATTATCCAGGCGCATGAGGCTGGCCTGCAGGGACGCCACTTTCAGCCGGTAGAGATTGTCGAAACCGGGCGAGACTTTCGCGGTGTCGAGCAAAGCGGGCAGGCCGGGCAGAATTTCCGGGAGCGATTCGTTGAGACGTTTGATCTCTTCGAGATCGTGATGCGGCTTCGGCACCTTCACCTTCACCGTGACCTCGGCGGTGTAGCTGCCGGGTTCATTGCGGTCGCGCGTCGCGGTCGTGCCGTGGTCGGTCTCGAGCGTGACCTTGTACTGCATGCCGTTGAAGATCTTGCCGACCTCCAGCTTTTTGTTCGGCACGTAGGGCGGCGGGGTCGGCGTCGGAGGCGTGGGCTGCGGTGTCGGCGTGGGCGAGCGCGGCGTTACTGGAGGCGGAGTGGACTGCGGCTCTGGAGGCCGTGGGCAGGCCGTGAGCAGGACAAACGTCGCCAGGCCGAGCCCGGTGAATTGTGCGATGCGAGGAACCCTCACGCCCGATTTCGGTTATTTCTTCACCAACGCCATGACCGAGAGCACCAACCCGATGAGGCCGAGCCAGCCTTCGACACCAGCCGGCCACCAACCACCGCCCTTGAAAAATTTCGGTAGGAAACGCCCGGCCAAACCGAGACAAATGATAAGGCCGAGAATCAAGCCCGGCATGATCTGGCCCGACTGGAGCAGCCAGCCCGCCACGAGCAAAAGGATGCCGGAGATGCCACCGGCAATGAGCGAAGGCTTGCTCTTAACGGAGACGAATGCCTGGATCCCACCAATGAGCGTGAGGAGGCCGAAGAGGTAGTAGAAGAGGCGGGTCGGATCGAGCATGGGACGTTGATAAGGGGAAAACATCCAACATCCAACACCCAATGGCGCAAGCGTGGTGCGGGCGATTTTCCTCGATTAGATGTTTTGTCGTTTTATCCCTCTGCCTTCTCCTTTCGCCGTTGGGCGATGAAGAGGCGCAGGACGAAGATCGGGACCAGCGAGGCGATGGTCATGATGATGCACACCAGCCAGCCGGGAATGACGCGGGCGCGATCGCGCTCGACGGCATCCAGCGCGGCGGCAACGACTTCGGTGGCGGGCACCTTGAAGAGCTCGGGCGCAGGCATGCTTTCGCGAGATTGCGCACGCTCCGCGATGTTGAAGAACTCGGTGTTCACCGGCCCGGGGCACAGCGCAGTCACGGAGACGCCGGTGCCGCGCAACTCGCCGCGCAGACCCTCGGAAAAGCTGGTGACGTAGGCCTTGCTCGCCGCGTAGACCGCCATCTTCGGCAGCGGCAACAGGCTGGCGATGGAGCTCACGTTGAGAATCGCTCCGCGGCCGGCGCGGACGAGGTCAGGCAGGATCGCGTGGGTCAATCGGGTGAGCGCCTTGATGTTGACGTCGAGCATTGCCTCGACGCGCTCCCAGTCGCTGTCCTCAAAAAAGCCGTGATCGCCGAGCCCCGCATTGTTGATCAGCAGGCTCACGCGTTCGCCGCTGGCCGCGAGAGCGGCGAGGAGCGCCTCGATCTGCACTTCATCCGCCACGTCGGCCGCATGGCAGTGAATGGTGAGGCCGGGGCGATCGAGTTCTTCCTTGAGTGCCTCCAGCCGCTCCAGCCGCCGCGCGACGAGAATGAGCGAACGCGCATGCGGTGCAAGCTGACGTGCGAATTCCGCGCCGAGCCCCGAGGAAGCCCCCGTAATGAGCGCCGTGCAGCCATGGAAGAAATTCATGCGCGGGAGTGGATGCTGGAAAGATGCGCGTGGCAAGTGACAAGTGGGAGCGGTAGCCGGCCGCAGTGAACCCAGTGCAGACGCCGCTACTGGGTGGGAATGCGCACTACGCCCTCACCCATCATGTTCAGTGATCCCGGCCACAGGACGCTTTCGGCTTGTCAGGACGGTGATGGGCGCGATGACACTGCACGCATGACGGTCCTCAATCTCCGCACCCAGCCGCCTTTCACGACCAAGGATGGCTCGACGATTCGCAGTATTCTCGATCGCGCCAACGCGCCGGTGCAGAACCAAAGTCTCGCCGAAGCCCAAGTGCCGGCAGGTGGAGCGACGCAGCGGCATTACCACAAGCTGTCCGAGGAGTTTTACTTCATCCTCGAAGGGAACGGCGAGATGGAGATCAATGGCGAGAAGCGCACCGTCGGGCCGGGAGATGCGATCCTCATTCCGCCGGGGGCGTGGCACACGATCGTGGCGCGGGAGACGTTGCGGTTTCTGTGCTGCTGCGCGCCGGCTTATGCACATGAGGATACGTACTTTGAATGAGTTGATAGTTGAGGGTTGAGAGTTGAGAGCCACGCACTCGACTGCGGAAAATTCCGACCCAAGAGAACGGGATTCCGCACGGCTGGGTCGAAAGCCACGGAACTACCGGTCGCGGCTCTCAACTCTCAACCATCCACTATCAACTTTCCCCCTACGGCTTCACCGCTGGCACCGGCTTGTTGCTTCGCAAAATCTCCTCTTCGCTGGTCAGTTTCTGCGGTTTGCCGCTGAAGATGAGGCGGCTGGGCTTTTCGCCGAGGGCCTGGGTTACAGCTTTGGCGTGCGTGGAGACGACTTTCAGGTTTTGAAAGACGACGGCAAGTTCCTGCAGACGGGCGTCGAGATTCTTGTCGGTGTGGGTGAGGAGCAGGTTCGCGGAATTCAGCGTGCCTTGGATTTTGACCATCGAGGTTTTCAACTCCTCAAGGTCGCCTTTGAGCGGGCCGTCGGCGTCGGCGATCATTTTGTCGAGACGCTTCACGGCCACGTCGGCGGAATCGGAGGTCACTTTCAAGCCATCCAAAAGCTTGCTCGCGCGCGGGCCGATATCGTTGACGGCGACTTTCACGGAATCGACGGCGTCGCCGGTTTTCGTGAGCAGCGGATTCATGCTCTTGAGCAGATCCTCCGCCGTGGCGAGCAGGTGAGGGAGACTTTCCGCAAGCGGGCCGACCGCCTCAAACAGACCATCCAGTCCGCCACCGGAATGACCTTGCAGAATCGCGCCATTGGCCAGCTTCGGCGCCGTGGGCGTCCCCGCGGAAAGAGCGACGAACTTTTCACTGAGCAATGTCTCAGCCGCCAGCGAAGCGCGCACGTCGGAAGGAATCGGCGGCACGTCCTTGAGCAATGTAATGGTGACACGCACGGCATTCTTCTTTTGCTCCTCGGTCTCCGCAGCCTCGCGCTCGGCGAAGGTGAGCAGGCGGATATTCGTCACCGTGCCGGCGTCCGCCCCCGCGTAGCGGACCTGGGAGTGCAACTTGATACCCGTCACATCCGGATAATCGATCTCCAACGTGCGATCCGAACTTTTGCCGTGCCGCCCGGAGAGCGCGTAGGTCAGGGCCCCGAGCAGGACGAGGCTGCAGAGGATGACCACCAGCGCGACGATGTAGTCGGAGAGATTCTTTTTCATGCGGAGTAGCTGGTGCGGGTGTATCCGGGATGGCCGAGCAACCGCTCGACATAGTCGCCCTTGGAGAGCCGCAACGGCACGGGGCCATCGGGTTCGCCCTTGATGAATTGCTGCACTTCGCCGTGCGGGTTCGCGCGCATTTCCTCCGGCGTGCCCGCGGCAATGATCTTCCCCTGATTCGGCCCGGTGCCGAGCATGATCATCTTCGTGCCGATGCGAAACGCGCTGGTCATGTCGTGCGTCACGACCACGGCGGTGACGCCGAGCTTACGCGTCATCTCCTGGGTGAGGATATCGACCACGCTGGTCATGATCGGATCGAGGCCGGCCGTCGGCTCATCGCTGAAGAGCAGTTCGGGATCGAGCGCCAGCGCCCGCGCGAGGCCGACGCGTTTTTTCATTCCGCCGCTGATTTCCGCGGGCTTCAGATGCTCGAATCCGGTGAGGCCGACCATCTCCAGCTTCATCTTCACCATGAGGTCGACGATGCTCGGGTCGAGCTTCCCGTGCTCGAGAATGGGCAGCGCCACGTTTTCACCGACGGTCATCGATTGCAGCAGTGCGCCGCTTTGAAAGAGCACACCGAAGCGGCGGCGAATGCGCGCCAGTTCCGCTTCTTTCAACCCGGTGATTTCCTGGCCGAAAAGCTTGATCGAACCACTGGTCGGTTTCATCGCACCGATGATGTGGCGGAGCAGCGTGGATTTGCCGCAACCCGAACCGCCCATGATGATCATCGTGTCGCCCCTCATTACCTTGAAGGAGACGCCATTGAGCACCTTGCGGCCGTGAAAATCGCGGACGAGATCCGTGACTTCGATGACCGGTGCGGGATCGTCGCGCGGCGCACTCATGCGAAGAAAAACAGGGCGGTCAGGGTGGCATTGGCGATGAGCATGATGAGCAGCGACCAGACCACCGAGCCCGTGGTCGCCTGCCCCACGCCCTCAGCGCCGCCTTCCACACGCAAGCCCATATGGCAGGCGATGGTGATGATGATCCAGGCAAAGACCACGCTCTTGATGAGCCCGGAATAAAGATCCCACGGCCGCGCGCGTTCGAAGGAGTGCAGGATGTAAGACGCGGTGCTGTAGTCGAGGGCGAAGTGGCAGATCGACCAGCCACCGACCATGCCCACGTAGCTGCCAAAGATGGTCAGCACCGGAAGCATGATCATCATGGCGAGAAACCGCGGCACGATGAGAAAGCGAATGGGATTGATCGCCATCACCTCCAGCGCCTCGATTTCCTCGGAGACCCGCATCGTGCCAAGCTCCGCGGTAACGGCTGAGCCACTGCGCCCGATGACGACGACCGCCACGAGCAGCGGCCCCAACTCGCGCAACAGCGAGAGGATGACCAGGTCCGGCACGAACTGCGACGCGCCCATTTTGCGGAGCTGTCCCGCGGCCTGCATGGCCAGGGTGAGCCCGATACTGAACGAGGTGAGCGAGGCCATCGGCAGCGCACGCACGCCGATGAGGACCATCTGGTGAAAGACCTCGCCGATCTTGAAAAATTGACCGCGCCATGGCGCCAGAAGCGTCCAGTAAAGGATCTGGCCGTTCAGCGCGAGGTAGTCTTTCACACGCCGGGCGCAGCGAGCAGAGCGGCGCGCGCCTCGGCGAGCGTCGGATAAATCGGGAAGAACTCGCTGAGTCGCACGAGGTCGAAAATGGTCCGCACGCGCTCGCTCACATGGGCGAGGCCGAATTTGCCGCCGAAAGGTTGCGCCAGGCGGACGTACTCGATGAGCGTGGCGAGCCCGGAGGAATCGACGTAGGTCACGCCCTGGAAATCGAGCAACAGCGCCGGCGACTTCTTTTTGGCGTAGGCGTGGAGGAGCGTCCGCAAGTCGGGCGAACACGCGAGGTCGATCTCACCATCGATGGCCAGAACTTGCACGCCTTGGTCCGAATGTTCGCGAGTTCGCATGTGAAGCAGTTAGGGTTAGCAGTGCGCAGGAAGAGGCGAAAGGTGAATCTGACGATTCTGACGGTTGGAGTGGGATCGGTCGGAGGGATGCGCTCCTGCGCGTTCCCTATTTCACGGGTTAGGCGGAAGGAAGAGTGGGAACGCGCGGGGAGCGCGTCCCTCCGTGTACTTCCGCCTAAACCTGAGCCGGCTCCGCGGCGGGCGCGGGGTCGACCCACTTGCCGTGTTCGCGGATGAGATCTTGCAGCCGGTCGACCGCCTCGACTTCGGGGATGTTGAACTTCACCGGCTTCTTTCCCACGTAGAGGTTCACCTTGCCGGGCGCGCCCCCGACGTAACCGAAATCCGCGTCAGCCATTTCGCCCGGGCCATTCACGATGCAGCCCATGATGGCGATCTTCACGCCCTTGAGGTGCGAGGTCGCGGCCTTGATGCGCGCGGTCGTGGTCTGCAGGTTGAAAAGAGTGCGGCCGCAGCTCGGGCAGGCGACGTAATCGGTCTTGAAGATGCGCGACCCGGCGGCTTGCAGGATGTTGTAAGCGAGGCGCAGGGATTGGCCCGGCGCGTGTTCGCCCTGCACAAGCACGGCGTCGCCGATGCCATCGCAGAGCAGCGAGCCGATGCGCTTCGCGGCGGTGAGCAGCGTGTCGAGGAAAGGCGCATTCGGGTCGGCACTCGGGGCGAGTGTGTCCTTCAGCAAAATGGGGTGCCGCTCCTCGAGACGCGCGGCGAGCAGGCGATAGGCAGCGATGACCGGCACATCGAGGCCATCCGCAATCGTCACGACGACGGGATCCTGGGAAGCATTGACCTTCGCCACGGCAGATTCATCGAGCGGGTCGACCGCAACTACTCCGGATTTCTCCAGCACGAGCTCCGGCTTGTAATCGCCGAGCCGATCAATCTTGTGCGCGAGCGCATCCCATTTCTCCTGCGAGGTGAAGACGCGCATGGTCTCTTCGCCACCGAGGGCGATGCCATTGACCTCCACTCGCGCGGTCTCGCGACGGTGATAGGAAAACGGATCGTAGGAAAGCGGCACATCGGGGAACTCCGGCCCCTCTCCTGCCCCGCGCGCATTGAACGGCGCGACCATGGCCTGCGCCACGGGAATCTCGTGTACGCTATCCTCGGTGAGCGAAACGCGAATGGTATCGCCGATGCCATCGTTGAGCAGCGAGCCGATGCCGATGGCCGACTTGATGCGACCGTCCTCGCCATCGCCCGCTTCGGTCACGCCGAGATGGATGGGATAGGACCAGGAATGCGGAGTTCGGAATTCGGAATTCGGACTCGGCTCCGCACCACCTCCCTTATTCGGCATTCCGCCTTCCACATTCCGCATTTCTCCCTCGGCGTTCCCCAATTCATCGAGGCGCGCGACCAACAGTCGATACGCTTCGATCATCACCTTCGGATTGCTCGCCTTCATCGAGAAGACGAACGCGTGATAGTCGAGTTCGCGGGCGATGCGAGCAAACTCCAGCGCGCTCTCCACCATGCCCAGCGGTGAGTCGCCGTAGCGGTTCATGATGCGATCGCTGAGCGAGCCGTGATTCGTGCCGATGCGCATGGCGCGGCCATGCTCCTTGCAAAACTGGACCAGCGGGCTGAAGCGTTCGCGAATGCGGTCGAGCTCCGCAGCGTATTCGGTGTCGGTGTATTCCTTCACCGCAAATTTCTTCGAGTCCGCGTAGTTGCCCGGGTTCACGCGCACTTTTTCCACCCACTTGGCCGCTTCCATCGCCGCCTCGGGTTTGAAATGGATATCCGCGACGATCGGCACCTCGCAGCCCTGGGCGCGCAGTCCGGCCACGATGTGCTGCAAATTGGCCGCGTCCTTCACCGTCGGCGCGGTGATGCGCACGATCTCACAACCGACCGCCACGAGGTCGAGCGTCTGCTGAATCGACGCTGCGGTGTCCATCGTGTCGCAGGTGATCATCGACTGCACGCGGATGGGATTGGCCCCACCGATGCCGACATTCCCCGCGCGCACCTCGCGCGTCGCGCGGCGGGAATAGCGATAGGGATTCAGGCAGTAGCTGGAATGAGTGGACTCGGTCATGCGGAAGATCACTTTGGCCCAAATCTGCTTTTCCAACAAGGAAACTGCGCACCCCGACCCCGAGACGGCGCTGCTACCGGCTCGGAGGAACGCGCGCGAGCGCGTCCGTTACTTCGCCTCTTCGCCGACCTTCTGGAAATGCAGCGTCGGGCGTTTGCCGCCGACGAATGGCAGATCCTGCACGTCGAAGAACAGAATGAGAATCATGAACCCGACGATGAGCACGGTGAAGGTCGCTTGTACGTATTCCCAAATACGTGGGTTCATGGGCTTGCGACGGATAGCCTCCAAAATGGCCAGGGTGATGTGGCTGCCATCCAAAGGCGGAATCGGCAACAGGTTGAGGAGGGCGAGGTTGACGTTGAGTACTACACTAAACCAGATCGCCATCCGGATGCCTTCAGGACTGGAAAGCATGTGATAATAGGCGTTCATCATCATCACCGGCCCACCCATGTGTTGCACACTGATACTGGATTTGCGGGAGATTACCCCATCGAGTGTATTGACGATGGCCATGAAGCTGAGGCGCACCTGTTCGAGGGGCTTGGGATGGACCAGGCTGGAAATGCCCATGTTATCGAACATCACCCCGTCGGTGTTGTCCGGGACAATGCCGATCTTGCCCAGTTTCTTCATGCCGTCCGGGAGACCGAGCGGGACTTGCGGCGTAACCTTGATCTCCTGCGCCTTGCCGTCGCGCTGCACCTGCAGGGCCACGGTCTTGTCCGCATGCGCGCCGATGTAGTCGATGAACTCGAAGACCGAATTCATCTCCTTGCCATCCGCGCTCAAAACGACGTCATCCTTTTGCAGGCCAGCCGCCGCGGCGGGCGTTTCTTTTTCGACGGCGACGATGAGTATGCCCTTCGGATCGAAGTCCAGCGGCATGCTCTTCCGGGGCCGCTTGGCGATCGACTCATCCGCCGGGCCTTCCGGCCGTTCCACAGTCAGGTGGAAAGGACCGACCGGATGATCCTTGATGTAATCGTAGATGCCATCCGGGCTGTAGAGTTTCTGGCCGTTGATCGCGGTGATGATGTCGTCCTTTTGCAGCCCGGCCTTGGCGCCGGCCGAATCCGGCTTCACCTTCGCGACGACGGAGCTGGTCGACGGCCCGATGCCGATGCTGCGGAGATTCGAACGGTTCCACCAGTGGGCCTTTTGCGCAGTCTCCGGCGTGACGGCGATGGTCTTCTTCTCCGTCTTGCCGTTTTCCTCACGCTCGACGACCACATTGATGGTGCTGTTTTCGCTCCGGACGATGCTCCACTGGATGCTGTCCGAGGACATTCCATTGAAGCGGGTCACGGGATGACCATCCACGGCGATAATTTTGTCGCCGACCATCAGCCCAGCCGCTTGCGCGGGCATGTCTTCACCGACAATACCAATCACCGTCGTGCTTTCAGCCTCGCTCAGCGGCCTGCCTGCCTGCCAAACGATGATCGCAAAGGTGACCGCGAGCAAGAAGCTGAAGAGTGGTCCCGCAAAAGCCACGATGATCTTATCCAACGCGGAGATCGGCGGAAGCTGGTCTTGCGGGGTCTCTGACTCGCCTTCGAAACCTTCCATCGAGGCAAGCTGCGGCAGGGCGACGAAACCACCGAAAGGAATGGACCCGAGACTGTATTCCACCCCATTGACCTTCTTTTTCCAGAGTGGTTTGCCAAACCAAACACCAAATTTCTCGATCTTCAGCCCCCGCCAGCGGGCCGTCAGGAAGTGCCCCAGTTCATGCACGATGATCATCAGGTTAAAGATGACCAACACCTCGATGATGATGCGAACGACTTTGAGGATATGGAGAATGATCATAGAGGAAAATAAACCACGGACTGCAGTAGGGACACGTCTGGAAAACGGGCGTTCATTCGGCGTGCTTCACTGCTTTCCGTGGTCAAAAAAGAAGCTCAGTCGCGCGGGAGCGCGCCCAAGCATCCGCTGCCAAGATAGCATCCAAGTCCGCGCCTGCAATGGAACGGTGCTGGCGCATCACTTGTTCCACAGTCTGCCAGATGGCCGTAAAGCCACAGTGTTTTCGGAGGAAAGCAGCCACCGCCACCTCGTTGGCGGCATTGAGCACGGCGGGCAGGGTGCCGCCGGTCTCGCCGGCCCAGCGGGCGAGATTCAGGGCCGGGAAATCGTCGAGCCGTGGGGCTTCGAATTCCAGCTTGGCCAGCTTGGCGAAATCGAGGGATTTCAGAGTATTCGGCACGCGTTCCGGCCAGGTGACGGCGTATTGAATGGGGAAGCACATGTCCGTGGTCGAAAGCTGGGCGAGCACGGAGCTATCGATGAACTCGACCATCGAATGGACGATCGATTGCGGGTGCACGATCACTTCGACGCGGGCCATTTCCACGTCGAAAAGCCAGCGGGCCTCGATCATTTCCAGGCCCTTGTTGAAGAGCGTGGCGGAATCGATGGTGATCTTCGCGCCCATGTTCCAGGTGGGGTGCTTGAGCGCCTGATCGGGCGTGACCCCGGCGAGGCTGGCCACCGGCCACTTGCGGAACGGGCCGCCGCTGGCGGTGAGAATGAGGCGCCGCACGTCGGACGAGAGCGACCGCGAAGTTCGGAGCTCGGAGTTCGGAGTTCGGGAAGCCTCTTTCACCCGATCTTCCATCTCCGATCTCCCATCTCCGATCTGCGATCTCCCATCGAGGCACTGGAAGATGGCGTTGTGCTCGCTGTCCACGGGCAGCACTTTCACGCCCTTGCGTTTCGCCGCACCCATGACGGCTTCGCCGGCCATGACGAGGATTTCCTTGCTGGCCACGGCGATGTCCTTGCCCGCCTCGATGGCGGCGAGCGCGGGACGCAGGCCGCCGGTGCCGACGATGGCGATGAGCACGAGATCGGCCTCGGGCATCGTGGCCAGCTCGACCAGGCGATCCACTCCATCCGGGCCGGAGGAAATGGCGAGTCTGGCTCCGGGGAACTCCTGGCCGGCCGCGCGCAGCTTTTCCTCATTGGAATGCGCGGACATGCCGACGATTTCCATCCGCTCCGGGATGTCGCGGGCGACTTTCCGGGCGCTTTCGCCGATCGAGCCGGTGGCTCCTAAAATGACGACACGGCGTTTTCTCATGACACGTTGAGCACGAACCGCAGATAGAAGAAGAGGAGCGGCGCGGTGAAAAGAATCGAGTCGATGAGATCGAGCGCGCCACCGATACCCGGCAGGAGATGGCCCGAATCCTTCACGTCGCAGCTGCGCTTGATGATCGATTCACCGAGGTCGCCGATGATCGCGGCGAGGCCCAGACCGAGGCCGAGGAAGATCGCATCCCGCTGGTGGAAATAGGAGAGCGTGTGTTTGGGCATCCACGCCACCATCGCGCACGCACCACCGGTGGAAAAGGCGAGCGCCCCCACAAACCCTTCCCAGGTTTTCTTCGGGGAGATGTGGGGGACCATGAGGTGTTTGCCAACGAGCGATCCGGTGACGTAAGCGCCCATGTCGCTGAATTTCGTCACCAGGATGAGAAATAGCACGTAAAAATGACCGGTGACGTGGCCGGCCGCATCGCGTGGCAGGATGTAAACGATCTTCGTCACGAAAGTGAACATCCAGGTGACGTAAAAGAGGCCGAAGAGCGTATACGCCATGGTGTCGAGCGGCGAAATGTCGCGCGTGCGCTGGAACATCTGGCGGGCGAAGACCACGAGCAAAAAGAAGAGCAGCGTGGCGACCTCGAAGTCGTAGGAATGCAGCGGTCCGATCTGGCTGAAGTAGTAGAAGCTCCCGATGAGGAAGATGCCGCCGCAGATCAGACCGATGATCTTGAAGTTCGGCAGCTTCTTGTGATCGAGCATCGTGTAGTATTCCCACAGCCCGACCATCGCGAGGCTGCCAATGAGGAAGTCGAAGCCGAGTTCGTACCCGGAAAGGATGATCCACAGGGCGACTGTCCAAAGCACCACCGTCGAGCCGAAGCGGCGAAGAAAAACGAGGCTGTTTGGCGTCATGTGGGAAGGCACAGGCAGCGTGCCGGGCGGGGAGAATCGGCAGGCGCTCCCTGCTTGGCAAGCTTGGTCTGAAGGAGGGTGGATTTTCTAAGGCGACGGAGGGCCACGAAAAGGCGCAAAAATGAGGCGTCGCAGGGTCTGAGCAGGGAGCGCGCCCTACCCGTGGTATCATCCTCAGCGGAGCTTTCTTTTGGAATACGCTGCCGCGCGATCCCCCCCCCCCGCCAACAACTCCCTGGCCTTGCTCCAAAAGAAAGTTCCACTACCGTCCGCCGGGAAAATCGCCATGAATTGAGTGTTGAGACCGTGCTCGACGGCGACCACACTGCGATGGAACCTTCAACCCGCACTACTATGGAAATCGTCAAACAACTTTCCGTCTTTCTCGCCAACAAGCCCGGCATGCTCGCGGATGTCTGCAATGAACTGGCCAAAGCGGACATCAACATTTTCGCCCTCACGATTTCCGATACCGCCGACCATTCCGTGGTCCGCATGGTGGTCAGCGACCCGGAGAAGGCGCTGGCTATTTTCGAGGAGCGCGGCGTGCTCACCGTGGGCAGCAAGGTGCTCGCCATCGAGAACAACAACAAGCCGGGCATGTTGGCCAAGATTTCCGCGCGCCTGGCCAAGGCGAAGATCAACATCGAATACGCCTATCTCGCCACGAGTCCCGGCGCGAAGAAGGGGTTGCTCATCATGCGGGTGGATGACACCAAACACGCGCTGAAGGTGCTGAAGAAGGACTAGCGCTGCCGGCTCGGGAGATCATGTCGCAATCTCAAGTCTGGCGGGGCCTGCCTTACCCTCTCGGCGCCACGGTGATGGATCAGGGCGTGAATTTCGCGCTCTTTTCCGAAAACGCCACCGGCGTGGATTTGTGCCTCTTTGACAGCGCCGATGCGCCGCAGGAAACCGCGCGCATTCGCATGACCGAACACACCGACCAGGTGTGGCATTGTTTCCTGCCCGACATCAAAGCCGGGCAGCACTACGGCTACCGTGTCTACGGGCCCTACGAGCCGAAGGAAGGACACCGCTTTAATCCGGCGAAACTACTCATCGATCCGTATGCCAGGGCCATCGCCGGCGAAGTGGAATGGAGTGACGAGATGTTCGGCTACAAGGTGGGTCCGGGGAAGGATGCTGACCTTGTGATCGACCCGCGCGACGACGCCTTTGGCATTCCGAAGTGCGTCGTCGTCGACAACCGCTTCGACTGGGGCGGCGACCACCAACTCGCCACGCCGCTGCATCGTTCGGTCATCTACGAGGCGCACGTGAAGGGCTTCTCGAAGCTCTGCCCGCACATTCCCGAGAAACTCCGCGGCACCTACGCGGCGCTCGGGACGGATTTCGCCATCGACTACTTCAAGAAGCTCGGCGTCAACGCGGTGGAGTTGTTGCCGGTGCACCATTTCATTCACGACGATTTTCTCCAAAAGAAGGGACTGACGAACTACTGGGGCTACAATTCCATCGGCTACTTCGCCCCGCACGCTGCCTACGCCAGCGGCGGCGTGAACGGCCAGCAGGTCACCGAGTTCAAGCAGATGGTGAAGAACCTGCACGCAGCGAATATCGAGGTCATTCTCGATGTGGTCTACAACCACACCGCGGAAGGAAATCAGCTCGGCCCGACGCTGTGTTTCCGCGGTGTGGACAATGCCGCCTATTACCGTCTCCTGCCGGACAACAAGCGGTTCCACATGGACTACACCGGCTGTGGCAACACGCTAAACATGATGCACCCGCGCGTGCTGCAGCTCATCATGGATTCGCTGCGCTACTGGGTGCTGGAGATGCACGTGGACGGCTTCCGCTTTGACCTCGCGGCCACGCTGGCGCGCGAGTTGCACGAAGTCAGCCGGCTCTCGGCCTTCTTCGATATCATCCACCAGGACCCGATCCTCTCGCAGGTGAAGCTCATCGCTGAACCGTGGGACGTGGGCGAGGGCGGATATCAGGTGGGCAATTTCCCGGTGCTCTGGGCGGAATGGAACGGCAAGTATCGCGACAATATTCGCGGCTACTGGAAGGGCGACGAGCACATCTCGGAATTTGCCTATCGCATCACCGGCAGTTCCGATCTCTACCAACGCGATGGCAAGCGCCCCTACGCGAGCATCAACTTCGTCGTCGCCCACGATGGCTTTACGCTGCACGATCTCGTCAGCTACAACGACAAGCACAACGAGGCCAACGGCGAAGGCAACCGCGACGGCGACAATCACGGCCGCTCCTGGAACTGCGGCGTCGAGGGTCCGACGGAGGACGAAAAGATCAATACCCTGCGCCGACGGCAGCAGCGCAATTTCCTCGCCACGCTTTTCCTCTCCCAAGGCGTGCCCATGCTCTGCGGCGGCGACGAATACGGCCGCACGCAGAAGGGCAACAACAACGCCTATTGCCAGGATAACGAGCTGAACTGGCTCTCGTGGGAGCGCACGGACTGGGAGCAGCGGCAGGAGGAATTCACCGCGAAGCTCATCCATTTCCGTCACGCGCATCCCATCTTCCGGCGGCCGAAGTTTTTCCAGGGGCGCAAGATTCGTGGCATGGAGGCGAAGGACCTGTTGTGGTTCAACGCCGACGGCAGCGAGATGACCGAGGAGCATTGGAACCGCAGCTTCATCCGCTGCATCGGCGTGGTGCTGGTGGGTTTCGCCGAGGACATTCGCGATTACTACGGCAAGCCGGTGCACGACGATACCTTCATGTTGCTTTTCAATTCGCACCACGAGGCCGTCGACTTCGTCATACCGGGCCGGGAGAAAGTGGTGTGGGAACGCATCATCGATACCGCGGATGAAGCGGGCTTCGTCGCGCAACCAACGACGCATCCCTCCGGCGACGAGCTGCCGCTGGAGCCACGCTCGATGTCCGTCTTCAAACTCACCGCCGGCTCGCAAGAGCACGCCCGCACCCCCTCGTGGAAATTGCGCCCACCGGTGAAGCCGCCGACGAAGGCGGGGTAATTTTAAAACGCAGATTCGACGCTTTGGGAGAGCCGAGCTTGCGAGATGCCCGCGGAAACATGGGGCAACTCCGTGGTGCCGTGGGGACAAACGCGGAGGCGCAGAGGTCGCAGAGGAGGTGCGAATGTGCGCTCCGTGGTTTCCTCCTATTCCTCCTATATCTCCTATTTCTTCATAGGAAGTATAGAACGGATAGGAGCGATAGGATGTCGCTCCGCTCAAAATGAGCGCGCGGTTTCGCTACCACCCCTCTCTGCGGCCCTCCGCGCTGCGCCCTCTGCGTTAAAGTAAAGCCGTCGTAGCATTTCAAGTTTCGCCGTCACATCGCCACGCATTTCCGCTCGCCTAGCCCGACACCTTTCAGCTTCCCTCCCGCATGCGAAAAACCAAAATCATTTGCACCCTGGGGCCGGCCACCGAGTCGGCGGAAGTCTTGCACGCGATGATCCATGCCGGAGCGAATATTTTCCGGCTGAACATGAGCCATGCCCCGCACGATTGGGTGCGCGTGATCGTGCCGCGGATCCGCGCCATCGCCAAGGAACTCGGCGTGATGGTGGGCATCCTCATGGACACCCAAGGCCCGGCCATCCGCACCGGTGATCTGCCGACGAAGCTCGATCTCAAGGTCGGCGACATTTTTGAGTTCACCGTGCGCGGCACGCAGAGCCGAGGAACACTACTCGGTACCCGGTGAATTACGACGGGCTCATCGACGATATCTCCGTGGGCGACGTCGTGCTCGTGGACAATGGTAACATCCACATGAAGGTGCTCAACAAAAAGGGCAACCGGATCCGTTGCGAAGTGCTCACCTCCGGGACCATGGGCTCACGACGCCATATCAATCTGCCCGGCGTAAAAGTGAATCTGCCGCCGCTCACCGAGAAGGATCTCGCGGATGTCGCCGTCGGCGCCGAAATGCAAGTGGACTACGTCGCCCTCAGCTTTTGCCGTGAGCCGAGCGACGTGGAAGAACTGCGTCGCGTCCTGCGCTCGCACGACAGCACCGCGCGCATCGTGGCCAAGATCGAGGATCAGCTCGCGGTGAAGAACATCAACGAGATCATCGAGACGACCGATGTGGTAATGGTCGCGCGCGGCGACCTCGGCATCGAATGCCCAATGGAGGATCTGCCGATCATCCAGCGCAAGATCGTCAAGCGCTGCCTGATGAAAGGCGTCCCGGTCATCGTGGCCACGCACATGCTCGAGTCAATGATCGCGAATCCCGTGCCCACGCGCGCGGAGATTACCGACGTGGCCAACGCCGTTTTCGAACAGGCCGACGCCATCATGCTCAGCGGCGAAACGACCGTGGGCAAATACCCGGTGAAGTGCGTCGAAGTAATGCACAAGGTGGCGACCCGCATCGAGCGCAGCGGCGGCGCCGGTTACGGCGAGGAGGCGATGCTCGAGGACGATCGGCAAAAGACCGTGCGCTCCGCGGTGTCGCTGGCCAATTCCCTGCCCGACTCCAAGCTCGTCGTCTTCACCCGTCGCGGCACGATGGCGGATTACGTTTCCAATCTGCGCCCGAACGCACCTATCTACGCCTTCGCGCCGAACTACGAGGTCTGCCGCAAGCTGATCGTCAACTGGGGCACGTATCCGCACTATCTACCCTTTGACGCGAACCCTGGCCGCACCATCGGCTCCGCGATCCAAACGCTGGTCGAAGCGAAGCTCACGAAAAAAGGCGACCACCTCGTGATCGTCAGCGACATGCTCGCCGGCGAAGAGCGCTTCGATACGATCCAGGTGCGCGTGGTCGGGTAGGGATTCCGGGGCATTTCTTAATCTTAATCCTAATCTTAATCTTACTCCTGCCGGTCGGGATTAAGATTAAGATCAAGATTAAGATTAAGAGGCCCACCGCCTCCTTCGTCCCACCACCAACTAAAAGGGCGCACTCTTTCGAGTGCGCCCTTTGTGGGAATTGTTTTCGTTTAATCGTCGAAGTCCATATCACCGCCGGTGACATGCGCCGGCAGGAGGTGGTCGATCGGCTTCTCCTTCTTCTGCAGCGCACGGCGCAGCTTCATGAGCGCGATGTTCTGCAGTTGGCGGATGCGTTCCCGCGTCACGCCGAATTTCTTGCCGACTTCCTCGAGCGTCTTGGCTTTGCCGCCGTCGAGGCCGAAGCGCGAGAAGATGATTTTCTTTTCGCGTTCATCGAGCACCTCGAGCAGGTCGCCCACTTCGTCGCGCAGATTTTTGTCGCGCAGACGTTCGAAGGGCGTGAGCGCTTCCAGGTCGCCAACGATCTCGCCGAATTCCGTCGAGTCGTCGTCGCTGATCGGCGCATCCAGCGAGGCTGGGCGGATGGACACAGTCTTGAGCTGCGAGATTTTGCCGGACGAAAGCCCGACTTCTTCCGCCAACTCGTCGTCGGTGGGCTCGCGGCCGAGCTCTTCGCTCATCTGCAAGGCCACACGGCGCATCTTGGAAATTTTGTCCACAAGATGCACGGGCAGGCGGATCGTCTTGCTCTGGTTCGCGAGCGCGCGCTTGATGGACTGTTTGATCCACCACGCGGCGTAGGTCGAAAGTTTGCCACCTTTGGCCGGGTCAAAACGCTCCACCGCCTTCATCAGGCCGATGTTGCCCTCGGAAATGAGGTCGAGCAGCGGGAGACCGAGGTTCGCGTAATCATGCGCGATTTTCACGACCAAACGCAGGTTGGACCGAATCATGAGCGAACGCGCCGCCTTGTCGCCTTTCTTGATCTTGGCAGCGAGTTCAATCTCTTGCTCCGGCGTGAGAAGCGGAATTTGCCCGATCTCGCGCAGGTAGATCTTGATTCCCGAATCGGAATCTTCGCCGGATTTGTAGTTCATTTTGGGTGCCTCTGGCTTTCTAGCAGGATGTATGCGTCGTTAAACTGTAACGTCTGAGAGTGCGTTTCCGGTTGTAGGTGGGTGTTGGGCGGCGCTGATGTAGTGTCGTTGTATGGACAATGGCTTCGGATCGCCGGGGTTTCAAGGAAATTTGTTTATCTCAGAGGGTCAGTAGTCAATGTTGTTAAGTATCACGGTCTCTGACAGACTTTATTAGCGGATGTTCAAACCTTTTTGCGTCCTCTTGCGACCCAGCTACTTTAGCCCGTCCACTGGCCTGCAAGGTTGACTTCCCAGCGGGGGAAATGGAGCTGTCAACGGTTGCCGTGATTTGGCCAGAACAGTGAAGATAGATTAGTTTTATATTCGCGTCAACTGAAAGGTTAACGACCCGAACAAACAAACACCACGGAGGGTTGCGCTCCCGCGCGTCCCCAATCTAACAGGGCGTGCTGAAATTTATTTCTCGGCACATCGTTCTCAGAGACTGTGAAATAAATAAACCGCCTCCCCCGCGTGTCATTCTGAGCGGAGTGCCCCGATGGGCGAAGGCGGCGGGGCACGTAGTCGAAGAACCCCGTCGCATTACCAGAGATCATCGCTGGTTATTCCACGGGGTTCTTCGACTGCGCTCCGGTCGTTACACTCCCTCCACTCCGCTCAAAATGACAATGCGGGGGAGCGCATCTCTCCCGAATCTCAAGCCCGCACTAGCCATCGCCGCGCTTCTTTGTCACGCTGCGCCCCGTGCTGGCCAAAGTTTATTCTGCTGCTGTGTATGGTGTGGACGCCTTCGAGGTGGAAATCGAAGTCAACGGCGCCAGCGGCAATGGCGTCATCGTCGTCGTCGGTCTGCCCGACGTCGCCGTCAAGGAGAGCAAGGACCGCGTCACCACCGCCATCCAGAACAGCGGCTATCGCTGGCCGCGTGGACGCACCACCATCAATCTCGCGCCGGCCGACGTAAAAAAAGAAGGCCCCAGCTTCGACCTCCCCATCGCCCTCGCCATGGTCGCCGTCGGCGCCGAGATGGAACTCCTCAACGCCGAGCAATACTGCTTCGTCGGCGAACTCGCTCTCACCGGTCAGGTGCGTCCGGTCAAAGGAGTGCTCCCCGTAGCGCTGGAGGCCCGTCGCGCCGGACGCCGCGCCATCGTCGTGCCCATCGAAAATGCCCGCGAAGCCGCCATGGTCGACGGCATCGAAGTCTACGGCGTGCACAACCTGCGCGAGGCCTTCGAATTCCTCACTGGCGAAAGAACGCTCACGCCGATCCGCGAGGACGTCACCCAGTTCTTCGCCCAGCATCAAAACTACGATGTCGACTTCGCCGACGTCCGCGGCCAGCACCACGTCAAGCGCGCCATCGAGGTCGCAGTCGCCGGCAACCACAACGCACTATTTATCGGTCCCCCGGGCTCCGGCAAATCGATGATCGCCAAGCGCATCCCGACGATCATCCCGCCGATGACCCTCGAGGAAGCCATCGAGTCGACCAAGATTCACAGCATCTGCGGCCTGCTCCTCGATCCCACCCAATCGTTCGTCGCCACCCGCCCCTTCCGTTCCCCGCACCACACCATCTCCGACATCGCCCTCATCGGCGGCGGCGCCACCCCGACGCCCGGCGAAATCAGCGTCGCCCACAACGGCGTCCTCTTCCTCGACGAACTCCCCGAGTTCCGCCGCCAGACCCTCGAGGTGCTTCGACAGCCTCTGGAAGACGCGCGGGTTACGATCAGCCGGGCCACCGGCTCCCTCACTTTCCCTGCGGACTTCATGCTCATCGCCGCGATGAATCCCTGCAAATGCGGCTACTTCAGCGACCCGAAACGCGAATGCCGCTGCAGTCCCAATGACGTCCAGCGCTACCGCGACCGCATCTCCGGCCCCCTGCTCGACCGCATCGACATCCATGTCGAAGTCCCCGCCGTCCAGTATCAGGACATCTCCAGCAAAACCCCCGGCGAATCCTCCGCCTCCATCCGCGAACGCATCATCAAAGCCCGCGACATCCAGCGCGAGCGCTTCGCCCAAAACGGCAACGGCAAGAGCAAGGTCCGCTGCAACGCCCGCATGTCCGCCCAACTCCTCAAGCGCCACTGCACCCTCGAGGAAGCCGCCGAAGGCATGATGAAGATGGCCATGACCGAACTCAACTTCAGCGCACGAGCCTACGACCGAATCCTCAAAGTCGCCCGCACCATCGCCGACCTCGCTGACAGCGAAAACATCCTCGCAGAACACGTCGGAGAAGCGATCCAGTATCGCACCCTCGATCGCAATCTCTGGGCGTAAAATTCAAAGGTCTCAAGAATTCTTGGCTCGCCGCTGTTTCAAGTGGGTGGCTTACGATCTGGTGAACTGCGACAGGATGATGCTGTTTCCTCGTGCCCAAGCTCCAGCTTGGGTACGCACTTGTCTGCGAAGCTCCAGCTTCGGCGGTGAACTGCGACGCGATGATGCTGGTGGTGAAATTCAAGGCAGTGAGCGCGAAGCGCCCGAAAAAAGCCTGTCATCCTGAGCGTAGAGAAGGAGCCTAAGCGACTGAACAGAGTCGAAGGACCTCCAATATCCCGGGCGCAGGTGGTGGAAAACTCCGGTCGCTTAATATACGGTCACGCAAATCAAGAAAGCTCCGCGCGAAAACCCACGGGAATTGCTCGCCCATTTACCTGCCGCCACTTGTCCCGGACGCCGCCGCCTCGGAGGTCCTTCGACTCCGCCCATGCTTCCCCGCTTCGCTCAGGATGACAAAGAGGGTGGTTGGAGCGCTTCGCGCTCACTGCCGTGATTTCACCGCGCGCGGACGTCAGACCGTAGGCTACCAAGTCCCGATAGCGAAGAGCCTGGTTTCTTCGCCCATGCCCTCCGCGTTTCCGCGCCGGTAGCAGCGTCGTAAGACGTAAGCAGATCAGCGATGGGGCTGCGGTTGCTGCGCGAGTTTCTTTTCCAGTTGCTGCTTCCACTTCGCCACCAACTCTGCCGAGGCCGGCGTGAACTTAATGTCCGTTTTGGGGAGGTCCGCCTTCAACTTCGCGAGATCGGCGTCGACCAGCCCGACGTTGTTCATCGTCAGCTTTTGCAAGTTCGGCAGCGCCTTCAGGAGCTTGAGCCCACCGTCATAGGTCAAAACGGTGTCGTTGATCTGCAGTTCCTTGAGCGCCTTCAACGTCGCCACCGTCTGCAGCGAGGCGTCGGTAATCCGGGGCGTCATTTGCGGGCTGAACATGAGCGTTTCGAGCGCGGGATGATTCGCCAGCGCCGCGAGCCCCGCATCGGTCACTTGATCGTGATTCAGGCCCAACTTCGTCAACTGGCGCAGGCTGGCCAGCGCCTTCATGCCCGCGTCGCCAAAGCCCGTTCCACCGATGGAAACAATCGCCAGCACAGGATGATTTGCCAGGGCATCCGCGCCGACGCCCTTGATACCCAGCGCATGGGAAATGCCGAGTTGCTTCAGCGTTTTGATCTGGCTCAGCGTCTTAAAGACGGCCTCCGTCACGGAAGTGCCGTCGAGCCCAAGGCCTTCCAGCGGCAGCCGGGCCAGACGCGCCACCGCGGCATCATCGATGCCCTTGCCATTCGCCGAGATATAGTTCGGCTTCAGCGTTTCGATTTCCTTCCAGGCATCTTCGGTCAAAGGCGCATCCGTCTTGAAGGAGAGATACGGTTCCTTGAACTGCCAGCTTTTGCCAAACTTCGCGCCGATCTGCGTCAGCGCCGGGCCGAGCGGCGCATCGGCGGCATGAGTCGCGGTGGCGATGCAGAAGACGGCGGTGAACAGGAGGGTGAGCGGAGCGATTTTCATTTCGGTTTTATGGGGGAAATAGTTCAAAGCTTGGCGCCGTAGGCGACCGCCTCGATGGGCTGATCGCACTTGTGCGCATCGGCCCAATCGACGGCGTTCATCGAACGTAAAAGGCGGCCGCGCCACGAGGTGCCGACAAATACGCCGCCGCCAAAGGTCGCAAACGTGGGCGCATTCTTGTTCGGGGCCCGCTTCCAGTCTTTGCCGTCCGCGGAGAAATAAGTCGCGCCCGCGCCCACGGCGACAAACTGGTTGCCGGTGAAGACGATGGAATTCAAGTGCTCGCCTTCATTGCCGCGCAGCGGGTCGGTCCACGTCTTGCCGTCGTTGCTGGTGCGCCGCAACCCATTCAACCCCACACCGACAAACACGCCATTGCCGAAGGTCACATCGACCAGGGTATCGATCGGCTTGGTCCCGGTCGTATCCGTCCACGTCGTGGCATCCGCGGACGACGCGAGGCGCCCGCGGTCGCCCACCCCGACCCAGATCCCCTTCCCAAACGCCAGCCGACGCAAAATGAACTTCCCATCGATCGGCACGTTGTCGTCCCACGCGGCGCCGTCCTTGGAAACGGCGACGAACGGCTTGCCCACGCCGACGGTCGTGGGATCGCCACCCGCCGCGAGGAAGATGCCGTTGCCAAACGCGATGCCCCGGAAATAATGCGAATACTTCGCGTCCCGCTTCCCCGTGTCCCACTTCGCGCCATCGGCGGAAGACGCCATGATGTTTTCCCCGCCAAAAGTCCCCACGACAGCGAAGCGCCCATTGCCAAACGCCGCGGCGCGATACACTTCTCCGTCCTTGCCCAACGTGGGCTTCTCCCACGTGAGACCGTCTTTCGACAGAATGCGGGCGCCCTGATGACCTACGGCGAGGAACATAAGCAGCGCAGATCAGGCGAGGCCGGGCAGGCGCCCGTTGTAGCGCGCCGTCTTGGCCGTTTTGCTGTCGCCGAACTCGTCCGCCTTCGAGCCCATGCGCTGGATCATCTCGAGATAGAGATTGGCCACCGGCGTGTCTTTCTCGAAGGCGAGATGGCGGCCCGTCTTGATCGTTCCTTGAGCCTTCCCCGCGAGCAGGCAGGGGTAGTCCTTTCTGCCATGACCGCCGTCCGCCATGTAGCTGGTGAAAAGGAGCATCGAGTTGTCCAGCAGCGAAACGCCGCCGTCATCGATGCTCTTCATCTTCCGAATCATGTCGGCAAAGAGCGAGGTGTACCATTCATGAATCTGGCGGCAGGCTTCGCGGGAAATGGGATCCGCAAGATCGGGCCGCGCGGCGTTGCCCTGGTGCTCCAGGGTGTGGCAGTGCCGCTCGTATCCGACCGTGACCACGCCCGGGAAATACGCGCCGTCGCTGCCCACGGCAAACGTGCAAACCCGCGTCGTATCCGTCTGGAAGGCCAGGATCATCAGATCGGAGAGGAGCCGGATGTAATCCGCGTGGCGCTCCGGATCCGACATCATGGGGCGATCGTCTTTCCACACGGTCGCGTCCGCGGGTAGATTTTTCGGAAGCACGAGACCGCTTTTGGCGATTCCCATGTCCTTCGAATCCGATGTCTGCTGGCGGTTCATCTGCGCCACGCGCACTTCCACGGCGCGCACGCTTTCCATGTATTCGTCCAGCCGCTGCTGATCGCCGCTGCCCAGTTTCCCGCGCAGGCTCTTGGATTCATCCAGCACGAGATCGAGGACGCTCTGATCCAGCGAAGGGCCGGCGGGGGCCGCCACCGTGGGCTTCGCCACCGCGACACTGGCTCTCGCCCCAGCACGCGCCCAGACCGGCGTCTCCGGCTGCCGGCCACGGAACATGCGATCGAAAATCAAACGCGGATTCGCCTCGTAAGGGATGGGCTGATCCGGCGCGGAGAACGAGTATTTGGTCTCTCCTTTGCCCAGCCCCATTTCCAGCGACGGCAGGAACGTTTCCTTCCCGGCGATCTGCGCCGCGGCCTGGTCCACGGAAACGCTCGCGGTGATCTTACCCCCCTCTTCCTTGACCACGTCCGACGCCGTGAGATGCAGCGTGGCCGCATGCGTGTGACCGTTGAATTTGCCCTCGGCTTTGCCGTTCTGCGAGAGACCGGTCAGGACGAGAATATCGTTCTTGGCAAACTCCAGCGGACGCAGGATGGACGGCAGCGTGGTGAGCGCGCCTTCGGCCGCCGGTTTCCACGATTCGAGAACCGTCCCGCCGGTCACGGTGAAGATGCCCATGCGGAGCGGAGGCCGTCCGGCCAGCGCCGCGCGCGCGGCTCTGGGGAGCAGTGACTCGAGGAAGGGTAGCGCCATGCAGGCGCCGGTGCCGCGGAGGAAGGAACGTCGATTCATAAGCGTGAGGGAAAGAATGGATGGCGTGATTCAGCGCGCCGCCGTTTTGGTCGAGGATGCGGGCGCGAAATTCCGGCGATTCTGGAAGGGGTAGGAGTTCACCACTCCGGAGATGAGACTCGAGAAGTGGAAGCCGTCCTGGGTGAGGTCGGCGGCGATCTTCTTCACCGCCAGCTTGTCCGCCGGGCGCAGTTCGCGGCCGAGCGCATAGATGAGCATCTGCTCGCTGAGATTCTCGATGAACCGCTGCTGTTTCGCCTTCAACACCTGCTTCAACTCCATCGGGCCGTCGAACTTCTCGCCGGTCGGCAGCACGCCGGCCGTGTCGAGCGGTTGATCTTTCGTCGATTCCCGCCAACGGCCGATCGCGTCGTAGTGATCGAGCCCAAAGCCGAGCGGATCGATCCGCTTATGGCAACCCGCGCAAGAAGCGTCCGTGGCGTGCTGGGCGAGCAGTTCCCGGAAACTCTTCGCTTCCCCATGCGCGGCCGCGTCTTCGATCTGCGCCACATTATTCGGCGGCGGTGGCGGCGGCGTGCCGAGCAGCACTTCCAACACATATTTGCCTCGTTGCGTGGGAGACGTGCGGAAGGTGTGAGAGGTCATCGAGAGCACCGCACCCATGCCCAGCACGCCGCCCCGATGTTCCTCGGGCTGGAGCGCCACCCGCTGGAAGGCAGTCCCTTTGATCCCGGAGATTCCGTAATGCTCGGCCAGCGCGCCGTTGAGGAAAGTAAAATCGGAATCGATCAGGTCGGTGACCGGCAGGTTGCTCGTGCGCAGCGCGTCAAAGAAGAGGATCGGCTCCTGGCGCATCGACTCCTTCAACTCCTCGGTAAAGGTCGGGAAGAACTCGATGGTCGGACGGGCCTCCGCGAGTTTCTTCAGCTGCAGCCATTGCGCGGCGAAATCCTCCGCGAGCGCTTTCGCTTTGGGGCTGGCCAGCATGCGCGTGACTTGCGCCCGGAGGGTGGCCGGGTCGGAAAGCTTCCCCTGGGAAGCCAGGGCCAGCAGCTCATCGTCGGGAATACTCGACCACAGGAAAAACGAGAGCCGCGAGGCCAGATCGAGGTCGTTCACGTGATACGGCTGCGTCGCACCGGCGCGATCCGGCTCCACGCGAAAGAGAAAGTTCGGCGAAAGCAGCACCGCCTTGAACATGAAACGAAACGCCTCGGCCGGCGCTTTTCGTTGGGCGATGGCGGCGTCGAATAACGCCACGTAGCGCGCCGTCTCATCCGCGCCGACGGGCCGGCGGTAGGCCCGCGGAAGCAGCCGGGACATCAGGGCCCGCGCCGTTTCCCGCATCTGTGCCGGAGACGCGCCGCGAGCGCGGAGCTGGGCGTTGATGGCGCCGGCGAGGTTGTTCCCCTGCGCTTTCGGATCGAAGAGGCGGGCCAGCGTTTCGTCCGCGGCGGAGACGTATTTTTCCGTGAGGGCCGGCGGAATCTTCAGCGCCACGGCAAGATTATCGTAGCCGCGCCCCACCGGATCTTCCGGCATGCCGACGGCGCCCGCCGAATCGAAATCGATCCCGAAGAGATCGCGCACCGCCCGGCGATATTCCGCATGAGTGAGCCGGCGAATCATCGGCGGTCCTGGATCCGGTCCTTTGGCAATAATGGCCGCATCGAGCGTCTGCTCCACCCAACCGGCGAGCAGGTCGCGCGAGTTGTCTGCCATTTTGGGCTCCTTGGAAGGCGGCATGTCTCCGCCTCGCAAAACGTCCACGACCTTCGCCCAAATCTCCGGCTCCTTCGCAATGGCGCTCGCGTCCTTGAACTCTTCCAGGTTCACGTCGCCCTTCTGCTTTTCCGCGCCGTGGCACTTGTAGCAATGCTCCTTCATCACGGCCTGGGCCTGGGCGAAATCGGGCTCGCCCGCGGCGCTCCACCAGGGGAACGCGACCAGCGTCACGGCGGACGCGAGCCAAAGTGGGAGAGAAGACGAGCTACGTTGCGAAGCCATTTTATTTTTCCTGTCCGATGCCGATTTCCGCGACTTCCAGGCCGGCATCGTACTCGTAAGAGTGAAGGATGAGCGTGCGCACGCGTTCGCCTTCCACCGAGGGATGCTCCTCCGGGCTGAGCACATGTAACGGGCGCAGGGGCACATCGACGCGCATCCATCCGCCGGTATCCGGCAGTTCCGCGGAGGGCTGGATCGCTAGTTCAAAGTTCCCGCCAAAGGTGCCCCCCGGCCCTTCGCAGGAAAGGAACAGCTTCAAACCGGTGCGCTGCTCCGTGCGAAAACGCACATGCAACATGCTGCGCTCCGTGAGGGTCACCAGACCGGAATCTTCCCCCGGCATCGCCCGCACGGTCACGCCGTGATGGACCACCATCCGGCCGTTCGCATCGTGCCCGGCGACAAACGGCAGCGAGCGCATCCGGCCGCGTTTTCCCGCGGAAGGCGGAAGCCACAGTCCATTCGAACCGGCGGGTGGAGGTTGGTTGAACGAACAACGCCACTCCTCCGGTGGGACGCCCTGCAACCGGGTCTCCATGGCCGCGCCCACATCGAGCGAGGCCACCGCCACGCGATTGGCGGACACCTCCACGGAGCGCCCGTCGGCGAGCCGCCGCATGCGCACATTCCCGGACTCCACATTGAGGGTCGTCTGATTCTGCTCCGAGGCCAGCGCGAACACCGTGCCGAGCACTTCGATTTCCGCGGTGTTGGTGCGCACCACCATCGGCCGGCCGGCGGGCTGATGCGCCACGCGCCCGGTGAACGCGCCGCGGCGCAGCGCGAGCCGCTTCTGGCCATCATCGGAAAAGCCCAACTCGGCGTCGCCGGTCAGCGTCAGGACCGTGCCGTCGTCAAATCGCAATTGGGCCGAGCTCGAAGCCCCCTCCACGTTCAGCGTGCCTGCCGCCAGCCTCGCGCCAGAGGAAAGCCCGGTGCGCTGCCCTCCGGTATCATCGCTCCACGAAACGGCGCCTTCCACCGATTCCACCTGGGCCACCTCCCGATGGCTCGATTTCCGGCTGCCCGCAGGAAAAGAGCGCCGCGGCCAGTCCGGCCACCGCAATCACCGCCGCCCACGAAAGCGCCCTCCGCCAAAGTGCGCGCCGCGGCTCCATCACCACCCCGTTTTCCGGCCGATCCGTCGCTGCCGCCACGTAATCCCACATCAGCGCGGAGTGCAGCCCCATGAATTCCCGGTACCGCCGGCGGGCCGACGCATCGTTCCGCAAAATCCCCGCCAACTGCGCTTCACACTCTTCGACAGCCTCAGCGGAATCCGCATCCACCAAGGCATTCAAGAGCCTTTCCAATTCATCAGGATGCCCGTTCATGCGCGCGCCTCCTGGGCCAGGGTGCGTTCAATGCAGTTGAGCAGCATCTGGCGCGTGCGCCGCAGCATCTCGGAAAGCGCCTTCGGCGAAATGCCGCGCTCTTCCGCGAGCGCATTCACCGAACTGCCCGGCTCGTAACGGCGCGCAATGAGCGCCCGCTGCCCATCCGGCAATTTTTCCAGGCAGCCCGCCAGGGCCACCCGGCGCGGATCCGTCTCGGCGGCTTCCGCCATGGCCTCCTCCGCGATGAGCGCCAGTAAATCGTCATCGAAAGTCACCCGTGCCCGGGATTTCTTCTTCAGCAGCGCCAGGGCCTGCCACTGCGCGATCCGCATCGCCCACGGCATGAATTCCCGGGTGGCATCGTATTCCGCCGCCTTGCGCCAGAGGACGATATTCGCCTCCTGCAGCACGTCATCCGCATCCGCCGCATTGCGCACGATGGACAGGATGAAAGCATGCAAGGTCCGTTGCGCACGCGTCACGTGCGCAATGAAATCCGCCGGGGGAAGACTGGAATCGGAACCGTCTGGCATCATCCTATTTAGCCTCGGCGCCCCAAATCCCACGGAGAATTTTGCCCGCGGTCTTAACCCGACCTGCATCCCGCCGCCGTAAAGCCCCCTCTCCCCTAAATACAGCATGAAAATATATTTACCACACGTTTCGAAACCGTGTGTGAAAAACCGTGTATTTGCCCCAAAACCGTGTGCCACACGCACACACGGTTTTGCCCATGTATATAGGGCAAACCGTGTGTGTGTGTGTGGTCCACACACGTTTTTGAGCGAGCCAGAAAAAACCGTCTGGCAAAGGGCATCTCTCCCACCATCCTCACCGCCAGCCGGGAACAGGACCCGCTGCCCATGCGAAGCGCTCGCGATAGCTGAGAGCCTCCGTGCAATTGACACCTCGGCGCGTCTGAACGATACCGGGGGGACGATGGAATTCTTCGGAATCAAATTCGTCGGCGTCAATCCCGAGAACGGACGGAAACTTCTTCTCACCATCGGCTTCGTTCTCGCGGTCGGCTTATTACGCCTCCTGCTGCTCTGGTTGACGAATCTGATCCTGGGCGGCAACCCGATGAGCCGCGGGCGTTTTTGGACGCGCCAGGGCATCACGCTCTTCACCGCGCTGGTGTCGATGCTGGCGATTCTTTCCATTTGGTTCGACGACCCGACGCGCCTGACCACGGCCATGGGCCTGGTCACGGCAGGTCTGGCCTTTGCCCTGCAAAAGGTGGTGACTTCGTTCGCCGGCTATTTCGTCATTCTGCGCGGGGAAAACTTCAGCGTGGGCGACCGCATCAGCATGGGCGGCGTGCGCGGGGACGTCATCGCCCTCGGGTTCATCCAGACAACGATCATGGAAATGGGCCAGCCGCCAGCCGCAGACGCAGACCCGTCAGTCTGGGTGAGGAGCCGGCAATTTACCGGCCGCATTGTGACCGTGGCAAACGCCAAGATCTTCGATGAACCAATCTATAACTATACCCGCGATTTTCCCTATATCTGGGATGAGATCGCGCTGCCGATAACCTATGAGGCAGAACGGGAGAAGGTCGAAGAAATCCTTCTCAAAGCGGCGAAAGACCATGCCCTGCGTGCCGAGACCGTGCCGACCACCGAAATCCAGCGACTTCGCGATAAGTATGGCTTGGAGCAGCTCGACCTCGATCCGTCGGTTTACTATCGGATCACGGATAACTGGCTCGAACTGACCCTCCGCTTCCTCGTCGATGCGCACGGCGCCCGCTGGGCGAAAGACAAAATGAGCCGCCAAATTCTGAAGGAGCTGGACGCCGCCGGCATCGGCATCGCCTCGTCGACATACGACATCGTCAGGCTCCCTCCGCTCCGCATTGAGCCCACGCCGCCATCGCCCCCGAAATCCGAGTTCACTTAGCGCCACAAGGGGCGTAAAAAAGAGACGCTTCTCTATCGTCCGGCACCAGACCTGCACATGGGGCACATCAACGAACACTTCAGCCTGTTGACGCAATTCGCCATGGCCATCGGCCTGGCCGTGATTTTGCCGAAGTTGATGGTCCCGCCTGCACCTGCCTTCAGTGCTCGGTTTCATCATCGCCGGCGTCATTATCGGGCCGTCCGTGCTCGACATTGTCGATCCCGAAGGGCCGGTGATCAACATGCGCGCGGAAATAGGGGGCCTGCTTTTCATGTTCTTCGTCGGGTTCGAGATCGACCTCGAAGAATTCAAGCGGTCGCGTTCGCGTTCGCTCGCCTTCGGCGCCCTGACTTTCCTGCTCCCTTTCATCGGCGGCGTGGTTCTGGGGCGACTCCGCGGGGCGGGGTGGAATAGCGCGCTGCTGATCGGGTCGCTCATCTCTTCCCATACGCTGCTCGCCTTCCCCTTGCTTCGGCGCCTGGGGCTGGCCCAGCACCCCACGGTTCTCATGGCGGTGGGCGGCACCATTTTTACCGATATCGCCTCGATGCTCGTCCTGGCCGTGACCGCCAGCGTGCATCTCGCCGGGTTCTCGTGGAGCTTCCTCGGCAAGGAATTCCTCGAGCTCGCCGTCTTTGTCGTGCTGGTCTTCTACGGCGCAGGCTCGCTCGCGCGCAAGGCGATCATCCGCTACGGGGAGACGCCGGAATTGCGGGTGATGATTCTCCTGTTCGTGATCGCGCTCTGCGCGGAGGGCGCCAGGGCGATCAACCTCGAAGGCATCGTCGGCGCCTTCCTCGTGGGCATTGCCGTGAAGCGCGCCGTGCGGGGCAAATTTGCCGTCGAGCAACTCGAAATCACCGCGCACGCGATTTTCATCCCGGCATTCTTCCTCTGCGCCGGATTCCTGGTGAATTTCCGCCTGCTCTGGCAGACAATGCTGACCCGACCCGGCCTGGTCGCCGGCCTTTTGGCGGCGCTCATCATTGGAAAGTATCTTGCCGCCTGGCTCAGCGGACTGGCTTACGGGAGCAACCGCGCTGAGACTGCGCTGGTCTGGAGCATCTCACTGCCCCAAATGGCGGCCACGCTGGCCACGGCGGTCGTCGCCCATCATACCGTCAATCGTTTCGGCGAACCCTTGCTCGATCAATCCTACGTCAACGGGGTCCTCTTTCTCGTCGTCGCTTCCTGCGTAGCCGGCCCGATTCTCTCCGAACGTTTCGCGAAGCGCATCCAGGCCGATCCCGGCCGCGACCAGCATGCGAATGAGACTCTCAGCAGCGCCCCAATTTGAAATCTTCTGCGTCCCGAACTCCTCGCCGACCACGTCGGCGAAGCGATCCAGTACCGAACACTCGATCGCAATCTCTAGGCGTGAACTGTCCGTATGCGATCGAGCAGCATCCAGTTCATTGCACTTCCCCGTCGTATCTCTGATGCAAGCATGGCTCTCTTCGAATTTGATTTAGACCCCGTCGAGGAAATCGTCCCGTGGGGGAGCCCCAACGACCCATCGTTGTCCTGGTTTGTGTTGACCTTGGGGCAGTTTCGGATGCCAATCGGGGATCAAGTGCTCTTCCGATACAGGGAGGAAGTTTTGCGGCTGTGGGAAAGCGACGTCCAGCGAGACGCCCATTATCAAATCGCGTCCATCGCCCGAGACATTCTCGGCAGCGTGGCTCCCGGCGTGGCACCCCTTCCACCCTTCTTCGAGCTTCTCGCAACAGACCGGGCACTTCTGGAGCAGCTCTTATCAGTTCGGCTTGAAGACGAAGCCGGCCGCGAATTGAGTCCGGACTATTATACCGCATGGCGATGGCTGGGAGAGCGGTCGCCGTGGACCGGCTACTTTGTCGAAAACCCCGAATTCTATTTCGTCCGTATCGGTGACCGGATCCACATTCGATGGGACAATCGAAGCAAGCGCGTCGATGGCACCGAAGTCTGGGAAGCTTCTTATGGCTCTTACGAAATACCCATAGAGGCGTTCACTTCTGAATGCCGCGACTTTTCCGATCGCTTGCTCGCCGACATGCACAAGCGAATCTCCTGCATAGAGACCGGTGACTTTCACCCGCAGGTCGCTGTCAGCATTGATTCGCTGCGAGAACAGCAAGAAAGCTGGCGCTGCGAGTTTGACTCATATTTTCGCGCAGAGCGGCAAGACATTCCATGGGAAGAAGCAGAGAGTGAAATCCGCAAAACAGCGGCGGTTTGTGGCGCTTCATTGCCGGCCTAGCGCACAACGTCGGCTTTACTGATGGAAATGCGCTCGACTTTTTGGCGCGCCCAAGCCGGCCGACGCTCCACTAACGAGAACTACTCAGTCCTCTTCGCTCCACGCTAATTTTACGGGAATCCGCCAAACGCTTCAACTCCATCTCGGACATTCCAATGTCGGACGCTTTCGCAAAGCGAATAGTCCTCAAGACATCATTTTCCAAGTAAGTGAACCACCATTGTTTATATGAATAGCTCAGTATCCCGTAGCGGCCGTACTTATCCAAGCGAACGAGGTCGGCGTTATCTTCGTCGAACGATATCGCGGAGGTGTTCTTTGTCACTCCGTTCTCATCAAGCGTTTTCGGTTCGACCCAGGCACCATTTTTGAATTCCAGTACGGTCCAAGTATGCCCAACGTGCTTAAAATAATCCGTCACCGAATAGCATAATAAAAATGCGGCATCGCCATGTTGATTAAAATCAACCCGTACCACCAAGAGCTTGTCGTGTGGAGACGGCACCTGGGGTCTCTCGGATAGGAACGCCGCAACAGCAGACTCACGGCGTAAGTCAGCGGGATTTAAGTCCGCTCGGCTCGCGAACACAACCCAGATATAAAGTAAAAAACAGAAAAAATGTATCTTCATCGTTTAATTGTCGTACGCTGTCCAAGGTCTCTCCCATTCTTGCCGAACTACGGCCGTTGCGCAGTGTTCCCCGCTCCTCGGATTAGTGTTATCTGTGAGAGTCCACTTAGGGTTGCCTGCCGAGTTGAATGACCACGGGAAATTCGGCAAGGGAGCCCCAGCCGGTGTCCGCAGGCAACCATTAAGACCATTGTATAATACGATAATAGCCAAATCTCGTAGAGCGATAGGGCTCACATAGAGCAATAGGTAGGCAATAGGAGTCAAGGGGGCGATAGGGCAGGCGACATTTTTGGCTGTTCACTGTTTGGAGTGGGTGGCTCACGAACTGCCTATGCTCGCGGTGAAATCATCGCAGTGAGCGCGAAGCGCCCGAAAAAAAACGTGTCATCCTGAGCGGAGCAGGGAAACATGGGCGGAGTCGAAAGACCTCTGATCTCCGTGGGTTTCCGCGCGGAGCCGAGTGACAGTGTGCCGGAGTTAAGATACACGCGTTACTCTTATTCGCTATACCATGATCTTTGCCCTACTGAAGAAGAATTACGTCCAATATCCTTCTTCTCCATCCGCTTCACTAGAGAAGACGTTTTCTCTTCGAGAGCTTACCGACGCTCCGCGCGAAAACCCGCGGAAGTCGGAGGTCCTTCGACTCCGCCCATGCTTCCCCGCTCCGCTCAGGATGACAAAGATGGTTGGGGCGCTTCGCGCTCTCTGCCATAATTTCACCGCGGGCAAACGCCAAGCCGTCGGCACCCACTCCAAACAGCGAAGAGCCACATTTTTTGACAACACCGAATCGCTGAAAGCGCTTCGACGGCCCTTGGAACACTCGTGCGTCACCATCCGCCGCGCCGGCGGTCCTCTCGCCTGTCCCGCCGGTTTCATGCTCATCGTCGCGATGCCCCCTGCAGATGGGGTTATTTTAGCGATCCGATGCGCCATCCAGCGGGCGCTTCGCCGAAGGCAGGGCCAGCCGCAACGTGCAGATCCGCCCAGTTCCTCATGCCCCACTGCGCGCTCGAAGAATCCGTCGAAGGCTGGATGAAAATGACATGAATGTGGATGTCAGTGCAGGCGATTACGCCCAACGCCCCAAAATTGAAGGGTCATGTCCACGGTCAGAAGTTGAGCCCGAACTCCGACAGCAGAAACCCTTGGGTCGCGCATTGGGCGTTGCGAGGGTTTGCCGACTGCCGTGTCACGGTGCCAGGACACGGATGGGGCGTTACGAAGGGGAAGTTTAAATATCCCGCTAAGGATTCAACGCGGTGCCTCATTAGGGTGCAAATCCTTCACCATTCCGACACGGTCCATTTCGACATTGAACATGCGACATTCTACGACGATTCGGTCGAATTTACGCCATTCTGCCGAGGGAGGCAGACGAACCAGGCAAGTCATCGTCGTGGTTTGGTCGCTAGCGCGCGCGCTGACCAGCGTGAGCGGACTGGTTCTGGCGATACTGGCGATCGCCTTTTCATTCCGGCCCGCGTGCGCCGCCGCCAATGCGCCCGAAGGAAGGACTGGTCCCGGGCCAAACGTGACGGTGAAAGAGAACGGCGACGGCACGGTGACGATGGCCAACGGGATCGCCTCCATCGTCATCGTCACCAAGACCGGCCGGCTCAACTCGGTAGGTTATACCTATGACCATGATGGCACACCGAAGACCTGCGAAACCCTGAGCGGCAAGGGTCAGTATTACTATGGCGGGTTCAGCCTGGGGAATGGCGTCTTCGAATACGCACTGGCCGTGGACCCGGCCAGCAATGGCGGCGACCTGGCCGACGTGAAGTTGGTCAGCAGCACGGAGAAAAATGGGGTGATGGAAATCCATTTCTCCATGTTGCGCGGTTCCCCCGGTTTTTATTCCACGGCGACGATGACCCATCGCCCACAGGATGAGCGGTTCGAGGTGGGCGCGTGGGGAGTGGTCACTCGCGTTCCGGCGGCGTTCAATTGGTTGAGCGCGGACGACAAGCGGAATTGGTTCATCGGAGTCCCGACGAAGACGGGGGTGAAAGTGCCGGACTCACCGCATGAGATCACCGTCTGTCTCGATGGCACGCAGGCGGGAAATTACGCGGACAAGTTCATCTACGGCCAGGATCACTCGGACTTGCGGGCCTGGGGCTGGAGCAGTGTCGGCCAAGGGGGACTGAATGTCGGCCGCTGGATGATGACGACCATGGAATTCAGCAACGGCGGCCCGCTGAAACGGGATGTGTCGTCGTATCCGTACAGCGAGCTCAACAACTCCATTCTCACCGGGGAAGTTGGCATGGGATCCGATGGCTACCTGGACAATGGAGAGGTGTGGACGAAAACCTGCGGCCCCTGGTTCACCTACCTGAACAGCGTGCCCGCCTCGGTGAAGGATGCGAAGCAGGCGGCGCACCTGCTCTTCCAGGACGCGCAGGCGCGAGCCGAGGCGGAGGCAAAGGCGTGGCCCTACGCCTGGTTCAAAAATGAGCACTTCGTTCCCGCGTCCGGGCGCGGCGTGGTGAAGGGGAAGATCGTGATCCATGATAGCGGCAATCCGAACGCCTCCGCGGCGGGCCTGTGGGTCGGCCTGCAGCGGCAGCCGCAGACCTACAAGGGCTTCTACGACTTTCAGAAGTGGTCGAAGACTTATCAGTGGTGGGTCAAGACGGAAGCGGACGGAAGCTTTACCATCCCCAACGTCCACGCGGGTGAAAAGTATCTGCTGTGGGCCTTTGGCCCGGGCGCGGCGGGGACGTTCCTTTCGCAGAAACTGGAGGGCGGACAGCCGCCTTTTGCATGTGATCTCCCGTCAAAGGAATTCACCGTCGCGGTGAAGGCGGGCGAAACCGAGAATCTCGGCACGATCCAGTGGACCCCGGTTCGCGTGGGGGCCACGGTGTTTGAATTGGGAACGCCGAACCGGAAGGCGGACGAGTTCCGGCACGGCGAGGATTACTGGGCGCCCGGCACGCCTCCGAAGCTCGGCTTTCCCACTCCCGTGTGGGGCGGGCAGATGGAATTCCCCTTGGATTTCCCGGATGGGCTGAACTACGTCGTGGGCCAAAGCCAGTGGACGAAGGACTGGAATTATGTGCTGCCCGCGATGGCCGATGCGAAGGGTGACTATCAGCCTTGCACTGGCACGATCACTTTCGATCTGGCAAAGGCTCCCGATAAGGGAGCGACGGCGTCTATTTACATCGCGCTCGCCGGCAATGACGGAGACAAAGTCGTGGTCAGGGTGAATGGCGCCGACCTCGGGACTGCCGCGGGGGTAACTGGCGCGCCGAACGCCATGACGCCCGCCGGGTTCGCTCCTCCGTACTCCGACACGAGCAGCATCCATTTCAGCGATCACGGCCCGTTCTCCGACGAGCGTATTACCTTCCCGGCAGACTTGTTGCGCGCCGGGAAAAATACGATCGCGCTGACCATGGATTCGCGAAAGATGGTGTCGTTTCTCATGGTGGATTATCTGCGGTTGGAGTTGCCCGGCTACGTGCCGCCGGCGCCGGCGGAAGTGATGGCGTATGCAGGAAACAACCGGGTGCTCGTCACCTGGCCGGTGATGCCGGGGGCGACGAGTTACAACATCCTCCGTTCCACCCAACGCGATTCCGGCTATGCGTCGATGGCCAGCGGACACCTTGCACCGGTGTGTGGGAGCGGCCAAATCCGGACGACTTTCGCCGACACGACCGCGGCCAACGGAACGCAATATTTTTACGTTGTGCAGTCGGTGAACCCCGGCGGAAAGAGTGCGGACTCGAAACCGAGCGCGGGCACGACCCCGACAGCGAAACTCTCCGCGAGCGCTCCGCCCGCGCCGACAAGGCTGACGGTCGCCCACTCCGGTCATCACGAAGCTGCTCTAACCTGGAGCGCGGCGCCCGGCGCGAACTATTACCGCGTGTGGCGAACCACGATGCATCTCGACGGTGTCGGCGGCACCGATCCGCTGCGCACTGTTCTGATGGACGAAACGGCCGGCACCGGCTTCACCGATCATTCGCCGACCGACGGACGCATTTATCGCTATCACGTCACCGCGACGAATGCCGCCGGAACCAGCGGCGCCTCCGACGCGGTGACCGCAGTGCCGTTGCCCCCGCCGCCGGCCACGGCTCCGGAGGCGCTCGCCGGCAATTGGAAAAAGACGCGGAATGGCAACGCAATTTCACTCACTTGGCAGCCAGTGCCAGGCGCGACGGGCTATGTCATCTACCGTTCGACGGGGACCGTTTCGGAATTCCAGTGGCCGGTCCATTTTCTGACCGCATTGGTCGAGACCACCTACACTGACCAGGGCAATACCGACAAAGGCGCCAAAGTGAAGGGGTTGGACAATGCCAGTGACTATTCCTACCAAGTGACGGCCGTGAACGCGGGAGGCATTTCGCCCCCGGCGACGGTTCATGTGGCAGGGCATTAACTTTATGAAACCCATCTTTCTCCTCATCGCCTTGCTGCTCGGCCATCTCCAGGCGGTGGAACCCATTGCCGCTTTCTCATCCGGCACGCGCGTCCTTTTTCAAGGCGACTCGATCACCGATGGGAATCGTGGTCGCAACGCAGATCCGAATCATATCCTCGGTCACGGCTACGTTTTCATCATCGCAGCGAAATATGGAGCGGCGTTCGCGGCGCTCGATCTCGATTTCGCGAATCGCGGCGTATCCGGCAACACGGTGCGTGAACTGCAGAAACGTTGGGAGAAGGACACCCTCGAGATGAAGCCCGATGTGTTGAGCATCCTCATCGGCGTGAATGATCAGTCGCACGACGTGCCCATCGATGAATATGAGCGCACTTACGATGAACTGATCACCCAGGCGAAGACCGCGAATCCCAAGCTCCGGATCGTGCTCTGCGAGCCCTTCACGCTGCCGGTCGGCAAACGGAAGGACGGCTACGCAGCATGGCGCGCCGGCATTCAGGCACGGCAGGACGTGGTGGCCAGGCTGGCCGCCAAGCACGATGCCGCGCTGGTGCGCTTTCAGCCGGTTTTCGACGCGGCCTGCAAAATCGCTCCCGCCGAGCACTGGATCTGGGATGGAGTTCATCCCACGTACTCCGGCCACCAATTGATGGCCGATGAATGGGAGCGGACGGTCCGCGCAAAATGGCCGAATCCTTAGTCGCGTATCCCTGGCGATGACGACCATTCGTCATCGTCCCGGCGCCGACGGATCCGCGTTGGATCCCGCAATTCACTGGTCGAAGAATTAGAACTAGATCGCCCGATCTCCTGAAAGTAGATTGGCCGAAGGGAAACTTTATAAACTGAAGTCGGAGGATGCTTAACCGATGCGATACCCTATCCTATTCCTTATTTTCGTTGTCGTCGGTCCATTCCTGACGCAGGCAAGTGCGCAGGAAAATGGGACGAGAGGTCATTTTCTGCAAGAAGTGCTCCGTGAGCTTTCACTACGGAATGGGGACGTATTCGCTCTCGAACTTTTTGCAGGCGAGAAGGGTGTCAAGAGTTCCTGCCCGCAGATGGATCTCAATGTCATCAACGCATACACCAGTTCAGAAAAGCTGCTTCGGGCATACTTCCCTCAGTACGAAATTGTGCGATCACCTACCCAGCCTACTTTGCATTTCGTAATATCCCGGCAGACTAATAGCGTCAGCTCCTATGCAATGGAGCAGAAGCTTGGCGATTTTCAATTTGAAGGCAGCCCCAACGGGTTGATTTCGCGGATCGGAGACACCGTGCCGTCTATCAAGACGGTCGCTTTCCTGCCCATTCCAGACATCAATAAGCTGTATTTTTTCGTTGTCGTTCCCAAGGTCAGGGCATCGCTGCAGGCAGGCGTCGTTCGCGATGCGTTGAGTGCTTGTATTGACTTTGACAAAACCAAGGGGATTGCCTGGGTGGCCACGACCCGAGTCAACAAGGGGGAACAGCATACCGAGGTGTCGTACACGAGTGATGCGGTTTTTTTGGAAGTTAAATAGCCAACTGGAATCATTGTGTTTCCAGCGGCGTTAAAAAGTCCTGGTGCTGTGTGCATGGACGAGACCAGTTATGTATTCTTTAAGGCGGCGAAGTGATTGCTCGCGAAAATGTAACGCAATTCGTTGTTCTTACTCGTCAGGAAAACAATGATTCCCGCCGGGTAACGCATGGATCGTAAGCCGGAGGGCTTCCGATTGGACTAAGCGGATTGAAGGAAGCTATTGATCTGAGGCTATTCCGGCGACTCATCGGCGCTTTCCAGGTGCTCTCGCGCGCCAGCGGTGTTCGGCAGGGCACGTCTGGCGATGGTCAGATTCCCGATGGCTGCTTCGCCGGCGGATCACCCAGATATTTCAAGACACTCGGCGGGGCACCATTGAAGATGTGGATGCCAGCCGCTCCCTGTTCGTACCAATGGCGGGCACGCTCGAACCACATGGCTTCGGTCATCGTCGTGGCGGTGGCAGGCGCTTTCTCACCAGGCTTCAACTTGGCGACGTCTCCGGGCGTGGGATCGCGCCCGGCGATGGTGGCTTCTTCACCGAGATACACCGCGCAGCCGGTGCCTTTCGCTTTCTGGACGAACGGACGCAGATCGAAATCCCATCCGCCGAGGCCGTGCTGCGAGACGACGAGGATGTCGAGCAAGCGCTCCTGCAACCACACATCGACATCGCAGCCCCAAAGCAGATAATTGGCGTGATCGATGCGCGCGGAGAGGCCGAGTGGCCGGCCTTTCTTCTTCGCGGCTTCGTCCACGGCCTGGCGGATCTCGCGGAGCAGCCCCGTCATCAACTCCGCGCGGTAGTGCAGCCAGCGTTCATCGTGATCGTCCGGGATCGTTTGCGGATCGAGATGGAAGCGATCCTGGTAGCCTTTGACCAGCGACTCTTCATAACCGAAGCACGGTGGATGGCGCAGGAAATCGAGATCGACGCCGTCCACATCGCGCTCCAACACTTCGCGCACGATGCCGAGCACCCGAGCACGCACTTCGGGAAAAGCGTAGCTCAAGGAGGGCTGCTCGCGTCCATCGCGAGAACGCACGCGCCACTCGGGGTGATCCCACCAGAACTTCGAATTGAAGAATCGCGCCATGCTATCGCCGACCCAACCATTCGCTTTCAAGGGATACACCGCATTCATCCGCACGGAGGCATAGCACTGCATGTCCGCCGCATGGCACCCCTCGGCAATGCACTGCAACGTATCCACACCATCCGCTCGCAGCTTTTGCAACAAACCCGCCAGCGTCCGGTCGCCATCGCGGACCGCCGCGAGCGTCTCCGTCGAAATGCCCTCGCCGCAGAGTTCGGCGATGCGCGAAGGGTAGTTTACCTTCGTGCCCAAGGTGACGCCCCATTGGTAAATGCCCACCTGCGTGCCGCGCATTCTTTGCGGTACCTCCCGGAGCGTCGCAGCGTCCTTCAGCCGGCCCGTGTAGAATCCGTTGTGCCCGTCATCATTCAGGATGAGCCGCTTCGGCGCGGTGAGCGGAGCGATGCGGTCGGGGTCGGCGGCATGGAGTGCCGCCAGCGGAGCCAGCAGCACGGCGGTGAGGGTATGGAGGGCGTGTTTCATGGGGGGCGGCTTTCAGATTTACAGACCGGGATGAATCTGCCGGGCAAACCGATGCGCAAAAAGCGTAAAGCGATGAGCATAACCGCACGCTCGGCAGCGATTTTCTTCCAAGAAGTTCTGATTGGACCGGAAACTCTCACAGCCGGAATTTGCATTGAGCGACATCGGACGCCCCGAATGGCAGGGCCCGCAGAAGGGATAGGGGGCAGGCGGCATTTTTTGACAATACCGAATCGCGGCAAGTACTTCGACGGCCCCTGGAAGACTCGTGCGTCACTATCCGCCGCGCCAGCGGTCCCCTTGCCTGTCCCGCCCATTTCATGCTCATCGTCGCGACGCCCCCTGCGGAGGGGGTTACTCCAGCGATCCAGCCCTCATCGGCAAAGCAAAACGCCCCGGCTTGCGCACGGGGCGTTTGCGAAATGCAGATCGTGAAGCTGCCGGCGCTTAGTAGCGCTTGCCCTGACCGCCGGAGCGGTTCCCACCGAACGAGCGCGAGCCACCGCCGCCGCCGCCGCGTTCTTCACGCGGACGCGCTTCATTCACGGTGAGCGCACGGCCCTGCACGGTTTTGCCGTGGAAGAGGTCGATCGCCTTTTGCGCTTCTTCGCTCGAAGACATGGTCACGAAGCCGAAGCCGCGGCTTTTGCCGGTAAACTTGTCCTGCATGAGGGTGGCCTCGGAGACGGTGCCGGCTTCGGCAAAGGTATCCTGAAGGTCCATCTCAGTGGTGTCGAAGGAGAGATTCCCGACGTAGAGTTTGTTGGACATGATGGTTTTTTCTTTCTTGCAAGTGCGGACCTGGGTGGCTGTTTCCGTTTATCGGATCTCAAAACTGCCACTGACGTCCGCGGAAAAAATCCGCATCTTGAAACAACTAGCAATCTACCAAACCTCGAAAGGTTCCAAACTTGTAAGTCGCAGTAGATAGGCGATTGGGCGCCAGCGCAAGAAATATCTTTCGCCTTGGGTTTTGCACGCGGATGAACCGAGCGGAAAAGCGGACGCGTGGGACGCTGTCCGCGAACTCACCGTCACACTGCACACGTTCATTCATCTTCTTGATTTTCCGCAGATCGGGGGGTGCGCTTGTCGGAATCGATTCCCGCTAGTAACCTCCGATATGGAAAAACCCAACCTGAAAACCCTCAGCAGAGCACTACAACTCGTCACGGAGCGCGTCGAGTCGCTGGAAAGGGCTCGCGGCGCGGACGCCGCACAGGCCAGCAAGCACCTGGAAGTGATGTCGAGCGAACACGCCACTCGCGAGGTCCTCCTGCAATTCGCACAGGAGATAGCCGTTCACGAAGGCATTCCGGTCGAACTCTTTGCCGCGCGTTTTGAGGCGGCAAAGGAATGGCACCGGGATCGCTTTTTGCAACAGATCGAAGTCGTTGATCCGTGGCTTGCCGCCAGGGTGGATGCACGCGGTGTGGCCGAAGTCCCCACCGAAGAACAGCCTCCCTGCCTTTTTCCAGAGTGGTAATCTGGCCACACTGCATCATCGGATGACATTGCCAGGAATCTGACAAAGACCGAGGTCGAGCCGGCACTTCCGAGGCATTAGGGGCAGGCGATAACACCATTGGCGGTGGACGGGGGATTTAGCGCTTTTTGCAATAATATACTATCCTGCAACCATGCCCAAAAACCACCCAGACGATCACGAACACAATCATGGGAAAGAGGATCATCACCATGACGAACACGAAGGTCATGGGCATGATCACGATCATCGTGACGAGGGAGACCATCATCATCCCCATGGCCACGGCCATCACCACCACGCGCCGCCGGACAACACCCTCGCCTTCGCCGTAGGCGTGACCCTCAATATGGGATTCGTGATCGCGGAGGTAGTGTACGGTCTGGCCGCACATTCGTTGGCCTTGCTGTCCGACGCCGGGCACAACCTAAGCGATGTTTTCGGTCTCCTTATCGCTTGGGGAGCGATTCACATCGGCAAGAGCATCCCTACCAAGCGTCACACCTACGGTTACCGCCGATCGTCCATTCTCGCCGCATTGGTCAATGCGGTTGTCTTGCTGATCGTGGTGGGAGGCATCACTTGGGAAGCCATCGAACGGCTATACAAACCTGAACCGGTTGCCGGGACGACCGTGATTTGGGTGGCTGCGGTGGGCGTCCTGATCAATGGCATTTCTGCATGGCTCTTCATGGCCGGCCGCAAGCACGACCTGAACGTGAAAGGTGCATTTCTCCACATGGCGGGAGACGCCATTGTTTCGGTAGGCGTCATCATCATCGGCTTCGCCATCCGCGCCACCGGATGGCATTGGCTCGATCCGGCAGTCAGCATTCTCATTGGCGCGGTGATTGTCTGGGGCACGTGGAGTTTGCTCCGTGAATCGATCAACCTGGCACTGGATGCGGTGCCGGAGGCGATCGATCCACACGCTGTCGAGAACTACCTCGCGGCCCTCCCCGGCGTCCAAACTGTCCACGATCTACACATCTGGGGCATGAGCACGACGGAAGTGGCTCTCACGGCTCATCTGGTCATGCCCGTGCCGCCAACGGGGGACAATTTCCTGCACGACGTTGCGCACGCATTGCGGGAAAAATTCGGCATCGGCCATTCCACCGTGCAAATCGAGCATGGTGACGTGGAATGCCATCTGGCGCCCGCCCATGTGGTATAACATCGGCCTCTTGTAACGGCTATCGCTCGAGGTAAGCCATGCACGGCGGCCGACGGCCGCACCGGTGGATCAGTGTCTCCTGTCGGAATCGCCCTCGAAGAGGTTTTTGAAACCACGGCCGATCTTCGCGAAGAGAGAATCGTCCGGCTTTTTCTTCGAGTGATGAGACCGCGGGGAGGAAGAACTCGCGTGAAATTCGAAAGCGAGCGTCTGCTCTCCGGCGGCCGCCAGTTCGACAGTCCGGGTCCGTGCCTGGTGGCCATTCCAGCGGGCCCCGATTTCGTGACGGCCGGGCGGCAACAACAAATCAAGGGGGGCGGCGCCGACGGCTCGTCCATCGCAAATCACCTCCGCGCGATCGGGCTGGCAGGACACTTTCACCACCCCATGCGGGAACTCCTGTTGGAAGAGGGCACTTCCCGCGGCCGGCACTTTCACGCTGGTCATCCGGGGCGCCTGGCCCGGGAGCGAATAAACGATGCGGTACGCGCCCTGCGGCAGAATAAGCGTCGCCGGTGACACGCCGGAACTCTGCGCCTCGGGATGGGCGGAGGCGTCCGGAGAATCGGGCATGACTTGAAATGGAATGCCGGGAGGAACGGTCTCGATCCGGACCTGGGCCCCGGCCTCCGGCGTGGGAATCGGCTCCGCCAACGCACGTTGATCCGCCGTCTGTGGCGGCACATGGGGAATCGCCGGCACTTCAGCGGAGGCAGGCGAAGGAGGAACCGCAGGGGCAACGACCGGAGTCGCCGTAGCCACCGCCGCAGGAGGGGCGGCTGGCAGCAGCGACGCGGACGCCGGAGCCGATGCCACTGCGGGAACCGGCGCCACTGCGGGAACCGGCGCCACTGCGGGAACCGGCGCCACTGCGGGAGCCGGCGCCACTGCGGGAACCGATGCCACTGCGGGAGCCGGCACCACTGCGGGAACCGATGCCACTGCGGGAGCCGGCACCACTGCGGGAGCGACGACCGCCACCGGCTCGGCAGATGGGGGGTGCTTTTTCACGAGCCAGGGTCGAATGGCGAAGAAAATCGCCAGCGGCGCGCAGAGAATCGCCGCGCTGATGATGATGGGGCGGTATTGTTTCCACGGCACCCTGCTCAATTGTGCCGGATCCAGTCGCGTCCTTTTCAATTGCGCCATCCCGGTCCGCACTTGCCCGGCCACCCGCGAAAGCGCGCTCGCGAGTCGGGGATCCTTCAGCCACTTGGCGATCGAGGCCGATATTTCCGCGAAAGAAAATGCCCGTGCGGCCCGTCCCGTGGCCTCGGCGGGGGGCTGCACCGCTAGTCCAAGAAGGCAGACCATTTCTTTACCGGAGGCCGGCCGCCGGCAGGGTTCCTTGGCCAGACACGCGGCAATCGCGTCTTCCCAAGCAGGCGGAAGCGCGGACTCGGGCCGGCCGGAATTGCGGCGCCGCTGAGCCATACTCTCCGGAATCACCTCCCGGATCTGCGTGCTCAAGTCGTCACCGTCAAAGGGCGGCTTGCCGGTCAGTAATTCGTAGAGGGTGGCTCCCACCGCGTAGATATCGTCGCTCGGTGAAGGCGGCTCTCCCATGACCTGTTGCGGACTCATGTAACCGAGCGTGGCGTCGTGATTCGCCCCGGCCTCTGCGTGGCCTCGCGTGCCAAAGACGAAGCCGAAGTCGGTGATCTTCAGGGCTCCGAGGGAATTGACCATGAGACTGTCCGGCTTGAGTTTGTGGAGCAGGCAGCGCCCGGTCTCGTGGGCGTAGTCGATCACGGCGCACAATTCGGTCACCCAAACACTCAACTCCTCCGGTTTGAAACACCGGCTCGGGCGTTCCATCCGCAACTCCGAAAGATTCAGCCCATCCACATATTCCATGGCGATCGCGGCCATGTCTCCATCCTCGAGGAAATCGTGAATGCGCACGATGTTCGGGTGCGCGAGTTCGAGACACCGTCGCGTCTCCTGTTTCAATTCGTCTCGCGCCGCGGCATCCCGATAGAGCCGATCGGGTAAAAACTTCAGGGCCACGATTCGATCGAGCGTCTTGTCGCGGGCCTTCCACAGCGTTCCCCTGCATTCACGCCCGGCCATCTCTACGAGCACATATCGTTCAAAAACGCGCTGCCCCTCACGAAGAGAAACGCACTCTGGCGCGTCGGCAATATCGGCATAGCTATCGGTCGCGGTCATCCTTCTCTAGAGAGAAAATAGCGTGCCCCGTTCCGGCAAATCCCCCCTCCCCGCGTAATTTTGCGATGCCTCGTTGGCACAAAAATATAAGGCCAGTTTTCTCGTTTTCGATACGATCAGAGGATTGGCTTCGATCCATCAGAGTAATTGAGCGCGATCGCATCTCCGTCCCCGCCCGACCGCGGCGACATTATTTTGATCCTAAGGGACTGTGAAATAAATAGGAGAGGGCCGTGACCCTCCCCATTTATTTCACAGTCTCTCATTTTTTGACGCGGGAATCAGCAGTCACTTCCCTTTTTCCGACGAGGCCCTGACGATTCGGAATCCGTAATTGTCGGTGCTGCTGTCGGGCGCCGCATGGACCCGGCAGGAAGAGAGGAGGCTCAATTTCCGCGCGCCATTGTACCAGGACGCGCCGCGCAGGACTTTGGCCGTGGATGTCTCGTTCCAGGAATCCAGACACCACTGCCAAACGTTGCCGCCCATATCGTAAAGTCCATATTGGTTCGGCTTGAAACTCCCCACGGGAGAGGTCCACGGGAATCCATCGTCGTAACCCTTGATCGCGACGTCCGATCCCGTTTCTTCGCCGGTATAATTTCCAGCGCGCGGCGGCGGCGGCCACTCGGTGCCCCACGGATACACATCGGCGATAACGCTGTCTCGTTCGGCGGGCGTTTTTTGCGGTTCCTCGGGAAGCCCCACGGCTTTGCTCCACTCCAGGTCGCTCGGCAGGCGGTAGACTCGATTCGCCGGAAGCACTCCCTCCTGGTGTTCCTTGTTCGTGAGCCATTCACAAAATGCCATGGCCTCCTGCCAGGTGACGTCGACCACCGGATGATCCGGTCCCTGCTTGAAACCCGCACTGCGCCAGCGCACTGACGGCAATTTGACGGCCTGCGCGAATGCTTCGAAGTCCTTCACCCGCGTCGGCCAGATGCAAAACTCCACGTCTCCCACGGGAACGAACCGCTGGCCCAGGCTGTTGACCGCAGGCGTGGCGACCGGCGTCTCCATCTTCGGTCCTGGTGCGGATTCCACGCTTTTGACTTCGCGGCCACCCGTTTTGGTTTCGTCAGTAGCTCCCTTGTTTTGATTCAATTCCGGACGCCGGAGCGGCACGACGATTGTCTGATCATGGGATTCGAGTACGACATTATCGCCAGAGATCTGCTTCACTCGCACTGGAACCCGGGCACCGGGATTTTTCGACACGCGGAGCAATTCTCCCTCCGAATAGGCCCGCCCATTGATGACCGCGAGCGAGGGACTCGTGCCGCTGCCGACAAGAATGCTGGTCACTCGAAAGTTCTTTTCCTCGAAGGCGAGGTTCGGCGCCACGGCTGCTGCCGGTGAGTTCACCGGATGATCGATCGCCAGGTGTCCGCCGCTTGGTGTCTCGCTGGGTGATGGAGTCCGGCGGGGCTCGACCGGCGGCGAAACCCGTTGCACTCCCGTATTTCCGGCCGCGACCGCGGGCGTGGAAGCATCGGCCGCCGGACGCGCCGGAGGACCGGCCGGCGGGATTGGCCTAAACAGCAGCCAAAATCCAAGGAGGAAGGCCGCGACAGCGACGGAGATGATGAATGTCTTTTTCCCAGCGGATCGGGATGGCGGGAAGGTCTGATCGACCGGCGTGCTGGCGGCGGCTGCGGGCGAAGCCGCGGCGGCGCGGGGAGTGGAGGCGACGCTCTCGATGTCGGTCTGCACTTCGCGCGCTTGCTGGTAGCGGCGCTCGGGCAACCGCTCCAGAGCGTGGAGGACGATTCGATCGAGGCGCGTATCCACGGACGCTTTCTGGGAGGGCAATTCGAAATGGCCTACGGGCAGTGCGCCGGTGAGGAGTTCGTAGAAGACCACGCCGAGGGAATAAATATCCGCGCGATGATCCACCGTCTCCGGTTTATCGAGTTGCTCCGGCGCCATGTAGCGCATGGTGCCGAGGGCCATGCCAGAAACCGTGAGCGTCATATCCAGCGGTTCGCGACCGAGCATTTTCGCCAGCCCGAAATCGGCGATCTTGACGCGGCCTTTGGTGTCGATGAGGAGGTTCTCCGGCTTGATGTCCCGGTGCACAAGCCCTTCTTCGTGGGCGTACTGCAGGGCCTCGCAGATCTTCGGAATGATGGCGAGCGCTTCCCCTGGCGAGAGCTTCCGCCCTTGCTGCAACTGTCGCAGATTGGCGCCATCCACATATTCCATGACGATGAAGTAAAGGCCGTTGGTCTCGCCGAAATCGTGAACGGCGACGATGTTCGGGTGATTGAGCTTCGCGAGGGCGCGCGCCTCGCGGGTAAAGCGCGCGATGAAATTCGGCGAGAGCGCATCGACCGGCGGCAGGATCTTGAGCGCGACGATGCGGTCGAGCTGGATCTGCCGCGCTTTGTAGACCACGCCCATGCCCCCGCGGCCGAGCAATTCGAGGATTTCGAACTGCGGCAGTTTCTTCGCGACCTCGGCGGGGGCGGCGATGTCCGTCAGGTCGTCCGGCAAGCCATCACCAGCGCCGCTGGGCGGCGGGCCGGCGGCAGCCTTCAGCAGACACTGGGGGCACAGGCCTTCGGGGGCATCCGGGGCGAGCGGTTGCCGACATTGCGGACAGAAGCGGGAGGTTTCCATGGGCGTTTTGTTTCCCCCCTTAAAGAAGCGCCGACCCAAGGTTGTTACGGACTTTTTGTAGAATCATGAGGCCAGGGCGGCGAAAAGGCGCGCCAGTTCCGCATCCACTTCGCCAGGGCCGGCCACGGTGTCCGCGATCTCCGCGCGGATGAGATCGCGGTAGCGCAGCCGAAACCGATGTGCGGCCACCCGGACGGCGGTTTCCTGCGCATTCAGCCGCGCGGCAATTTCGGCGTAAGACACTTTCCCGCCGCTGAGCGAGGGTTTGAACTCCTCGAAAAGCGTCTCCTTTCCCACGGCGGCGAACTCGCGCCGGAGACGGGCGAGGACTCGATCGAGAAGGGTGAGCGCCCACCGGCGTTCGTAGAAGCGATCGGCGGTCATGGGATCCGCGGGCTCCAAGGCGTAGCGCTCTTCCGCGGACTGCGCGTCGAAGGAAAGCGGGGATTGCAGGCCGCCGCGCTTCAGCGCATGGGCGCGGTCCCATTCGTTCGCGAGGAAATGGCGCATCGACGCCAGAAGAAAGGAGCGAAACCGGCCCTTTTCGCGGCGGACGGCCTGGAGCCAGCCCTTCTGCAGGAGACGCGCGAAGAATTCCTGAGTGAGATCCTGCGCGTCTTGTGTGGAGTGGCCTTCCCTCCGGACAAAGGCGTAGAGCGGATACCAGTAAGCATGGCAAAGGTGCTCCAAGGCCTTGTCCGCCAACTGGGAGTCATCGCCGCCGGCGGCCACGACCACGCTCCACCGCGTCAATTCAAAACGCCCTGCTTCCGGAACGTCTGGGCCGAAGGATGCGGGGGGTTCGCGGCGCATATCTTGCATCGATGCAATACACCAGCAACATGCCGTCTTGGAAGCGAACATCTTCGAAATCATTCAGCCTAAAAGGAGGTTCGACTCGCACGATTCGGCCTCGCATTTTTCCAACGCACGTTTGCTATCGTCGAATAGGTTGGGAGGCCGGAGGGCGACATCCGGAATGACGTTCGTATCCAGTTGAACCCTCAAAGAGACGCTGGCGAAAGCTTCAATCGACTGCTTGACATCCCGCTGAAATCGGACTAAACGCGCGGCGCGATGAATCCCGAAGTAAAAAACTGCAGGATCTGTGGCGCCGAAATACCGAAAGAACGGCTCGATGTTATTCCCGACACCGAAGTCTGTGTCAGATGCAGCAAAAAGATCGGCGGCGAATTCGAGCTGAAAGTCACCGTCGGCGGCACCGCCAAGCCCGGCAGCCTCAAAATCACAGGCCAGGAAGTATCCATCCAGCGCCAGCCCAAGCGGCTCCTCTGACCAGGCTCTGCTTGAAGTAGCGTCGCTCTGTCCGCCCGCGACGAGCGCAACGCAGACGGTCCAATCGTGCCGTGAAGAAACGCAGTCTTTAGCGGACTATTTGGCAGCTTCGACGGGAGGCTCCGCCGCTTCGAGTTGGACGAGCTTGGTGTAGACGCCCATCACGTCCTCCCGCAGTTTCGTCGACTTCGTCACCCAGGCTTTGTAGGCGGAGGATTCCATAAAGGACGAAAACGCCTGGGCCTGTTGGTCGGCATAGGCGCGCTCGTCCTTCTGCTTTTTGCGAATCGCTTCCCCGGCGCCCCCGGAATTCCTTCCCGGGTGAAGGGGCATCGTATTGACAATGCTCGCGCCATTGGACAACGACGGCACCAGCGCCGAAGAGACGGCGGCCGCCCGTGTCTGGGCACGCTCGTCCATCCCGTTGGTCAACGCATCACAGACCCAAATGGCGTATTGGCAAATCTGCTTTTGCGATGGTGTTTTGGCCCTGACGGCCTCGCCACTCAACGTCGCGCGCAGCTTTTCCACGCTCACCCGCGGCATTTGCGGCTCCTGCGGCAAGGGCGCGAGAATCGCGTCCAGGCACGGCTCCAGCAGCGGCTCGACTTGTTGGGAGGGCGGCAGGTTCGCCGCGACAGCCGGCACCTCGGGGGTTTTGTCCGGGTCTTCGCGAGTCAGTCTTTTCCCGGAAACCACAACCCCCTGGGCATTCTTTCCAGAGAGGCGGTTTTCGTCTTTGTCCAAAGTGAGGGTATCGACAGTTCCCATCGCCCAGAAGATGCGATATTTGCGCGGCACTTCGCCTGGATTCAGGCACTTCCAGGTCGATGTGTGACCTACGTTGCTCGTGAGGCGACCGTCGGAATGGAAGACCTTGGTCGAATTGGTGAACCATTTCCATTGCCCCAAAATCGGATCGCTCAACTCGGCTCCCCAAGCCGGGTTGAACAGACCAACTAAAACGATGAACAAGGCGCAGACCATCCTGGAGGAACGCATCGCTCCAATAGAGAGAATTGTCCTCGACTTGCAACGGCGAAAAAACCCCGCGGGTGGCGTGCAACTACCACGCTAGAAACAAGCACGCGCGCGATACGGGTCGGGCGACATTTTGACGGTTCCAAATCTCGATAGTCGATTTAGGCGGATCACGTACGAGAAGCGATCCAACGCTGTACGCCGGACCGGAATGGATGGACATGATCGCTGGACGAATCAGAAGATGCCGCTGGCCTCCCAATCCCTCGCCTACTTTGTGATCCCTTCTATCTCCCGCCTTCTGCTCATTAGCTTTTGTTGCTCCGCGATTGCCGCGCGGGCCGCCGTCGTCAGCGTGGAGGTCTTGCAACGCACGGAGGATGACAAGACGGGTTACGAGCAGATCACCGGCAAACTGCACTTCGCAATCGATCCGAAGTTGCCCGGCAATGCAGTCATCGCGGACGTCGGCCTCGCGCCGACGAATGCGTCGGGCAAGGTGAGCTTCGTGGCGGATCTGCGGCTGTGGAAGCCGAAGGACGCGGCGCGCAGCAATGGCGCGGCGTGGGTGGAGATTCCGAATCGAGGAGGCAGGGCGAGCCTGTCCGCGGCCCTGATGGCGCAGGGATTCACGATGCTGAACGTCGGCTGGGAATTCGACGTGCCGGCGAAGCCGGATGCCCTGCGCATCGAAGTGCCGCGGGCGCGGAACAAGGATGGCTCGGCGATTCGCGGCGTGGTGAGCGCGCAGTTCACGCCGGACAAACCCACCGAGGAACAGACGATCTCCGACCTGGCCGACTACCCGCCCGTCGATCTCGATGGTCCCGACAGCAAGCTCATCGTGCGCACGCGCGCTGCCTGGCCCGGGGGCAGCGAGATTCCGCGCACGCAGTGGAGTTGGAAGAACCAGCGCCTGCATCTCGAGGGCGGATTCGCGCCAGGGAAGACCTACGAAATTTTCTACCTGAGCGAAGCGCCGCCCGTCGCGGGGCTGGGCTATGCGGCCATCCGCGATGCGGTATCGTGGTTGAAGTACGATGCGACCTCGCTCGCCCCGGTGAAGCATGCGTATGCTTTCGGTGCGTCGCAATGCGGACGCATGCTGCGCGACTTCGTCTATCTCGGCTTCGATACCGACGAACAGGATCGCCTGGCGCTCGATGGCGTGATGGCCCATATCGCCGGCGCCGGGCGGCTCGTGCTCAATGAGCGCTGGGCCACGCCGCGCAGCCTCGCGAGCTACTACACGGCCTCGTATCCCTTCGCGGACACCGCGCAGCGGGATCCGGTCAGCGGCCACTCCGAAGGCATCCTCGAAAACCCGCGGGTGAAACAAGCCCCCAAGATCTTCTACACCAACACGGCCACCGAATACTGGGGCGGCGGTCGCGTGGCCGCACTCACGCATACGAATGTTGCCGGCACGCAAGACATCGCCTTCCCCGCGAATGTGCGCTCGTATTTCCTGGCCGGTACCTCCCATGGACCGGCCCCCTTTCCCCCGACCGCCCAGGCCAGCGGCGCTCCGCTCGCGGATCCGATCAATGCGAATGCCACGGTGAACGCGCTGCGGACGGCGATGCACCGCTGGGTGAGCGAAGGCGTCGAGCCACCGCCGAGCGTTTACCCCAAACTCGCCGATGGCACGCTCACGCCCGTGGCCGACATTCATTACCCGAAAGTGCCCGGTATCGCCGCGCCCAACGCGGTGCAAGCGGGTGGACGCGTACGCGATCCGCTCTGGCCCGATGGCGCGGGCGAAGGCACCGCACTGCCACTGCTCGTCCCGCAAGTCGATGCGGATGGCAACGACCTCGGCGGGATTCGCATGCCCGACCTCGCCGTGCCGCTCGGCACCGCCGCCGGCTGGGTATTTCGTCCGCCATCCATGGGTTCTCCTGATACCCTCGTGATGCTGCGCGGCGCATGGACGCCCTTCGCCGCGACCAAAACTCAGCGGGAGAAGACCGGCGATCCGCGCCTTTCACTCGAAGAGCGCTACGCCTCGAAGGACGAGTTCATGACGAAGGTGAGTGCGGTCATCCAGCAACTGATCGAGCGGCGGCTCATGCTGGAGAGCGACCGCGAGCCGCAAATGAAACAGGCAAGCGAGCGCTGGGATTGGGTCTCCAAACGAGCGGGAGAATAGGGCGTGAAACCGGCCGCCCGGGTTATAGCATTTTAAATAATACCGCAGCCGGGATCACTCGAGGGAACGGTCCGAATTTAACGCAGAGGGCACAGCGCGGCGGAGCCGCAACCAAAAGGGGAGCCACGAACATTCGAAAAGACAGGGAAGGGAAAGTGACCCGCGAATCACCCGAATGACGCGAATGATCTGCCCTCATTCGTGTTATTTGCGTGATTCGCGGGCCAAAAATTCTACGCGTCGTGCGGACATTTTCATGGTTAGCACTGCAGAGAATTTTGAGAGAGGAAAGGAGGGATGGCTCTTCCTCTGCGGCCCTCTGCGTTCTCGGCGTCCTCTGCGTTTAAATGGGTAGGGCCTTTGGTTGCGGCTCCGCCGCGCTGCGCCCTCTGCGTTTAAATTAGCCGCGACTACTCGAACATTCTCGTCATCCCGTTTTCTTTGGGGGTTCCGGTTGGGAGACCAATGGGTCGGGATACAGGAGCGCTTCCAATTCACGTTGCATCGGAACCCACTGACGGCGCCACACCCGTCGGTTCAGCCACCAGGTGACGCCGGCAATCAGTACCGTCATGACGGACATTCCGATCTTGGCCATCAACTCGATCCGCATCCCCCAGGTTGAAACGCACATTCCGACCAGGAACGGCAGCACATACCACCACAGCAACGTGCGGCTGTCATCGGCCTGCTGGCGAACCTTCGCCAGGTCGTATTTCAACCATTCCATGACCGGTGCATCCGCAATCGGTTGCGGTACGGAACGCAGGCGCCGGATGCTTTTCCATGACGCCAATAGCATCCCGCCAATGATGATGAAATAGCCAATCCGCACGACGAAATTCGGAGTCGTAAAGACGTAGATAATGAACGGCACGGTGACCAGGACGTACAACGCCGCTCCCCAGAAATCGGTCTTATTCAATCCCGGGTGCATCTTCGCCATCTTCTTTCGCATCACCGCGATTTGTTCGTCGGCCGTCAGCGCCGGACCGCCGGAGGGCTTCTGCTCCTGCCAGACGCACTTTAGCGCCTGCCAGAGGTCTTTTGGTTCCTGGTCATTCATGTCCGGCCTCCTTCATCAAGGTTAGAAGCTTCTTTTTCGCGCGATGCAACCGCACGCCCACGTTGCTTTCGGTGATACCCATGATTGCGGCGATCTGCTCGTAACTCAAATCTTCGAGGAACAACGTGATGAGCGCTTTTTCCACGTCGTCTAATTGTGCAATCGCTTCGTAGAGATGGGTGAGTTGATCGTTCCTGGATTCAGTGACCGGTTGGGTTTCCAGTATCTGTTCGAGTTGGGCGTGGTCGTGGGTCGTGGTTTGAGCCGCACCGCGGGAAGTCTTCCTGCGCACAAAACTCATCGAGGCGTTGAGGGCGATGCGGTAGAGCCACGTGCCGGCGTAGCGATCCTCCTGCAAATTCGGCAGACCGCGCCAAATCTGGAACAGGATTTCCTGATAAAGGTCATCTTGATCGTCACGATTCCAGGCATAGACGCGGCAGATTTTCAAAATCTTCGGTCGATTCTCGTTCACGAGTTCGAGAAAGCGTCCTTCGTTGTTTTGAAATCCAGAGTTCAAATTGTTTCCTTTGACTGATTAGTCGCAGACGCGCAGGAGAATATTACAAAGGCGAAAATATTTTGGGGGTATCACCACTTGGACGAACCGTATATCATCTCACCGATGTCCCCCGATACCACCTCCCCTTTGCCCCAATCCCGGCGGCGTTTCCTGCAAATTTCCGCCGCGCTGCCCGCCATGGTCGCCGCACGATCGCTAATGCCCGGTGAACTCAGCGCCGCCGATGCCCCCGCGCCGCCTCCGGTCCCAAAAAAATACCCGATCGGCATCGAACTCTACAGTGTTCGCGGTGAGCTGACCAAAGACCTGCCCAATACTTTGCGCACCGTCGCCAAGATCGGTTACGAGGTGGTCGAGTTCTACTCACCGTATTTCGGCTGGACGTTTCCCTTTGCGAAAGACGTCCGCGCCCAACTCGACGATCTCGGTCTCCGCTGCTTCTCGACGCACAACGGTTTCGAGTCTCTGCTGCCGGGGGAGACCATGTCACATGCCATCGAGCTCAACCAGATCCTCGGCGCGCGCCAAATCATCATGGCTTCCGCGCCGCGGACCACCAAGACCGTCGATGACTGGAAACGCCTTTGCGGTCACCTGGCGACGGCCGTCGAAGAACTGAAACCGCACGGCCTCTCGGCGGGCTTCCACAATCATCATGTCGAATGGTTGCCGTTGGAGAACGGCCCGCGGATCATGGACATCCTGGCCGCCAACACGCCGCCGGAATTTATTTTGCAGTTCGACGTCGGGACCTGCCTCGAAGCCGGCGCCGATCCGATCGCCTGGATCCGGGCGAATCCCGGCCGCATCAAGAGCGTGCACCTCAAGGATTGGGCGCCCGGTGATAAATCCGCGGAGAAAGGGTATCGCGTGCTTTTCGGCGAAGGCGTGGCCCCGTGGAAGGAGATCACGGCCGCGGTCGAATCCGTCGGGGGCGTGGAGTTCTATCTGATGGAACAGGAAGGCAGCCGCTTTTCGGAATTCGAAACCGCCGAACGCTGCCTCGCTTCGTGGAGGAAACTGCGGGCAGGCGGCTGATAAACTGCCCTAGTCGGGCTCCGGCTTGGTGACGATGACACGGCGGGGTTGCGCGTCGGCATAATAAATGGTCCAGGCATTGCCCTCTTCATCCGTAATGACCCACGGGTGGTGGAGATAGGTATTCAGCCCGTATTCTTCTCCAGGGGCCAGCGTCTGGTAGAGGACACGATTGCCGTTGTAATCGATCCAATAGACCTGGATGGCTTGGGTGCTGCCGTTGACAAAGGTGATCTTCGTGGCCGCGCCGATGGCCGACTTGATGCCCGCCATTTCGGCCGGATGGAGCCGCTGAGCGAGCGCGGCAGGCGCCACGATCATCCAGAATGCACTCACCGCGAGGGCGGCAAATTTGCCCGGCGTGACAGCGGTATTCATGGTCTTTGAAATAAGGGCCAGCCGGGAACGGACTGTGCCCCAATGCTGAGGTAAGGTGCGTGCGGAATGCGCGGGTTCACTTTTCCCCGGCGGTATGAGCCGTCAGGTGAATCAAGCGAAACTCGCCGGCGGGAACGTGCATCGAGATGCTTCCTTTTTCAATCGGCAAACTCTGGCCATCCACCATGGCCGCCTGCGAAATCGATTTCATGGGCAGCGGCACCGTGACCTCGTCATGGGGAGCCTTGCTGTAGTTGCCCACCAACAAGAGGGCTTCGCTGTCCGAGGCGAAGCAGGTGTAATGCAAGGCAGGGTTGCTGCCCTGGCAAGGGATGGGTTTTCCCGTTTGCAAAAGCTGGGGAAATTTGCCGAGCGCGGCCAGCGCCCGGGCGTGGAAGTAGAAGTCCATCGGATCGAAGTCGCTGAACTCATAGTAGGTCAGGCCACGCGCGCCGTTCAGAATGGTTTCGAGCACCATCGGCTCCATGAGGTGCGCGGGAAATTTCCCGTAGGTTCCGGCCGTCAACCAGGGAATGATCTGGCGGTTTTGCAGCGCTTCGTGATCGGCGCGAAGGCGCCTCGCTACGTCGAGCGCGCGGCCTTGCACATAGATCGACGGCATGGCGACATCCAGGATGCCGGGGTAAATCTTCGTCCACTGGAACATGCCATCCATCACGGATCGGTCGGGATCTGAATTATAAAGTCCCACCGTAAGTTGGCGCTTCGGCACGGCATCGCGGATGGCTTTCACGAGACTCCCGAGCGCTTCGCTGCCGAGATTGGTGATGAAGTCATCCCAGCTCAGGCCGCTGGATTTCCAGGCGTCCTGCACGCGCGGATCTTGCTTCGCTTCCACCACCGCGCGCGCCCAGAGCTCGACGTCCAGATAGACGTGGTCCGGCTGCGCCCGGGCGGTCAATTTGGCGACGCGCTCGAGCTCCTCCCGGAAGAATCGGCCGCGGTAAAGCGGGCTGAGATACTTACCCGGCTGGCCTTTGACCTGATTGAAGATTTCCGCGGCCTCGGCGGGTTCGATCTTCCCGGCCTTCAACCTCGACCGGATCACTCCGTCCATGACGTGAAACGGCGATTCATTGTAGACGACCCGGTAACCTTGCTGGCGCGCCTGTCCGAGAAATTCCGCGGATGGCCAGGTTCCGTCGCGCTGGATCGGGATGTTGCGCGGAAATGTGGAAACCAGATTGAAGCCCATCCGGGAAAAGCTGGGCAGGAAATCCGGCCACACCTTCTCCTCATCATCGGACATCCAGGCCAGGCTGATATCCAGCGCTGGGAGCGGCGGCACGGTCGGGATCTCGACGAGTTGGAGCGGATACTCGAGCGTGTGCGAAGGCTGACCATCGAGCAGACCGGTGAGTACGATGCTGGCGTTCTGGGGAATTTTTGCGCCCGGGTGCACGGTGATGTAGAGCGGGCCTTGCGGCGTCGCATCCGCCGCGCTGCCGTGGGAGGCGGCCCTGGCAAACTCATAGGAGCGCCAGCCGGCCCGTGGCAATTTTGTCTCGGTGAAGGCCGGCTTCGACTGCGGCAACAATTCCAGTCCCTCGGGTAACTCGAGCCGGAATCCGGCGAGACTTTTCCCGGGAGCGGTTCCGGTGAAGTCCTGGATTTCGATCCAGTTCGGCGTCACGATATTGGTCGTGACCACGAACTCTCCGCTGCGTGGAACGGCCGCCAGTCCGTCGGTGAAGACCTGGACCGGCGGAAAGCTGGCCAAATCCTGGAGGGCCGTGCCGTCCGTCGCTTTGAGAATGGAAAGCTGATCGACGAACAAGCTGGATTGGGGAGTCACGCGCAGGGCGATGAAGCGCGCGCGCACCGGTTGCGCACAGACGAGCGGCACCATGAAGGCGGTGCCTTCCTCGGGGATGTAGAAGGCCGTTTTGAAATCCGACAGCTCGCTTTCCGCGGGCGTGAGTTTCGCCATGCGCTGCAGCCGATAATAGTGAGTGCCATCCAGGCTGGCCAGCAACTCGACCGATGCCGGCAGTTCGAGAGCGCCTTGCTCGCGTCCTCCCAACGTGCGCAAAGCCACCTGCCCGACCGGCTGCGCCTGCCCGAGATCGACGATCATGAGAATGCCCGTGCCCGTCCCCACCCCATAGTGCCAGCCCACCGCGTCCTTGCTGAACCACACACGATCGTCCTTGCGCGCAGAGAGGACACCACTGGTCAAGTCATGCGCATCGTTGTCATCGGTGGTGAGCGGATAATTCGGCTTGGGCAAGAAGCGCACCTCTTTGCCACGCGCGAGTTCCTCGCCGGAAGTCACGCGCTGCCACTCGGCGCGGGACTCGGCCGCGGTTTTGCCGACCACGCCTCTCCACTCCGCAGCGGAGGCCCGATGGCTCAGCGAAAGGAGGATGAGTAAAAGGAGTGAGAGCGTGTGTTTCATCGGAGGGGGATTGATTCGCAGAGTGCTCATCCGCCGGCGCGGCGAAGGAGGAACATCCTATACCGACATCCAACCCGCCCAAGCCGCATGTAGTAGACGCAAACGCAGCCAAAGATTGAGCGTCGCGAAGCCCATACCGAGAATGAAACATCCTCGCCGGCCACGTCGGCGAAGCAATCCAGTATGACACGCTGGATCGGAATTTGTGGGTATGACACTGATGTCAGTCAGAAAATGTCGCGTGCCCTTCGCCTGACCCTTATCTTCCCCAAAACTAATATCCCCCTATGAGCAATCGATTCTCCCCTTTATTCGCGGGCGCTCTGGTCACCATGGTGCTGGCTGGCGGTGTAGGCAGGTCTGGCGCAGCGCTGCCGGCTTCGCCAGCTTCGACTTCGCAGACTCCGACGATCGGCATCGGCGCGGGCGAAGAGCAGCCGACGCATCTGAGCTTTAGTAATATCCCGAAGGGTTCCAAAATCGTCCAGGTGAGCTCGCATTTGATCGTGGATAAAGCGTCGCCTAACGGTCTGAACTTTTTCGCCATCCAGGTGAATTTCCCGAATAAGACCTGGGCGCATGGTGGGCCGCAGCTCGTGAAGAAAGGGAACCAGCCGGTGCAGCAGGTGAACTGGGGCGGGTTGGTGAATCGCGGAGGAGGATCGACGGATTACAAGGAAGCCGATCCGAAGAACGACCTGCTGCTGATCGAATCGGGCGTGGGCAAACCGAACACCGTGCCGTGGAGATGGAAGCTGAATACCGAGTATGTCCTGACGGTCGAGCGTGGGAAGCAGGTGCAGCTTCCGGCCGGCGAGAGTCACAAGGTGCATGTCGATGCGCGGACGATGTGGGAGTGGAAGTTCACCTACGAACCGGTGGTGAAGGATGTGAACTTTCCTTCCTATACGGCGTTGATTTACGACTCGGCGGATTCGATCGGGTCCTTCTATCTCTGGATCGAAGCGGGATATGGTTCCACGAAGGACGAGCAGCACGCGCGCTGGTCACCGCCAACTTATCGCGTGGAAGGCAGCACGGAGGAGAAGATGGCCACGGAGTGGAAGCGGTTTTGATCTTCGACCGCAATCTTCGAGCGTGATCCTCCGATGAATCGGATCCTTCCGGTATTCCTCGCGCTGTGCGCGTTCCCGATCGTGGCTCTCGCGCAGCAAGGAACGGCGCCGGCTTTCCGCCCCGAGAAAATCCGCGAACTCGACGCCGTCATCACGCAGGCGATCGCCGACGGAAAATGTCCCGGTGGCGTCCTCTGGCTCGAGCACGCCGGCACGGCATACCATCGCGCTTACGGGAGCCGTTGCGTCGAGCCCACCGGCGAGCCGATGACCGAGGAGACGATCTTCGATGTCGCTTCGCTGACGAAGGTGATCGCGACCACCACCGCAGTCATGCTGCTGGTGGAGAAAGAGCAGGTGAAGCTCGCGGAGAAGGTCCAGACGTATCTCCCGGAATTTACCGGAGACGGCCGCGAAAAAATCACGGTGCGGCAACTGCTCACGCATACCTCCGGGTTGCGGCCGGATCTTCCACCGGGAGGCCCGCCCGGTTACGAGGCGACCCTCGACCGTGTTTTTCGGGAGCGCCCCACAGCAGCGCCGGACACGGCGTTCCGCTACAGCGACCTGAATTTCATTCTGCTCGGCGCGATGGTGGCGCGGGTGAGCGGCAAGCCGTTGAACGAGTTCTGCGCAGAGCGCATCTTTGGTCCGCTCAAGATGAGCGACACGCTATTTCGTCCGCCGGCAACGTTGCGGGGACGGATCGCGCCGACCACCCGCGAAACTCCGCGCGGCCTCGTGCACGATCCGACCGCGCAACTCATGGGCGGCGTCGCGGGTCACGCCGGCCTTTTCACCACGGTGGCCGACCTGGCCCGGTTTGCCCGGATGCTCCTCGGCCGCGGCAGCCTGGAGAGTGTCCACCTGCTACTACCGGAAACGGTGCAACTCATGACCACGGTGCAGAGCCCCGCCGCGCTGGCCGATCGCCGCGGACTCGGCTGGGACATCGATTCCCGTTTTTCCGGTCCGCGGGGGACCGTCTTTCCCGTCGGCAGCTACGGCCACACCGGATGGACCGGTGGCTCGTTGTGGATCGATCCGGCCAGCGAGACGTTCGTGATCTTCCTCTCGAATCGAAACCACCCCACGGAAGCCGGAAACGTAATCAAGTTATGGAAGGTGATTGGAACCCTCGCGGCGGAAGCCGTCGGGAAGGGCGGGAAGGAAGATGTGGGAGGAGGAAAATAAAGGTCAGCCATCTCCTAAATGGACAGCGAATTGTATCCGCAGGTTTTGGGAAGAATTTGGTGGCGACTTCATGAAAGTATCCGCTTCGCCCATTCGATCGGCACAGATCTGCACGGCTCCTTCCGCATTTCTTATGGGGAGCGGCGATTGGCGAAGCTGCTGGCCCGCTGGTCGCATCTACCTCAAAGCGCAGTCTCGGCTGACACGCGATTGAAAATCCTTCCCGAATCTACCGGCGAACGTTGGGAACGAAAATTTGATGACGCCGTTTTTACGACCAGGCAATGGCAGGACGGCGAACACCTCGTCGAACGCTTTCGGGAGTGGGAAATGCATTTCAAGCTCAGAGAAGATAATGGAGGCCTTTACTACGACCAATGCGCCGCAAAGCTTTGCCTGGGTGCACTACGCCTCACCCTGCCGCGCTTCTGCGCTCCGGCGGTTCAGGCAAAAGAGACCTTCGACGGGGTAAGCCAAGTCCTTGTATCGGTGATCGTCAAATTGCCGCTCGTTGGGATCCTGATTTCTTATGAAGGGCATTTGGACGTAAGAAAGGTGACTTGATGAAAATTCCTCTCTGCCTGCTCGCCGTGCTCGGTGTTATCGGCGCCTTTGACACTTTCTATTATCATGAATGGCGCGCCCGCCTCCCGGCGCAAGGTCCAATTGCCGCGCCTGAATTAAGAATTCACGCCGCGAGGGATTTCTTTTATGCCGTGCTTTTTGGGACACTGCCATGGCTGGGCTGGCATGGTGGCTGGGTGTGGGTGCTCGCGGCGGTTATTATAATAGAGATTGTTCTGACGTTGTGGGATTTTGTCGTGGAGATTGGTGTGCGTAAACCCATGGGCGATGTCTATGCAGGCGAGCGGGTGACGCATTCGTTCATGGGAATTGTCTACGGCGCGATGATCGCAACGCTCATTCCGGTCATGTGGCGATGGTGGACATTGCCCACCGGCCTCCAGGCAGAACGCCCCGATGTCCCCGATTGGCTGATTGGTGCGCTGTTGCTGATGGCTGCGGGGGTATTTTCCTCCGGCCTCCGCGATTTCTATGCTTCACTGGGATTGCCTTATGGTAACTGGCCCTGGCCGAAAATCCGCCGTCCCGAGTGAATGTCCGCCGTTACCTCGGCGGCAATGGTATCGCTGGCTCTTTATCGTCGCCGGAATTTACAATATCAGTTGGGGCCTTTATGCGGCGGCAGATCCACAGTGGCTCTTCCGGTTTGCCGGAATGCCCCTGGACAACCATCCCCAAATCTTTGCGTGCCTGGGGATGGTCGTCGGCCTCTATGGCGTCCTATATCTGGAGGTAGCTCGCGTTCCGGAACGTGGTTGGTTGCTGGCCTTTGTTGGCCTCACGGGAAAAATTCTCGGGCCCATCGGGTTGATTCGTCTCCTGCTACAAGGCGTCTGGCCGCCGGCAACCCTCGTCTTGTGCCTCACCAATGATTTCATTTGGTGGCTGCCCTTTTACTTTTATTTGCGCGCAGCGTGGCCTTATTTTCGAGAATCGCTGAGAGCGAATTGACATGCTTTCCGATTCCCAGAAGCAACAGCTCATCCATCAAGGGTTCCTCGTTTTCCCGGGACTCGTTGCGGCGGCGCGAGTGGCTCGATTGAATGAGCGCGTGGAGGAGTTGTTTGCTGCGGAAGGAGAAAATGCCGGGCGCGAATTCAAGATGGAGCCTGGGGCGCGAAGGATCGCCAATGCCGTGGACAAAGGAGAGGTGTTCGAGGAGGCGATCGATCATCCCGCTGTCCTGGCGGCGGTGGAAGTCGTGTTGGGGACGGATTTCAAGTTGAGCAGTCTGAATGTGCGTTCGGCGAATCCGCACAATGGGTGCGCGCAACCGTTGCATATCGATGGTGGTGAGTTACCCGATGATCAGGGTAACTCGGTTTGTAACTCCGTGTGGATGCTGGATGACTTTACGGAGCGCAACGGGGCCTTGCGGATCGTGCCGGGGTCGCATCGGTGGGGACGCGCGCCGGAGCCGGGGGCGAAGGCGGAGGGGGAGATGCTCGTGACCGGGAAAGCCGGGGACGTGGTGGTGATGAACGCGCATCTCTGGCACGGGGGCAGCGAGAATTTCACCGACCATCAGCGGCGGGCGATGCATGTGTATTACACACGTGGAGATAAGCCGCAGCAGCAGTGTCAAAAGCGCCTGGTGCGCGCTGAGGTGCAGGCACGGCTGAGCCCGCTGCGCCGGCGAATCCTGGCGCTCGATGATCCGCGCAACGATGCGCTCTCGGCTGCAGGGAGCGGGAGGAGTGGGTTCTTACGGTAGAACTAACCCTACGGCAGCTTGCTCAAGCTGAAGTCATCCTCGTACAGATCCGCAAGCGAAGTGGCGGTCTGCGTGTAGATGAGCGCGCGGGACAGCGTGCCGGTCCACGTGACGTGGATGGTATCCGAGATATTCTTGTAGCGGGTGCTGATCGCAACCGGCGCGCTGGTGAACCAATGGCTACCTGTGCTGTCCGTGGTGTTGATGACCAGGATGACGTTGTCCGTCCCCGAGGCAAATTGGGCCCAGGCGCTGGCAGTGTAGTCGCCCTGCCCATTGGCGAGCAGGACGCTGGTGACATTCTGTGTGGCAGCGCCATAGATCGCGGTGCGGTTGTAGATTTGCAGGGAACCAGTGCCGTTGTGCACATTCGTGGAACTGGCGGCGATGGAACTGGTCTGGGCCGCCCAGGAGGACGCGCCATTTTCGAAGCCCGCATTTGTCAGTTGATTCGCCATGCCCAGGCTGAAGTCATCCTCGTAAAGATCGGCGAGGGAAGACGTGGTTTGCGTATAGATGATCGCGCTGGCGAGCGTGCCGCTCCAGGTGACATTGATCACGCCCGCGAGTTGTTTGTAGGCGGTGCCCAAGGTCATAGGCGAGGTCGTGAACCAATAGCTGCCGCTACTATCTGTCGTATGAATCACGATCCGAATCGTATCCGAACCATTACCCAGCGCCGCCCACGTGCTGGCGGTGTATAGTCCCTGCCCTTTGGCCAGCAGCGTGCTTTTCACATCCTGGGTGGCGGTACCCCAGATCGCGGAGCGATTGGAGATATGGAGCGAATAGCTGCCGGAATGCACCATGGTGATGCTCTGCGCGAGGGTCGCGGACTGCGCCGCCCACGAAGTGGTGCCGCTCTCGAAGCCAGGATTGGCGAGTGAATTTACACCGACCACAGCCGGATCGAGGATCGCCTTGAGCATGTCGAGCCGATCCGTGCCGGTATACAACGTGGGGCAAAGCCAACCACCTTCATCGAATTCATTCCAGGCGTAGAGGATGACGGTGTTGGCATCGGCGACCGTCGGGTTGCTATCGACCCAATTCAATCCCTCCTGGAGATGGCTGGCGATCTGCCAGGGCGTCGCTGTCTGGCACCACTCGGTGGAGGGATAGGAAGTCCACGTGACCGGATGGTCGATCCGCGGGCGCGGATCCCATCCGGAGGTGACCCACGGGACGACCTTCGTCCCTGTCGCCATGAAGCTATTCCAATTCGAATTCTCCGCGGAGACAAGAGTGCTGTAAAGCGCGCCGTCAATCTCCGGGCTGCAGTAGGAGCTGATCGCGTCCGCACCGATGTTGGTCGCTTCGGTCGAGGCCGCGCTCGCGGAGAAAGTCATGACCACGATGTAAGGTGTCCCCAAGCCGGCGGTAACCGTCTGGTTCCGCAGGTTCGTGATGTCACTCGCCGAATACACGCCGGTCCCAAAAATGTAGAGCAGCGGCCGGTTGCCCAAGACCTTCTGGTAGTTACTCTGCGCGAACTTGGTGACCAGCGTGCTGAAATAGGAAGCGGGCATCTGGCCGCTGGCGACGAAACAATAGTTCACATAACTCTTGTAGGCGCTGGAGGAGTAAAGGTTGCGGGCCGTATCCATGCCACTGCCATCCGGGTAGAAGACGAACGCCCAGTAATCGATGCCCGCGGTCGTTGCATAAATGATGTCGCGGTCCATGACCGCCTGCGTGAGCTCGCGAGCCTGCGCCGTATCGGTGCCCGTCTCGACGCCGAAGAAGGGGAGTCGGAAGTGGTATTGATTCGGTCCCAAGGCGCGTTCGACCTGCTGGCCAACGTAATTCCCATTCGCCCAGCCGAAAGTCGGGGTGTCACCGGTATTGCCGTCCCAACGAATCGCACCGACCGCAGTGCCTCGGGGATTCACGGCGTGCAGCGGGATTTGGCCGAGCCCGAGCAAGGCGAGGAGCAGGACGCAGGTCAGGTGAAGGGTGCGGAATGCGGCATTCATGGGGTGAAGCAGAGGGAGGTGAAAGCGACGAAAGACAATCTGGGGAGACGACTTTGCACGGGGATTCGATAGCAGGATGACAGGCCGGATGCCTACTCGAAACTAAGGCTCCGCGGATCGTGGCACCCGGCCGGTGTTGACGCGAACGGTTCTGCCATTCAAACAAAGGCATGTCCGCGACCTCATACGACGCTTTTCCGTATCCGAGTTCGGCCTATCCACGGACCCATCCTGACCGGCTCGCGGTGATGGCCACGCTTTACGGAATCGATCCAGCGCCGGTGGAACGTTGCCGGGTCCTGGAACTCGGTTGCGGGGACGGATGGAACTTGATCTCGATGGCCTATGGGTTGCCCGGCGGCGAATTCACCGGCATCGACCTGGCCTCTACTCCCATCGAGCGTGGCATCGCGTTCTGCCAGGAGCTGGGATTGCGCAATGTGCACCTCCGGCAGCTGGACCTCCTCGAGGCGGGAGACCTCGGTGAGTTCGATTACATCATCGCCCATGGGCTCTACTCCTGGGTGCCGGAGCCGGTCCGGCGGAAGATCCTGGAAGTCTGCGCACGCAGCCTCGCGCGCAATGGCGTCGCCTTGATCAGCTATAACGTTTACCCGGGAAATCACCTGCGGGAGCTCGTGCGTGGCATGATGCACTATCACGCCGCCCACTTCGTCCGGCCGGAGGAGAAAATCCGGCAGTCGCGTGCCCTGGTGAGATTCCTCGCCGACTCGCAAGAGCCACGGGAACTGTATCATCATCTCCTGGATCAGGAGGCGAAACGGCTGGAGAACTATTCGGATGGCGCCCTCTTCCACGACGACCTGAATCCGCTGAACCAGCCGTTCTATTTTCACGAATTCATGGCCCAGGCTGCGCCCCACGGTTTTCAATTCCTGGCCGAGGCTGAGGTCTCGGATAATTTCGCCAGGCACTACTCGCCCAGGGCGGAAGCGGCGCTCGCGGAACTGGATCCGAATGATCTCGTGGCCCACGAACAATATCTCGATTTCCTGCGGTGCCGCGGCTTTCGCCACACGCTGCTTTGCCGTCAGGATCAGCCCCGCCAAAAAGAAATGTCCCCGGAGCGGGTCATGCTTCTGCGGATCGCCGGCGAAATCCGCCCGGCGACAGCCGACGCCGATCCACGGTCACTCACGCCGGAAATCTTTCACGGCCCGGAGGGTTCTCAAATCGAAACCAACGACCCCGTACTGAAAGCCGCCCTCGTCCATCTTGGGACGCTCTGGCCCGAGTGCATCTCTTTTTCCGACCTGCTCGAGCACGCCATCACCGTGAGTGGCGCCCCCTCCGACCCGGAGAGTCGGTCGCGTGCGGCCGAATCGCTGGCGGCGGAACTCCTGCAGTTGCTCGGCGCCGCGTTTCTCGAATTTCGTGCCCACCGGCTGCCCGTAGTCCGGCAGCCGGGTGCCACCCCCCGGATCAGTGCCCTGGCGCGGTTGCAACTCCGGGTGGTTCATTTCGTGACCTCCTTGCGGCAATCCACCGTGGTCATGGACGATCCGCTGGGACACGCCCTGGCGCGTTTGCTGGATGGTTCGCGTGACCGTGCGATGCTCAAAGCGGAACTCGCGAGCGAGGCCGCCGAGAGCGGATTTACCGTCACCGACGAAGCGCTCGAGACGAGCCTGCACAAATTTGCGCGCGCTGCCCTGTTGGAAGGTTAGCGGCGGACTTGGTGGCTACCCCGGTCTTCCACCGAGGCTATTTTCCATTTGGGTGAATGTGATGAGTGGGCGACTCGCCATTGTCCGTACGGCCAATGGCCGCACCTGCTCGAACTGCTCATTCTACGCAAAATGAATTTTCACACCTCCCCAGCCCCTCTGCTCTCCCGGCTGTCCTTCTTCTCCAAATCGCTCGCCGGAGCAATCAGCCTCTCAGCCATCGCCCATCTACACGCCGACGTGACGATGCCCCCCATTTTTGGCGACCACATGGTATTGCAATCCGGGGTGCCGTTGACCGTCTGGGGTTGGGCCGAACCCGGGGAAAAAGTGAACGTGCAGATCGCAGGAGTTACGGCCACTGGCGAAGCGGATAAAGATCGAAAATGGAGGATCAAGCTCTCACCTCTTCCGGAGAATTCCCAGCCGACCACCATGACGATCCGGGGAAAAAACACCGTCGTCCTGTCGGATGTGCTGGTGGGAGATGTCTGGCTCTGCTCGGGACAATCGAATATGGAATTTGGCCTCGGCGCTACCTCCCTCAAGGGAATCAAGCTCCAGGATGAGCCGCAGATTCGTCTCTTCACCGTCCCGCGCTCGATTAGGCCCTATCCCTCCGAAGGAGAGATGGCGCCTCCGACACCGGAAAGTCCGCTCTCCGGAAAATGGCTCGTGGCCACGGTGGACAATGCCATGAAGGGGGGCCAATGGCAGGGCTTCTCTGCGGTTGGTTATTACTTTGGTAACTTCATCCACGCGAAGACGAAAATGCCGGTTGGGATGATTGCGTCGGTCTGGGGCGGCACTCCTGCACAGCCATGGATTAGTTTGGAGGGATTGCAATCCGATCCCCGGCTCAAAGGGGAAGCTGACTCGGTGCCGCGCTATCGCGCCAGTTACGAGCAGAATTTGAAAAAGTACGATGAGGAGATGAAAAAATGGAAAGTAGAGGTGGCCGAATGGGAAAAGAAAGCGGGATATCCGCTCAATGAATACGCCCGCCATGTGAAGGACTGGGGACATGAGGCGGACAAGCTGAAGGCTGCCGGACAGCCAGTTCCGCCCCGTCCGGAACAGCCGCCCCGGGAGCCGCGCGATTTCGCCAATAACAACCAGGTCTCTTCGGCGCTTTTCAACGGCATGATTGCGCCGCTGATCCCCTACGCCATCAAAGGGGCGCTTTGGTACCAGGGCGAATCGAGTGCGTCGCAGCCGTTACATTACCAGGCACTGCTACCGGCGTTGATTGCCGACTGGAGAAAGAAATGGGGCGTCGGCGATTTCCCGTTCTTCATTGTGCAACTGCCTAACTTCATCCAGGGCGGGCAACAGCCAATCATGCCGCCGGATAGCCCCTCGGTCTGGGCGGCGATGCGGGAAGCGCAAAAGAATATCGCTGCAGCGGTTTCCAATACCGACCTGGCGGTGACGATTGACCTGGCCGCGATCAAAGTTTCGCTGCACCCATGGGATAAATGGGATGTAGCCGAGCGACTTTCCCTGCTGGCGCGTAAAAAGGTTTATGGCGAGCCCAATCTTGTGGCGCACGGGCCCGTTTACAAAAGCCAGACTGTGGAAGGGAACAAAGTCCGCATCACCTTCGAGCCGGATTCCATCGGCGGCGGCCTCTCTCTCGACAACCCGCCACTCCACCTTTATTACGCCGTGGAACTTCCACGCCCCTCCACGCCTCCCCAGGATTTGACCGGTTTTGTCATACGCCGGAGTGGACAATCATTTCGTGGAAGCCAAAGCCTTCATCGACAAGATAACACCGTCGTTGTTTCCAGCGAAAAGGTCGCGAATCCTGTATCCGTTCGTTACGATTGGGCGGATAACCCTCACGGCGACCTTTATAACAAAGAAGGTTTGCCCGCAGGCCCCTTCCGCACGGACGCTATCCCGCTTGGGACAAAATAGGCCGGGTTATTCATCGAATTTGCTTCTGCTCAGCGATAGTAGAGCTTCAGAAAATCGTTGCTGTCCAAAGGCAACACCATCTCCACGCTTCCATCCCTGGCGGTATGAAATTCCAGTGGCCCGCGAATGGCGGATTCAACGCGGGCGATGGGTTTCGGGGTCCTGACGCGAAGCGACAATTTGGCGATGGGTTGGTTCGTGTAATTGGCCAGCGGAATGAGCAGACCCTGTTTATCCGTCATTAGGACGGCATCGACCAGGGGCGTGTCGCATTCGATGGGACCCGTGATGCCGGCGTTCCGCACCGGAGTGAGAAGCAAATCGCGAATGGCCGCCGGGAACTCCCATGGATTGGCGGAGCGGTCGAGCAGCGCAGCGGTTTCCGGCGGAACGGATTTCGCGTCGACCTTGGCTTTTTCCTCGAGAACAAAGCGCGCGTCGAGGGCGCGCTTGATGTAATCCAGCGCGGGCAGGAATCCGGCGCAATAAACACGGCCGCGCTGGACGATAGCCGGTGAATCATCCTGGAATTTGGCGACCACTGATGCGCCCGGGAGCGGAGTCAGCGCCTGCTTGACGGAGAGGACCGAGGCGACTCCGTCCTTCCATCGCACTTCATCCTTGGGCGTGAGCAGCCGCAAGGTCCGGCCGGACCCAAGTTGCTTCTGCAGTTCGCTAACGTCGCCCCGGGTCGCAGGGAGGAGATCGTCGAGCACGTGCAAGGGGCGATTGTATTCGTCGCGGGAGGCGGCCCCGGCGGTGACCCAGAGTGTGCCGCCGTGTTCGACCCACGCATGCAATTTGGCGGCGGAGGCGCGGGTCAGATTCGGGCCGGAGAGATAGCAGACGGTGTAGTGATCGAGCTGTCCGTCCGCGGTCTGCCGCTCGGAGACGATATCCACCGGCACCTGGGAGTGAGTGAGGGCCAGCCAGGTGTGCATGCGGTCGAAGCCGTAGGCGAGGTTTTGGTCGATCGTCCAGACGTCGCTCGACGAACTGTAGAGCAACGCGACTTTCGCCGGCGCGGGCATGGCGGTGCAAAGCAGGTCTTCCACCGCACCAACCTCGCGGGTAATGGACGCGCTGGCCGTCCACATTTCGGGCTTCGCATACCACACACTACTGCGCCAGTACGGACCGCCCTCGTGCGTCGCCCAGCTCGGGCCGTAGGAGAAGCTATTCATCATTTTCACTCCGCGGGCGAGTTCGCTGGCCGCTTTTAGCTGTATGTCCCAAGCCTTGCGTCCGGCAGACGCGATCAGGTGATGCCCGATGATCTGCCCGCGATCGCGCGCCGCCGCCCGCATCAGATCGACGTTGAACGAGGCGCATTGGTAAGTGGACGCCCCGTTCGACCAATCCTCACCCCAGATGGCGTTCTGCTGCGGGGAATCGAGCAGATCGAAGTAATCCACTCCTTGCATGAAGAAGTTCGCGTTGTAGACGGCCCCATCGCTGAAATTCGCCAGCACCGGAAACTTTCCGCCATAGGCCTGCTCCACGAGTTGATGTTGCACGGCCATGAAATCGCCCAGAGCCTGCGTCCGAAAACGCTGGGAGAAGTAATAGAGCGCCGGAAACGCATCGCGTTGCGCCTCGGCGACGATCTTCACGCTGTCCCAATCTTTCACCAGCAAGCTCTCCGGCGTCTCGCCCCGGCTCCGCAACCACGCGCGAAAATGATCGCGGTAAGCGGGGTCGCTGACGATGCGATCCAGCGGCTGGCCAGTCGGCTCGTCCGTCAATTCCGAATAGACGATGTCTTCGACCTTGCCGCCCCCCTTCTGGAATGCGGCCGCGGCTTCGCGCATGCGGGTCTGCATCTTCGCCACGTCGGGCTGACAGTACGAGCCATTCTCCATCAGCCACGCCCCGCCGATTCGCCGGTGTCCCGGCGAGGTGAAATCGAAATAATCGAGCGTCTTGTGCTCGCGCGCCATCAGCGCTGCATCGAGGGCAAACATCGAGTCGTCCAGGGAGGCGGTGACAAAGAATGGGAATCGTTCCGGCTTTCGCCCGAAGACCGGCCAGGCATGGGCGTCGGCCAGCTTGCCCGTTTCCGCGGCGATCTCCTGCGAGGTTTTGAGCAGGGCGCGATTTTCCGCCGTGAGCAGATTCGGCGGCAGAAAGACGGAAAAGCCGCTGGGCGAGTAATCCGCCGGCACCGTGGCGACGATGGCCTTCTCCTCCGGCGCAGTGGCAAAGTCGAAGGTCGCCCGGAGCCGATCCGCTTGCTCGGCGTAACTATGCCGCGCGGTAATCCGGAGCATCGCGCCGGAGTCCTGGAAAATTAGCGGCGTGAGATTGCACCAGGCGGTTTCTTCTCCGCTCTTTAATAAGTCTGCCTTGGGCGGAGCGGTGCCGGCGACGGCGCCACTGCGTCCCAGACTGTAATGCTGATACCACGGGGCGTGGTAGTGATCGGCAAAGATGTGCAGATAGACGGGCCGCGTCCCGCAATCTCCCAGGCGCACGCGGACATAAGTCTGCGCGCCGTAGTTGAGATGATTCGGCACGAGTTTGTCATCCATCGTCAGCAGCAGGCAGTCGACGAGCCGCGTCCCGCTGTCGGAGTTTTTCCGTTCGTGCTTGCTCAAGCGCAGCGTGACCTCGCCCTCCGGGAGGTCCGCCTCGAAATATTTCCAAGTCTCCTGGTTGCGCGCGCCTTTGCCTTCGAAGGCGGCATCGAAGAGTCCGTCCGCCAACTCACGTCCGCCGCTGAGCGCGGTCACGTGAAACGGCGCCCGGCGGGTGGGATGGCTCGTATAGCGCACCCAGACGCGATAATGCCCCGCATCCTTGATGCTGACCGTGGCCGTCGCCGTGCCATCCGGCGCGCCTTGAGATCCCGAGAGCGCCGCCGTGCCGGATGCCGATCGCGTCTCCGGCCCGGAAACGACCTGCCATCCGGCATCCGACCGAAAGGTCTCCGCCTCGACAAAGACCGTGGAGGCGAGCGCCGGGAGCACCGAGCTCGCGGCGAAAAGAAGCAGGACGACGAAATATTTCATGGCACGTGTGGGGGGAACAGCGTCGCCGGCGAGCGGCCGACGCTCGATGTACTCAACCGATGGTGGTTCTCTTTCTTTGCGCTTCTTGAAAGCGTCCCGCTTGAAACCGCAATTGCGAATTTCGGAAGCAAAGGTCTCCGCAGAGTACACCGGGCTGACGAATCACCTTTAACCCTTTCACCTACTCCCCGCCTGCACCCGCTCTACTTCGTCTCTCGACTCTTCCCTCGACGGCGAAACAAGCCGGCGCCCGTGGCCGCCAGACCCAGCAGCATCAGACTGCTCGGCTCGGGGACGGCCGCGGCGTTCAAAGTCACATTGTCAAAGCTCGTCTGGCCAGTATTCGCCGAGACCAGTTTGATTTCCAACGCCTGACCCAAATGCGGGTCGCTGGCACCCGCCGTATACACATCGGTGGCCAGGACGAATGAACCATTCGTCGGAGCAGGAACATTCGTGGTCTGGGACAGCAACACACCGCCCGCCAATAATTCGATGGAGTAGCCGTTATTAAACGGACCATCCAGCCGGCTGCCGACATCCACACTCAAGGTGTAGGTGGTGTTGGCGGTGAGAGTTGCCGAAAGGACCTGGTCGATTACCGCGCCGGAATTCGAATAGGCGACGTTCACTCCATCGGGAGCCCCACCCGGATACTCGCTCGCCGTAGGACGAAGAATTCCCGCGTTGGAATTCGAATTCCACGAATTGGCCGCGTAACTCCCGGAAGTGAATCCCCCCGCACCCAACGACACTCCTTCAAAGCTGGGATCGCCGATGGTCAACAAACTCGCGCTGGCCGTCTGCGCAGCTAATAGCCCAATGAAAACCGCGAGCGAAACGCGGAGGCAGGCAGACGAAGTCGGGCTGGACATAAGTAAAACCCCGGGGGTATGGCCGGATGGTGAGGGCATCCTGCCCGGAAAGTCAATCGTTTTGCATGCGATAAACAACATTCCTCACCCCTTCCACCGTTCATGGGGAGATAAATATCAGGCAAAGGGCATTAGTTTCAGATCAATCCGGTTTTCCTTAAAAATGCTTCGCCATGTCTCGTACCGTGTCGTCGTCCATATCAGCCGCAATCGAGGTTTGGGGCAGGGCAAACCAAGCCCATCAGGCTTCGGCCCCTTATCGTCAAAAACAGCTATCCATTTTACCCTTCCCCTCTGATTAGCGAGCAGAACACGCCAGCTTTGGTCGCCGGGCATTCGCAGTTGGTTTCTCGAGCCAAACCGCTACGAGCTCCGGATCACTATTCGAAGGTTTGCCGAGGATTTTATAAACCTGTTCCTTGGAAGTTCCACGGTCAAACCACGGTGCCTTTTTTCACAAGAAACGAAATTGAATGCGAGCACAACTACCAGCAGCAATTTCGACCCCCATTAGCAAGAGAGCGCGCCCTGTAAATTTAAGTGTCACAATTAAACATATAAAACCCAGGGCCATGAGGCCGATGTGGAAAGTGGGGCAGTCAAAAATGTTGCCTGACTGACTCTATCCGTCCCCTCATCTCCCCGATGTACCGCCGAGAAGGCGCCGGATCTGCGCTGGCGGCTTCGGCGGCGGAGGGAGCGGTGGCGGTGGGTTGGTCACACCGACCATCCGATACATTTCCTCGGGAGTGCTGTCGCGCTGGAGCATCGCGGCCAGATACGCATCCCGCGGAGAAAGGGCGTTGACTTGCTGGATTCTTTCCGGGTGAACCAGTCGGGAAAAGAGCATCCGACGGATCCGTTGTCGTGGCACAATCGCTTCGCCGTAGCCATTGGCTAAATTCGAAGACCAATAGCGCACCGCCTGGCCCTGAGGGGTGTTGACCGTCCCCAGATACACGACGGAATGGCCGGTCTCCCTGGCGCCGATTTCATCGTGCCAAAAGATTTTCAGGAAATCGCCCGGCCTGGCTTCTTCGAGCGAAGTGAAATTGTAGCCGATGCCGGTTTCGTAGAACAGACGCGCCGTGCCGGGGCCATTGGCATTCCAGCGTCCCCAGACCCCGTTGCCGTCGGGTTGGGGTTCCTGGATGAGCAGGGACCGCAAGGTGACGGCATCCAGTTGGATCTGGCCGTCCCGTGCAAGCTGCTTCAGGACCGACAGAAAAACCAGATAAGTGGCACCGGAACAGAAGCTGGGCTGGGCCACGTGGGGGTTGATCGCCAACTGAGAATCCGTGAGTTGGATCGACTGCCGAAGCGCAGCGATGGCGATGCTATTCGCCCGATAGCTTCCGCCCACCGGCATGGAGGCGATCTTCTGCCGGATGATCTCATTGAGATCGATCGCCGGCGAAACAGCAGCCCTGGCTTGACTGGCGGCAGCGTCAGCGGGCTTGTTGCCGAGAATGACCGTCGGACCAGACGCGGCGTCATCCGTGAGCGCGCGACCGGCCAGAACGATGCTCGGGAGAAGCACCGCAGGCAGGAACAGGGGGAAGAGCCAACGGCGCTTCCAGCAAGGCGAGCGTGGCGGGAAGTGGAACACGGAAATCGAAGCCTATTTAGCGTATGGAAACGGGAAAGCGAACGGTTTCAAGTGGTGCCGCCATGATGGCCACGAGGGACCGCAGCACTCGATGCGATCAAAGTCAGGCGGCTCGTCGCGGCGCGCTGTCACTCCAACCACTTCAGTGTGGCCAGCAATTCATCGATTTCGATAGTGACGATGGTGGAAATCGTGTCACTCACGCCGTAGGGCAGAATCAACCGTCCACGGTGCAGGAGCGCACCGCAGGTATAGACGACGTTGGGCACATACCCTTCGCGTTCACTCCCGTCCGGGCGGATGAGAGGCTCCGCCGTTTCGGCCAGCACTTTACTCGGATCTTCGAGGTCGAGCAGAATCGCCCCGATGCTGTATTTGCGCATCGGTCCGACGCCGTGGGTGATGACCAGCCAGCCCGCGTCGGTTTCCAACGGAGACCCGCAGTTCCCGATTTTCACCGCTTCCCACGAATACCGCGGGCGGCGCAAGAGCCGGGGCTCACTCCAAAAGTGCGGATTATCGGAATACATGAGGAACAGATTCTCGTCGTCCTGCCGGGAAATCATCGCGTACCTCCCGTGGATGCGGCGCGGGAAAAGCGCCATCCCCTTGTTCTGCACGGCGCGCCCGTTCAGCGTGCGTGCCCGGAAGCTCAAGAAATCCGAAGTCTCCAGCAGTTGCGGAAGAATCGCGCGTCCATTGTAGGCGGTGTATGTGGCGTAATAGGTGGCTGTCCCATCGTCCTCGATGAAACGGGTAAAGCGCGCATCTTCCATCCCATTGCTTTCATTCGACGACACGGGAAAGATGATCCGTTCGGAGACGTGCACGGATTCATCGAAATGCACTTCGTAATTCGACTGCGCCAGCCAGCGCACACATTCACTCGTGCGCTGCTCCTCGCGTGATAGCGGGCCGAGTCCGCCCGCAGATTGCCGCATCGCCGTTTCGAGTTCGCTCAGCGTAAAATCGTTCTGCAGCGATTGCAGGAGAGCCGTCGACCAATCGTTCTCGAATCCCATCTCCATGAGCTTGTGCAGGAAGACGGATTTTCGATAGGTCGGATTGGGGTTCTGAACGGGCGCCGTGACGAATCCGGATGGTGTCTCGAGAGTGATGCTGTGATCGGCATGGATCACGCCGCCGCGGAATTCGATGGACGAAATGTGCCCCTCGCCGGTCGCCCGCAGGCTGAGAACGAAACGCAGTTCGCCGTCCTGCATGCCGGATTGGTCCGGGGACGGGACGATGGAGGGATTGAAGAGGGCGGCGGATTCGAGGGCGTACTCGCCGCAGAAGAGGGCACCGATCAAAAGCCGACGCGTCTCGGAAAGAGGGCGCCCGGTGAAAACGTGGGCCTGCACGCGTTCGAAGGCACGGCGCCAGATGGCGGTCAATTCCTGATGCCGATGGCCAAACTCCGCCCTCACGGCGGCGAGTTCCTCTTCCGCTTCGGATTCGCTCATGGCCAGGGCGCGTCCCACGATATTGACGATGCGGGCGGGCTCGGAGGGAATGAAGGGACGGACCAGGACTCTCGCGCTATCAGGCCGGAGTTGGATTCCAGTCGGATGAATGGTCATGCGGCGCATGTTTGGGGAGTTTCGATTGCCCGGCTCTTCACCAGCGTCAGTTCGGCATGCGAGAGATAGAAGGCCAGGCTCGATTCGGCCCCCTGGTTTTGGTTCAGGTGGTCCTGGAGGAGCGCATCGCGGCAGCCCCCCGTGGTGGGATCGTAGAGCGGCTCGCCGAGATCGTTGCGGCCCAGAAACCATTCGAAACACTGCTGCGCAGCGTCCCGCCAGTTCGTGTCGCGCGTCACCGCAAATGCTTCGAGACAGGCGGAGAGCATGGCGTGCGCTTCCAGCGGTTGCTGGTCGAACCTCGCTCGCTCGCCGCCTCGAATCCAGAATCCGTGGCATCCGATCGGCGTGAAATGTCCACTATCCGCCGTCTGCGCTTCCAGCAGCCAGCGCAACGACGTGAGGCCGATGTCGAGCATTTCGCCGTTCGAGGTCCAATAGCCGCTCAGGATGAGAGCGTGGGAAAGCTTGGCATTGTCGTAGGTCACGGTTTGCTCGAACCACTGCCAGCCGGCTCCGGCGTTCGCGCGATAGAGTCCCAGGAGCTGGCCGGCGAGGACATCCCGCATCTGGCTGACCACACGATCCCCGGAAAAGGCCCGCAGATATTCGTGAATGGCGAGGATGGCAAAGGCCCAAGCACGAGGAGAGCTGAAACGAGCCACCGGCGACAGGCCCCGCTGGAAGAGCAGAGCGCAGAGACTGCGGTGCCCGTGATCGCGAGATCGTCCCAGCGCCGTGCCGACCGCCCAAAGCGCCCGCGCATGGCTATCTTCCGAGCCGGCGCGCTCGATCCATTCGCGGTGATGGCTCATGAAATTTCGGAAGCGGCACGTGTTCGCATCGAAAGCATACCAGAGGAATGCGAGATAACTGCTCGCCAGGCGATCCAGTCGCGAGTCCCGCTCGCCGGCCTCCTGGAGCAGGACGGTGAAGATGAAGGCCCGGGCATTGTCATCCGTGCAATACCCCTCGTGATAGTTCGGAACGTTGTAGATGGCGTGCTGGAAGATGCCGGTGTGATCGCTCATCGTGTAGAGGTGATCGAGCTTCAGCGGCGGCATCGGATAGTTCGCGTTCTCGATGGTTCGCACCGCCGCCATTTCCACGGATGGCCTGCTGAGGCTGGCCCGCGCCCGCTCGAAACTCTCCATGTATCGCTCCGCGACGACCGGCCAGATCATCTCGCGTCCCGCTTTCCAGGCTCGCTTCCGCATCGCGGTCATCAGCGTTGGGTTCGAGAGAAAGTGGTTCACGCCTTCCGCAATCCCCGGCGCATCGCGGAAGGGAACGAGGACGCCGCGGTCGCCGGCCAGCAACTCCTGGGCGTGCCAGTAGGGAGTGGAAATAATCGCTTTGCCCGCGCCGAACGTATACGCGAGCGTTCCGGAAGTGACCTGCGCCACATTCAAATAGGGGGTGATGTAAATGTCGGCGGCGCCGATGAATTCCTTCAATTCCTCCACGGTGACGAAGCGGTTATGGAAGATGACCTGGTTGGCCACGCCTCTTTTCTTCGCGAGCTGTTCCAGCCTTTCGCGGTAGGCCTCACCTTCATGCGCCAGGAGATGCGGATGCGTCGCGCCGAGCACGAGATAAACCACGTTCGGGTGCCGTTTGAGGATCGCGGGCAGTGCTTCGATCACATATTCGATGCCTTTGTTGGGCGAAAGCAGGCCGAAGGTGAGCAGCACGGTCTTGCCCTCCACGCCGAAGATGTCCTTGAAAAAGTTGGAATCGATAAACGGCATGTCGATCACGCCGTGCGGGATGAGATCGATTTTTCCGGGATCCACTCCGTAGACGGATTCCAACATGCGCTGCCCGCGCTCCGCCATGACGATGAAGCGATTCGAAAGCTGGTTCAGTTGTTCCATGACCATGCGCTGGTCGGGATTGGGCTCACTCAAGACCGTGTGCAGCGTCGTGACAATCGGCCGGCGCACCTCGCGCAAAAGCGTCAGCAGATGGCTCCCCGCCGGGCCGCCATAAATGCCGAATTCATGTTGGACCGACAAGACCTCCACGTTGTTGATATTCAGAAACTCCGCGGCTCGCCGATAGGAGTCGAGTTCCCGCTCGTCGATCTCAAAGCGGACGCGTTCGGGGTACTCGTAACCTTCCGGGCGATCATTGACCGATCCGACGATGCATTGCGTCTGCGGGAAAGCGGTGGCGACCGCCTCACAGATATCCGCCGTGAAAGTCGCGATGCCGCACCGCCGTGGAATGTAATCGCCGAGGAAAGCGATGTGTTTGGTGTTGGGCGATGAATCCATGGCGGTCGAAAAAAAATTCCGAGCGCCTCACGATGGCAGCGACGTGGCACTCGCCACGCGGCGGCGAGAAGTCCTGGACGAAACACTCGCACAGTCGGGCCTGATCCGATCGCGGTCAACTTGGATTGCTGTCGGGTGCTTTCCATGGCCTTGCGTTGCTGGTCTGTCCGGGCGGTTCCTATCGAGTGAACGGCATGTTCTCCAGTGGCATGGACGCGGTTCCTAAATTTGTCCTGCTGGGTGTCGCGATGGCGCCAACAAACGCAGTTCGCTACCCAATAACGATTCTTCGCTATGCGCTCCGTCTGGAAAGACAGCATCCGCTTCAGCTGGGTCGACATCCTGGCAGCTGTTTTATCTCGAAATGAGGAACAGCCCCCCGCACCCAGCCGCAGCCTCGAAAAGCCTGAAGGCGGCGGGTGAGCAAGGAGGGACATGAGATGCAGCATCCACGGAGCTTTTTAAACCGCGAATGAACGCCAATAGACGCGAATAGAAAAGCGACTCGCTGCCTTTATTCGCGTTCATTGGCGTCCATTCGCAGTTCCTTTTTCCTTCCGGGTGTTTCGCGAGACCCCGAGGCCGTGCGTGTCAGGGCGCCTCCGGCACAACGGGCACCAAAACAACCGCCCCTGTCGCTCCTATCCTTAGCTCAGGGCGCACCCCGGCTCGATCGGGACGTATACATTACTGCCGGAAGCATTTGCCAGCGGGCGCTCGCCTTCCGCGAAGAAGCCGCCATGATTTTTTCCCGTCGCCACTTCCTCCAGATCACCGGACTTTCGGCGCTTTTCGGTTCGTCGGCACAGGCTAGACTTGAACAAAACGACCACTCCGAAGGCGTTGCTATGACTACCGTGAAGATTCCGTTTGAACATGGAGAACTCGCGCTCTCGTTGCCCGCGGAATGGACGATCTTGGAGACCGTCCGGCCGGCTCATCACGCGAAGGTCGCGGATTTGCAGGCATCCCTTGTCCATGCACTCGACCATCCTCACGGCACAAAGCCACTGCAAGCCAGGGATCTCAGCAAGAAGCGCATTGTCCTTTGCGTCGATGATATCAGCCGTCCGACGCCCACGGCCCAGTTCTTCGGCCTCTTGCTCGATTATTTGCTGACCCATGGAGCGCAACGCGAAAACATGCTGATTCTTTTCGGTTTGGGCGTGCATCGGAACATGACGCCGGAGGAAGCCCACGTGAAACTGGGTCACACCGACTTGCGCGGGATTCCCTGGCGCAATCATTCCCATACCGACGAACAGCAACTCAAGTATCTCGGAACGACTTCCCGAGGCACCTATGTCTCGTTGAATCGCCATCTGGCCGAGGCCGACCTCATTATCCCCGTCGGTGCCATCGAACCTCATTTGCTTCTCGGCTTCAGCGGTGGCTGCAAGATGCTCATCCCCGGCCTCGCATCGTCGCGCACCATTGGCGAGAACCACATGCAGGGAGTCAGCGGCGAAAGATATAATTACGTCGGCGCCACGGAAAGCCCGATGCGGCTCGATCTCGAGGAAGGCGCGAAAATGTTGGGCAAGGAGATATTCATCGTGAACGTGGTCATGAACGAGTCTCTCGAAATCTGCGCTTTCTTCGCCGGCGATGCCATCGAGGCGCAACGGGAAGGGATCCAATTTTCCCGATCACTGACCGAGCGGCCGGTCGCCCAGCAGGCCGACGTCGTCATCACCGCCTCCAACCCCATGAACGCTGACCTCCGGCAAAGCATGAAGTGCATCGGCAACGTCCAGAAGAGCGTGCGTCCCGGCGGCTTGCTCATCGGCCTCGCCGAATGCCGTCACGGGATCGGCGACGTGACCGTCCCGCCAACGTCCTGCCGAATGGATTGCTGCGCTGCATCCTGAATTTCATTGGCTCCAAGCGCGTTCTCGGATTCGTCGACACCTTCCGGAAGGATGCCGGCATCGAAGAGCGATTCCTCTCCCATTTCGCCGCGCAACTCGCACGAAGAAACAAGGTCTTCGTTTACTCACGCGCACTCCCCGCGGACACGGGAAAAAAACTCGGCATCTTCGTCCAGTTTGCCGACGTCGAGAAAATGATGGGCGCCGCCCCGCCGCTGGGCTCCAAAGCATGCCACGGTCTTGATTTATCCGTATGGCGGCTCCACTTACCCCAAAGTGCTGTCGCAAGCTTGACTACGGCTCGCCCAGGACAGGATGCGCGACCACCGGTGAAGTCGTGCGCACCGCGCGCGTCAGGACCTGTTTCCCATATCCACCTCCCGTTCCCAAAGTGAACGAAGCGCTTTAGGAACGCTGCAGCGAGCTTGTGACTCTGTTTCCCGATCAGCACACCGCCCCATGTGTGATCGCCATCGAAACATTCAGTCCCAGTGGAGCCAGCTCCACAGGGCGATCTTTCCAGCGATCACGAGAGCTGCGGCGACCGCCATTGCGCCCCAGATCCAAATGGTCCACAGGAATTCATTGACGATGTTGAGTGCGCCAAACAACGCAAATTCCACCCGCGCCTGGTGCTTCTCGTCACGGCCCCGCGCGGTGCGTGTGGATTGCACCCGAAAATTCTCCACGTGACAGTACGGACAGATCACTGCGAATGCACGGTGGTCGTAATGGATGGCGCCGCCGCAGGATTGGCAGGACGTGGTTTCGCTCACCTTCAACTCCTGGCTCAGCACCGGTACGACCGGCAGGTCGCGACGCATGCGTTTGCTCAGATCGATCAGCAGGCACAAACCGATAAACCATGAGGCCTCGCCCAGCACTCCGGTAAAGAAGAGCGGTCCTTCCGGCAAGGTCGCGAGATAACGAAATACGGCGGTATCAGGCCGCCGATCGAAATCCAACATCGCGAGGGGAACCAGGGCGAAGACCTGCGCCGCGATGAGAAGCACGAGCAGGATCCTCGCCGGACGCGACGTGAGCACCCACGCGAAACGCCATGCTCCCTGGGCGCTGCGGAGCAGCCGCTGCAGTTTCTGCTCGAGCACGACCGCCGCACGGTAATCTGGCGGCACGCTGCATTGATGCCCGCAGTTCCCGCAATGCAAGGCCTCCGGCTCCAGCAACAGGCCCGCACCGCATTTCGAGCATTTCAACGGCTCGAATGCCGGCAGGCCCCGCGTGGCTTCGTGGAATGCGCCGCGTCTGGCCGCGGACCCGGCATGCTTCTGGATCGCCACCAGTTGCTTCCACTGCCGCATGCACAGGAAATAAACCGCCACCACTCCGAAGGGCAGTGAGAGACCTTGGAAAAGGAGAACGAGAATGCCGTAGTCGAAGCAGTTCACCATCGCGACCAGCATAAGGACCGTCGTGTGAAGAGCGATGCGATTGTGCCGCCTCTATTGCTCAACGGGCTGCCCGGCAAGAGCCGCTCCCGGGAACTGCAACGAGAACTCCACCCATTCCGGCGAGGGCATCTTCGCGGAGAGCTCGACGCCGATCAGGGTGGTCAGTTCACGAGTGATGGAGAGTCCGAGCCCAGCGTGATTGCCATCGGTTCGAGCGCTATCCTTTCGCCAAAAGCGGTCGAATAGATGGCTTACGTCCTCGGGCTGGAGATCCGACACGGTGTTAGCGATGGTCAGGCGCACCCCTTTCTCGTCGACATCCATGGCGATCGAGACCGTGCCGCCGGCGGGGGCATGCTCCACGGCGTTGGAGAAGAGGTTTGCGAGCGCGATGCGCAGGAGTTCGGGGTCCGTGCGCAGAATCCCGCCACGCTCCACCTCGATGGCAATCTTGAGATCCTTGTCACGTGCCATCGGCGCGAAGCGTCCCCAAATTTCCCGAATCAACGAAGGCATCTCCACAGCTGTCCGCCGAATGGGTTGGCGGCCTTCTTCGCAGCGGGCGATGGCGAGCAAAGCCAGGACGAGCGATTCCATTTGGCGCGCAATGTCGAGGGTATCGCGAAAGAAGCCCGCCGTTTCGGAGTTCGGATCGGGCCAGCGCTGGGCGACCTCCGCAAGAGAGCGCAGTTCGGCGAGCGGCGTACGCAGCTCATGCGCCACGTCGGCGCCAAACCTGCGTTCGCGTTCAAATGCTCGATCGAGACGCGCGAGAAGATCGTTGAGTCGCGCGCAGATCGGCGCCAACTCGGAGGGCATGGACTCGACCGGGAAACGGGTGTGCAGGGTGTGCGAGCCAATCTGCGAGGAGCGTTCGCCGAGATCCGCCAACGGGATCAGTCCGCGAGTGACCGCGCGGTGCACGATGAAGAGGACGCCGCCCAGCGCGATACACCCGACGCCGGCCAGCAAGGCACCCAGCCATCGGAGCGAGCGGTCGAGGTCCGTGCGGTCCCGTGCGACGACGATGGTGACTGCGGGGATGCCAACTGGGGTGACGTTTTCATCATCCTCCTCCGCAGGCTTGGGAACAAAGTGGATGCCGATCGCTCTTCCGGCGCGCCCGCTGGGCAGAGTCAGATTCCAAAATGACGGGCGATCGGTTTCGCCAAATCGCTCCGGCAATTCCGACTCGTGCAGGGAGCGGGAGCGCCGGATGGTCTTTCCGCCGGCGACGCGCAGTTGGAAGAAGGCGGAGCCGTTCGCCCGATCGAATTCCGGCATGAGCTCGTTTTCGAAGTCGATTTTCACCTTGTTGTCATCGAACCGGGTCAACATGGCGAACGAGCGCGCGGTGGCGGATAGGGTGTGGTCAAACTCTGCCGTGAGCCAATAGCGAGCCGACAGATAGACCGCGGAGCCAGTGAGGCCCATCAAGATGATGAACCCGAACAGCAATGAACGGGTGATTTGGCGGCGAATCGATCTCATCCGAAGATGTAACCCAAACCGCGCCGTGTTCGAATCCGCTCGTTGCCGATCTTTTTCCGCAAAGCGCAAATCGCGGAGTCGACCACGTTGCTCATCGGCGTGGCGAGATCATCGTAGATGTGCGTTTCGATCTCGGTGCGAGTGACGACCTGACCGGTGCGTGCCGCGAGGTATTCCAGGAGCCGATATTCCCGCGGAAGAAGGTCGACGATGTGTTCGCCCCGTTTGACGGTTTTGGAAGACGTGTTGAGTTCCAGACCGGCCACACAAATCGAAGTGCTTTTCCCGCCGTAGGTGCGGCGACAAAGCGCGTGGACGCGGGCCAGGAGCTCTTCCAGGGCGAATGGTTTGACCAGGTAATCGTCGGCTCCATCCGCGAGGCCGCGCACGCGATCATCCACCGTATCCTTTGCCGTAAGCAGGAGGATGTGTGTATCCCGGCCCTTGGCCCGAAGTTGGCGAACGACGGAAAGGCCGTCGAGTTTGGGGAGCATGATATCGAGGACCACCGCGTCGTAGCTGTTCGTCTCGGCCAGCCAGAGTCCTTGCTCTCCATCGCCGGCGATGTCCACCGCGTAGCCAGATTTCCGCAGCGCCGCTCCGAGGGAGCGCTGCAATCGCGGGGAGTCTTCGACCAGGAGGACGCGCATGAATCACTCTGACAAGAGAGACGGCCGCTTCAATCGGCAAATCCTGGCTGGGCCGCTGGTGCGGGTCGTTGCAGGACCAGGAAAACGCCGACTCCAATCAGGACCACCAAGACACCGGAGCAGAGGAAATGGGGGATTCAAAAAGGGCAGCGGCCCCGGGGGCCTCAGCATTACCCACATCTCGAAAGGGGAACAGAGAAGCTCGCGAATCACTCAGATGACACGAATCGGGAAGGATTTCATCCGCGTCATGGGCGTGATTCGCAGGCAGTTCTTGTCTTTGTGGGAACCTCAAAAAGATGCGGGTAATGCTTGGCCCGGAACAGTGCACACCGCCCCGGAGCCGTGCCGTTGAAAGAATGGTTAGTCCTTCTTTCCGGTTTTGTTTTCGCGTTCGACCACCTTCCCGGCGCTCGAGAACACGACTTCCCGGCGCTTGGCATTTGCGGAGATCAGCGCCTCGTAAGTGGTTTTGCCGTCTTCCGTGACGCGTTCGAGTTTTTCGACTTTGCCGCCGGTGGCCTCCTTCTCAATCGCGGTGCGGACCGCTTCGGGAGCCGCGGATAGTTCGATGACGTCCTCCACGGCCAGGAGCTTGCCGGCCGCGTTGACACTCACCTCGCTGATCTTGCCAGCAGCCGATTTGATCTTCGCTTCAAAGGAGATTTTCCCGTTCTCCTCGTCCTGCTCGACCTTGACGATCTGGCCGCCAGCGGCGTGCTTCTCGAGCGCAGCGGCAGCCGCGGCCGGAAGGTCCGAGAGCTTGACCGCCTTTTCACTTTCTCCCGCTTTCACGGAAACCGGGATGGTGGTGAAGGCAGCCGCAAAAAGAGCGGCGATAATGTGGTTTTTCATGATTCGTTTGTGATGGGTGTTTGAGGTTTCGCACGACGAAAGCGCCATGCGCAGTGGGCAGTGTTGCCAACTGGGAGAAATGCTACCCACGGAAGATGATCGGAAGATGACGCCGCCGAACTTTTTCCCTCGTCCTCCAAAGTTCCCCTCTTCGAGCCCGATTGCTCCGGTGCCTTGGCGTACCGCAGTCCTCGGGACGTTTCCCAGCGAACGCCTACTTCTTTTCCACGAGCCAGACGTTCTTGAAAAAGACCGGGTGACCGTGCGCCTGGAGATAGATGCCCGCCGGCTCGGGACTTTCCTTGATCCCACCCGGGGTGGAATGCAGGATCTCAACATCGTCCAGCGTGGTCACGCCGTTGAACTTCACCGTGCAACGCCCATTCTTCGTCTTGTTGCCGGCGGCGTCCCAACGCGCGGCGGTGAAATCGATGTCATAGGTCTGCCAGGTGAGCGTCGGGAAGCACATGTTGACCGTCGGAGTCACTTGCGCGTAGAGCACCCCGCAATCGTGCACGCCCTCGATGATCCCAAAGGAATCCAGCACTTGGATTTCGTAACGTTGCTGGAGATAAACCCCGCTGTTCGGGCGCTGATAGATGGATTGCGTCTCCGGCATGTAAGAAATCATGAACTCGACGTGGAGGGTGAAGTCCTCGAACTTCCGCTTCGTCGTCGCGCCTTTGCCCTCGGACGTAATCCATTTATTTTCCGTCATCCGCGCGCCGGGTTCCCACTCATCGAGGTTCGTGCCGTCGAAGAGCACGATGGCGCCCGACGGGGCAGCGGCGCCGAGGGTCGGGCTTTTCCGAAGCACGCGCTTGAGTTCAAATTTCGCGCCCGTGTCGGTCTGGCCGGTAATGGTCTGGCCGTCGCAAGTGCCCTTGTAAACCTGGTCGATCACCACTTTGCCGCCCTCGAGCTGGGAGTCCGCGGGCGTCGTCGTGTCGGTGCTGGGTGCTTTCTGAATGATCGTTTTGCCGTCCCAGCCGGCGCCCGGCAGGCCGCCGACGAAAAACTCCGTGCGAAACTGCCCGTTGCCCAAGGCGCGTACCTGGCCGCCGAGCCTGGCGTCCGCGCTGGCATATTCGCCCTGGAACTGGAAATCGGCATCCGTGTGGTCCGGATCGGAATACACTTTCAAGGCCGGTTTCGGCGTCGCGGGTTCAGCCGCGACGAGCGCGCTGGCGGAGAGCGAAACCAGGAGGAGAGAAAAGAGGGGGAATTTCATGGTTAAGAGGGATGCGCGACAAGGGCGTCAGCCGTCGTTATACCGGCCCCTCATTCGTCGAAAAGAGAGAAATTGTCGCAAAAGTTGCCGAAATCGCTTTTCGATGGGAAAACGGAATCACCACAAAGGCCACCGCCGGCCAAGGCAAAGGATTGAAGTCATCCGATGTCTATGAAAACGGGATCGGCAGCCAGCGAAGGAATCGACAGCCGAAGTGAGCAGAGGGGCAACGCAATGCCATTCGGGGCCAGCCATCCGTTACGTGGAGCGCGACGAGTCCGCCTGCGCCGAAGGCGTTGAATCGCCCAGCCCAGCGGGGAGATTCATCAGGCACACTCCCGTTGGCCCTGGTCGAGCCCGCTGACGACGGCGGGAAATGCCACCGGCGGGAGCATCGCCCAAAGGAAAACGACGGCAAATTGCCCCGACGTGAGCTCCAAGTCAGGCAGAATGAACCGCGCAAAAACGACCAGCCAGGCTACTACAGATACGCAGCTGGCGACGACGATGCCCGACCGAACGGCCTGGTTGGCGATGTAGCCCATCACGGCGGGAGCCAGTCGCCAAATGGCAGAGGCGACGCCAAGGGTAACGGCGAGGCCGATGATTCCTAGGATGAGGTCCTGGTGCGAAGGTTCAGCCCTCCAAAGTTGGCGCAGCTGCAGCACCGTGTAGGCCACCAATTCCAAGGAATAGCCGATCACACCCCATCTGCGCCATTGGACAGCAGTGGGCGAGTTCACCTTGGCGAACTCCGCTCGAAGGGCTTCCGTCGAGCCGATCTGGCTGACGGCGGACTCGAAGGCCTCCGGTGCGGCCATGCCCGAGCGCATTTGCCGGGCCATCTCCTCTCGCAGATGGCTTTCCAATTCGTCGAGGAGTGCGTCCGTCTGAATACCGGCCGACAGCATCTGCTGTCGCCACGCGGTGATCGATTGCTGGAGGTCAAACATACGATTGGTGGCCGAAGCCGGTAAGGACGGCATGGACGATGGCCCAATGTTCGCGATGCTCGGCCAGGGCCTTTTTGCCGGGCTGCTTGAGGGAATAGTACTTTCGCTTGCGGCCGCTTTCGGCCTCGACCCAGCGGGACTTGATCTGACCCTTGCGCTCGAGGCGATGGAGGACGGGGTAAAGCATGCCATCGGTCCATTCCATGCGGTTTTGAGAACGGGTCTTGATCTCCTGGATGATGGCGTAGCCGTAGCTTTCGCCTTCGGCGAGGATGGAAAGAATGAGCGGTTCCGCGGAAGCCGCGACGAGTTCCTTGCGAAGCATAGGACCATAATGCATAGCATTTCTATGTATCGCAAATCATTTTTAATAAATGATGCCTGGTGGGAGTGTCGCCGGACCCTATCTCAGTTCCAAAAGTAATTCTTCGATCTCCTCGCCGCGGGCGTTGGCAAAACCTTTCGACGCGCTGATCAGCGCAAAGCCGTTCTTTTCCAGGATCCGGCGTGAGGCCATGTTGTCTTTGGCCACGCGGGCATAGATGGGGCGAATTTTCTGAACGTGCGCCAGGAAATCCGCCAGCGATCGATTGGCCAGGCCGTGTCCCCAAAATTCTTTCCCAAGCCAATACGTCACCTCACACCGGTCGTCTTCCCAATAACTCATGACATGCCCGACAACGTGCTGATCATCGGATAGTCCATCATAGACACAGTCGTCGACTGGCTCCGCAATGGGCGCTTCAACCTCCGCTTCTGGGGTGGACTCGCCCTGGCCATCCTCATCGCCAGCCGTACCCCCCTGTCCGCCGCTGCAGCGGGCCCAGCGGGATTTATTTTTTTGAAGCGATGGTTCTCGAACCTCCCCTGAAGCAGTTACAGATAAAGCAACCGACATGCCGGATGTTCTTCTCCGCGGCGGACTTCCGCGTTTTGCTTGTTTTGGCGGGCGCTGTTGTTAAGTCTATTACCACTTTCGATGGCTGAATTAGAAAATCCGCAGGCGTTCCCGGACAAAACGCCGTCGCCGGTTCCGACAAAAAGCAAGAACCCCAACCGAATCCGGCGCATCATCTTCGCGCCTTTTACCCTCGTCGCTTATCTCGTCCGAGGTAAGTCGAATATCGACGAGATCGTCGTCTACTCCGCGCCGCGCGCGTTTTATCTCTGGATCGTGATCGCGGTCGGTTTCGCCTTGAAATTTCTCGTCCCGCTCTATCTCAGCGCCAGCGCCGGCGCGTGGATATTCATTACCACGCTGGTCTTTTTCATCCTCGCGCTACTCTACGACATGAGCCTGAAGAAGCTGGCGCTCTGGGTGCTGGTGATCGCAGCGCTGTGGCTCCTTTGTAAGTATCTGGAGAACCTTCGCGACATCGTGATTCTCGGCCCGATCGTGCATCACTTCGCGATGCTCGACCCGCAATATGACCACGGCACCGTCACAGTGCTCTGCTGGCTGCTGCTCATTCCGTGGGTTTGCTCGCTCTTCGAGATGCGCTTCGACCGGAAGAAGAAGTTCAGCCCGAATGAAATCGCGGAATTTCACTTTGGAGAAGGCTCGGAGCTGACCGATCGCTCGGGCCTGCGCTTCGTGACGAAATATCGCGACGTGCTTGAAACCGTGCTGAGTTTCGGTGGTGGCGACCTGCTCGCGGTGGATAATCATCAGACCGTGATCAAGCGCTACGAGAACATCATCGGCCTGTGGTTCTACTGGGAGAAACTCGACCGGGTCCTCCACCAGCGGGCGACCTTGCTGGACGACGAAGCCGCGAAGGATCAGGCCGCCGGGGATCAACCCGCGCTCTAATCATTCCATCCGCAGGGGGAGCATCGTCTGCTTGACCCTAGCAACGCATCGTCATGCCCTATCAACTTCTACTCATGGCGCCGCGGACCCGCCGGGTCCTCGGCCTGCCCGCGGGCAGCATCCGCGCGCTCCTCACGCTCATGACCGTCGGCTTCATCATCGTGCAAACCGCCCGCGGCCGGCGCATCAGCCTGCTCTGGTTCGAGTCCCTCATCATCGTCCTCGCGCACTACTTCGCGCACCGGCGTTTTGTGGCGCTTTCGCCCGCGCTGATTCAAAAGCTGACCGCGGAAGACTTGCTCGAAGACGAACCGCACCCGCTCTTTCTGCCGCGGCACTCCCTGCGGACGGTGATCGTGTTGGCCTTCGTCGCCCTGGCGATCTATCTCGGTTGCGAGGGGCGTCTGCGCGATCCCGTCGGAATACCCGTATTAGTCAGCGTGGGTTCGTACTTCCTGGGCATCGGCTTCGGCGCCATCGCCACGCGGTTTGTGAAAGGAAAGCCCGTCAAGGGAGCATCGTGGTTTGATGATTTGAAGGCGATCATCACCCTGCTCGCCGTCGCCCTGGCCATCGCCGTGCAACTCTTCAACTGGCAGGATGTCATTCCCTACAGCGACAAGCTCGAGGCGTTGCCACTCGCCTTGATGCTCTTCTATTTCGGTTCGCGCTGAGCTGAGCTTCTCGCGAACCCCTTTCATGAATTCAGCCATCGTCAGTATCTGCGTTTTGACCTACGGGGATTATATGGGTTTGGTCCGCCGATGCATCGAGTCCGTTCAGCAGCACTGTCCGCGCACGGAGTATCGCCTGCTCGTCGCGGCTAATTCGCCCGGACCGGAAACCAGGGATTACCTCGAGACACTCCACGCGTCGGGAGACATCGATACGCTGATTTGCAGCGAGGAGAATGTGAACAAGTGCCCGATGATGCGGCGCCTGTTTGCCGAAGTGCAGACGGAATACATTTGGTGGTTCGATGACGATTCGTGGATTGAGAATGCGGAGACCTTTTCCAAATGGATGGATGCCGCGCGCACGGCTTCGCCGGAGACGATGATGTGGGGCCGTGTCTACTATGTGAGCCACGAACATGAGTTTTGTTACGGGCGCGATGCGGTGGAATGGGTCCGGCGCGCGGAATGGTTTGCGGGCAAAGAGCCGCCCTCCTGGCAACCGGGTGGCAAAGACGTATTCGAATACGAGGGCCGGGAGAGCGGTGATGGGCGGTGGTTCTTCGTCGCGGGCGGATGCTGGCTGATCAAGACCAAAGCAGTGCGTGCGCTCGACTGGCCAGACCGGCGCCTGGTGAAAGAAGGCGACGATGTTTATCTCAGCGAAGCGCTCCGCCAAAATGGCTGGCAGATGCAGAATATGGGTCCGGCCAATGGCGTGGCGATCAACGATCACGGCCGGCGCGGCATCCATCGCGAGACCGGACGCATCGTGGAAGAAACCAAGCGGACGCATCCGGTGGAAGTGGTCGTGGTGAACTGGCGTCGGCCGGATAATGTGCGGCGCATCGTGGAAGCTTTTCGCCGGCAGGGAAGATTCTGCTCGGTGACCGTGATTGATGCCGCGGACCAACCGGAGTACGCGCTTCCCAAGGACGTCCTGCGCATGGCCCACCGGCATTTCGTCTTCGGCCATAATTTCGGCTCCTTCAATCGCTTCGTCCCCTGCCTCGGCTACATGGCGCCGTACACGCTTTTTCACGATGACGATCTGTTGCCCGGACCCAATGCCGTCGAGCATCTCCTCCTCTGCGCGGCCGAATATCCGCACTTTTCGGTGATGGGAGAATTCGGCCGGCATATTTCGCCAGACGGCCAGGAACTCGTCCATGACAGGCAACGCTCACCCCGGAGGGTCCTGCCGGTCGATTTCCTCGTCCGCTCCTATTTCATTCGCACGGCCAATTTGAAGCACATCTTTCTCGCCGCCGCGGCGCTCGGCATTCATCGCGTGGAGTGCGAGGACGACCTGCTGATGTGCATGTCGATTCAACGCGCGACCAAATACCCGTGCGTCGTCACCCGCGACGGCGGCAGAGATACTTCCCTCGCGATGGAGCATCTGCCGGAACCGCATGCCCTCTGGCACCGGAGTGACCATTTTTCGCGGCGGGCGGATTTCATTCGCGCGCAGATGGAGGCGGGTTGGAAACCGCTGCAGGCCGATGCCCCTGGTGCCATGGTGAATCCATGACCTTTCAAGTCCACCGCTACCGCAAGACCTGGAACATCGGCGATGCGATCCAGACCATCGCGCTCGAGCGACTATTGCCCGCGGTGAGTTATGTCTGGCGGGATCTCGATACCCCCGCGGAAGATATCCCTTTCATCGTCAATGGCTGGCTGGGCAATAACCAACCTCCGGTCACCAATCCGAATTGCCTCTTCGCCGGCGTGTATGTGCATAGCAACGAGCATAACTATCGCTGGATCGGCAATTCACGTTTCTCCGAGGTCGGCGCGCGTGACCCGGCGACCGTGATGTGGTGTGCCGACCGGAAGATTCGCGCCACCCTCATCGGTTGCGCGACGCTGTCTTTCGATCCCTACACCGGTCCGCGTAGTGGCATTTATGCGGTCGATGCGAAAGGCGCGGAAGGCACCGCGATCTGCCACGATATCGGCGACATGGAGTGGGACGCGCAATTGAGCCTGGCCCGCGAGTTACTCCAGCGCTACCGGTGCGCCGAGCTGGTCACCACTTCGCGACTGCATGTCGCCCTCCCCTGTCTCGCCTTTGGGACGCCGGTCATCATTCAGGATCCGATGCGCTGGGGAAACCGCGAACGCAATCGCCGCTTTTCCATCCTCGATGCCGTCGGCGCGCGCTACGACACGCCGTTCGTGCAGGACGTGTCCGCCTGGCGCCAGCGCTATATCTCCTTCCTCGAGCGCCACTTGGGAATTCGCATCACTCCCAGGCCCTTCGTCTGAGCCGCGACGGCCTTCATTCGAAAATCAAGCGTGGGAAAGGACGTGAATCGCGCGACCGGCAATCATGTCCTTCACTTTTCCACGGTAGACCACCATGTGCTGTATCTTGGAATGCGCGTCCAACTCTTCCGCGCTTTCCCATTTCTCCACAACCATGAAGGTATCGGGACCGAGCGGCGTCTGTCCGTCCTGCACTGGCATGAAATCCACCACTGCTTCATATTCGACGCAGCCCTGTTCCGCCCGAACGAGGGGCACGATTTCCGAGAACTTGCAGAGGACGGAGTCACGTAGGCCGGGTTTGGTGGTGATGATGGCGATGACGTGGATCATGGGATTTGCACCATGAGTTTCCAACGCGGATTTGGCAATCCTCCCTTGTCATTTTGATACAGGAGCCAGTCATGTCATACAAGTCGACTAAAGAGATTATCCCGATCGATGTATAACATTCGATGGATTGAGTAACATCGCTCTCCGTCCGGTACTTCCTTACCGACGATTTTCGAAAGACCTCTTTTCTTTTTACGTGCGATTCGGATACGAATGTTTGTGGTCTGACCTTCAAGTTGCGTGCAAATCATGAAGTCGAAAACGAAATCCCCCAATGGCGGCGGCGAAAAACGCCTCGAGGCAGTTACAACACCGGACATGCTCCGGATGCTGGTAGAAAATGTTCGCGACTACGCGATCATCCTTCTGGATCCCAAAGGAAACGTCACAAGCTGGAGTCCCACCGCCGAGCGGCTGAAAGGGTGGAGAGCCGAAGAAATCATCGGACAGCATTTTTCCAAATTCTATCCCCCGGAAGATAACGTCAGTCACAAGACTGCCACGGAACTCGCGGTCGCGGAAAAGGAAGGGCGTTTTGAAGACGAAGGTTGGCGCGTGCGCAAGGACGGGACACGGTTTTGGGCCAATGTCGTTCTTACTGCGTTGCGCGATAAAGAGGGCAAATTGGTCGGCTTTGGCAAGGTCACCCGGGATCTATCGGAGCGACGTGCGGCTGAGGAGAAGATCAGAAAACAGTCCCAGGAGATTTTCGAAATGGCGGCGGTGCCGGTAGTGCAGGTGTGGGAAGGCATTCTGCTCGTGCCGCTCATCGGCACGCTCGACAGCCAGCGCACACAGCATCTCATGGAGCGCCTGCTGCAGCGGGTCACCGAAACCAGTTCGCCGGTCGCCCTGCTGGATATCACCGGCGTGCCGACCATCGATTCGCAGACGGCGCAGCATCTCATCGAGACCGTTGCCGCCGTGCGATTGCTCGGCGCCGATGTCGTGCTCACCGGAGTCCGTCCCACTATCGCCCAGACCCTCGTGCATCTCGGCATCGATCTCTCGAATGTCTTTACCCGCTCCTCGCTTACCGCCGGCGTGCGCATGGCGCTGGAAATCCTCAATTTGAAAGTCGGCCCCAAGTCGTAAGATCTTCCAGATCATGAACAACGAAAGCATCTCGGTCATCAAGGTGCGCGATATCCTCATGGTCACCATGCCCTCCGACCCGGATGATTCCACGATCTCCTCGCTGCAAAATAAAGTCCTCACCGCAATGGAACGCACGGACGCCAAGGGAGTGATCCTCGATATCTCTACGGTGGAAACGCTGGATTCGTTTTTCGCGCGCACCGTTTCCGAAACCGCGCAAATGGTGGCGCTGATGGGCGGACGAACCATCGTCGCGGGGATGCGGCCGGCCGTGGCGGTCACAGCCACGCAGATCGGCCTGACCCTGAAGAACATCGAAACATCCCTCAACGTAGAACGCGCCCTCGATGCCGCTACGGCCGAGCGTCCGCGGGACCCCCGATGAACCCGGTCCTCCCAGGTGAAATTGCCATCAAATCCGAAAGCGATATCGTCGCAGCGCGACGGACGGTACGGGACGCCGCGATGCAGGTGGGTTTCGGGATGACCGACGTCACACGCATCGTCACGGCCGCCTCGGAGCTGGCGCGCAATGTTTTCAAGTATGCCGGCGAAGGCGCCATGACCTGGCGCCAGCTCGAAGAGCCCGGCCGGATGGGGATCGAACTGCGATTTATTGATCACGGTCCCGGTATCGCCGACGTGCAACTGGCTCTCCAGGAGGGCTATTCCACGGGAGCGGGCCTGGGGCTCGGCCTGCCCGGGGCCAAGCGGCTCATGGATGAATTAGACATCCAGACCGCATCCGGGCAGGGCACTACGATCACCCTCAAGAAATGGCGCATGATCTGACAACAGAGGCACCAGCTGAAAGTATTCGGGTGGAGGTCGCACGCCCCGCGGAGATCAAGCGTGCCACGGATGCGGCGAGGCGTCTGGCGGCATCGTTGGGCTTCGGTTCCCAGGATTGTGATGAAATCGTTTTGGCGGTCACCGAGCTGGCGACCAATCTGACCAAACACACGCGCGGCGGGACAATCACGCTCCGCGCCACCGACGGCCGGGCCGGTATTCAGGTCGAATCCGAGGATCGTGGCCCGGGCATTCTCGATGTGGAACAGGCACTCACCGACGGCTATTCCACCGCGGGCAGTCTTGGGACGGGACTCGGCACGGTGAACCGGCTGATGCATGAGCTGGAATTTTACTCTCTCTCCCCCACCGGCACTCGCATTGTCTGTCAGCGATGGCTTCGTGCCAAAAATGCGACGCCATTTGTGCGCTGGCTGGAATTTGGCGCCGCCACCCGCGCCTATCGCCGCCAACCAGAGAATGGGGATACCTTCTTCATCCGCCAATGGGAAGGCGGCGCTCTTGCCGGGGTCATCGATGGCCTCGGGCACGGACCATTTGCCCAGCGGGCCGCCCAATGCGCCCGGAGATATCTCGACCAGCATTTCGACCAATCGCTGGAAAATCTTTTCCGTGGCGCGGGCCGCGCCTGCAGCGCCACGCGCGGCGTCGTGATGGCACTGGCCCGCTTTAACGCGGCGCAGCACACGGTGGCCACGGCCAGCGTGGGCAACATCGAGACGCGTTTGATCGGTGGTGCGGACCGGAATGTTCCCGTGCGCCGAGGCGTTGTGGGCTTGAACGCGCCGAATCCTGTGGTGGCCGAGCATCCGTGGACACCCGAGAGCATCCTGATCATGCACTCGGACGGCTTGCGCACCCAATGGGCGTGGGAGGAATTTCGGCACGTGGCGACAAGCGCCCCTGGGATCATCGCCCAGCGGTTGCTCACCGACCTCGGAAAAATAGACGATGACGCCACCGTCCTCGTCGCCCGCACCGCAAAACCATGAGCTTCGTGAGCCCCTCCGACCTGCAAGACCCCGAGGAAACGATCCGCCTTCTGCAGGAAGAACTCGCCGAGACCAATCGCGAAGTCCTCGCCCTCACGCTCGAACTGGAGAAGCGCGTGGAGCAGCGCACTGCCGAATTGGCCGCGGCCAACAAAGAGCTCGAAGCCTTTTCCTATTCCATCTCGCACGATCTGCGGGCGCCCCTGCGGCACATCGATGGATTCGGCCAACTGCTCCGCGAGCGCTATGGCGAGCAACTCCCTCCACCCGCCCAAGCCTTGCTGGACAAGGTCTGCAACAGCGCCCAGCACCTCGGGCATTTGATCGATGATCTGCTCAATTTCTCCCGGCTCAGCCGGCAACCGATCAACAAGCGCACGGTGAACACCGTCAGTCTCGTTCAGCAGGTGCTCGATGAATTGCAAGGGGAGCGCGAAGGGCGCCAGGTGGACATCCGGGTGGGCGAGTTACCCGATTGCTGCGGTGACCTGACGCTTCTCAAGCAGGTCTTCTTCAATCTCATTTCCAACGCGTTCAAATTCACGCGCAAACGGGAGTTGGCGACGATCGACATCGGCTACTATCAGGAACCCAAGGATCTGGTCTTTTTCATCAGCGACAACGGGGCAGGATTCGACATGTCGTATGCGGCCAAATTATTCGGCGTCTTTCAACGCCTGCACAGCGCCGATCAATTTGAGGGCACCGGCGTCGGACTATCCATTGTGCAGCGCATCATCCATCGGCACGGCGGCCGCATCTGGGCGAAGGCGGAAGTAAACAAGGGCGCGACGTTTTTCTTCACGCTGCCGAACTAGCGGAGCCGGTGCGACTGTTGCGGCGGCGTTTCGCAAACCCGCTTGCCGAAGCGGACTCCGCGGAATACCTCAAACGGTGCCGTGCGATCCGCCGCAGGCACTCTCCCCCACTTTCATGATCCGCACTGATTCTTCCTCCCAGGAACACCGTGACGCACGCCAGGCCGTCTACCGTAAAGTCACCTTGCGCCTCATCCCCTTCCTTTTCCTCTGCTACATCCTCTCCTATGTCGACCGGGTGAACGTGAGCTTTGCCAAGCTCCAGATGCAACACGACCTCGGCATGACCGAGGAAATGTATGGCATCGGCATGGGTATCTTTTTCATCGGCTATTTTCTGTGGGAAGTGCCGAGCAATCTCATGCTGCAAAAGGTCGGTGCACGGCGCTGGATCGGGCCGATCATGATCGTCTGGGGCGTCGTCTCCTCGCTGACCCTGTTTGCCAAAACGTCGACGCTCTTCTACTCGCTGCGTTTTCTCCTCGGCACCATTGAGTCGGGTTTCTTCCCAGGCGTCGTCCTCTATCTCACGTTTTGGTTTCCTCGCACTCATCTCGCCAAGACCATTTCCATGTTCATGAGCGCCATCGCGCTCTCGGGGGCGTTCGGCAGTCCCCTCTCGGGCTGGATCATGGGAAAAATGAGCACCTTCGGCGGGCTGGCCAATTGGCAATGGCTCTTCCTACTCGAGGGCATCCCCTCTGCCATCGTCGGCATCATCGCCATTTACTACCTCGACGATGGTCCGAAGAAGGCCAAATGGCTCAGCGCGGAGGAACAGGAAATTCTCGTCCAGGCGCTCGCCGAGGAAGAAGCGCTCAAGCGCAGCCAGGGCGAGTCCCACCACAGCATCGCCGGCGCTTTCCGCAGCCCGCAGGTCTGGTGGTTCTGCCTCGTCTATTTCGGCATGGTCGTCGCGAATTATTTCGTCGGCTTCTGGATGCCGGAAATCATCAAGAGCGGCATCACCACCGACCCATGGAAAATCGGCCTGGTCTCCATCATCCCTTGGGGCGTGGGTGCAGTCACGATGATCTGGTTTGGCCACCACTCCGACGTCACCGGGGAACGCCGCTGGCATCTCACCGTGGCGTTGCTCGTCTCGGCGGTGTTCCTGATTTTCTGTGGACTGCACGGGCTGCCACCCGTGCTCGGCATCGTCGTGCTCTCCTTCGCCGTCGCCGGCATCATGTCGAGCATCTCCACATTTTGGGCGCTGCCCACGAGCATGCTTTCCGGCGCGGCCGCCGCGGCCGGACTCGCGTGGATCAACTCCGTCGGCAACCTCGGCGGTTTCGTGAGCCCGTATGTCGTTGGCGGCATTCGCGATCGCAGCCCGAATCCCATCTACCCCGCGCTGCTCGTCGCCTTTTGCTGCCTCGTCTCAGCCGCCGCCGTGCTCATTTCGACCCGGAAGAATCGTCTCGAAAATCTGGCTGCCGACAAAGCGGGCGCGCTCGCCTAGGGCTCGCTCGATGCGAATGACTTCGTTCCATTTGGCCATGCGTTCGCTGCGGGAAAAGGAACCGACCTTGAGCTGACCGGCATTCGCCGCCACGGCGAGGTGTGAGATGAAAGTATCCTCCGTCTCGCCGGAGCGCGCGGAAACCACCGGCAGCCAACCGGCCTGCTGCGTGGTGCGAATCGCCTCCAGCGTTTCGGTCACCGTGCCGATTTGGTTGAGCTTGATGAGCACGGCATTGGCGATGCCTTTTTCGATGCCGGTCCGGATGCGGTGGATATTCGTCGTGAAAAGATCGTCGCCGATGAGCTGGATCTTGCGCCCGAGCTTCTGGAAGACCATCTGCCAGCCTTCCCAATCAGTATCCGCCATCGGGTCCTCAAGGGAGATGATCGGATAACGCGCGCACCAATCCTCGATGAGCGCGGCAAATTCCGCCGTCGAAAACCGGCGTTGCTCCAGCCCAAACTGATAAGTGCCACTCTCTTCGTCGAACAAATCACTCGCCGCTACGTCCAGCGAGATCACCGCATCACGCCCCGGCTCGTAACCCGCGGCCTTGATCGCCTCGACCAGTAACTGCAGCGGCTCCTCATTCGTCTTGAACTCCGGCCAGTAGCCACCCTCATCCGCTACGCCGAAGTAACTTCCCCGCCTCTTCAGAATATCGCCGGCCGCATGATAGACATTGTGCGTGATCTCCATCACTTCCGCGTAACTGCGCGCTCCCGTAGCGATGAGCAAATAGTCCTGTACATCGGTCCGCCAATTGGCATGCGCCCCACCACCCGTGATTTGGATCTCGGGCAGCGGCAGGAGATCGCCGGTGCCGAGATAGGCGAAGAGCGGTTCGCCCCGCGCACTCGCGGCCGCCGCTGTCGCCGCCATGGAAACACCGAGGATGGCATTCGCGCCGAGCCGGCTTTTATTGGGCGTGCCATCGAGTTCGATCATCGCCTGGTCCAGGCCCGCCTGGTCGAAGACATCGCGCCCACGCAGTTCGCGGCGAATGATGTCCTGCACATTGGCGATCGCCCGCAGAACGGATTTTCCACGGAAGCATTGGACATCCCGGTCGCGCAGTTCCAACGCTTCAAACTGACCCGTGGAGGCGCCAGAAGGTACGGTGCCACGTCCGCGCACGCCGTTTTCCAAAACCACTTCCGCTTCGACGGTCGGATTGCCGCGGGAATCGAAAACTTGATAGGCCGAGATGGAGCTAATTTTCATGAAGTAAATTGGGACAGCCGGGCAAACCACGCGTTCGTCACCACGCCGAGGGAAGGTGCTTCTTCGTGAAGCATGACCCGCGCGAATTGGCGCACGAAATCCTGTCGACCAACGTCGAGATATTCGACCGGCGATTTGCCGTCCACGCGAGCCAGGAGCAGCATCACCAGCAACCGTCCGACGCGCGTTTCGAGCTCCGGTGTCGGCCGTCCCGTTTGATAGGCCGCCCAAAATGCTTCGACCATCCGTCGCATACCGACCTCCCGCGGCGCATGAAGCAGCGTCTTGAGGAAAAAGTGATTCAGCATGAAAGCGAGATCGAAGGACGGGTCGCCATACCAGGCCACTTCGCAATCCAGCAGCACCATCCGCTCGGGGCTGACGAGAATGTTCTTCGGACTGAAATCGCCGTGCACCAGGCACTCGCGGGTCGCCGCCAATCGCGCCGCCTCCGCTTCAAACAACGGTCGCAACTCAGGGTGCTTCACTCCCGTCGCCAGCAGATAGGCCTCGATGCGCAATTGATAGAAATTCGGCGTCGTATCGAAAATCCGCTTCGCCTCCGCATCTCCCGTCGAATGACGATGAATTTCCGCCAGCAAGCCGCCCGCTTGCGCCGCCGCCTCCGGCCTCGCCTCACCTGCCAGCAGTTGCTGCTTCCAGTTCTGAAATTCGCCGCCCAGATACTCCATGGCGAAGTAATTCCCCGTCGCCGAACAATGTCGCAGCGCCGGCACCACCGCTGGAAGAAAACGCGACACATAGCGAATGAACTCCCATTCGTAACGATTGCGGCAGATATCGGCAAACCAGTCGGCCTTGACCTTCAACTTGGCCAGAGCGCGCTTGACGACGAAGCGCTCGGCGCCGTCTTCCACGAGATAAATTTCGCACGAAACCCCGCCCGTCAGCGGCATGAGCCGCGCATCGTCTGTCCGCACGACGCCGTCCTGGCGGAGCAGTTGCAAAAATTCAGCGGATTCGTTCACGGGGTCTGGTGGGGATGACGCGCGACAACGGTCGCAACCGGCGAGCATTGGATGATGCTCAAAGAGAATCAATCCTTTGCAGATTTACTCCAGCAGGTCGCTGGAACGAACGAACGCGATCCGCTTTACTTGGCCTCTCCTAAATGAAAACGAGAAACACGAAAACTCCGATATCCTGCCTCGCTGCGATTTTTGGGGCGCTGCTTTTCGCGATGTCGGCACGCGCGGAAAACAAGGTGCACGTCTCTCCCGCCCCCGAGGGCGAACCGCTCTCCGCGCAATTCAAGGTGAGGGCGGAGCAAGCCAATGTCCCGGTCTATCTCGCACGCGTTTGCTCACTTTCCGCCGAGGAACGGAAACGCCTCGGCCCACCCGTGGAGAGTCAGACGACGACCACCGCGTTCGCCTCCTTCGATCTGGAGGGCCAGGCGAAAGTCACAGTCACTTGCAATGAAGAGGTGAAGAGCGTCAACGTGCTTCCCATCACCTCGGGCCTGCGCCCGGAGGTTTCCGGCAAGACACTCACTTTCACCGTCAACAAGCCGGGACCATTGACCATCGAGGTGAATGGCGACTGGATTCACTCGCTCCATCTGTTCGTCGATCCAGTCGAGAAAGATATTCCCGATCCGAAGGATCCCAAGGTCATCTACTTCGGCCCCGGCGTTCACCACGTGCAAAGCATGACGGTTAACGCCGGCCAAACGGTCTACGTCGCCGGGGGCGCCATCGTCTATGGCGATGGGGGTGGCAATAACCCACACGACCCGATCTTCCGACTCCAAGGCGCGAATATTACCCTGCGCGGCCGTGGTATCATCGACGGCAGCCTTTGCCCCTGGCATACGCGATCGATCGTCGCCGTCGTCGGCAGCGACATCCACGTGGAAGGCGTCACCTTGCGCGACTCGAGCGGCTTCACCCTGCCCGTCCGGCGCTCGGATCGGGTAAAGATCGAGAATGTGAAAATCTTCGGCTGGCGCGGCAACTCGGATGGGATGGATCTTTGCAACAGCCGGCAGGTGGAAGTCACCGGTTCTTTCCTGCGCACCTTCGATGATCTCGTCGTGCTGAAAACGGACAAAGGCCAGGGCGAGTTGCGCGACGTCACGGTGAAGAATTGTGTCCTGTGGAATGAATTCGCCCACGCCCTCAGCCTCGGCGCGGAATTGCGCGAACCGCTGACCAACGTGCTCTTCACGGACTGCGACGTCATTCACGACAAGGGGCGCGAATGGTTGCTCCGCGTCTATCATTGCGATTCCGCGCCGGTCAAAAATGTCACCTTCGATCACATCCGCATCGAAGAAGCGCGGCGGCTCATGTCGGTCTGGATCGGCAAGGCGGTGTGGAGCAAGGAAAGCGAGCGCGGGCATATCGACGGCGTGACCTTCAAGAATATCGAGTCCGTGACTCCCATCTCCAGTCCCTACGCCGATCTCGTCGGCTTCGACGCCGACCATGCGGTGCACGATGTGCACTTCGAACACGTCATCGTCGGCCAGCGCGAACTAAAGCCAAGCGACGTGCGCCAAAACGCGTTCGTGAGCGGTGTCACGATTGCCCCTTAAGTCAGGCCATTCCGGCTAATCCGCTCGCCTAGAATTGACGACAAATGCGATAGATGCCGCCGCCGCCCTTTAGTAGGGTTGGCGACTTCCCCCCGAAACCATGTTCCCGCGCCCCTTCGAAAATCATTTGCCGCGCCGTGTCATTTTTGGCCGCGGTTCGAGCGGCAATCTCGCCAATACCCTCACGCAAAAGGATCTGCGCAGGGCTTTTGTCGTCAGCGATGAAGGCGTCAAAGGCGCCGGCCTCGTCCAGGCTTTCACCGCTCCGCTGGAAGCGGCCGGCTTGCTCGCCGGTGTCTTTACGGATGTCGCTCCAGAACCGCCCATCGATACGGTGGACCGTGTGGCCGCGCAGATCGTGGCGGCGAAAGCGGATACGGTCATTGCACTCGGTGGCGGCAGCGTCATGGATACGGCCAAGGTCGCGTCGCTCGTCGCGCACCACGGAAAACCTGCGCGAGAATTTGTCGGCATTGGGAAAGCCGGCGGGCGCGGCATTCCTACGGTGCTGATTCCGACCACGGCGGGCACGGGCTCCGAAGCCACTTTCGTCTCCATCCTCACCGACCCGGAAAGCGGAAATAAAATCGGCGTTGTCGATCCCAATATCCTCGCCGATATCGCCATCGTCGATCCGGCACTGACTGATGGCCTGCCGGCGGCGGTCACTGCGGCAGCGGGCATGGACGCGCTCGTGCACGCCATCGAGGCGTACATCGCGAAGGTCGCCACGCCCCTGGCCCGCGGTCTGGCTTTGGAAGCGGTGAAATACATTGGCCGCTCACTCGAAGTGGTCTGCCGCGAACCGGGCAATCGCGCCGCGCGCGATGGCATGGCCATCGGCTCGCACCTCGCAGGGATGGCCTTTGCCAATTCCTCCTGCTGCGCCGTCCATGCACTCGCGTTGCCCTTGGGCGGACAGTTTCACATTCCGCACGGGGTCATCACTGGCTGCTTCGCGGGTGAGATGATGCGGCACAATGCGCCAAATTGCGGGACTGCCTTCGCCGAACTCAGCGTCGCACTCGGTTGGGGTTTGATGCAACCGACCGATTTCGCCGCGCGCCTCGACACGGTGGCCAAGGCCATCGGCCTGAGCGCGCGTCTCGCGCAAACGCCTGTTTCGGACGAGGCCATCGCCACCATGGCGCGAGATGCCGTGGCCATCCGCCGACTGATGGATCCCAACCCACGCGACGTGACGGAAGCAGACGCGGCCCGCATGTACCGCGCGGTGCTTGCGTAAAAGCAACCTCGACGAAGCCGATGAAAACCGTTCCTGACTTCTGGTTCGAACCGCGCCCCTGGCTCGACGGCCAATGGTTCCATCCTTCGCCGAGCGAAACGTTCACCGTCTCCAATCCCGCCACCTGCGCGCATCTGGCCGACGTGATCCGGGCCGACGCCGCTACTGTGCAACGCGCCATCGAGGGCGTCGTCAAAGCGCAGAAATCGTGGCGCGAAACTCCGGCTGCCACGCGGGGTGAAATCCTCAAACGCACCGCAGTATTATTGATCGAACGCAAGGACGCCTTCGCCCGGTTGCTCTCCGCCGAACAAGGCAAACCCTACGCGCAGGCCGCCGGCGAAGTGGATTATGCCGCGAGCTTTTTCCAGTGGTTCGGCGAGGAGGCGAGGCGCGTATCCGGCCGTCTCGCACCACACCCCGCACCGGGCCGCGAATTTTTCGTTGAGACCAAACCCGCCGGCGTCGCCGGGCTAATCACGCCTTGGAACTTTCCCCTGGCCCAAGGCGCGAAAAAAGTCGCCGCTTCGCTTGCGGCGGGGTGCACGGCCATCTGGAAACCGGCGGAATTGACTCCGCTCATCGCCCTCGCCACGGCGCCCTTGCTCGCCGAAGCAGGATTGCCACCGGGCGTGTTGCAAATCGTTCCAGGTTCCGGATCGGTGGTTGGCGGCGTTCTCGCCGAGCATCCCGCCGTGCGTGTCCTTAGCCTCACCGGTTCCACCGCCACCGGCAGTGCGCTCATGAGCCGGGCAGCCGGCGGCATCAAGCGGCTTTCCTTCGAACTCGGCGGCAATGCGCCGTTCATCGTCCTGCCGGACGCCGATCTCGATTTCGCCGCGGATGAGCTCGTGCACGTGAAACTCCTTTGCTCCGGCCAGGTCTGTGTCACCGCCAATCGCGTGTTCATCCACGCCGACGTTGAAGCCGCCTTCACCGAAAAGGTCGCCTCACGGCTCGCTGCCGCCCAGGTCGGCAACGGACTCGCCGATGGTGTCGACGCCGGCCCGCTCATTCACCGCAAGGCCTGCGAAGAAGTCGGCGCGCTGGTCACCCGCGCGCAAACCGATGGTGCGCGCATCGTTTGCGAAAACCGCTCTTTCGAGCGCGACCCTTCGCTTCGCGAGGGCAGTTTCGCTCCGCTGACTCTCGTCACCGGCGTGCGCGATGAAATGCCTCTCGCCCGCGATGAAGTATTCGGCCCGGTTATTTCGCTACTGAGTTACGCCACCGTCGCCGACGCGGTGCGGCGCGCCAACGAAACGCCCTACGGTCTCGCCGCCTACGTCTATGGCCGCGACCTGTCGCTCTGCCGCGCCGTCGCTTCCGGTCTCGAGGTCGGCATCGTTGGCGTCAACGAATGGCGGCCGCTGAAAGCCGAGATTCCCTTTGGCGGCGTGAAGATGAGCGGCCTCGGCTCGGAAGGCGGCGTCGAAGGCATCCGCGAATTTCTCGATACCCAGGTCATCTCGATGCCTAAACCCACTTTCGATCACGCATGAAGAACCGCCGCTATCGTAGCGAATCCTGGTGGAACGATCCGGAAAATCCCGGCATGACCGCGCTCTACCTCGAGCGCTTTCTGAACTACGGCCTCACGCCGGAGGAACTACAAAGCGGACGCCCGATCATTGGGATCGCGCAATGCGGAAGCGACATCACGCCCTGCAATCGCATCCACTTGCAAACCGTTGCGCGGATCGCCGACGGCGTGCGCGACGCGGGCGGCCTGCCGCTCGTCTTTCCAATGCACCCGCTGCAGGAATCGATCCGTCGTCCCACCGCCGCGCTCGATCGCAACCTCGCCTACCTCGGCCTGGTCGAAATCCTGCACGGTTATCCGCTCGATGGCGTCGTCTTCACCACCGGCTGCGACAAGACCACACCCGCCGCGATCATGGCCGCCGCCACGACCGATGTGCCTTCGCTCATCTTCAACGGCGGCCCGATGATCAACAGCTATCTGGACGGCCAGCCGGCCGGGGCCGGCACCGTCACCTGGAGGGCGCGTCAGCTCCGCGCCGCGGGCGAGATCGATGATGCGCAATTTCTGCAAATGCTCGCCGGCGCCGCGCCCAGTCCCGGCCATTGCAACACCATGGGCACTGCGCTCTCGATGAATTGCCTCGCGGAAGCGATGGGCATGGCGCTGCCGGGCACCGCCAGCATTCCGGCCCCCTGGCGGGAACGCGGTCAGATGGCGCATGCGACGGGCAAAGCCGTGGTGCGACTCGTGGAGGAGGATTTGCGCCCCTCGCGCATCCTCACCCGGGCGGCGCTGCTCAATGCGATCCGCGTCAACACCGCCATCGGCGGCTCGACGAATTGTCCGCCACACCTCATCGCCATCGCCCGTCACGCCGGCATCGAACTGGACATGCAGGATTGGGAAACGGAGGGCTATGCGCTGCCGTTGCTCGTCAATTGCCAACCCGCCGGCAAATATCTCGGCGAAGACTTCCATCGCGCGGGCGGCCTGCCGGTGGTGCTGCGCGAACTACTCACCGCCGGTCATCTCGACGGCAGTGCGCTCACCGTCACCGGCCGCACTCTTGGAGAAAACGTGGCCGCCGCGCCTTTCCCGGACGGCGAAATCATCAAGCCCTTCAACGCACCTCTGCGCGAGCGCGCCGGCTTCCTCGTGCTGCAGAGCAATCTCTTCGACTCCGCGCTGATCAAGACCAGCGTGATCAGCGAAAATTTCCGTCTCCGCTATCTCAGCGCGCCCGGCGCGGAGGATACCTTCGAGTGTCGCGCGGTCGTCTTCGATGGCCCGGAGGATTATCACGCGCGCATCAATGATGCGTCGCTCGGCATCGATGAACATACCATGCTCGTCGTGCGTGGCTGTGGGGTCATCGGCTTTCCCGCTTCCGGCGAAGTAGTGAACATGCAACCGCCCGACGCGCTGCTGCGCGCCGGCATCACCGAGTTGCCCACGCTCGGCGACGGCCGCCAGAGCGGCACCTCGGCCAGCCCGTCCATTCTCAATGCTTCGCCCGAGTCCGCCGCGGGTGGCGGTCTATCGCGACTCCGCACCGGCGACCGCGTGCGCGTCGACCTGCGTGCCCGCCGCGTCGACGCCATCGTGTCCGAGGAAGAATGGCAACGCCGCGCCCTGGATGTTCCGCCTGCACCACCGGCCACCGCCACCCCGTGGCAACAACTTTACCGCGCGCACGTCGGCCAGCTTGACACTGGCGGCTGCTTTGACTTTGCCTGCGCATACCGCGGCGTCTGCCACACCGTACCGCGCCACAATCACTGACCACCCCCTCGACCCATGCCCAAGCTCACGTCCAAAACCGCCATCATCACCGGAGGCGCCTCCGGTATCGGCCTCGCCATCGCCCGCCTCTTCGCCAGCGAAGGCGCCATCGTGGAAATCCTCGACCGCAACACCGACGAGATGAGTCGCGCCGTGGAAGAAATCCGCGCGGCCGGCGGAACGGTCGCGGCCGAAGCCTGCGACGTCACGGATGTCAAAGCCGTCGAGGAAGTCACCGGCCGCATTCACGCCCGTCGTGGCCGCATTCACATCCTCATCAACAACGCCGGCGTCGCCCATGTTGGCAATGCCTTGAGCACCACGCCGGAAGACTTTGAGCGCGTGCAACGGGTGAATGTTTTCGGCCCGGCCAATTGCCTGCGGGCCGCCTTGAAATTCATGGTCGTCGACGGCGGTGGCTGCATCGTCAATCTCGCCTCGACGGTCTCGGTCATGGCCATCACCGACCGCTTCGCCTACGCCACCAGCAAGGGCGCGGTGCTCTCGATGACCTACTCCGTGGCCAAGGACTTCCTCGACAAGGGTGTCCGCTGCAACGCGCTCCTTCCTGGGCGTGTGCATACACCTTTCGTCGATGGTTTCATCGCCAAGAACTATCCTGGGCGTGAAGCGGAAATGTTCGAGAAGCTTTCGAAGACCCAGCCGATCGGTCGTATGGGCGAACCCGAAGAAGTCGCCGCCGCCGCGCTTTTCCTTTGCTGCGATGAGGCTTCGTTCATTACGGGCATTGGCCTGCCGGTGGATGGAGGCACGCTGACGCTACGCTAAACATCGGAGGGACGCGCTCCTGCGCGTTCCCACGCTTTTCTTTCGCCCGCCCCGCAAACAGGGAACGCGCAGGAGCGCATCCCTCCGATTCAAGGCGCGGCCCACTGCGTGACCGCCGCGAGCCGCACCGCACAGCATTTGAAACTGGGCTGGCGCGAATGCGGGTCGAGGACAGTAGACACGAGTTGGTTCATCACTTCGTAGTGCATCGGGATGAACGCCTGCCCTTCGGCGACGGTCGGCGTCACGAAGGCGCTCGCCATGATTTCCGCATTGCGTGAGGTCACGCGCACCGAATCGCCGGTCTCGATGCCGAGCCGCCGTGCATCCACGGGATTCATCTCGATGTAAATGCTCTTCGGGGCGAGTTGCCGCAGCACGTCGGACTTATCCGTGCGCGTACCGGTGTGCCACTGCGCCGAACTTCCGCGTCCGCTGAGCAGGATGAACGGATACTCCGCATCCGCCATCTCCGGCGCAGGCCGCGGCAGATCGTATAGGAAACGCGCGCGACCATCGGCGTGATAGAACCGCCCGTCGGCAAACAAACGACGCTCCGTCTCAGGCGGCGCAGAGCCTTCCGGCAACGGCCACTGGATGCCGCCGCGCGCGTCGATCATGTGGTAATCCTCGATGCCGGAGATATCGCACGGCTTTCCACGGGAAATCTCTTTCAGCAATTCAAAGGCCGCCTCCGGCGAAGCCCAGCGCGCGAACATCCCGCTGCATCCCCAGTAGTGAGCGATGAGCTGAAGGATGTGGAAATCCGCGAGCGCCTGGCCCGGCGCCTTGGCTACCTTCTTCACGAGGCCGATGCGGCGTTCGGAGTTGATGAACGTGCCTTCTTTCTCGCCCCAACCCGCCGCAGGCAGCACCAGATCCGCATGCTGTGCCGTCGCGGTCGTGTGATAGAGATCCTGCACCACGAGGAAATCCAGCTTGCTCAGGAGCTCGTTGAATTCCTTTTGCTGCGTCCACGAGTGTGAGGAATTCGTCCCAAGCACCCAGAGTCCTTTGATCTTTCCTTCGCGGATGCCTTCGACGATTTGATCGTAAGCCATCGCCGGTTGCCTGGGGATCACGCTCTCGTCGATGCCCAGCACCTTCGCGATTTTCTCGCGATCCGCCTCTTTTGCCGCGTCGTGCCCTCCCATCAGACTCGTGATATTCGCGTAGAGCCGCGAACCCATCGCATTGCATTGTCCGGTGATGGAATTCGCCCCAGTGCCAGGCCGTCCGATATTGCCGGTCATCAGCGCGAGGTTGATGATCGCCTGCGCGGTGCGGGTGCTCTCGTGGCCCTGGTTTACGCCCATCGTCCACCAGAAAGAGACGCGCTTGCCGTCATGGATCGTCTGCGCGAGATGCCACAGATCATCCTCGGTCAGTCCCGTCTCCGCCGCGACCCGCTCGGTGGTGAATTGCGTGATGAATTCCGCAAATTCGGCAAACCCGGTGGTGTGTTGCGCGATGAAATCGCGATCGATCCAGCCACTCGCCGCGAGAATATTCGCCAGGCCGTAGAGCAACACGAGATCGCTCTTCGGCTGGATCGGGTAGTGCTGCGTCGCAGCCATCGCCGTCTCGGTCTTGCGCGGATCGACGACAATGATTTCCGGCCGATTCTGATTACGCATCACACGCTGCCACATGATCGGATGCGCGATGCACGGATTCGAACCAACGAAAACGAGCACGTCGCTTTCCTCGAAATCGGCGTAGGTGAAGGGCGGCGCATCGAAGCCGAACGACTGCTTGTAGGCCACGTGCGAGGTCGCCATGCACTGCCGCGTATTGGAATCGCAGTGGATGAAACCCATGCCGAACTTCCACAACGCGCCGAGCAACGCCATCTCTTCAGTCACGATCTGGCCGCTGGAAAGAAATGCGCACGACTCCGCGCCGTGCTTGCGTTTGATCTCCTTGAAACGCTCGCAGAACAGCACGAGGGCACGTTCCCAATCGATGGGTTCGAGCACGCCCGTCTTTTCGTTCCGCAGCATCGGAGTCGTCGCACGATCCGGCGCGGAGAGCGGCGTCAGAGCTTCCCAGCCCTTGGGACAGGCCATGCCGAGATTCACCGGGTAATCGGTCTCGGCGCTGAGATTGATCGCCTTGCCACCCTTGAGGTGGACCTTCAAGCCGCAGCCCGTGGAACAAAAGCCACAGACCATCGTCGTGGTGCTATCGGGCGCCAGTCGTTCGGGCACCTGTCCCAGGCCGAAGCGGCCCGGCGAGCGGACCAACTCTTCGGTCAGTGGTCCCTGCCATTGCCGCAACAGCGGCGCAATCGTATTGACCAGGGCATTCATGGTGAAACTCCTCCCGGCATGCGCGGCGCCGGACACGTGGTGAAAAAGCTGTAACGCTCCATCAACGACGATGCAAAGGTGCTGGCCAGCACCACCACGGTGGCCCAAACGGCGATGGGAAACGCGGTAAACATCGCCACCACACTGGCCGCCATGGCCAGCGCGAGATTGAGCATCGTCACTTCGCGCCCACGGCAGCAGGCGCAACATCGTGCGCGCGGCCTTCGGCACTTCGTGCATGCTTTCCCAGACCACCAAAGCCATCCGCACAGCCATGGCCAATCCAATGGCCACGTGCGCGTCCGCGGCAGTGCCGAAGCAGGATAGCACCACCGCGCCAGCGGCAGCGCCCAGGGCGAGAGTCGTCCCAAAGAACCGCGGAATGGTCAGCCGCGTCGACCAATATGGACGACGGGTATCGATGTAAATCATCGCCGAAGTGAAAACTCCGGCAAGACCGAGGACCGCGTTGAAACCGGCGATCCACGGCGCGAGAAAACGCGTGGGCGGAAAAAGCATCGTCGCCACCGTGAGCGTAGACACCATCGAGAAGATGCCGAAAGCGAGAATCTCACGGCTCATCCACGAGGTACGCAACCCGAGGAAGAAACGCCAGGCGCCCATGGGACGTCCCAAATGCAGGACGGAAACGGCGAGCCCCAGATGCAAGGCGACCCATCCGACCAACCCGACCGAGCGCACGCCCGGCATCAATGTCTGCATGACAAAAAGACCGACGCCCATCTGCGTGAGCAGCAGCATCCAGATCAGCGGCCAGTGGGCATGCTCGAGGCGCAACGCGGATTCGTCAGCCGCTTCCGCACTCACCGGCAGCGGATTCCTGGAAGAGAACCGCGTCGTCGGCTTGGTATAGTTCGATTCGAACGCCCCGGGAATCATCGCCACTCCCGGTTCGGCCAGGCGCACGACTTCCGCGCGGTCGACCAACTCGATCTTGATCGCTTCATGCGGGCAGGCTTGAACACAAGCGGGCGCTTCGCCCGCACTGAGCCGGCCGGTGCACATGTCGCATTTGCGCACGATGCCGAGCCGTTCGGAATACTGCGGCACATCGTAGGGACACTTCAGGATGCAGTACTGGCAACCGATGCACTGGTCATCGAGATGCCGCACGATGCCCGTCTCCGCATCCTTGTCGTAGGCCATCACCGGACAGCCTTCGAGGCACGCCGGCTCCACGCAATGGTGGCACGCGGTGGTGACCGTCTGCCGATAGGATTCGCCATGCAGCAGCCCAACGCTGCGCCACATTTCGTGTTCCTCGAGGCCGTTCAGCGAATGGCATGCGCTCACGCACGCCTTGCATCCCGTGCAAGCGTCGAGATCGACGGCAAAGGCATACTGCTGGCCGGGACCGGGCTTGGTCTGCGGGATCAGGTCACGATAGTAACGCTCCTGCGCCGGCACCTCGCCGCGCTCATGTTTCCGGGCAAAGCGCTCGACCGCCGTCAACCGTTGCTGCTCGTCGAGCAGTTCGTCGATGAGCGTGCGCAGATGATCGGATTTTCCGGACTCTTGCGAGTTGGCCAATGTCATTCCTCGTTACTGAAGATGCCTTGCAATGCGTTCAAATCGTGGCGCGCGGTGAAGGCCTGGAAGGTTTCATTCCCCTCGCGATGGCGCAGGTAGCCGCGCAGCATTTTTTCCACCAGCGGCTTCGCGCTTTCGAAATCGATCGCGTTGAAGACCTGGCGTCCGACCGCCTGGCTCGCTCCAAAGCCACCGCCCACGAAAATGTGGTACCCGTCCACGCTTTCGCCCGCGATCTTGGCCTTCGTGCCGAGCAAGCCGATGTCGCCCATGTAGTGTTGCGCGCAGGAGTGCGGGCAACCGGTGAGATGAATGTTCACCGGTTGATCGAGCTTGATGCGCTTGTCGAGGTAGTCCGCGAGTTCCATCGCGTGACCCTTGGTATTCGCCTGCGCGAATTTGCAATACGAGTTGCCCGTGCAGGCAATGATGCCGCTGCGCAGATTCGATTGCTGCGTGTCGAAACCAATCTTCCGCAACGCCTTCTTCACCGTAGCGACGAAGTGATCCGGGACATTCGGGATGACGAAGTTCTGCCATACGGTGAGGCGGATTTCACCGGAACCGTAGAGATCGGCGATCTCCGCGATACGGATCATCTGCTTGGGCGTAATCTGCCCCACCGGCATCGCCACGCCGACATAGTTCAGCCCTTTCTGCTTCTGCGGATAGACACCGACATGCGAGTGCGGGAGTTTCTGTCCCGGATACTCGATCAACGCAGGATCGAGCGGCACGCGCTGCAACTGATAGCCCAGCAGTTTTTCCGTTTCCTCGAGATACTGTTCGAGCGTCCATTTCTCCAACAGGTGCTTGAGCCGTGCCTTCTTGCGGTCCCCGCGGTTGCCATGCTCGATGTAAACTCGCACGATCGCCGAAACGACCTTGTTGAGTTCCTCCGGTTTCACGAGCACCCCGAGATCGCGCGCAAAGGCCTTGTGGCCTGTCGCGCCACCGAGCGCGATGCGGAAGAAGATCTCTTCGCCCATCTTCACGGCCTTGCAGCCGACATCGTTCGTATCCTCGACCGTGCCAATCAAGCCACCACCATCGTAAGCGATATTGAACTTCCGCGGCAGATCGTAGAACGAGCGATCGTTCAGGATGATCTGTCCCATCTCGTGACACAGCGGCATCACGTCGATCAGCTCGTGCGGATCGACACCCGCGGTCGGGTTGGCGGTCAGGTTGCGGATATTATCCGCACCCGAGCCGCGCGCGTGCAGCCCGACGGACTGAATGCGGTGCAGGAACTCCGGCGTGTCCTTCGGCTGGATGAGCCGCATCTGCAGATTCGCCCGGGTGGTAATTTGCACGTAACCGGTGGTGAGTTGCTTGGCGATATTCGCCAACTCCCGCAATTGGAATGTGCGCAACTGGCCGCCCGGAATCCGCAGGCGCGCCATGAACGCTTCCTTGTTCGGGCTGAGGTAGAAGAGGCCGTTCCACTTGAAACGGAAAACTTCTTCCTTCTCCGGCGCCTTGTTCGACGCCGCGTGTTCGAGCAGCAGCGGATACGCATCCAGCGGATGCAGCTCCTTCTTCACCCGCTCTTCGAAAACGAGGTCCTCATGCGCAATGCTCTTCGCCAAGATCGGCGGAGCTTCCACATCGCTGAAGCGTTGGCCACGCGCCGCCACACCGGCAAAGAAGCCGGTGAGGTATCTCATTTGTTCCTCGTTCAACGGCTGACCGTTGATGTTGCTGATGGGCAGACTGGCGGTGCTCATAAAAATCAATAGACGTCGCGCTGATAGCGCTTTTCCGATTTCAGTTTCTGGATGAACTCGGCGGCGGCTTCCTTGCTCAATCCGCCGGCCGTTTCCGCGACCTGGTGGAGCGCGGCGTCCACGTCCTTCGCCATGCGGCTCGCATCGCCGCAGACGTAGAAGTGGGCGCCGCTGTCCAACCAAGACCAAAGTTCCGCCGCATTTTCCAACATGCGGTTCTGCACATAGATTTTTTCCGCCTGATCACGGGAAAAGGCGAGGTCGAGCCGCGTCAGGTGACCATCGCTCACCCAGCCCTCGAGCTGCTCCTGATAGAGGAAATCCGTCGAACGCTTCTGATCGCCGAAGAAGAGCCAGTTGCCTCCTTTCGCCCCGGTCGCACGGCGTTCCTCGAGAAAAGCGCGGAAGGGCGCGATGCCTGTGCCCGGGCCGCACATGATCACCGGCACGTCGCCATTCTCCGGCAGGCGGAAGCCATGAGAAGTCTGAACGAAGACCGGCACCGGTGTATTATCCGCGCACCGATCCGCGAGGAAGGTCGAGCATACGCCTTTGCGATTGCGTCCATAGCCATCGTAGCGCACCGCCGCCACCGTGAGATGCACCTCATCGGGATGCGCCTTCGGGCTGGAGGAGATGGAATACAAACGCGGCTGCAGCTTCTTCAGCAAGCCGGTGAGTTCCGCCGCGGCAAAGGGCTGGGTGAGTCCGCCAATCACGTCGATGATCTCGCGGCCCCACAGCCACTTCTTCAAATCGTCCTTGCGCGCTGGATCCAGCAGCGCGGCCAGTTCACCGCCCGCGGCGCCACGCTCGCCGGCCGCCTTGAGCAGGTCTGGCGTCGGCCGCGTGATGTCATACTGCTGGGTAAGCGCCAGGCGGAGCGAAGTCTCGGTGCCCTCCGGCGTCGTCACCGCTTCTTCCCCGTCGCAACCCAGCGCCTCGAGCACATCGTGAACGAGCGCACCGCAGTTCGCCGGCATCACGCCGAGCGCGTCACCGACTTCGTAGCTGAGTCCCGAGCCGGCGAGTGAGATTTCATAGTGTCGCACTTCCTTGCCGGAACCGTCGGCATTGAGCAGGCGATTCGCCAGCAGGCGGGCCGGGAAGGGATTCTTCTTCGACCAGCCTTGCGGAGCCTCCTCCGTGGAGGCGTCCGCTTCGCCGGAGGTGAGAGCGGGAGTGTCCGAGGAAGAGGAAAGCGCCGCGAAGACGCCTTCCGTCCACTCTTTCGCGGGCGTTTCGTAATCGACATCGCAATCCACGCGCGGATGCACACGCTTTGCACCGAGCTTCTCGAGGCGCTCATCGCAGTTCTTGCCGAACTGGCAGAACGCCGAATAGTTCGTATCGCCCAGCGCGAGAACCGAATAGTGGAGGTGGGCGAGCGGCGGCGCGGCTTCGCCCTGGAGGTAATTCCAGAACGCCTGCGCGTTGTCCGGCGGTTCGCCGTCACCGTAAGTGCTCGTGATCACCAGGACGTTTTCCTCCTTGGTGAGGTCGACGGTTTCGTATTTCGCCATGTCCACGAGCTTCGGCGCAAAGCCGCGCTTCACCGCTTCTTTCGAGGTCTTTTTCGCGAGGCCTTCTGCGGTGCCGGTCTGGCTGCCGTAGAAAACGACCAGGGGCTTGGCCGGTGCGGCGGGTCCGGAGGGCAGGCCCGCCAGGGCGCTCTCCGCCATGCTGGCGTCGGAGAACATACCGGCGAGATAACCGTTGAGCCAGAGGCGCTGTTCGGGGGAGAACGGGGCGTTTTCTGGGATAAACGGAATCTTATTCATGTCAGTGATGCAATAATTTGGCGAGGAGGTAGAGGGTGAGGGCGAGGAGGATGAAAAAGCCGGTCTGGTAAAAGCGCAGGGGAGTGCATTTTCCACCGCCGGGTTCCTGATAAAACGGCTCGACCTTTTCCGGGTGAGCGAGGTCAAACGCGACTTCGGAATAGTGCTGGTAGCGGCGTTCCGGGATCACCGCGAGCGCGCGTAGGATCAGGGAATCCAGCCACGGCGGGAGATTGGGATTCAAGCGAACCGGCGCCTTCGCCTTATTAAACACCGGCGTCTGGAACCGTTCGATTTCGCCATAGGGGAAGGAACGGGTCAGCGCTTCGTAAAGCGTCACACCGATGGCGAAAACTTCCGTGCGCTCGGAGATTGGGGCCTGGCGGAAACGCTCGGGCGCGAGATAGCTGGCCGTGCCGGCCCGCGAAGTGATGGAAAAGATTTCCGTCGCGCTGCCGAGATCGACAAGCTTGAAACTCAGCCGGTCGTAGCCGGTGATGACGAGGATGTTCTCCGGCTTGATGTCGCCGTGCACCAGGTCGCACCGCAGCAAAAACTGCGAAGCCTCGACGAGAAACTTGCCGAGCTCCACCGCTTCATCCACCGCCAGCGGCCGCGCCTTCAAGAGCATGCGCAGGCTCGGTGCCTCGACGAACTCCATGACGTAGTAGTGGGCGGTGCGCTTTTCGGGCACCACGGCCTCTACGAAAAAGGCACCGCCGAGACGGGTGGCATTCCAGGTTTCCTTGATGAACTGATGCAACACCGCCTCGCTGTCCCGCGCTTCCAGCGGCGCGAACTTCAGCGTCCAGCGCTGGCCATCCTTGGTCGCAAGCCACACGCGATCGCTGTGCTGAAACGGGCGGACGAGTTCGTAACCATCGATCACGTCACCCTTCTGCAATGTCTCGGGGATATGGAGCGGGAGCTGGCTCACGGCGCGCAGCTTACCCGTTTCTGCGATATCAATCACGATCGCACTCATGTCGTCGAGTTGCTCGGGTTTGGCCACCGAACGCGCGTGCTGGACGATCGCCCGCGCGGCGTAACGCTGCGCGAGGCGCGCGTTGAGCTCGCTCTCATCGAGCACGTTCGAAACGCCGTCCGAGCAGAGGAAAGCGATGTCCCCGTCGTTGAGCTCGCGCTCGAAGCAGTAAGGCTCCACATCCGGCGCGAGGCCGATCGCGCGGCGCAGGACATGCCGCATTTGCTCATCCACGTGATCCTCAGAAAGCCGCGCGAGCTGGCCGCCGCGGGCGAGATACACGCGGGAGTCGCCGACGTTCAGGCCGAAGAGACGGTTGCCCTCGATGACCGCCACAGAAAGCGTGGAGATCATCTCGGGAGCGTCGTGCTGCAGCATGGATTCGTGGTGCAAGGTGCGGTTGATGAGCCGGGTGAATTCGGTGAGCGCCTTCTGCGGCGGCCACGATTCGGGCCGCGCGCTGTAGTTGCTGACCAGCGATTCCACGATGCGCGCGGAAGCCTCGCGGCCCCGGCGCGCCGCGCCGGTGCCGTCGGCGAGCACGGCGATCACCGTCTCGTCCCACGCCTTCACGGCAAAGGCGTCTTCCGATTCCTTGCCGTCGCGCGGGAGGCCGTAACTGGTCAGGTTCACTTTCATCAGTTCAAATCAAGTCAGATGCGGGCATTCGCGATCGCGCCCCAAGTGGTGCGCCAGCGGGTTTTCACGAGGCCGAGACCGCAGATCGCCAGGAGGCAGAGCGCGGCGAAGATGAAGAAGCCGGGCGCGTAGGAACCCGTGAAGCCCTTGGCCAGGCCCAGCGAGCTGGCCAGGTAAAAGCCACCTACGCCACCGCCCGCGCCGACCAGGCCAGTCATCACGCCGATGTCCTTGCCGAAGCGCTGCGGCAGCAATTGAAAGACCGCGCCATTCGCCATGCCGAGCGCGCCGGAGGCGAAGATGAAGGTGGTGACATTGAAGCCGAGGTTGTGCTGCAAGGTTCCGGCAACGAGGGCCACACCCGCGACGGCATAGAACACGTAGAGCGCGCGAATGCCACCGATGCGATCGGCCATCGCGCCGCCCACCGGACGCAACACCGCCCCGACACACGTGCAGAGCGCGGCGAAGTCACCAGCATGCACCGCCGTGAGACCGTATTCGCTCTTGAAGTAGAGCACGTAGCTGCTCGCCAGGCCCACGAAACCGCCGAAGCTCACCGTGTAGTAAAAGCAGAACCAGTGGGCATCCTTGTCCCTAAGCAGGGTCATGTAATCCACGAGGCGCTTCTTTTTCACTTCGACCTGCGCTTCACGCGAAAAGACCACGTAAATCACCAACACGATGACCGCAGGGATCAACGCGAGACCGAACACCGTCTTCCAGCCGTAGGCCGCTGCGAGGCGTGGTGCGAAGAGCGCATCGAGCACGGTGCCGATATTGCCTGCACCGGCGAGGCCCATGACCACGCCCTGCATGTTCGGCGGATACCAGCGTCCCGCTTGCGGCAGCGCGACCGCGAAGCTGGCCCCGCCGAAGCCGAGGACCATGCCCATGAGCAGTGTGGCCTGATAATTTGGCAGCCCGAAAACGTAAGCGCCGATCAAGCCAGCGATCACCACGAGCTGGGCGATGATCCCGGTATTCTTCGCGCCGATGCGATCCACCAACAAACCGAGGATAATACGCAGCACCGCACCCGAGAGGATCGGCACCGCGACCATGAAGCCCTTTTGCTCCGGCGAGAGATGCAGGGCATCGCCTATCTGCGCGCCGAGCGGACCGAGCACGGTCCAGACCATGAAACTGAAATCGAAATACAGGAATGCGGTGAGCAACGTTGGCCAGTGGCCGGAGTTTTTGAGATCGGAGAATTTCAAATTGGCGGTTGGTTTTGGGTTTAACGCACTGGCAGTTGTGACAGCACGCGCCCGAGCCATTAGCTCCGCCCGTGCCAAAGAAGACGAATTGCTCGCGAAATGCCGTTCATCGTCCTCATTCACGTCATGAAAAACTTTCATACACGGGCGATGCCTCTGATTTTCGGAGCTTTACGACGTCCCTGGGCGGTCCGCCCTTGACAAAAAATTTTCGCGATCCCCGCTTTTCCTCTGAAATCGGGCTTCTTCGCGGGTCGCCGGCAATGGCGTCTTTTGCACAAACTGGTTAGAATTTGCATAGGAAGCAACAGGAGCGGCCTCTGTCGAAAATGCGCAAAAACCTCCGACCGGGCGGTCTTTCAAAACCAATTTCCGAATGCGGAAGGCGTGTGGCGCGTTGGTGTAGGGCGCATGGCTCGTCCACTACCGGCCACATGCCCTACACCCACCGCGCCGCTATCGCGAATTACTTCGAGAATTGTCCGTCACCGAAAAAAAGCCGCCGTTCCGGTGGTTTCCCGGAACGGCGGCGGAGTGGAGCGGAGACGAAGATCGTCTAGAAGTTGATCGTCGTCTGAATGTAACCGAAGTTCGCGTCGTCGCTGGCGCCGGTGTCCTTGAGGTAGTTGCCGGCGAAGAAATGCGCGTAGCCCGCCTGGAATTGCAGGTGCTTGTTCGCATTCCAAGTGACTACCGCACTGATCTCCGAACCGGCATAGTTACTGACATTCCGGCCGCCCACGGTGGAGAGCGGACGCACGGCGGTGAGACCGTTGGCGCGGTACCAGACATCGCTATCCGAGGCCAACCAGAAGGCGTTGTATTGCACTTCGGCCGTCAGCGCTTTCACCGGATTCACGCGCACGCTGAGCATCGCATTGTGCATGTTCTGCCAGGAGAAGTTGTCCATGATGCCGAAGAACCGGTGATTCGTCGGGAACAAGTTCTGGAACGTGCCGATGTGCCCGTCATGCGGATCGTTGTCGCCCGACGCGTAGTTGTATTCCGCGTAGAGGCGCGGTTTCCAAGCCACGTCGAAGTTGTAGCCGAAGCCCGCATCCGCGGCGAACGCGCTCAACGGCAAGCCGCGGACATCGCCCGCCTGGTAGGCAAACTCGCCCGTGTACTCCCAGCCCTTGAGCTTCTGCGGGTCGCCCTTGATCCGCGTGCCGAGCGTCACGAAATCGCTGTGCGCAGCGAGCGAGCCGGAGGGCAGCGCCGTGGTGAGGTTCCCCTGCAGGTTGGTGGTATTTCCCCGGGGCTGATCGAGCAGGAAGGAGTAGAAATCCCACGTGCCGAACGGCAGCGAATCCATGGAGAGATACAGGCCGCTGAAGACCAGTTCCCGATGATCCTCGGTGCCGTTGAAGAGATCGGATTGATCGTACTTGTCGCGCGTAATGACGACCGGGGTCGAGGTAAACGCGTCGATCCAAAAGCCGTGGCCTTTGTAGGTCACCTTCGCCGCATCGAAGGTGCGGCCGAAGTTATTCCAATCGAACGCGCCGACGAGCCGCTCATCGCCGTAGGAGAGGATCTGCCGCCCGACCTTCAAGCCGAACGGACATTTGTCGTAGTCCGAGATCTCGATATAGGCCTGCCGCAGGTCGAACGCATTGTCACCCTCGGCGGCGCTGACGCCGGGGGTATTGCCGCGCAGGCCGTTGAACTCGCGGGAGTCCTGGCCCTGCACATAGAGGTGCAGCCACTCGACCGGCTGGACCAGCATGCCGATCCGGAAGCGCTGCTCAAACCAGTTGCCGTCGGTCACGGAACGGGTGGCGCTATTGAAGTCGAAGTTGTTGTTGCGATTTTCCCAACGCAGGCGCTCCTGCGCGTCGAAGATGAGTTTTCCGCCGAAGAAACTAAGAGGGTTGGAATCTGTCGGCTTCTCGATTACCGTTTTGTCGCTGGTGGCTTTCACTTCGACATCTCCCGCCAAGGAGGAAATGAGACCGCTGGTCAGGAGGGCTGCCGCAAACAGCCCTCCGCTTTTTTTTGCCGAGGAGTAGGTTGGTAGTTGGGTCATTGGATGATTTCGCCAGACGGAGATGCTCCTCCGGGCAGTCGTGTTGCTGTGATTGGGCCCGTGAACATCCGGGCCGGATTGTTTGGAAAATGCAGAACGGTGAGCGCGGCAGTCATGGAACGAGGGCGCTCGTGAGCTGGGCTGCCTGGGCAAAGAGGTCGGCGCGAAACCAGTCGGCGATCCGCTCCATGGGAATGAGGCTGGGATCCTTCACCACGCCGCTCTTCACGAGATTGCGCACCACCCAGGCCGCCTTGTCCGGCGTGGGCGCGTTCACATCCTCGCCGGCGAAAAGATGAAAAGACGAATGCTTTTCGACGCGCCCGTTGCCGTAATCGAAAGTGCCCGCCATACCCATGCGCAGCGCCTGGATGGGCGCGCTCACATACTCCGGTTGCGCGAGCGTCTCCATCAGCCGTTCGCGGTTTTCCGGCCGGGTGCAGAATTCGCAGGCCTCGAGGAGCGCGGCGATGAGCGCGAGATGTTCGTGCGACGACCGCTCCGCGAAATCGCGCCGGACCATGAGCACTTTCTCCGGATGCCGCGGGGCGATTTCATCGCTGGTCGCGACGCACCATCCGGTGTTGCTTAGCACGGCGAGGGAATTCCACGGCTCGCCCACGCAATAGCCGTCGAGATGGCCGGCCTTGAGGTTGGCGTGCACCTGTGCCGGCGGCACGATGACGATGCGCACATCGCGATCCGGCTCGATGCGATGGTTGCGCAGCCACTCGCGGAGGAGAAGGCTGTGCGAAGAGTAGGTGTGCACGACACCGAAGGTGTAGACTTCATCGCTGTGGATGATCTCGCGCCGCAGCGTGCGACCATCGCGCACGCCTTTGTTCCAGAGTGCCTGCGAGAGGGTGATGGCATTGCCATTGAGATTCAGGACCAAGCCGGTGAGGCACTCCACCTGCACGGAGCCCAGGCCGCAGTTCGCGGCGACCACCAGGCCGGCGGGCGCGTGGGCGGCGTCCAGCTCGCCATACAGCACCTTGTCGCGGATGGTCGCCCAGCCGACTTCGCGGTGCAGTTCGACGGCCAACCCGTGCTTGGCATAAAGGCCGAGTTCTTTGGCCATGATGATCGGCGCGCAATCCGACAGTGCCACGAAGCCGAGGCGCAACGGACGGGAGCGGGCATGGTTTTTGTGGGACATTCGTCTTGTGAATCAGAGTTCGCCCCGCGCGATCAGCTTCCCGCGTGCCACGAACTTGATGACCGAAAAGAAATGGCTTTCAACTTTTCGATGAAATGAATGAATTTGATTCATTCATGTCACAACCGCTTGATAGCAGGCAATTGCGCGCCTTTTCCATCCTCGCTCGCACCGGAAGCTTCACCGAGACCGCCCAGGAGCTCCACCTCTCGCAATCGGCAATCAGCCATTCGATGAAAGCGCTCGAGCAGGAAATCGGCTGTCGCCTTTTAGACAGAATGGGCAAAACCGTAGTACTCACCCAGGCCGGGGAGCAACTGCTGGTCAGCGCCCAGCGCATTCTCGAAGAGATGGAATCGGCACGCGCCCAACTCGGACACCTCGGCAAATGGGGCAGCAGCCGGCTGCGCATCGGCGCCAGCACCACAGCCTGCCAGCATATTCTCCCCTCGGTGCTGCGCGAATTTAAAGAGAGCTTTCCGCAGTGCGCGATCTCGATCGAGCCCGGGGACACCCCGGAAATGATCGAGGCCCTGCGCCAGCATCGCATCGACCTGGCCGTGAATCTCGAGCCGCGGCGCGACGAACCGCTGGAGTTTCGCCCCCTGTTCACCGATGAGCTGGTTTTCATCACCAGCCCGATCCATCCGTGGGCGAAGAGCGGCCGGGTAAGCCGCGAAGATATTCCCCGACAACACTACATCCTCTACGGCAAGACGAGTTACACGTTTCAGATGATCGAAACATATTTCCGCAAGGAGCAGATCGTCCTGCACAGCCTGCTCGATCTCGGCAACATGGAAGCGATCAAGGAACTGGTTAAACTGGGGCTCGGAATCTCCATTCTCGCGCCGTGGTCGTGCATGAAGGAACTGCAGGAAGGCTCGCTGGTCACGCTCCCGCTGGGCAAACGCAAGCTGCGCCGCCGCTGGGGAGTCCTGCACTGGCGCGGACGCCGCCTCTCGCTCGCCGAAGAAACATTCATCGGGCTTTGTGAGCAGGTGTCAGAACGGTTCAATTGAGTTAGATTACCCTCACTACCGCGCGTGAACTTATGAACCCTCCCGCTTCCGCTCCGCAGCGTCACTTCGCCAGCGATAATTTTGCCGGCATTTGTCCGGCGGCGTGGGCGGCGATGGAGGCTGCCAATGCGGACCACGCACCCGCCTACGGAGAGGATCGATGGACCGCGGAAGCCACCCAGCTCATTCGCGATATTTTCGAGACGGACTGCGACGTTTTCTTCCTCTTCACCGGCACGTCGGCCAATTCGCTGGCTGTGGCGGCGACCTGCGCCCCATTTGAAAGCGCGCTCTGCTCGGAGCACGCCCACCTCATTGTCGACGAATGCAATGCGACCGGCTTCTTCACCCACGGCGTCGCGTTGGAGCCGCTGCAAACCGTGCACGGCAAAGTAGCCTATCAGGAGGTCGAGCGTGCGGCTCGATTGCGCACGGATATCCACCACTCCCGCGCGCGGTTGATCAGCATCACGCAGTCGACCGAGCTCGGCACGTTGTACTCGGTCGAAGAAGTCGCGGCGATTGGCTCGGCGGCGGATCAATTGAATCTCCGTTTTCACATGGACGGCGCACGCTTTGCCAACGCCGTCGCGGCCCTCGGCGTGCCGCCGCGCGCCATCACCTGGGAAGCGGGCATCGATGTGCTGAGCTTCGGCGGCGCGAAGAATGGCCTGGCCTGCGGGGAAGCGCTGGTTTTCTTCGACCGGCATCTCGCGCGGGATTTCGCCTATCGCCGCAAGCAGAGCGGCCAGCTTGCCTCCAAGATGCGCTTTCTCGCGGCGCCGTGGATCGGCCTGCTGCACGATGAAGTGTGGCTGCGCAATGCCCGGCACGCCAACACCATGGCCGCGGACCTCGAGCACGGCCTGCGCTCGCTGCCAGGCGTGGAGATCGCCCATCCTCGCGAGGCGAATGCGGTCTTCGCCAAACTGCCGGCGAAGATCACCGCCGGCCTGCACGAGCGCGGCTGGCAATTCTACGCCGATTTCGGCCCCGCCAGCGCCGCCCGTCTCATGTGCTCGTGGGATACCCGGCGCGAGGACGTGGCTGCTTTTCTTTCCGACGCCGCAGAAGTGGCGAAATAGGCCCGCTGGAGTAAATTGCTCCGGAGGTCACGATGTACCCCGAGCAACGTAAAATCGCCCGCGTCCTGTTCGACGAGTTTCACAGCGAAAGCTGGTCGATCTCGGAGGAGCGCGCTCGTGAGATGGAGCCGGATCGCGCGGCGAATTCCTCTTACCACCTCGCCGCCAGCGCTCTCGCGGCGCGCGATTTCACCGTCTCGCGCAACATCGCCCGGCCGCTCCTGGCCGACGCCCTCGCCGATGCCGATGTGCTCGTCCTCCCCCATCCCTGCGATGCGCGTTGGGAACGCACCACGTCCCACGGTTCGCCGGCGCTGAGCCCGCAGGAAATCGAAGCCATCCATGCTTTCGTCCGCGCGGGCGGCGGGCTGCTGGTCATTTCCGAATACGAGCACGACAAATACGGCGACAATCTGAACGAACTGCTCGCGCCCACCGGCCTGCACATCGAGAACGGCACCGCCTTCGATCGCACCGCTTGCGTGCACGAGAATGCCGAATGGTTGCTCGCCGAACCCGCACCGGGTTCGCCGCTGAACCATGGAGTCGGGCTGGCCTGCTTTTATCGCACTGGTTGGTGCACTGCGGAAGGTGAAGCCAGCATCGCCTGGCAGACCTCCGCGAAGGCGCATCCGGCGAATGCGGGCTTGATCGCCACCGCGCCACTCGGGGCCGGGCGTGTGGTGGTCGTGACCGATTCCGTGCTCTTCGGCGATGAGCGTCTCAAGGAGTTCCAGCATGAGCAACTGTGGCTGAACCTCCTCTACTGGCTGGCCACGCCGAAGGCCGAGCAGCACGCCATTCGGCAAGAGGACCGGAGCCCCCTGCCAGATGCGTGGCTGAAATTGAAGGCGGTCATCAATCAACTCCGCTCCAGGCAGAACGCCGACGGCAGCGTCTCTTCCGACGAGCAACCGGCGGCCGCCCGACTCGTTTCCGAAACGCTCCAGTCCCTCACCGCGCTCGCCCCGCGGTTCCCCTATCAAGCGGAATACTTCGCCCAACTGCCGCGGGACTTTCAAGCCTGGGTCGACGCCGGTTTTCCGCACCCCGACTTTGGCAAATCTCTCGCCGTCTTCCAACCGCAGCAACATCGGCAGGACAACCGCGAGCATCTCGTTCTCTTTCCCCTCTACACGCCGAATGGCTCCAGCGACACACGCTTCGAAGCGCTCTTCATGCGCATGCCGTGGCCGGATTGGTTGGTGGCGCTGGAGCGCAATGCCTATCACAACAGGAAATTCGTCCCGGGACATCTCGTCGATTACACCGCCGGCTACGCGAGCGAGTGTGCGGTGCTTTTTCCGGAAACCGTCGCCCTCACCGGCCAACCGTGGAATCACTTCGCCACCATCTTCTGCGACCGCGAAGCGCGACGCTTGCAGAATTGCGTGCGGCGCGCCGGCAAGGTCATCGGCCTCGAGTTGTTTCCGCGGCTCGAGTTCTGGCTCGATTCCCTGCCGCTCGTCGAGGACACCGTCGCCCTGTGGGACCTCATTCACGACGCCTCCCATAGCGTGGGCGAGCTGCCGTTCGATCCCTTCATGATCCGCCAGCGCGCACCCTTCTGGATGTACGCCCTCGAGGAATTGCGCGTCGACCTGCGCAGCTTCGAGGAAGCGTCCCGCCTCGCCGCGGAAGGCTTTCCCTTCGCGCGCTACGTCACCTGGGCCATTCTGCTCGACCGCGTGCTGCGCTTCCCCATCACCGGTTCCCGTGTCCGCAATTACGATGCGCTCGGCGGCCAGTTGCTCTTCGCCTATTTGCACCAGCACGACATCCTCGTCTGGCGCGACAACCGGCTCACCATCCAGTGGACCGAGCTCGCCCGCGGCTTCCACGGCCTGCGCGAAGAGCTCGCGCACCTCTACAAGAGCGGCGCCGATTGCTCGAAGCTGACCTTCTGGCTCGCCGGCCACGAGCTCATCTCCCGCTATGTCCACCCCAATGTCGCCTCACAATGGAAAGCCGGCGAACGCGTGATCAACGACGAGCACGACCTCAAACGCTGGCTCTCGCTGGTGCAGGAAGACGAATTTCCGCTCGGCAATTTCCACGTCAATCTGCGACGCAAGCTGGCGTGAAGGTGGCGGATACTTAAGCATGGCCAATTTAAGCGCAGAGGGCGCGGAGAACGCAGAGAGCCGCAGAGGAAGAAAAGGATAAAAAGCGCGTTACCCGATAGCGAGTGTCGATCCTAAAAAAACGCGCAGCGCACTTCACTTCATCCTTCATCCCTCGTCCTTTTGTTTCTTCCTCTGCGGCCCTCTGTGTTCTCCGCGCCCTCAGCGTTAAAGTGAGCCGTGCTCGACAGGAAGGAATTGGCAGCTATTAAACCGCCCTATCCCCATTCTCCCCCGTGCGAATTCGGACGGCTTCGTGGATCGGTGAGACAAACACTTTGCCGTCGCCAATCTTGCCGGTCTTGGCAGCTTTCACGATCGCCGCGGCGGCACCGTCGACCACGCCATCGGTCACCACCACCTCGATCTTGATCTTGGGGAGAAAAGCGACCGTGTATTCGCTGCCTCGATAAATTTCCGTGTGGCCTTTCTGCCGGCCGAACCCCTTCACCTCGCTCACCGTCATACCGTCCACACCCAAGTCTGACAGGGCATCTTTCACCTCCTCCAATTTGAAGGGTTTGATGATCGCTTCGATTTTTTTCATGTCGTCGTCTTGATTAGGAATCAGGTGTCCGCCGGGCCCGGCCGCATAAACCAAAAGCGGCCGGGCCCGGACAGATTTACCCTGTGAATTGGCAGTGGAAAAAAGGGAGTTGAGCGGGCTTGGGACGGGGAAAGACTGAGAGCAACGACTCGGGTTTGTAAAACCTGCCATTACAATAGATTCACTGCGATGCACCGGCCAGCAGCACTTGTGCCAACGTGCACTCTCACCTCCAGCGGTTCACATTCTACTCTGTGATTTTGACCGATTTTCGGCGACCAGTTCAATCGATTCGAAATCCGTGGCTCCGCGCAAATCACGCCATGCTGCGCAAATCAGGCCAGCGGTATGTAGTCTTTTACATTACGAAATTACCTATCGGAGCAACGAGGACACGCTGCGCGCGCTATTGTCCGGAGCCAAATTGAATGATCATTCCGCCAACAACGATCACGGCCAACCCGATCCACGTAGCGAGCGGTACGGTTTCTTTAAAGATGAAGTGACCGAAGAGCACACTCACCACCGCAAAGACCGCGACATACACGCCGAGGAGTTTGGAGAAATCCCATTTCACCGTGTTGACCACGATGCCGTAGGCACCGAGCACCACGAAGCCGGCGACGACGAAAAGTACTCCGCTCGTCCGCAGTCCTTTGCGAATGAGCGCATCACCGCCAACTTCCAAGAGGGCGGCTAAGACGAAGATAAACCAGGCAGATAGAGTCATAAGGGAAACATCCAACACCCAACGCCCAGCACCCAATGGTGCAAGCGCGCTGCAGTGGTCTTTCCTTCATTGGATGTTCGATGTTGGGCGTTGGGTGTTGGATGTTCAGTTTTCTACCGATGCCCCGTTTGCATCTTCGCCCAGAGGAACATCAGGCCGAAAAAGAGAATGGTTCCTAACACTGACAGGATCACCAGCTTCGCGCCCTGCCAATGCGTCTTCCACGCCTTTGGGGCCTGCAGGTGCTTGTAACGCTCCGTCAGCTTCACTGTTTCGGGATTATCCAATTCTTCTTTCATCGCCGCGGCCGAGCCATAGCGGCGATGCGGCTCCCGCTCCATCGCGTGCAGGATGATCTCCTCGAGTTCGGCGGAGATTTCCGGGTTGCGCTCCCGGGGCGCCACGGGATCACCGGTGATCCGCGAGTTCATGACGATGAACGGATTCTCCCCTTCGAACGGCACGTTGCCCGTGGCCATTTCATAAAGCACCGCACCGAGGCTGTAGATATCGGTGCGCTCATCGCCGCGCTTTCCTTTCACCTGCTCGGGCGCCATGTAATCCGGCGTGCCGAGCGTCGGGCTGAATCCCGCGAAAGTAATGCGCCGCATCTCCGCCGCCTTGGCGATGCCGAAGTCGATGATCCGCAGGCTACCGTCCTTGCAGATCATGATGTTCTGCGGCTTGAGGTCGCGATGAATGATCTTGTTCTCGTGCATGTGCGCGAGCGCGCCGCACACTTTGCTGGCAATGGCCATGGCGTCGTTCAACGGCAACGGCCGCACCTCGCTCATAATCTGGCTCAGCGGGCGTCCCTCCAGGAATTCCATTACGATATAAGGCCGGCTCTGATCCGGCATCTGGATGAAACGCAGGATATTTGGGTGATTCAGCACCTTGCCGATCTCCGCTTCGCGCTGAAACCGCGAAAACGACGCCGGATCCGACTCGAGCTGCATGTACGGAATCTTGACCGCCACGGTCTCGCCGTTGGTCTGATCCTTCGCCTTGTAGATGGACCCCATGCCGCTGCGGCTGATGACCTCCTCGATGAGGAAACGGTTATCGAGCATCTGCCCCGGGAGCACTTCGTTCGTCACGTGCCCCTGCCCTCCGCTGGCCGTTTTTTGTAAAATGGAAATCGAGTGGTCATGCTTCGGCTCATTCAAGCGGTCGACCTGCACCACTTGCACGGACAAATTATCGTCGGTCCCCCGCCGGACGGCGAGCGAGGTGAGATAAGGGCAAATTTCATCCATGTCCAGGCGGTCCACGCCCTCGCAGATTTCGCTATCGTTCATAAAGCAGTAGAGCCCATCCGTGGATTGCACGATGCGATCGCGGGAAAGCAGTTTGATCCGCTTGATGTCCGGCCGCACCACCGGCTCGTTGCCCACGCTGCGGGTCAGCACCGAGCGCAAATGACTCGCGCGCGCCTCGTGTTCGCTGATCAGGCGCAGCTTGACCTGCATCCCCGTGTAGGAGTGATCGCTAGTGAGCTTCTCGATCGTCTCATGTCGGACGAGGTAAACGCGGGTGTCGCCGACGTGGCCGATGTGCAGTTCCTTGTCGCGAAAGATGCACACCGAGAGCGTCGTGGCCATGCGCCCTCCGTTGCGATCGTTCATCCCGGCATCGTAAATCTGCAGATTCACGTGGTTGAACACGTCGCGCAGCAAGCGCTTCGGCGCGATCGTCGGGTCGGACTCTTGAAAAAGTTTCACGGCCAGATCCACGGCCATGCGGCTGGCGACTTCCCCATTGCCCTGGCCGCCCACGCCATCAGCCATCACCATGATCGATCCGCGCTTCAGGCGTTCGGCATCCTCGGTGGGCTGCCAGAATCCGATACTGTCTTCGTTGTGCTTCCGGACCGGACCGGCGTCAGACTTCGAGACGGAACTTAGTAACATGCTGGATAGCAAGGTGCGGCCACACCCTTTCGGATGTGGCCGCAACCGGATGATGTTGCTTCTTGAACAGTACTTCGTGGATTACGCCCTGGCCGCGACCGCCGGTGCTTCGACGTAGATCGACTTCGCTTTCTTCTTGCTCGAAGTCACGAAGTAGAACACCCCGTAGAGGCCCCACAGCGCCGCGACACCAAGGGCGATGTACGGTTCCTTCCAGCTCATGCCGGCCACGGTGAACGGACCGATGAGATAGAAGAGCATGCAAGCGAGGTTCGCCAGCAACCCAAAGATCGGGATGACGACATGCTTGAAGCCATGGAAGGAGTTGTGCTCCTTGAAGGCCACGATCGTGATCAGGCACGTGGTCATGTAGAGCAGGAAGGTGCCGAAGTTACTGATCAGCGTCACGATGACGAGCGTGTTAGGCAGTTTGGCATAGGAAGCCGGGTCGAACATCAGGAAGCTGTACCAGAAGTTATGATACTTCGGATCGAGCGCGCCCGGGGAGGTGCCGCCGAGATACACGATGACCGTCACGATCCCGAGGACCGCGGAGAGCGCGGCCAGCGTCCAGATGGCGCGGTGCGGCGAAGCCGTCTTGTCGTGCAGCAGGCCGAAGTGGGAACCCACTTCGCCGTCGCGACCCATCGCGTAGGTCACGCGAGCGCCCGTGCTGAGGCAGGAAAGCGTCGTGCCGATGAGCGCGAGGAAGACCGTCGCGGCCTGGACGAGCATGAAGATACGGCCGATCTTGTAACTACCGAAGAGCCAGGTGCCGACGATGACCATCATGTCACCGATGGGCGCGCCCGAGGCGGCCGCGTTCGGCATGGTGTAACCATTGTGCAAGAAGTAGTTCGCCGCGAAGTATTCGAGGAAGTAGCAGAAGCAGCCCTGCACTGCGAGGGAGAGCAGCACCGCACGCGGCACGTCGCGCTTGGCGTTCTTGGCTTCTTCGCCCATCGCCGTCACGGACTCAAAGCCCACGAGGATGAGAATGGCGATACACGCCTGGATGAAAATGTAGTTGAAGGAGTGCGGAGCGACGACCGAAGCCGCGCTGACGTGGCCGTTGAAGGTCGTGGGATCCTTGTCGGTGCCCGCACCGGTCACGGCGTCCGCTGCCTTGTAACTTACGGTGAAGTCCACCGCGATGGCCTTGCCGTCCTTGAGGATCAGCTTGCCGTCCTTGTCCTTCTGCAACACTGGATAGGGGTCGCCTTCGGCAATGCCTTCGGGAAGCGGGATGGCCGTATTGGCAATGTCTTCCTTGGTCACGACGCGATCCTGCTGTTTCCAGATCGGCTGGCCCTTGTCATCGACCTTCGGAGTCGGGGGCGTATCCGCCCAGGCGTCCTGCACCGGCTTGCCCTTGTCGTCGAGCACGTTCGTCGTGTCGACCTGATAGGCGACCGGCACGCCGCCCGAGAGGTGGAGGCCCTTGTCGCCGTCCTTGTGCTGCACGCGGTAAGCGATCGCGATGACGGTGAAGACGAGCAGCGCGGTGATCTGGATCACGTTGATCGCCGTGTTCACCCCCGTCGTGCCCGTGACGCCCCGGTAGGCGATGTAAGCTACGCCGAAGGCAAACACGATGCAGAAGAGGATCATGAACAGCGGGCTGTTATAGTTACCCGCAAAGGTGTCCGGGAAAAATTGGTTCAGGAGATAGCCACCCAGGATCGCCGTTACACCGACCATACATCCGGGATAGACCCAGTAGTAGAGGTGCGAAGCCCAACCGGTGAAGAACTTCGCGATCCGCGCGAACTTGTAAGCCTTCGTCTTACCGATGAAAGCCTGCTCGGCGTAGAGATACGATGAACCGGCGCCGGGATAGATTTTGGAGAGTTCCGCGTAGCTGTACGCCGTGGCAAAGCACAGGAGCAACGCGGCCAAAATACCAAACCACATCGACTGGCCGGCCAGCGGCGCGCCGTAGAGGGATTGGATTTGGAACGTGAGCCAGAGGAACGCCCCGGGCGCAATCAGCGCCATCGCGTTCATCGTGAGCCCCGTCAGGCCCAGAGTGCCTGTTGTGGGAGCAGGTTTAGGTTGTGACATAGGTGTGACTATTGGTGTGGTGGTTTCTGTAGGGAACGGCGCTACGCCGTGTGCCAGCCGCCCACTAGCATCGGATGTGCCAAGACACGACACCCCCGCTATATACAGAGGAAGATTGATCAATTCGGCCTGCGCGGCGGCGAAATTCGTCCAATCCACCTAGCGCGATTTGTGCGGAAAAACGTTACAAGTGGATAAAATTCCACATGGCAAGCATCGGCCGGATGACGATTTAGCCTCATTTCCGATGGCCGTGCCGGCGGTCGTATAATTAATTGACTTTCGAATCTATATTACAATAGCGTGCGGCGCGGCCAAATGAACCGATTTGGCCCCTCGGGGGATCGCGATCTCCGAGCGCGCTGGGATCCCGCGCGCGCAGCACCTCCCTGCTGGAGGGGCGGTCTACGCCCGTGGATGCGCTTCGTCGTAGGCGGTCTTCAGCCGCTCGATGGTCACGTGAGTGTAGATCTGCGTGGTGGAAAGGCTGGCGTGACCGAGGAGAGATTGCACACTGCGCAGATCCGCGCCAGCGTCGAGCAAGTGCGTGGCGAAGCTGTGCCGCAATTTGTGCGGGCTGACTTTCAGCGGGATGCTGGTGTGCGGCAGATAGCGCCTGATGACCAGCCAGACATTCGCCGCGGTAAGCCGGCGCCGCACTTTGCTCAGGAAGAGCGGACCCGCGTGCACATTGGCTTCCTGGCGATATTTCTGGATCGCCGTGAGAGCCGGTGCGCCGACGGGCACGACCCGCTCCTTCCGGCCTTTGCCGAGCACGCGCACGCTCTCGGAGTAAATGTCGACGTTCGCCACATCGAGCGCGACCAGTTCCGCGAGACGCAGCCCGCTGCTGTAGAAGAGCTCGAGGATCGCCGCATCACGCGCGGGCATCCAGACGGGAGCTTTCGCCGATTTTTCGATGCGCAACGGCGCGCTGAGCAGTTCGTCGATCTGCTTGGTGGTGAGCACGAGCGGGAGCTTTTTCTCCAGCTTGGGCAGTTGCACTTCCTTGAGCGGATTCTCCTTCAGTCCGTGGCGCTCGGTGAGAAATTTGTAGAACGTGCGCAGCGCGGCGAAATGCAGCCGGATGGTCGGTCGGGCGATGCCGCGCTTGCTGCACTCGAAGAGATAGCGACGGAAATGGTCGGCAGTCAGTTCCTTCCAAGCCGGCAGATTCGGCACCTGGCGAAACTCGGCGAGCGCGTGGCGATAATTGATGAGCGTGCGCGGGGAGGCGTTGCGCTCCACCTCGAGGAAGGTGAAAAAGTCATCGGCGAAGCGGTCGCGGTTGGGGCGTTTCAAGACGCGGCCATGCTACGGCGTGCCGGAGATGAAGAGAAGGATGAAGGCGGAAGGATGAGGGATGAAGAAATACGCGACCAGCAGGGTATATCTTGCCCTCCAAAAACGCGAAGCGCAGTTACTTCATCCTTCCGCCCTCATCCTTCATCCTTCTCTTCGTTTTTACTTCTTCCCGATAAGCGGCTTCAGCTCGCTCGGCTGGTTCGTGGAACCGACGTCGCCCAGGCGCGAGGTGCCGCGAACGAAGGACAGCGTGGCCGAGCGCTGCTCCACCCGGTCGGGTGATTGCGCGACGATTGGGATGGCGAAGTCGCCGTCCGGGAGCGTGAAGTGGTAGCGGAAGGTGCCGTCGGGCGCGAGTTTGATCTCTTTGCCATCGACCCACACCGTGGCGTCGGGATGCGTGCCGCCGTAGAAGATGATCTCGGCATTCACATGCATGAAGAAGCCGCGCTCGCGCTTGACGCTGAAGGGCTGCGCGCTCCAACTGGCGCCGATGCCGCTGAAGAGGCTCATCGTCGTCGGCCCGAGCGTCTCGAGCAACGCGCCCGAAAGGCCGCTGGCGCTTTCGCTGTGCAGCTTTTGCTGGAGTTGCTTGCGCAGGAGCTGGTCGATCTCTTCCGAGCCGAGGCCGAGGCGATCGATGAGCGTGTCGCCGAGCAACGCCGCCAACACGCGCTTCTGCTCGTCGGTCCAGGTCGGAGCCTTGCCGCCGCGGAATTCGACGCGGCCTTCGCCAGCGATGCGGGCCAGCACTTCGATCAGGCTTTCGCCTTCCATCATCTTTTCCTTCACCAGCTCGAGCATGCGCTCAAAGGAAAGGTGCGCGGGGACCGTGGCAAAATTCGCAACGTGCTCTTCGTCTGCCAAGGCATCCGCCGGAGTCACGGCCACGCCGGACTGCACTACGCGGTGCCAGTGGCCCGCCTTGTCAAAAAAGCCGATCTCCGCGAAATAGGCCGTTTCGGGGCTGTTCACGGCGACATACCAATTGCGGGCCTCGGGGTTGATCTCCACCAGCGCCGCATCGTCACCCGCCGCCGTCGTCACCTTCAGGAAAAATTGCTTCACCCCACCGCGAAAAGTGGCCGCCGGATACTTCGCCCAATTGAAATCCCAATAGCTGAAGAGCCAGCGCGGATCGCGCGCCACGAGGAACAGCGTGTCCTCATAATACGACTCCGGCAGCTCGCCCAAATTCTCGTATGCCGGCGCCGCTGCACTCGTGCCCTCGGTCGTCGACCCGATCTCGAATTTCGCAACCTCCACTTCCTCGACACTGGCGATCACCGGTTCCTTGGCGATCTGAAACGCGCCGTTCTTTTTGACGGCCGTCGAAGAACTGCTTTTCGTTGGATCGGGATTGTTTTCGGGCATAATGATATCCTTTCGTTTCGACGTAGCCTGCTTGGACGTCTCGCGCCTCCTAACAGTTCAATCTTCGCTCGTCAACAAATTCATCCCATTTTACACCTGATTTTTACAAATCCTCGCCACACGTAAGCGAATTCCTGACAAATTCTTGCATTATTCGATCTCATGCTGACCAAACGCGTTATTCCTTGTCTTGATGTCCACGATGGAAAAGTGACGCGCGGCGTCCAATTTGGCCGCGCTGAAGACGGTGGTCTACGCAATGTCGGCGATCCCGTGGAATTGGCCATCCGTTACAACGATCAGGGCGCGGACGAAATGGTCTTCTTTGACATCACCGCCAGCGCTCATGGACGGTCGACGATGATCGACGTCATTCAGCGCACCGCCGCGCATTGTTTCATGCCGCTGACCGTCGGCGGAGGCATCCGCAAGACCGAAGATATGCACGCCCTGCTGCACGCGGGGGCGGACAAGGTGAGCATCAACTCCAGCGCCATCGCCACCCCGGAACTCATCAGCGCCGGCGCGGAAAAATTTGGCAGCCAGTGCATCGTGGTGAGCATCGACGCGAAGAAAGTGGCGCCGGATCGCTGGGAGGTCTTCGTGCAAGGCGGCCGCAAGGCCACCGGGCTCGATGCCGTGGCTTGGGCCACCGAAGCAGTGCAGCGCGGCGCCGGCGAGATTGTGCTCAATTCCATCGACGCCGATGGCACCAAGGCAGGCTACGACCTGGTCATCACCCGGCGCATCAGCGAAGCGGTGGGAGTGCCCGTCGTCGCCAGCGGTGGTGCGGGCAAGCTGGAGCACATGGTGGAAGTGCTCGACCAAGGCAAGGCCGACGCCGTCCTGGCCGCGAGCATCTTTCACTTCGGCACCTACACGGTGAGCGATGTGAAGCGTTACCTCGCGGAGCACAACCTGCCGGTGCGCCTGCCGGAGTCCGTAGGGGTGTAAGCGGAATCACCCCCAGCACCGCAATTCCGAGCAAACGGAACCGCAATTCCGAGCATGCCATCCAGCCGTGGCCTTGCTAGCCTCGCGCCCCTCATGAACCTCCGCACCCGCCACGCCGCACCCCTGTTTGCCGCGTTTCTGTCCCTAATCGCTGCGCAAACCCTTCGCGCGGGCGAAGCCATCACTTCCACTACCACCTCCGCGCCGGACACGCGCTACGGCCTCTTCGGCCTGCTCGACCACCGCAGTTCCTACGGCCAGAATATCTTCCCAGAGCCATTCCGGGTCGATGACTCCGACCAGGAAGACAACGAATTCCGGCTCGACTGGTATCACGCCAAGGCGGGCGCATCCCGGACGGATTTTGGGAAGATCGAATTCGAAAAAGGCTTCGGACCGGTGACCTTCGAGATCGAGGCGCCCTATGAGCGCGATGCCTCGCCCGACGGCGTGGTGCAAGGCGTGGCCAACATCGACCTCGGCCTGCGCATGCCAGTCTTTGAGTACGTCGAGCCGCACGGATTTTTCGACACCACGTTTGGTGTCGCCATGGAAGTCGGCATCCCCACTGGTTCGGAAATCAGCAAGAACCCCGAATGGGTGCCGAAGATCTTCAACGATCTGCGCATTGGCTCGCACGTCACGCTACAAACCGTCGTCGGCTACTCCATCCTCACCGGTCCGGGCGAAGACAGCGGCCTGCATACCCTCGAGTACGGTTTTGTCTTCGGCTACACCCTCCAGCACAAGGAACTCCCCATTCCCGGCGTCCTGCAGTTCATCCCCATGTTCGAAGTGTCCGGCGAAAGAACGCTCAACCACGTCGACCAGACAAACGGCGTCACGGCCAGCGTGGGCTTCCGGGCGAATATTAAGAGCATCGGGCCGATCCAGCCGCGCATCGGTGTGGCCTATGTCTTCCCGATGAACGGCGTCGCCCGTGATGACGTGCACCACGGCATCTATACGAGCTTCGTCTTCGAGTTCTGATCCTGGCTCCCGCTTCCGAATAAAGTCATTCCTCGGTTGGCAGGCGTTCGACATTCCATCCGTCGACACCTGCCGAATTGCATCAAGACCCGATCCTTCGCTAACCTCGCCTCATGAGTGCCGACCCCACCCCCGAATGCTGCTGTCAACTGGATCGCCGCGGTTTCCTGCTCCTTGCGGCCTCGGCGGCAGTCGCCGCGGGGTGTGAATCGGTCAACACCGGTGGCACTGGGACTCCGCATATCGTCGATGCCGGTCCTGCGAGCGCCTATGCGAAGGATGGCGTCTATTCGCAGTATCGCAGCCTGGGCTTTTTCGTCATCCGACGCGGCAGCCAGCTCACCGCTCTCTCCTCCATCTGCACTCACCGGCAGTGCAAACTCGATGCCGAGCCAGACCGCACCTTCTATTGTCCCTGCCATGGCTCGACCTTCGATCCCGCGGGCAAGGTCACCGAAGGCCCCGCGAAGCGCGACCTGCCGACTTTCGCCACCGCCACGAATGCCAGCGGACATTTGCTGGTCACCGTGATCGGATAAGGGCTATTCAGCGCCTTCGACCGCCGCGACGATGCGCACGGCCTGCGCCGCCGCGCGCACGTTGTGCACCCGGAAAATGTGCGCCCCCCGCAACATCCCCTGCACGATGCAAGCCACCGTCCCGGCATCGCGCTCCGCGGCATTCTTCAGCCCCAGCACATCCCCGATCACCGTCTTCCGCGATACCGGCAGTAGAATCGGCCGTCCGAACTGATGTAACCGCTCCAGCTCCCGATAAATCCGCAGATTGTCCGCCCGCTGCTTGGCGAAATCGATTCCCGGATCGAGCACGATGGCATCCCGCGCCACGCCAGCCCGCTCGGCCAGCGCGATCTTCTCGGCGAAGAACTCCTCGATGCGCACCATCACATCGTCATAGCCCACGTGGGTATGCGCCACCTTCGGCTGGCCGATGGTGTGCATGATGAGCAAGGCCGCGCCGGAATCCGCGCACAGCCGCGCATTCTCGTCGGTCGGCAAGCCGCCGATGTCATTGAGCAAGTCGCCGCCTTTCGGCAACACGGCGCGAATCACTCCCGGCCGCCAGGCGTTGATCGAGAGCAGCGGCCACGACGTGCCTGCCGGACGATTCGCCCGCAACTCCGGCCAGCGCTCGATGAAGCGCAGCAGTTGCGCGGCCTCTTCCTCCTCGGGGATCGGGCCGCGATTCGTCCGCGCACTCTCCGCGCCAATATCGATGATCGTCGCCCCATCGGCCATTTGCTGGCGGGCGCGCTCCAGCGCGGCGTCGATATCGGTCACCCCATCGCCGCTGAAGGAATCGGCCACGAGATTGACGATGCCCATGATGAGCGGGCGGGCCGGGAACTCCCAGATAACGTCGCGGAATTCCAGATTCACGGCAGAGGCACAAAGGAGATCTCGCGCCGGCGAAAACGCCCGGTCTGCGTATAGCCCGCCGCCTTGGCCAGCGCGACCGCGTCGGCAAACCCGGCCCCGAGTTCCTCGACAGCGTGGGCATCGGAATTGATCAGCAGCGGCACCTCCGCGGCGTGTGCCAGTTGCAGGAATTCCAGCGCCGGATACTGCTCGCGGCAGTCCTTGCGCCAGCCGGCAGTATTGATTTCAAATGGCGTCTTCGTCTCCGCCAGCGCCGCAATGACCGGCTCATAAAAGCGCCGCAAATCCCCCTCCGGACGGAAGCCAAACTTCTTCGGCAGATCGGGATGCGCCACGAAATCGAACAGCCCGCTGCGGATGCACTGCTCGTAAACGCGCCAGTAGGTCGTCCAGATTTCCTCCGCATGGCCGGCGTGGCGTCCCACGTATTTCGGGTGATCCACCTCCCAGCCCTCCGGCATGTAATGCACGCTGCCGATCAAAAAATCCCACTCCGCCAGCCCAGCCAGCTCCTCAATCCACGCTTCCCGACCGGCCAGGAAGTCGCACTCCAGGCCGATGCGGATGGAAAGCTGCGAAAATTCCGCCCGGGCTTTCTCCACTTCCTCCAGGTAGCGTGGCAGCTCTTCGCGGGACATCCGCCAGTCGTCGAAATACTCCGCCATGGGGTTGTGATCGGCAAAACCCAGCTCGCCGAGGCCCAGTTCCACCGCCCGCCGGGCAAACTCCACCGGCCAGCCCGTGGCATGGTGGCAGAGCGGCGTGTGCACGTGGTAGTCGGAAAGGGCGGAATACATTTGGGTGCCAGCCAATGTGCCGGAACGTGACGAATGACGCACGCGCGAACTCTCCGCTTGCCGCGAATCCGCCACATCGCCAACCTTGGCCCGCATGAATTTTATCGAGACCGTCTTTCAAAAACTGAAGCGGCATCCCAAACGCATTGTCTTTCCCGAGGGCACCGAGCCGCGCGTCCTGCGCGCTGCCGCCCGTTTCGTGAAATTACAGCTCGGTGCGCCGGTGGTGCTGGGGCGCAAGGACGAAATCGAGAAGATCGCCGTGGCGGAGGACATCAGCCTCGACCATATCGGCGTCATCGATCCCACGACTTCATCCGAGCTGCCGACCTTTGCCGCCCGGCTGGAGAAGCTGAAGCGTTATCGCAACCTCGGCACGAAGCAGGCCAACGAGATCCTGGCCAACCCGAATTACTTCGGCGCGATGATGGTGCAATACAACCAGGTCGACGGCCTCGTGACCGGCGCCCGCGATACCGCGAGCAGCGCCCTGCGTCCGCTCATCCAGCTGATCAAGCCGCTGCCGACCACGACCAGCATTTCGAGCTGCATGATGCTCGACCTTTCCAACAAGCGCTACGGCGAGCGCGGGGTCATGTTCTTCGCGGATTGCGCGGTCATCCCCGAGCCGAATGTGGAGCAACTCTCCGACATCGCCGTGCAGACCGGCGCGATCTGCCGCCAGCTCACCGGCAACAAGCCGCGCATCGCCCTGCTCAGCTTCTCGACCAAGGGCAGCGCCAATCTGCCCTCGCCGCAGAAAGTCGCCGCAGCCACCGCACTCGCCCGCCAAAAGGCCGACGCCCAAGGGCTGGAAATGGAAATCGACGGCGAACTCCAGGCCGACACCGCGCTGCTACCCGACCTTGCTGCGCGCAAGGCGCCGAGCAGTCTCGTGGCCGGCAAGGCGAACGTGATGATCTTCCCCGATCTGAACAGCGGTAACATCGGCGCCAAGCTCGTGCAGTATCTCGCCGGCGCGGAAACCTATGGCCAGATCCTACTCGGCCTCTCGCGTCCCTGCGCCGATCTCTCGCGCGGCGCCACCGAGGACGACATCCTCGGCGTCGCCGCCATCCTCGGTCTCCAGGCGATCGAATACCGTAAGCTTTACCCCCCGAACCCCAGCGACGCGTGATGCCAACCCTTTCCATCTGCGTCTCGCATGAATAGCGTCACTCCACGCCTCTTTATTGCCGCGACCGAGCAAAACGCCGGCAAGACCACCACTTCGCTCGGCCTTTTCTCCGCTCTGCGTAAGACGCACGGCCGCATCGGTTTCATCAAGCCGGTGGGACAGCGTTTCGTCGAAGTCGACGGCAAGCGCATTGACGAAGACTCCGTGCTCATCGACCAGACGTTCGCCGTCCACACGCCGCTCGAAGCGATGAGCCCCATCGCCGTGGAGCCGGATTTCACCCGGCGCTACATCGAGAATTCGAACAACGAATTCCTCGTCCGGCGCATCCAGAATTCCTTCGACCGCGCGGCGTGGGAAAAGGATTTCGTGATCATCGAAGGCACCGGTCACGCCGGGGTCGGCTCGGTGTTCGATCTTTCCAATGCGCGGGTCGCCAAGCTGCTCGGCAGCAAGGTGCTGCTCATTGCCGGTGGCGGCATCGGCAAGCCGATCGATGAAGTCGCATTGAACAAGGCGCTCTTCGACAAGGAGGGTGTGGAGATGGTCGGCGTGATCCTCAACAAGATCATGCCCTCGAAGTTCGATTACGTCTGCGACTTCGCCCGGCGCGGCCTCAAGCGGCTCGGCATCGATCTCATCGGCGCCATTCCCGAGGAACCCATCCTCGCCAATGCCACGCTCGGCCAGATTTGTAAATCGACGCGCGGCCAGTTCATCAACGGCAAGACGAAGTCCCGCCGCCGTGTGCAAAAGGTGGTCATCGGCGCGATGAACTCCGGCCACGCCATGCAGCACTTCAAGCCCGGCACACTCATCATCACCCCCGGTGATCGCGAGGACGTCATCCTCGCCGCGCTCTCCTCGAGCACGCTCAGCGAAAACGACGGCCATTCCATCGCCGGCCTCGTCCTTTCCGGCGATCTCGTCCCGAATTCACCGATCATGGAGCTGCTCAAGAATTCCGACGTACCCACCATCGCCTCCCCGCTCGACAGCTACACTGTGGCCAGCAGCATCCACTCGATGACCGTCAAAACCCTTCCCGGCGACGTGGAGAAGATCGACAAGATCCAGACCCTCATCGAGCGCTACGTCGAGGTGGATCGGTTGATGGGGAAGCTGTGAAGCCGGAAGTGTTTAGTGGGGAGTATTCAGTGATTAGTAATCAGTAATCCACGCGCGCAACCGCTCTTACTGATTACTGATTACTGATTACTAAGCACTAAGCACTAACCCCTTCCGCCCCTAATCCCGCGGCGTTTCCTGCTTCGGCTCGACCGGCTCCGCCCGGCGCACTTCCATCTCCTCCGGTTCTTCGGCCTTCTCGCCCTTCTTCTTTTTCGCCTTCTTCTCCTTGGCTTCGTCCTTGAAGACTTCCCGCAGGACTTTGCCGATAAGGGGCGCAGCCACGGTGCCGCCGTGCACCTCCGCGTTGCTCACATCGCTCTCGTAAACCACCGCAAACGCATACTTTGGTTTATCCGCCGGGGCGAAGCCCGAGAACCACGCCGCGGTGCGCTCTTTGTTTTTCGGACCCCACTGGGCGGTGCCTGTCTTGCCGGCGACTTTCACATTCGGCACGGATGCCCGGCCGGCGGTGCCATTGGCATCGGACACCACCTGCACCATGCCGCGCTTCACTTCCTTCAAAATCTTCGGCTCGAAATCGATCTGCGAACGCGCGCGCACGCCATACGCGGTAACGATCTTGCCATCGATGCTCTGCACCTGCTTCACGAGGCGCGTCTGGTAAAACGTGCCACCGTTGCCGACGATGGCCATGGCCTGTGCCATCTGCAGCGGCGTGACCAGCACGTCGCCCTGGCCGATGGAAAAGTTCGCCAGGTCGCCGTCGAGCATCTTGCGCCCGTGGACTTTTTTCATGAACTCGTCGTTCGGAATGCGACCCTCGTTTTCCGAGGCGAGCGGAATGCCAGTGCGCGCGCCGAAGCCCAGTTTCAACGCCCATTCGCCCATGCGGACGCCGCCAGCCTTGATGCCCACTTGATAGAACCAAGTGTCGCAGGACTGCGTGAGCGCGTCCGCGAAATTCAGCATGCCGGCGTCCCTCTTCTTCCAGTTGCGGAAAGTGAGGTGGCCAATCTCGATCGAGGGCGGGCAACTGAACTCGGTATCCGTCTCGATGATGTGATCCTGCAAAGCCGCGATGCCAACCGGAATTTTGAACGTGGACCCCGGCGGGTACGAAGACCGGAACGCGCGCGGAATCATCGGAATTTGCGGATCGTCCTGCAACGCCTTGTAGGCCTCGGCGGAGATATTCGGGATGAACCAATTCGGATCGATCGTCGGCCATGAAGCCATGGCGAGGATGTCGCCGTTGTTCGGATCGACCATCACGATCGCCCCGCGCTTCGCGCCCTTTTCGAGCGCCTCTTCGCAGAGCCGCTGCAAATTGGAATCGAGAGTGGTGACGACGTTGTAGCCCGGCTGCGGCGGGATCACGACCTGCTCGCTGGCCTTCCGCCCGGTGGGATCGAAGGTGATGTTGTATTGTCCCTCCTTGCCCTGCAGTTGGTCGTCAAAGGTTTGCTCCAAGCCTTCACGTCCTTCCGCCCCGGGCCAGAGCACTTCGTTGTTCTGGATCGGGCCATCGGGCATGCGGCCGGTGCGGCCGGCGTAGCCGACAATGTGGCCGGCGAGGCCGTGATTCGGATAATAGCGCTGGTAAGTGGGCAGTAGCGAAAGAGACTTCGGCTTGCGCTCGTTGAAGCGGTCGATCTCGTCCTGCTTCAAGTCCTGCGCGATGACCAGTGGGAGCACGCCACGGTTCTTGTAATGCTTGAGCAGCAAATCCTGGGTGATCGAGATTGGGCGGCCCGTGATGGAGCGGGCGAGCATGATTTGCGGCGCCGCGTACTGCATCACCTGCTCATCGGTAAAGGTGAGCGGCGTGGGGAAATTGATCGCCAAATTGTAGCTCACCCGGGTCTGTGCGAGCGGGTCACCGTTGCGGTCGACAATCTGCCCGCGTGGCGCCGGGATATTGAGCACATACGTGCGGGCCTGCTTCTGGGTATCCCAGGTCGGCGTCAGGCCGCCGGGTTTCACCGGGGCTTTGTGATCCACGGAGGCCAACGGCCCCGTCGCCACGGGCGCTTGCACGGCGGGACGCGGTTCCTGCGCACTCGCCAGGGCGAGTGTCAGCGGGGTCAAAAACAGAAAAAGCGACCGGCGTGTCATGGAACCCACAGCCTAGGCCGGATAGGGCATTTGCTCAACCCCTCTCGTGCAGAAGGCTGTTTCTTGGGGCAATGCCCTCCGTGAGTGCTTGGCAAGGGCCAGTCGCCGATTGGAGGGCGCAGCTCCGTCCTAAGCATTACCCACATCTTTGCCCGGTTTACGGACAGCGGAAATTCGGCTGCGGCTCACTGGGAGGGGCGACTTCCTAGAAAAACCCCTGCGTCGCGGAGCGACGCCCTCAAAGAGAGGCGCTGCGCGCATCGGTTTTTCGGTCGGCGACCAGGAAGTCGCCGCTCCCAGTGGTGCTATGCGTATCGACGTCCAAACAACGGGCAAAGATGTGGGTAATGCTTAGGCTCCATCAGCGCCCCAATATTTAAGCGGCGACGGAGCGCCGCCCTCCAATCTACCGCACGGTAAATCGCGGATTCTGTCCCAAAAACCGGATCGGATTCTGGAAGACCAGCTTGTCGATCGTTTCTTCGGAATGCCCGCGGCGGCGCATCTCGATAGCTGTCTTCGGGACGGCGAGCGGGTCGCTGCGGCCCCAGTCGCAGGCGCTGTTCAGCCACACCCGCTGGCCACCGTAGACCTCGAACATGTCGACGGCGCGCGCCGGGGTGGTCTTCGATTCCGGGTAAAGCGTGATGCCTGCCCAGAAACCGGCATCGAGCACCATCTGGATGGTGTGCTCCTCGACGTGGTCGATGATGCAGCGGTCCGGCTTGATGCGCGAATCGGCCAGCAAGGCATCCAAAATCAACCGCGTGCCCTTGAATTTGTCCTCGAGGTGCGGCGTGTGGACGAGGATGAGTTGATCGTGCCGCGCCGCGAGATCGATGTGCTGTTCGAGCACCTTCAATTCGTTACGTGTGTTCTTGTTCAGCCCGATTTCGCCGATGCCCAACACGTTTGGCCGGTCGAGGAATTTCGGGATGAGCGAGATCACCTCGGCTGCGAGCGTGGTGTCTTCGGATTCCTTCGGGTTGATGCACAGCCAGGTAAAATGCGGCAGGCCAAACTTGGCCGCGCGCTTCGGCTCGTAGTCGGTGAGCTGGCAGAAATAGTCGTAAAAGCCTTCGGGCCCGCTGCGATCGTAACCGGCCCAAAACGCCGGTTCGCACACCGCGCGGCAGCCGGCGATGATCATGGCTTCGTAGTCATCCGTCGTGCGGCTGACCATGTGTCCGTGGGGTTCGATGTAGCGCATGTCAGTGGGTCTCCGGTCCGGGCCACGCACCGATGGCGCCTTTGCCCGGCGCTTTCGGAATCGGCTCGGTGGTGGGGTCGCTGAGCGACAGCAGCACGCTCTTCGCGCGCACCGGTTCGTTATGTTGCAATTCCTCGAGAGCCTTGCGAAAGGCCGCGAGGCGGAAATCGGGTTCCCCTTCGCCACGATCCACCCGGTCGAGAAAGGCCGCGATGTCGATGAGTTTCGACCGGGCGTCCATGAAGTAGAGATCGAGAATGCTCTGGCGGGTCATAGTCTAACTTAGTTTCGGAGGGGTGAAGCGCAACCGGGTTCAGAATTCGCGTCGCGCCCATTCTTCTTAATCTTAATCTTACTCTTAATCTTAATCCTCTTCTTCAGACGGGCGCGCTCGGGATTAAGAGTAAGATTACGATTAAGAGTAAGAGGCGGCCTGAGAGCCGCCCAAACAACACAACCCCGGAGTTTCCTCCGGGGCTGTGCGTCAAACTGATAATTGGCGGGTTGAAAAAGGGCTTACTTGTCGTCGGGATTGAAATCCTTGTGGCCCTTTTCCTTCTCGTCCGAAAGCTTCTCGAAGATCTTCTTCGCGTCGTCGGTCTTGCCGGCTTTCACCGCAGCTTCGAGATCGTCGAAGGTCTTGACCACTCCGTTCATCTGTTCCTTGTACTTCGCGACATAGGCAGCCTTGTCGCCAGCCGGCACGTCCTTGGTCTTGGCGGGCTCGAGCTTCAGGCATTCGTCGAGGCTCTTCTTGGCCGTGGCGATGAGGGCGAGGTTGTCATCCTTCTTCGCCGGATCGTCGATCTGCCGCTTCATCGTGCGGATGTTCTTGTTGACGACCTTCATGGCCTTGGCCAGCGGCGTGTCGTCATCGGCAGCCATGGCGGCGAAGTTGAAACCAACGGCCAGAACGGCCACGAGGGTTAGGAGGGATTTGAATTTCATAATGTGGATGAGGTGAGGGTGTCGAAGTTGCGGTTTTCAGGGGCGATTGCCAAACTCTTTGTTACGCAACTTCATCGTAGTTCATTGACGTGACGACCGCCCGTCCCAGTCAATCTTTGCGGCATTTTTGGAAAATAAATTCACTACTCGGCGCGCAGGGCTTCGACGCCGCTATCGCGCAAGGCAACGCGGGTGGCCAGCCAGGTCCAGAAGACGCAACCCAAGGCCAGCGCCGCGAGCAGGATCGCCATTTCGCGGACCGGGAAACCGCCCGCTTTCTGCCCGAGATTCGGCCAAACGCCAACCAGCGCGCTGACGGTGCCGATGACCAGCGCGACGACGATGAGCCAGCGGTGCTCGATGAAGACGAGCTGCCGCAATTGGCGCGACCGGAAGCCAACCGCGGCGAGCAGGCCAAATTCGCGGCGTCGCTCGAGGACATTGCGCGCGACGACCACAGCCAGCCCCGCACTGCCGAGCAGCAAGCCGAGACCGCCGAGCGCCTGGAAAATGGCGAGATAGGTGTTTTCCACGGCTTGGAATTCGCCGAGCTTGAGCGCGGTGGAAGTGAGTTCGAGGCCGCGGTCGGTGAGCGCGCGCGAAAGATCCGCCCGCACCGCGCTGGCCTTGGCCGGCGGGCAATCGATGAGGAAATAGCGATAGCCGCCGCTGCTGGGGAAATGCTTCACGAATTCGCTTTCTGCGATGATGACATTGCCTTGCAGGATGGAACCCGTGAGCGCGGCCACGATATGGACCTTTAGCACCTGCCCGCTTTCATCGTGGTATTCGATGGTGTCGCCCACGCTTTTCTTCACGGAATATTCGAGGGTGTTCTGGTCGGCGATGCCGGGGATTTCATCGGGCTTTATCGTCGTCGAGAGGACATTCCAATCGCCCTTGCCGCCGGCGAATTGAAACGCCTTACGTTCGGCAAGGTCGCTCGGTTTCACCCCGAGAATGCGCGGTTGCGTGGCAAGATTGAGATTGAGGCAGCTCGCCTCATCGCCATCGCGCACGCGCAGCGGGACCACATGGACGTCGCGCATCGTGTCTTCACTCAGGCCGTACGCTTCACGACCTTTCGGCGAATTGAGGTCTTCGTAAACCGGCGTGGCAGACTCGCCGACCAGCGCAAAGCCGCCCGTCCCAGGATCGCTCGTATCGCCGTCGCGCGGCGGCGGATGACGGAAGGAATCGACGGCCACGACCATAAAGACACCGCTGGCCAGCACAGCGATCGTCGCCAGACTGCGTCCACGACGGCGGGTGGTATTGCGCGCCCCGAGTTCGGAGAGGCTGGCGAGCCCAGCCGTCGCGGCGATCGCCAGGTGGCGCAGCCAGCCGAGCTCAAAAAGCAGACCCGAAATAAGCAGCAACGCACCGGCACCGAAAAAGGCCTCGGCGCCTTTGACCGAGAGCAGCAGGCCGACGGCGACGAGCAGCGAGACGGCAGCAAAGATAATGACGACGACCGGCCGACGCTGACGCTGGGCGGTCTCGACGGCCTCGCCGTTTAAGAGCTCCCGCGCACTGTGCCGCAATTGCCGCCGGCTGGCCAGCCACATGGCGATGAGCGCCACGATCACGCCCGAGAAGATGCCGGTGACCAAGGTTTCGGGTGGGAGGACGAATTGAAACTGCACCGAACCGACCGCGCCTTTCCACACCGTGGCCAGCGCGTGCAGAACAATCTTGGTATAAAGTATACCCAGGAAAGCGCCCACGATGCTGCCGACAAAAGCCAGCACCGTACCCTCGGCGAGGAACAGCCACCGCACTTGCTTTGGCCGCAAACCGAGCGCGAGCAGCAGGCCGGCTTCCGCATTGCGCTGCTCCAGCGAGAAGACGAAGAGCATACCCGTGAGCACCGCGGCGGCGATGATGAGGAAGAACGAGAAATAAACGAACAGCTGACCGAAATCGACTGGGGCATTCGTCGCCGCCAGCGCCTGGTCACGCAGCGGCAGGAATTGGAAGCCGAGATCTTCCGGCGTGAGCTTGGCGAGGATTTCTTTTTGTAGCGCCGCCTTGTCCGTGCCAGCCGGCCAGCGGATCGCCGTCACATTGCCCCAACGATTGCCCCACAGCTCCTGGCCGATCTTCAGATTCACGAACGCCTTCGGCGTGCCGCGATACTGCTCCCAGTATTGCTGGTCCTTGTCGCGCATCTTCGTCGAGTCGAACTCGAACCCGGGCTTCCAATCGCGGCAGTTCTTCTTGTCGGCGAGGCCTGGAAAATCGGGCATCCACGAGCCGTTCACTTGCGGCGCGTCCATCGGCAACACCGCGCGCACGGTGAATTCCTGCGCCTTCTCGAGAAGCTGCCGCCGCTCGCCCATGACGTAGTATTTGATCGTCACCTTGCCGCCGACGGCGAGAGACAGATCCTCCGCCAGCCATTGCGTGATGACGACCTCGTCGTCCTTCAAATCCTCGGGAATCGGCCCCCCGGGGCCCGGCGTAACTGCGGTGACCATCGAGTACGGCGTCGCCTTGTCGCCTGCGCCGAGTTCATTGACGAAGTAAGTGAGCACCATTGTTCGCTTCTTGCCGCCCGCAAAGGTCTCGCCTTTTGCGAGCGGTGAGGCGGCAACGATTTGCGGATCGAGAAAGACGCGCGGGCTGCGCAACTCCACCCCACCAGTCTTGAGATCGAGCAATTCCAGCGAGGCGTCGGCGAGCGAGAAATCCTTCGTCACTGCGGCGTGCGTGGCCGTCGGCCCAGACTGCCCATCGAGCAGCAGATTCGCCTTATCGGCGAGCGCCGTCTTTTGCTGCAACACGCTGAGGGGAGCGAACGCCGAAGCCGGCGGGATCTGGCTCGCGGACAGCGAGAAGTTGCCGTAATCCGCCGCGGAGACCACGCGGGCGACCTTCGCCCGAATGGCCACCACATCGTTCTCATCTCCCGAGAGTGGCGCATCGCGAGAGAAGACGCCGGGCTTTTCCACGCGCGCGATGAGCGTGTCTCCCACTTTCGCGTCCAGCTGCTGCGCGAGTCGTTCGTTGAGGACGATGCCATCCTTCGGCAATTCCACTGGCTGGCCCGCTTGCGAGAGTTTCCAGAAATGATCGTCGACGCCGAGAAGTTGGATCGTGTTCACCCGGGCGGCGCCATCCGCGCGAGCAATCGAAGCGCGCAACATCAACACCGGTGCGGCATCCGCCCCGACCGATGGCGCGAGCGCCGTACGGAAGAAACGATCGCCCGAAGTCATGGCTGTCTGTGTCTTGCCGACGCGCGCCAAAGCCTGTCCCCGCAACGTCGCCTTCACCGAATCCCCCACCAGCAGCGCACCCGTCAACACCAGCGCCCCCAATGCTGCGCCGATGAGCACTCCCAGATGCGTGCGCCAGTAATAACGCGCCCCGCTCAGGACCAGCGTTCGCGCGTTCATGATTTGGCGATGAGTTTGCCGTCCACGAGTTCCAGCACGCGGCCCATGCGTTGCGCGAGTTCGGGAGCGTGGGTGACCATGATGACCGTAACGCCGTGGGTGCGATTCAACTCGGCGAGCAGGTCGACCAGTTTGCCGGCATTCACGCGATCGAGTGCGCCAGTCGGTTCGTCGGCGAGGAGCAACTTCGGCGCATTGATCAACGACCGCGCCACCGCCACCCGCTGGCGTTCGCCGCCGGAGAGTTCGCCGGGACGATGATTGAGACGGTGCTTCAGCCCGACCGCCTCGAGCAACTCCTCCGCCCGCCCTCGCGCAGCTTCGCGCTTCGCCTTCGGCACGGCCAGCGTGGGCACGAGGACGTTTTCGAGAATCGTGCACTGCGGCAGCAAATGGTGCAGTTGAAAGATGAAGCCGACGGTGGTGCTGCGATAAGCGGCAAGCTCGTTCTTGCTGAGCTTTTCGATGTCCTGCCCATTGACGATCACTTCGCCGCTATCGGCCTTGTCGAGCGCGCCGACGACGTTGAGCACGGTGCTTTTTCCCGAGCCGGAGGGCCCGGTGATCGACAGCGTCTCGCCGGGCGCCATTTTCAAATCCACTCCGCGCAGCACCTCCACGGCATCACCGCCGTCGGGGGCTCCGTAAGTCTTCGTGAGGTTGCGAATTTCGAGGAGCATGGTGTTAGTCTATTCGCGCCAAACCCAACGTCGCGCTTTCATTTCGAAACGCGGAAGGGTGTGTTCCGCCACACGCGTGACGGGAATACGCAGGGAAAATGTCGAGGTTAGCGCGCGCTCCAGTTTTTTCGCCGCGCCGTCGTCCGGGCTTTCGATTTGCACTTCGACTTCGGTCAAGGTGTTGCGCCGGCTGATCTCCACCCGATACTCGTCGATCTCCGGCACGAGCCGCACCGCGGAATCGAAAGCCGCGGGATACAAATTCACGCCGCGCACCACGACCATGTCGTCGGCGCGCCCGATGATCCCGCCCGCCAAGGCAAACCCCGGTTCCTGTTCCGCGCGCCGCACCAGATCCCCCGTGCGATAACGCAGCAGCGGACACGCCGCCCGCCCCAGCGTAGTCAGCACCAATTCCCCCACCTCACCTGGCGTCACCGCTTCGCCCGTTTCCGGCCGGATGATTTCCGCAAAGTAAGAATCCTCGATGATGTGCAGCAGATCGGCCCGCTCCGGTGTCTGGTAAGCCGTCGGCCCCACCTCGGTCATGCCGTAATGATCGAGCACCTGCGCCCCGTGCCACGCCTCGGTGATCCGCCGCCGCACTTCGGGCACGCTCCCGCCGGTCTCCCCGGCGACGATGATCTTCTTCACCGCCGCCTGGCGAAGGTCGATGTCCTCTTCCTTCGCCGCCTGCGCGAGACGCAGCGCATAAGTAGGCGTGCAACACAGCACATTCGCCTGATGCTGGATCATCGCCCGCACGCGCGCCGCGCTCCCGAGCCCACCGCCCGGGATGCCGAGGTAGCCGCACTTCGCCGCGGCATCGAAGGCCGTCCAAAAACCGAGGAACGGCCCAAAGGAAAACGCGAAATAAATGCGATCCCCCGGCTCCAGCCCACCGCCCTGGTAAATGGCCGCCCAATTACCGAGCATCCACTGCCAACTCTCCGGCGTATCGAGAATGACGAGCGGCCGCGCAGTCGTGCCGCTCGTCTGGCAAAAGCGCGTATAGCGCTCCAGCGGATAGGTGTGATTCGTGCCGTAAGGCGCGTGCGCCGCCTGATCGACGACCAGATCCTGCTTATGCGTGAAGCTCACCCGCCGGGAGAATTCCTCCAGCGAAGTGATCGCCCGCGCCTCCACACCATCCGCCTCGAAGCGTCTGGTGTAGAAGCGATTGCCGGGCGTGAGTTCCGCGAGCAGCGCGCGCAGTCGCTCGATCTGGCTCATGGAGCGGCGAGGGGGCTTCCGCTGGACAGATTCCCGGAACTAGGCCTTTTGCTCCGCGGGAGCCTTTTGCTCGGTCGCGGCTTTTTGCTCAGCCGGAGACTGTGCGGGAACCGTCGCCGCCGCCGGCTTGTGCCCATGCGGGGGCGCGGGCTTGAATTTCGTCACCAAGGCGCCACCGAGAACGGCGCACACCATGCCGATCCAGAACGGAATCGGAACGCTCGCCCAGCCACCCGCCGGCGGCTTGACGGCCAGGGCGATGATCGCATTCACCACCGGCGCACCGGCGAAGATGATGGTCATGACGACCGCCGGGTTCCCCTTCGCCCCAAAGGCGAGCAACGCACCGAGCGCGCCGACGGCGCCGACGATGCCCGCGATGAGCGACAGGGCCATGCCCTTCACCGGGTAGTCCCAGTTCGCACCACTAAACACGAGGATGAGCAAGGGCGCGAGCACGGCGGCCAGGAAGTAGGCGATGCCGACGAAGAGGAAAGCTTTGATCCGCCCGTTGGCCGGGTCGTGCATCCCTTCGGAACCCGTGGCGAGAAAGATGCCATAGGTGCCCCAGCAAAAGACGGTCAGCATGGCAAAGGAGAGCCAGGGAGCGGAAGATTGAGCAGCAGATGTAGGTGGCATGATGTGATGTAGTGGTAGAGTGGAGTGGTTTGAAAATCAGGCTGCCGCCGGAGTTCTTAGGAGTTCCGGAGGAGCAGCGGAAATCTTGGCCCGAATGCGATCGGGAATCAGCACTGGCACGAGCTTGCCGGTCGTCTTGTCCACCGTAGTGCAGACCGCGGCGACATTGCCCCGCGCGACCTCGGTGCCGTCGCCCACCTTGCGGAAAATGAACTGGTAACGGATTGAACGGCTGCGCACTTCGGCGACGATGAGATGAATTTCGACTTCTTCCTCGAACCGCAACGGCGCCCGGTAATCGCACGAAGCGCTGACCCGCGGCCAACCGATCGTCGCATCCTCTTCCACCTCATGAATGGTGAAGCCGAGCGACCGGAAGAAGGCGTGTTCGGCCGCCTCCATCATCCGGAAGAAATTGGAAAAGTGCATGATGCCTGCCATGTCAGTTTCCGCAAATTCCACGCGGCGGGTGTGCTTGAATTCGTAAGGCATTGGCGCGGAAGTTAATGGACTGGTTGCGGCGCGTCTATCATTTCGCGCGTCGTTGCCACCAAACGTTCCGCCAAACGACCGATGGTGTATTCTCGCTGGACCGCCGCACGGCCGCTCTCGCCCATGGCACGGGCCTTTTCTGGGGCGGCCAGGAGCGATTCAAGGGCCTCGGCCAGGCGCTCCGTACTGTCGGCGTCCGCCGTCCCCAAATTGAAAAGCGTACCCCCGCCAGTGCCTTCGATGATTTCCGGAAAAGCGGCGGCATTCGGCAGGATCGCAGGCACGCCGGCGGCCAGGGCCTCGATCACGTACATGCCAAAGGCCTCCCCATACGTAGCAGGCACGGAAAAGAGGGTCAGGCCCTCCAGGAAAGCGATTTTCTCTTCGCGGCTCACGTTGGGATACCACTCGACGCTGCCTTCACACCCGGCCTCACGCAAACGCACCTTCAAGGTGTCCACGTAACGCGCATCCGCCTCGGTCATGGAGCCGGCACAGCGGAGCTTCAATTCGGGGAAACGGCCACGCTTTTTCAACGCAATGAACGCATCGACCAGCAGACCCAAACCCTTGCCCGGAATGAAGCGCGCGAGATAGCCGATCACGTGCTCCGGGCGGGAGGATGTGCCCACATAGCCATCCAGCGAAATGCCATTGGGGATGATCTGGATGAGCCGTTCGCGATCGGTGGCCGTCCAACCGCTGCGGTTGGCCATGAGTTCGCCAAAGTATTGGCTCGGGGCGATCCAGCGATCGGCATCGCGCATGCGCTCGCCGAGGAGCTTCCAGACACGTTCGGTCCACGGTGCGCCAAGGCCGTCGATGAAAGCGTCCTCGCCCTGCAAAAAGCCGATGACCGGCACGCCCAGTTCGGCCTTGAGCCGCCGCGCCATACCCGCCTGCAGTGCGGTGGAAAGCCAGATGGCATCGGGCCGGGCGTGCTCGCGCAACCAGGCGATGAGTTCTTCGATCTCCGAGGCCTGATTCCCCTGCTCGCCTTCCAACATCGAAATGGTGAGCTTCGCCACATCCGGCCCACCGGTGCGCGCAGCCGCTTTCCCGGCGACCAGACGCAACAAAGCACGACTGGAAAGCAACCGATCCAGCCAGCGCGGCATGTGGCGCAGCCACGGCACTTTTTCCCGCAGGTAGGTGCTCACGCCGCCGAAGAAGATCGGCGTATCCGGGCTGGCCGCGTCTTCGTCGAGCGTCAGCGGCAGATACATCGGCAGCATCAGAGCGTCGTGCCCTTGCCGGTGCAATTCCTTGGCCAGCGCATTATCGCGCATGCAAACGCCGCAGTGATAGCTGCCGGTTCCAGGCGTGAGCAGGACGATCTTCATGCAAGGACTACTGACCGCGAAGATCGTAGCAAATCAACCGCGGCTTGCTGTTCTGGCTGCCCGGCTGGTTCTGGCAAATGAAAAGGCGACCGTCGCTCAAGGCCGGCGGGGTCCAGCTTTCCGGTGCGTTGAAGAGCTTTGCCGCGGCGGTGATCTTCGCGCCCTTGGGCGTGAGATCGAGCCACGCCAGGTCGCCATTTTCCCCCAAGGCGAGGAAAGCGCCATCCGCGCGGAGCAACGAGCCACGCTGGTATTTGCTGCCGAGATCGTCGCGCCACAGTTCGCGCCCGCTGGCCGCTTCATAGCAGACCAGGTCCGCATTCTGCGGATGCTGTCCGGCGAATCCGTAGAAGTGCCCTTGAAATGCGACCGCAGAAGTCACGTAAGTATCGAATTTGCGCGCCCGCCAGGCCACCTTCGCAGTGAAATCCGGTGCAATCTCCACGCAAGCGCCGCCCTCGGTGTACGCCTCGGCGACGAAGACGTCATTGCCCGAAATCACTGGCGCGGAAATGCTCACGCTGGCAAACATGCGCGCGCGATGCGGCGTGGCGCTGAGCACCTGGCCATTGGCAGCATCGATAACCAGCAAGCCACCGGTCGGCGGATCGGCCATCCCGCCTTGAAAAGCGAGCACGCACTCGCGCCCGTAAAACTGGGCCGGCACCGGCGAGGAGTAGCTCGATCCCCACGGATATTTCGCCGCCCACACTTCGCGCCCGGTTTGCTTGTCGAGCGCGACGACGGATTTCTGGTCCTCGGTGCCGAGCGGTACGATGAGCTTGTCGCCCATGACCAGCGGCGTGCCGCCCTGACCGAAAAAGGTGGGCAACAGGCGATAATCATTCGCCAACTCCTTCTTCCACTTCACCGCACCGGTCGCGAGATCCAACGCCTGGAGCGTGCCCTTGATGCCCAGGGTGTAAACCACGCCGGCATCGATGACCGGGCTCGTCCGCGGCCCTGGACCGGCGCCGTACTGCGATTGATAATCCGCGGAGTAACTCACCCGCCACAACCGCTTGCCGCTCGCGGCATCGAGGCAATCGACGTCTTCATCTCCATCGAGCGCGTGAAAGAGCACGACCTTCCCTCCGGCAATCGCCGGACCGGTGTGGCCATCGCCCTTCTCATATTCCCACAGCTTGCGCGGACCTTCCTTCGGCCATTGGTGAAGAAGCTTCGTCTCCGCCGAAGAGCTGTCGTTGTTCGGCCCGAGAAAGCGCGGCCAGTCCGCGGCACAAGCAGACGCGCCGGCCAAGACGAGCGCTGCCAAGCCGAGGACTACGAAATGCTTCGCGCTTCGAGCCAGCGAGCGAACGACGCTTGCGTTCTTGGAGTGCGCCAGTCCCCTGGCGCTTTGGGAATCGGTCATCGAAAAGCGCCAGAGCGCCTCAAACATTGCGCAGTTCTTCCATGGCTGCGACGAAGTCGCTGCGTTGGCGCGGAAGGTTGTCCCGGAGGGACAAAGGA